>NZ_JAFHKM010000002.1:4877404-6194872 GCF_016937515.1 Cohnella algarum
CTCCCCGCTCGCGGCTTGCTCCGCCGCCTTGTTCAGCGCTTCCTTCAACGCTGCGTCCGAATCGGCTTCCGTTCCCTCGGGCAGCGCGTCGGCCAGCTCGCGCAAAAGCTCGGCGAGCTCCGCCTTCTGCTGCTCGCTAAGCCGCCGCAGTTCGCCGCGCAGCCCGTCGATCGCCTCCGAAGCCGCTTCGGCGTCGCGGCGCTCCAGCGCCTGCCCAAGCTCGCGGAGCTGCGGCGACGCCTGCATTCGCGAGGCCATTTCGCTCAGCCGCGTCTCCCGCAGCTTCAGCTCCGCCGCCAGCCGTTCAAGCTCCCGCTTCGCCTCTTCCAGCTCGCGTTGCGCTTCCGCCGGGCTTTCCAGCCTTCCCAACTGTTCGCGCAGCTCGGACAGCGGCTTTAGCAGCCCGTCCTTCGCGGCAGGTTCCAATGCGGGCAGCTGCTCGAGCCGCTGCTCCAGTTCATCCGCTTGTTCATCCAGCCGAGCCAGCTCCTCATTTACCGCCGAACGTGCTTCGATCCGCTCGTCCATCGGATTCGGGATCGCGAGGAGACCGGCCAGAACAAGCCAGGATGCGCCCGTCAGCGCGGCGAACCTTGCGCCCCCGCGTCTTCCCGGTCCCGGCAAATTCGTCTTCAAGCCCGCGACGTATTCGCCGGCGAGCCGCACCGCTTCCTCGCGCTGCAGCCGGGCAATCGGAAGCTCGCTATGCAAATTCGCGAGTGCCGTTCCGACGGCATCGGACGTCGGTCCGCGATCCATCATAAGCGCCGCTTCGCGGTCGGATACGCCGCCCGCCAAGCGGACGGCCGCGCCGGTCATTGCGCCGGCGGCGATAAGCGCCGCGGCGATCCACTCGGCATGCGGAATCGGCACCAACCGTGCCGCGAGCAGGAGAACGACCCCTGCGCCGCTGCCCGCAAGCAAGCCGATCGCCCCGCCCGCAGCGGCGCGAAGTCGCAACATTCGCCAGCGAACCCGCTTCAACAGCTCCGAAAGCTTGCGGCCTTCGCCCATTTCTTCACCTCCCCGCGCTTTGCTTCTTTAATTAATGACATTAATCATAATTGAGACTTTCCCAAAACGTTCCTTGCCCGGCAGGCTTTCGCTTTTTTCTCGCAACATAATTAATGAGGTTAATCGAATGTATTTAACCGCATTAACAGCCTGCCAATCTTCCAACACATTACCTGCCTGCGCGCTTCTTTTTTAAAATCGGTCGGATATACCGGATGCTAAGCAGCACCGCCCCGATGGAAACGATCGAATACACGATCAGGAATTGCTGCCACAACTGGATCGGGGCATCCTGTCCGCTCAAGCCGCCGGAGCGATAAACCATGAATACCGACCGCGAAATTTCCGAATCGAAAATGCTGTACAGGGCGGCCACCGGATTTAAGCCCATGATGTACCCGATCCAGCCGTAGTCCGTCTGCCCGTTCCCGTACGTGTTTTGCATGATGGATAACACAATCAAATACAGAAACGCCGTCCCTCCGAAAATGAACAACGTGACGCCGTAGGAGACGATGACGGAAATCATCGTTCGTTTGAACAAGGTCGAAAACAGGATGCCGAGCGAGCCGAGAACGACCATCGTGAACAAGTAAAAGAGAAACACGAGCAGCAGCTGCGACGGCGAGATGCCTCCGTACAGAAACACGATGCTGTACACCGGCATCGTCGCCAGCACGATAAGCACCATAAAAGCGAGCGAAGCGACCAGTTTGCTCACGATAATGTTCGTCGACGACTGCTGCGTCGTCAGCAGCAAATTCAGCGTTTGCCGCTCGCGCTCCCCGCTGACGATGCCGGCCGTAAGTCCCGGCGCCATGAAGGCGATCAGCCCGAGCTGGGCGATGCTGATGAACATGAACATCGTCCGGCTCGTATTCGGATTGAAGCCGCCGCCTCCGTCCATCTCGTTGATATAGATGAACCCGAGCGCGCCGATCCCGATCGCCAGCAAATAGAAAAACAACGCCCACATCGAACGCAGCGAACGCATTCGCAGCATGATTTCCTTGTTCAGCACCGGGTTGACGAACAGCGATCGCAGGTTCCGCCCTGCTTTGGCCTCCGCTTGCTTGCCGCTCATGCTTCTCCCCCGTTCCCCTTCGTAATTTCCAGAAAGACGTCCTCGAGATTCGTTTGCGCTTCGCTGAAGGCGATCAGGCGGAAGCCGCGGCCGATCAGCTCGGCCAGCAGCTCGGCCTGCTCCTCGTCCTGGCCGCCGAAATGCACCTGCACGCCCTTTTCGTCGCGGAAAATCCGATTCACGAACGGCCGGTCCCTGAGCGCCGCTTCCAGCTCTTCGTCCTGCCCCGCGCTGCGGATCGTCAGAATCCGTTTTACCCGCAGCCGGCTTTGAATATCCTGAACGTTGCCGTGCGCGACCAGCTGCCCGTGCTCGATGACGCCGATCTCGTCCACCATTTCCGCGAGTTCCGGCAAAATGTGCGAGGAAATGATAATCGTCTTCCCCATATCCTTCAGTTCCTTCAAAATTTCGCGCATTTCGATCCGGGCCCGCGGATCGAGCCCCGAAGCGGGCTCGTCGAGAATGAGCAGGTCGGGGTCGTGCACGAGGCAGCGGGCGAGGCACAGGCGCTGCTTCATCCCCCGCGAAAGCGTGTCGACGTAAGCGTCCTTTTTGTCGGAGAGATTCACCAGTTCGAGCAGCTGCGGAATCAGCTTGTTGCGCTCCGCCTTGCCGATGCCGTAGCTGGCCCCGTAAAAATGCAAATACTCCGTCGCCTTGAAGCTGTCGTAAACGCCGAAAAAGTCCGGCATGTAGCCGATTTTTTTGCGGACCTCCTTCGGGTGCTCCGTCACGTCGATCCCGTCCACCATGGCCGTGCCCGACGTCGGCGCGAGCAGCGTCGCCAAAATCGACATCGTCGTCGACTTGCCTGCTCCGTTCGGACCGACGAAGCCAAATACGGTGCCCTTGTCTATCGTCAAATCGAGCGATTTCAGCGCCTGGAAGCTGCCGAACTGCTTGGACAACGACCGCGTCTCGATCATCGGCACCTCTTTCGTTTCCGCGGACGGCTTCTGCGCAAGAGACGTTTCCATTACGAGTTCACCTTCCCTTTCAATCCGATCTCCGGCAGCGCGATATGAACGGAACCGGTCACCTCGAGCTTCATCCGGACCGCGTTCGCGGCCGTCATATACGTATCCGCGGATTCCGGCAGCCGGACCAAGTTGCTCGTTCGATCGATCTCATCCCATTGCTGCGTTACGTCGTTCCATACCGAAAGAACCATTTGTCCGCCCTGTCCCATGTCCGAAAAATGCACGGTCAGCTCCTCGAACTCGGTTTCGGCCGCGCCGGGCACGAGATATTCGAATTCGATGCTTCCGTCCGTCAATCCGACCATGCCGTCCGAACCGTAGGAAAACTCGCCTAGCGATTGGCTTGTCATCACCGGCAAAATCGAGCCGGGAGGAATCGTCGCCGCCCCCGTTCCCGGGATATCCGGCTCGAACGGCTGCACCCAAAGCGTCAGGTTGTCCGACTTGACTTCTTTTCCGTTGACCTCGAACCAGCTCTCGCTATCCTCGCTGAAGCCGACGATGACCGGCCGGAAAGAGCCCTGTTCCTGCAAGTAGGCGTTCAGCATGCCGCGATGCCGCGAATACTCGTCCCGTCCTCCCGTAAAAGGGAACATTTGATAGCCGTAATCGTAAAAGACGCCGTAAGAAGGTAAGTACGTCGGCACCGTTGCCTCTGCGGCTTCTCCTTTCGCAAGATCCCCAGGGAATAGACTCTGCCGTTCGCCAGCAAAGCCGCCTTCTTGAGATCGGCTTCCGTATTGTTCGTCACGCGTATTTTCCGGTTCGCCCCGAGCTCTTCCGCCGCGATGTCGAATTGGCCGTGGCCGGACGATTCCTCGTTGTATTCCAGCCGCGCCTTCCGGACGGAAGAATACTCGACGCGGTTCCAAACCGCCGTTACCCGGTCCGGCTCGGTTCGCGCGGTCTGGTTCATCCGATTGGTCGAAATGTTGCCGGTGCCGCTTTCATCGCTATTCGGCAAAACGGTAACATCGGCTTCGAACCCGGCCTCCACCGTGCCTCCGCGGGGAGCGAACACCGCCACGTCGGCCGAGCGCAAGGCGCGGCCGTCGCCCGCGAGCTCCATCGTCCGCAAGCTGTGCGTCATCGTCTGGTTTTTGTCGGCCGACCCGATCGAATAAATGACGAGACTCGAAACGACCGACAACGCCGGAATGATCCACCAGGCCCATTCCCGCCTGTCCGCCGCCTTAAGCGTCAGGAATACGCCCGGGGCGACGATCACGATATAAATAAGAAAAAAGACGAGCAGCAAGTTGAACTGCGGCGATCGCAGCGAAGGGAACGCGTTCAGCGCGTTGTCCACTTCCCAATAACCGTTGCTATAGCCGAAACCGTTGACGTTTTGATGCAAATACGAGGTGAGCGAGCCGCTCAACATCCGCGCCCAAAGCGCGGAATTTCCGCTCCAGGAAGCAAACGGCTCAAGCGAAGGGTCGAACGCCGCGTAGACGATGCGCCCTTTTCCGTACTTTCTCTCCGCCGCGACAATGATCTCGCCTTCATTCAACAGCGAAGTAGCGCCCGCTTGCAGCGTACCCGTCGAAACCGTGACGGGCCCCGCCAGATCCAGCGCCTTGCCGTCTCCGCCCTGGACGATCGAATCGGCGGAGGAAAGCGCCGCCGTGCCATCCGCGGCGACGGGAACGATATCCTTGAACGCTTCAGCCGTTTTCGCGTAGCCCGCGCCGCCCGAAACGACGAGCGTGCCCCCCATTTGAACCCAGGTGCGAACCGCCGCGATTCGGTCTTCGCTCCAGCCGCCCGTCGCCGTATCGTTCAAAACGAGAAAATCGAACGAGCCGAGCTGCATCGCGTTATTCGCCAATTTTTGATCCTCGATCGGAACGACTTGCAGGCTGTAGCCCCGTTGATTGAGAATCGGCAAAAAATTGAGCGTATCCGGATCCCGGGATACGACGCCGACGACGGTGTTGGCCGTTGAGGATCCGACCAGAAAGGATTTTCCCGTCAGCGGGATTTCGTCGCCCGAGCGCTCTTCCCGAAACGCCAGCTTGTTGTTGTTTTCGTTGTAGCTCGTGCCCGGCACGGTCAGCTCCAGTACGACCGGACTTCCTTGCGGCAGCTCCGCCGGCACGGAAAAGCTCTGATTGTAGCCTCCGTTCGGCTGAACGACCGAGAAAACGAGCTCCCCTTTTAAAGCCCGATCCGTTTCATTGACGGCCGTGATCGACAGGCGTGTCCACTTCCCTTCCTTCACGATCCCGCCCAGTCCGACCTCCGCGGTAATCTCAATGCCTTCCCCGGCCGCTGCCGCCGCCGCCGGACGCAACCCCGCGATCGCAGCCGCGGCCAACGCGAGCGCCAGACCGAACCAAATGAGCCTTGCGGCCCTTCTTTTCCCGCCAACTGTCACTTTTTGACGCCCCTCTCGTTTCCATCCATTCCCTAAATCATACTACAAGTAGAATTGACGAAGCGATAGATTCGAAAGTTTCTTAAGTATAACTTAAGAGTTCGAATAATAGTTTTCATAACTTATATTATGTAAACATTTTGGCGTCCGGAAAGACAAACTGGAGCCGAACCTCCCCGGTCCTGAAAACCTCCCATTCCGGAAGCCGAAGAACGCATTCAGTACAAGAAGCCGCACTTTCTGAAAAACGGACATTATGCAGCCATCATTTCTCCTTCCAAAGACGCGATTGCGTTCATGATCATGAACGCAATCGGGATTGACTTTCCGAAAGGATTCGATGGGCCAGCCGAACGGAAGTGGATCAAATTGCGGGAAGGCGACTCCCCCGACCTCGCCACGCTGTCCGGGCTTTTGAAGCAAGCTTCCGGCACGCTTTAACGGCGATTCGGCGGAAGAGGGTTCGAGGGAACGTTCGAGCAGCTTGCCGATTGCCTGTCCAGTCAACCATAACCTTTATAGGGGTACCGCCAACATTTTAACGATAATATACGCTAAGCCTTCGGATGTACCTGGCTTAGCGTTTTTTCTTACTCTAAGCCCAATAGTCCGGGCTACACCGCCCGGACTACCGATCACTCACCTTCCTGTTGTTTCAGCGGTCGTAATGAGTTGAGAGACGTATTCTGCTTGAAGTTGAATTTGTATTCACCTAGAAAATTGATGTGCTCCCATCCAAGGGGGGAAATGTGATTTAGCAGTTCTTCCTGAAGCTTACCTTGCTTTTTGCGGTGTTCAGTTGCCTGCTGGAGATAGACGGTATTCCAAACGCTAATTGCATTGATGATAATGTTCAACGCACTTGCCCGTTGGAGCTGATCTTGTAGCGCACGTTCCCGCAGTTCGCCATGTTTGCCGAAGAAGATCGCTCTGGCCAATGCGTTCATGGCTTCTCCTTTGTTCAACCCCCGATGGATTTTTCTCCGCAGCGCCTCGCTCGAAAGGTAATCCAGAATGAAGATCGTTTTCTCGATACGCCCCATTTCTCTCAGCGCGGTAGCCAAGCTGTTTTGTCTTGCATAGGAACCGATTTTCCCCATAATGAGTGATGCTGAAACGGTTCCTTCCCGGATGGAGTGAGCCAGCCGGAGTACATCGTCGTAGTTCTCTTGAATGATCTTTGTATTAATCTGTCCGCGAAGCAGCTTCTCCAATTTAGGGAAAATGGACGGTTTTCCGATAGCGTAGAGCTTGGAATCAGCCAAGTCGCGTAAGCGCGGCGCAAAGCGAAATCCAAGCAAATGCGTTAAACCAAAGACTTGATCGGTGTAACCGGCCGTATCCGTATAATGCTCCTCAATGGACAAGTCCGTTTCGTGGTGGAGCAAACCGTCGATGACGTGTACGGCATCCCGAGCGTTCGTATTGATGACTTTCGTATAGAACGTGGAAAACTGGTCGCTCACGAAGCGATATATCGTTGCTCCTTTTCCGGTCCCGTAGTGAGGATTCGCATCTGCGTGAAGAGACGATACACCGATCTGGACGCGCATTCCATCAGATGAGGAGGTAGTGCCATTCCCCCAATATGAAGGCAGCGCCAGCTTATGATGAAAATTGACAAGAACAGCTTGCGCTTTATTCATCGCGTCTTCGTACAGCCGCCATTGAGCTGTATTGGCCATTTGCCGATATGAAATGCTCGGCGTGGCTTCAGCCATCTTCGTAAGCCCGATGTTCGTTCCCATTGCCATAAGGGTAGCCATAAGGATTGTTGTTTCTTCCTCGTTCGGAGCGCGGTTACTGGAAGCGTGAATAAACTGCTCATGAAAATTCGTCCAGTTGGCTACTTCCATGAGCAGATCCGTAAGCTTAATTCGTGGTAGCAGCTCATAGAGGGAAAGACTGAAATTTCGGGATTCATCGGGAACATCTTTCTCCAATCGCTCAATGTGCAATTTCCCGTTCTCCAAATTTACTCCGTCCAGCTCATCGATGTGATCCGAAACCCAATTTAATCTTTGAAGAAGTGCTTCAATCCGTTCTTCAAGATATTCCTTTGCGGACAAACTGACGGCAAGCTTTGTAGCGTTAGGATCAATGCCATTCCAATCGGCTTTCGGAACAAGGTATTCCTCGAAATCCTTATGCTGACGGCTTCCGACTATGGACACGTCCCCGGAACGAACGTAATTCCGCAACTCTGTCAGGACAGCCATTTCGTAGTAATGCCGGTTGATCGTTCCGTCATCGTCGTAAACGTGCTTTTGCCAGCGGTTCGAAACGAAGTTCAGCGGCGCGCCTTCCGGAACCTTCCGCTTCCCGGTTTCATTCATATCCCGGATGATATCGACCGCCTTCATTAGCGGCTCTGCGGACTTAGTTGACCGAAATTCCAACGATTTTAGCAGCGTTGGCGTGTATTTTCGGAGCGCATAGAATTTCTTTTCTAACAAGTCCAAGTAGTCGTAATCAACTGGTCGCGCCAGCCGTTTAGCTTCCTCCACGGATGCGACGACCTGATCCCACGGCATGACGGCATCAAGAGCAACAAACGGATCAATGCCTTCGCTTCGGGCCTTAATAAGAGCGGCTCCAAGATCGGCAAAGTGAACAACCTTTTCGTTGATCGATTTACCGTTTTGCTTTTGAAGTTCCTCTTGGGCCTTTCTCCCTTTGGAAAGCAGTATCATAATCTGCCGGTCATGAATCTCGAAAGCCAGGTCTGTCAAATCCTGAATTAGTTCCAATAGGTACGCTACTAAAATCGCGTACTTTTTCGGATCATTAAAACGTCTGAAAGAATGAGGTTCGTAACGCGAACCGATTTTAGAAAGTTGACGTAGACGGTTCGGATGGATGCCTTTCGTATCGACTTGCAGCTGCAAGTCGCGTAAGTATTCGAGTTTTTCAATCACCTTCAAAAAAGAATCCGGAGAGCTAGTACCTGGAATTTCCCTTAACCATGCTAAGTAGGTTTTGCTACTTTCCGGCATGGTGGTTAAGACGCGATCCAGCTTAGCAATTTGTAATTCTGTCAGTGAACTGCTGAGCAGCTTGAATATTTTTTCTTCTGTTCGTTTGCGCGTTTCCCAAACGGCTCTTTCAATTGTAGCCATTGAAGGGAGAATGATTTTACGCTTACGTAAATCTTCGAGTGCGAGTTGAATCAGGTGTAAGGGATTGCCGTTTGCCATTGCATGGCTAAATAGATGCTTGCACAAAGAACGATATTCGCTCAAGGTGAATGTCTGGTAGCCATATTCTTTCCGGATCTCATCCAGATGCTCGTACTTCGTTGCTTCTCGGTCGCCGTAAGATGCAAAAGACTCCACATCGGCATTGATTTGCTTTGCAATATGACGAAGAATTTGAACCGGCACTTCTTTTGTATCAGAAAGTGTCCAGCCGAGATAACGAAGTACGCACAGCTGCACGGCAAAGCCGAGTCGATTATAATCTCTTCGCCGCTGCTGTATGATTTCAAGGTCATGCTGTGTAAATGTGAAATAAGTGCCCAATTCCCATTCGCCAAGATCAGGCGGTATCTGCAAATAATGCAGCCGTTCCTCCGGAGTTAGCAGTTCCCTTACTCTCGCGTACATCGTACTTCATCCCCCTATTGCCAAGCTATTTTTTCGACTTCCGCTTGCAGATCCGCACGGGTTGCCTTGACGTAAATCATCGTTGTGTCCAGACTATCGTGTCCCATAATTTGCGCCAAGCGGTGCAACGGCGTGTTTTCTGCCATCACATAGCCGAACCGGTGCCGTAGATCGTGGGCGCTCAATCCTTCGAGCCGGGCTGCTTTCATATATTTTTGAATTAAATGACGTAAAGCACGTTCGGTTAATCGATCGCCGGTCTTTTCAGATGGAAACAGAAAAGGACTGTGCGGAGGGAGTTCTGCCAGATATTTTTCTAAAGCAACTCTACACGTGGCGTTCAAAGGAACTTCCCTCTGTTTATTTCGTTTTCCGGATCGGACCGTAAGCTGACCACTACGTTTACCGATTTGAATATCTCCGGGAGCCAAGTCACACACTTCCATGCTTCGTAAGCCCGTGTGAAACATCACGATTAGAATCGTCTGATCCCGAAGAGAACCGCCATGCTCGGCCGCAGCAACCAAAGCAGCTTCTTCTTTGTCTGTCATCTGTCTGGGGCTTACCTTTTCTTCCGGAACCAATTTAACCGGCTTCGAAGGGTCGCGGCGAATCCTGGATTCTGACACGGCCCATTCAAAAAAACGTTTCAGGGTAATAAGCCGCCGGTTAATGGTCGCCGGTTTCAATTCCATTATTTTTTGTGCTGCTTCCCTATATCGCGTTAATGTTGGAGTAGCCACATCTTCAATTCGAAATATAATCTCTTCCTCTTGGTGGTAGGCGGTCTCAAACCAGCCGATGAAATGTTTTAGGTCGCTTGCATACTCTTTTAGTGTTTTGGGATTCAAATCTTCGTGGGTGGTGAGAGCGTGAATGAAGTCCTGAATCGTCTGATCGCCCTGTTCCGAAATCCCCGGTGTTTCTCTCATTAGCAAAGCCTCCAAATCTTGTCTTACATTAGCGGACATGATATTCTTATTTTAACCGAAACATTAGCGGACATCAAGTGTATGCTTTGAAAACACCAAATGACCGCTAATCTTAATTAGCGGTCATTTAATATTAGGAGATCATTCCTTCATGATGGTTCGTAGAGACGATTTGCGCAACCGAGGAAACACTCGTGCAGCAAATGAATCGGCAACGAATCGCGCTATAGGAATCGTTTCTGCGCGATACTTCACGAAGCATATTTTTTATTTTAATATCAATTCGATGATGTTGCTTGTTTTGCCACCGGATGACGAACTTTTTTGACGCATTGTCATCCTCCCTGCACCTGCCATTTCCACGAGAATTTGCCCGATGGCGTTTGTGGTATCAATCACCATGTTTTTGATTGCTTTAGGTTCCAGCGTCACCCCGTTGTCGATGGCTGTGCCATCGATCACACTTGGCAATACATTGCCGTTTGCACTGTCTTTGACGACCATGTTAATATTTTTTTCTTCGTCGCTGCCATTGTTGATCGCCACCGAAAGTGTGGTTTCTCCGTTTTTGCGAGACATCGTGAACGTGGTTTTTGAACTGTTTTCAAGCATGGGTAAACGCCTCCTTAAGCGATTGAATTATTTTGGTTTAACATATCAAAAATGCGCTGTTGTTTATTTTTTTCATCATCGAGCAGTTTGGAAATAATCCCTTCCAAATTCGTCGTCCCCGACGTGCCGCAGGTACAGCCGCTTGTTGATCCGCTAGAAGGCTGACAGTTACAGCAGGTACGGCATTTGCAAAACAAAAGCAATAAGGCTAAAAGCACGGAATTGTCGCTAATTTGAATTTGATTGCCAACGGTGAAGTTGTTGCCATTGGAGACGGTGTTTGCCGAGTTGTTTGCCGAGCTCGCTAACCCGTTTGCCGTGCTCACTAAGGCGCTGTTGTAGTCAAAGGTGTTGTTGGATTCACTGGTATTCGTGGATTCGTTGGTGGCGCAGCTGGTGGAGTTTAACGTGCTGTTGGCGGTGCTTGCGTTGTCGTTCGTTGAAGAGTTGTCAGCATTGGAGGTATTGGTGGTAGTATTATCGCCTGTCGACGCTGTTGCTGTAGGCGTAGAGGTGTTATCACCTGTGGTGGCAGTGGCACTGGTTGTGGATGAATTATCGCCAGTGGTTGAGGAACTGTCACCTGCACTCGATGTAGCATCTGTATCCGATGAGTTTGTTGCAGGACCACTTGTTGTGGTTGACGTATTATCACCATTCGTTGATGTGCTATCACCTGAGCTGCTGGTGGCGTCCGTATCCGATGAGTTGGCCGCAGGACCACTACTTGTGGTGGAGGTATTATCTCCATTGGTGGAGGTACTATCACCCGATGACGAAGTGCTGGTGGCGTCTGATGCGTTGTTCGAGCCGCTAGTTGAGGTTAATGTATCGGTCACGGTAGCCGAACTATCATTATCACTGTTGTTGGTTGCACCACTGGTGGAATTAACCGTTTCGTTAATGGTAGAGTCACTATCGGTATTAGAGGTATTGTTCGAGCCGCTTGTGCTTGTTAATGTGTCATTGACAGTAGCCGAACTATCATTATCACTGTTGTTGGTTGCACCACTGGTGGAATTAACCGTTTCGTTAATGGTAGAGTCACTATCGGTATTAGAGGTATTGTTCGAGCCGCTTGTGCTTGTTAATGTGTCATTGACAGTAGCCGAACTATCATTATCACTGGTGTTGGTTGCACCACTGGTGGAATTAACCGTTTCGTTAATGGTAGAGTCACTATCGGTATTAGAGGTATTGTTCGAGCCGCTTGTGCTTGTTAATGTGTCATTGACAGTAGCCGAACTATCGTTATCACTGGTGTTGGTTGCACCACTGGTGGAATTAACCGTTTCGTTAATGGTAGAGTCACTATCGGTATTAGTGGCGTTCGTTGCCGTACTTTGGTTATCGACTTTTTCGAAAATTTTCGAGTCGCTGTCGCTTTCCGAATGATTTTTAGCGCCACTTTCGCTTGTAAGTTGATCGTTAATGGTGGATCCGCTGTCGTTATCATTTGTGCTTGTGGCATTACTAATGGCATGAGCTTGGTTTTTAGCAAGGTTTTTAGCAAGGTTTTTAGCAAGGCTTTTGGCAATCGCCTTGTCGATCGCCTTGGCTAAGGAAATCGTCACTTTGACAGGCGGCTTGCGGTGTTTGTGTTTTTTACGATGACAGCTACACGCTGTTTGCTGGGAAGATTTTTTTTTGCAGGTTGTTTTTCTTTTTCTAAATTCCTTTGTCATTACTTCTATCCTCTCCTTTGATGGGGGTAGTTGACTACCCTTTAGTATATTTGCCTGCTATTAACTCGGAAACGGCGAATCTACCTATAAATTTTTGTCCATCCATCAAATACACAGAAAATGGGCAAAAAAAGACCTTGTCTCGCTCTCGGCAAGACAAGGTAAGGTCCATGACAAAGCCTAGCGGTGGAATGTCAAGGGGTTGATCAATGAAAATTGGAAGGAAACTTGGGAAAAATCTGTTTTGAGCCTAAAAAAGGCAATACGAAACCTGACCCAGCCAATAGACGGAATTTTCAGACGACTGTTTGGGCGGGTCTAATGGAAGTGGAGAAAAAATCAGGAATCTGGTTTAATTCCTCCTCTCCGGTGGTGTGTACAGTTTCTTGGTCTTCAGTAGCATGAAGACCAACCGTACCAATTTGCGTGCGGTAAGGACGAGTGCTCGTTTGTGCTGGTGTTTCGTAACTTCGTTAAATTTCTTGTGGTAGAACGCTTCGTATTCCGAATCGTATTTGCGAACTTTATCTGCTGCTTCAACCAAGTAGTAGCGCAGATACTTGTTGCCGGTCATCACGCGCTCGGTATCTTCAGCTTCAAAATCTCCGGACTGGTACTTGTTCCAGACCAGACCGGCGAATTTGGCCAATGCGTTGTGATCATCAAATCGGCTAATATCACCGATCTCGGCCAGGATTCCGGCTGCATACACGGCTCCGATGCCTTTGACGGATGTCAGTGTCTGCTGAAAGCCTTTCATGATCTTGTCGATCTGTCTATCCAGTTTCTTGACCTCAGCCTCCATGTTCTTAATGACGCTGAGGGTGACGGACAACGAGATATTGACCGGATCACTCATGGCTTTATCCAACCGATACGAAGAGCGGGCCAGCTTTTTCAACAGTTCCGCGATTTCTTGCGGATTGGCGAAACGTTTTTTGCCCTTCTCCTGAAGAAATTCAATCAGCTTTTCCATGGGCATCTCCGCGATGCGTTCGGGATCCAGCTCTTGGATCACAGCCAGACTGGTGGCGCCGAAAGTGTCCGAGAACGGATTGTCGATCCGCATCCCGCTGAACTTCAGAAACACCTGATTCAGGAAATACGCTTTTTCACGCTTGATACTGTGGATGAGGTGAAAGCGCGTGCGAGTCAGACGCTGCAAGGCTTGGTATTGGACTACTTCATTCATATCGTGAGGCAGTCGTCCGAAACGCAGATGGTCTGCAATCACCCAGGCATCAATGCGGTCGGTTTTGGGAAGGGTATCATAGCCCTTCTTGAACCGAGCCACTTTACGAGCATTCAAGACGTAAACCTGAGCCTGAACGTTGGGTTCATAAGGAGCGAGTTGGTCTTTTAAGTAGTGGGCCAGGTGCCATCCAAGATTGGATGTCGCCTCCATCCCGATGCGAAGCGTTTGGCACCCCACTTCCGCCGCCGTATCCAGCATCCGACGAATGAGGGTATCGGCCCCGTGTCGGTCGTTGGTGACGGAGAAAGAGGCCAGCTTCCGGCCGTCCCCGCCATGAATTGTACATGGTGGGAACGCAAGCTTACGTCTATACCGATCAGCATTTGGGACATGGGATTCACCTCCTCGGGTGCTTGTACACAAAATCAAGCCGGACTCGGACCTGGGTGCCCGTGGAAACCACCTGCTGCAGCCTCGTCATCAGCACTCACCCATGGGGAAGACAATTGCGGGGTGCTACTCCCCCATCCCGCATGAGGGCGCAACTAGCGGTCAGAATCTGAGCGGTGGATCCGGGTAGCAGGCTTTTGAAGCAGTACCTTGCGGTCTGCACGGAGGGAAAGAAGTCTCCCGAGATCAAGCTTGTCGATCCCATTGTTCCACGGACAGTTCCGAGTTGTAAAGCGGCGTTCGCTTGCCATGCGACCTCTCGCATTCGAACGCTGCATGTATTCAGTTGTGGAAAAGCGCATGACAAAGAAACAGCAATGGCAAATCCATTCTGCGATTAGAGCACAAATTGTGAATCAGTTTTTTGAGATTTCCCCGACTTCCCCATCCAAAGAAGGGGATAAAACGGGTGAAGCAAAAACTAGCGGATGAGGAAGCCAGGGGCTTCTCAAACGGCGGGCTCTTCGAATCGTCCGGATCGATCCGAAGAGATGGAGGACAGAGGCTTCGCCTCCCCGACTTCCGTTCCTCGCCCTTCGGGCTGCGGTACGGGTTCGGCTACATCATCCACCACCGCCGCTGAGTTGATGATCATCATATGGAAATTCATCTAAGCTGTTTCCGGTTGTCCGGATCAACTGGAAATTCGCTTGAGATGAGCTTCTAAACTGATTATACGAGGAGGTGTAGCTACCCTATGTTTGATATATGCAGGAGGACGGGTTTTCGCTCCCCTTGCCCTGGACAGTCAACCGGGGTATTGCCAACAAAACGCGGAAAGCGTACGCTAAGAAACCTTGAAATTTATTAGCCTCAATCTATCCAAATGATTCCATCCAAAAGAAGCAAACCCTCCCTACTTTGCAAGGGCTAGGGGGATTACCAAGAATATAAAAGAGAAAAGAATCGGAAATAAGATCAACCTCAAATAGTCGGTGATTCCTTAAGTATAAGAAACGTTGGCTTTTTTATATAGAAAAATCCTTAGAGTATATTTTCGTCAAAATGTTGGATGGACCCCTTTATACTGCGAAAAGAAGCCGCGGAGAGATTCGCTTCCGCGGCTTTGCGCTGCCTCTCGAAACTTCAACCGCGATGAAACTCCCGAAACGGTCTCCCGTACCGGACCAGCACATGCCACAGCAGTTTTAATTCCTGCAGCGCCTCCGCTTCGGTCCCGCGATCCTTCCACCCTTCCGGATTTCGCTTTAAATCCGCCGCGGCCGCTCCGATCGCGCTCGCGTCGATCAGGCCGTTGCGGGAAATGCGCCTGGCAAGCGACGGCATCGCCGGCCCCCGGAAGTCTCCCGGCACCTCGCTTGCCGGCAGAACGAACCCCATATGCCAATAGAGATCGATGCCGTACTTCTCGCCGATACGCTCCAGAGTGCCCCCGACGGGAGTGCCTTTGAACGAAGGATCGGCAACGAGCGCCACCGCGTCTTCTCGCAAAGAGATTTCCCCGTGAACCTGCGCTTCAATATAATGGTTCAGATTGCGATTCGCCGCGCCCATCGAAGGCTCGGGAAACGGCTCTTCCAGGCGAGCCGACCATAATTCGATCAGCTTGCGCGGCGTCGCGTTTTTTTCGCCGATGGCGTACTCCCCGAAAAAAGCGTCCTTCAACAGCGCGGCCATCACGTCGTCCAACTCCTCGAGCGTGCCTTTTTCCTTCGGGTTCTGGTGCGAATCCAGATAAGTGTAGGTGCTACGCCGCGAAACTTTCGGAGACAGCAGAAAATAGCAGGAGCCGAACCTCGAAGCCGGTCCGTCCGGTCGCAGCGTCAAATCGAGCGCCCCGTATTTCGGCCGCTCCCCGTCCGCCCGTTCCTGCGAATGGTAGGCGCCTTCGAACAAGTCGTTCTCCCACCGGTCCCGTTCGCCGCCCGGGAAAGCCGTCAGGCTGCCGTTCGATAGTTTCGTCTCGAATTGGCTCTTGTACTTCCCCTCCGCCAGCAGGCTTTCGGCAACGGTCATCATCCTGCTGTCCAGCCTGTCCGGGTGAAAATGCAGCGCGATCCTCGCATGCTTTCGGAGCTTGGCGAGAGCGGTTTCGTACGCGCTTCGAGGAATGTCGCTCATATAAAGGATTTCCTCGATCGTCTGCAAAGCATCCCGTTTCCGGGCTTCGGCGCATGCCGCAATATGCTTCAATGCCGACGATTGCGACTTCGTGAGCGGATTGCGACCGGACATGCTCATCCCTCCGACTTGCGCGATCAGATTGAAAAGGGAGCGCCGCCGCTCCCCCGATGCCCATCGATTTCATTACCCGGTTTGATAATAGTTCCGAAGCGCTTCGATCACGCCAAGGGGATTTTTGATCAAATCCTTGGCGCTGAAGAAAAGATCCCCCGAAACCTCCGGCACGTTTTCGTTGTACTTCAGTTGGTTCACGATTTCCTGCGCCGTTTGCCAGCCCGTCTCCGCCGTGCCCAGCTTGTACGGTGCGTGGCCGATATACAGCTCGACGCCGGTGCCCTTCACCTCGTTTGCCCACCAGTCGGTCAACATATCGTACCGCGCGGCGGAAAACGAGAGACTCCAGTAAATTTGCGGAGCGACGTAATCGATCCATTCCTCGCGAATCCACGTTCTTACGTCGGCATACATGTCATCGTAGGCGGATACGCCCGCCCTCGTGTCGGAACCGGTCGGGTCCGCGCTTTTGTTGCGCCAAACGCCGAACGGGCTGATGCCGAACTTGACCTGCGGCTTCGCCTGTTCGATCGCTTCGCCCAGATCGCGCACGAACCGGTTGATATTGTCGCGCCGCCAGTCGCCTTTGTCGGCGAAGCCGCCGCTGTTATAGGCGGCGAACGCCGCGTCGTCGGCAAACGCCGTCCCCGACGGATAGAAATAATCGTCGAGGTGCACGCCGTCGATATCGTAGCCGTTCACGACTTCCAGAATTGCATCGATAATATGCTGCCGCGCTTCGGGAATGCCGGGGTTGATATAATCTTTGCCTCCGGCGCGAACGATCCACTCCGGATTCGAAAGGACGACATGGTTCGATGCCAGCGCCGCCGCATTGCCGTCAACCGTCGCCCGGAACGGATTGAACCAAGCTTCGAACTTCATGCCGCGAAGATGCGTCTGCTCGACCATATACGCCAAAGGATCGTAGCCCGGATCGAGCCCTTGAAAGCCGGTGAGCGATTTGGACCAGGGCGCGAGCGCCGAAGGATACATCGCGTCCCCCGCCGACCGCACCTGAACGAATACGGTGTTGATTCCCATCCCTTGCAGCGAGTCGAGCAATGCTGTAAACTCATCCATTTGTCGAGTCGGGTTCCCGTAAGACGAAGCCGACGGCCAATCCAAATTGTAAACCGTCGAAATCCAGGCGCCGACCACGCCTTCCGGCGGTCCTCCCGTTCCCGCGCCCGAAAACAGCGAAATGCTGCGGGTCGCCGAATCCCAGTTCACCGTAAGCCCGAGCTGTTCTCCGACGAAACGCAGCGGCACCATCGTCCGGCCCTGTTTCGCCTGAACGGTCGTATCCAGCGCGATTTTCCCGCCGTTGACCGTCGCGTGGTTTTGTCCCATTTGCATCGCGATCGTCGTTTGTCCAAGCCGGATCGCGACCGTTCGGGTTCCCGCGTTCCATTCGACGGCCGCGCCGAGCTCTTCGCTGACGACCCGCAGCGGCACGAGCGTCACGTTCTCTTTCGGGACAATGTACGGCGCGACGTCGCTCGACAGCTTTTTCCCGTTCATGAAAATCGCGATCGAATTCGACGCCCGGGCCGAGGTCGCCAGCAAGCCGGAACCCAGCAAACCTAAAACGAGCAATAAAACCGAACCTTTGTAAAACCGCCTGCGAACGTTCATCACTCCCGATCCTCCATTTTTCGGCAACAAAATCAAGCATCGTTCCGACGCCTCGACTATTAGACGTCGCGTCGCGGCGAATGTTACGAGATTCGGCTCGATTTAGCAAAACTTAATTTGCCGGCGGCCGCGCCGCTCCGTCGCGCGCGCTCCGCCGCCGGCGCTTCTTACTTCCGTTCCGCCCGCAGCTTTTGCTCGACCGACGTCATCTTCTGTTCGATCGAGCCGGCTTTATCCCTTCGGTCGTCGATCGTCAGCGTCGTCGAAACGCGCAAAGCGCCATGCTCGAACGGCACCTCGTGCATCCGCCGGACGACGGAAAGAAGCTCGTCGAGCTCCCCCTCGATAATCGTGCTCATCGCCGTCATCTGGTAGCGTACGCGGCTGCCCGCTTCCTCCAGCACTCGCTGCACCGCCGCGACATATTCGCTTACGCTCGTGCTCCCGGTGCCGAGAGGAACGATCGTCACTTGAACGATGGCCATCCCCGCTCCCTCCTTTCGTTCCGTTCGGTTACCTTCATTATAGGAGCCTCTGCCGGGACGCGCCAGCTTCCTCCTACACCGCCCGAAGGGGATGCCGCATCCGTTTCCGTCAAGGAACGGAAGCTCTTGAGAATTCCAGATCATTTATACTATTAATTTTTTAAGGCATTAAATTAAGGCCCGATCCGCTTCTCCCATGATATACTAGTCTTGATAACTGTCATCTGAAAAACCGGCACGATGCTCCACTTTAAACTACATAACAATAATTATGTAAACTAATCAATTTTGCGCTGCAAGCGCTATGGGAGAGCCTATGAATCTGCAGAAAAAGAAAGACCGCGAAGAGTTGGACCGGCGCATTCCTTCGATGCCGTGGTACGTCGAGAAGTTCGTCAACTACAAGCTGCCCGACCTGTCCCCCTCCTCCCTGCTCGAGTATGTGCGGGATTACGAAACGTTTTTTTCGTGGCTGATGGCGGAGGGCTTGACGAGCGCCGGGAAAATGTCCGACATCCCGCTGCTCGACCTGGAGAAGCTGCATATGGACAGCATCGACAACTACCGCATGTTTCTCGCCGCGCGGAAGGAGCACGCGAACAGCCGGACGACGATCTCCCGCAAGCTTTCGTCGCTGCGCTCCTTGTTCCATTATTTGAGCCAGATCGCGGAGGACGAGAATTTCTACCCGCTGCTGAAGCGCAACGTGATGGCCAAGGTGTCGATCAAGCGGGCGCACAAGCCGAAGGACACGGCCGCCAAGCTGGAAGGCAAGCTGCTTCAGGAAGAAGAAATCGCGGAATTTATCCATTATATTAAGCATGACTATGCGGCCGACGTGGCCGGCAACAAACAGGCGCTGTACGCGCATGAGCTGAACGCCGCGAGAGATGCGTGCATCGTCAGCCTTATTCTCAATTCGGGGCTGCGGGTGTCCGAAGTCGTCAATCTGAATATCGACGATTTGGATATGAAAAAGAAGCTGACCCACGTCTTTCGCAAAGGCAAAAACGACGACACGTTCAAAACGCCGGTCTATTTCCGGCAAGAAGCCGTGGCCGACCTGGAAGCCTATTTGCAGCAGCGGGAGACGCGGTACAAAGCGCCCAAACGGGAAAAAGCCCTTTTTCTCGCCGTGGCGAACGGCAAAAAAGAAGGCTCGCGCATGACCAAGCGCGCCATTCAGGAAATGGTCATCAAATACGCCAAACGGTTCGGCAAGCCGTACTTGTCCGTCCACAAGCTGCGGCACTCGTTCGCGACGGATTATTACTTGCGCAACGATCTGTACAAAACCCAGGAGCAGCTCGGCCACGCTTCGCCCGAAACGACGCAAATTTACGCGCACCTGACGGACAAAACGATGGAAGAAGCGATCGACCGGCAGCGTTCGGCGGAATAGCGGAGAATGCCGGCCCGACTTGCGGCCTCGCATCGTTACGCCGATTTTGCCCGCACCAGGCGCCGCCCTTGCGGCGCCTTCCGTGGGCCGTGCGAACTCACGCGCCGTTCGCGACGAGCCGGCGGCAGCACGCGATCACTTGTCCGGCGCGGCGTTGGAGCGAATTCAATCCGTTCGCGGCGGAATCGATCTGCTGCCGGAGCGTCTCCTCCCCGTCCACGCCGTCCAGCCGCCGCCCGAGAAAATGCACGAACACATCGAGCTTGCGCAGCTCGACCAACGGCAAAATCGCCTCCGCCTCCTCGGGCAGCAGCCGGACGCGCCGGCGAAAGCCGTCCGCAAACGCCGTCATGGCGTCCGCCGCGCCTTCCGTATCCAGCAGTCCCGACAGAACGACGGCAGGCTCCATCGCGCGAACGTCCCGCGTGCAAAATTCGAAGTCGAGCACGGCCGCGATCCGGTCGGGACGTCCGGTCTCCGCCAGCAAATTCGAGTCGTTCACGTCGCCGTGGACGAGCTGATGCGGAAGCCCCCGCAGCTTGGGCGCGACCGCGCGGAATTGCCGCAGCCGCTCCGCGAGCAGCATGAGCTCGGCCCGCTGCCCGTGAAACGCGGGCGGCGGCGCGGCGCAAAACGCCGCGATCCGCTCCTGCGGGCAGGACGGATGCGCCGCATCCATCTCGTAATACGGGGGGTATTGGGGCGGCAAATCGATGCGAACGGCCGCCAGATTCAGGCTCAGTTCGCCGACCGTCTCGCCGACCGCTTCCGCCGTCCGGCCGTTCGCGCTGTCCGGCCGCTCGCCTTCGAGATAGCGGAACAGGCAGCCGAAGCGGCCGCTGCCGTCCTCCAGCTTCGCGAACGTCGCGCCGGACGGATGCGCAAGCGGAACCGGCACGCGGAACGCCGTGTCCATTTTGGCCAATTCCGCCAGCAAGGCGTGCTCGAACGCGATTTTTCCCGTGTCCCGGTGCGTTTCGTAAATCCGCAGCACCAGGCGCTGCCCGCCGACGGTTACGTAACGCGTCGTATTGTTCCAGCCCGCGAGCCCCGCTTCCGCCTTCCAGCCGCCGCCCGGAAAATACGTCGCCAGCAAGGCGTCGACAGGCATGCCGTCAATCCCCTTCCCGAACGACGATCCGGTCGATCGCAGCCATCTCGGCTTCCGACATCAGCCCGAGCCTCCAGAACGACACGCCCTTCAAGCCGTAGCGCTTCGCCAGGCCGACGATCGGCACGAGCGTGTTCTCGTTTTCGTTGAAGACGTTGACGCCGAGCAGCAGCTTGCTTTCGGGCACGCCCGCGGCCGTCGTCAGGCGAATCGCCTCGTCGATTTTCGCGATCGGGTCCGGATTTCCCTTGGCGCCGTAATCGTAGGCCATCAATACGAGATGATCCGCGTACTTCGCCAGCGTTCCGTAATCGTAGCCCTTATAGGAGCCGTTCGGCGGCGGGACCGCCAGGGCGATCTTGAGGCCGTCCGCCTTGACGCGCTCCGACAGCAGCTTGACGTAATCGTTAAGCTGCTTGCGCACCGTCTCGGGATCGTCGGTCAGCGCAAGTCCCTCGTAATCGAGCATGATGCCGCCGAAGCCGGCTTCCTTCGCGAGGGCGGCCAGCTTTTCGATCGATTGCGCCCGCAGCGTTTCGTCCGTCAGCGCCTTCGTCAATTCGCGCTGTCCGTCCACCGCGAAAGCCATCAGGTAGGCGTCCGAAGACTGGCCGTTTACGCGGCTCACGATCGATTCGGGCGTCACGTCGCCGTCGGCTTCCGGCCAATAGAAGTCGGCGCCGTCCGTCACCAGCTCGCCGTCGGCGTTGATCCGGGTCCAGCCGAACGCCGCCGAGTCGAGCGTATCCAGCCGATCGATCTGATCGTAGGAGCGAATCGCGTAAAAAGCCTGCACGTGCATTTCCCGCCGAGGGGACTCGATCGAGATGACGCGCGTGCCCGAATTCCAGTCGACCGCGGCGCCGAACTGGCGGCTGAAAAACGCGAGCGGGATCAGCACTCTCCCCTGCTCCACGGCCGGCGCGGCCCCGAGCGCGACCTCCGCTCCGTTTACCTGCGCCGTCTTCTTCCCGACGCGAAGGACCACCTTCGCGTCGGCGCCGTCCGCTCCGATGCCGGTCGCCAGCACCGTTTTCGCCGCGGCGTCCCAAGCGACGTCGATGCCTAGCGCTTCGGCAATCGCGCGGAAAGGCACCAGCGTCGTCCCCTGAACGAATTTCGGCGCGGCATCGAACGGCAGCGCATAGCCGTCCAGCCGGATTTCGACGGCGGAAGCGGCGCTCCCCGCCGCTTCCGCGGCAGGTGCCCCGAGCCCCGGCGAGGTGCCGAACAAGGCCGCTCCCAGCGCGGCCGCCAGCGCCCTTTTCCCCAAAAGCTTCACCATTTTCAAGTCTCTCCCCGATTGCTCCCGAAGGTTCGATAGATTCGCAAAACATAGATTCATAGAAAAGCCGGTTCTTCAAAAGCTCCCCCGCGCCGTTGAAGCGTCCAAGGAGCTTGGCAAAAACGTCAGGCCGACCGCGCCGTCAAACCAGGTCGCACGCCTCGACGGGCATCCAGTGCTCGTCCTGGCCGTCCCACTTCACGTTGCAGCCGATCGGATTCGTCAAAGGCACGGATACGGGTTTGCCTTGCACGAATTCGGCGAGCGCGTTGTCCAGATCGTTCACGGTCATCTTGCTCGTGTCGCGCGGCTGGTCGACGCCCCGGCCGGTGTAGATCAGCTTGCGGTCCTCGTCGAACACGTAAAAATGCGGCGTCCGAAGCGCGCCGTAAGCTTTCGCGACCGCCTGGCTCTCATCGTGCAAATAAATCCAAGGAAACGCTTCTTCCTTCATCAGCTCCACCATGTGAGCGAACGAGTCGTCCGGCTTCGTGTTGACGCTGTTCGAATTGATGCCGACGAACCGGATGCCGTGCGGAGCGTACTTCTCTGCCGTGGCACGCGTCACTTCTTTCGACCCCATCACGAACGGACAGTGGTTGCAGGTGAAAAACACGACTAGCCCTTTCGCATCGGCGAAATCCTGAAGGGAGTACGTGCGTCCGTCGGTTGCCGGGAGCCGGAAGTCGACGGCGGAATCACCGATCGCAAGCGTAAAAGCCATGGATATTCTCCTCCTTGGAATAAATGCTAGATTCGATTCCAATTACAAGAATAACAGAGTCGGGAATACGTTTACAAATAAAGGGTCAGTCCGCCCAGGCGACCCGTTCCGACCGGAGCAGGCCCATCAGGATGACATCCGCGTACCGCCCGTCCTTGAACTGGCGCTGCCGAAGCCGCCCCTCTTCCTTGAAGCCGCAAGAAGCGTAGCAGCGGCGGGCGCGCTCGTTGAAGTCGTACACTTCCAGCTCCAGCCGGTTCAAATTCAGCTCGTCGAAAGCAAAGTCGATCAGCAGCCGCATCGCCTCGGTTCCGAAGCCCTGGCCGCAATGCTCGGGGGAGCCGATGACGATGCCGATTTTCGCGTAACGGTTTTTCCAATCGATGCCGTCCAGATTGATTTGCCCGATGAACAGCTCGGTCGCCGCGTCGGCGATGACGAAGCCGCGGTTGTCGTCCCGGTTCTGCTCCATCTTGGCGCGCAAATAAGCTTCGGTGTCTTCGAGCGTATGCGGGAACAAAAAAATGTCCGACAAATACCGAACCACGTCCGGATTGTTCACCCAGCGGCGAATCGGCACGAGATCCTCCAGACGGTACTCCCTCAGCCTGATCTTCCGCCCGATCAAATGCGGCATGCTATTCCCCCTCCGTCTCCGGATCGCCTTTCAGATACCCTTTGTCGACCGCCCGCCGGACCAGCTCGTTCATGAACGCCCACAGCGTTGCGGACGCCTCCCGGACCGGCTCCAGCCGTTTCAGCACCTGGGACCGGTTAACCCCGTATTTCTGCCAGCTGTGGCCTTCGGTAAAATAGTTGTGAATGACCGGCTGCATCCGGTCGAGCGCGGCCGCATACTTCGCCTCCGGCGTCGCGCCGTCCTCGAATTCGCGCCACAGTCCGCGAAACGTCTCGGCCTGGTCGCCGGGCAGCAAGCCGAAGATGCGGTCGGCGGCGCGCTGTTCTTTGGCCGCTTTATCGTTCAAGCCTTGAAAATCGTAAGCAAACGTATCGCCGGCATCGATCTCGACGAGATCGTGCACGAGCAGCATCGTCATCACCCGCGGCAAGTCCGGCTTCGGCTCATCCGCATGCTCCATAAGCACGGCCGCCATCAGCGCGATATGCCACGAATGTTCGGCGTCGTTTTCCCGTCTGCTTCCGTCCAGCAGCAGCGTTCGGCGCAGCACCGTCTTGATTTTATCGATTTCCGTCAAAAACGCGAGCTGCCGCGTAAGCCGCGAATGATTCCAATCTTCCATGTTCAAACGCCGATTCCCCTTCGAAGTCCTTTAGGACGATATCCATTTTTCCTGCCAGCGTTCCGGCAGCGCAACCGCTTCCCGCGGGATTCGCCCCAGCGCGAAAGCGTCCGTCAGCTCGCAAGGCCGAACCGGTTCGGGCCGGTCGATGACGCCGGCGAGCCAGGCCAGAAAACCGGTTACTTTCTCCGGCGCCGCGCCCTGCTCCCGCAGCGAAGCGAGCGTAACCGAGCCGTGCCGCTTCGACAGCCGGCTGCCGTCGGGCCCGAGCAAAAGCGGACCGTGCGCGAACCGCGGGGGATTGGCGCCCAGCGCCTCGTACAGCGCGAGCTGGCGCGGGGTCGAATCGAGCAAATCCCATCCGCGCAGCACGTCGGTGACGCCCATCGCGATGTCGTCGACGACGACCGCAAGCTGATAGCCGACGATGCCGTCCGCGCGCTTAACGACGAAATCGCCTCCCGCGCCGGGCGGAAACGCCCTCAAGCCGGCGATGCCGTCCGCGAAGCGGAGTTCCCGGTCCGGCATCGCAAAGCGCAGCGAGGGCGTTTTCCGGCGGGCCCGTTCCTGCCGTTCTTCGGGCCCGAGTCTCCGGCACGTTCCCGGATACGCGCCTCCCTCGGCCGCGACGCCGTGCGGCGCGCTGGCCGCCGACAGCAGATCGGCACGGCTGCAATAACACGGGTACAGCCAGCCGTCCGCTTGCAGCCGCTCGAGCGCAAGCTCGTATAGCTCCCCTCGCTCGCTCTGGCTGTAGGGCGCGTCAGGCCCTCCCTTGTCCGGCCCCTCGTCCCAGTCGAGCCCGAGCCACTTCAAATCGTCGATCAGGGCCTCTGCGTACTCCGGCTTGCAGCGGGGCTTGTCGAGATCCTCCACCCGCAAAATAAACGTGCCGCGCTCGGACCGGATTTGCAGCCAGGCCAGCAGCGCGCTGGCCGCGTTGCCCAGGTGCAAATAGCCGGAGGGCGTCGGAGCGAATCGCCCGCGCGGCGATTGTCGTTGTCCGATCAAGACGCCTCGAACTCCCTTCATCCCTTCCATTATAACACAAGTCCGAATGGCGCCGCGGTTGACGCCGGAAGGGTGGAGCTTCCGGGGAGGCAGCCCAACGAAAAAAGGCGCTCCGCCGCACGGGCCGTTGCGGCAAAGACGCCTCATAAGGCATTTGATCCGATCCGAAACATCGACGAAGCTTCGCGGGGCGCCGCCGTAACCCGATGCCGGAAGCATGGGGTTGACGCTCAGCCGCTCGTGATCAGCGCCTGCATCGCAAAATTGAAAAACTTCGCCTGCAGCTCCCGGGACGAAGAAGTGCGCGTTTTTTTCATCATGCAGGCCAGGTGGTTTTTCAACGTTTTGGGCGAAATATGTAAAAGCGCTGCAATATCGTCGTTCCGCAGGCCTTCGGTAACGAGCACTTTCATGACCTGCGTTTCGCGGGGCGTCAGCTTGTTATTGCGCGCGAACGATAAAAAAATCGGATTCAGCAGCGTGGTCGTCTTGTGATTGCCGTCCGTCACGATGCTGCTTGCGAACGAGCTTGGGTAATTGCTGGCATAGGTGCTGGTTAGCATCTGGATGTCCCCATTTCTTAACGATGTTTTGGTTTTGCCCGTTGAAACGTTCGTTGCGGATTTCAAGTCACATCGTTCTCCATCCATTCGGTAGATCGGCTCCCATCAAATTCCTTTGTCGAAGGTCTTGTCGATATGTGTCGCAAAGCTTATGCTTTTCTATCATAATGCCAAAGCATTAAATGAATTGCCGAAATGTTGTTTGACAAGTATTAGTTTCTCTCATACTTCCGATGGAGGATTTGCATGATGCGGTCGATTCGCATTACAATGGTGGCGGTTCTCGTTCCGGCTTCCTCCCTGTTTTTGCTGGTCGTCGGATGGGGCGCGGGACGTTTGTTGTTTGCGATATTCGGTTGGCCGGGATATGCCGTCGTTATTGTCGCGGCGCTCGCCGCCCAACTCGGTTTTATTTTTTTTCTCCGCCGATTCCTGAAAAAAAGAATGGACCCGCTTGAAAGCGCGGTTCGTTATTGGCAGGCGATTCGGGCGAAAATGGCAAGCTATGCGGATTCTCCGCATCAATTGATCGCCGCGTTTCGCGACGACGGATCGATTTTATTCGTGAACGAAGCCGGCAGAAACATGCTGGGAATTGCAGGCCATCGCCCTCATTCCTTGCAGCGGCTTATGTCCGAAGAGCAATACGAAACGCTGCTGCATGGAATGCGGCTAGCCCGCTTGAACGGGTTTTGGACGGGCAGACTTGAAGTGCGAAACGGCGACGGCAATCACGCGATCCTCGTCATGACGCTCGTCGACCAGCTTTGCATCCATGACGGTTCGAATTATTTCGCGGCGATCGCGGCCGACTTAGCCGAAATGCTGGACGCCGCGAAATCCGGCCTTTCCGCCGGAGCGAACGCGGAGACGATTCACGATATGGGCATTTTGCTGGCGAGAGTCGGCCACGAGCTGCGAACGCCGTTGCAAGCGATTATAGGCTTGACGGATTTGTTCGAACGTTCGGAGCTTTCCGAATTGCATCGGGAATACATGGATCAAATCGACGCTTCCTCCCGGCATGCGGACGCTGAACGATCTGCTCGATTTCTCCAAGCTGGAAGCGGGCAAGGTGGCCATCGAAAGCCTGCCGTTCAACGTCGACGATTTCGTTCATCGCATCAACCGCACGACGCGCGTGCTGCTCGGTGAAAAACCGGTGGATCTGCTCGTAACCGTCGATCCGGCCATTCCGGACACGATCGTGGGAGATGCCGGGCGGATCGAGCAGGTTCTGCTTAATTTGCTGGGCAACTCCATCAAATTTACCGAACGCGGCGAAATCGAATTTTCCATCGAACTGGAGGAAAATAAAGAAACCGAAATCGAGCTCAGCTTCAAAGTTCGAGACACGGGCATCGGCATGACCGAGCAGACAATGGCGAAAATTTTCGAACCTTTCGAGCAATCCGACAAATCGATCAGCCGCAAGTACGGAGGCACGGGCCTGGGTCTTGTCATCGCCAAATCGGTCGTGGAGCTGATGGGCGGCCGACTGGAAGCGAAAAGCGAACCCGGGGCGGGCACCGAGTTTTGCTTCCGATTGCGCCTTGCGACCGAGAGGATCTCGCCCGTTCCGCTTCCCGAGCTGCCTTGCAGGGTGCTCATCGTTGAGGATCATGCGGCGGCAAGAGAGCGATTTCTCGCGGATTTGGCCCGATTTTGCAGCGCGGACGGCGTCGCCTCGCTGGAGGGTGCGATTGCCGCCGTTCGAAATTCGGCGTACGACTTGCTCATTCTGGATATGGAAATGAACCAAATGCGCGGGTTTGCGGCCTGGACCGCAATCCGCAGGCTGTGCCGCGAGCGGGGCATCTTCATCGTATCGTATACGACGCTGTATGGGCGCCAGGCGCTGTTAAAGCTCGAAGAGGGGTTCAAGCCCGACGCCGTCTTGGTTAAGCCTGCGGACAGGCATCTGCTTTACCGGACGATTCGGCAGCTCGTTTTGCCCGAGTCCACGCCCGAAACGGCAGCGGAAATCCCCTTGCTCCCCCCTTCTTCTCCGGGTTCGCGGCAAGGCGTGCTGCTCGTGGACGATCACGATATCAGCCAATTGATCGCCTCGAAAATGCTTGAAAAGCTGAACTGTCCGGTCGTTGCCGCGGCAAGCGGAATGGAAGCGCTGCGGCTGCTGCAAAACTGCCGGTTCGATTTGATCCTCATGGATCTGCATATGCCGGAAATGGACGGCTTGACGACGGTTCGCCGCATTCGCGCCGACGAACGGCTGAACGGGACGCCGATCGTCATCCTGACCGCGGACACTTCGATGGAACAGCACGAAGAGTGCCTGGCGGCGGGCGTTCAGGAGGTGCTGACAAAGCCGCTTGACCTCAACCGGATGCAAGCCGTCCTGAACCGGTGGTTCGGATGGAGCGGGCCGGAGCGAAGCGGCGCCGTTCCCGCCGGCCCTCCGGTTTCCTTGCCCGCGCTGGACGGACTTCATGTCGCCGCCGCGCTTGCGAGACTCGACGGAAGGCAAGAAGTTTATTTGCATTTGCTGCGGAAATTCAGGGAAAGATATGCCAATATTGCGGACCTTTTGGCAGCCGATATCGAAACGGGAAACTATTTGAAAGCCGCTCAAAAGCTTCATACGCTGCGCGGATCGTCGAGTCATCTTGCGGCCGACGACGTCTATGACGCAGCCACGCGGCTGGAAGCGACGTTGCGCCGAACAGACGGCCCCGAAACGTTCGAAGCGGACATTCGGGAGCTGGAGGAGCGCTTGCAGGCGGTTTTTCGCTCCATATCAAAGTTTGAGAAAAGTATTAGCTAATCTAACAATTCGTATGGGTGGAGATTTCCGTTGACGAAGATTTTGGTCGTTGAAGATGACCCGATCATCGGAGAGATGTTGACGCTGTATTTGTCCGAAGAACAATTCGAAGTGGAACGCGTGGAAAGCGCGGGCGAAGGCTTTGCCGCCCTCTCCCGGTTCGAGCCGGACGTGCTGATTCTCGATCTTATGCTTCCCGACGCCGAAGGAACGCATCTTTGCTCGGCTTTCCGCGAACGTTCCAAGCTTCCGATCATCGTAACGTCGATGCGAACCGCGGTCACCGACCGCATTCAGGCGATCAGCGCCGGAGCGGACGATTACTTGTGCAAGCCTTACAGCATGCAGGAGTTGAAGGTGCGGATCCAGGCGGTGCTGCGCCGCATGTCTCCCTTTTACCGGGACGCGGGAAAACCGGAGACGCACAAGGAGCGAATCTCGCTGGATTTCAACCGCAGAACGATCGTGTTGGACGGCAAGCCGATCGAGACGACTTTTTCCGAGTACGAAATGATGAAGCTGTTCACCCAGCACCCGGGACGAGTATTCAGCCGGGAGGAATTGCTCAACGCCGTCCGGGGGATCGATTCTTTCGTCAATGAACGGGCGATGGACGTCCATATTACGAATTTAAGAAAAAAGCTGGAACTCAATCCGAAAGAACCGCAGCATATCAAAACGGTTTGGGGAGTCGGATACAAGTTCGAAAACTGACGGCAAGGAGACCGGCCGAAGGAAGCTTCTCAACCTTCGCCTCGGTCTCTTTGCCGTTTTAAAGCCACGCGCCGGCTTTTCCCGCGAAAACCGGACAGCGCAAAGAAGCCGCCCTTTTCAGGCTGCCCGGATGAACCGCGGCAGCTTCCATGTCAAGGGAACGGCTTCTTTGCGATCGGCGATTCGAAGGCAAGCGTTGCGGAGTCCTTTGCTTATCGTATGGCCGCCAACAGCGACTTGTTCGGCAAATAATGGAGAGAGCGGACGAAACGGATCGTTCGCGTCTTCGCGCGCATGACGATCGAATGCGTTTCGGCCCTTTCGCCCGAAATGTAGCGCACGCCGCCGAGAAACTCGCCCGGCGTGACGCCGGTCGCCGCGAAGATCACGTCTTCGCTGCCGACCATATCCTCCATCGTCAAAATCCGGTACGGATTTTCGATGCCCATTTGAACGCAGCGCTCGTATTCGTTTCCGTCGGCGGGCATCAGCCTTCCCTGCAGCTCGCCTCCCAAACATTTCAGCGCCGCGGCGGCGAGCACGCCCTCCGGCGCGCCTCCAGACCCGACGTACAAGTCGATGCCGGCTTCGGGAAACGCCGGGGCCATCGCTCCGGCCACGTCCCCGTCCGACAGAAACTTGATCCGCAAGCCGACTTTGCGCAGCGCCTTCACGAGCGACTCGTGGCGCGGCCGGTCGAGAAGCATGACCGTTAGCTCCGACACCTTCTTGTCCAAGGCGGCGGCCGCCTTGTGCAGCGTCGTTTCGATCGGGTCGCTCAGGCTGAGCTTGCCCACCAGTTCCGGGCCTACGGCCAGCTTTTCCATATACATGTCCGGGGCGTGCAGCAATTGCCCCTTGTTGGCGACGGCGATGACCGACATCGCGTTGTTGAGGCCCTTCGCGACGATTTCGGTGCCTTCGAGCGGGTCCACCGCCACGTCGACCTCGGGACCGTTCATGCTGCCGACTTCCTCGCCGATATAGAGCATCGGCGCTTCGTCCATCTCGCCTTCGCCGATGACGACCGTGCCGCGGACGGACACCGTGTCGAACATCGCCCGCATCGCGGCGGTCGCCGCGCCGTCCGCCCCGTTTTTATCGCCTCGCCCCATCCAGGGAGCGGAGGCAAGCGCAGCCAGCTCCGTGACGCGCACGATTTCCAATGCCAGTTCTCGTTCCATCGTTTACCCCCCGTATCCGTTATCCGATAATCGTTCCATAATAAGGCCGGCCGTCTCTTCGATCGCCTTTTCGGTCACGTCGATGACCGGACAGCCGAGACGCTCCATCAAGGCCGCGGCGAACGCCAGCTCCCGTTCGATTCGATCCAGCGAAGCGTAATGGGCGTGCACCGGCAGGCCGAGCGCCCGCAGCCGTTCCGTCCTGATTTTCAGCAGCCGTTCGGGATTCATCGTAAGGCCGACGATCAGCCGGTCGCCGGGCGCGAACAATTCGTCCGGAGGCTTCACTTCCGGCGTGATCGGATAGTTTGCGGTTCGGATGCCCTTATGCGCAAGAAAGATGCTAAGCGGCGTCTTGGAGGTGCGGGAAACGCCGACCAGCACGACCTGCGCCTGCTGCAGTCCCCGCACGTCCTTCCCGTCGTCGTAGCGGACCGCAAACTCGATCGCTTCGATTTTGCGATAATAATGATCGTCCATTTCATGAAGCAAGCCGGGCTGATATTTGGGGGAATCGTTAAACGTATCGATAAAAGCCTGCATCATCGGCCCCATCACGTCGATCGCTTTGACGCCCGCCCGGATCGCTTCCTCCCTCATCGTCTCGCGCAATTCGGGCTGCACGAGCGTATAGGCGATAAAGCCGCCGGTTCGAGCCGCCTCGCGAATGATGCCCTTCACTTCGTCCTCATGCTTGATGCCGCCGTAGCGCTTGATTTTCACGCTTTCGGTGGCGAATTGGCGAACGGTCGCCTTGGCGACCGCTTCCGCCGTTTCCCCCAGCGCATCCGAGCAGGCGTAAATCATTTTTTGGCTGTCCAGCGCCAACCGCTTCTCCCCCTACCCGATTAAAGATCCGAGGCCATTTCGACCATCGCCTGCGTAATATTCGTTTTCGTAATCCGGCCGATCACTTCCAGCCCGCCGCCTTCGCTTTCGCCGTCCTTCGCCCGCACGACGGGCAAGCAATTGACCTGGCGGTCGATCATTTTTCGGGCGGCTTCGAGCACCGTCTCTTCGGGAGAGACCGTCACGAGCTGCGCGAATTTCGTCATCACCATCCGGATCGGAATCGTCGGGGCATTGGCGTTGCCGATCGCGAACTTGAGCAGATCTTTGGGCGACACCATGCCGACGAGCGTATCTTGCTCGTCGATCACCATCAGGCTCCCGACATTTTCCACGAACAAGCTGATGACGGCGTCGTTGACCGTCGTGTTGTCGCGGATGACGACCGGCCGGCTCATCCGGTCCTTTACTTTCCATTTTAAGAACGAGGCTTGGGCTCCCCGCTCCCGCTTCGCCGCCGTGCCCAAAAAATAGCCGACCTTCGGCTTGGCGTCGACGAGACCGAGCATGACCAGAACGGACAGATCGGAACGAATCGTCGGTCGGCTGACGCCGAGCAGCTCCGCAATTTGCTCTCCCGTGATCGGAGCGTGCCGGGTGACCAGTTCGACGATCTCCAGCTGTCTTGACGTCAATTCGATTTGCTCCCTCTCCTTCCCCGGGACGGTTATTCTCTTATATGATATAACATATTTCGATTTATGACACAATATATAATTTTATTAGTGTAACATATATAGCTGAAATCCGTTCCGGCAACGTTTGCTTCGGCAGCTAACCGAGGGATTGATTGTGCGGGGTTGTGCGGGGTTGTGCGGGGTTGTGCGGCGTTGTTCGGATCGAGAGGGGTTGTGCCGGGTTTGGCGGAGCTTGGTTGGAATTTGTCCAATCAAAACCGGCTTTTTCACGAAATACGTCATCTTCGTTGGATTTTGTCCAATCTGGCGAGACCTTATCGGCGTTTTCACCTGAATTCCAAGCTTTTCGTTGGATAAAATCCACTCTGGATAACGGTTACCCCGTTTTCCGCTCCCTTAATTGGACAAATTCCAACATAGGCTCCCTCCGCTTGAGCGCCCCCTCCTCTACCCCAATTTTCCCCAAAACTTTTTCGCAAGGCGAAGCACGTAAACGTTCCGATTTGCTCCAGAAGCCCGCTTGCCTCTAATCTTTCAATTATTTTCAGGATAAAAACAGGAGTTTAGGAGGTAACGAGACATGGCGCTCCTCTGGTATACTCTATGTATCTGGCACTTCGAATCTACTATATTTTACCGACCAAGGAGATGCTGATGCGAAAAACATATTGGGGAATCGCCATTTTCTGCCTCCTGCTGATGCTCCCCGCCTTCCGAACGGCAGAAGCGAACGTTGCGGGCGAATATATCGTGTTTGCCGACAACCTGAACATTCGCGGCGAAGCGGACAAGGACGCCGAAATCGTCGGCATCGCCAATCGGGGCGATCGGGTCGAGGTGACGGAAGAAGCGTACGGATGGTACCGGATCGAGACCGGCAAGATCGAGGGCTGGGCTGCGGGATATTTTTTGAAAAAGGCGGACGGAGCCGCCGCGGAAGGAAAGACGTCGCAAGCCTCCTCCTCCGAAGGCACGGAAGGCAAGGCGCGGCAAGGGACGGTAACGGCCGACTCGCTGCGGGTTCGCGAAGGGCCGGGAACGTCCTATCCCGTCATTGCCGGGCTGACGTTAGGAGACGCCGTGACCGTTCTTGCGGCCGAGGACGGCTGGCTGAACATCCGGCTGTCCGGACAAGCTTCCGGCTGGGTATCGCAGGATTACGTCGAGCTCGGAGACGGATCGTCGCCGAAGGCCGCCCCGACAACCGTTTCGGCCGGCGGCGGAGGCAAGCTCGGCGGCAAGCTGATCGTCGTCGATCCCGGCCATGGCGGCGGCGATCCCGGAATGATCGGCACGACGCTTGAAACGGTGGAGAAAGAGCTTAACTTGACGACGGCCAAGCTGCTTCGGGACGAGCTTGCCGCCCGCGGGGCGAAGGTGTTGATGACGCGGACGTCGAACGACAGCAATCCGAAGCTGTCGGAGCGAGTCGCGGTTAGCGAATCGAACAAGGCGGATGCTTTTGTCAGCATTCACTATAATTCATCGCAAAAAAAGACGTCGGGAACTCTCGCTTTTTATTATGCGGACAAGGACGAGCGTCTCGCCCGCTCGATCGCCGACCGCCTCGGGAACGGCATCGGCTTGAAAAACAACGGCGTTTCGTTCGGCAATTACCACGTGCTGCGCGAGAACGACCGCCCCGCCGCCCTGCTGGAGCTTGGGTTTCTCTCCAACCCGAACGACGAGGAAATCGTGCGCACGGACAGCTACCAGCGAAACGCCGTCAAAGCGATCGCCGACGGACTGGCGGATTATTTCGCCGAACGCGCCCTCTGAAACGGTTGGCGTTCCGGTCAATAGAAGAGGGGGTTGTCACGGGTCGCTTCGGCGACTCGGGAGACAACCCCTTCTTTTCGTTAACGGGAAGCCCGATCCAAAACGGCGAGTCTCGGCGGGGCGAACGGCAATCGTCACGCCCGCGGCGCTTGCAGAGCCGTATACCGCTCATAGGCCGCGTTCCATTGCTCGGCGCGTTGCGGATCGTAAACCCGCACCGGGAACGAGCGGGCCGAAAGCCTCCGCGCTTCCCGCAAATTCGCGCATTTGCCCGTCGCGATGAATTGCAGCAGCATGTTGCCGATCGCGCTCGCTTCGACCGGGCCGGCCCAAACCGGCCGCCCGAGAGCGTCCGCGGCGAACTGGCACAGAAGCTCGTTCTGGATGCCGCCGCCGACCATGTGCAGGCCGGCATACGATTCGCCGGTCAAGCTCTCCGCCTGTTCCAGCACCTGTCTGTAGCGCATGGCCAGGCTTTCCAGAATGCAGCGCGCCGTCTCCCCGGGCGTTCGCGGAACCGGCTGTCCGGTCGTCCGGCAAAAATCGCGAACGGCCTCGTTCATATCGGGAGGCGCGTAGAAGACGGCGTCGTCCGGATCGATCAGGCTGCGAAACGGTTCGGCATTTCGGGCCGCTTCGACCAGCTCCGGATACGTCGTCCGGCTCCCTTCCTCTTCCCATTCGCGCTTGCATTCCTGCAAAATCCACAAGCCCATAATGTTTTTGAGCAGCTGGTACGTGCCGCCCGCTCCGCCTTCGTTGGAAAACTCCAGCTCCATCGTCCGGGCGGAGAGCAGCGGCTCGGCCAGCTCCGTGCCGAGCAGCGACCACGTTCCGCACACGATATAGGCGAACGGCCCGTCTCCTGCCGGAACGGCGGCAACCGCCGATTCCGTATCGTGCGTGCCGACGGCGATCGCCTCGATCGCGGGAACGCCGAGCTCCTCGCTCACCGCGGGGGTCAGCCGTCCCGCCCGCGTGCCCGGCGGCACCGGCGCAAGGAAAATGCGCTCCGGAATGCCGAGCCGGCGCATGAGCTCGACGTTCCAGCGCTGCTCCCGCGGGAGGAACAGCTGCGTCGTCGTCGCCATCGTAAATTCGCAGATCCGGACGCCCGTCAGCCAGTAGAGCAGCAAATCCGGCGTGAGCAGCAGCGTTTCGGCCGCTTCGAGCTTGGGCGAACGGGCTTTGCTCATCGCGTAAAGCTGGTATACGGTGTTGAACGGCATGAATTGCAGCCCGCCCTGGCGGAACAATTCCTCCTTGCCGATCAGCGAGACGGCTTCCTCGATCAGGCCCTGCGTCTGCGGGTCGCGGTAATGATACGGATTTCCGAGCAGCTCGCCGTTCGCGTCGAGCAGCCCGAAGTCGACGCCCCACGTATCGATGCCCAGCGTCTCCGGCCGAAAGCCGTCCCGGAACGCCAACCGGATGCCCGTCTTGATCTCCTGAAAAAGCCTTAGAATATCCCAGTACAGGTGCTCGCCGATGCGAATCGCTTCGTTCGGAAAACGGTGAATTTCCGTCACCCGGAGCGCCTCCGCCCCGTCTTCCCCGGCTTCGAGCGTTCCGACCAAAGCCCTTCCGCTGCCCGCGCCGAGGTCGAAGGCGAGCGCGGTCGCTTTCGGCCCCGGCCGTCCGGACGCCGCGCCGTCCTCCGGCAGCCCCGCCTTCTCAAAATCTGCTGTCATGTCCATCTCTCCCGTCAGGATATGCCGCAGTCGGCCGTCATTTCATTTTCTGCAGCAATTCGATCCGGTACGCTTCGCTTTCGAGCGACGCGATTTCCTTGTACTCCTCATCCGTCAATGCCTTCGGCTCGCGGATGGCGCTTGAAATCAGATAGATTTTGGCGCTTTCCTCGACGACCTCCGTCCGGTAGTACGCTTCGCGCAAATTCCGTCCGGTCGTCACCAGCCCGTGGTTGCCGAGCAGAATCGTGCTGTAGTCGTCGACCTTGGCGACGACCGCGTCGGCCAGCTTATCCGTCGTCGGCAGCACGTAAGGCACGTAGGCGGTCGTTCCGACCAAGGCGGCCTGGTCGGGAAACATGACCGGCAGCTCCCGCTCCACCAGCGTGAACGCGATGCAATAAGGCGGGTGCGTATGCACGATGGCGCCGATTTGGGGATTTTGCCGGTACGCGTACAGGTGCATCAGCACTTCGGACGACGGCCTGAGGCCGATGTCCGCGATGTCGCCCGTCGCGATGTCCACCTCTACCCACTGCTCCGGCGCGATTTCGTCCAGCGCGAAGCCGCTCGGAGACAAATACATCTTACCTTCGAAGCGCGCGCTGATATTGCCGCCGGGGCCGACGACCAGCTTGTTCGCGACCGTTTTGCGCGCGTATTTGCACAGTTCGTTGCGAATGTCCGTGACGCTCATAAGTTCCTCCGATGCGTTTATTTATACAGCGGACCGAAATTGGAGCAGGCGCGGTAGTCGGCGCCTTCCGAATCCGCCGTGCCGAACAGGCCCCAGGCCCGCGGGCGGAAGATGCGCTCCTCGGCGACGTTGTGCATGCTGACCGGGATCCGCAGCATGGAGGCGAGCGTGATCAGGTCCGCGCCGATATGGCCGAAGCTGACCGAACCGTGATTGGCGCCCCAGTTGTTCATCACTTCGTACACGCTGCGGAACGCGCCCGCCCCGGTCAGAATCGGAGCGAACCAGGTCGACGGCCACGTCGGATCCGTCCGCTTGTCGAGCGTGTCGTGCACGTGCTGCGGAAGGTCGACCGAGTAGCCCTCGGCGATTTGCAGCACCGGTCCGATGCCTTTGACGATGTTGAGGCGCGACATCGTCATCGGCATGCCGCCGCGCGTCAGAAAGTCGGAGGAATAACCGCCCCCGCGGAAATATTCGACCGACGCCGGGCGCCACGAGGTCGCCTTCAGGCAATTCGCGGCTTCTTCCTCGGAAATTTCCCAGAACGGCTTCATCGCCGGCTTGCCGTCCTTCGACTGCTCTCCCGTGCCGTCAAGCGCGGCCGACCCGGAATTGATCAGGTGCAAAATGCCGCCCGCCGCCGCGCCTTCAAGCCGATAGCCGGTCACCCGTTCGACCGATTCCGGGCTCCAGTACGTCCGCACGTCGGAGAAAATCTGCGCCGTATTCGTCAGCAAATGGCCGAACAGCATGACGACGCCGTTCAGGCTGTCGTTTTCGGTCGCGACGATGAACGGCGCGCGGATGCCGTTCCAGTCGAAGGAAGAGTTCAGCATCGCTTCGAGAAAATCGCCGTTCGGGAAGTGATCGGTCCACTGACGCTGCCCCTGGAAGCCCGACACGATCGCGTTGTGGCCTTGCGCCTCCTCGGCAAAGCCGAGCTCGGCCAGCCGCGGATTGCCGATCATCAGGTCGCGGGCGATTTGGGTCATCTTGACGACCGTCTCCCAATCCTTGTCCTTCTTCTCGCGGGATTGCTGAAGATGGGACGGATTGTTGTCGGGACCTTCGACGCAGTTCTCCTTCACCCACGCAAGCGCTTTCTCGTATTCCGCGGGATCGATAATATTTTCGTTCATGCGGCGGACGAACTCCGACATGTCGATATATTCGTTTCGCATGCCGAGATATTCCTGAAAGAACGCATCGTTCACGATCGAGCCCGCGATTCCCATCGACACGGAGCCCATCGACAAATACGATTTGCCCCGCATATAGGCGACGGCAAGTCCCGCTTTGGCGAATGCGAGCAGTTTGCCTCTGACGTCATCCGGCACGGACGTATCTCCGGCATCCTGTACCTGCTCGCCGTAAATGCCGAAGGCCGGCAGCCCTTTCTGCGCATGGGCGGACAAAACGGCGGCCAAGTAAACGGCGCCGGGACGCTCCGTTCCGTTGAAGCCCCAAACGGCTTTCGGAATGGCCGGATCCGTGTCCATCGTTTCCGTGCCGTAACACCAGCACGGCGTTACGGTGATCGATACGCCGACGCCTTCGCGGGCGAATTTCTCCGCGCACTGCGCCGCTTCCGCCACGCCGCCGATCGTCGCGTCCGCGATGACGCATTCCACCGGCTGGCCGTTCGGGTAGCGCAAATGTTCGGACAGCAGGGTTGCAACCGCTTTCGCCATATTCATCGTTTGATCTTCGAGCGACTCGCGCACGCCTCTGCGCCTTCCGTCGATCGTCGGGCGAATGCCGATTTTCGGAAAGCCGCTTTTCCAGCGAAAACTGAAATCCGTCATGTAAAATGCCTCCCCAAAACATGAATTTATGTTATCGATAACTCTAAAGTAACAACGGATTGTCTTGCTGTCAATGCTCCTTTTTTGTAAGATGAAAATAAAGTTGAAGACCGATCTATGCATTTGGACGCAACCGGGCTTTTCCGGATAAGCCTTTCGCCCCGCCGCGTGGCGGACGTCAGGCCGATTCCTGTGTCCGTTTGTCCGTGAAGGAGCAGTTCCGATGGTTACGATTTATGACATTGCGGAAAAAGCGAACGTCTCGGCGATGACGGTTTCGAGAGTTATCAATAACACCGGCCGAATCAGCGACAAAACGCGGGCCAAAGTAAAGCGCGTCATGGACGAGCTCGGGTACGTCCCGAACCAGATGGCGCGCAGTCTCGTGCTGCAGCAAACGAACATGCTTTTTCTGCTGATTACCGATATTACGAACCCGTTCTACACGACGCTTGCGCGCGGCGCCGAGGACGTCGCCCAAAAGCACGGCTTTCGGCTGCTGTTCGGCAACAGCGACGAGAAATTGAGCAAGGAACGGGATTACATCGAAACGATCCTGAAGCTGCGAGCGGACGGCGTACTCGTCGCGCCCGCGGGAGACGCCTCCCTCCCCCACCTGGAGGCGCTCCGCAAGCATCGCGTTCCGTTCGTGCTGCTCGACCGCGAGGTTCCCGGCGTCGAAAGCGACATCGTGCTCGGGGACAGCAAGGAAGGCGCGCGGACCCTCGTCAGGCATTTGGCCGACATGGGGCACCGGCGGATCGCCATGATCAACGGTTCGCTCGCCGCTTCGACGGCCAGGCAGCGCCTTGAAGGCTACCGGGAAGCGTTGAAACTGCACGATTTGGAATACGAGGAGGAAGACGTGCTGGAGACGAGCTTCGAGCCGCACAGCGACTTGACGGAAATCGAGGAGTGGCTGGGGCGGCTGCGGCCGGACGTTACGGCGATCATCGCCGGCAACAACGTGCTCGCCGTCGAGGTCATTCGCGCCCTCTCCGCCCGCGGCCGCAAGCTGCCCGACGACATGTCGGTCGTTTCGTTCGACGAATGGGCCGCCTATGCGGAAATCGATCCGTTTCTGACCGTCATCTCGCAGCAAGCCTACCAGTTCGGCTATCTCGGCATGCAGCTGCTGATCGACCGGATCAAAGAAGGCGAATCGGCCGGACCGTGGAAAAAAATCGTTCTTCCGTCCCAGCTGCTCGTCCGCCGCTCCGTCAGCCGGCTTGCCGGTCCCGAACGCGGCTGAGCGCCGCAACTATCCTCTTCGACGCGAAAAGCGGCGCCGGAAATTTCGTTTCCGCGCCGCTTTTCGGTATCATTTTCGATATTATTCGACAATTCTTCCCTCCACATGGTAAAATATAGGCGGCGTTACATTTGACGGTCAAGGGGGATGAATCGTGAATCACTTGCTAGGCCAAGTCCTCACCCAGGATGTCGTGAACGCGTACGGCGTTACGATCGTTCCCGCGAATACAACGATTAACCTCGAAGTTGTAGAGCTGCTGATCAACCACAAAATCGATCTGCTGTCCGTGTACACATCGGCTGTCGCGCCGGCCAAACCGCCCCAAAAAAGCTGCGCCCAACTGGTAAGCGATTCCGTATCCGCTTCCAAGCTGCTGTTCGAAGAGGTTCGCATGAGCGGGGACGTTCCGCTCGCGGAATTTCGCAAGCAGGTTCTCCCGATCGTACAGGAAGCCGCCGAAACGGGCAACGTATTCGAATTGTTCGAAACGATCAAAGCCAAGGACGATTATACATACCAGCACAATATCGGGGTGGGCATCCTTTCCGCCCTGATCGGCAAATGGCTCGGCATCGAAGGGCCCGAACTGACGATGCTGACGATGGCGGGAACGCTGCACGACATCGGCAAAGTCCGGATTTCATCCGAAATTTTGAACAAGCCCGGCAAGTTGACCAAGGAAGAGTACGAAGAAGTCAAAAAACATACGATTTACGGGTACGATCTGCTCAAGGACCGTAAAGGGCTGAATCCCCGCATCGCCCTCGCCGCCCTGCAACACCACGAACGCGAAGACGGCAAAGGGTACCCGCTCGGCCTTACGAAAGGAAAAGTCGATTATTTCAGCTCCATCGTCGCGGTCGCGGATATTTTCCACGCCATGTCCTCCAAGCGTCCATACCACGAACCGGTGCCGTTTTACGACATTATCGCCCAGATGAAAAACGGCCAGTTCGGCGAACTGAATCCGAATATCGTCTCGGTATTCATTCAGAACATTACGAATAAAATCGTCGGCCAGCAGGTCGTCTTGACCGATGACAGCGTAGGCGTCGTCGTCTACCGCAACCCGCACGACGAAGAGCATCCGCTCGTCCAGGTAGACGGCCGGTTTATCGATTTGACCCGGGAACGGGACATTCAAATCAAACAGATTATTATTACTTGACGGCCGTAAAGCGGATTCGCAGCTCGACGATTTCGGATCGGCTGGCAAGCCGAATCGGCGGCCCCCACGTGCCGAAGCCGGATGAGACGACCGCGTGCATCCTGCCTTTTCGCATATACCCCCAGTCCAATTCGAACAACCGGCGCGTCACGAAGTGATTCGGAGCGAATTGCCCCCGGTGCGTATGTCCCGATACGAGCACGTCGACGCCGGCCGCGGCGGCTTGTTCGTATTGGTACGGCTGGTGATCCATGACGAGGATCGGCCTTCCCGCGTCGAGCCCTTCCGTCAACCGGGCGATGGGCAGCCGTCCGCCCCCGGCTTCCGCGGTTTTGTCCTTCCGGCCGACGATTTGAATGCCTCCGCCGACCGTCACCGTCTCGTCGCGCAGAACGGGGATGCCGATTTCGCCCATTCTCCGCGCGTATTCCTCGATATGTCCGCCGTAGTACTCGTGATTGCCGAGCACCGCGTACGTCCCGAGCGGCGCCTTGAGCCTGCTTAGCCTTTTGTCCATTTCGTTGCGGACGAACGGCTCGATGTCTTCGTCGATGACGTCGCCCGGCAGCAGGATGAGATCCGGCTTGATCTCCTCCATCTTCCGCAGCAGCCGGTCCAGATGCCGGTTGCCGACGATGTTGCCCAAGTGCAGGTCGGAGGCGACGGCGACCGTCACGCTTTCGTATTCGCCCGCGTCTTTGTCCACTTCCATCGCATACGTTCGAACGATCGGATTCCAGGCGTTCCATGACCCTCTGGCCATCAGCGCCGCGAGCGCGGCGAAGACCGCCGTGCCGGCGTACGCCGCGTACGCCGGATCGTACCGGTCCGCCAGAAGCAAAACCGCCGCCCCGAGATCGGCGATCGGCAGCAGCAGGAGCGAAAATTCCATCACGGCGAAGTAGTAGGAGCCGACGACTTTGAGCCCGCGGCCGACGAAGCGCGGGCGAATCGGCAGCCGCGCGCCCAGATAGGACAAGGCGACCGCGTAAAAGACGGCCCAATACGCGGCCGTCGCCCATCCGGACGCCTCGCCGAACGCCGGCCAAAGCGCCGCGATCCAGAGCGATAAATGCCACCCGATGTAAAAATTGACGAGAGCGACGGCAGCCAGCATTCCGCCGGCAAAGAGCAGCATTCTCCAATTCATCGTTACTAGGCCCCTTTGATCGATATCATCCGCGAGAAGATTATAGCAAATCGCGGGCTATTCCTCACCCGGCCCGATCAGCGGAGTCAGCCTGCCGCGGTAAAGCAGCTTGAGCCGGATTATTTTTTTCCGTACGAATAATGGCGTCCTGTTCCTGCTGGATCGTCGATACGATATCCCGCAGCCGGTTGTCCTTGCTTTCTCCTAGCCGATGCAGCAAAAACTCGTCCGTCACTCCGCCCAAGTCCCGGCCTTCGGCATAGCTGTCGACGACTCGCTGCAGTTCGCCTTCGCGAATAAGCAAATTCCGTTTCAACGAAACCGTTCCGCCGATCGTTCCTTCGGGCGACTCGTATTGAACCGCGGAATCGCCGCCGGCGAACGAATAGAACAGACTGGAAACCGGCGCCCGCCAATCGATGACGAGCGGCTGCTGCGTCTTTTCGTCGCTGACGCCGAATTTGCCGATGTAGATCGGCAACGGGCCGTCCTTTCCTTCCTCGCGAAAATCGAGCCGCCCGAAGTAAGGTTCCCGATCGCTGACGGTCAGCCGCGCCTTGCGTTCCTGTCGGTGCGCGTCCAGCACCTGCTCGGTGTAGTCGTTGCCCGTATATTTCGGACCGATGGCGTTAAGCTGTTCCCTGATTTGGCCGCGGACTTCCCGAAGCCGTTTCTCTTCTTCCATGAATCTCGATTCCGACGACATGTTCGACCCTCCCTGCGACTTTGAACACGGATCAATTATTTTATCTTACCAATCGCAGGAAATCAACCGAATATTCGAAGAAAGTTGTGCGAATTTTTTGAGAAATGGAGGCGGGTCCTCCCGTTTTGCGTTTCGTTTTCATTTTAAGTGGTTTAATATAGAGGCAGGCCATAAAATCCAATCCAGCGACGAGGTGTTTGCGATGGGCTACACTCACATTTTAGCCGCATTCGACGGGTCGAATCTTTCCCGCAAAGCGTTGGAGCATGCCATCGAATTGGCAAAAGCCGCAAGCTCCAAATTGTCGGTCGTACACGTCTACAGGCTTCCGATCATGAATTCCGGAGACATGCTCATCACCGCTCCGCCAACCTGGGCCGAGCAATACGAAGAGGAGTCGTACCGGCGGCTCGAAGCGGCGAAAGAAATCGCGGGCGACGCCGTTTCCGCCGAATATCACCTGCTGCAAGGCGATCCCTCGCGCACCCTTCTCGATTTCGCCGAGCAAAACGGGGTCGATCTGATCGTAACCGGCAGCCGCGGACTCGGCGCCATTCGCGAATTCGTGCTGGGGAGCGTCAGCCATAACGTCGTCCAACACGCGAAAATTCCGGTCCTGGTCGTCAAATAATCGAAGCTTTTGTCGCCGGCCGCAGTTCGGGCTCCGTTACGGAGCGCGGACTGCGGCCGGTTTCGTTTATAGCCGTTAAGCCATGGCATCCTGGGCCGCCGCCACGAGCCGCTCGAACAACTCGTCGTTGCGGTCGATTTCGTCCTCCACCGCCACGATTTCGTCCTCGTCCCCCGACTCGTTCAAAAACAGCAGCGAATAACTCCACTCGCTTCCCTTGTCGCTCTGCAGCGTCATTTCGTACGGCTGCTTGTGCCCTTTTACGGAAAAGCGGACCTGCCCCACGTACCCCTGCACTTCATCGTGCTTCAATTCCGCGCCGATGATTTCGACTTCCATAGGATCGCCCCCTTTCTTTTTTATTTTCAGGCAAAAATGAAAATTTTCTTATGTTTTTCTCATGAACCGAGTTTCATCCAGTCCTGCCAAGCTTCGAATCTCTTAGAGGGAAATGGTGGTTGAGAAATACGTGATATAGTGGAGCATGTCCAAAACAACAACGACTCAGGAGGTTCCCTCTATGATGACGAATAAAGCGATTTTCAAAACGATTGCCGCTACCGGCATCGCCCTTTCGGTGATGTTCACCGGAGCGCTCGAAGCGGCGCCCGCCAAAGCCAGCGCGGCGACGGTATCGTCCACGAGCAAGGCAAGCAAGATTATTTCCAAAGGCAAGCAATATCTCGGCGTCAAGTACAAGTTCGGCGCCAAAGTCGGAAATACGAGTTCCTTCGACTGCTCGTCGTTCACCAAGTACTTGTACGGCCTGCAAGGAATCACGCTGCCGCGCACGTCCAACGCGCAGTCCAAGGTCGGCAAATATGTCTCCCGCAGCAACTTGAAGCCCGGCGACCTCGTCTTCTTCTATTCGCCGGTTCACCACGTCGCCATCTATATCGGCAACGGCAAAATTATGCACACGTACGGCTCGCCCGGCGTGACGATTTCGAACCTGAATTCCGGCTGGTGGGACGACCACTACACGACGGCAAGACGCGTCCTGTAACCGAACGCCGAGCCGCCGACGCTAACCATTTATGCGCCCGAGGATTCGACCAAACGGCGAAGCTCCCGTTCGAGCTCCCGTTTCGGAATATCCTCGCCGATGAAGACGGCCACGTCGTGGACCGTCTTTTGCGGCGTGATCCGCATAAAATCAAGCTCGCGGTACGCATACTGAAATAAAAACCGGCTGGCGGTGTCGCGAAACGTGACGATTCCCTTGGCGCGGTAAATGTTGTCGGGCAACGCCCGAAGCCAGCTTTCGAAGGCATGGCTGTCCAGCGGTCCGTCCAAATAACAGGTTGCCGCTCCGATATGATGGTGAACGTGCGCATGATCGCGGTCGTGCTTGTGCTCGTGGTCATGTTCGTGCGTGAGGTCATGCTCGCTGTCCTGCTCGCGTTGGCCGGGTTCCCGTTCGGGCTCGTCCCGATCGGCGCCCCCGCCTTTGCCGGGATTCGGCCCTTGCGCCCGCCCGCCTTCCCCGAGTCCTTTTTCGATAAACGAAAACCCGAGATCGCAGCGGACGGCCGGCACGATTTCCGCATCCGCGTTCCAGCCCCGAAGCCAATCGATCAGTTCGAGCCGCTCCGCTTCGCCGATCAGATCCGTCTTGTTCAGCACGAGCAGCGTCGAGGCGCGAATTTGCTCGATCATCAGCTTCAGCGTTTTGCCGCCGCCGATGCGAACCCGGTCCAGCAAATGACGCGCATCCGCGACCGTCGCGACAGCGGCAAGCTCGATTTTCTCGTACATGGAGGCGTCCGATACGGCATCCATAATTTCCAGCGGATGCGCGATGCCGGTCGATTCGATCCAGACGATATCCGGGCGGTGCGTCTTCGCGAGCTGCATCAGCTCCACGCCGACATCGGCGCGTATCGTGCAGCATATGCAGCCGCCGAGCATTTCCGCCATCGGGACGGAGGCGTCCACGGCCAGCCCGTCCAAATTGACGTCCCCCGCCTCGTTCATCAGTACGGCCGATCTCAGCCCCTTAGCTTCGGCCTCGTCGACCAGGCGTTTCAGGAGCGTCGTTTTCCCGCTGCCCAAAAAGCCGGACAACAAAACGACCTTTACGGTCTTGTCCAACATTCTCTCCCCTTCGCCAATGAAGAGCCCCCGCGCGGACGATCGTTGCGGGGCTCTTCGTCATTCATCTGCGCAATGCCGCGAACGCCGCCTGGATCGGCTCCGCGCAGGCCGGCGATTCGTTCGCCGCATCGTTCACGAAAGCGCCTACGGGATACATGTCCAAGTCCCGTTCGGACAATTCCCGCACCGCCGAAAACACCTTGCGGTACTCGACGTTCCCTTCGCTCAGCCATGCGTCGACGCCGTCTTCGTCCAGCAATGCGGGCATCCGGTCGGCATAGCCCTGCACGATGCCGCTCGCCGCCGTCGTCACCATCGTGCAGGCGCGGATTTCGGCTTCGTAAACGCGCGGCCACACCTCGTAAAATCCCGGAACCGCGAACGTTCGCCGATCGCGAAACACGAACCGGACCGGCTGGCGCACTTTTCCGCTTGTCATCCAGCCGTAGAAGCCGCTGCACGGGATGACGCACCGCTGTTTGTTGACGATGCGCTTGAAAATCGACCGGTCGCCGACGGACCGGCCGTCCGCGTTGACGGCGTCTTTGGACCAGTAGGGAATGAAGCCCCACCTGGCGTCGAACAGCACGCGCTCGCTGCCGTCCTCGACGATAATCGGGATCGTCTGGGTCGGCGAAATATTGTAACGCGGACGATATTCGCTCTCCACCCTGCCGATGCCGAATTTCGCGCTCAGCTCCGGCAATTCGGCCGTTAAGGAAAACCGTTGACACATGGGACAAGCACCCGCCTTTTTCGCTAAGTCTTGTCCCAGTATTTGCTTGCGCTGCGAAATTAATGCGCGGGCTGCGGCCGTTCCCGGCCTCCGTTCGCCTTCGCCCCGACCTGTTCCGTCTTATTCCACCAGCACGGCGGTTCCGCTGACCGTCACCATCAGCATGCCGTCGCGGATCACCTCGTAATCGAGATCGACGCCGACGATCGCGTTCGCGCCCATCCGCTGGGCGTCCGCCACCATTTCGGAAATCGCCGTGTCGCGGGCTTCCTTCAATTTATTTTCGTATGTACCCGAACGGCCCCCGATCACATCGGTGATCGAAGCCAAAAAGTCGCGGACGATGTTGGCGCCCAAAATCGCCTCGCCCGTAACAAGACCGTAATAACTCGTAATGCGGTGACCTTCCACGCTATTCGTCGTCGAAACCAGCACGAGAGTTCCTCCTCAAATTGAGATCGAATCCGCTTTATTTTATCATACTTCCGGCCGGTGGAACACAAACGGTTAGAAACGAAAAAAAGCCGCCGGAACTTTCGGCAGCTTCCTGGATACCCGCTTTATTTGAAAGTTCCGTCGGGACTCGGAACGTCTTCCTCGAGCGCGAATTCAAAGTCGTCGATATCGTAAAGCAACACCGGAATGCTGTTCTGGATGACTTTGTCCTGAAACTCGATCTGATCCGATAAAATCGGGCATTGCAAGCGCAACGAAGTTAGGACGAGCTCGGTTTCGATCGGGTCCAGCATTTCTCCGTATTGCATGTTTTCCACCGCGTTGACGACAATGAGCGTGACGTGCTCGTTGATCGGCAGGGGCGGACTTTCCCGCCACGGCGCGACCAGCGCTCGCTCGAGCTTTTTCCGGTTGAACGGATCTTCGAAATAGCTTATCATTTCTTCGATTCTGGCCTTGACGTACTCGTCGTCTCCCGGCTCCGGCATGATCGGCTCCGGGCTGTCCTTCATATCGTACAGCTCCATAACCGTTGAATATGGAATCCTGTATTCGACAGGACGTTTCGGCAGAAGCAGTTGGCCGTACGTGGCCAGCATGACCGCCTCGATGACAAAACGCCGAATCATCAGTTGTTCCCTCCCGCAGTGCTGCAGATGCAAGCGTACATTGTCTCTCATTATAGCATAAAAAGACGGACGTGATGCCAACGATAAGCTATTATTAAAAAAGAATGTACGTTTAACCGCAAGCCGACAGGACGCCCGGCGTCTTTTCGCGCTTTAATCCTGTAATCAAGGTGGGGGATGAATGGGCAACATGTATTCGCTGCGCCCGACGGCGCTGGACGAGCTGGACTACCGGATCCGCCAAGTCAAAATCGATGCCTGTCTCGTGCTGCGGAATCGGCGTCTCGTTTACCGGCATTACCGCAAACCCGAATTCGAGCGGGAGCCGCATAAAGTCAATTCCGTCACCAAAAGCGTGCTGTCCCTGCTGATCGGCATCGCGCTAAAGCGGGGCGAGCTTCCTTCGTTGGGCGCCCTACTCTCCGACTTCGTCGACGGCGTCCCGCCCGATAAAAGGGCGATTACGCTCGAGCATTTGCTGTCCATGTCGCCGGGCATGGAGTGGAAGGAAGCCGGAGCGTGGGGAAGCCTTCCGCCGCCGGGGGAGCATGAGGCGGACTGGATCCGCTTCGTTCTCGACGCGAAAATGACGGACCCTCCCGGAAAAAAAATGATTTACAATTCGGGATGCTCCCATCTGCTGAGCGCCGTCCTCCAGAAAGCGACGGGCATGACGGCGTCCGCCTATGCCGGCCGGCATTTGTTCGCTCCGCTCGGCATCGACGACTGGGATTGGCCGTCCGATCGCCAAGGCATTTCGATCGGCGGGTTCGGCCTTAAGCTCCGTCCGGCGGACTTGCTGAAAATCGGACAATTGCTGCTTGCCGGCGGATGCTGGCAAGGGACTTCGTCGTTTCAAGGGAGTGGATCGAGACGTCCACCCTTCCCCGCCTGCCCGCCACGGGCCGGCACGGTTTGTACGGGTATCATTGGTGGATCGACGCCGACGGCGCCAAGCAAGAGACCCGTCCGCGCGTCGTGTTCGCGCAAGGCTTCGCGGGACAATTTCTGATCCTGGTCCCCGAGGCCGACATCGCCGCCGTGTTCGCGGGCGACTTGGGAACGAAAACATTAACCCCGTTAACTATTTTTCGCGACACGATCATGAATGGCCTTTGACCCGTTCGTTCCCGGGCGCCCTGGATATCCAGGGCGTCCGCATTATGTTTTCGGCGGCCGTCCTATTCGGCGACAAGTTCGTCATTCCGCATATACACGCTTCTTCCCTTGCGGGCAAGCAGCAGCGCATCGGCAAGCTTCGTTTGCTCCTCCCGCAGCTCGACGGGCTGCCAACGGCCGATTTCCTGCACCAATTCCCACTCGGCCGCATGCCTTCCCTTGCTCGCGTTATTCTCCGGCAGCAGGGCGATTTTCCCCGAACGTTCCAGTCCTTCCAGCTTCTCGTCTTCATTCGGCAAAACGCTCCACAGCATCAATCGCGCGGTTTCTTCCCCGCCCGGACGCACATGCGACAACAATTCTCCGTTAACGCGATTCCGCAGCACGTATGGCATTTGTCAGCGCCTCCTTTTAGCCGCTCCTTATTCAACTTATTAAATCTTTATGGTCCGCATCGCATCTTTTTGCTTGCCCGGCTTCTGTCGGAACCCGAAAGGGAGCGCTTTATTTTTTGGCGTAACGCCGCGTTCATCTTCCTTAACCTATACCGGACTGTTATAATAGCTACATTTGATAGTTTGCCGCAAGGAGTGGAATGGAAATGTCGACCAGCTCGGCGACCGTCCGGCCCGCCAGCCGCACGGCCGCCATGACCAGCGTAGTCATCGCCATGCTCGTTTCCTCGATGGATTCGACGATTACGAATACGACGATGCCGACCATTGCCGACGAGCTTGGCGGAATGAGCTTTTATGCCTGGTCCTTTACTTCTTACATGATTTTCTGCACCGTGTTGACGCCGATTGCCGGCCGCATCTCGGATATGTTCGGCCGCAAGACGGTCTATAGCGTAGGCTTGTTCGTCTTTTTGGCCGGTTCGCTGCTTTGCGGCTTCGCCGACAGCATGCTGTCGCTCGTGTTGTACCGGGCGGTGCAAGGAATCGGTGCCGGACTGATTACGCCGATTCCGATGATTATCGCCGGCGATTTGTACCCGGTCGAGAAACGCGGCAAAGTTCAGGCTTTGTTTACGGGCATGTGGGGATTGTCTGCGGTGCTCGCGCCGCTCGTCGGCAGCCTGTTCGTGGAAACCGTCGGATGGAGATGGATTTTTTGGATCAACATTCCGCTTTGCCTGATCGCATGGGCGCTGCTGTTCGCCTACAAGGAAGGCTACGTGCCGAAACGCGCGTCCGTCGACGTCTATGGCGCGGCGTTGTTTACGCTCGGAGTCAGCCTGCTGCTGTCGGTTACGGTCGTCGAGCCGGCAAGCCTCGCGCTCGTTTTCGCCGTTTGCGGCCTCGGGTTTCTGGCCTGGTTTTTCTTCTTCGAGCGCAAGCACCCGTCTCCGGTCGTTCCGCTGTCCTTGTTCAAAATCAGGCCTATCCGGTGGATGGCCTTCAACCTTCTGCTCGCCTGCGCGGCTCTGTTCGGCACGTCCAGCTTCGTCCCGCTGTTTCTGCAGGACGAAGGCTATTCGATCTTTGTCAGCGGACTGTCGCTGCTCGGAATGTCCGCCGGCTGGATGCTGACCGCGGTCCCCGCCGGGAAATGGGTGCTGAAGTACGGCTACAGCCGCCTGATCGTGATCGGCAACGCGATTCTGGTCTTCTCCGGCGTCATGCTGCTGTTTCTTCGCGAAGGCGCCGGCTTCGCCTACGTGACGACCGCGATGACCGTGCAGGGGATCGCTTACGGACTGCTGTTCACGGTCACGACGATCGGGGCGCAGCAGTTCGTCGGCCCTCACGACAAAGGGATATCCACGTCGCTGCAAATGTTCGTCCGCAACATCGGCACGTCCGTCGGGGTGACAATTATGGGCGGTTTGCTGAGCCGCGCGGGCGACGACGTGCCGGGCGGCATCGCCAACCTGTTCCTGTACGGCGCCTTGATGAGCGCCCTGGCGCTTCTGAGCGCGTTCGGCATGCGGGACCCGAAGCCGGAAGCTTGAGGCCGGCGGCTTGCTCAAAGCTGAGAGCCGGGGATGCGGCATTCTCTTTAAGCAATTCGACCGGCTGAGGACCTCTTAGCCGAGCCAAAAAGCCCCGCCCGCAGAGGACGGCAAGACCGGTTATTATTCCTGATTATCGTCGCAAAAATCCCTTCTCTTCCAGGAACGGTTTCATATGCATCCGGGTCGGCTTCGCTAGCCGGTCCGCCATCTGCTTGGACCAGGGCGTATCCTGCCGGCCTCCCGTCCGCTCCCGCAAATAAGCCGACATCGTTTCGTCATAGCGTTCCACTTGCCCGGCCGTTTTGCCCGCGTCATACCGGTTGCGGTGCAGGACGGCCTCGAGCGGCAAACGCGGCCGGAGCATCGGCTCTTGGGCGGGAACGCCCACGCACATGCCGAATGCCGGGTATACCCGATCGGGAAGCCCGAGCAGCTCGGACACTTCCGCTATCCGATTGCGGATGCCGCCTATATAGACGATGCCGAGCCCGAGCGATTCGGCAGCCACCGCCGCGTTTTGCGCCGCCAGCGCGGCGTCGATCGTCGCGACCAGCAGGTTCTCGGCCGAATCCTCGAACGTCGCCTCGCCCGGAGCGTGAAGCTCGGCGCAATAATGAAGCCGGTGCAAATCGGCGCACCAGACGAGAAACGCCGGACACTGCTCGACGTACGCCTGATTGCCGGCAAGCTCCGCCAGGCGGCGCTTCAGCCCGGGCTCGGTGACGGCAATGACGCTGTATGCCTGAACGTTGCTCGAGCTGGAAGCCATCTGGCCGGCCGCGACGATGGCATGGAGCTTGTCCTCGCCGATCGGATCGCTTGCAAACTGGCGTATCGAACGGTGGTTCATCAGCAGGGATAACGTTTCGTTCAACTTCGGGTTCCTCCTTCTTGCGCGCCGCTGCCTGCTTTCCGCGCAACTCGCTCGCGTTTCGCCTTTTTACGGCTCGTAAATCATTTTCCGCGTCATCCCGCCGTCGACGGTCAAATTGATGCCGGTCACGAAGTCGTTGGCCGGATCGGTCAAATAAAAGCAAGCCCGGACGATGTCGTCCGGCGTTCCGACCCGCCCGGCCGGATGCTGCTCATGATCCCGTTCGCGCAGAGCCGCGTAATCGCCGGTTTCGATCCAGCCCGGGCTGACGGCGTTGACGCGAATCCGGTCGGGTCCCAGCGAAACGGCCAGCGCATGGGTCAGCGACGCGATCCCCCCTTTGGAGGCGGCGTAAGCTTCCGAATTCGCTTCGGACATCGCATGGCGCGTGGAGCAAATGTTGACGATGGAGCCGCCCCTTCCGCCTTCCTTCATTCGCTTTGCCGCTTCGCGGGAGCACAAAAACGTTCCGCGCAAATTAATCTGCAGCACGCGGTCCCACTCTTCGAGCTCCAATTCCAAAGGCGATTTCCATATGCCGATTCCGGCGTTGTTGATCAAAATATCGATCCGCCCGAACGCCGCGATCGCGGCGTCCATCCATTCCGCCGCCGTCTCCGGACGGGTCAAATCCCCGGCGACGAACGCCGCGCTGCCGCCGGAAGCCCCAATGTCGCGCGCCAGCTCGGCTCCGCCGCTGTCCTCCGTATCGCCCAACACGACGTTTGCCCCGCGCTCCGCGTAGGCCCGGGACAGATGGCGGCCGATGCCGCCGGCCGCGCCGGTAACGACGACCGTACACTCCCGAAACATATCATCCCTCCCCGCTCAGCTTGCCCAGCCGGGCGCTCAATTTATCCTTCCAGCCCTGGGACAGCGCATCCGCCTGAAGCACCCGGCGAATGCCTTCGGCATTCCCTTTGTCGAAAAACATGATCCGGTTCACTTCGGAGACCGTCACGGCGCGCTCCGGACGATCGAGCAACACGAGCTCGCCGGCGTCGACCGCCCCCGTCTCCAGCACGCGAAAATAAAACCCCGTCGCTCCGGATTCCAGCACGAGCGCGGGAAGCTCGTCCAGCCCCCATTTCATCGCCAGCTTCCAGCACGGTTGGCGGGGCTGGCTGATCTGCAGCTTGACGGCCCCGAGCGCGTATACGTCCCCGATGCAAACGTCGGCTTCCGTCACGCGATCCAGCGTGAAATTTTCCCCGAACGCCCCGTAGTCGAGCTTGCGGCGAAGCACCTTTTCCCAATGTCCGTAATGGGCGCGGCTATACGCGCAAATCGCCCGGTCGGGTCCTCCGTGGTTGACCAGATCGGCCTGTTCGTCGCCCTGAAGTCCCGTCAGGCCAAGCCGCGTCGGTCCTTTCACCGCCTTTTTGAAAATGCCGGATTTCGTTTCCTTATTTTTGTATACCCCGGTTTCCGCCAGCGAAACATTGACCGAAAGCAGCGGAAAACGGACGGTTGCCGTCGACATATCGTTTCGTTCCCTCCATCCAATTCCGCTTGAAGTATAAGCGGCCGTCCCGCGTGCCACGATAGGTACGCAAGCGAACACGACGACCGGGAGGTGGTACGGTTGACTTCGTCCAAACGAAGAAAAGAGAGCGCCTGGAAAAGCCGCAAGCAAGCTCAGCATCCGCACGGGCCGATAACGTCGCTGCACGACCTGGCCCGGCAGGACGACGCGGGCAACGCTTCCGGGCAAGAGACGCCGCCGTCCGCCGAATAAGGCGAATCGCGACGCGCGCATGTCCGGAAGGGCGCCATCGCCATTGCGGAGGCGCGCGTCCGTTTTTTTCATCGAACGTCATCGTCATTTCATGCGTGCGTCGCCCTGCGGCAGCCGAAGACGCCGGTTTCCGCAAAGCAAAGTCCGTCTTGATGAAACCGTTCCCATCGACACCGGTACGCCTCCGCGCCGCCGCCGTTTCCGGAGGGAAGCGCTCCGCCTCCAGCCGAATCGCGAGGCCCATCTCCTCTTGCGAACGAGAGCGGGCGAATTTCCGGCGTCAAGACAGCTTCGCCTTCTCCGCCGCGGTCAGCCGGCGTCCCCGCGCTTCGATCACTTGCCTTCCGCCGTTGAGCCCCCAAATTTCGTCCGCGAACTTTTCGGCCAGCTCCAGCCGGTGCAAGGCCATTACGATCGTCGCTCCGTTTTCTTTGGCGAGCTTCCGCAGCAGCGCCATAATATCCTCCGCCGAATGCGGATCCAGTCCCGACACCGGTTCGTCGGCGAGGAGCAGCTTCGCCCCGTGCGTGATCGCCCTCGCGATCGCCACCCGCTGGCGTTCGCCGCCGCTCAGCTTTTCCGCCTGCTGATGCGCGCGGTCGATCAAGCCGACCGTCTCCAGCGTTTCCATCGCGCCCATGTAATCGTCGTTGCGAACCATGCCCGTAAATCTCCGGAACGCGGACACTTGACCGACCGCCCCGATCAGGACGTTTTTCAGCGCCGTTTTTTTCTCGTGCAATATCGGCTTCTGCTCTAAAAACGCGATCTGCCTGCGCAGCTTCCACTTTTCGATCGCGTTGCTTTGGCCAACGTTTCGGCCGTCGAACCAATATTCGCCGCTTGTCCACGGATCGCGCAGCGCCAGACAGCGAAGCAACGACGACTTGCCGCTTCCGCTCGGTCCGACAATCGCCAGGAACGTTCCCGGCTCGAGTTGACCATGGATTCCTTCCAACACCTTTTTGCCTTGCGGTAGCTTGCGGGACAAGCCCTTGATCGTAATCATTGCCGCCATGACTCCTTCTGCCGCGAGTGGTGCTTCGCTTTTTTCTATAAATCTAGTTTATTTCATTACGGAACGCCTTTCCATACGAACAAATGTTTGCTATAATAAAAACAAGAACATCCGTTCTGTATCCTTTTGGGCAAAGGTGGAATGATGGATGGTAACCTGCGAACATTTCCGGTATTTGGAGCCTTCGAGGGGAACCCGCCCGTCACGAGATCTGACCTTCAAATTTTACTCCGACGGGAAGTTGATTATTGTCGACAACGATAACGGGCACATGGTAAACCCCCGCGAGCTGAGCGGGGGCAGTTACGATTTTTATGTGCGCCAGCGACTGGCCTTCATCCGGAGAGACCTTCAGGACAAAATCCGCAAATACGCTTGACGCCGCTCTACGAATTTTCGTTCTTGTCGATTTGGTTCAGGTTCGGAGGAAGCCGCGACATTTTGTTCAATTTCGGCGTAACGGCTTCCTCCTTCCGATTCGCTAGATTTTGCCTGTCGTCTGCTTTCGTGCTGCGATTTTTGGGCATCGTATTCGCCTCCTGTTTCCCCTTCTTTGGCATGATTTCACCATGCACCAACGTAGTGTGCCTCCTCCCCTTCATTTACAAACGCCCGATTCAAGGCGATAATGAATACATCCCGGTCGACCCGCCGACACTTTCCGTCAGGCGGATCGATATGCTGAATTAGCCAGACATCCGACGTTTGGTTTGAAGGAGTCGAAAATATGAAGCAAAACATTTTGTTCGATCTGGACGATACGCTGATTTATTGCAACAAATATTTTCACGAAGTGTTGAAGCAATTCGCCGATGCGATGCTCGAATGGTTTTCGCCGTTCGGGGCGACGAGGGAAAGCATTGTCGAGAAGCATACGGAAATCGATATCGCCGGAGTCAAAGTACTCGGCTTCCAAAGCGAGCACTTTCCGCAATCGTTTGTCGATACGTACCGATTTTATGCCGGCCGGCATGGCGTGGACGTCGACGCCAAGCGCGAACAATGGCTGTGGCAGCTCGGAATCAGCGTTTACGACCACGAAGTCGAGCCTTATCCGCATATGGAGGAAACGCTGGAGACTTTGATTGCGGAGGGACATCGCCTTCATTTGTATACCGGGGGCGAGCCCGCGATTCAACGCCGGAAAATCGAACGAATGAGGCTCGAACGCTTTTTTCAGGACCGCATTTACGTTCGCCAGCACAAGAACACGACCGCTTTGCGCGCGATCCTCAAAAGCGGAAGATTCGATTTGGATCGCACCTGGATGATCGGCAATTCGCTGCGAACGGATGTCATGCCGGCGCTCGAATGCGGCATTCACTCGATTTATTTGAAGCGGGAAGAAGAGTGGGCCTATAACGTCATCCCGATCGAAGCTTCGCCGCAAGGCGCGTTTATTACATTATCTTCGCTCAACGAAGTGCCTCCCGCCATCGGAAATTACTTGGTCAAAATGAAGGAACCGGGCTGAAGTCGCTCCGGTTCCTTTTTATAATTCCGATAATTTTTCAAAAATTTGCCGAACGCCGTCCGACCACTTCGGATCTTCGGCGTACGTACGGTTGAACCAGGCAAAAGGTTCGGCCCCCTCCGGCCTGCTCTTGCCCAGCTTGGCGATCAGCTTGGCGGCGATCGCGGAAGAATCCGCGATGTCGGTGTTGTAGTCCTGCCAGCTGTGAAACACGTTAAACGGATTATTGGCGATTCGCTCCGCCCTTTCGTGCGATTTCGGCACAAAGCCCTGCTCCTGTCCGGTAATCGCAAACAGCAGCAGCGGATGCACGTCGTAGCGGCGGGCGCCCTCCACGATCGCTCCGAAATAAGGCTCGTCCGCCAGCATCGAATCGCGGCCGCGCAAATATTGCTTGACCGCTTCGGCATCGAACTCTTCGTAGGTCAGCCAGTCGGGCATGCCAGCATCTTCTTCGATCGGCGTTTGGACGGCCGCCGTCGCGGCCGGAGCCGGAACCGGCACGTTTGCCCGTTCCGCCCCCTGCCGGCTTTCGACCGAAATCATCGTGCCCGCCGCAAGCCCTCCCGCCAGCGCGAGCAGCGACAGAACGCCGATCGCCTGCCGACGCGGCGGAAAGAGCCTCCTCCCGACAGCCGCCGGTTCCGACTCTTCGGGCGCCAGGCTTCCCGCAAAACCGATCGTAGAAGCCGCGCGCCGATCGTCCGGCAGCGCCGCGGGCCGCTCCATCGCCGCCGCGGGAGAAGCCGTCCCGCCGCCGCTTATTCTCGCGGCGATTTCCCCGGCGCTCCAGCGCCCCGGAGAGCGCTCGTTCGCCCATCGCAACAGCGGCCCGACCAGATCGACTCCGAGCGGCCGCATCTCGGCGCAAGCGTCCAGCACGTCCTCCAGGCCGACCTCGCGCCGCTCTTTCACCAGGCAGCGCCGGATCAGCTCGTCGGCGAGCCGTTTGCGAACCGCTTCGGGCAAATCGGGCAGCCGTCGATACAAGGCGTTTCTAACCGCGTCCGCTACGATCTCCGCCTTGCGGCTGCCGGGCAAAGGCTCGTATTTGGTTTGGACATAACGGCGGATAACGCGAACATCCGTCGGCGACAGCAGCGCTGAGCTTTCCATCTTCGTCCTTCCCCCATCTTCCGTTCGGCTCTCCTTGTCCAAGTGTACCACAAAGGAAAGTTTTGGGGGAAGCGGGTCCCGGCCGCCTTCAGCCCGATACCGCGTTTGCGATCGCCGACTGCACCGGCCCGCTTCGCACGAAAGCTTCGATCTGTTCTTTTTCAAAAACCGTGAACTGGTACTCGCAATCGATGCCTTCGTCCTGCGGAACGATTTGGATCGGATCGCCTCCGTGCGTGCAAATGACGAGCGCCGTAAGATCGATCAAATCGTCCGGAACGGCGCTCCCCTCGGCCAGCTTGAACCGAAGCTCGACATCCACCCACATCGCGTCCCTGCGCTCGACTCGCGGCTCGAAGGATGCGAAACGCAATTCATGGAATCTTTCGTCTCCGTAACGGATCATGCCGATTTCTCCCTTCAAACGGTACGGTCAATTTAGGACCTTGGAAGGCCTCTCTTTCGCAAAAATAAAGAGGCTGCTCCGGCGAGCGGCCGAAGCGCTCCGGAACAACCCCCGTCAATCCGTTTATGATTCCCGTCTTCTTACGGAAGCATCGTCGATCCCATCAAATACTTGTCGACTTCGCGAGCGGCTTCGCGGCCTTCGTTGATCGCCCACACGATGAGGCTTTGTCCTCGGCGCATGTCGCCGGCGGCGAACACTTTGTCGACGTTCGTCTTGTATTTGCCGTACGAAGCCTTCACGTTGGAGCGGCGGTCCGTTTCAAGCTCAAGCTCGTCGATGATCGTCCGTTCCGGACCTTCGAAGCCGACGGCGACAAGCACGAGATCGGCCGGCCATACTTTTTCGGTGCCCGGGATTTCCTCGTAAATTTTGCGGCCTTGCTCGTCCACGTAGCGGCGGATTTGCACGGTGTGAAGCTCCTTCACGTTGCCGTTCTCGTCGCCGACGAACTTCTTCGTAAGCACCGAGAACGCCCGCGGATCTTCGCCGTACAAAGCTTTCGCTTCTTCGTGCGCGTAGTCCAGCGTGTACACGTTCGGGAATTGCGGCCAAGGGTTGTTCACTTGATCGCGCGTCAGCGGCGCCTTCGCATGGGTGCCGAATTGGGTGACGCTTTCGCAGCCGTGACGAAGCGCGGTGGCCACGCAGTCGGTGCCCGTGTCGCCGCCGCCGATGACGATGACGTGCTTGCCTTTGCCGGAAATGTACGTGCCTTCGGCAAGGCCGGTATCGAGATAGCTCTTGATCGTCGAGTTCAGGTAATCCATTGCGGGGTAGATGCCCTTCAGATCCGCACCCTCGATGTTCCCCAGACCGCGAGCCCGGGTCGCCCCGCCGCACAGCACGACGGAATCGAACTCCTCCAGCAGCTGCTTCGAGGAAATGTCTTTGCCGATTTCCGTGTTCGTCACGAACGTGATGCCTTCCGCGGCAAGCAAATCCACGCGGCGCTGCACGATATCCTTCTCCAGCTTCATCGTCGGGATGCCGTAGGTGAGCAATCCGCCGAGGCGGTCCGCCCGTTCGTAGACGGTTACGGTGTGGCCGGCTTTGTTCAGTTGCGCCGCGGCGGCAAGGCCGGCCGGGCCGGAGCCGACGACGGCAACCTTCTTGCCCGTGCGCGTCTTCGGCGGCTGCGGAACGACCCAGCCTTCCTCGAACGCACGGTCGATAATGGCTTGTTCGATCGTCTTGATCGTGACCGGATCGCCGATCAGGCCGACCGTGCAGGAGCCTTCGCACGGAGCCGGGCAGACGCGTCCCGTAAACTCCGGAAAGTTGTTCGTCTTGGCAAGGCGTTCGTAAGCTTCCTTCCACAATCCCCGATACACGAGGTTGTTCCATTCCGGAATGAGGTTGTTGACCGGACAGCCCGAAGCGTTGCCCGCAAGCTCGATGCCGGTATGACAGTACGGGGTTCCGCAGTCCATGCAGCGGGCCCCTTGGGTGCGAAGCTGATCTTCGGAGAACATCCGGTGGAACTCGTTCCAGTCCTTAATGCGCTCTAGCGGATCGCGATCGCCCGGAAGCTCTCTTTTATATTCCATAAAACCCGTAGGCGTCGACATCTTTTATTCCTCCATCTGTCGATTGTTCACAAGTTCATCTTTTTGCTTATTGATAGAAAATGCTATCAAACATTCCGATGACTCAGAATGGATTATCCTCTCAATAGTTTGCACTATTCTTCAACGGCTTTCATCGGCGGCGCGAACGTATTCGCAAAACGCGAACGGCCAGGCGTTTTTCTCGTCGGCGGCGACCGGCGTTCGGGAGACGAGGCGCCATGCCGACTTGTCGAATTCGGGAAAAAACGCGTCCCCGTCCACCTCGGCTTCGACTTCGGTCAAAAGCAGTCGGTCGGCCCGATCCAGCGTCTGTCGGTACACTTCCTCTCCCCCGATGACCATCAACGGTTCGCCGGCGTAGCGCTTCAGCGCCTCCTCGATCGACCGGACGAGAACGCAGCCCTCCGGCGTTTCCGCCATCGATCGCGACAAAACGACGTTCGTCCGGCCTTTCAGCGGCCGTTTTAGCGAACGAAACGTGCGGCTGCCCATCAGCACGGGCTTGCCCATCGTCTGCGCCGTGAAAAAGGCCATGTCCGCGGGCAGGCGCCATGGCAAGCCGTTGTCCGCGCCAATAACCCCGTTGCGGGCCACGGCGGCAATCAACGTGACGGACATCCGCACGACCCCCTTTGATCAGTCAATAGTCCTATCATACCATAAAGGTCCTAAACTGCGACAGGTGCTTTAATGGAAGGATGATGCTTGTAGCCGACGAATTCGAAATCCTCGAACGCATAGTCGAAAATGCTGTCGGGCTTGCGCTTGATGACGAGCTTCGGCAGTTCGAACGGTTCCCGCTCGAGCTGAAGCTTCACCTGCTCCAGGTGATTGCTGTAGATATGCACGTCTCCGCCGGACCAGATGAATTCGCCGGGCTCCAGATCGCATTGCTGGGCCACCATATGGGTGAGCAGCGCGTACGAAGCGATGTTGAACGGAAGGCCTAAAAACGTATCGACCGAGCGCATCGTCAGCATGCACGACAGCTTGCCGCCCGCCACGTAAAATTGAAAGACGAAATGGCACGGCGGCAGCTTCATTTGCTCGATTTCCGCCACGTTCCACGCGCTGACGATATGCCGCCGGGAATCCGGATTGCGCTTGATCGCCTCGATCACGTTGGCGATCTGGTCGATTTTCCGGCCGTCGGGAGCTTCCCACGCCCGCCACTGCGAGCCGTATACCGGTCCGAGATCGCCGTTTTCGTCCGCCCATTCGTCCCAAATCGAGACCCCGTTCTCCTTCAGATAGCGAATGTTCGTTTCCCCTTTTAAAAACCAAAGCAGCTCGTGAACGATCGACTTCAGGTGAAGGCGCTTCGTCGTCACGAGCGGAAATCCTTCGGACAGATCGAAACGAAGCTGACGCCCGAACACGCTGATCGTCCCCGTCCCCGTCCGGTCTTCCTTCTTCGTTCCATTCTCGAGAATATCCTTCAGCAATTCCAAATAGTTGCGCAAACCGAACACACCTTTTTTGTGTTTTATATCTAATTGTATCACTCTCTGCGGTCTTCTGTCGACGAATAACGCTGCTGCCTCCGTATTTTTCGGGCCGCGTAACGCTCCGGCGCGCTCTCGAAAAGCTTGCGCTGCGCTTCCGTTTCGGGAACGACCTCCGGCACCTCGGCCGGCTTCCCGTTCTCGTCCACCGCGACGAACGTGCTGAACGCGGTGACCGTCACTCTGCGTTCGCCGGTTTCCAAATTTTCCGCCCTCACGACGCAGTACAGCTCCATCGAGGTGCGATGCGTCCACGTAACGAACGCTTCCAGCTCGATCGCTTCGCCCATACGCACGGGCGACATGAAGTCGAGACTGTCCGTCGAGGCGGTGACGACTCTCCTTCCGCAATGGCGCATCGCCGCGATGACGCAAATTTCGTCGATGTCCTGCATGAGCGAGCCGCCGAACATCGTGCCGTGGTAATTCGTGTCGCCGGGAAAAACCAGCCTCGTTTTAATGGAACGGGACGAACTCATCTTTTTGGCGGGCAAATGCATCGGAAATCCTCCTTGAGGTGCAGCAAAACCGCCCAACCGTAAAGATCGGGCGGTTTTGAACGAGTCAAAGGTTCATTTATTTGCGGGGAGCGACCGTGTGGATCGGGTGTCCGAGCGCGAGCTCGGCCGCATCCATCGTAATTTCCCCGAGGGTCGGGTGCGCGTGAATCGTCAGCGCGATATCCTCGACCGTGGCGCCCATTTCGATCGCAAGGCCAAGCTCCGCGATGATGTTGGACGCCTCTACGCCGGCGATTTGCGCGCCGAGCACGAGACCCGTTTCGGCATCGGAAACGATCTTCATGAAGCCGTCCGCGCCGTCGAGGGTTACCGCGCGGCCGTTGCCGCCGAACGGGAACTTGCTCGTCTTGACGTTCAGGCCTTTTTCTTTCGCTTCTTTTTCCGTGTAGCCGACGCTTGCGCATTCCGGATCGGAGAACGCGACGGCCGGGATGCATTTGTAATCGACTTTGGACGGAAGTCCCGCGATCGCTTCGGCGGCCACCTTCGCTTCGTAGGAAGCTTTGTGCGCGAGCGCCGCGCCCGGCACGATATCGCCGATCGCGTAAATGTGCGGGATGCTCGTGCGGCATTGGTCGTCGACTTCGATCAGGCCGCGGTCGGTCATTTTGATGTTGATCAGGTCAAGACCGAGCTCTCCGTCCGTGTTCGGACGACGGCCGACCGTTACGAGCAGGTAGTCGGCCGTAACTGACTTCGTCTCTCCGCCCACTTCGTACGTGACGGTAATGTCCTTGTCGGTTTGCTCGGCGCTCTTGGCAAGCGCTCCATTGACGATTTCGACGTTGTTTTTCTTCAGCTTCTTGACGACCAGCTGGCTCATGTCCTTGTCGAAGCCCGGCAGAATCGTGTCCGCTCCTTCGAGGATCGTCACTTGCGTGCCGAATTTGGCGTACATTTGGCCGAGCTCGATGCCGATGTAGCCGCCGCCGATGACGACGAGGCTCTTCGGCAGCTCTTGCAGCGACAGGGCTTCCGTCGAGGACAGGATGCGGCCGCCGAACGGGAACGCCTTCAGCTCGATCGGACGGGAGCCGGTCGCGATGATGCAGTTTTTGAAACGGTAGCGCGGCGATTCCTGGTCGTTGAACAGCCGGGCTTCGTTTTCGTTGATGAACATCACTTCGCCGTTGAACATTTGAACCTTGTTCGCTTTGAGCAGCATTTCGACGCCGCCCGTCATTTTGTTTACGACGGAGTTTTTATAGTCTTGCACTTTGCCGAAGTCGACCGCGACATGGCTTGCGGACAGGCCGTACTTGTCGGCGTGCAGCATTTCTTCGTAATGGTGCGCGGAATTGATCAGCGCCTTCGAAGGGATGCAGCCGACGTTCAAGCAAACGCCGCCCCATTTCGCCTTGTCGGCGATGATGACTTGCTGGCCGAGCTGCGCGGCGCGAATGGCGGCCACGTACCCGCCGGGTCCTGCGCCAATGACGAGAAGGTCGATATCGATAGAAGCGTCTCCTACTACCATGGTTATACCTCCATAACGAGCAGCTCGGGATCGGCGAGCAGCTGCTTGATGTAGTTCAAGAAATTTTGCGCGGTCGCGCCGTCGATAATCCGATGGTCGAAGCTAAGCGACAAAGCCATGACGGATGCCGGAACGATTTCGCCGTTTTTGATGACGGGCTTTTCGGAAATGCGCCCGACGCCGAGAATCGCCACTTCCGGGAAGTTGATGACCGGCGTGAAGAACATGCCGCCCGCGGAACCGATGTTCGTAATCGAAATGGTACCGCCCTTCATCTCGTTCGGAGCGAGCTTTCCTTCGCGTCCGCGCGTAGCCAGATCGCGGATTTCGTTGGCGATCGTCCAGATGTTCTTGCGGTCGGCGTCGAAGACGACCGGCACGAGCAAGCCGTTGTCCGTGTCGGTGGCGATGCCGATATTGTAGTACTTCTTGTAGACGATCTCGTTCGCGGCCTCGTCGATCATCGCGTTCAGCGCCGGGAACTCGCGGCAAGCGGCAACGAGCGCCTTGACGATGAACGGCAGATACGTCAGCTTGACGCCTTTCTTCTCGGCGACCGGCTTGGAACGGCTGCGCAGCGCGACGAGCGCCGAAACGTCCACTTCGTCCATGAGCGTGACGTGCGGAGCGGTATAAACGGATTTGACCATGGCGTTGGCGATCGCTTTGCGAATGCCCTTGAACGGAACGCGCTCCTCGACGCCCGGGCCTGCCTGCACGGCGGCTTTCGCTGCCGGAGCGGAAGCCGGAGCTGCCGCCTCCGCGCCTTGCGCCGCGGCCGGAGCCGCGCCGGTAAAGCCGAGCACGTCCTCGCGGGTGATGCGGCCGTTTTTGCCGGTGCCGTTCACTTCGGCGATGTTGACGCCCTTCTCGCGGGCGAGCTTGCGCACGCTTGGCGTCGCCAGCACGAGCTTGTTCGGCTCGGCGGCGGGCGCTTGCGCGGCAGCCGCGGCCGGAGCGGCGGGTTCGGCTGCGGGAGCCTGAGCAGGCTGCCCTTGCGTGTCGGCGCCGCCCGTCGAGGCGTTGCCGCCGATGTGGTCGTCCGGAGCGGAAGCTTCCTCCGGCAGATCGCCTTCGGCTTCGATGACGGCGACGACTTCGCCGACGTGCATCACTTGCCCGTCTTTGGCGAGCACTTCAAGCACCTTGCCGTTGACCGGACAGGGAACCTCCACGATCGCCTTGTCGTTTTGGACTTCCATAATGATATCTTCATCCGTTACCGTCTGGCCGGGGGAGATGAGCATTTTGACGATTTCGCCTTCATGCAGCCCTTCGCCGAGCTCCGGGAACTTGTATTCGAATCTTGCCACGAAGCAAAACCTCCTGTCCGATTAGAACTGCAGCACTTGATTGACGGTCTTGACGATGCGGGCCGGGTTCGGCAGCCAAACGTCCTCGATTTGCGCGAACGGATACACCGTGTCCGGAGGCGCGCACCGAAGCACGGGCGCTTCCAGGTGCAGAATCGCGTTTTCGTTGATTTGGGCGATGATCTCGGCGGCCGCGCCGGCCGACTTTTGCGCTTCTTGCACGACGATCGCGCGGTTCGTCTTTTTGATCGATTCGACGATCGTTTCGATATCGAGCGGCATGAGCGTCCGCAGGTCGATCACTTCCGCCTGCACGCCGTTTTTCTCCAGTTCTGCCGCTGCTTTGAGAGCGGTATGGACCATCAGGCCGTACGCGATGATCGTGACATCCTTGCCTTCGCGGACGACTTTCGCCTTTCCGATCGGCACGGTGTACTCGCCTTCCGGCACTTCGTCGCGGAACGCGCGGTACAAGTTCAGGTGCTCCATGAAAAAGACCGGATCGTTTTCCCGGATGGCGGAGATCAGCAGGCCTTTCGCGTCGTACGGGTTGGAAGGAACGATAGTCTTGATGCCCGGCGTTTGCATGGCGAGCCCTTCAAGCGCGTCGGTATGCAGCTCCGCCGCCTTGACGCCGCCGCCGAACGGCGTGCGGAACACGATCGGCGCGTTGTAGCGTCCGCCGGAGCGATAGCGCAGACGGGCCGCTTGGACGAACATTTGATCCAATGCTTCAAAAATAAAGCCGACGAATTGGATTTCCGCGATCGGGCGGAAACCTTGAACGGAAAGACCGACCGCAAGACCGCCGATGGCGGATTCCGCGAGCGGCGTGTCGAACACGCGATTTTCGCCGAATTCGGCTTGCAGGCCTTCCGTGGCGCGGAACACGCCGCCGACATGGCCGACGTCCTCGCCGAAAATGACGACGTTCGGGTCGCGCTTCAGCTCGACCCGCATCGCGTCTTTAATCGCTTCAATCATAGTCATTTGAGCCATGTTGCTAACTCTCCCATCTTAGTCACGATTTATTGGAAATCCGCTTTTTGCTGTTCCAGATTCGGCGGCGTTTGCTCGAACATCGAATCGATCAGGCCGGGGACGGTCATTTTCTCCGTTTGTTCGGCTTTCTTGATATGCTCGGCAACCGCGGCCTTCGCTTCTTCTTTCACGCGCGCGGTGTCTTCCTCGGACCAGAGGCCTTTGGCTTCCAGGTATTTGCCGAAACGCACGATCGGGTCTTTGAGCGCCCATTCCGCTTCTTCGTCCTTCGTGCGGTATTTGGTGGCGTCGTCGGACATCGAGTGCGGACGGAAACGATAGGTCAAGCCTTCGATCAGCGTCGCGCCGCCGCCTTCGCGGGCGATGTCGGCCGCTTCCTTCACGGCGGAAATGACGGCGAGCACGTCCATGCCGTCCACTTGCACGCCGCGGATGCCGGCTGCCAAAGCTTTATGGGCGATCGATTGGGCGCCCGTTTGCTTCGCGTAAGGCGTCGTGATCGCGTAGCCGTTGTTCTGAACGAAATAAATAGCCGGGAGTTTAAAGGAGCCCGCGAAGTTCAGGCCTTCATAGAAATCGCCTTCCGAGGAACCGCCGTCGCCGGTGTAGGCGATGACGACGTTTTTCTCGTTTTTCAGCTTGTAGCCCATCGCGATTCCGGTCGCGTGCAAAATTTGCGCGCCGATGATGATTTGCGGCATCAAGACGTTGACGCCTTCCGGAATCTGGCCGCCGTGCTGGTGGCCGCGGGAATAGAGGAACGCTTGGTACAAGGGAAGTCCGTGCCAGACGAGCTGCGGCATGTCGCGGTAGCCCGGGCAGATGAAGTCGGATTTCTCGAGCGCGTATTCGCTGCCGACCATCGTCGCCTCTTGGCCGGATACCGGCGCATAGAACCCGAGACGGCCTTGGCGTCCCAGATTGACCGCGCGGTCGTCCCACGTGCGGGTAAACACCATGCGATACATAATTTCCTTCAATTGATCGTCGGACAGATCGGGAAGACGTTCCGGGTTGACAACTTCGCCTTCCGGAGACAATATTTGCAGTGGAATCACATTTTCCGACCGCACCTCGTGCGCTTGAGCTTGGCCCGGCTTAGCCGGTGCGTCCAGAGAACCTTTACTCATTATCGATCACCTCGTCTTGAATTGTGGAAGAGGGCTTTCTGTTATAGAATTATTATAGCTCTGTTAGAGTCGATGGTCAAAGAAAAAAAGCCGTTTTTCCCCGATTTTACTTGTTTTTTATTCGTTTCATGTTTGTAGTACAGTTTGTTTTCATTACTATAACAAAATGATACAAACAAGCTTTAACCGTTGTGCTTACAGGAATAATCGACGGTTGCGAAACGGCGGGAACGAAAAACCGCGATGACGAATTTTCATGAATCGCGAACGGTTCGTCCGGCAAGTAAAATCGACTTCGCCGTTCCTTCGGACGGAGAATGTCGTTTTATCGGAAAAAATTCAGACAAGGACAGGTACATCTCCTTTCTGAATCGCAAAAAAACCGGCGGCGCCGCCAACGCGCAAAAAAGGACGCTCCTCCCTATGGTGTTCCCATACGCCGTGACGGCCATACTCGCGCGAGCGGCGTCCGATCCCGGAGCTGCCTATTATGGAAAGGAAGGTTGCAGCAATGAACGACTCCCATTTATTCAAGCGAACGATCGTCAGACACGAAGTGCCCAGCCGGATTTTGCCCGAAGGAAGCCGGGATATCCGCATCTATTTGCCGCCGGGCTACCAGGAGCTGCTCAGCTACCCCGTCGTCTACTGCCAGGACGGTCAGGATTTCTTTCAATTCGGCCGAATCGCGACAATCGCGCAAAAGCTGATCCTGGACGACGGCTGGGAGCCGTTCGTCGTCGTCGGCGTGGATGTCGACAAAAAAATCCGCACCTCCGAATATATGGCGGGAGGCGAGCGCAACGACGCGTACGTCCGCTTTTTCGCCGAAGAAATGCTCCCCTTTGTCGAAAGCAACGTATCCGTGCGAAGGACGCCGGACGAGCGCGTGCTTGCCGGAGATTCGCTGGGCGGTGCCGTCAGCTTGTCGCTTGCGCTGCGTTACCCTCAATTGTTCGCCCGGGTCCTTTCGTTTTCCGGCGCTTATTATGCGGGATCCGTCGCGGAAATCGTCAATAACGACAAGCTGGACGGCCTCGCCGTCTGGATGACGGTGGGCTTGCAGGAAACCGCGTTCGAATCCGACACGGGAACGTTCGATTTCGTCGCGCTGAATCGCGAAGCGAGCCGGCTGTTGCGGGACAGGGGCGCCTACGTCGATTACCGCGAGAAAGACGGCGAGCACAAATGGGGATTTTGGCAGGCGGAGCTGCCGGAAGCGCTGGCCGCTTTCGTCGGGCCGAACGCGCATATGTAGGCTTTTTGCTGCCATTTTGTGGTTAATCAACAGGCCTGGATTTCATCCAACCAATCGCCGCTTTACGAAAACGAAACACCGGAAACTAACCGATGGATCATACTTTCCCGGCTGCACACGAAAAAAACCGCCCTCCGCGCCGGCTATCCTGGCGCAAAGGGCGGTTTCCCTCCGGTCGGCCGGACCGTCTTCCTGCAACGTCCGGCGCATGGAGCCGCGCGAATCCTTACTCCTCATGAGGCGACCTTTGACCCCGGCGCATCGAGCCGCGCGAATCCCTATCCGTCCGCGAGCCGGTCTTTGACCCGCTCCAGCAGCCGCTCGCATCCGGCATCCACCATTTCGTATACCTCTTCGAAATTGCCGGTATAGTACGGATCGGGCACATCCGTTCCCCCCCGCTCCGGGAGCAGGGACATAAAGCGGATCACCTTGGCCGAAGCCGATCCCCCGACGATTTGCCGAATGTTCCTCTCATTGCTGGCGTCCATGGCGACGATCAAATCCCATTGACCGCCGTCTTCCGGCGCCAGCTGCCTGGCCCGCATGCCGTCGTATCCGATGCCGTGCCGGTCAAGCAGCCTTCTCGTTCCTTCGTGGGGAGGCTTTCCTACGTGCCAGTCCCCCGTCCCGGCCGAATCGATCTCGATGCGATCGTCCAGCCCCGCGGCCGCGACCCGGCTGCGAAACACCGCTTCCGCCATCGGCGAGCGGCAGATGTTGCCCAAGCAAACGAATAAAACGCGATATTTTTTCATGCTTCATATCCTTTCGAATAGCCGTGAACGTCCCGAATGCTACGTCTCGGCAGCTTCCAGCGGTACTGCACGGACAGCATCCTGAGCAGCACGACCGCGAAAAAAAGCGCGAGCAATTCCCACGTGCCGCCAAGCTTCCCTACCTCGATGGCAAAGCCGGCCGCCAGCGCCCAAACCGCGTAAATCTCGTCGCGCAAAACGAGCGGCTTCCTCCCCGCCATCAAGTCGCGAAGCATGCCGCCCCCGATGCCCGTCAGCATCGCCGCGACCATGACCGCGCTAAGCGGCAAATTCGCATTTTCGGCATAAAGCGCTCCCTGGATGGCAAAAGCGGCCAACCCGATCGCATCGAACAGAGCCTCGCTTTTGCGCCACCGCCGAATCCAGATTTCGGGAAGCATGAACGCGACGAGAATGGCGATCGCGGCCGTCCACAAAAACAACCCCTGGCTCCACAGTGTCGTGACCGGAATGCCGATAAGCAAATTGCGTATGACCCCGCCGCCGAACGCCGTCACGAGCCCGAGCACGAACACGCCGAGAATGTCGTACTCCTCCTCCATGGCGACGATCGCTCCGCTGACCGCAAAGGCGATCGTTCCGATGAAACTGAACAAAAAGAACATGTCTTCCAAGCGACGTTTCCCTCCGAGACATCCTCCAGCCGGATGCATAGTGAACGCTAAACGCACAATCCAAAGTCATAAATTGTCATTTCCAACCAAATACCCGTCGAAAAAACAAACATTCGAGCTAAAAAGGCGTGAAAATTATCGGATTTTCACAATCTCGACCTCTAGTATTGTACCTTTAACTCTCCGCTCCGGCAATGACGGATTTTGGTTAGCGATCGAAGGGAAGACGCGCTATACTGAAGGATGAACGGCAGCAACATCGATAACGGCAGGAGAGGACTGCGGCTTCATGACGAAACAAACGTTTGCCCGCGCGCTTATTTTCACGGGCGGCGCGCTTGACGATTCGGCGATTTCCGTCATCCGTCCGAACGATTACTTGGTCGGCGCGGATCGCGGGGCGCTTTTTTTGGCGAAACGGGGGTATCCGCCCCATCTGGCGTTAGGCGACTTCGATTCGGTCGGCGCCGAGGAGCTGGAGCTGATCCGCGACGCAGCCGGGGAGACGCGCGAATTCGACGCCATCGACAAAGACTGGACCGATACGGAACTGGCGTTGCGCGAGACGATCAAAAGAGGCTTCCGCGACGTCGTCATTATCGGGGGGCTCGGCACCCGGTTCGATCACAGCCTGGCCAACGTTCATTTGTTGAATACGGCCGCGGCTTGCGGCTGCAATGCGAAATTGACCGACGCGAACAACGAAATTCGCTTGCTGGAAGCCGAGACAGGCGGCGTCGAACGGCTCGAAGCGGACGATCGCTACCCTTATGTATCGCTGCTGCCGCTGACGCCTGTCGTAACCGGCATCACCCTCGACGGCTTCGCCTATCCGCTGGACAACGCTACGCTTGCGATCGGGATGTCGCTTGGCATCAGCAACAAGCTGGCCGAGGACAACGGCACGATCCGGATCGCAAGCGGCAAGCTGCTTATAATCCGCAGCCGGGACTAGCCGACCCGAACGGCCAAGCCCGCGAGGGCGAGCCGGACGTTAGCGGGCAGCCCGTAGTCCCGGCGGACATCGATATCGTGCGACAAATGGGTAAAGATCGCTTGCGCGGCCCCTACTTCCCGCACCAGATCCAACCCTTCCTTCACATCGTAAAGCGAACGGGTTTCCGCGGGAAACGGCTCCTCGTAAAAGCTGGTGCCCAAGACGAGCAAGGACAGACCGCGCAGCGGCTCCTTCTCGGCTGGCGAAAGATCGAACGAATCGGAGCAATACGCCCAGGCATAGCCGGTCTCGCGTTGATCGAACCGGTAGGCGTAGGCGAAGCCGTTTTTCCCGTGATTCACTTTCCACGGCGTGATGCGCCAGCTTCCGTACGTCATCCCCCCGTCGTTCGCGATCATGTCGAGCCGCCCCCCGAGCCACGGAAATCGCCGGACGATTTCATCCAGCACTTCGGCGGGCGCAAACAGCTTCGCCGTCTCTTCCCGCCACCGGCACATGTCGGACCAATCGACAAGACCGCCGATATGGTCGAAATGCGCATGCGTGATCAATCCCTGCGTAACCCGGCGAACGCCGAGCCGCTCCATTTGGGCGCGGAAATCGGGACCGCAATCGAGCAAAAGAGGCGACTCGCCTTCGCATTCCAACCAGACGGCGGAACGAAAGCGAACGTTGTCCCCGGTTGTCCGGGCTTCGCCGCATACGTCGCAATCGCAATAGACGCGCGGCGTGCCCATCGAATCGCCGTTGCCCAAAAACGTAATGTTCATCCGCTTCTTCTCCTAAATCGGCAGCAGCCGGACGTGTTCCGTCCGCTCGAGCGAAGCGACCATATCCGTCCATTCCCGAGGCTTGTTCGGCAGCGCCGAATAGTACCAGCGAAGAAATCCGGCGACAAGCGATGACGGAACCGACTCCGCGGAATCGTCGGCCGGCCGGAAGCAGAAATCGAGCCCGCGAACCGCTTTGCCTTCGTGATCCCAGGACGGGTGCACGTAGTCGAAATCCAGCTTGCGGAAGCCGATATGCGACAGCACCTCGCGCCGCACCGCCGGATGCATCGGCTGCACGCCTCCGAACGCAAGCTTCGCGGTCTCCGCTTCCGACGGGTTGTAAATTTCCGCGAACGTGCCGAGAGACTGCGTCCCGGATTCCCGCTGCAGCCGCGCCAGATCCTTCTCCCGCTCCGTGAGCAAAAACCGGCCGATGCCATGGCCGGAACGCCCGATAATCGTAAAATCGACCATCGCCACGCGAAATTCCGGCCGGTAGCGGTATTCCGTCGCGCCGACGACCTCGCCGTCCAGCAGCGCGGCATAAACGTGAATCGAAGGATCCTGCAGCGGCTCTTTCCACAGCTCGAACGCCAGCACTTCCTCCGGGGGAAACACGTTGCCCATCAATTCGTGCATTTTGGCGAAAACCGGGTCTTCCGCCGATGTAATCCGATAGTAGGTAAGCATAGCGTTTTCATCCCTTCTTCATTCGTTCCAAAATGGGTTGCGCCATTCCATAAGCGCCGCGCAATTGGCCGAATCCTCATCTTCCAGGTATTCATGCGCGACTCCGACGGGCACTCGACCGCAGCGCAGCAAAAAGGTCAGCACCGGATCCTTCAGGCGGCCCTGCGCGACCTGCTCCACGTACTGCTCCGGGGTCCATCGGTCCGCTACCGCGCGATACCCGGGCATGCGGCCGCCGCCCAGCAGCCTCCGGCATCCGAGAAACACGACCGTTTCATACATCGACTGCATGAGCCATTTGCCGAGCCCGAACTTGCGGTAAGCGGGGGCAACGCAAATATCGACGATGTAAAGCGTGTCGCCGTCCGGTTCGTGGTTGCGAATGTAGCCCTCGTCCGTGACGCTCGCCCAATCGTGGCGTTCTTCGTCCCGCAGCGTGCGCCTGAGCGCCGTCATCGACCCGACGATCCTTCCATCCATCTCCACGCACAATGCGCCTTCGGGAAACCGCGAGACGTGCTCGCTCAGCTGTTCCTCGTTCCACCATAAATCCGCCGGAAAAGGAGGCGGAAAGCTGGCCGCCTGCACTTCGATCAACGCGTGAAAATCCGGTTTCGCATAATTGCGGATGAGCGCGGGCTTCATCGTTTCGCCGTCGGTCGCGATCCATTTTTTCCGCATGGAAATCAACCCCTTTCCGTTGAAAAACGCGGCGCCCGACCGGTCAGTTCCAATCGGCGTACAGATCCGTCCGGCGGTCCCGCCACGTCGTCACCGAACCGGCCTCGCGGACGCCGGCGAGCAGCGACAGATCGAGATCGCCCGTCACCAGCATATCCGCGTTGATTTCGCCTTCGGCGACGATGCCGCCCGGCGGAAACGGAATGTCGTTCGGGGCGATGATCGCCGCCTGTCCGTAATTGGCCCGCATAAAATCGACGCGTCTCAGCGACCCGACGGTTCCCGTCGTTACGATGTAGATTTGGTTTTCCACGGCGCGCGCGTGGCAGCAGTACCGAACGCGGTAAAAGCCGTGCCGGTCGTCCGTGCAGGAAGGGCAGAACACGACGTCGGCCCCCTTGGCCCGCACGATCCGGACGATTTCCGGAAATTCGATATCGTAGCAGGTGAGCAAGCCGATTTTGCCGAACGGCGTATCGAACACCTGCACGCCTTCGCCGGGCGAAACGTTCCAGGCTTCCTTTTCGGTCGGCGTGATATGCAGTTTGTCCTGTTTGAACACGGTGCCGTCGGGAGCGAACAGAAAAGCGGTATTGCGGAGGCTTTCGCCCGCCTTCGTCACGTGCGTGCCGGCGATGATGTACATGCCGTATTCGCGGGCTAGCCCTTCGAACAGCCGCGTATAGGCGTCCGTATATTCCGTCAATCGTTCGATCGGCTGACCGTTTCCCGTCTCATCGCCGATCGCCAGCAGCGGCGTCGTCATAAATTCCGGAAACAGGACGAATTCGGCGCCGTACTCCGACGCGTTGCGCACGTAATGCTTGACTTGCTCCTCGAATTCGCTCCAGTCCCGAACGTCCCGCAGCGCGAACTGCACGGCGGATACTCTCATTTTCATAAGGTCCCATCCTTTCCTGTACCTAATTATAGTTCAATTGCGGCGCCGAGCAACTTTTTCCTTTTGCCGCAAATAAAGAAAACGCCTCCCCGGCAACCGCCGCCGGGAATGACGTTTTTACACGTGTCGCGGCAGCTTGATAACGATCGTCGTCCCGCTGCCGGATTTGCTGAATACCTCGATCGTCCCTTCGTGCAATTCGATGATGCGCTTCGCGATGGACAAGCCCAGCCCGCTGCCGCCCGTAGAGCGGTGACGCGCTTCGTCGACGCGGTAAAACCGTTCGAACAAAAACGGGATTTCGCTTTCCGGAATGCCGATTCCGTAATCGGTCACTTCCAGCTTGACGGTATGCCGCTCATGGCGGATGCGCACGTCGATCGGTTCTTTGCTGTACTTCATCGCGTTGTCGATGATGATCTGCAAAATTTGCCGGATTTTCTCCTTGTCGCCGACCATTTGCACGGACGACGCCGAAGCGTGGACGCGAATGTCGCGGTGAAACGCGGTGCCGAGGACGCCCGCCAGATCGCTGACGACGCCGACAAGCTCAAAGCGTTCCTTGTTCAGCCACTCGCCCTGATCGGCTTCCGCCAGCGCGAGCATCGACCTTGTCAGCCGTTTCAGCCGCTCGGTCTCCGCGGCGATCGCCTCGATGGCCTCGTCCCGGACTTCCGCGTTGTCGCGCCCCCACCGTTTCAGCATGTCGGCATAGCTGCCGATGACGGTGAGCGGCGTTTTCAGTTCGTGGGAAGCGTCCGCCACGAATTGCTTCTGCCGCTCGATCGTCCGGTCCAGCCGATCGATCATCTGATTGAACGCGCGAATAAGCTGCTGGAGCTCGAGCGATTCCTCGCGCCCCATCTGGACTTTGTGCAGCTTGCCGCTTCGGTCGATTTCCCGCATCGTCTGCACCATCTGACCGATCGGGCCGGTCAGGCGCGAGGTGAACCAGTACGTTCCGAAAATCGCGAACACGATGGCGCCGACGCTCGTTACGCTAAGCGTGCCGAGCAAAATTTGCAAATAGCTGTCCAGCGAGGTCAGCCGCCGCGCCCCTTCGACGACGCCGACGAAATCGCCCTGCTCGTACAGCGGCACGGACACGTAAAGCACCCGCTGCCCGTTCAGGCGAATCGTTTCCGAGCGCATGACATTGCTTACGTTCTGGGATATCGTCAGCAGCTCGGGGTCCCCGATTCGGTTGACGACCTCCAGCTCCTTCGTCACGATGCGAATCATTTCGTTGGAGTTGTACATGTCGCCGAGTACTTTCGGGTCCTCCAGGTCGGCCATGTCGTTTTTCCGGAGCGTTTCCGCCACGAGGTCGGTTTTGTTCGCGATGACCTGCAGCTCCCCGCGGGTCGCCACGCGAATGACCAGAAAATAAACGAAAATATTGTACAATAGCAAAATAAAAATAAACCAGAATACGGTAAAAAGCGTAAACCGCGAACGAAGCGTCATGCGTCCGGCTCCTTCAGCATATAGCCGACTCCCCGAACGGTGTGGAGCAGCTTATGCCGGTATCCTTTGTCCATTTTTTGCCGCAAGTAACGGATGTAGACGTCGACGACGTTCGTATCCCCGATGTACTCGTAACCCCAAACGTCGGACAAAATTTCTTCCCGCGTTTTCTCCTCGTTTTTGAAGCGGGCCAGGTAGAGCAGCAGTTCGAACTCGCGCGGGGTCAAATCGATCGCATGATCCTTGCGCGTGACTTTGCGGGTAATCAGTTCGATCGTCAAGTCGCACACCTTGATGACGTCTTCGCTTTCGCCTTCGCGGGACGCCTTGAAAATCCGCAGCAGGTTCCGCACCCGGGCAAGCAATTCCTCCATCGCGAACGGCTTCGTCACGTAATCGTTCGCTCCGTGTTCGAAGCCGCTCACTTTGTCCGGAACGGTATCCCGGGCCGTCAGCAAAATGACCGGAACGGCATGATCGTTTTGTCTCAAGCGCCGCAGCACCTCGATGCCGTTGAGGCCGGGGAGCATGACATCGAGAAGCACGAGATCCCAGCCGCCCTCGATCGCCATTTCCAGGCCTTTTCTTCCGTCGTTGGCGCGGCTCACTTCATAGCCTTCATGCTTGAGTTCAAGCTCCAGGATGCGCGCGATGCTGTCTTCGTCTTCGATAATCAAAATGTTCTCGCTCATCGTTTCACCTCGCAGCCAAGTGGGATATATTTATCGCTTGTTTCTGCATATTTACATTCATGCCAAAATGGCCGGCATTCTTTATTGTAACACGCCGGGCTCCATCCTTCGACGGCTGACGGCGAATTGGCCGAAAATGGAAGGCCGGTCAGCGGGATTTCGCGGCTCGCTCCGGGGCAAACAGCCTGGCGATCAGGTCGTCCCATTCGCTGTCCTCCCGCCTTCCGGACAAGCGCGGTTCGCCGTCCCAAATCGCACGGACGACCGATTCCGCCTGGAGCTGCGGCAGGAAAACGGACGGCCGCTTCGGAAACAGGCCGAGCCACTCCTTCCGCGCGGGAAACGAATGGTCCCGATTGGCGATCCAGGCGGCAAAGACGCCCCGCTCCGAAGCCGCCGCCTGAAGGTTCGCGCATGCCTGCTGACGGCGTTCGCTCCATTTGGCGGGCATGCAGTCGGCCACCAGCAGAATGGAATCGGCGGTCCGAACCAGCCAATCGGAGGCGCCGGCGAAGTCCCAGCGGCTGGACACGTCCACAAGGACGATCGGAGTCCCCAGCTTTCGAAGCCAGTGGGCGAAAGCCTCCTCCGGCCGAGCTTCGGACGTTTGCCGCGGATGCAGAGGAAAATAATGCGCCGTTCCCTCCCTCCAGGCGGGACGTACCGGCCGCTCGCCGGCGGGATCCGCGAACGCCGCCCGCCCCGGCATTCTCCTGCCGCCGTCCAGTCGCGGAAACAGCTCCGGATCGCCGCCGGGACATTCGACAAGAGCATGGGAGGCGCCCAGCTCCGACAACCGGGCGGACAAATCCAGCGCCGCGGTCGTCGCCCCCGCTCCCGGATAGGCGGACACGATGGCGCATACGGCGACGCCGTCCCGGGCCCGAGCCGAAAGGTTGCCCGTTTCCGCATCGAGGGCAAACGACTTCAATTCCTTCAGCACCTGCGCCGCGCTTTCGGGGCGTTCCCGCGGATCGTCGGCCAGCAGGCGCTCCAGCCATTCCGCGAACAAGGGCGGAACCGCCGCGCGCAGCAGCCTCATCCGGTCGGCCGGCAACCGGCGGATGGCGTAATCCCCGCCGGTCAGCATATGGTAGGCCAGCGCTCCGAGACCGTAAAGATCCGTCCGGAAATCGGACTGGCCGCCCCGCAGCTGTTCGGGCGCGGCGAACCAGGGCGTCCCCAAGCGAAGCGTATCCGACGCGGCTTCGGGACGGTAATGCCTGGCGATGCCGAAATCGACGAGAACCGCCCGCCCCCGTCCGTCCACGATAACGTTCGCCGGCTTCAAATCACGGAAAACGACGGGAGGCTCTTGCGCATGGAGGTAACGGAGCACCGAGCCAAGCTGCTCCATCCATCCGAGCACCGTCGGAAACGGCAGTCCCGAGCCGTGCCCGGCCAATATCGCCTCGAGCGTTTCTCCCGCGATATAATCCATGACGATGCAGGCTTCGCTGCCGGCGTCCGCCGGGAAATAATCGACGATGCGCGGCAAATTCGGATGCTCGAGCCTCGCCAGCATGCGAGCTTCGGCGATGAACCATTCCCTTTCCTCGGGCAGCGGGCGCGTAAATTTGAGCGCTCTCAGCTTTCCGTCCAGGCGCCGGTCCTCCGCCAAATAGACCGATCCCATCCCTCCGCGCCCGATTTGCGATACGATCCGGTAACGTTCGGCGAACAGGCGGTCCGGTTCGGTTGATTGCGGTTCGAAAGGTTCTGCCATCATTTTCGACGCTCCCTATCGTTATAAGTTTCGAACGGGCCGGCAAATTTAAGTCCGCCGCCCTGACCGATTCGGCTCGCGTTCACCAAATCGACAAAAAAAACCGCGCCCGAAGCTGGCGGCCGGCTTTCGTTCAAAAGCCGCCGAGCTTCTGGCGCGGGATGCTTTCCCGGCATGAACCGTTATGCTCTGCGTTTTAACCACATTGTAACTTCTTCGCGATTGTGAAACAACTGTTTGATCCTTCGAATGTCGAACGTTTTCGCGTATTCTTCCGCAAGCTGCGAAATCGTCTGCAAAGGTTTGCGGTGCATCAGCTTCAACGTCACGATCGCCGACCCCCCCGGAACGAGCGCGGGCGCAAGGCCCGAAACGATGCGGCACGTATGCCGGGGATCCCAGCTCATATCGCTTACGAGCAAATCGAACGCGCCGGGCGGAAACGACAGCTCGGCCGCATTGCGGCGCAAGTGCGCAAGGCCCGGATGGCCCGCCAGCGAATCCGCCATTTCGGCCGGATCGACCGCCGTGACGTGAAGCCCCCGCTCCAGCAATACCGACGTCCAGCCGCCGGGGGCGGCGCCCAGATCGAGCGCGCGGGAGAAACGTCCGAGCGGCAGCCCGAACGTCCGCTCCGCTTCCAGCAGCTTGAAGGCGGCGCGCGAGATCAGCCCCTCCTCCCGGCGGAACCGAACGGCGCCGCCCGGCCAGTCGGACAAATTATCCTCCGGAGCGGACAAGCCCATGTAAAGCGACTTTTTCGAGGCGTATACGGACAAGATCCAGCGAGTATCCCGCGCGGCGACTTCCGCTCCGGCCGCTTCGAGCGCCGGCCGCATCAAATCGCGGCCTTCGGCCGAGCCGAACGGAAACGGGCTGTCCTGCGATTTGCGGACCTGCACGGCGACGGTCGCGCCACGGACGCGATCGGCGCAGGAAGCCGCGAAGCCGATCATCGTTTCGGCGATCGAATCCGCGTCTTCGCCCAGCGCCGACTCCGCCTCGACCGGAAACAGATGCCGCAGAAAGATCGGCTCGTCCCGTCGGAGCTCCCTGAGCCACTCGTCCGGCGTCCGGCTCGGGCAGCCGATCCGGAACGTCTCGCCCGGCGCGATTCCCGAAACGGCAACCTCCGGATGCTTGCGCTTGAGCTCGTCCATCGCGTAAGGAGCGAAACCGGGATTGGCCGTTCCGATAAAATCCATCATCCTAACGTTCCTTTCCAACCTGAATCCAGGGGCGTTCGTCTTGCCAATCGACTTTGACGTCGAGATCGTAGGCGATGCGCAGCAGCTCGGTCGTCAGCACGTCCCGCTTCCGCCCAGAAGCGACGATGCGCCCTTCCGCCATTAACGCCACATGGGTGAACATCGGCGTAATCTCTTCGATATGATGCGTCACGTACAGCATCGACATGCTCCGGCGGGACAAGCGTTCCAGCGAGTCGAGGAATTTTTCCCGTTCGAACAGATCGAGGCCGGCGCAGGGCTCGTCCAAAATGAGCAGCCGCGGATCGGCCATCATCGTGCGGGCAAGCAGCGCTTTCCTGCGTTCTCCTTGCGACAGCGTCCCGAACGGCTGCTCGGACAGATGGGCGAGGCCGACCCGCTCCAGTTCTTCCCGCGCCCGCTCGCGCACGTCGTCCGACACCGCCTCGTAAACGCGCAAATAGGCGTTGGCCCCGCCTGCGACGATTTCCCACAGCGGATCGCGAAGCGTCAGCTTCTCGATGAGCGTCGTCCCGATATAGCCGATCTTTTTTCGCACTTCGCGAACGTCGACCTGACCGTATCGGTTGCCCAGCACGTCGACCGTCCCCGTCGTCGGAAACATGTAGCCGGTGATCATTTCCAGCATCGTCGTTTTGCCGCAGCCGTTGCGTCCGAGCAGCACCCACTGCTCGCCTTCCTTGACCGTCAAGTCGACTCCCCGCAGAATATCCCTCTGGCCGCGTCGAAGCGTCAGCTGCTTAAGTTCGATCATCTATTTCCTTCCTCTCCCCAATTCCAGGTACGATTGCGTTGCGGTCCGAAGAAGCCTGCCCGCCCAAGGCTTGACCGGCGGAGCAGGCATTGCTTCTTACAGCGCCTTGATCCGCAGCGGGCGGAGCAGCTCGACCAGCTCCTGAACCGAACCGAAGCGGTACGCGTTGCGTGCTTCCCCTTTGCGTTCCCATAGAAGCAGGCAAGGAACGCTCTGAATGCGGAACCGTTCGGCCAATTCCGGCATGACGTTCAAGTTCGCGGCGGCAATCGGCAATCCCGGAAGCACCTCGCAGGCCACGCCCAGCATCCGGCGGGCAACCGAGCAGGTTCCGCAAAGAGGCGTATGCACGAAAAGCGCGAACGGAGCCTCCGCCGCTTCCAGTTCCTTCCTCCATGACGCCGCGTCCCATTCCTTCATGCCCCGGCTCCGCCCTCGGCTTGCCGCGCGGCTGCCTCGAGCACGGACGCCGGCATCGGGCCGTCGTGCACGATGACGGCTGGCGGCTCGGCCTCGCGCAGCGCGCGGATCATTTGGGCCCTGCCCATCATGCTGGAGGAATGCACGTAGACCTCCTTCGGGTATATCGCGCGAGCGATCATCGCCTGCACGACCGCAAGCCCGTTCGGTTCGCCGTAGCCGAGCTCAAAATCGAGCGAAAGCAAATTGACGTCCTCCTCGGCAAGGAGCAGCAAGCACTCGTCTGCCGAACGGGCGGCGACGAATCCTTTCGGACAAGGCCGGACGTCGTCCAAAAACACGTTGATCATTCGGTATCCCCCACAATCGCCAGCTCTCGTACCCGCTCAATTTGCCTGCGGTGCGTTCCGTCCTCGTCCGCCGGCGTCTCCAGCAGAAGCGGCACCCGGCGGATTTCGGGCGTCCGGAGCAGGTTGGCAAAGCCCTCCGCGCCGATTTCCCCTTCGCCGATCCGCGCGTGCCGATCCCGCCGCATGCCCGCCGGATATCGCGAATCGTTCAAATGGACCGCGGCAAGATGTTCCCAGAATCCGGCCTCACGGCCCCTGGCGACGAACTCGTCCCAATCCGGTCCGCGCCAGTGGCCGCTTGCGAACAAGTGGCACGTATCGAGGCAAAATCCGATCGCTTCCGGCCGCTCGCACAGCTTGCGGACCGAAACGAGCTCTTCCGGGGTCGTCCCCATCTCCCCGTGGTCGCCGGCCAAATTTTCCAGCAGCACCTTTGCCGTCCCGTTCCACTGCCCGAGAACCTTGTTTAACCATTGTATGATATGGGTGTAGCCGAGCAAAGGGTCTTTACCCTTATACATGCCGAAATGAACGACGACCCCGATCGAGCCGCAGGCCTCGGCGATCGCCAAATCGTTCAGCGTGCTGCGGGCCATCTGCTCCGCTGACTCCCCGTCCGCCGCCGGATTGACCGGATAGGGGCCGTGCGCGACGGAAACGACCCCGTTATCGCGGCACCATAACGCGCAGCGCTGCGCTTCGGCGCGGTCAAACGCTTTGAGCTGCAGGCTGCGCGGGTTTTTCGGAAAATACTGAAAGGCGTTGCCGCCCATCGCCGCGGCCGTTCGCGCCGCTTCCCGGTATCCCCGCCTCGTGCTCACATGGCTGCCGACAAACATGCGTCAATGCGTCCCCTGGCAGCTCGGACAGTAAAACATTTTGCGCGAGGAAATCGTCGCAAGCTGAATCGTGCCGCCGCAGCGGGGACACGGCTCTCCCTCGCGGTCGTAAACCTTGCATTTATCGTCGTAGCCGCCGGTCAGCGTGTCGTTCGCGGTCAGCTTTTTGTCCATGTAGCCGCCCTCTTCGGCAGCCTCCGTCAGCACTTTTCGCATCGCATGATAAACGTTGCGTTTCGTATCGTCCGTCAAGGACGCAATGTCGGCGAACGGAACGACGCCGGCTTCGAAGCAAATTTCGTCGGAATAGCAATTGCCGATGCCGGCGAGCCATTTCTGGTCGACGAGAGCCGGCTTCAGCTTGCCGCGCTTCTTGGCCAGCTTCAGAACGAACGCCTCTTCCGTAAGCCGCGGATCGAACGGCTCCGGGCCGAGCTCGCGAAACTGCTCGATTGCCGCCTTGGCCGTTATCCGGTGAAGAAACCCCAGCCGAAGCCCGCCGAAAAACAACCGGTTGCCGTCTTCGAGCGCAAAGACGACCTGGAACCGGGAATCGTCCTTTTCCGCTTCCGTTCCGTAAACCAGATATCCGCCGAGCATCAGATGCAGCAGCAGCCGGTTGCCGTCGTCCAAATGGAACAGCAGGTATTTGGCGCGACGCTCCACGAACATGATTTTACGGCCGGTCAAAGCGCCGCGAAACGTTTCTTCGGGTTCGTTGATCGTTTTTTCGCGGTTGACGTCGACGTTCACGATCGTCTGACCGCATACGAGAGGCGAAAGCAATCGCCGATAAGTTTCCATCTCCGGCCATTCCGGCATGTTGAAGTCATTCCTTTGCTTTATGTTGTAAAAGTATGTAGTCCCCGTCGGAACGAAGCGTTCCGAACTGCCGGCGACCGCCCAAACTATCGATCGTTCGCTATCCAATCCGCCAGCTGATCGAGGTCGGCGCATACGCCGTCGGGCTTGACGTCCGCGTCCTCGCAGCGGATTCTCCAATCCGCTTCCGAGCACAAGCCGGTCAGCACGAGCACGGTCGGACTGCCGGCCGCCTTTCCGGCGGCAATATCGGTATGGGGGTTGTCGCCGATGACCCAGGCGTCCCCCGCGGATACGCCGGCACGGGCCAAGGCGTAATCCATCAAGATCGGAGAAGGCTTGCCGACGACGGTCGGCTTCGTGCCGGAAGCCGCCTCGAGCAACGCCGCAATGCTTCCCGCGCCCGGCAGCAAGCCGGTGCCCATCGGGAGCAGCCGATCGGGGTTGGTCAGCAAAAACGCCGCGCCGCGCAGCAAATGGCGCACGGCGACGGTCAGCCGGTCGAACGTGAGGGCGCGATCGATGCCTTGAACGACAAGCCGGGCGTCCGTCTCGTCCGCTTCGTCCAACAGCCGCAGCCCGGCTTCCCGAAGCGCCTCCCGGATCCCGTGCTCGCCGACGAGAAAGACCGGCGCGCCTGGATAATGCCGCTTGGCATATTCGGCCGCGGCCTGGGCCGACGTGACGACTTGGCCGGCAGACGCCGGAATCCCCATTTTATTCAAATGGTCCGCGACCTGTGCCGGCGTTCGCGTCGAATTGTTCGTGACGAACCAGCAAGGCAGGCCGATTTCCTCCATTTTCGCGATGAGCCTGTCCGCTCCCGGGATCGGCGTATCCCCTTTGTACAGGGTGCCGTCCAAATCGAACAGCAGCGCCTTGGGGAGCGTCCGTTCCGGCGGTCGAATCGGATATGCTTCCATGATGCCTGACTCTCCTAACTTGAAAAAATCGGGAACCGCGGTCCGTTCTTCCTACAATACCCCGATTGCGGGGAAAATGACAAGGGAACGGCGTTAAATTTAACCCCGATTTAACCCCGATTTACGCCTGAGCCGCTCGATTCTCCGCTGCAGCTCTTCCCGTTCCTGCCGGCTCCGGGCGGCGCCGCCCGCCGCAGGCGGTCGGCGAAGCGCCAGGTCAAGAGCCCGCTCGGCCAGCTCCAAAGCGCCTCCGTAATCTTTAAGCCGATGCTCGTAATGCATCGCCAGCTCGATATGGGCGTCGTACGACGGAATCGCGGCCCGCTCGGCGCGTTCGGCGGTCCGCCGCCACAGCGGAACGGCCAGGTCGAACCGGCCGAGGCGCTTGTAATGGGCGGCGACCGGGAGCCACCACCGGGCGGTTTGCGGTTCCTCGCTCGCGGCGAGCAGGGCGTACAGCCGGGCCGATTTTTTCGCGGCGCCGTGCGTTTCCAGCCATGCCGCCGTCCGGTACAGCTCCTCGGCCCCGGCCGGCGCCTCGAAATCGTCTGCGCCTTCCTCTTCCCCGTCTGCCAGCAGCGCACCGAAATGAACGGCCAGCGTCGCAAGCGTCAGCACGTCCCGCTCGTTATGCCGGTAAACCCCTTGCAAGCCATCGGCGTCGCCGTCGTTCAAAAACTGCATGTACAGAGCCGGAGCGAGCGAACCCGGTACGTCCTCGCCCCTGTCGATTTCTAGTTTTTCCTCTTCGATCCGGCTTAGTCGGCACGATTCGAGCGTATTGCGCCACAGCGCCCGGCAAGGGTGAAGAAAATCGAGATGGCCCGGCTCGGGACCGGTCCGCCTCCATCCGTTCAAAATAAACCGGTTGACGAGAACCGGCCAATCGAACGTGCGCCCGTTGTACGTCGCCAGATGCGTGCGGTTCGCCATTCGCCCGGCCAAGTAAGCGAGCATGGCCCTTTCCTCGCCGGGATGCCGGATGAGCGTTTGTTCGACGACGAACCGCCCGCTATCCGGTTCGATCCAGCCGATGCCGATCATGAACGGGACATTGCCGGCTCCGATGCCGAGCCCCGTCGTTTCGGTGTCGAGAAAAAGCAGCCGCTCCGGCTCGATCGGCCGATGGAGCACCGCTTCGTTCTGTTTGTTTTGCCGATCGGACACCGGCGCCAGGTAGCGCGCTTTCGCCTGCAGCTCGCCGAGCGCGTAGCGCCCGTGGCGGAAATGCAGCGGGTATTCGATTTTTCGCAGCAGAAAGCTGCCGTGGGCGTTGGTCTCTTCCGTCACGCCAAGACGGATGAACGCGGGATGCAAAGCCTCCGTTTCCGCTTGCCGTCCGCTTTCATATGTTTCCGCTCCCGCTTGCCGCCCGCTCACGTACGCTTCGGCCGCCGAGGCCGACCCGGTCGACGCCGCGGCTGGCGATTGCGGGCGCAGCCGCAGCAGGCGCTCCCTCAGTCCCCCGCTCACGTCGCCGCACCTTCCTTCGCATGGGCGAGCAGCTTCTGCGCGAGCTCCTTGCCGAGCAAGCCGACTTCCTCGATCGGCCCGACGCAAGCCGGGCAACCGCTCATGCAGCCGCAGCCGGCCATCAGTCGCCCGGCTTCGGCAAGCAGCTCGTCGTGCTTCTCGTACAACCGCTGGCTGAGGCCGATGCCTCCCGGGTACCGGTCATAGAAAAAAATCGTCGGCCGCTTCGAGTGCAGCGCCTTCACCTGCGGCACGACCCGAATGTCGAGCGGGTCGCACATCAAATGAAGCGGAGCGAGATGCACGAGCACGTTGGCGAGTCCGAGCAGCGCCATCTGCATGTCGTTGGCGGACAATCCCGCCTCGGCTTCTTCCGCGAACGAAAACCAGTAGCCGCTCGTGTGCAGGTTCTCCTCCGGCAAATGGATCGGGCCCGAGCCGATATTTTCATGCGTGCGCATGCGGATTTTTTTGAAAATCGTCGGGCGGCTCGTGACGGCCACTTCCCCGTACTGGCGCAAGAGCCGGCCCGATCGGCGCTCCAGGTCGACTTGCAGGACCTTCAGCTCGATCGCCATGTTGGCGTCCGTGAAGTAATCGACGTCGACCTTGCGCACGTACGCTTTTTTCTCCGGATAATCGAGCTTCTCGACCTGGTACTGCACGCCTTCGTGCAAATAGATCGCTTCCTCGTGAATAAGCGTCGGGGCGCTGAACCGGTCGACTTCGCCGATCACCTTGTGGCCTTCGGTCATGTCGATGATGACGAAATTTTCCTGGGCGGCCGACCGGAGCGATATATTGTTGGCGGGAAAAGCCTGCTCCATCCAATACCAGCGATCCCCCGTTTGATGCAGCACCTTCTCCTCGGCGAGAAATTCGAGCAGGTCCGTCAGCTTCTCGCCTCCGAACTTGTCGCCGGCCTCGAACGGCAGCTCGTAGGCGGCGCATTTGACATGATCGAGCAAAATCAGCAGGTTGTCGGGATGAATGCGCGCCTCTTCCGGCGGCCTTCCCAAAAAATAATCCGGATTCTGGATCAAATACTGATCGAGCGGGTTGCTGCTGGCCACCAGAAACGTGACCGAGCTCGTATGCCTGCGCCCCGCCCGCCCGGATTGCTGCCACGTGCTCGCGATCGAACCGGGATACCCGTTCAGCACGCACGCCTGCAGCTGGCCGATGTCGATGCCCAGTTCCAGCGCGTTCGTGCTGACGACGCCCCGGATTTCGCCGGTGCGCAGCCCGTGCTCGATTTCCCGCCGGAGCTTGGGCAGGTAGCCGCCGCGATAGCCGCGAATCGATTTCGGTCCGAGCTCCCTTTTGACCAGTTCCTGCAAATAGGTCAATAAGATTTCCACTCTCACCCGGCTGCGCGCGAACACGATCGTCTGGATGCCGCTTTTCAGCAGCAGCGCGGCCAGCCGCTGGGATTCGAGCACGCTCGATCTGCGGATGCCGAGCTGCCGATTGACGACCGGGGGATTATAAAACACCATATGCTTCTCGCCGGACGGCGCCCCGTTGTCGTCGACGAGCTCGACCGGCTCGCCGACAAGCCGTTCCGCGTGCTCCTTCGGATTGCGGATCGTCGCCGAGGCGCACAAAAACTGCGGATCGCTGCCGTAAAACTTGCAAATCCGCTTGAGCCGGCGAATGACGTTGGCGACGTGGCTGCCGAACACCCCCCGGTACGCGTGAAGCTCGTCGATGACGATGTACTTCACGTTCTCGAACAGTTTGACCCATTTCGTATGATGCGGCAATATGGCCGAATGCAGCATGTCGGGATTGGTGACGACGATATGTCCCGCGTTGCGGATCGCCTGCCTGACGGTCGGCGGCGTGTCGCCGTCGTATGTATGCGTCTTGATGTCCGCCTCCATCCGGTTCGCCAGCTCCTGGAGCTCCGCGACCTGATCCTGGGCGAGCGCCTTCGTCGGAAACAGGTACAGCGCCCGCACGCTGTCGTCGGCCAGCAAATGCTGAAGCACCGGCAAATTGTAGCACAGCGTCTTGCCGGACGCGGTCGGCGTGACCGTCACGACGTGCTTCCCTTCCCGGACCGCCCGGTAAGCCGCCGCCTGATGCGTGTACAGCTCATGGATTCCTTTGCTCCGCAGCGCTTGCTCCAGCTTCGGAGCAAGCCGCTCGGGAAACGGAACCGTTCGCGCTTCCCTTGCCGGCTGCGTATGCCAATGCGTCACGTTTGCCATGATTTCCGGGTGGCTTCGCAGCATGTCCAGCCACTCTTCCACCGTCGCCGCTTTCCCCGTCCATGGATTCATGTTGATTTCTCCCCCGCCGTTCGTTCGATATTTCCCATTGTACAGAATATACGTTCGCACGGCAACGCATCCGCGAGGATAAAGCTTTGTCGAATCGAACGAATTTGCCGACAGAAGACCGCAGGCGGGAATAAAAAAACTCTATTTTCTGACTATTCCGACACCGGATGTCGGGTCCTGCGCTTTCCCGGGAAAAGTTTTATTTCCTCGCGATCCCGAAAACGCTTAAACGATCCTCATGTCCCTCCAGCGCTCTCGTTTCCGCCCCTGTAAGTCCCCTTCTTTGCCGCCACGCGTCCGCATTACCGCCCAAGCAGTCCATCCAGTCCCCTTCTTAGCCGTCTGCGCTCCTTATCATCCGAATCGAACGATACATCGTTTCCTCCGACCGCTCTTTCCGCATAGAACGCGAAGCCATTAGTTATCCTATCGACGGGAAGCAGCCGCTTCCGAATCGATAACGAATCCATCACGACGGGAGGATGCACAAGCGATGGCAAAGCCGGACGACCGTTCCGATAACGTGGAGCATTTGCAGGAAGCCGTTCAACATACGATCGGCAATCTCGAGGAAGCCGAGGATTATTTGGCCGAGCACGCGGAGGAAATCAGCCCCGAAGAGGCCGAATCGATTTCCGACAAAAACGCGCGCCGGCGCAACAGCATCGAGCGGTACCGCAGCGAAATTAAAGACGAAGCGGAAGCCGGAGACGAGTAACGAACGTCCCGAGGGGCGATCGCTCCCCATTTATGCCCGCCCCCAAAAAAAGCCCCCGATCCTCAGCCTGCGCCTGAAACGCGCGGCGGCATGGGATCGGGGCATTTATTTTATGGCATTAACTTTTATCGACGTTAAAATATTTCGCTTCCGGGTGGGCGAACACCATGGCGGAGACGGAAGCTTCCGGCTCCATCATGAACCCTTCCGTCAGCTCGACGCCGATATCCTCCGGCTTCATTAAGGCGAACAGCGGCCCTTGATCTTCCAGGTCGGGACAAGCCGGATAGCCGAACGATACCCGAATGCCCTGGTACCTTGCGCCGAACCGCTGCTTCATCGTCATTTCCGCCGGGTCGGGGAATCCCCACAAGTCGCGGATGATCTGGTGTACGCGTTCCGCAAGCCCCTCCGCCACTTCCAGCGCGGACGCGGAAAGAGCATGGGAGCGCAAGTAATCGCCGCTCTTTTTCCACTCTTCGGCCTGCTCGCGCGCGCCCGGGCCGGCCGTGACGACCATGAAGGCGACCGAATCCATGATGCCGCTCTCGACCGATTTCAAAAAGTCGGACAAACACAGATAGGGCTCCACCGCTTGGCGCGGGAACGTGAACCGGTGCAAAATCCGCGAGCGGTCTTCCGGATCGTAAACGAGGATGTCGTTGCCCTCCGATTGCGCCGGGAAAAACCGGTACATCGCCTGGGGCTTCATCCAGCCTTCCTTTTCCGCATTCAGCAGGATGCCGTCGACCGTTTCCTTCAGTTGAACCGCCTTTTCGTCTCCTTTGGCGAGAAGCTCGTCGACGTTCCCTTTGAGGCCGAGGTGATGTCCCATCAGCATTTGCAGGTTGACGTACGGCAAAATGTGGGACAGCGGATAGTCGCGCAGCACATGCCGGTCGTAGTCCGGCGGCGAGAACACCGGCGCATCCGGCGAAATGTTGGACCGCCGCGCCCGGGTCAACTCCGGCTGCTCTTTTTTCTCCTCGTCCGCAAGCGTCAGCGTCGCCAAAGCGGCTTTATGCTCCTGCACCATTTGCTCGCGTTGTTCCGGATTGCTCAGCTTGTTGGCCAAATCCAGGCCGTCCATCGCGTCTTTGGCGTAAAGCACGATGCCGTCGTACTCGGGGCGATGCGCGTTTTCGTGAATTTCCGCGTCAACGCCGCCCCGCCGACGAGAATCGGCGCGTCGATGCCCGCATTGCGCAAATCCTGCGCGGTGAGCACCATCTGCTGGGCGGACTTGACGAGCAGGCCGGAAAGGCCGATCGCGTCGGGCTTCTCGGCCCGGTAGGCTTCGACCAGCTGCTCCGGCGGCACCTTGATGCCCAGGTTGACGATTTTGTACCCGTTGTTCGAAAGAATGATTTCGACCAGGTTTTTGCCGATATCGTGAACGTCGCCTTTGACCGTGGCGAGCATGATTTTGCCTTTGACGGCGGAATCGGCCTTTTCCATATGCGGCTCGAGATAAGCGACGGACGCCTTCATCACTTCGGCGCTTTGGAGCACTTCCGCCACGATCAGCTCGTTGTTGTTGAACAGCCGTCCGACTTCCGTCATGCCGTCCATCAGCGGGCCGTTAATGATCTCGAGCGGGCTGTACTTGGCCAGGGCCAGGTCGAGATCGGCAAGCAGGCCGTCCTTGCTCCCCTCCACCACGTATCCGGCCAGGCGCTCCTCCAAGGTCAAATTTTCGGCCTTCGCCTTTTTCTCGACTTTTTTGTCGCGGAACGCCGCCACGAACGCCGCAAGCGTCTCGTCGTTCGTGTTGTACAGAAGTTCCTCCGCAAGCTGCCGCTCCTCCGCCGGGATGGACGCGTAGCGCTCGACTTTCTCGGTGTTGACGATCGCGTAATCCAGGCCCGCTTTCGTGCATTCGTAGAGGAAAACGGAATTGAGCACTTCCCGGCCCGCCTCGGGCAAGCCGAACGAGATGTTGCTCAAGCCCAAAATCGTATGGCATTTCGGCATCGCTTCCTTGATCAGCCGGATGCCTTCGATCGTTTCCTTGGCGGAACCGATATATTGCTCGTCGCCCGTCCCGACGGGGAACACGAGCGGGTCGAAAATGATGTCCTCTTCCTTTAAGCCGTACTTGTTCACGAGCAAATCGCGGGACCGGACGGCCACCTCAAGCTTGTCTTCCCGGGTGATCGCCTGGCCGCGCTCGTCGATCGTGCCGACGACGACGGCCGCTCCGTACCGGTGAACGATCGGCATCACCTTCTCGAATTTCTCTTCCCCGTCTTCGAGGTTGATCGAGTTGATGATCGATTTGCCCTGAATGTACTTGAGCGCAAGCTCGATAACCGCCGGGTCGGTCGTGTCGACCATGAACGGGGCTTTCACCTTTTTCGTGACGAATTCGAGAAAACGCTTCATGTCCTCCGCTTCGTCGCGGTCCGGGTCCTGCACGCAAATGTCGATCACCTGCGCGCCGCTTTTCACCTGGGCGCGGGCAATTTCGGAAGCTTCCTCGTACTTGCCTTCCGCGATGAGCCGCTTGAACTTGCGCGAGCCCAGCACGTTCGTCCGTTCGCCGACCATATAGGGCCGGCCGCCGTCCTCCACGTATACCGTCTCGATGCCGGATACGGCCGGAGCGTGCGCGCCCTCGGGCTTGCGCGGCGCGACGTCCTTCATCGCTTCCGCCATGGCGGCGATGTGGGCCGGCGTCGTGCCGCAGCAGCCGCCGGCGACGTTGAGCCAGCCCTGCTCGGCGAACGCGCGGAGCTTTTTGGCGAGCGATTCCGGGGACTCGTGGTAATTCCCGTTTTCGTCCGGGAGTCCGGCATTCGGGTAGCAGCTGACCGCGCGGTCGGCAATGCCCGCCAGCGTCCGGATGTGATCGCGCATAAATTCCGGGCCGGTCGCGCAGTTCAGGCCGACCGAAATCGGATCGAGGTGCTCCAGCGAAATGTAGAACGATTCGATGCTTTGGCCGGCCAGCGTCGTCCCCATCGGCTCGATCGTGCCGCTGATCATGACCGGAACTTTGCGTCCCGCGGTTTCGAACGCTTGCCTGACGCCGATGCCGGCCGCCTTCACGTTAAGCGTATCCTGGCACGTTTCGATCAGCAGCACGTCGACGCCGCCTTCGAGCAGCGCTTCCGTCTGCTCCCGGTAGGAAGCGACGAGCTGATCGAAGGTGACGCCGCCCGTGACGGACAACGTCTTCGTCGTCGGTCCCAGCGCGCCCGCGACGTAACGCGGTTTGTCCGGCGTCGAATGGCGTTCGCAAGCTTCTCTAGCGATTTTCGCCGCGGCCAGGTTGATTTCCCGCGCTTTCTCGGGAATATCGTATTCCGCGAGCACGACGCTGGTCGCGCCGAACGTATTCGTCTCGATAATATCCGAACCCGCGGCCAAATAAGCCTCGTGGATTTTGGCAATGACGTCCGGCCTCGTAAGCACGAGCATCTCGTTGCAGCCTTCCAGCTCCTCGCCGCCGAAGTCTTCCGGGCCGAGATTTTCCTGTTGAATCATCGTGCCCATTGCACCGTCGAGTATCAAAATGCGCTTGGCCATCTCCTCTTGCAAAGACGGCTTCATATACGTTAAAGTCATAATTGGGCGACTTTCCTCCATCTGAAAAAATCGTTAACCTTTATACTACCAGAATCGGATGAACTCGGAAAGATGCTCGTATCACGTCGACAGGCGGCGAACTTTGGTTTATAATACAATTACTCTAATTCTTATGGGGAAAGAAGGAATTAACCATGGCTAAAATTCGCGTTCGCAATACGAACGAGTTGATCGAAGGAGAAGCGAATGTCGGCGCCTTCCTGGAGAAGCAAGGCGTACTGTACGAACACTGGGATCCGTCCAAGCTGCCGGAACGCCTGCGGGAAAATTTCAGCCTGACCGACGAGGACAAGCAAGAAATCCTGTCCACGTTCGACGCCGAAATTCGCGACCTGGCCGGCCGCCGCGGCTACAAAACCTGGGACATCGTCGCCCTCTCGGACGCTACGCCCAACATCGAAGAATTGCTGAAAAAATTCGAGCAAGTTCACACGCACACCGAAGACGAAGTTCGCGCCATCGCCGCGGGCGAAGGCATCTTCATCATCAAAGGCGACGATTCCGTCGGCTACTTTGACGTCATTCTGACGGCCGGCGACGTCATTTCCGTTCCGGAAGGCAATCCGCACTTCTTTACGCTGACGGAATCCCGCAAAGTCGTCGCCGTGCGTTTGTTCATCGAAACCGAAGGCTGGATCGCGCACCCGTTCCAGGATCCGGAATTCGTAAAATAATCCGGTCGGCTGCGACCTTAAGAGAACCGCACATCGAAAAAATCCCCGGCCCGCTCAAACCAAAGGTTTGACGGCCGGGGATTTTCTTTTCAAGAATCTGTTCGATCAAATCATCGATTCGTTAAGAGGACAGACGTTCGAGCAGCTTCGGGAGCTCCGTCAGGCTGGCGATTTCATACGCCGGCACGATCTCGTCGTCCCGGGTCGTCCCGTGGCGGTTAATCCAGATCGACGTCATGCCGATGCCGTTCGCCCCTTTAATATCCGTCGTCAGCTTGTCGCCGACCATAACGCCTTCGGACTTCTCGATGCCCAGCCGGCCGAGGGCGAATTCGAACAACCGGGGCGACGGCTTGCCTTCGCCGAAGTTTCCGGAAATGACGATTTCGTCGAAGTAAGGAACGAGCTCCGGAGCTCCGTCCAGTTTTTCCTGCTGCAGATCGGGCGATCCGTTCGTCAGCAGCAGAAGCTTGTACGACTTTTTCAGCTCGTCCAATACCTCGAACGTCTCGTCGTAAATGTGCGAACGCTTGCGCCGCTCCGACGCGAACATCTCGCCCAGTTCCGCGCCGAGCGCCGCGTTATCGACGCCGAGCGCGGCCAGCCCTCGGGTCCAGGCGTCCCGCCGGTAGCCCGGCGCGATTCCTTGCAGCTTGCGGAACATCGGGTGCTCGCCGCCGCTGAAATTCCCCCACAAGCCTTCGAACGGATTGATGCCGATCATTTGGGTAAAGGGATACGTTTCATAATTCTCGTAAAGTCCGCGCGCCTCGGCGCGGACCGCCGCTTCCAGCGCGTCGGCCGCCAAGCCCGCGCGCTCCGCTCCGCAGCTTGCGGTCGCTTCAAACGCTTCTTTGACGCTGCGCTCGTCCCACAGCAGCGTATCGTCCAAATCAAACAGTACCGCTTTGATCGTCATTTTCCGGTCCACTTCTCCTTATCGCTCTGCGCTTTGACCGTTTCGCGTTGCTCCCATTCGATCTTGTGCGCGATTGCATATTCCCGCAGGCGTTCGCCCATCTCCTCGATCGGGTAAAGGTTTTTGAAACGGGAAAACACCCAGTTTCCGCCTTTCACGGTTTCAACGATGATATAACCGGGCTGCTGCACGATTTTGCGGATTTCCGCCGGCTTCAACCGCTTGTACCCCGTAAAGCGCCGGGTTTCCAAAGCATCCTTCGCAATCGACAAATAAGGGCGACGCAAAAAATAAACCAACGCAAGCAGAACGTAAGCGACGACCGTCAGCCAAAACAGCGTCGCGTTTTGCTCGTAGGCGTCTGACCACGGCTGGGAGACGACAATAAAAAACGCCGCGACAAGCAGCAGTAAAATCGGCGCGAAATAGCTCCGTCCCTTGAATTTCTCGACTTTGGAACCGGCTGCCGACAACGCTTGCTTGCCTTCCTTTTTACGGCGCTTGTTTACCTGTTTCTGATTGCGTTCGATCATTCTCTCCCATGAGCGGGACATTCGGGCTCCTCCTTCGGCTGCTTCCAATCGTGCGTCAATGCTTGGGCGGCGGCGGTTCGTCGGTCCATTCGATGCTGTCCAGCTGCTGTCGAAACTGTTGCCTGATGTTGCCCAAATACTGGCGTCTCAGCTTATCGCGTTCGACTTTTTCCTCTTCCGTCAAACCGACCGATTTATGTTTTCGAGACAGCTCGTTAATTCTGGCGATCAGCTCCTGCATCTTGCGTTCACTCCCCTTCCGTTGCCGCTAATCCTTCTATATACTTTGACATTTTCTTTTGTCCGCTGTCAAGGCGAAGACAATCGAAAAAGGCCGCCCTCGTTTGCGGGCCGACCTTAAGATATACGTATATGACCGCGCGCCGTTTCCAAAACTCATGGAAGAACGTCGGCAGGTATGATCAATTTCTGCCCGTCGTCAATCGAGGAAGCCGAAAGGCCGTTTCGCTTCATAATGCGATGGACCGCGTCCCGGGTATCCATCCCGTCCTTCTTGAAATCCGACGCGATAGACCAAAGCGTGTCGCCGGACGAAGCGACAACCGACCTCTCGACGGCCGAGGCTTCCGGAATCGACTCCGGTTCGGCAAACGAGCGCAACAAGCTGAAGCCGGCAAATAAAACGAAGAAAGAAAAAAGAAAGAACAGAACTCTAGCCGCTTTGAAGGAACGAGTCGCCGTTGACGGACGAGAGCCTTCTCCTGCGGCATGCCGGTTGCGCTTATGTACAGAGCTATTGGTTGAATTCATTACCCATACTTGAACCATCGAGCTCACCCCAAACGTTTGTTCTGATCACAGAATAACACGAACATACGTTTGAATCAAGCATTTTCCGGAACATTTGTTCCCGGAGAACGAATGTTTGTGCGAACTCCGGTTCTATGTTATTATTTACTAAAGAGATCTTATTTCATTCGGGGAGGGCTTCGGCGTGTCGAAGATGTCGAATCGCCAGACAGCGATTTTGGAATTTATCAAGAACGAAGTAAGAGACAAGGGCTACCCGCCGTCCGTCCGCGAAATCGGCGAAGCCGTCGGCCTCGCCTCCAGCTCGACCGTGCACGGCCATTTGGATCGCCTTGAGAAGAAGGGCCTGATCCGCCGCGATCCGACCAAGCCTCGCGCCATCGAAATCCTTGGCGACGACGAGGAGAAGTTCGACCCGTTCGCGCGTTCGGTGCGCCACGTTCCGCTCGTCGGCAAAGTGACCGCCGGCGTCCCGATTACCGCCACGGAGAACATCGAGGAATATTACCCCCTTCCGGTTCATATGGTGGGAGATCAGCCGGTGTTCATGCTGTCGGTCATCGGCTCGAGTATGATCGAGGCGGGCATTTTCAACGGAGATTACGTTATCGTCCGCCAGCAGCAGACAGCCAACAACGGCGACATCGTCGTCGCGATGACCGAGGACGACGAAGCGACGGTCAAGACGTTTTACAAGGAGAAGGACCATATCCGGCTTCAGCCGGAGAACAGCACCATGGAACCGCTTCGGCTCAAGCACGTGACCATCCTCGGGAAAGTGGTCGGGCTTATTCGCAACTTCCATTGATCGGCCAAGCCCGCGCCAAGGCCTCATCCTCTTATCCGGCTTTTCCCGCCCGGGTTCCGAATCCGATCGCGGGGTCCAATTTCTGGGAATGGGTGATGCTGTGAATTCCATGCCGAAGCTGCTGATCGGCGCCGGCGTTCTGCTCATCGTCGTCGGGCTGATCTGGATGGTCGCGGGCCGGTACCTGAATCTGGGCAGGCTGCCCGGGGATCTATCGTTCGAGAAAGGGAACGTCCGCTTCTATTTTCCGATCGTCACCTGCATTTTGATCAGCGTCATTTTATCGGCGATCGCGTATGTCATCCGCTTGTTTACAAAGTCATAACATGCAAAAACACGCCCGTATCGGGCGTGTTTTTGCATGCGTTGTCCGGCATGGCGGCATACATGTCGCCAATGCCCCCGCGAGCGGCAAGCGTCTTTCGAAATCAGGAGCCGATATCGACCGGCTCCATCCGGTCATCCCTCTGTATGCCCGTGAGATCGAGGAGCGTAAGCTTCGATGCCGGTTACCCCGTCCAAATGCATGACCCGATAGGAAACGTTGCCGTCGCGAACATTCACCCACAACATGAGGTTGTCGTCCGCTCTTTCGGTTCCATGCGCGGCGGCTCCGGTGCGGCCCAACTGAATATAAGTGCGGTTGTCCTGACGCGAAAACTCGAGCGAGTGAAAATGTCCGGCAAAAACGGTATACGGCCGATCGCCCAGCAGCAATTCGATACGGGCGAATTCCGGGCTATCCGACTTCCAGCCCGGCTTGTGCATGCTGACGAACGTATGCCTTGCGTCCTCATTTTCGGCCAGCACTTTCTCGAAAAACGCCAGCTGCCGGTCGCCGATTCCGATACCTACTTTCGACATCTCCTGCAATTGGTCCGGGGTCAGGCGGCTGACGATTTCGTCGTAAAACTCCTTCATATAGTCCAGCGTGCGCTCAGGCTCGCGATGTACCTTTTCCGTCGCGCGCTTGACCAGATCGATGAACTCGTCCGACATCTCTTCGAACGGATCTTCCGTATTCAACGTCAGAAAAAGCGTATCGCCGACCCGAAACGCGTAGTAATCCGCTCCTTTGCGTTCGCGCCATACGTCGACCATCGCCTGCGTACCGTAATCGTGGTTGCCGACCGTCTGAAAGAACGGCAAGCCGGTCGCCGCGATTTGACCGTCGATATACTCCCATTCTTCGCGCGCTTTCGCGGCGTCCTTCCAGTAGCCTTCCACCAGGTCCCCGACAAAGAGGACAAAATCCGGCCTCAAATCTTTCAGCAGTTCCAGCGCTTGCTCGAACACTCCGGCGGTCATCATGCCGCTGCGGTCCCCCATAACGGCGAAGGAGAAGTTTCCGTTCAACCCTTCGGGCAATTGCCCGAACCACGGACGCTTGTCCGTGGCGAACCGGCTTTCGTCAATAAACATTTCGTTGCGCTTGCGATCCAATGAGGTCGTCATTTTCGTTACGCTTCCTTTCCGAATTTCAATATTGGCCATATAAACAGTGTGCAGGTTGTATGTAAGTTGTGTGTTAACGAACCGACTCCTTTTTGTTAAATTTTATAGAAAAAAAATAAAAAACGAGCTTCGAAAAGCCCGTCGTTCTCTTTATATAATTCCGTTCATAATCAAACTTTCATAAGTCACCGTATAAATTTCCAAAATCGCCGCTTTGGCCGCTTCCAGATCTCCCCTGACAAGCGCCTCGTACGCTTTCCGGTTCGATTCCAGCGATTTGCTCGGCTTATGCTGCGGGAATTGCTTGCGATAGGAAATGATTTTGAATAAAAATCGGCCTCTCGTCTGCTCGAGCACGCCCAGCATGTGCTGATTGTGAATCGTTCGAATGATCGTTTCGACAAACAGCAGAAAGCTTTCGTAATAGCCGGGGACGTCGTTGGCTTCCTTCGCCTCGATTTGACGCTCGAGATGGCTGCCGAGCGCCTGCAGGTCGAACGTCAACCCGCGTCTTTCCGCCGTGTTGATGACGTAAAGCTGCATCGAAATGAGCACTTCGATCATTTCCGCATATTCGCGAAACGAAATTTCCTTGACCATAACCCCGCGCCCGCGAAACGATTCGACGAACCCTTCCGTCACGAGCAAAGAAATCGCCGCCCTGATCGGCGTCCGGCTCATTTGCAGCTGCTCGGCAAGATCGTTTTCCGAGAGCAGCGTGCCGGGCAAATATTCCGCCGCGATGATTCTCCGGCGAAGTTCCTGATAGGCCCTTGTTTCCAATGTTGGGGGAGACATGTTCCGCACAAATCCTTTGCTTTTTTTAAATTAATGTTAGCAAAACGAACCGACATTTAAAAGAATGGAATTGTTATCCGAATGTTAAATGCATGTTAGAAACTTCATCTTTTGTTTAGCGCATCCGATAATGAATGCAGGGGGAGGTGGAACGAATGGACGTTGGAGCTCTATCGATCTCGTTAAGTCAATCCGCGCTCAAGCAATCGGTGGGGATCCAAGTGCTGGCGATGGCGAAAAACCAGGCGGAAATCCAGGGCCAAATGTTCGTGCAAATGGCGAGCCAAAGCCTCGATCCGAATTTGGGCGGCAAGCTGGATATTAAAGTCTGATCGGCAAAAAGAGGCCCCGCCCCGGCATCCGGATGCCGGGCGAGCGGCCTCTCTTTATTGCGCGTTCCTATTCCTCCGCCGGCTGTTCCGCCAGCTCGCCGACCGGCACGCTCAATTCCCGCTCCGGATGGTCCAGCGGGAACACGCGGGCCATTTCGGTGTCCTCGTCGACATGCTGGATGTAAACCGGAGTTCCGTCGAGCGTCACATTCGCCATGATCGGCGATGCGGCGATTTCCGATGCGCGCTGCGTGTTCATCCTATCCCCTCCTGTCCGCCTTTGCGGCGACGATTCCGTATCAGTATGGCCTTGGATCGGAACATCATGCGTCCGAGGCCGTACACGAAAAAATCCCCCGGCGCCGAAGCGCCAAGGGATTTCCATCGTTCGTTTCTCAATACGTCATCAAATATTGGTCCCGCTCCCACTGGTGAATTTGGGTCCGGTACATGTCCCATTCGATCGCTTTCAGCTCGTAGAAATAGCTCAACGCGTGGTCGCCGAGAGCGTCGCAGATGACTTCGTCGCGCATCAGCTCGTTCAGCGCTTCGTGCAGGTCGACCGGGAGGCTTGGAATGCCGGCGTCGATCCGCTCTTCGTCGGTCATAACGTAAATGTTGCGGTCGACCGGCGCCGGAAGGGGCAGCTTCCGCTTGATGCCGTCCAGGCCCGCCTTCAGCATGACCGCCAGGGCCAAATACGGGTTGGCGGCCGGATCGGGATTGCGGACCTCGACGCGCGTGCTGAGTCCGCGGGAAGCCGGAATCCGGATCATCGGGCTGCGGTTGCTCGCCGACCAGGCGACATAGCACGGCGCTTCGTATCCGGGAACGAGGCGCTTGTACGAATTGATCGTCGGATTCGTAATGACGGCCAGTCCGCGAGCATGGTGCAAGATGCCCGCCATGTATTGGCGCGCGACGGTGCTCAGGCCCAGCTTGTCGTTTTCGTCATAGAACGCGTTCTCGCTGCCGGTAAACAGCGATTGATGGCAGTGCATGCCGGAACCGTTGATTCCGAATAACGGCTTGGGCATGAACGTCGCATGCAGGCCGTGCTGGCGCGCGATCGTTTTGACCACTAACTTGAACGTCTGGATCTGGTCGGCCGCACGGATCGCGTCCGCGTATTTAAAATCGATTTCGTGTTGGCCCGGGGCGACCTCGTGGTGCGAAGCTTCGATCTCGAAGCCCATTTCCTCCAGCGTCAGCACGATATCGCGGCGGCAGTTCTCGCCGAGATCGGTCGGCGCGAGGTCGAAATAACCGCCCTGGTCGTTCAATTCGGTCGTCGGATTGCCTTTCTCGTCGGTCTGGAACAGGAAAAATTCCGGCTCCGGGCCGACGTTCATCGCGGTGAAGCCCATCTCGGCGGCTTCCTCCAGCACCCGTTTCAAAATGCCGCGCGGATCGCCCGCGAACGGCGTGCCGTCCGGCATGTATACGTCGCAAATAAGGCGGGCGACTTTGTCTTCCGTCACCCAAGGGAATACGACCCATGTGCTCAGGTCCGGGTACAAATACATGTCGGACTCTTCGATTCTTACATAGCCTTCGATCGAAGAGCCGTCGAACATCATCTTGTTGTCGAGCGCCTTCTCCAATTGGCTGACGGGAATTTCGACGTTTTTGATAATTCCCATCAAATCGGTAAATTGCAAGCGGATGAATCGAACGTTCTCTTCTTTGGCAATCCGCAAAATATCCTCGCGCGTGTAGCTCATGGGAACCTCCTCAAAAATTCTGGATTCTCAGATCGGGAAGACGTTTACTTGTTCTTGAAAAAACGCGACAGCTCGCCCTGAATGAGCGACACCTGCCCCGGGCGCTTGCCCTGCATCAGCTGCTGCTTCAGCATGCGGTGCAGCTGCGAATCCGACAGCTCGCGCCGCTTGACTTCGGTTTGCTCGTTTATGATCGTTCTGTCGTCGCTGTCTTCCCCTACCGGGATCATCACTTGCTTGATTCCGGCGATATTGACGCCTTTCTCGATTAGCGCTTTGATTTCCAGCAGACGTTCGACATCGTTAAAAGAAAACATTCGTTGGTTGCCTGCCGTCCGGGCCGGTTGAATCAATTCATGTTGTTCGTAGTACCGGATTTGCCGGGCCGTCAGGTCCGTCAGCTTCATGACGATGCCGATCGGAAACAGCGCCATATTCCTGCGTATCTCGTCCCCAGCCATAACATCAACCTTCCATCATCAAGCATAAATTTTGTAAACACTTCCATTGTACCCTCATTACAAATACGTGTCAAGGAATGTAAGGTTTAAGGCGTAAATTTCTTCTCGCAAATTGACGGATTCGTGTCGATTCCGGTCAGAGCAGTCCGCGTTCCCGCAAGTCCGATAACGCTTGATGGACCGCCAGCTTGACATGGGCGTACGTTAGGCCGCCCTGCATAAACGCAATGTAAGGTTCGCGGATCGGCGCGTCCGCCGAAAGCTCAAGGCTGCCCCCCTGCACGAACGTGCCGGCCGCCATAATGACCGGGTGCTCGTATCCGGGCATGTCCCACGGTTCGGGAACGACGTGGGCATCCACGGCCGCGGATTTCTGAATGGCCTGAACGAATGCGATCAAATGCTCGGCGGACGTAAAGCGGATCGCCTGGATCAGGTCGGTCCGATTGTCGTTCCAGGCGGGATGCGTCTCAAACCCGAGCGATTCGAACACGGCCGCCGCGAACACGCTGCCCTTTACCGCCTGGCTGACGAGCAGCGGCGCCATGTACAACCCTTGAAAAATCGATCGCGTCGTTCCGAGCATCGCGCCGACTTCGCCCCCGATTCCGGGCGCGGTCAACCGGTAAGCCGCCAGCTCGACCAGCTCGCGCCGTCCGGCGATGTAGCCGCCGCTTGCCGCAAGTCCGCCTCCAGGGTTTTTGATCAGCGATCCGGCGATCAGATCGACGCCGACTTCGGGCGGTTCCTTGTCCTCCGTAAATTCGCCGTAGCAATTGTCGACGAAGACGATCGCGTCCGGCTTGATCGCTTTCAACTGCCGAACCATCTCGCCGATCTCGGCGACGGTGAAGGAAGGCCGCCAATCGTAGCCGCGCGAGCGCTGAATGGCGAACACTTTCGTGCGCTCCGTCACGGACGCGCGAACGGCATCCCAATCCACGCTCCCGTCCTCCCGAAGCGGAGCGACGACCGAGCGGACGCCCCAGTCCGCAAGGGAGCCGGTGCCGTCCCCGGGCTTTCCGATCACTTTGTGGAGGGTGTCGTACGGCTTGCCCGTCACGAACACGATTTCGTCCTGCGGACGCACAACGCCGAACAGGGCGATGCCGATCGTATGGGTTCCCGATACGAAATGAGGGCGAACGAGGGCGGCTTCCGCTCCGAACGCCTCGGCGTATACTTCGTCCAGCAATTCCCTCCCCCGGTCGTTATATCCGTACCCGGTCGACGATGCGAAATGAAAATCGCTCACCTTGTTCCGTTGAAACGCCCGAATGACCTTCCACTGATTGCGCTGGGCGATTTCGTCGATTTCCTTCAATTTCCCCGCGGCATTCTCTTCCGCCGACTTCTCCAGGCTGTCCCATTGCCCGTTCCATTGTGCCATTGCTAACAAGCTCTCCAATCTTTTAGTCCGAACCGGGTTCGACCGGGTTTTCGTTCGTCTCTTTTTCTACGTTGTCCACTCGAAAAGGTTCCAACGGGCGCCCCCACTTTACCATATCGGCATGATTCAGCCGAATGTCGAGCAGCAGCCAATCGTCTTCCGTCCGCTGCTCCTTCACGTCGCCGACCCGGTAGGCAAGCGCCGCCAAGTCGCCGCGCGACGCGGGAATCCGCAACACGCACCGGTCGCCGGGCAGCGCGTCTTCCAGCTTCAGCAGCAGCCTGTCCAAATCCCGCCGATTCATTGCGCTGATGCGAAGCGCGTCGCCCCCGCCGCTCAGCAGCGGAAAATCGCTCGCCGATACGGCGTCGATTTTATTGTAAACGAGCAGAGTCGGCTTTGCCGCCGCCCCCAATTCGGCGAGCACCTGCTCCACCACTTCGCGCTGCCGGTCCCGCATCGGCGATGAAGCGTCAACCACATGAAGAAGCAAATCCGCTTCGTTCGCTTCCTCCAGCGTGGCCCGGAACGCCGCGACGAGATCGTGGGGCAGATTCTGGATAAAACCGACCGTATCGGTCAGCAGCACTTCTTTGCCGCCGGGGAGCCGCAGCGTCCGCGTCGTCGGATCGAGCGTCGCGAACAGCTTGTCCTCGGCCAGCACGTCGGCGTTCGTCAACTGCCGGAGCAGCGTCGATTTGCCGGCGTTCGTATAGCCGACGAGCGCGATCTGCACGACGCCGGCTTTTTTCCTTCTTTCCCGATGCAGTTCGCGGTGCGCGGTCACCTCTTGCAGTTGGCGTTTCAGCTCGCCGATCCGGTTGCGGATATGCCGCCGGTCCGTCTCCAGCTTCGTTTCGCCGGGTCCGCGCGTGCCGATGCCGCCGCCGAGCCGTGACAAATTTTTCCCGTGGCCGGAAAGCCTCGGAAGCAAATACGTCAGCTGCGCCAGCTCCACCTGCAAAATGCCCTCGCGCGTCTTCGCCCGCCCGGCGAAAATATCGAGGATGAGCTGCGTCCTGTCGATGATCTTGGCATCCAGCGCATCCTCGAGATTGCGAACCTGCGCGCCCGTCAGCTCCTGATCGAATATCGCCGTATCGATGTTCTCCTCGGCGATCCGGCGCTTGATTTCCTCCGCCTTGCCCTTGCCGACGAACCATTTCGAGTCGGGAACGTCGCGGTATTGCATCATCGTTCCGGACACTTCGACGCCCGCGGTTTCGGCCAAGTTCACCAATTCCGCAAGCGATTGCTCCGGATCGGAGCCGCTTCTAGCGCTGGCGTCGGTGACCAGGCTGACGAGCAGCGCCCGCTCCCGCCTTCCGGCGCCCGTTTCATATGTACTCGGCTTCATTAAAATCGAATTCCCCCAACTTCCTTCTGTCTTGACCTTTTACTAGCCGTCTTCTCCGATCGGGCCGGAATATCCGTCCCGGCGAAAGCCCGTTCGCCGGGAAGCTCGCGGCAGCGTCAACGCCGCTTCCGTCTCAAGGCTCCGCGCGCAAATCCTCGGGCCTTAGCGACAGCAGCTCCTGACGGCCGGGCGAGCCGTTCGGATATTGGTTCAGCAGCCGAACGGCCTGATTGCGGATCGCCCGCTCCAGCATATTGCGCACGAAACGCGCGTTGCTGAAATGATAGGGCGACTCCTGCTTTTCCGCGGCCATCAGCTGTCTCAGCTTGAACAGCGTTTGCGGCATCCAGGCGTAATCTCGCTGCTTGGCCATGCCTTCCGCGATTTGCACGAGCTGATCGATGGAGTAATCCGGAAACTCGATCCGAATCGGGAACCGCGACGGCAAGCCCGGATTCGTCATCAGAAACATGTCGATCTCCATCGTATACCCGGCCAAAATGAGAATAAATTGATTTTTGTAATCCTCCATCGCCTTCACGAGCGTATCGATCGCTTCCTTGCCGAAGTCTTTCTCCCCGCCGCGCGCCAGGCTGTACGCCTCGTCGACGAACAGCACGCCTCCTAGCGACTTCTTGACCAAGTCGCGCGTCTTCTGCGCGGTGTGGCCGATATACTCGCCCACCAGATCCGCGCGTTCGACCTCGACCAGATGGCCTTTGGTCAGCAGGCCCATCCCTTGAAACAGCTTGGCGAGCAGTCTCGCCACCGTCGTTTTCCCCGTGCCGGGGTTTCCTTTGAAAATCATGTGGTACACGTGGGCCGGATTTTGCAGCCCCGCGTCCACGCGAAATTGCGCGATTTGCAGCAGGGCGTAAATTTCGTAGACGAGCTCTTTGACGCTGTCCAGGCCGACCATCGCATCAAGTTCTCTCTGAAACTCCAGCCACGGTCCGCTGGTCGGCAGCGCCCGCGCGGCTTCCGCCCCCAACGCGCTTGCCGGCTCAAGCGAATCGTGCTTTCGCAGGACGACGTTGATTTGCCGGGACGGCCTTGCTGCGGCCGAATGCCGAATTTCGGACGTTTCTGCTCTCGTATTCAAACGCACTACCTCCGCCCCCGCCATAGTCGGCTTGTTGCGCCGCTATTTCAATGTATTCGGGCGGGTCACCCTCCATGCAACAGCCATTTTTGGCCGAGCCATTTCGTATAGGCGAGAACTTCGCGGGTGCGGTGGTAGCTCATTTGCAGCACTTCGCTTTCGGTCACGCTGACCTGAACCGGATCGTACCCGAGAAATTCGGCGATATCGCCGGCCCGGGAACCGTGATATTGGTGCGTGACGATGACGGCCGTTTTCCAGCCCCCCTCCTCCATGATGCTTTTGGAAAATTTCAAATTTTCGTAGGTGCTGGTCGATTTCGTTTCCAGCTCCATCGCTTCCGCGGGAACGCCCTTGTCCAGCAAATAGTTGCGCATTCCTTCGGCTTCGGTAATCGTTGCGCCGGAGCCGAGCCCGCCGGTAAGCAGCAGATGCCGAACCGTTCCGGCCCGATAAAGTTCGAAGGCATGATCCAGGCGTTCCGCCAGCCCCGGACTGGGCACGTCGTTCCACAGGCTGGCGCCGAGAACGATCGCCGTATCGGACTTCGCCGGAGCTCCTGCCGCCGGCTGCCCCTCGTAGCGGAAAATGACGACAAACAACGCGAGGCACCACAGCGCGAGAGCTGCCGCCCCAAGCAGAAAGACGCGCAGCAAAACGCGCAGCAGTCGGCGTTTGCCTCCTCTCGGCTTTCGCCGCATTCGGGAAAGCGGTCCGCGAACGTCAACGGATTCGTTCATTCCGGCTGCGCGGCCTCCCAGCCCAGACGCTTCAGCATCGTCGTCCGGTGCTGCCGGCTCAGGTCGAAGTAGGGAAACCGTTTCTGCCGGATCAAGGTCAGCAGCCTGTCGGCCGTCCTTTGGGCCATGACGGAATCGCGTTCGCTGATCAGCCCGTCGTCGAGGGCTTCTTCCAGCTCGTCTTCGTCCAGCAGCAGCGTCTCGCCCGTCGGCAACACCACGATGTCCAGATAAAGATCGTCGAACCAGGGAACCTGCTGGTCGGTCATGCCCTGGGTTTTGCAAACGTCGATATACCATTGGACGACTTGCCCTTTATCGTCAAACATCGTCGTCACGACGTAATGCTCCCCGCGCGGAAAATGCTGCATCCACAAATACCCTTTGTCCGCAATGCACATGCGCCGGCCGTTGTATTCCTTCCACAGCGGATCGCGCAGCTCGTGTATTTTGTACAGGGTCAGAAACCCGCGAAACGGCGGTTCGTCGAGCGGAAAACAGGCGTAGCTCTTCTTTAAAATCCGGCGCCAGTTGGCCCGGTCGGAAAATTTTCGTTTCATAGGCTTTCTTCGTCCCCGGTAAGCAGATTTAAACAAAGCTTACCACAACTTACCTCCCGTCACCAGCAAACGGAGCGAATCGGCCGTTCCGGCCTTGGTCAAACGAGGCTTTTTTCCATCCGGACATGCAAAATATCCGCGTCGTAAAAAGGCTCGCCGGAAATTGTAGCATACCCCAGCTTGCGGTAAAACATTTCGGCGGAACACTGGGCGTCCAGCACGGCCTTCGCGCAGCCGAGGGCTCTTGCCTCTTCCTCCATCGAAGAGACCAGCAGCCGGCCGACCGACTTTCCGCGATAAGCGGGCAAGACGGCAATTCGCTGAAGCTTGGCCGTCCCCGGCTCGTATTCGCGCCAGCGCGCGGTACCGGCCGGCCGGCCGTCGTCGTCGAGGGCCAGCCAATGATGGCACGCTTGCGGATTCTCGTCGTATTCGTCCCATTCCAGCCGTTCGGGAACGCCTTGTTCGTCCACGAACACGGCCTTGCGGATTGCTTTGCAATCGTTCAGTTCGCGTTCGTTCTCCACTTTTAAACCTCTCATCGTTTTGCTCCTTTGCTCAAGAAAAAGGGAACAAGCGAACGCTTGCCCCCGAATCGCGTCAACCTCCGGCTTCAAATCCGTTATGGCGAAGGCAGCACGTTCAACGCTTCTTCCGAATCGTTCAGCGGTACCGTACCCTGTTCGGGCGGCGGAGAAACGGTCGCGGGGTCCGCAGGCGCCTCGGATTCGATCGGGATATCTCCCCATGCTCCGTCGCCGCCTTCGTTTCCTTGCTCGCCGGTTCCGTTGCCGTTTCCTTGGCCGTTGCCGTTGTTGCCTTGACCGTTGCCGTTGCCATTTCTATTTCCATTGCCTTCGCCGTTGCCATTTCCATTTCCATTGCCTTCGCCGTTGCCATTGCCGATTTCGCCTTGGCCGTTCCCGTTCCCGTTCCCATTGCCATTCCCATTGCCATTGCCGTTCCCGTTGCCGGGATTCTCCGGCGGGAGCTGCTCCCCTTCGCCCTCGCCGTTTTCAGGCGGAAGCTCGAGGTCGCTCGTCACGGTGACGCTCACGCCGCTCGAAGGCTCCCCTTCGGCGTCGAGCGCCGAAGAGTACGCTTTGACGTAATACGTGTACGTTTTGTCAGGCAAAATCGCAAAATCGTCGAAGGCGGGCTCGGCCGATTCAGCCAACAGCGCGAAGGAGGCTTCCGACGCTTCCTTGCGGTAAATCTTGTACGTAATATTGTCGCCTTCCACCGGGCTCCAGGTCAATTCGACCGCGACATTCTGCGTATTGTATTGACCGGCAAGCCCGGTCACGGCGTCCGGCCCTTTCGGTTCCTCCTGGACGTCGCCGGCGTCCGGGAACGATTTTTTCTCGTAATTTTTCAGCACGGACGTCATGACCTCGGAGAAGAGCGAAGCGGCCTGGCCGCTGCTTTTCTTCACGTAATGCTCCGCGTCCGTCTTGTCGTAGCCCATCCACACCGCGGCCGTCAGCTCCGGCGTGAAGCCGACGAACCAGACGTCGCGGTTGCCGCCGGAATCGATCCCCTCGATGCCGAGCTGCGTCGTCCCCGTTTTCCCGGCGACGGTGCGTCCGCTCACTTTCGCGCTTTTGCCGGTGCCGCCCGAAACGACGCCTTCCAGAAGCTCGCGAACGTAGTAAGCCGTCTGCTCGCTCATGACGCGGTTGTCGCCGGGCGTTTCGATGGAGTAAACGACCTCGCCGGAAGAGTCGGTAATTTCCGAAATGGTGTGCGGCGTCTGCAGCAGGCCGCCGTTCGCGAACGCCGCATACGCGTTCGCCATCTGAACGGTCGTGACGCCTTCCGAAAGCCCCCCAGCGCGATCGCCAGATTGCGGTCGTTTTCCCCGAGCTCGATGCCGAGCTTTTTGGCGAAATCGACGCCGGTGCCGACGCCGATTTCGTTCAGCAGCCAGACGGCCGGCTGGTTGACGGAATCGCGGATCGCATCCTTCATGCTGATCGGGCCGACGTACTTGTTTCGGTTGGAGTCGGTCGGGCAATACTTGCCGTTGTCGTAACATACTTTATCGTCCCGCAGCGTCGACCACGGGTACCAGTCCCCGGTTTCGAGCGCGGGGCCGTAGGACACGATCGGCTTGAACGAAGAGCCGGGCTGGCGCTTGCTGTAGACGCGGTTCAGGTTTTTCGTGCTGTAATCCCGTCCGCCGGCCATCGCGACGATCGAGCCGTCGTGCTGGTTCATGATGACCATCGCGCCCTGCATCGGGATGTCGTCCACGCTCTCCTCGAAGTTGTCCGGGTCGGAGAACGCCTTCTCGACGGCCGCCTGGGCCGCCGTATCGATCGTCGTTTTGATCGTGTAGCCGCCCGTGAGCAGCTCTTCCTCGGTTTTGCCCAGCACGTCCTGCGCTTCCTCGACGACATAATCGAGAAACGCGGCGTATTGGGAGCTGTCCTCCGGCACGACGCTCGGATCGTATTCGACGGCCATCGCCTGCTGCTTCTCGGCCTCCGTTATGATCCCCTGGTCTTCCATGAGCGTAAGGACGACGGCGCGGCGATCCATCGATTTTTCCGGATTTCGCACCGGGTTGTACGTGTTCGGCGCTTTCGGCATTCCGGCCAGCGTCGCGATTTGCCACAGCTCCAGGTCGTTCAGATCGTCGACGCCGAAATAGTATTTAGCGGCCGTCTTGATGCCATATTGCCCTTTGCCGAAATAAATCCGGTTCAAATACAGCTCCAGAATCTCGTCCTTCGATTTATGGTTTTCGAGCGCCAGGGCGATCGAGGCTTCCGTGCCTTTGCGGAACAGCGTCTTGTCCGCGTTCAAAAAAATGTTCCTTGCGAGCTGCTGCGTAATCGTGCTCGCTCCCTCGACCGCGCTGCGGGCGATGATATCCTTGACGAGCGCCCGGCCGATGCCGAACAGATCGACGCCGCTGTGCTCGTAGAAGCGCTTGTCCTCGGTCGCGACGAACGCCTGCTGCAGCAGCTTCGGGATTTCGCTGATCGGGACGTACTCCCGGTTCCCTTCGAGAACGTACAATTTATCCAGCTCGTTGCCGTTGCTGTCGACGATGATCGTCGCTTTATCCATGTCGTTCAACTTGTTCATGTTTTGGCTCAAAATCCGTTCGCCGTTCAAAATGACGAGCAAATAGCCGAGGACGGCGCAAACGGCGAAAAACAAAAGGACGAACAGCAGCCAGATCCAGCCGGTTTTGCGCTTTTGCTTGGCTCCCTTCTTTCCGGAGCGCTTGGTGTTTTTCGCGGGCGGTGCGGTCTTGCTCATGGTGCGTTTCCCCCTTTTTAACAGTCGGTTTCTCTATTTTTCTCTCTCGCCGGACCAAAAGAAGGAGCAACCCGCCAAGGGGTTGCTCGGTGGCCGGTCTATTCGGTTAGACGTAGTGTGGGGGCGAAAAGTTTCATTTTCCGCCGTGAACGGGGTGCCCGCTCAGGCTTCCGAACCCGTGTCCTGCTGCTGGAGGGATACGTTGCGCTGCGGCATAAACGTGCTGATCGCGTGCTTATAGACCATTTGTTGGCGGCCTTCGCTGTCGATAACGATCGTGAAATTGTCAAAGGCGCGCACGACGCCGCGGATTTGGAATCCGTTGGTCAAATAAACCGTGACCGGGACGCTGTCTTTGCGCAATTGATTGAGAAACGTATCCTGGATATTAATGGACTTGTTCATTACCGGTAACCCCCATCGCCATAAAAGATTATTGACAAGTATATTCAAGATCGCAGAGAAACTTTCCTGCTATTATATCACAAATCTCCGTTAAAAGATTGCGGTCTTTTTCTTCCTTCTCGAGACTCACCCATTCAAGCTCTTTCATCCGTCGGAACCAGGACAGCTGGCGTTTGGCAAAACGGCGCGTATCCCGCTTGAGCAGCTCCACCGCTCCCTTGTAGTCCAGCTCCCCCGCCAGGTAGGACGCCATTTCCTTGTAGCCGAGCGCCTGCATCGACACGGCGCTTCGCGGCACGCCGGCCGCGAGCAGCCGCTTCACCTCATCCAAAAGTCCCTGCTCGAGCATTTCGTCCACCCGAAGGCCGATGCGCCGATACAGCTCGGCCCGGTCCATCGTCAGCCCGATCAGGCAGAGTTTGTAGGGAGAAGCTTTATCGTCGCCCCTCTGCTGGCTTTGCAGCTCGGAAAGCGGCCGGCCCGTCGTTTCATAGATTTCCAGGGCGCGGACGACCCGGCGCACGTCGTTCGGATGAAGCTTGGCCGCGGTTTCCGGATCGACGTCGAAAAGCTTGCGATGTAGCGCGTCGGCTCCGTGCTCCTGGGCCCAGCGGCTCATTTTTTCCCGAAATTCAGCATCGCCGCCTTCCTCGCGGAAGCTGTACCCGTAGCAAACGGATTCGACGTACAGGCCGGTTCCCCCGACGATAAACGGCAGCTTGCCCCGCGCGTGAATGTCGGCGATCGTCTCTTCGCAGCGCGCTTGAAAGTCCGCGACCGAAAACGGATCGGCCGGATCGAGAATGTCGATCATGTGATGCGGGATCCCTTGGCGATGCTCGGGCTCCAGCTTTGCGGTGCCGATGTCCATTCCGCGGTACACCTGCATCGAATCGCCGCTGATGATTTCGCAATCGAAGGCGCGGGCGACCGCGAGGCTGAGCGCCGTCTTGCCGACGGCGGTCGGGCCGACGAGCGCCAGCAGCGGCAGCCTCTCATCCTTGCCGGGCCTTGGTTTCCCGCTTGTCGTTGAGTCAGTCGTTTTCGTCATGAATCGAAATCACTCCATATGCGATCGCGGCGCCGGAAGGCCGGACGAGGCGGATGCCGAGCCGCGCGAATTGCCCGCTTTCGCGGTGCTCCTTCAGGACGATCCGCTTGCGGGCGACCCGGCGGGCTTGGCGAAGCGCCTCCTCCGCGAGCGGCTCGTCCTTGGCGTAAGCCCGAAGCGGCGCAAGGGAGCTTGCGGCCTCCACCGGCACGGTGAACATCGGGTCGAAATAGACGATGTCCACGCTTTTGTCGGGCATCGCCGACATATATTCGAGATGGTCGGCGCACACCGCGTCGATCCGCCGCATCGCTGCGTTGACGTCCGCCAGCTCGCTGTCGTACTCGCGCAGGCCTTCGCGCACGATGACGTGCAGCAGCCGCGACGCCTCCAGCGCCGTCACGCGCCCCTTCTCGCCGACGGCGTAGGACAGCACCAGCGAATCCGCGCCGAGCCCGGCCGTGCAATCCAGCACCGCGTCGCCTTCCTTCGCGTTCGCGGCCTCGACGAGCGCGTCGGTGCCGCCGTCCCTCAACCGCTTGACGCGGATGAACGCCATGCTCGGATGATAAAACAGCGGGGGCGCGTCGCCGGCGACGAAGCGCAAGCCGTCCGCGCCCGCGACGAGCACGCCGTCCCGGGCGTCGGCGTATTTGCGCCGCAATCCGGCCAGCGTCTCGCGCCTTCGCGGCGCGAACCGGCAGGAAAATTCGCCGGCAAGCCGCCTTGCCCTCTCGATCATCTCCCGATCGGGCCGCTCGGCCGTCGTTACGATCACGACATCACCCGCTTAAACATTTTCTCGAGCTCGTACGTCGTGAAGCTGACGACGATCGGCCGGCCGTGCGGGCACGTGTACGGCTGCCTGCAGTCGCCGAGACGCCGCAACAGCGCCTCCCCCGACTCCCTCGTCAGCGACTGGTTCGCCTTGATCGACGCTTTGCAGGACGTGAGGATCGACGCCTTTTCCCGAAGCTTCGGAAGGTCGACTCCCCGCTCCTGAAGCACCCATTCGGCCATCTCGCGGACGATGTCCGCTTCGTCCCCGTCCGGGAACCAGTGGGGAACCGCCCGTATGATTAAGGTATTCCCACCGAAATCCTCCATATATACCCCGACTTGCTCGAACAAGTGCAACCGGGTCCGGAGCGCCGCGAATTCGTCCGGCGCGAACGTAAGCGTCACCGGCAGCAGCAGCTCCTGGCTCGCCTCCTCGGGACGGCCGAATTTCTCGAAAAAATATTCGTAGTTGATCCGCTCGTGGGCGGCGTGCTGATCGATCAGGTACAGGCCGGTTTCGTTCTGGGCGACGATGTACGTGCCGTGCAGCTGTCCGATCCAGTGCAGCTCGGGAAACTCCGCCTTCGGATCCCGCTTCGGCGCCGCGTAGGCCGCTTCCCATACCCGTTCCGGAAGTCCGGACGCCTTCGGCCGGCCCGACCCGTCCGGGAAGAAGGCCCCGGTCCCCGCTTGCCTCGGGGCAGCAGCGGAGGCGCCTTGCCGCATTTCGCCGCCGAAAGCGCCGCTTCCGTCCGGCCGCGCCGCCCGCGGACGGCTGCCGCCGGCGCCCGGTTCCGGACGGCCTTCGGGCCCGCCGCCGTCCGCCGGTTGCCCGGCGGCCTCATAGGACGAGGCCGCTTCGGTTTCGCGGATGTGCGGCTCCGGCGAAGCGCCATCCGCGTAGCGGGCGGACATCGCGCTCCCGCCGAAGGCGGGCGGCGCGGTGCGCGCGAGCGACGCCAAGTCCGGCGTCGCGGCCTCCGCCGCGGCCGTTCCGCCGGCTGCCGACGCGTTCGGCGCTGCGGCCCCGGATGCGCCGGACTCGCCGCCCGACGCCGGCGACGGATCGCTTGGCGCTTCGCGGAAGCGCAGCTGCTCCTGTACCCAGGCGGGCGTCTTCGTCTGCCGCACCGCCGTGCCGGACGGGATGTACGCCTGCTCGCCGAGCGCCTGGCGCACCGCTTGCTCGACGAACGCGCGCAGCTCGCTTTCCTTGCTGAATCGGACCTCCAGCTTCGAAGGATGGACGTTCACGTCCAGCAAGGACGGATGCATCCGCAAATGAAGCACCGCCAGCGGGAAACGGTTGATCGGCAGCAGCGTATGGTACGCTTGCAGCAGCGGCTGCGTAACGGCGGCGCTGCGGACGTAGCGTCCGTTCACGAGCACCGTGATGGCGTTGCGGTTCGCCCGGGTTTCCACGGGCAGCGCGGCGAGCCCCGTCAGCCGATAGTCGGGGTGCTCGGCGGCAAGCGGCACCATCGCTTTGGCTGCCGCATTGCCGTAGATCGCGGCCACCACCTGCCGCAAATCGCCGTTGCCCGGCGTTCGGAGCAGAACCGAACCGTTGTGCGTAAATGTGAACGCGATGTCCGGCCTGGCGAGCGCCTGCCGGTACATGACGTCGGACAGATGGCCGAGCTCCGTCTGCACCGTCTTCATATATTTCAGCCGCGCAGGCGTATTGTAGAACAGCTCCCGGACGGTCATGTCCGTCCCCTGCCGGGCCGTGGCGTCCTCGTGCTTTTTGACGGCTCCGCCTTCGATTTCCAGCACCCGGCCGAGCCCGCCGGAATCCGTCGCGCTGACGCAGCGAACTTTCGCGACGGCCGCGATGCTCGGAAGCGCCTCGCCCCTGAAGCCGAGCGTCGCGATTTGAAACAGGTCCTTGCCGCTTGCGATTTTGCTGGTGGCGTGGCGCTCGAACGCCGTCGGCAAATCCTCGGCCATAATGCCGGAGCCGTTGTCCGCGATCCGCAGCAGCGCCAGGCCCCCGTCCTCCGCCGTCACGTCGACGGTCGTCGCTCCGGCGTCGACGGCGTTTTCGATCAATTCCTTCAACACGGAGGACGGTCTTTCGACCACTTCGCCTGCGGCTATCTGATTCGCCAGATGATCGTCCAACAGCCGAATGACTCCCATCCCGTACTCCCCCTTATTCCGCGTTATCCTTTATACCCGATCTTCAGCACCCCGCCGGCGGCCGAAAACGTCAGTCCGGAGTACCATTTGGCGAGAAGCCTGACATCGATATAGGAGGCGCCGCCTTCGCTGCGCATCCGGGAATCGCTCGTTTTGACCTTGTTCAAGGCGTTTTCCGATTTAAAAAACACCGTCTTCGAAGAGGAATCGTACGACACGCTCGCGCCGACGATCGCCGCCGCGAGCTTCGTGCCGACGTACCAAACGCCGCTCTGTTGGATCGCCGCCGAAGGTTGTCCCATGCGCACGCGATTCACCGTTACCGAGCCCTCGCCGATCGCGAGCGCGAGCGAGCCGCCCCCGCGGAACGGTAGCCCGCGATCAACTGTTCGGCCGCCCCCGCCACGACCGTATCGGGCGCCAGTCCCTTCCGGTCCACCTTGTAGCCTTTGGGCGTATAATATTCTTCCACCGTAACCTTGAGCACGCCGCCGGACGAAACGGGGATGATCTGCTGGACGACCCCTTTGCCGTACGTGCGGGTGCCGATCAGCTTCGCGATTCCGTAATCCTGCAGCGCCGCCGCGAACAGCTCCGAGGCGCTGGCGCTGTTGCCGTTGACGAGAACGCGGATCGGGTAGCTTTTGGACGTTCCTTCCACGACCATCGCCTTGTCGTTGCCTTCCCGGTCGATCATATGCGCCAAAACCCCGTTCTCGATAAACAGGGCGGCGATTTTTTGCGCTTGATCGGTGTAGCCTCCGCCGTTGTCCCGCAGATCGATCACAAGCCCTTTCATCCCCTGCCGCTCAAGCTTGTCAAGCTCGGCCGCGAACTTGTCGTACGCATCCGACGAAAAGCCCTCCAAATCCAAATACCCGATCCCGTCGCCCATCCAGACGCCTGCCGCCGTCGGCAGCTGCACCGGCTTGCGGACCATCGTGAATTCGTGCGAGCCGGAGCTACGCGTAATGCCGATCGAAACGCTAGAGCCTTCCTCGCCGAGAATTTCGCTTTGCGTTTCCGCGAACGTCTTGCCGGCGACCGATCGGCCGTCGACGGACACGATTTTGTCGCCGGCGCGTATTCCGGCCTGCTCCGCGGGACTGCCGCCGATCACGTCCTGGATGTAGACGGCTCCTTTTTCCTCGATGAGTTTGACGCCGATTCCGATGAATTTCTGCTCCAGGCTGCCGGAATAAGCCGTCCATTCTTCCTGGGTAAAGTATTCCGTGTAAGGATCGTTCAACGATTCGACCATGCCTTTGATGGCCGCTTCGTCCAATGTCGAATCCGCCGGCTTGCTTAAATGGTACTGCTCCAGCAGCTCGCGAACTTCATCGGATTGCGCGGAGCTTTCCGCGAATGCGGCGGCCGAAGGCCCCGCGGTCAAGGAGACCGCGAGCAGCAGCGACGCGAATCGGCGCCAAAGCGTCACCGGTTTCATTGGGCATCCCCGCTCTCTACCAATTGATTTTTGACGTCGTTCAGCCATTCCAGCGCCTGCAGCGGCGTGAGGCGCATGACGTCCACCTTGCGAAGCTTTTCCAAAATTTTGTCCCCGTGCGTTTGCGCCTTGCGCGGTTTGTCCGCCGGGGGAGCCGGCTCGGCGAACATCGACAGCTGCACCGGGCCGGCCGATGCTGCGTCCTCGGCTGCCAAGGCCGGCGGCGACGAAAACGCCGGCGACGCGGACTCGCGGATGCCGGATGGGCGGATGCCGCTCTCCCGTTCCGCCGCATCCGTCTCGCCCTGTCCGCTCTCGGCCGCCTCTCGTTCGGCGTTCCCCGCGGCGGCGGCCTCCAGCGAAGCCGCGGCTTGCCTTCTTGCCGGCGCGCCCGGCAAATTGGCGGTACCCCCCGCTTCGAGCAGATGATACGCCCTCGAGACAATCGAATCCGGGAGTCCCGCCAGCTCCGCGCAATAGATGCCGTAGCTGGAATCGGCCGCGCCGGGAACGAGCTTGCGCAAAAAGGTCACGCCGTCCTCGCTTTCCTTGACGGCCATGCAGCCGTTGCGCAGCCGGGGCAGCGTTCGCTCCAGGTGCGCCAGCTCGTGAAAGTGCGTCGAGACGAGCGCCTTGCAGCCGATGACGTCGTGCACGTACTCGATGACCGCCTGCGCGATCGCCATCCCCTCGTCCGTCGACGTTCCGCGGCCCAGCTCGTCGATAATGACGAGGCTGCGGTCGGTCGCCTGCTCGGTCATCACCTGGATATCCTTCATTTCAACCATGAACGTGCTCTGCCCGCCGACGAGGTCGTCCGCCGCCCCGATCCGGGTGAAAATCCGGTCGATCAGCGGCAGCTCCGCTTCCTTGGCCGGCACGAAGCAGCCGATTTGGGCCATGATCGAAATCATCGCCACCTGCCGCATGTACGTGCTCTTGCCCGCCATGTTGGGGCCCGTAATGAGCAAGATCGATCCGTCCTCAGCCGAAAGCGCCGAATCGTTGGCGATAAACGCCGTCCCTTCGGCGACCGCTTCGACGACCGGGTGCCGTCCTTCCCGAAGGCGAAGGCCGTAGCCGTCGTTCCACTTCGGGCGCACATACCGGCGTTCCGCGCTCACCTCGGCCAGCGATTGCAGCGCGTCCAGCGCGGCCAACTGCTCGGCCAGCTTCTGGAGGCGGGGAATTTCGGCGGCGATCCGGTCGCGCAGCGAGACGAAAATTTCGTATTCGAGATCGATCATCCGGTCTTCGGCTTCCAGGATGAGCGCTTCCTTTTCCTTCAGTTCGGGCGTGACGAACCGTTCGGCGTTCGCGAGCGTCTGCTTGCGCTCGTACCGGCCTTCCGGCAAAGCGCCGAGATTCGCCTTCGTCACCTCGAGATAATAGCCGAACACTTTGTTGAAGCCGATTTTCAGCGATTTGATGCCGGTCGCTTCGCGCTCCCGGCGCTCGAGCTCCGCGATCCACTTCTTGCCGTTCACGCTCGCCTCCCGCAGCTCGTCGAGCTTGGCGTCGAAGCCCGCGCGAATCAAGCCTCCTTCGCGCAGCGCGACGGGCGGCTCGTCGGCGATGGCGGCGGCGATCGCATCGGCGAGCTCCGCGCAAGGATCCATCGCGTCGGCCAGCCGGGCGAGCGGCCCGCCCGAAAGCTGGCCGCACAGCCCGCGAATCGGCGGAACCTTCCGCAGCGACGCCTTCAGCGCGTTCAGGTCGCGGGCGTTCGCCGTCCCGTAAGCGATCCGGCCGACGAGCCGCTCCAGATCGTAGACGTCGGCCAGCTCCCCGCGCAATTCCGCGCGCAGCATCCAGTTGCCGTGCAGCGCTTCGACCGCGTCCAGCCGCTCGTCCAGCATCCGCCGGTCCAGCAGCGGCTGGTCGATCCAGCGCCGGAGCAAGCGCGCCCCCATCGACGTCTTCGTCTGGTCGAGCAGCCACAGAAGCGAGCCTTTGCGCGAGCGGTCGCGCACCGTCTCGGTCAATTCCAGATTGCGGCGCGTAAACGCGTCCAGCGCCATGAACTGCTGCTGCTCGTACGGCCTGATCTTGCGCAAGTGGCCGAGCGACCGCTTCTGCGTTTCGCCCAGGTAGGCGATCAGCCGCGCGACCGCAAGCCGCCGCACCCGTTCGTGGCGATCCCATTGCTCCTCCGGGAACTGCCTGCGCAGCCGCTCGTCCTCTTTCCCGTCGAGGGCGCGTTCCGTGAACAGCAAATTCCGTCCCGAAGCCGCGGCTTCCCCGCGCATCGACCCGATCGCGGCCGCGTCCCCGACCGCCTCGAGCGGACGGTACACGTTCAGCTCGTTGCGGATGTTCTCCTTGCCGGCGGGAAAAGAAGTGACGTACATCTCGCCGGTCGTCAAATCGCAGGCCGCGAGCCCGAAGCGGCCGTCTTCCTCGGCCGCCCCGACCAGAAAATTGTTCGCGCCTTCGCCGAGCGATTTCGTCTCCATGACGGTGCCGGGCGTGACGATCCGGACGATTTCCCGCTTGACCATGCCTTTCGTAACGGCCGGATCTTCCATTTGTTCGCAAACGGCCACCTTGTAACCTTTTTCCACCAGTTTGACTATGTACGATTCGGCGGAATGATGGGGCACGCCGCACATCGGAATCCGCTCTTCCTGGCCGCCTCCGCGCCCCGTCAGCGTAAGGCCGAGCTCGCGCGAAGCCGTCAGGGCGTCCTCGAAAAACATTTCGTAAAAATCGCCGAGGCGGAAGAACAGGAGCGCGTCCCGCGCCTCCTCCTTGACGGCCAAATATTGCTGCATCATCGGGGTATAACCTGCCATCGAGAACCTCCAGCACGCGCCTGATTGTTTCAAAAATATGAATCTATTATAGCAAAAAAGACGGACATCCGCTTCAGGCCGCCGGACGCAACCGCGAAAGCAATTTTTGATAAATTTTATTTATAACATGGAAAGAAAATTATAAATTCCTCGAATCGATCGTTTCGAATATACTGTTATCAATTCAAATGAAAGAGGTGGGCAAAACATGGCCAGCGTTACCGGATTGGAAGGAATCGTCGCGGCGGAAACGGACATTTCCCTGGTCGACGGAGAGCGCGGACGGCTTGTCTATCGCGGGTACGAGGCGAAGGAGCTGGCGGTTTCCAAAAGCTTCGAGCAGGTCGCCTTTCTGCTGTGGAACGGAAGGCTGCCCGATGCGGCGGAAGAAGCGGATCTAAAAAAACGCCTGGCCGCTGGCCGGACGCTTCCCGGCGCCGTCAAGCGTTTGCTCGACCTGCTGCCCGATTCGGCCGGGCCGATGGGCGCGCTGCAAACCGCCATCGCCGCGATCGGCGCCATGGAAGGCGGCGCATGGCCGCCGTCGCCGGCCGAGGCCGAGCGGCTGACGGCCGTCGTGCCGACGATCATTGCGTACCGGGCGCGCAAAGCGGCGGGGCTCGCCGAAGTCGAACCCGACCCCGGGCTCGGCCATGCCGCCAACTACTTGCGCATGCTGACCGGACAAGCGCCCGCGGAAGCGCATGCCGCCGCGCTGGACGCTTATCTCGTCCTCGGCATGGAGCACGGGCTCAACGCCTCGACGTTCGCCGGACGCGTCATCCTGTCGACGCAAGCGGGCATGGGCGCAGCCGTCAGCGGCGCGATCGGCGCCATGGGCGGACCGCTGCACGGCGGAGCGCCGTACGAAGTGGTCGCCATGCTGGAGGCGATCGGGACGAAGGAACGCGCCGAGCCGTGGATGCGCGGCGTGCTCGAAAGCGGAGGCCGCCTGATGGGCTTCGGCCATCGGATCTACAAGACGACCGATCCCCGCGCGGAAGCGCTGCGCGAAGCGACGCTTCGGCTGACCGGCCGGGAAGCGTCGTTCGAACTGGCGCTTTTCGTCGAGAAGACCGCCGTCCGCCTGCTCGCGGAATACAAGCCCGGACGCCGCCTGCATACGAACGTGGAGTTTTTCGCCGCCGCGATTTTGCGCGCCCTGAAGCTTCCGCCCGAGCTGTTCACCCCGACGTTTACGGCGGCAAGAATGGCGGGCTGGACGGCCCACCTGCTGGAGCAGGCCCGCGTCAACCGCATCTTCCGTCCCCGATCGGTCTATACCGGCAACATGCCGGAACCTATCGAACCCGATCCGGTTTGAGCGGATGCTTGCCGCCTGCAAGAGCGATTTTCCATTTGTCCCGGAGGTCGGCGCTTTCGTCCCACCGTTTGTCCGCGGCGATGGCGCGAAACAGCGGATCGATATCGTCCTTGTAGCGGGCGTAGCCGCTCGTCGCCATGACGGCGCGGCGGACCCGTTCGAAGCCGGCGAGCAGCATCGGCCGGTCGCCGAAGTAGAAGGCGTCGCGCATCGCGTCATCGTCGAGCGGGCGATGCGGCGCAAGGTCGCGGGAGTGCTCGGCCGCCACCTTGGCGAGCGCCAGCGTGCCTCGCGCGAGCAGCGGCGACACGAGCCAGCTCGGCGGCACGCGGTACTCGAAGCCGCCGTGCGGCTTCGGGCGGAAATCGCCGAGCGCGCCGTACCGCGGCCGCCGCCGCCCGGCTTCCGGCGGCTCGAGCAGCCGCAGCGGCAAGGCGACGGCGTTGTCGAGCGCGCGAAGCCGCTCGCCCGTCAGCGCGACGCCGCTGAAATGCAGGTGCCCGCCGAGCGGAACGCCGCGGGCGGGCGCGGCTCCGGCGCGGAACGACACGTCCGCGCCGGCCGTTCGTTTTGCCGCGTCGGCGAGCAGCTTGCGCAGCCGCGCGGCGAGTACGCGCGGCTCCGCGGACGGCGCGGGCCTGAGCTCGGCGAGCGGCCAGCGCAGCGCGCCGCCGATGACGACGCTGTCGCAGCCGACGGCGCCGCCCGGCGCGAAAAAACGGGCCGCGGGTACCAGCTTCCCCCGCGGCGACAACAGCACGAATTCGGGGTCGGCCCCGAGCACGGCGCATGCCCCCACTCCCGTCTCCCGGCGCCACGCCTCCGCGAAGCTTGCCGCCGCATGGGCGAGCCGCGCCGCCGCCTCTTTCGCGCGGGGACGCAGCGCGGGGCCGATTTCGACGACCGCGCCTTGTCGGCCTCTGCCGTCCACCTCCCATTTGACCGTGCCCATATCGAGGCCCAGCGCGTAGAGCGCCCGCGCGGACGCCCGTTCCAACCTTCGCCCGAGCTCCCGTCCCGCTTTCGTTTCCTCCGGCCGGGGATCGATTTCGACCGCTTGCAGCCCGAACACCGTCACGGCAAACGCGCGCGCCGCCCGTGCAAGGCCGGCGTCCGCTCCCCGAAGCTCCCCGCCGCGGGCCGAAGCGCGGGCGGCTCCGGGCCGCGGCTTCCGATCGGAAAACGCCGTCCGGAAGCCTTCCCGCTCCAGCCTGCGGGCCGTTTCCGCCGCCCCCAGTGCCGCGGCCTTTTCGGCGTTCGCGTTCCAGAGCCAGGCTCCTTCCGCTTGTCCGGCCGGAAAGGCAGCCCGCCCCCCGTTCGGAATGACGGCGTCGCGAGGCCCGACTTTCTCCCCCGGCTTCCACGGGCGCAAGCCCGCGCCGGACAGCCCGCCGTCCGTCCCCCGGGCTCCGCACAGCCATACCGTCCCTTCCGCTTGGCCGCCGCTCACCGGTCTCCCCCTTCGCCAAAAGCGCGGGAAGGGCCGTCCCGTCGGCGAATCGACGCCGAAACCGGATGACCCTTCCCCGATTGCACCCCGACGCGTTGCGTTTCCTGCCGTCCGAAACTTCTCTTCCGCACGCCGAACGCTGACCGCGCCGCCCGAAATAGGCTGCCGATTTTTTTTCGACCGGGCATCCGCCCTCGACAATCCGCTCGCGTAGGCATAGAATTAAGTACCGCCCCTGACCCGGGCCGCTTACAAATCGTCTTCTTCCAGCAAATCCGAATCCAGATCGTCGAATTCGCCTTCCGCAAGTCCGAAGTCGGCATCCTTGTCTTCGTCCTCGAAGCCGGTCGGATCGACGACGACGACCACTTTCGTCTCGGCCACCATTTCCACGGCGAATTCGCGCTCCACGCGAATGAGCACCGAGGCGCCGTTCGAGCTGATCGTCGCTTCCACGCAATTCGGCTCCTGCGTCGCCTCGGCGGACACTTCCTCCGTGGACGAACGGTGCCTCGGATCCACATACGAGAGCGGAACGTGCTCTACATAGGAGATCGTTTCTTTGGCTACGTCGGTTTGCGAGTTTTTGCTGTAGGAATACCAGATGTTCACATCGTAAGAACCGACGATTTCAATGCCGTCCCCCGATTTGACCGCTTCGTACTGATGGTTGATGATCCAGGCCCCCAGAATGCTGGAAGGGTGGTGCGGCGGCGTCACGGTGTGGGTAACTGCCTGAAATTTCCGGCCTTTGCCGCAAACTGCTTTCGTGATGATTTCCCGTCGTTGCAGCCGTTTATCCGCAATAGCCATTCGATAGACCTCCTCCATACGTTTCAAGTCAATTAAGTCTATGCAGGACATTCGTCTAGAGTGACAAAAAAGTATCCGTGCATACGGGCCTCACTTTCATTGTATGACCCGGCTTCCAAGACATGACCAAGATTCGTAGATAAGGCGGGTTTTCGAACGGTCTTTTTTGAAGAAAAAAGGAACGCTTCGCCGCGCGGCGGCCGGAAGCGCTCCGATTCGGACATCGGTTCACAAACGGTAAATGTCCCGGTATTTCGTTTCCAAATAGTCGCACAAGTACTTCGATTGCAGCTTTTCCCCGCTGATGCGCTCGATGATTTCGGACGGCCGAAGCAGCCTGCCGAACCGGTATACCCGTTCCGCGAGCCAGCTTTTGAGCGGCAGAAGCTCGCCGGCGGCGATGTTCGCCGCAAGGTCCGGAAGCTCGCGCCGCGCGACGTTCATCATCTGGGCGGCATACATGTTTCCGAGCGAATAGGAAGGGAAATAGCCGAACGAACCGCCGGACCAATGCACGTCCTGAAGGACGCCCTCTGCATCGGTCGCGGGGCGGATTCCGAGCGCCTCCGCGTATTTCGCGTTCCACGCCTCCGGCAAATCGGCGACGCGCAAGTTTTCGTTGAACAGCATTTTTTCCAGTTCGTACCGAATGAGGATATGCAGGTTGTAGGTCAGTTCGTCCGCTTCGATCCGGATCAGCGACGGCTCGACGACGTTGATGCCGCGGTAGAACGCCTCGGCGTCCGTTCCTTCGAGCTGTCCCGGAAAATGCCTGCGCAGCTCGGGAAGATAATGCCGCCAAAATTCGCGGCTGCGGCCGACCATATTTTCCCACAAGCGGGATTGCGACTCGTGGATGCCCATCGACGTGCCCCCGGCCAGCGGCGTGCCCGCCAGCTGCGGCGAAATATTTTGCTCGTAGAGCGCATGGCCTCCCTCGTGGATCGTTCCGAACAAGGCGCTGGTCAAGTCCTGCGGCAAATAGCGCGTCGTGATGCGGACGTCCCCTGGGCTCAAGCCGGTCGCGAACGGATGGACGCTTTCGTCGAGCCGACCGGCGCCGAAATCGTAGCCCATTTCCTTCAGGACGAACAGGCTAAACCGCTTTTGCGCCTCCACCGGAAACGTTCCCCGCAGAAACGACGTATCCGGGCGAACTCCGTCGCTCGCGATCGCCTCCGCCAGCGGCACGAGCCGCGCCTTCAATTCGCCGAACAACCGGTCCAGCTCCGCCGTCGTCATGCCGGGCTCGTACATGTCCAGCAGCGTATCGTAGGGCGTGCCTTTTGCGCCCCACAGCTCGATAAACTGGCGGTTGAACGCGATGATCTTCTCCAAATACGGAGAAAAGCCCGGAAAATCGTTCTTTTCCTTCGCTTCCTCCCAAGCCGATTCGGCTTGGGACGTCAAGACGACATATTCCCGGTACAGCTCGGGCGGCAGCTTGCGGTTGCGCTCGAATTCCTTTTTCGTTTCCTCGACCAGCCGCCTGTCCGTTTCCTCCAACGCTTCGTATGTACCTGGCTCGGACAACCGCTCCAACAGCTCGCCCATCTCGTCCGACGTCGCGATCCGAAACATGTCGGAGGACAGCGTCCCGACGGCTTCGGATCTCAGCCCGATTCCTTTGCGGGGAGCCCCCGTCCGCATATCCCAATAGACGACTCCCAATATCTCCTCATACTGCTTCAGCTTGCGGGTCAATTCGTAAAAACGTTTGAGTTCTTCCGAACGAATGTTTGGCGTATCCATCCCGGTCCATCCTTTCCGTACTGGAGTCATCCCCCCTTGATCATACCCGTCGGGAAAACTATAATCAACATAGCGATCGGCTGCGGGAACGGTTGGGAAAAACGCCACGGCGGGAGGAGAAACAACGATGATCAGGATCGATTGGAGCGCCGAAGCCGCGGAAGCGTTGCGGGCCGAATTCGGGCCGGAGGGGCCCGTTTGGAAGCTGGTGTACGACTCGGAAGGCTGCGGCTGCGCGGTCAGCGGCGTGCCCGCTTTGTGGGCGGTGGAAGCTCCGCTTGCGGACGACGTGCAGGCCGAAGGAGGCCCCGTCCGGGTCTGGTACGAGAAACGCCACGAAGTGTTTTTCGACGAACGGATGCGAGTGGATTACGATGCCGCGGGACGCCGCTTCCGGCTGCTGAGCGACGGCCAAATTTACACGAACCGTCTTGCCGTCGTCGACCGGAGAGAAGTTCGAAACACGTTTTAATGGAAGCAGGAAGGAAATACGTTTTAAAAGGAAAGGTGAACGAGCATGCGGAGATTGGAAGAGGTTTTGGCCTACAATGAAGCGTTTGTCGAACAAAAAAATTACGAAAAGCTGACGCCCGGCCGCCAGGGCGACAAGCGGATCGTCGTCGTCACCTGCATGGACGCCCGGCTGACGGAGCTGCTGCCCAACGCGCTGAACCTGCACTCCGGCGACGCCAAAATCATCAAAAACGCGGGCGCGATCATTACGGCGCCGTTCGGCAACATCATGCGGAGCGTGCTCGTGGCGCTTTACGAGCTGAACGCCAACGAAGTGTTCATCATCGGCCACCACGATTGCGGCATGACCGGCCTCGATCCGAACCGGGTCGTCGGCCATATGCAGGAACGCGGCATTTCGAAGGAAGTCATCCAGACGCTGCGCCATTCCGGAGTCGACTTCAACCGCTGGCTCCAAGGCTTCGAAAACGTGCGGGAAGGCGTGGAAAACAGCGTGGGCATCGTGCGCAACCACCCGCTGCTGCCGCCGGGCACCCCCGTTCACGGGCTGATCATCCATCCGGCAACGGGCAAGCTCGAGCTCGTCACGAACGGGTACGAATATTTGGAGCGGCAATCGGAGGGAGCCTAATCCCCCTTGCTTGAAGCGGACCTGCCGGACCGTCGTCGCCCAACCCGCGTTTGCGGGCTCGCAGCGGCGTCGTTCGGTCCCTCCTCTCAGGCGGGGTTCTTTTTTTGGGGGGCGATGGTTCATGGTCCCATTCACGCGTATTTTTCTCCTTATCGGTATCCCCTTCGTTCAGAAGCTTCGCGCCGGTCGATCGCTCCCGCTTGCGGGTGCCGACAAAGTGCAGATCTACCCGCTAGCGATGCCGACAAAATGCCGCGCTCCCGGCTTCCGAGCCGGCGGAAGCCGTGCTGAGCGAAGGGGATGCCGATAAGAGCGGACGAAACGGAATTGCCGCCCGAACGTCCGCCTGACGGCATCCGCCGCCGTTCGAATCCGCTCCGCTCGCCGGATTCATTCGCCCTTCTCTCGCTTTGCGGCCTTCAGCTCGGCCGCGGCGGCGCGAGCCGAAACGACTTCGCTGCGGTCCCGCCGAAGGTGGCGGTGAACGATGTCGTCCGGAACGCGCTGCCGGGGCGTCGCCCAGCCCCAGCCTTTCTCTTCGCAGCGGGTGCGAACGAGCCTCAGCAGCTCCGGGTCCGCGATCGGCAGCTCGAATTCTTCATAGGTCGCATCGCCGCCGCTCCATGCCGTCAGCTTGTCCTTGATCATCCGCTCAAGTTCGGCGCCGTCAAGTCCCAGGCGGTCCATCAGGTCGGGACGGACTTCTCCGGACGCTTTCGCAAGAAGCTTGGCCGCCCCCGCCCCGTTCCCCCTTCGGGCATGATATTGGACGACGGCAAGGCGGATGAGCACCAGCCAGCAGACGGACCATTCGGAATCGGGCGTCTTTTTCCAATATTCCTCCATAATTTCATGGCATTCGAAAAAATCGCGCGAACCGAAATATTCCGCCAGGTATTCGATATATTCTTCCGGGTAACGGGAATTCGCCATTCGTTTTGCTCCTTCGAAAATCCATTTCGCGAATTATTATTTTTGAAACCGCGAACGATATGATCCGTATATCCATTATGACACCAACTATCACTTTTTGCAGGGGGAATCGCATTACATGTGGAAGAAACTTTTGCTCGTGCTCGGATTGTTCGCCTTTACGGTCGCGGTAACGGTTCCGGCCGACTCGGCCGACGCCGCGAGAAAATCGTTCGGCAAGAAGTCATTTTCGCAAACGCCTTCCAAAGCCCAGGATAACGTGCAAAGCAGCAACTCGGGAACCGGAACGAAGTCGTCCGGAACGACGGCCGGCTCGACCGCGACGCAAAAAGGCGGCTTTTTCAGCGGCGGCAGCTTCATGAAGGGCATGATGATCGGCGGTCTCGCGGGCCTGCTGTTCGGCGGCTTGTTCGGCGGAATGGGCTTCTTCGGCGAAATCCTCGGACTGCTCGTCAACGTGCTCGCGATCGTCGCGGTGATCGCCTTGATCCGCGCCGCATTCGTATACTTCCGGAAGCGCCGCGACGAGCAGCACCGCCCGCAAGACGCCAACAGGTGGTAATTGGCAATGCGCATTACGATGGACGAGATCGTAAACGCCGTTTGCCTGAACATGGCGCAGCGGTACGAAGTTCCCGTTACGGCCGTTGAAGTGGAGCTGTCGTGGGAAGAACACGAAGGCTTCACGGCCGAGACGTGGATCCAGGGCCGCAGCCGGTTTCTGGTGGAAGCGAATTTGAAGGAAGCGATCATGCGCTATATGGAAACGGAATACAACCAGCGCGTCTACTCTTCCCAAATTACGCTGCATGTCGATGACGAGGTGTGGGCGGAAATCTCGGTATGAACGCAGGACGGTCTTGCGGCCTTGGCGGCTGCAAGATCGTCTTTTTTTACATTGGCGGAATTTACAGTTCTTCACCTCGCTGAAGAGCATTGGGAAAGTTATGGCGGTGGAGTGCATCCCCGGGGATCAAAAAAGCTTTCCCGGACGGCGCGGAGGCCGATTTCGGGAAAGCTTTTTTAACGAGCTGCCTTTTGCGCGGTTTACCAGGCGTAGGCTTGTGGCGCCTCGCCGCCGGGACCGGGGAAAATTTCGTCCAGCCGTTCCAGCGTCGGCGCATCCAGCTCGATGTCGACGACTTTCAGCGCCGATTCCAGCTGCTCCTGCGTCCGCGGCCCGATAATCGGGCGGTCATCGCCGGGTGGAGCAGCGTCCAGGCGAGCGCGATGTTGGCCTCGCTTTCGCCGAATTCCCGCGCCAGCTTCTCGAACGCTTCCAATTGCGGCCGGTGCTTCGCCACGCGGTCCGGGTTGCCCGACCGGTTGGATCCGGGAAGGGGCCGCAGCGCGTTGCCTCCGAGCAAGCCGCCGTCCAGCGGGCTCCAGGCGATGACGCCGATGCCCAGCTCCTCGGCGGCCGGCAGAACCTCCAGCTCGGGCAGCCGGCACAGCAGACTGTATTTATGCTGCTCGGACACGAGTCCTAGTTTGTTGCGTTTCGCCGCTTCGTATTGCGCCTTGACGAGATCGCGGCCCGCGAAGTTGCTCGAGCCCGCGTATCCGATTTTGCCTTGGTACAGCGCGACGTCGTAGGCCTCCCAAATTTCGTCCCAGGAGACGTTGCGGTCGACGTGATGCATTTGATATAGCTCGACATGATCGGTCCGGAGCCGGCGCAGCGAGCCTTCCAAATGACGGCGAAGCTTATACGCAGACAGTCCCCGTTCGTCGTTCGGACCGTCGTTTTCGTCGCCCATGATGCCGTAAAACTTCGTCGCGAGCACGACCTTTTCCCGGCGTCCGCCGCCTTGGGCAAACCAGCGTCCGATAATTTCCTCCGTCCGCCCTGATGCCCGGCGCCTCCGTAGCCGTTGGCCGTATCGAAAAAGTTGATGCCCGAATCGAGCGCCGCGTCCATAATCCGGAACGCTTCCTTCTCGTCGGTTTCGGCCCCGAAATTCATCGTGCCGAGGCAAAGCTTGCTGACCTTGAGCCCCGAACGTCCGAGATACGTATACTGCATGTACTTATCGCTCCTCTCCCCATCGGAATTCCCTTCTATTGTAAGCGATTCGGGCATGGAAGCAAGAGGGTTTCTTGTCGAACGCGTTATTTTTCTTCCGGATGCTCTCGTCGGCCTGCCCATCCGCAGAAACGCTCCCCTCCATAGCCATGAAAAATGATGAATTTCGACTCTTTCATTTGTCCCTCTCCATACGGCTGCTAGTCTCATATTGATGATAAGGAACAACTTGAAGGGAAGTGGGATAAACTTGTACAAACGAGCTGTCGGAAAAACCGCGGAAAAAAGCAGGCAAACCCTGCGAAAAAAAGTTCAAGCGCCCGCAAAACGAACCGGAATCTCCGCCTCCGGCGTGAGCAGCATGCTGGTCTCCGCCCAAAAATCGTTGAATTCGCAAAAGCCCGCCGTCGTCAAGCAGACGAGAACCGTTATCCAAACAAATAGCAGTTGGGTAAACGCGCTTCAAATCGATCGAAACCCGGCATGGGTAGCGCCGCAGGCAGGCGGATCCTACGTTTGGGGACGAAACGACCCGAATGGACCGGCGGCCGCGGTCGCCAGAAGATTCCTGATCAACAGGGATATCGAAGAAATAGACAGCGCAACCTTATTTCTGGCCGTTGACAACTACGCCATCGTCTTCATTAACGGAAGAGCCGTCACGATCGATAACCCGCAGTCCAATTCCTCATTTTTTAATCCGGGAAGATCGTTCGATATCGTCCGCTTCCTTCGCAGAGGCCGAAACGATATCGTGATTGCCGCTTTTAATTTCCCTTCGAATGCGGACAGGTCCGCAAGCAATCCTGACGGCGTCTATGCGCGCATCGACGTTCAATTCGAATCGAACATCAATCGGACCCGTAAAACCTTGCAGCGCAAAAAGTGAAATCCGCACAGAAAAGTATCACCGTGCGCCCGGTTCGCCCGGCTTTTTGTTCCTGGGGCTGGCTCTGTTGATTTTCGGGCGGTGCGGCTATCGTTACCGGAAATTGCAGGATATTCTTTTTTCCTTGTCTTACAGGCTTTGGGTGAACGATCCCGAACCGAGCGACTTTTATTACTTCATGTGCAATGCGGGCGGACTGATCGTCATGATCGCATCCGTTTTCGTTGCCCTTCAAGCCTTCTGACGGGACCGGGCTTGCTACTGCTCCAGCCTTGCGAACGTGATGAAATCCACTTGGACGGGCTCCGCCGAATCGCCTCTCAGCGCCCGGTTGATTTGGCCGCGATGGTATTGGCCGTGCAGGGCGACTTGCGTCAAAATATCCCGGACGGAAGTTCGAAACGGGACGCCGCTCTGGTTCGCGTATTCGACCATCTCGTCCAGGTTGCGCTCCTCGAGCCGGCCGATATATTGTCTGTACTGTTTTTCGTTTTCCGCGAACATCTTTTTCAGCGTTGCCACGTCTTCCGCGTCTTCCCATAACGCATACTGCGTGCTGCCTCTCCCTTCCAGGCGGGAAAGCCATACTTGCTCCGCGACGGCAACGTGGCGGGCCAGCTTGAGAATGTCTTTGTTTTCGGTCTTGCTCGCGTCGAGCGCGTCCAGCATGCGCCCGTTCGCCCAATACAGATGATCCATCATTCGGCTAATCGTCTTCATTTTCGATTCCTCCCGTTGTTCCGATTCGATGGCCGACCCTTCGGCCGTCTCTCTCATGACAAGCTTAACCTGATCGAAATACGGTTTCAACCGATAATTTCCATGCCTCGGGGCAACCAGATCCATCTGCATCGCCTCCGCGAAAAAGGAAAGCGTTCCGTGCAGCCTTTTATGGAACGGCTTCAGCAGTCGGAGCGCGATGCGTACGATTCGCGGAGACAGCGAAACGATTCGGACCGGGCGCCCGACCGACCGGAAAGCAAGCTCCGCCAGCTCCCGATGGGTGAAAATTTCCGGCCCCCCCGCCTCCGCCTCCGTCTCCCGGTAATCCGGCGCAGCCGCCCGAACGCACACTTCCGCCAGATCCGCCCCATGGATCGGATTCAGGCGATATCGGCCGTCGCCGATCAGGAAGACGACGCCCCGTTCCGCCATGCGAAGCAGCCCGGCAAGGTCGGAGTAAAAACCGGTAGGCCTTATCACCGCATAAGACAAGCCGGAGGCGGCCAATTCGGAAACGAAACGTTCGCGAGCGTTCACGATGTCCAGATGAAGCATTCGCGAAGCTTCGTAAACAGAAACGAACAGAAACCGGGTCGCGGTTCGGCTCCGTTTCGCGGCTCGGAGCAAGTTGACGTTTCCTTGATAATCGACGTCGTCGAAGGCGAGACCGTCTTTTTGACGGGTGATGCCGACGGAAGAAAAGACGACGTCGATGCCGTCGCATACGCCCGCAAGCGTTTCGGGCCGCGTAATCTCGCCGACGAAGACGTCGTCCGCTTCCTCCCCGATCGCCGGCTCCAAATGGCCCCCCTCGCGTTCAGGCGGGCGGGATCGCGGACGAGCACCCGGACCCAATAGCCTTCTTCTTTAAAACGGCGGACCACGTAACGCCCCAAATAGCCGGACGCCCCGGCCACGAGCACTGTTTTCAAGGCATTTCCTCCTTACTTTCGGTAAGGCTCTTCCCTGACAAGATGGCCGTACACGATTTTGATGAACAACAGCGGCATCAGCCATTCGAAACCGGCGATCGGCTCGATCAAGTACCCGTTGACCAAAAACGACAGCATGATCAGCAGCATGGAGACGGGACGCTGCAAATAAAGTGGCGTTCGCAACACGGCGGCGACGGAGGCCAGAAACAGACCGTACCAGAGCAGGCCGAACGTCCAGTCCCGCTCCCCGAACAGCAGACCGGCGACGACGGGATGAACGTGGAAGACGCTGAACAGGACCGGATGCTTCAAAACAAAGCCGAGCTTGCCCTCCTTCTTCTTCGGCGGGGTATGGTAAAATCGCTTGCACGAATTCAGCGCGTTCGAAACGAGGCCGCCGCCGACGTCAAACGCGAGCAGGAGCGCGACGGCGAGCTGCAAGGCGTTCCATTCGACCGCGCCCGAATGCGCCAGATAGAGCAAAAAACAGGGGATCACGGCCGCGGAAAGAAGCCCCAACGCTTTCTCCGACGGATAAGCCCCCGTTCCGGAGGAGAAATCGGTTTTCCCGTCGTACTCCCATTCAATCCGAACCCGGCTTTTCACTTTTCCCCGCTCCTTCCCTGATTCACTGCAACATTTATGAGTGCACTCATATTTTGAGTATACTCGATGAACTCGCTTCTGTCATCCGGCATTTTCCGAACAAAAAAACACCGCCGGCCGAAAATGGCGCAGCGATGCTTGGCAGGCACTTACGGCGATGCCACATGCCCCGTCAAAATGAACGAAATCTGGTCGAACATCGTTTTCTTGAATTGCGCATAGGAATACCCCTCGATCAGCACGTATTGATTCATCAGCGTGACGACGCAGCCGAAGATGCAGGACGCCGCCAGATCCGCATCGAAACCCGCCATCCGCGCGGAAAACGCCTGTTTCTGGGCTTCCAGAAACGAACGCACCCGAACCAGCATCCGCTCGTCCGCCGCGAACAACCCCGCCCGCGCCTCCGCGCTTTCCGCCAAAGCGCCGCCATATACGATGGCAAAATAATCCTGCAGCATCCGTTTCTCCACGCGCTCGAACCGGGACAGCTCCCCGTCCAGCATGTCCACGATGGCCGCGGCCAGCCGACGAGGACTGGGATCTTCCAATTCGGCGCCGCGAAACGTCTCGATGGCGGGCTCGGGCATGACGGCCGCAACGAACAATTCGCCTTTGTTCCGGAAATAATTGAACAGCGTGCCCTCCGCGATGCCCGCTTCCCGGGCGATTTCGGCCGTGGTGACGTTCTGGTAGCCTTTGGCCGCGAACAGCGCCCCCGCTTGTTCCAGCAGCGTCTTTCTCGTTTCTTCTTTTTTCCGCTCCCTTAATCCCATATCGCTTCTCCAAATGAAAAATAAGAGTCATAGCCGTAGTATACTATCCCGGCGCCCACCAATTCCACTTGCCCAGCCATTTCATCAAGGCGGGGACGAGGATCATCCGGATGACGGTCGCATCGATGAAAATCGCGGCCGCGATGCCGATCCCGAGCTGCTTGACCCCCGCGACGTCGCCCGATGCGAACGGCGCCGTGACCGCTATCATGATGGCCGCCGCCGAAGTGATGATTCGGCCCGTCGAGGCCAAACCGACCCGGATCGCCTCGTCGTTGTTTCCCGTTCGCCGATATTCCTCGTAAATGCGCGACACGAGGAACACCCCGTAATCCATGCTGATGCCGAAGACAAGCCCGAATATAAAGACGGGAATCATGATCGCGACGGGACCCGGCTCCATGCCGAAAGCCCCCCGTTCGAACAGCCACGCCAAAATGCCGAACGAAGCCCCGATGCTGAGCAGGTTCATCCCGATCATTTTCGCCGGAAGTAGGACGGAGCGGAACGCGGCGGACAGGACGACGAAGTTTGCGGCAAAAATAAACAGCAGCGCGCGCTTCAGGTTTCGGAAAATCGCATCGTACACTTCCTGCTCATACTTCGCTTCGCCTCCGATCAGGTACCGGATATCGGACGTCTCTCCGTCCCGTTCCCGGCTGCGGAGCCAGTCCATCGTTTCCCCGGAGGCCGGTTCCCCGCCGACGGTCACGTAGAAAAGCAGCCGGTTGCCGTTCGCGTACGGCCGAGAAGCCTGGCGGGAAAAGACCGAATCGACCCGGCGAACGAACGGATCGGCCGCGAGGCGCTCCGCCAGCGCTTGCGCCTGCAGCCATTCCGCTTCGGTCAAGCGGTCGCCCCGCCCCTGCACGACGAAGTAGACTTGCGAAGCGGACGGCGGAGCGAAATTCGCTTCGAAAATCTCGGCGGCGATTCGGGAGTCGTAGCCGCGCGGCAAGGAAGCGGCATCCGGAACGGCGACCCTCATGCCGCTTAACGGCAGCAAGCAGCCGGCTAGCGCAAGCGAAGCGAGCAGCGCCATGCGGACGGGCCGCCTCAGCACGAAGCTCGGCCACGCGCGCCAAAGCGCCGCCGGCTCCCCGTTTCCGGCGGGCCTCCCGGCTTCGGCTGCGATTCGCGCCCGCAGCAAGGCAAGAAGAGCCGGAACGAGGGTGAAGGAAAGCAGCGCCGAGACCCCGAGTACCGCCATCGCCCCCGCCGCGACGCTTCGGAACATCGGCAGGGGAATGAACAGCGTCCCGCACAGGCCGACAAAAAAGCCGGCCGCCGAATAGACGACGGCCCTCCCGGCCGTTTTCGCAGTTAGAGCCCACGCCTGTTCGGGCGAAGCCCGAGCCGCTTCCTCCCGGAACCGGCTGACGAGCATCAGCGCGAAATCGATGCTTAATGCGAGTCCCGCCATCGGAATGACATTGAGCACGAAGTTGGACAGCTCGAGCTTGGTCCCGATCCAGGCCGTCATGCCCATCGCGACGGCAACCGCGACGACGCCCGTGATGACGGGAACGGCCGCGGAGACGGCTCCTCCGAAAGCGAAACAAAGAACGAGGAAAGCAAGCGGAACGCCCAAGAGCTCCGCTTTTCGCAAATCGCGCTCGCTTGCCCGGTTCACGTCCGCCTGGACGACGGCTTTGCCGGTCAGCGCCGCCGTCATGCCGCCGCCGGCCGGCAAGCGGCTTCGCAATTCCGCCAGCGCCGGCTTTAATTCATGGGCGGGCTGGCGAAAGACCAGAAGCGCGTATGCGACGTTTCCGCGGAGCATCCCTTCCCCGTCGAGCGGGGATACCGTTTCCGTCAGCCCGTCGATCCCTTGCAGCCGCGAAAGCGCATGCCGGATAAACCGGCGAAAGACGTCTTCCGGCGCATCCGTCCGGTTCTCGAAAACGACGATGACCGGATCCTTCGCGATATGAAAGTTCTCCTCCAATAATTGCTGCACCCGGGCGTGGCTTCCGTTCGGAGTCAGCCCGTGGTCTTTCAGCGCTTCGGGCAGCTTTTGGGCGTTCCATCCGAAGAAGGCCGCAAGCAGCAGCCAGATCAGAATGACGGCTTTCGGATGCCGAAACGGAACGACGACTAGCCGGCAACCGCCCATGGCCGATCTCCCCCGCGCAACGAAATGACGGACTTACGATCCGTTGTCTTTCCAGCGGGTCGCCCGAAAGGTGTTCTGCGCCAGCTTCGGCGCGAGACGTCCGATCGCAGGCAGCATCCGCGGCATGCCCGGCACGCCCACCAGCCATTGCAGCAGCCGTCCCCACCGCAAAGGCCCTCCGAATTCCCGCCGAATCGCGCATATGTATTCGCTCCGCCAGCGGGAGAGCGAAATTTCCCCCCGCAAATAGCGGTCGGCTTGGAAAACGCATCGCTGGGCCGAACGAAGCGCCATCGACATGCCGTCCCCGCACAGCGGCGGAAGCAGGAACGAAGCGTCCCCGATGTGGGGGATCCGGTCCCAGCAAACCGGCTTGCGGCCTAGCCCGACCGGAGCGACGGCCGCCTGCGCGCCGGGAACCGGGACGGCTCGGGCAAGCTTCTGCCGCAGCTTGGCGTTTTGGCCGATTGCCGCTTCCAGCAAGCCGGGAATCGACGTCGCCTTTCCATGAAACGCGTTCCGTTCGAGCAGCGCGGCCACATTGACGATCCCGTCTTCAACGGGGGAAATGCCCAAATAGCCTCCGGCAAAAAAATAGAGCTCGACGGCCGGCTCCGAAGGGATTCCCTGAAAATGAGACTTCACGCCGATGTAGGCGGTATTTCCGGTTTTCCCCGATCGATTGCCGAACAGCTCCGGCCGGCGATGGCCCCCCCACGCGGCGATGACGGCCCGCGCGTAATGCGTGACAACCTTTCCCCCCTGCCTCGTCTCGATCGCATAGCCCGCCTCGCGGGGAGCGACGGACAGCACCGCCGTCGCGGTCCGCACCTCCGCTCCCGACGCTTGCGCCGCGGCGTGAAGCGCGAAGTCGAGCGCATGCCGGCTGATCCCGAAGGCGCTGCCGGGAAGCGGGATTTCCACGGGGCGGCCGCGTTCGAAGGCCAAGCGCGCAAGATCGATCGGGCTCGGCCGAAGCGGCGTTACGGTGTCCCACAATCCCAACGCCTGCAGCGTTCCTTGTGCTTCCGGCGAAAGAAATTCTCCGCAAACCTTATGCCGCGGGAACGAATGCCGGTCGAGAAGGAGCGTGTCCCATCCCTTGTCCGCCAACGCTTTGGCGGCGGCGCTCCCGGCAACCCCCGCCCCCAATACGGCCACATCCCGAAAGCGCTCCATTCTCTCAACCCCGTTTGCCGGTTCCGGCTTCGTTTTTGCGAATGACGACGGCATAGCGGAACAAAGGCCGCCAGGAATAGAACGCGCCGGAAATCCCCAGCTCCGCTCCGAGCTCGTCCCAATCTTCCGGTCGAAAGCCCTTTGCCACCGACAGCGGACCGTCATTTCGGATATACCGGTTGCCGGACACAATTCTCGTCGCCAGCCAAACCGCGGTCCACGGAATCCAGTGCCGATGAATGTCGTTGATCGCGACGCCGAAGCGGGCGGACCTGAGCATGCGCCCGACCACTCGCGGAAGCTCGCTCGCCGCGAAATGATGGACGAACTGCGTTCCGGTGACGACGTCGGCGCAAGCTTCCGGCAAAGCGAACAAATCGCTTCTGATCGCCGTCACCCGCGGCTCGCGGCGAAACAAAAGCCTTGCCTCCTCGCAGGCTTCCTCCGTCCTGTCCGCCAGCGTGATCCGGAGGTCGATCCGGTTTTGATCCGCCCACCTTAGCAGGCGGCGGTTCACATCCCCCGAGCCCGCCCCGATATCCAGCAGCGTCCAGCGCCCCGGCCGGCCCGCTTCCTCCCATAATCGCCTGACGCCGTACAGGGTCGGCGAAGCGGCCCCGAACAGCCGGTTCAGCCTGCGAAGGTGCCGCAGGGCGACCCTCAGTTCGGTCCCTCCGCGCGAAAAATCGTCCATCAGCTCGGGCCGTTCGGCCCGCTGCCGCAAACGGTCAAGCAAGGGCGCCTCCGGCCGCCGCCGCGCCTTGGCCTTGCGGCATGACGGACGGCACATAAGCGAATTTGAGCATTTCCGCCGCGAGGCCGGGACCGAATGCCATGGCGAGTCCGATCGCGGGCCTCGCGCGGGATTCTTTTCGTTTTAACTCCCGCTTCATCTCGCGAAGCACGAATAAAATGGTGGCGGACGATACGTTGCCGTTTTGACGGAGAACCGTCCGGCTCGGCCCCGTTTGTCCGTCGTCAAGCTCCAGCGCCTCCTGCAGCGCGTCGACGATTCCGCGGCCCCCGGGATGAATCGCCCACAGCTCGGGCCGGGCGTCTCCGGCGCAAAACCGCGCGATCTCCGCGGGAATCCACCCGCCGATCCGCTTCGGAATCGCCGGGGAGAGGTACAGATCGAACCCGTAATCGCCGACTTCCCATACCATCTCCTCCGCATATTCCGGCAATAGAACGGATCGATGGCCGTCGAGCCGAAAAACGTCCCGGTCGTCCGGACCGGGACAACCGACGATGCAGGCGGATGCCCCGTCGCCGAAAAAAGAAGCCGCGTACAACGCCTCGCGCCCGGCGGAAGGCTGAATATGCAGCGTGCAAAGCTCGACGCAGACGATCAAAACTTTGGCGTCCGGCTGCCCCCTGACGACCTGCAGCGACAACCCTACGGCTTTCAAGCCGGCCGCGCATCCGAGAAACGTAAGCGGGATCCGGCTTGTTTCCGGCGAAAGTCCCAGTTCCCGGCTAATAACGGCATCCAGCCCGGGAAGAAACTGCCCCGTGCAGCTGACCGTAATCAGGTGGGTAATTTCGGATGCCTTCGCGCTGCCGTCCAGCATCGCTTGCCTGGCCGCTTGAAGCCCGAGCGGCACGGCTTCCCGCCTGTACGTCTTCATCCGTTCCGCGGTCGAAGGAGCCGGCTCGCCCGTTTGCGGAAAGTAGCGGCACCTAGATGCCGGTTCGAGCAAGTTCGGTTCGCACGTATAGCGCGTTTCCACTCCGCATTGCCTGAATATTCGCTTGGCCCAGCGGGCCGGATCGGAATTTTCGCCCAGCGCCTCCGCCAACCTTCGCGAAGTGTCAGATTGATCCAGCCGATAGTTCGGAACGGCCGTGCCGATGCCCAGTATGGCGATGTCCGGAGCCTCCCGGTCCATTCCCGCTCCCTCCTCTCGTTCCCGTTTTCAAAATTCTATTGCGTTAGCCGATTGCGCTCCGTCCTTTCCATCATTTTATTTGTACAGGCCCGGCGATATGACCGAAAAAAAAGAAAGAGCCGCCGGATCGACCGTTCCGGCGGTTCTTCGTAATGGAAGTCCTTCTACGCGGACGCAATCGCGATCGTCTTCAGCGTCTCGTCCCAATCGACCTTCGCGCCGAGCGCTTCGCTGACGAACCGGAGCGGGACCATCGTGCTGCCGTTCATCGTCCTCGGCGCCGCATCGAGCTTCGCGGCGCTGCCGCCGATTTTCGCGTTCGCGTTATCGAGCTGCAGCCAGATGGACGTCTCTCCTTTTTTGGCGGCGATCGACCGATCCGCGGCTTTCCAGACCACGGTGGCCCCGAGCTTTTCGAAAATCGCCCGCATCGGAACGAGCGTGTTGCCGCTGACGACGGCCGGCGGCTGCTCGAAAATCATGAAATCGCCGTCGACGACAACCGTAATCCAGTCGTCCGGAACGAGCGGCTCGAATTGAATGCCCGTTCCGGTCAGCTTCTCCCGCGCGGAGGACGCCTCGGCGATCGCTTTCTCGCGCTGCTGCAAAATCGAGTTTTTCGCGTTCAGCCACGCATCGCGAATGTCCCGCAGCGACTCGTTTTTCCTTGCTTGAACCGCTTTTTTCGTCTCTTCGATCCGCTTGCCCATATCGGCTTCCGCCTTGGCCAGCGCTTCGGCCATCAGCTTTTCCGCTTCGGCCAGGGAAAGGTCTCCGTCCTCGTAACGGTCCATGACGCTTCCGGCCGAATGGACGGACGAAACGTCTTCGAAAACGTCCATGACGCCGCCGGCCGAACTGGGGTTCACGTCGTCCTCGTACAGATCCAGGGCGCTGCCCGCCGAATTCGGATCGAGCTCGTCGTCGTACAAATCCGTCGCTTCGCCCGCGGAATCGGGATTCAAGCTGTCCTCAAAAAGGTCCATCGGGCTTCCAGCTTGATTCGGATCCATCGCGTCTTCGTACAGGTCCATCGGCTCGCCCGCGCGGTCCTTGTCCGCCGCCCTCTCGTACGCCCGGAACGCGTCGATGTTGTCGTCATAGCTTTGTTTCAGCTTTCGGATATCGTTTTCAAGAACGGACGTCATGTTGTTCAAATCCTCTTGGGCCAGCCGCAAAAGCTTGTCGTAGACCGCAGTCATTTGTGCGTGATACGTATCGTACAATTTTCGTTCTTCTTGGAGATAACGATTGTAGGTTTCGCGATGCTTTTGCTCGAACGCGTCGTATTGTCCGGTCATCCGGGCGATGAAATCCGCGTCCGCCGCCGTTGCGCAAGGAATAGCCGCACCGAAGCTTAACGCGAAAGCGATGGAAGCGATCCAAACCTTTTTTGCCGTCGGTCTTCTTTTGTTCATTGTTGCCCCTCCAAAAAATTCATGGTGATCGGCCGAGGATTTCGGCATTTTCCTATACATTCCATAATCATACAAGAAAAAATATTTGAGAAAAATAGGAAATCCGAGGGGAAATATGCAGATGCCGCTCGGCGCATCGCGACCAAGGTCCTATGCCTTTGAATCGATTAGCAGCATCATCCTGCCTATCCCCTGCCAAATTTTTCTTATATAATGAACGAAGCGGTACATTTCATAAACAGGAGGCCGGAATACATGAACCAAGCCGTAGAAACGTTGTTCGTCAACACCTTCACGGATGGCATTTTGGACCCTGAAAAAGAAATGCTGGGCCCGGTCAAGGACGGAGGCCGCATCATCGCCAACACGGCTCCCGGATGCTGGGGCCCGATGATCACGCCGTGCCTGAAGGGCGGCCACGAAGTGACGAAGCCCGTCTATGTCGAAGGGGCGGAGGTCGGCGACGCGATCGTCATCCATATCAAATCGATCGAAGTGACCTCGATCGCCACTTCGTCGGGGAACGACAAGCCGGTGGAAGGCCGGTTTCTGGGCGATCCTTTCGTCGCCGTGAAATGCCCGGAGTGCGGCACCCTGCATCCGGAAACGGTCGTCAAGGGCATCGGCCCGAAAGCGGTGCGCTGCTCCGGCTGCGATTCCGACATTACGCCTTTCGTTTTTACGAACGGTTATACGATTGCTTTCGATAAAGACGGCCTGGTCGGCGTCACGCTCCCGAAGGAAGCGGCCGAGCGGATTGCCGAGGACGGCCGCCGCTATATGCGAACGCCGGATCATTCGGTGCAAAACCCGATCGTCACGTTCGCCCCGCACGATCTCGTCGGCGTCGTGGCCCGGATGAGGCCGTTTTTGGGCCAGTTGGGCACGACGCCCTCCAAGGCGCTGCCCGATTCGCACAATGCCGGCGATTTCGGCTCGTTTCTCGTCGGCGCGCCGCATGCGTATGCCGTGACCGAGGACGAGCTGAACGAGCATCGCACGGACGGGCATATGGACATCAGCCGGGTTCGCGCCGGCGCGACCGTCATTTGCCCGGTCAAAGTTCCCGGCGGCGGCGTTTACCTAGGCGATATGCACGCGATGCAAGGCGACGGCGAAATTGCCGGGCATACGGCCGACGTCGCGGGAATCGTCCATTTGCAGGTTCGCGTGCTGAAGGGCGTGAACCTGGAAGGACCGATTTTGCTGCCGAACGTAGAGGATTTGCCCTATACGGCGAAGCCCCTTACCGCGGCGGAACGGCTCGCGGCAGAAGCGCTCGCGAAGGAATGGAAGCTGAAGAAGACGGAAACCTCGCTCCCGCTGTCCGTCGTCGGAACGGGCAAATCGTTGAACGAAGCGACCGACAACGGACTCGCCCGCGCGGCCAAGCTGTTCGACGTCACGGTTCCGGAAATCATGAACCGGGCCACGATTACCGGCTCGATCGAAATCGGCCGCCACCCCGGCGTCATTACCGTCACTTTTCTGGCGCCGAAGCGCTATTTGAAGCAGGCGAAGCTTTACGATGCGGTGGACGAGCATTATCGAGATCGGGAGTAAGCAAAGGGCCGTCCCGGGAGCCGCCGTACTCGGCTTCCGGGACGGCCCGGCGTATATCCTCAAGAAAAAACCGGGAGTTCGAAACCGATTGATGTCGAAACGTCAGAGCAAGGGCTCAAGCGCCGGTCGCTTTAATCCCGCGGATCAGGATGAAACTCCGGCCGCCCGGGCACTCTCGCCGCAGCTCGTCCTTGCTTTCCGGAGCATTTGCGGTTGCCGCCGTCCCCTACTCCTGAAGGTCGAATGCGGGTGCGGGTATGATGGAACGCTTTTTGGAAAAACTCTCCGAGACGGACATTTTTACCGAAAGCGAGGTGACGACGATGACGGGACGCAACAACAAGCCGGATAACGACGGACCGGCGTCCTCCCCTTCCCGGCTGGATCAATTCGGGGACAAGCTGGCCGACAACTCTGCGCATCTGCCGAAAAAGAAGAAAAACCGGCCGAACCCTGACCGGTGCTAACGCTGGCCTGGCACTGCCCATGCGAATGTAGCGTACCGGGTGCGCTACATGGAGGGAGTTTGGCGCAGACAAGGCGATTGTAGCGCATCCAATGCGCTACATGGAGGCCATTTCGCGCTGGCATGGCGAATTTAGCGCACCCAGTGCGCTACATGGAGGGAGTTTGGCAGCAGCGATGCGAAAGTAGCGCACCCGGTGCGCTACATGGGGGCCATTTGGCGCTGGCATGGCGAATGTAGCGCACCCGGTGCGTTACATGGAGGGAGTTTGACAGCAGCGGTACGAATATAGCGCACCCAGTGCGCTACATGGGGGCCATTTGGCGCTGGCATGGCGAATGTAGCGCACCCGGTGCGTTACATGGAGGGAGTTTGACAGCAGCGGTACGAATATAGCGCACCCAGTGCGCTACATGGGGGCCATTTGGCGCTGGCATGGCGAATGTAGCGCATCCAATGCGCTACATGGAGGCCATTTCACGCTGGCATGGCGAATGTAGCGCACCCAGTGCGTTACATGGAGGGAGTTTGGCAGCAGCGATGCGAAAGTAGCGCACCCGGTGCGCTACTTGGCCAACAAGACGACCGGCACACGACTCAGGACCGTTTGCGTGCGCTCGGAGGCGATGAAAGGAGTCATTTTTACTCTACTGCGTACGCTGCATGCGGATGGCGGGGTGAGGTGAGTCATCACGACTCAACTGGACCCGCGAAGAGCCGAACCGGCTTCAGATTGGATAACGCGAGCGGCGTTCTCATGCCACGCAAGCTGCCAGAGCGCTTTCGCACGGTGAAGTTTAACTTCCCGTCCCTATTTAAAAAAAGCATGGCGCCTTCCCCGGACGCTTGTCCCGGCTGCGCGCCATGCTCTTTCCCTTACTCCTTCGACCGCTTCGCGAGCTGCTCCTGGGCCAGCCGAATCAGCTCGCGCACCATCGGGCCGCCGATTCTTCCGCCGACGTTGCCGACCGATTCGGTCGACAGCTCCCCGTTTCCGCCGGGTTCCAGCGGAACGCCCAGCGAATCGGCGACTTCGTACTTGACGTCGTCGGGACGGTTCGGATCGACCCGGTATCCTTCCCGCTTCATCACTTCGGCCTTGAATTCCCGCAGCCCTTGCTCGGCTCCCGGTACGACATGCCGTCTGGACCCTCTTCTGGCCATTTTCGCTCCTCCTGCTTCAAGCATCATCCATCTTGCTTGTCGGGAGTTTCCCCGGAAAAGGAGGAGCTTATTCCCGGAGCTTCCGATTCGCGTTCGATTTCGCTTCGCGAAATAGCCGTACCGAAATTCGGGTTATAGAAGCCCCGGCTCCTCTCCCGTGTTCCGAAAGCTCGATCCGCGATTTCCGTTTGCGCGCATTCGGTCAAGCCTGCTCCGGTAGCGGCCATTCGCCGACAAACTCATGTTCGTTATAAGCGAAATAATGGCTTAAAATCGCGTCTCGGTCGTCCAGGAAAAGCTGGTCCGCGATCGCGGATACGATTTTCGGTATCGCGTATCTCATGCCGGAAAGCGCCGAAGCGGATACCCCGCAGCTGACGAGCGCCGAATACGTGAACGAGAACAGGCCGTGCAGCAGCGGCTTTCCTTCCTCGCCGCGGCTTAAAAACGCAAAGCCCGGACTGAGGTACGGATGGGCGTCCAGCAACGGATTGGCCGTTTCCGCCGGAGCCTTGTAACGATCGCCCCAACGCGCGATATGGCTTTCGACCAGCCGGAGTTCCGGACGCAGCGCAGGATCGGTCATCAAGCCGGTGCTGATAATCAGAAAATCGAACGCGAACTTGCCTTGAGGCGTCGTGACGACGGCCTGCTCGCCCGCTTCTTCCACATTCAGCCAAGGCGCGCCCAGGTGAAGGCGGAAGCCCGGCCAGGAAGCCGCACGGTTGAACGTATCGTTGGTCGGCGGCTGATTATGCTTGAAAAAATGGGAAATAACCGCATATTTTTCGGCATCCGACAGCGTCGGGAATCGTTCGATCATGCCCGAGCCTTCCATTTGGCGGATCGGATTGATGCGCGGCAGCTCCTGGCGCCGAACGAAAACGTGCGCCTCTCCCACGCCTTCCGCCAGCGCGAAGTTGGCATTGTCGAAGGCCGATGCCCCGCCGCCGAGAACGGCGATCTTTTTCCCTTTCAGCGCGGCGAAATCGATCGCTTTGGAGGTATGGGCATACAGGCGGGACGGCAAACGGTCGGCAATCATAGACGGCACGTGCCATTCCCCCCGCCCTGGATGCCGGTCGCCAGCACGACTTTGCGCGCAAGCAGCGATGCCGACGGCGCGCCCGCGCCTTCGACATGCAGGCGGTGAAGCCCTTCTCCGACGGGTTCGATCAGGTTCAGCTTGGTTTCGTTGAGAACCGGCAGTCCGAGCACCTTCCGATACCAGCGCAAATAATTCATCCAGTCTCCGCGCGGAATTTTGTCCAGCGCTTCCCAGCCCTCCGGGCCGAACTGCGCTTCCCACCAGGAGCGGAACGTCAAGGACGGGATGCCGAGGTCGATGGAGGTCAAATGCTTCGGGGTGCGAAGCGTTACCATCCGAGCGTACGTTTCCCACGGCCCTTCGGTTCCTTCGGGGTTTTCGTCGATGACGAGAATGTTCGAAACCCGTTCGCGCAGCAGGCCGAACGCGATGCCGAGGCCGCTTTGTCCCCCGCCGACGATCACGACGTCATATACGCGGCCGTCGGAATGACGACGCGGATGGACCCAGTTCGCCCCTCCGAAAGCCAAATAGGAAAGATCGCTTTTGACTCGTTCGTTCAAAGCTTCCAAACTCATATAGATCATACCTTTCATCGCAGACCGCAGGAGGCGAATTGATGTAATGAAACAAGACATCGAATGTGATTATGATCCTATCTTATCCGTTCTTGCGCGCGATTGAAAGTTTTGTGTGAGGTTTATTGTAATCGCGACTAAATTGTTGCGGGATATTTGTTCAAATTTACGATCTTCCCGACTTCGAAAGCTTCGTCCGGACGAGGCCGACCAAATACAGAACGAACGGAAACAGCAGCAAATAAAACAGCGAGTATCCGGCCCATACCTTTTGAATAATTTCCCCGACATAAACGGTATTGAGATAAGTATTCCAGGCGACGACGATAAACAGGACGGCCAAGGGGTAGATCAGGACGCTGTGGTCTTTCATGCCGAACAGGGTCCGCAATCCGTTCAGGATGGACAAAAAGAGCAGCGATATTTTAATGAAAAACGTCAAAATCCAAATGGTAATCAAAATGCCTTCGACCCTCTGGAAAAAATTACCTAAATTGATCGCCTTGGCCAGCGCATAGGCCGGAAAGGCGCTGTTTTCCGTCTGCTCGATGCCGAGGACAAGCACGCAAAGCAGCACGATGATTCCGAGAGCGAGCCCGCCGGAAAGCGCTCCTCCCAAGTATGCTTTCTCCCCGCCCTTCTTCTCCCCGGTCAGCGGAAAAAACATCAGCAGCACGACCAGCTCCTGAAACATCGCGGAGCGAAATCCGGCATTAACGACCGGTTTCCAGCCGTCCTCCATGACCGGCTTGATATAATTCCACTCGATTTGCGGAACGAGCGTCACGACGAGCACGAGAAAGAAAAAGACGATGCACGGAAACATCAGCTCGCCGACCCGGGCCAAAATGAGCGTTCCCAGGCGGGCGCACATAACGGCCGCAATCAAAAACAGGAGCTGAATCGCCTCAATCGGCGTTTCCGGCATCATTTCGGTGGACAGAAAAAAGCCCAGATTGCCGAGCAGCGTGCCGGTAAGAATGAGAAAATAGAACAAATACAGCAGCGTCAACGCTTTGCCCGGCCATTTGCCCAGCGCCGCTTCGTTGATTTCGAACATCGTTTTTCCCGGATATAGCCGGGCGAGCGCGATATACAGCGCAACCATGACGATATTGGTCGCCAGGCTGCATAAAGAAGCGATCCAGGCATCCTCCCTCGCTCCCTGGGCCAAACCGGCCGGCGTCACGAGAATGGATGTGCCGATGGTCAAGCCGAACGTTAAAACAAAAAATTGTCTTGCCGTCATCTCCATATGTTTGTTCATCCCGTCAGCTCCCGTGCTTTATGAAATCAGGCCGTTTACCGGCTGCATAACGGCGCGGACCCAATCCAGGGGCCTTAATCCCGGCCATTCGGCCCAGTCCGCGAACACCGACGCCAGCGCCAATCCCCATACGGCAAAGAAAACCGCGCTATCCCGCTTCGACCGGGTTTTCCTTGACCGGGTCAACTCCAATGCGGGAGTCGCAAGCAAAAACAGAACCAGGATCAGGCTCCAGATCACCGTTTGTTCATCTCCCGTTTCAGCGGCTGGACGATCGAGCCGGTCCGCCGGACTTTCACGTCGGCGCTTACGCCGATCTTGACCGATTTGAAGCGCTCGTCCCAATCGTCGCGATACTGCTTCCACGCTTTCGGATTTTGACGGTGAAGCGCCTCCCCGAAGCCGAAAATATCGGAACCGTACCTTTTTTGCGCTTCTTCGATATAATGCTCGACATTGCCGGATAATTTAAGCTCAAGCCGCTTTTCGATTTCCTCGACGCTGGAAGGCTGATGAAGATCGATCGTGCATTGCACGGCGTTGAGATCTCCTTCGACTTTTAGCTTAACGGTAAATTCGGGCTTTCCGTCCTTGCCGGTCGCGACATCGATCTTGCTTTTCGCGCGGCTCACGGCGTAACCGACGACGCCCCCTTCCGGACAAGCCACGAATCCCGCCGTGGACTCGACGTCATTCAACAGGTAATTGACCGCCTTGCTGGCAGGCTCGCCCAGCCAGCCGACAAGCCGGTCTCGCTTGAAGACGGCCAATCCGGCATGCTCGATCAACGTTTTCGGCGTTACTTCTTTTAAATCGTCCACGGACTCGCCGTCAGCCAGGCTTCCGCGCAACCGCACCCCGGACAAAACGGGGTTGGAGCCCCCCCTTTCGAGCTCCGTCACAAACTGCTGCAACGTCACCTTGCCGGTCGCGGCCCATTTTCGGTGAGAGATAAGAATGGACGTATACAAGGAACCTGCCGGAACGTGCTCGAAGGGCGTAACGACTTCCAGGATGTCCGATGCCTCGGCGTTTTTGGCGACCAGCATGAAAAAATCGGTGCGCAGCTGATGGCTCCGGGAGATGAAATCGAGCGCGTCGCTCACCCCGCGGCGGGCGAGCTTTTCCCCGAACACCAAAACACGGATATGCGACAGGTACAGCATGCGCGGCGCCATGCTCAGCATCCGCTGAAGGGCATCCGGAATCGTCTTCCCTACCGATCTGTAGGTGACGATGGGCGAGCTTCCCAACGGATTTCCCTTTTGGGTTCCGGTTTCGCTCGGATTCATGACCTGCGCGGACACGGCGTACCCTTCTTCGTGAAGGTCGATCCCGAGGGCCATGACGACGGCAAGCTCATTCAGTTCTTTGCGGCTCCAGCAGCCGGGAAGCGCCGCGAGGCTAACAATCAGGAACAGGGCAAGCGTTAGGCGAGCGTACATCGGCAACAGATCCTATCCGTTCGGGCGCCGAAGAACGAGATCACCCGAGTATTTTTTTTCGCGCCGCCCCGCGGCGCGACAGTCTGAGAAGGGCGTCTTTTTGGCTCTTTCGCCGGTAAGGGGCGAACGAGGTCATGTAAGGAATGCCCATCGATTGAAGGCTGCACAGGTGCAGGCCGAGCATGATCAGCGCGATAATGATCCCGTACAAGCCGAAGGAGGCGGCGATCCCCATCAATACGAAGCGCAGCATGCGCGCGGAAATCCCGACGTTGAAGGCAGGCAGCGCGAAATTGGCGATCGCCGTAATGGACACGACGATGACCATGGCGGCCGACACGAGCCCCGCCTCGACGGCAGCTTGGCCGATGACGAGCGTTCCGACGATCGAAACGGACTGGCCGATCGATTTCGGCAGCCGGATTCCGGCTTCCCGCAAGATTTCGAACGTGACTTCCATAAGGAGCGCCTCGATAAAAGCCGGAAACGGAACGCCTTCCCGCTGGCCGATCAGGCTTACGAGCAGGTCGGTCGGAATCATTTCCTGATGGAACGTGGAAATCGCTATATAGAACGAAGGAGTCAGCAGCGCGATAATGAAGCAAAAATAACGCAGCAGGCGAACCAGGCTGGCGAAGTCGCCGCGCTGGTAATAATCTTCGCTGGATTGAAAAAACTGCACGAACAACGCCGGAACGACAAGCACGAACGGAGTGCCCTCGACCAGAATGGCGATCCGTCCTTCCAGCAGGGCCGAAGCGATGACATCCGGACGCTCCGAGTTGAATACGGTCGGGAACGGACTGTAGCGGCGGTCCTGAATCATTTCCTCGATATAATTGCTCTCCAGCACGTTTTCCAGATCGATTCGGTCGAGCCGCCTTCTCAGCTCGTTCAGCACTTCCGGGTCGGCTTTTCCTTCGACGTACATGACCGCTACTTCGGTCCGGGTTTGCGTGCCCAGCTTTCTTTGCTCGATCCGCAAACTCGGATTCTGAATTCTGCGCCGGATCAAAGCCGTATTTTCCCGAAGCGATTCGGTAAACCCTTCCCTCGGTCCTCTTACGACGGACTGCGAGCTTGCCTCCTCGACGCCCCGCTGCTTCAGGTTTTCCGTGCCGACGAACAGCGCGGTTGCCGACCCGTCGACGAAAACGACCGTATTTCCGGCAAGCATTTGAGTTTCGACTTCGGAGAAGGCGTTCGTTTCGCCAACTTTTCCGAGCGTAATGGTGCGCGCCTTGAGCAGCCTAAGCAGCTTCTCCGGCGGCTCGTCCCCGAGTTCCGCGAACAGGGCCATGTCCCGATGGAAGGCTTCGATCAGAAAACGCGGGTCTCCCAGTCCTTCCACGTACGCGATGGTGGCGGGAAAGCGGCCGAGCGCGATTTCCCGATAAACGATGTCCGGGCTTTGTCCGAAACGACGGCGCATCCGATCCAGAAAAACAGGCAGCGCATCCGGCAAGTCTCCCCGAGGGGGAGCGGGATCTTTTTTTTTTGCTCATCTTGAATCCCCTCCTCCCTTTTCAGTATCGCCAGTTAAATAAATCCATATGCCGTTAAAAAACAGCCGTACTTTCAAGGCATAGCGACTGCATATTCGGAAAGTAATCCAGGATGACCCTAAAGAAAAACGCCCGATGGCGTCCACGGTAAGACGGCTCTCCCGAGTTTTCTCGATTGCATCCCGCTGTTTGCGTATGGCCCGTCGAAATGAGTCACCGCGACTCAACTGGATCGTTAGCGTGCGTGCGGAGGCGGCAAGATGAGTCATTTTTACTCAATTGCGTATGGATGTATGCGTATGGCGTGTCGAAATGAGTCACCACGGTTCAACTGGGTCGGCAGCTTGCGTGCGGAGGGGATGAGATGTGTCATTTTTACACAGCTGCATCCGGCTGAGCGGGGGATATGCTGGATTGCGCGCAGGATTCAGCGGGATGACGCAGGGGTCGGCAATCTTGATTGGATTTTATCCAACCAAAACCAGCTTTTACATGAAACTTTTTGGCTTCGTTGGATTTTGTCCAATCTGAGGAGACCTTTTCGGCGTTTTCGACCAAATTCCAAGTTCCTGGTTGGATAAAATCCACTCTAGGCAACGATTTCCCCGTTTTCCGCTTCCTTGATTGGACAAAATCCAACATAAGCCTCCCTAACGCTTGAGCGGTCCCCTTCCACCGCACCCTGAGCTTCCGCCAAACTTCTTTAGTAAGGTAAAGAACTTAAACATCCCGGGATAGGCCAAAAAAACCTTGCGCCGCAAAACGACGACAAGGTTAGGAGTGAGACTAGCGAGACTAGCGAAAATATCGTTCGGAACGGTCCGGTGTCCGATGATTACCCTTTCACGCTGCCCATCACGACAGCCCGACCGCCCTCGCCGCGCTCATGAAAATCGTCGCCGGCCTCGCCGTTCCGATCGTCGTCTCGTTGATGTTAAACGAGGTACGCAAGGAGTTCGTCAAGAGGGGCATCCATACGCTCGGCTTCCAGCCGGTCTACTTCCTCGGCGATAACGGCGTGTTACCGTTCGTGCTCGTCGTGTCCGACGTCTGGAAGGAATTCGGCTTCAGCACGATCGTGTTTCTGGCGGAGCTGACGGCGATCAACCCGGCGCTGTACGAAGCCGCCATTGTCGACGGCGCGAGCCGGTGGAAGCAGACGCTGCACATTACGCTGCCGGGCATGATGCCGATCATCGTCCTGATGGCAACGCTAAGCCTGGGCAACGTGCTCAACGCGGGATTCGACCAGGTGTTCAACCTGTACAGTCCACAAATTTACGAGAGCGGCGACATTATCGATACGCTCGTCTACCGGATCGGGCTCGTGGATGCGCATACGGCATACAAACCGGAAGTTGTCGAGCCCGATCCACTCGGAGCCGAAAATTCCTTTCGCCGGAATGAAGTGGAAGGCGATTGCGATGCCGAACATCAGCGTCATTTCGACTTGGCCCATTCGTTCACTTCGGCCGTCATCCGGTCGCCGCCGAGCTTCTTCCAGTCGGCGACGAATTTGTCGAACAGATCGATCGGCTAGCCCATGATGTTGCGCGTGAACGATTCTTCCTCGATTTTGTCGAGCGTCGCTTTTTTGGACGCCATCGTCGGCGTCGGCGCGCCGTAAAAACCGTTGCGGACGATCAGGTCTACTTCGACGTAATGATTGGTGACGGAGAACGAGCCTTCGACTCCGAATACCCGGTCGTACGCCCAATCAAGCGTTTCCGTGCCGCCTTCAGATAGTTTCGGATCCGGTTGTAATAGTCCGTCTCGGACTTCGAAATTTCCGTTTTGAGCGTTTCGGAACCGGACTCGTTCATCAGCAGGCTCAGCACGTAGAGCGGAGTCAGAACCAGCAGGAAGGTCAGGGCCAATTTTTTGAAAATCGTCAGCTCGTACAGAAACCGAAGCACGGACTTACCCCCTTAACAGCCGCATCCGGGATTCGCAGCCGTCAGGGGCCGAGAGCTCCACCTCGACTCCTTCCGGCGCGCGCACGTCAAGCTCGAACACGCGTCCTCCCCCTTCGTCCCTCATGCGCCAGGACACGTCGATGCGCCCGCCGGCCGGCAGCGGCACCGCCCCGCGCGCCCATTTCAAGTCGCCCGGCTGGGGCGAGACGCGAACGCGGCTCCAGCCGTCGGCTTCCTTGCGGACCCCGAGCACGCAAGCGCCCAGGAAGTAACCCGGCGCCGCCGACCAGGCATGGCAATGACTGCGGGTCAGCATGTTCGGGTTCGGGCGGTTTTCGGGGAAGTCCGGATACATCTCCCAGCACGTCGTCGCCTCGTATTCGATCATTTGGCCGAACTGCTTGCGCATGTCGTCGAGCATAATGTCGTAGCGGCCGAGAGCGGCCAGCGCCTCGTAGTAGAAGAAGGCCATGAACGGGCTGCCGATTTGCACGAACTGTTCCGGAGGCTGCGCCAAATATCCGGCCAGCCGTTCTTTGCGGTCGCCTTCGGCGACGCCGTTCAAATAAACGATGACCTGCGTCTGAAGGCTGAAAATCCCGGAGCGCCGCCCGTCCGCATGGATGCAATCGATATACGCCTGCTGCTCTTCGCTCCACAAATGCTCGTTGATCGCCTTAGCCAGCGCCTTGGACGCTTCCGCGAAGTCCTTCCCCCGTCGGATATACCCGGACCACTCCTTGCCGAAATCGAGAACGAACTCGGTATCTCCGTCCGGGTATATGGGCACGATCGCAGGCACTCGCCCGGCCATGCAGGCGGCCTGCAGCTCCATCGCAACGGGATGGCTTGTCTCGCTTCGCTTCCAGATGCTTTTCCCGAACACCGAATCGCTGGCGACGAGTTCGGGAGGGAACGGGCGGACCCATTCCGCAAAGCCTTGCAAATCGGCGGCCGAAGCGGCTTCGCGAAACCGTTCGTACGTTTCGAAACGCTCGAACGCCCCGGCGTCGAGCTCCTTCTCCCCGCCGAAGCCCGCGTAATCGTCCAGCGGCGAAGGCTGCTCCAGGTGGTCGATCGTCGTTTTCGCCGCGAACGGGCCGATCAGCGCGAAGGGCGACTCCGTCCCTTCGTCCGCAAGCGGCGACACCAGCTCGAACGGAGCCTCGCAATCGATGCCGAAATGCAGCCCCGTCCCGTGGTCCGTCCCCGCGGTCTCGATCCACACGAAGTTATCCCCTTCGCGCAGGCGGACGCGCGCATAGCGCTCGGGGCGCTGCCCCTCCATCTCGCTTGCCTTGAAGCGCCGTCCGTTCACGCCGATGCCCTTGAACGCGTTGAACCCGCTCAAGAAGCCGAACGTCGCATCCGCCGCTTCGCTCGCGCGGACGACGAAGGCGACGTAGCCGACGAACGAGACGTGGTTCGCGTGCAGGACGCTGTCCGGAAGCATGGCGTTCCGGATGTCCAGGCAGGTGGTCCAGGCGACCGGCTGCACGCGCTTGAGCGATTCGACCCGAATCGGCCATAGCGGCTCCTCGGTCAGCGGGGGAATATCGCTGGGCACGAGTTTCGGCCACGGCTCGCAGCCGGGCTTGCCGATCGCTCTCGCGCGTTCCCACCGCGCGGAATCCTTCTCTCCGACCGTCCAATCGCCGTCCCACAGGCGCGCGTCGACGCTCTCGGAAAAGCCGAGCTGGCACGACATGCGCGGCGTTCGCCGGTCGTAGCCGGCATGCGCCGCCGTCTCCCAGGAAGCGTCCGTGCCGATGACGGCGCGGCGGCCGTCTGCGAACGAAACGTCAAGCTGCGCAAGCAGCCCTCCTTTTCCCAAAATATATTGAAACGTCGACAAGCCGTAGCTCATGACGAGAACGGCGATCGTATTTGTTCCCTTCCGAAGCAGGTGCCCGACCGGATGGGTATTGTAGCTCTGTTCCGCCGGCCACGAACGGACCGGCCCTCTTCCGCACTGCGTCCCGTTGACGAACAGCACGTAACGCGCGTCCGCCGTGATGGCGATTTCGGCGGCGCTCGCCGCGGCATCGGGCAGCTCGAACGAGCGCCTGAAGCAGCGCCATTCGTTGCGCGGGCATTCCTCTTCCCCGCCCCAAATCCATTCCGCCTGCCACTTTCGTTCTTCCCGTTTCATCTCGTCCGTTTCTCCCTCCTCGAAACTGTAGAATCCATCCCCTATTCTACTCCGGGAATTCGGCAGCTTTTCAGGTCGCTTCGGACATATAATAGGGTTCAATCGGACAAAAATATTGCCGGAAGAGCGAATTTCGTCTACCATTTTGGAAAAAGAGCACAGGAGGCCGCCCCTGCCATGACCGTTCATCGCCCGATCCACGTCACGCCCGGGTCGCTGTTTTTCGCGCCCGAGCTTCCCATACACGCCAACCGCGCGACCGAATCGTTTCAGCTTCAGGAGCATACCCACGACTTTATCGAAATTTGCATCGTCGCGGAAGGAGAAGGCGAGCACTATATCGACGGCACCCATTTCAAGGTGGCGAGGGGCGACCTTTTCTATATTCCGGTCGGGGTTTCCCACGTGTTTCGCCCGCGGTCCGCTGCGTCCGACAAACGTCTTTTCGTTTACAATTGCGTATTCGCGAGCTCCGTTATGGAAGACGTCTTTCGCCTGTTTCCGCTCGAGCGCGGCATGCGGACTTTTTTCGGGGAGTTGGAGGAGAAAAAGCGGTGGATCGCGCTTCGCGACGCGGCCGGGGAAGCCGAACGAACGCTGCAGCGGCTTTTCGTGGAATCGAAGCAGCGGGCGGAAGGCTACTCCGCCCGCCTGTACGCGGGGCTGATCGAGCTGCTCGTGTTCGTTTACCGGCGCAGCCGTTCGGGCGCCTCGAGCGCCGCCTCCCGCGAGGAGGGCGGGATTCGCGAGCTGCTCGGCCGCATCGACCGCGACTGCGCCCGGACGTTCCGGGCCGGGGACATCGCGGCCGAGCTGGGCGTCAGCGTCCGGCAGCTGCAAAGGCTCGTCAAGTCGGCGTCCGGCATGTCGCTCGGCGCGTATGTTCAGGAGGCGCGAATCAAGGAAAGCTGCCGGCTGCTGGGCGAAACCGCGGACAAAATCGGCGCGATCGCGGCGGCCGTCGGCTATCAGGATTTGAAGTTCTTCAACCGGTTGTTCAAGCAAAGGACGGGAATGACCCCGCGGGAATACCGGAGGAGATCGGGCAAGACGGCGGCGCACGGCGACAGAGGGGAATGACGCGGACGGAGAAACTTGTCCCGTTTCCAACGCATCATCTTCGGCTGTCAAAAACGAATTGGCTGCGCTATTAAGTCTATGATATAATTATGGATAATTATTATATTTATACCCTTTATTCCCATTCATAAGGAGTGGTGTCGTCTGCAAAATAAACTGCCGCTGGGCGAATCGCCGATCATCGGGTACCAATACCAGGCCTATTCCCTTATGATCAGCTCCATGCACCCTTCTTTTTGGGGATGGTTTTGCTGCAACTATTTGCAACTTCGAATCAGGCCGAATGAGCGTCCGTTTAAATTACACCTTTATAAGTTCGGCGAAAACGGGTATAACACTCCGTTCTTAGAAGACTTATACCTTCCGAAAACACTGATTCTAAGGTACGTCGCTCCAATCCCGTTCCTTCTGGATCAGTTGTCCGACAGTCGCTACGTCATGACCTTCGTAGACGAATATTATATCCCTCATAGGGCGGCCTATCGGAAATTTCACCATAACCATGACATTTTGATATACGGATTCGACCGCGAACGGAAAGTCTTTTACGTTGCCGGCTATAATGAAAATCGAAGACTCGCCTTTACGGAAGTCGGTTTTTCCGAGTTCGAACGGGCTCTTCACATCGGCGTTTCGGAAGGGGCGTTGGGGAAATGGACGAACGGGTTGCATTTATGGAAGCTACGCTTGGATGGGGAGTTCACCCCGAATTTGAAAACGATTGCAGAGCTGATGGAAGATTATTTATTTTCCCGCAACACCTCTCTTCGCTACCGCTTGTACCCGGATTCGAGCGAGGATATCTTCGGGATCGGTACGTATTCTTGCATTTTGGATTACCTGTCGAAAATAACCGGGAAAGAGGATATGGATATTCGCGTTTTTCATACCTTTTACGAGCACAAGAAAAGCATGGTCATCCGACTCGGCCGCCTGAAGGACGTCTTTGGAGCGGCGATCGAAGCCGAAACGATCGAAGCTTTCCGATCCATCGAAAAGCAAGCCCTCATCGTCCGAAATCTTGGCTTGAAATATGAGTTCAACGGAGACAAAAAAGCGATTGACCGCATGGCAGGAATCGTGAGGCAAATTCGATCGGAAGAGGAACGGATTTGGAGCTTGGCGGTCGAACAGATCAAACGACTCCTATAACGTATGTTTCGCTTTTTACAAAAATAGGCTCCCCATACCGCAACAGGTTTCACCTGTCTGGCGTCAGGGGAGCGTATCGCCTGCGTTTAGGACAATCCTTCAATTGATACCGAAGCCGGACTGGTATTCACGACGAAGGGGCTTTCGTCAAGCGAATCTCCGCCGCTTTCACATGGGCGGGCAACTGTTCGTAAGTCCCCAGCTCCTTGATGATCGGATAAATTTCCCTCAAGGCGTCGTGGCTCAATTTCCCGATCGTCGAATATTTGATCATATCCTTCGCGGTGATTCCGGAGAAAATCCGCGCGTAGTGGTTGGTCGGCAGCACCGCCGTTATGCCGATTCCGTAATTCGCCGCGGAGAAAGGCGTGTTGTCGCCGATCAGAATTTCTCCCGCATTGCGGATTCGGCCGACAAGCTCCCGTTCCGCATCCTTGTCGCAGACGATCATCAAATGTTCCGGCGCGAACCAGTCCACGAATTCGCATGCCTGCCGCATATCCGGCGCGACCACGATCGCTCCCTTGCCTTCGGGGCCGAAGACGCGGCGCAGAAATTCCTTGCGCTTCTCTTCGAACTCGTCGATGCATGACCCAAGCAGCGCTTCGACCTTCTGCGCAAGGGACGAAGAGTTCGTCACGAGAATGGACGACGAATCGGGGCCGTGCTCCCCTTCGTTGATCAGATCGTAAGCGACCTTCAGCGGATCGGCGGTTTCGTCGGCCAGGATCATGCATTCCGTCGGGCCGATGCCGAGCACGCTTTTTTTGCCGTAGGTCATGGCCACGCTCATCGCGGCCGCGATCCCGCCGGGTCCGGGACCGAAGATGCCGTCGACCTCCGGTATGGATTCGGTTCCTTGAGCGAATCCCGCGATGATCGACACGCCGTTCCCGATGACGAACGAGTCCGCCCCGGCCAGCTTCGCGGCCGCCACCGTGCCGGGATCGCCGTTGCCGTCCTTAAGCGGCGGCATGCCGACGACAATGTTCGGGACCCCCGCCGCTTTGGCGGCGACGACCAGCATGATCGCGGTGGAGACCAGCGGACCTTTTCGGGCGGGAATCCAGATTCCGACCGATTGCAGCGGCCGGACGTTCTCGCCGATCACCGTGCCGGGCCGAATTTCCTTCTCCCAGGATTCGGGCAGAAGGGCCAAGTTCGCCTCCCGAACGTTGCGAATGGCGTGGTCGATCGCGGAACGGAGCGACGGCGAAAGCGATTCGACGCTCTGCCGGACGAATGCCTCCGAAAGAACGATCCGGTCGATCGCCACTTCGTCGAACTTCCGGGTCATCTCGAACACCGCGCGGTCGCCGTTCGCTCCGACATCGTCGAAAATGGCTTTGATTCCGTTCAGATCGTCTCTGTTGAACAGGGTTTTATGTTTTTTGAATCGTTCGGCCAACGCTTCTTGCTCGGCAGGAATGCCGTAGATCAGACTTTCTTTTGGCATGGATCGACTTCTCCAATCGCGGCGATTTGAATTCCTGTATAACTTTTACATAAGTTAATTATATTGCCGATTCTTCCGCCAGTAAAGCGCCCGGAGGCGATCCGCGGCGTTTTTTGCACCATCTAGCTTCGGTTCGTCAGTTTCTCCAGGTCCTCGCGAAAGCGAACGTCTTCCGCGTCCGATTCGACGACGTCCTCGGGATCGTAGCGGGGAAAGAGGATCGACAGAATGGCCGCGCTCTCCTTCTTGAAATTGATAAAACCGTGCGGAACGCCGCGCGGGACTTTAAAGACGTCGCCCTTCTCGAAATCGTGCCTGACGCCGTCGATATAATAGGAAATTTCGCCTTTGATCAATACGTAAACCTCGTCCGTTTTGTGGTGAATGACGGGTTTATAGCGGGCCAACGGTTCGATCTCGACCAGATCGATCACGCCGCCCTCGAAGCGAAACACCGTTTCATAGGCAAGCAAATCGGGGATGACCGTCTTCATTGCGTTCAACCCTTTCACTGGATTAGCGCTTTGGCAACCCGTTATGTTTTCGCGGCCGGCGCGAACAGGCCGAGCACATGCTTGGCGACGGTTTCCGCTCCGTCGTTTCCGAGCGCATGCATGAAAGACTGCCGCTTGGACAGAACGGCGTCCTCCCGGCTTGTGCCCACCAATCGTTCAAAACCGTTCCGTACGGATTGCCGAAAGGATTTCCCCCGCAAGGCTTCTTCGAGCATGCGGAGAAGCCGCCCCGTTCCCTCGATTTCCCCGTGGCGCGCCGTTTCGCGGCAGATTTCCTCGAATCCCTCCGTTACAGCCAGACGGTCCGCCAGCCCGGCATCGATAACGGCTCTCGTCTGCAGCACCTGGCTGTAGTTGGTCGGCGGCAGCAATAACGTCGGGATTCCGAGACCGAACGTTTCATAGATCGAAGTCAAGCCGGGGACGATGGCAATATAGTCGCTATTCTTCAACTGTTCCATGAAGGCGGAATGCGGGAAGCGGGCCGCCGTTAACGACGTTTGGCCGGCCTTGCGCGCAGGGATGATCGTTTGCAGCTTTTCCGGGCCGCAGATCAACACCTCGTCCAGCCCCGCGCCGCGGGCGGCCTCCCAGCCGATTTCGGCAATCTGGCGGGCGTATTCGACCAGCGCTTCCTCTCTCGTGTCCGGATTGAACAATCCGCCGGTGCTGATGAGCAGCCTTCTTCTCCGGTCGGCGCCGGGTCGCGGTCTCTCCAGAAGATGCCGATCGAGCAGCGGGGCGATTCGAATCGGATTGCGGATCGAGGGGTCGACCGGGAAATCGGTCAAATAAGCCTGCATCAAAAATTTGTCCGCGCCGGCGAGCAAATCCTGCGGCCGCTTTATCTGCGCAAGGCGGGCTTCGTTATCGTACAAACCGCGGATCGAATCGATCTGGGATTCGATCTCGGGATGCATCCAGGGCAAAATATCCACATATACGACCGGCACCCGCCGCTGCTTTGCAAAAATCGCCAAGACCGGGTTCGTGTTGACCAGCGCCAATGAGGCGCGCGAAACGACGTCCTGGATTTGTTCAAGCGCGGAGAAGCTCTCGGTATTGACCTCGACGATACGGTCGATGGCCGGATGACCTTGCAAAAATTCCAATGAGCTTCCCGTTCCGAGAAACACGATGTCGAACGATCGCTTTTCCGCGCCAATCGCATCGAGTATCGTGGAAACGGTCGAAGCCGGACCGTAGCAGTAGGAGCAAGCATCGACCAGGATATAGTCCGACGGCGCGGCGTCCGGCAATCTTCCGGCTGACAATGGCTTCACCTTCCCTCTCCCCGATCCGGGCTTCAATCGACCTTTCGGATAAGCGGCAGCGGGTTTTCGTAGTTCCAGATTTTCGAGAACGAGACCGACATGCACTCTTCGCATGTCGGATGCTTTTTGTAATCGTTGCCGAACGCGGCTCTGGCTTCCGAGGACAGGATTTCCTCCAGCGGCTGCTCGCTTAAATCGCCGTAGACGATGTCGTCGTCCGACGACATGACGCAGCAGGGAGTCACCTTGCCGTCCATCAGGACGTACAAGCCGTTGTTTACCCAAGGGCACCGGTGCTGCTGCGCGATATCGAAAGGAGCGTAAATATCGAGCCGTCCGTATTTCAGTCGCAGCAGCTTGACCTCATGGCCTAAACCCTCGCGCTGCCGGGCGGTTAAGTTCCCGTCCACCCCTTCCATCGGATAGAGCGGAATGAACTGAATCCCGCTGCATCCCGATCGGGCCGCGAACATGCACAGCGGCTCCAATTCCTCGATCGTCCGTCCGGAAACGACGGCGTTCAGAACCACGTTCAGCCGCGGATTGATGTCCTTGAAAGCCCGGATGTTTTCCGCGATCCTGTCCAGGCTCCCGCCGATGCGAACGGTTTTCCAATATTCCGGCTTCAGGCTGTCCACGCTAACGTACAACACGTCCGTCATCGGCAATAGGTTCGGGACCCGCCGATTCATCACCATCCCGTTCGTCACGAGCTGCACCGATAAATGCGGCATGCCGCTCTTCAACAACGAAACCATGTCCAGCAAATGCGGATACAGGAACGGTTCTCCGAATCCCTGGATGAGAACTTGCCGAAGCTCGGGCAGCTTCCCGAGCTCGAACACGATCCTCTCCATAAGCGGCTTGTCCATATGGTCGACGCTGTCGCCGTAAACGAGCGTTCGGGCGCAGTACGTGCATTTCAGGTTGCACGCCTTGGTAGGCTCGATTTGAACCCAATGAATGTGCCGCATCCATGATCCCTCCTTCTCCCGGGAACGCGTCTATTTGACCAGCTTCGATCCGAGCGATTGAGGCGGCTTCGCCTGCGGATCGACAAGCAATTCGACGAGATAAGGACCGTCGGTTCGCTTTGCCCGGAGAAGCGCCTCGACGAATTCCGTCTCCGAAACGGCTTTTGCGGCCGGGATCTTCATGGCGTTCGTCAGCTGCACGAAGTCGATATCGGGCATGTCGGTCCCGACGTATTCTTCATTGAAGATGTCCCGCTGCCAATGCATCTGGGTCCCGTATCCTTTATTGTTAAACACGATCCAGACGCACGGAAGGCCGTACTGCACCGCGCAACTGATCTCCTGCAGGTTCATCATGAACCCGCCGTCGCCGCATACCGAGTAAGCTTTCCCGCTGCCTTTGAGCACCGACGCGATGCCGACCGCCGCGCCGAGGGAGTAGCCCATCGCGCCCCATCCGTAGTTCAGGAACAACCGGTTCGGGTGCCGGATCTTCAGCGAAAGCATTCCCCAGTAGGCGTTTTCGCCCGAGTCCAGGATGACCGCGTCGTCGTTGTCCAAATATTCCGTCAGCAGCGAATACGCCTTTGCCGGATGCAGGTAGTTCGGATCGTTGCGGCTTTCCAGCACCCGGTAAGTCGGATAATAGCCGTGCAGGCTTTTTTGCTCCCGGATGAACCCGGTCGGATCCTCGAAAGCGAATCGGCTCCGGGCTTCCGGCATCGCCTGCAGCACGTCGGTCAGAGAACCGTGAATGAACAGCCGCGGCGTCAAATTTCGCCCCAATTCCCTGCGGTCGATATCGACATGGATCAATTTTTTGGCGATTTCTTCGTTCCAGCCCAGCGTCGTCAAATATTGCAGCGAAATGCCGAGGCCGACGATCAGATCGGACCGCTCGAGCAAATATTGATTCGCGACATCCTGCCCGTAGCACCCGATCATGCCCAGCGACAGCGGATGGGTTTCGTCTACGATGCCCCTTCCCCCCAGGCTGGTGCATACCGGAATACCGCAGGCTTCCTGCACCTGCCGCAGCCGTTCGACCGCCGTCGGTCCGGCGGCGTATACCCCCTGCCCGGCCATCAGCAGCGGGCGCTTGGCCTCTTGAAGAAGGGCGATCAGCCTCCGGATGGCGTCGCCTGCGACGGGCACGTCCGAAATCGGTTCGTCCAGGACGTCCATTTCGATGCCGGCGTTGCCGGAATCTTCGCACTCGAGCAAAAAATAATCCGTCGGAACGTCCAAATGAACGGGCCCCGGTCGGCCGCTGGTCGCGATCCGGTACGCTTCCCGGATCGCGCTTTCCGCATCGTCCCCTTTTTTCAGACGATAGCTCGTCTTGCACACGTTCCGGTAAATCCCCATAATATCCGGCGACCGGTTGACGCCGGAGCCTTCCTGGATGCCGCCTTTCCCGAGTTCGTCCGAAGCCGCTTGTCCGGTAATGACGATCAGCGGGATCGAATCGTAGTACGCTCCCGCGATTCCGGTCAGCAAATTGCTGGCCCCCGGTCCCGACGTGCTGATGCAGCACCCGCAGTTTCGCGTGATTCGGGCGTATCCGTCCGCCATATAGGCCGCTCCCTGCTCGTTTCGGGCGGCGATCAGCCTTAGCCCGTTTCTTCGGTTGATCGCCTGGAACAAAGGCAGTATGCGCCCTCCGGACACCCCGAAAATGGTTCCGATCCCCAGCTCCTCCAACGTCTTCGCCATAATGTCCGAGTTGGTCGTCCTGACGACCGAAGCCGCTTTCATCATTTTCTCCCGCCCTTTCTAATTAAGATAGCGTTCCAGCAGCTCCGTAATTTTACGAACGGTCTCGAAATTCTCGAACAATAAATCCTCGTCTTTTATTTCGATCCCGTATTTTTCTTCCAGCAGAACGATCATATTGATGATTTTGACGGAGTCCAATCCCATCGAGATCAGGTCGTCTTCCGGATCCAGTCGTCCGCCGGCAACCGAATCGTCCAAAATGCCGGTCAACATGCCCATAATATCCTCTTTCACGAACATCAACGGATTCCACTCCCTCGTCTCTCTACTTTTCGAGAATGTTCATCAAAATGCTTTCGATCGTATCCTCTTCCAGACGCAACGACGTAATCGTTTTCCCCTGGGCCGACAATAACGCGACGGCTTCGCTGGCCGGCAGCATCCGCTTGTCTCCTTCGATCGTCTGGACTCCGTCGAGGGCGGATACCAGCCGAAGCCCCGGGAAATCCAGCCGTAACGGTTCGGCGCAGCCGACGGCGATCGTATAGGTATAACCGAACGTATCCTTGAATCTGGCGACGGAGCCGTCGAAAAACAGCTCTCCTTGATGAATGAAAATGATCCGGCTGCATATTTTCTCGATATCCGACATGTCATGGGTCGTCAGCATGACGGTCACGCCGTCGTTTCGGTTGATTTCGGCGATGTAGTCCCGGATTTTGCTCTTGGCCACGACGTCAAGGCCGATCGTCGGCTCGTCCAAATACACGACCTTCGGATCGTGAAGAAGCGCGGCCGCAATATTGGCCCTCATCTTTTCGCCCAGGCTCAATTGCCTGACCGGCCGGTCGATAAACTCTTCCATGTCCAGCAATCGGGTATACATCTCCACGTTGCGGCGGAATCGCGTTTCTTCGATGCCGTACATCTTCTGATAAAGCTTGAAGCTGTCCGACATCGGCAAATCCCAAATGACGCGCGACCGCTGGCCGAACACGACGCCGATCTGCCTGGCGTTTTCCTGCCGCTGCTTGTAGGGGATCAGGCCGTCGACCTTGACCGTTCCCGACGTAGGCGTCAGCACGCCGGACAACATTTTGATCGTCGTCGACTTGCCGGCGCCGTTCGTTCCGATATAGCCGACGATTTCCCCGGGCTCGATCGAGAAGCTGATGTTTTTGACCGCTTCCTTGATGACGCGCTCCCGGCGGAACAACGATTTGACGTGGTTAATGAAGCCGGTCTGCCTTTTGTTGATTTCGAAATGCTTTGTCAGATTTTCGACTTCGATAATGGCCATGGACGTCTCCCGTTAAGAACCCGTACTCTGGTATTTTTTCAAATTCCGATTCCAGAACCGCACGCCGCATCCGAAGACGAGGAAGCCGACAACCGGGGTCAGGAATTGAAGCGCCGCGATCATCTCCCATTCCCCTTCCTTGTCCAACAGATAGTGGGCCGGATAGTAGTTGATAAAGGCGTAAGGGAGAATAAAGGTCAGCGCCGCCTTCAAGACGACCGGAAAGATCGAGATCGGATAGCGGATAAAATTGATGATTTCGAAAAAAAACAAGCTGATCAGCCGCTCGCCCCGAACGACCCGGAAGCTCGGCGCGGATAAGAACAGCATGCTTCCTCCCTGGATGAGGGCCCCGCCCAAAATGCACAGAATCAACATCAGGAGCTTCGCCGGCGTTAACGCGAGATCCAGGTTGGCGATGCTGACGGCGAGAACGACGAACGCCAACGCGAAATGCCGAAGGTAAACCGCGCTGAAGTTGGACATGATTTCGTACGCCAACGGGTGAACCGGCAGCGTTAGCGAGCCGTCGAAATCGCCGGATTGAATGCGATGGCTCAACGTCATGCAGCTGCCGAAAAAAAACGATCCGGCGATGGCATACGACATCAGCTGCAACGCATACAAAAAAACGATCTCGTCCCGGTTCCAGCCCAGAAGGGTTTGAAATTTGCTGACCAGAATCCACAGCAGCAAAAAATCGACGGCATACGAAAGCATCTGCGAAAAAGACGACAGCAAGAAGGCGCTTCTGTATTCGAACTCCTGCTTGTACTTGACCGCGACAAACGCTCTAAACGTCGAGAGCCATGCCATCCCGCACCGTTAACCTCCTTGGACGAATACCTTTTCGGCGGCTCGTTTCCAGACGATCTTTTCGATCGCAAGCAAGATCGCCATCCATGCGACCTGCATCGCCATCGTCTTGACGGCCTCGCTCGCGTCCAAGCCTAAATAAATTTCGATCGGCTCGAACGTGATATAGCGAAATGGCAGCCAATCGCACAGAACGGCCAGCCAATCCGGATAAAACCATAACGGCACCACCCCCCCGCCGAACAGCTTCGTCAAGCCGGCAATCAAAAAGCCGATATAGTAGGGACTGACGATCCAAAATGCCGACAGGCTCAAAATATAGATAATATGGTAGGAAATTAAAATGCCCATGACGATGGACGGTACGAACAACAGAAAATGCAGGGCGGATGCGGGTGCTGCGGCTCCGTACAGGAGAAACGTCGTCAAGATGGTAACCGTTCCGTAAAACAAAATATCGAACAGATTTTCGCCGATGCTTTCGGCAAACAGCTTCCATTTGAATTCCACCGGCATCGTAAAGTCGACGATAATGGAGCCGTCGCGGATCCGGTTGCCGATAATCGAGCTCGCTTCGAAATACGTGAAGTAGCCGACGACGCTGTTAATGATCACATAGGACATCATCTCCCGAAGCGTGATATCGACCGTTCCCGCTTGAATGAGCGCCGTCCAGAGACTTCCTTGCAAAATCGCGACGGCGAAGCCGTTCAGCATGATGAGCCATGCCTGGGAACGATAAACGAAGCGCTGGTGGAAGGCATATCGGACGATCATGCGGTAGAGCGGAAAGTTCCGGATCAAGGACGCTCCCATTTCTGCACCTTGTCTTCCAAGCGTCTACAATACGCCTGTGACCAGATTGATTTTCTCGATGTCGGCCGCCGTCAGCTCCGGCTCCAACAGCCCGAATAAATCCGGATGATCCAATCGGGTCTCGAAATCGATGTTCCAGGCTCTCTTTTCGCTTTCGGCAAGGCCGTACATCCGAAGGTCCCGAACCGCTCGGGGCGTCTCGAACCGCTTGGCGTGCTCGGCCAGCGCCTCGTCCCGGAAAACCCGATTCGTGTAATGGAAAAGATAGTACAGAATGCCGTCGAGGTCGTACGTTCGGCTGTATTCCAGCAGCTCGTCGATTCGGGTCTCCATATGCCGCTTGTAAAAGCAGTAAATGTCCTGGAACATATAGGTCGCGAACGGATTTTTCAGCTTGAAGCCGTAAATCGAGTTCATTTCCTTATAATGATGCAAGCAAAGCTCGATAAACGCATGCATTTCGGACAACGTTTTGACCGTCGTTCCATGCAGGTTCATCCGGACCGTATCCGACAGAACCTCCGAAAGAGCGATTCGCTTGCCGTCGTATTCTCCCCAATAAATGTCGACATTCACGTCGATATTCATCAGCCGGGTGTCGTATACATAGTAAAAAGGCGCGACTTGGTGGGAGCGGAGAAACATGATTTTCTCTCTGCGGGTAAGTTCCCTCGGATTGCCCCGTTCGTCGAACAACAGATTTCGAAAATGGTATTTATGCAAAATTTCCGTCACCCGGTTCAGCTGCTCCCGGGGCACCAGCAGGTCGATGTCCCCCGAATCGCGAAACCCCGGCTCGCCGTACGCCATTACGGACAGGGGCTCCCCTTTGATGACCGCATACGGAATGTCCTCCAGCTCTTCCGCGATCGGTTTGAATAAAGCGTACCATTCCGCGTTTTTTCGAAGGATCGAATCCTCTTGGATCCGCAGGTGTTCCGGATGTTGAACCTTCATTTAGACCCTCTCTCCCATCGTCAGCATCTTGAACGCTTCCGCGACCCGATTCATTTGTTCCCGGGTTCCGAACGATATGCGGATATGGTTGCGATACCCGAAGCCCGAAAGATCCCGAATCGCGATCTTGAATTGACGGTACATCCGCTCGACAAAGTCGGCGCTGTTTTCCATTCGGATCGTGACGAAGTTGGCCGAACTCGGAATATAGGGAATGCCGAGCTCCTCCAACGCCGTGCAGAACCATTGCTTGATCTCGTCGTTCCGCCGGACGACGTGCTTCAGATGCTCCCGGTCCCGAAAAGCCGCCAGGGCCGCCGCCGACGCGAGGCGGTTGAGATTGTACGGCAGCGCGTTGCGGCTGCTTTGAATCGCTTTCAGGTTTCGGTTGTTCGACAGAGCATAGCCGCACCTGAGGCCGGCAAGACCGTAAGCTTTGGAAAAGGTTCTCAAAATCAACGCGTTGTCGTGCCTTTTCACGATTTCTGCGCTCGCCTGTTCTTTTTCCGTATATTCGATGTAAGCTTCGTCCAGGACGAGCAGGGCGCCGTACCGCTCGCAAGCCTCGGCAAGGGGCCATAAGTCGCCGGGAGGGATAAACGTGCCCGACGGGTTGTGAGGGTTGCACAGAAACACCATCGCGGTATGCTCGTCAACCGATTCGCATAGGCTTCGCACCGTACGTTCGTCAATCGGGCATTCGACGAGCGACCTATTCGCCAATATCGCCGAATATTTATAGCCGCCGAACGTTTTTTCCGTCGTGACGACGTTAGGCCGCTCGCGATTCGCCAGCAAGGCTGTCAAAAAGATGAGCTCGTCCGTGCCATTCCCCAGAAAGACCGCTTCCGGATCCAAACGGTATCGGTTCGCGATTTCCGTTCGGAGCTCCAAATAATCGGCATCCGGATAACAATGAACGTTCGCGATTTCCGAATAAAGCGCTTCAAAGGCTTTCGGAGAGCATCGGTACGGATTTTCGCTAAGCGACAAACGGATGTCGCCGCCGTTCAACTTGGAGCCGCTGAAGATGGTAGGTTTAAATTCCGCGAGCTTGTTCGCCATGTGCATCTCCATTCTGCCGATCGATATTGGCCTAAACGCTTGTTTCCAGAAACTCGACCGCATCCAGCCGTTCCAACGCAGCCGCGTATCGCGTGAAGATTTGATCCGCATACCGGATTCTGAGTTCCAAATCGTAGTCGTCGGAGCCCAAATAATTGAGTTCCCGATAGAAATGGCACAGCAGCGATTTGCGGAAGTCGGCGAAAAAATGCTCGTAGCGATAAGACGTGCGCTGCAGCCCGGCCGCCGTATAATAGTGCCTGAGCAACCTGTCGCAATCGGCATCGTTCAGCCCGGGCTCCGCGTTTCCGACGAGAAACAGCGAAACGTCATAGGCCGCGTTCCCGGTTCGAGCCAACTGCCAGTCGATGACGGCCGCCAGTTCGTTCCGGGCGTCGAAAACGAGATTGTCGAGGCGCAGGTCGAAATGAAGCAACGATTGCGGACCCCGCTCGATTTCCAGCCATACGTCGATATAGCTGCGATTCATGGCATCGAACTTGCCTGCGAACGAGCGGGGCATCACGCCTTCGAAAAGCTGCCAGGCGTTGCGCCAATAGCGCCCGAATTTCTTCCGACTGAAGGACAGCTGCTCCGCCGACCATCCCTTCAGCGACGGACGGTAATCCTCGATCGAAACGAACCCGTGCCGATGAAATCCGGCCAGCTTCTCGAGAACGGAGGCCGCCGCGTCCGCCGAGCAGCCCTTGAACTGGTCGCCGACGGCAAAATCGCTTAAATCCTCCAGAACGATTACGAAATCTCCGGTTTCCTTGTCGTAATCGCTGTAGTAGCAGACCGGGTAAGGCAGCATTCGCTGTAAAGGCAGCACTTCGTTGTACGCATAGATCTCTCGTTCGTAGAAATTCAAATAGTTGAATACGTCTTTGCCGTCGTTGCTCTGGGTTTTGAGGATGAACGATTGCCGGCGGCATTCTCCGTCGCGGTCGTAATCCAGGACAAGCTTGTACACGCGGCTCGTCAAGGCGATCTTCGTCTTCATCGGCAGGAGATTGTAGCTCCTAAGCTCGGCCCCGGGCCGGGCCGCTTTCTTCAAAATGCGCTCGACGACCGATTCGCTGACAAGACGAACGGCAAGCGGGGTATCCGTCGGTTCCGCGTTCATGGCAAAGCTCCCTTCGTCCGGCCGAGGTCAGATCAATTGCTTGTTCGCATCCAGCACGCGGCCGATCGATTTATCGAACGCGGCCAACGTATGCTCCACTTCTTCGGCGCCGTGGGCGCCGCTCATGAACCATTGGGACAGCCAGGAGGAATTCGGATTGCTTCGCAAATCGCCTTTAAACAAGCTGACGCCGTTGTTCATCAGTTCTTCGATCAGCAAACCGTAAAGGGCAACATTGTTGCAGGTCAAAGCTTCGTAGCTGTTGGAAATGCCGGACTTCTCGGTGTAGTAAAATTGGAAGACGGAAGGAAAACCCTGCCAAATATGAGGGACGGACCGTTTGTTTAAAATGTCGTCGATGCCGGCGATCAGTTGGCTTCCGAACCGATCGAAGCGATCGTAGAGATCGCTGTTTTGAACGACGTCGAGGACCGTATGGGCGACGGCTACGGACAAGGGATTGGCATCGTAGGTAGCGGCCTGATATACCGAACCGTCTCCCAGGAGGCTCATGACTTCCGCCGTCCCGGCGCAGATGCCGATGGGAAGCCCTCCGCTGAACGCTTTGGAGTAGGTGACGATGTCCGCGTACACGTCGTAGTGCTCCTGCGCCCCGCCAAGGGCAAGGCGGAGCCCGGTAATGCACTCGTCGAAAATCAGCAGCGAGCCGTTTTGCCCGGTTTTCCGCCGCAGAGCCTGCAGGAAGCCTTCGGCGGGCGGAATCGGGCCCGCGTGACATAACACCGGTTCGCAAATGACCGCCGCAATGTCGTCCCCGTATTGACGGAATACTTCGTTCAGCTGCTCTTCGTCGTTCCATTCGATCGCGACGATTTTGGCGGCGTAATCGTCCAGAAGCCCTTTGTCGTAAGGAAGCTCCGGCACGAACCGGGCTATCTCCTCCGTAAACCATCCGTGATAATGTCCCCAGAACTTGACGATGACGCTGCGGTTCGTATAGCCTCTCGCCAGCCTGATCGCCAGATGAACCGCTTCCGAGCCGCTGTTGACCAGCCGCACCGCGTCCTTTCTGGCGAGCTTTTTGATCTTGTCGGCCAGTTCGTAGGCCAGCCGGTAATGATGGTCCCCCACGTTGACGCACTTGCCGGCCTGCTCCCGAATGGCCTCTACAATCCGCGGATGGGAATGCCCGAGAAGATGGCAGCAATTGCCGAGCAAATAATCGACGTACCGATTGCCGCGTTCGTCGACAATCCAGGCGCCGCTGCAGCGATCCACGTAAATGTTCGATTCGGAAAAACGGTTCGACAGGCTATCCAAGGCTTAACCCCTCCGTTTGGCGTTCCGGTTGGATATTCATCTTCCGGCAAAATTTCCGGAACGTCGTTTTATCGACCGCCAGCGCTCCCGCGGCGATGCGGCCGTTCGATCCTCCCGTGAGCAGCAGATGCTGCTCGTCCTCCGCGATGACTTCGAGGCGGGCGACTTCATGCTGCGTAAAGCGCGGATCGTAAACGACGACCCCGTCGATGCCGATACGCTTCATGCCGATAATGATCCGCTCCGAATCCGCGTCAAACGGCCGATAATCCATCACGCAAACGCCTTTTTTCGATTTGACCCAATTCACGAAGCTTTCCGCGGCATCGTCTTCGACTGGGAAAAACGGGGCGGCGGCAAACGAATGATCGGGAGGCAAATAGCCGATCAGGCCCAGCCGTTCGTTGCGGAAAACGCATGATTTGGCGATGCCGAACAGCACGCGAATCCGATCGTTCGCCAGTGCCTTGCAGCCCTCGATCGCCGTCAAATCGGCGCCGTAATCGAATAGTACGCCCGCCCAGTGCAACGAACTTCTCTCGTTCAGGTTCCGCAGCGCTTCTCCGACGTCGCCGTCGACTCCGCCCGCTTTGACGTTCAAATCGGCGTACTGCCCGTATTTGACGCAGTCGAGTTCGGGAAAGAGATATTGAAAATGCTCGTAATACTCGTTGCCGCAGTCCGGAGAGTGAATCAAATTTTCCATGTCGTTGCCGGACAGCCCGTATTCTCCCCGAATCCGCTGCTTGATCTCGATCAGTCTCGCGATGGCATAGGGTCCGCGGACCAGCAGCGCGATCACCTCCGACTTCGACATGTACTCGGCGTAGGCCTCGACGTCGAATTTGGTTACGATCCGGGTCAGGACATCCCGACGCTCCAGCTTCAGCGTTTTCGTTCGGACGACCTGGAGACCGTTCTCCGCGATCCGCCTGACCAATAGATCGTAAATCCCTCTTTTCACTCCGTCCGGCTTCAGCAGGACGATGCCGTGTTCCTTTTCCTCGGAAACTCTGTTCATGGCGCCTCCTTCCCGGAATCAGCCGTTATAGTGGCCTTCGATTTTATCCTTTAATTCCCGCAGGAACATGGCGGCTCTCTTGCCTTCGGTAACGCGATGATCGAACGAAAGCGACAAGGTGACCCGCCGCAGCCTGTCGTCGAACGAAGAGATGCCCAACGTCGCAGCCTGTCTCTCGCTGACGAGCGGCGCGAAAAACGCGACGCCGGTGTTGGACAGATCGCTGATCGTAAAGGTGCTTCCTTGCACATCCTGCGGTCCGACCGCCTTGCGGGCGTATTTCTTCATCGCTTTCATGACGGTGCTCTGGATTTCCGCCAAATCCATCCCCCGGACATCCGGCAGCTTCACCACTTTCAGCCCGAGGCCCATATCGATCGCCAGACCGATACGTACCGCTTGGTAGTAAGCGATGCCTCCGTTGGCATAGAACGCGTTCAATTCCTTGTATGGCTCCAGAAGCGCCGAGGCCCCTTGAATAACGACGGGCAATAAATAGCCGTTCGACTTTCGTTCGGGGAATCGGTCTACGAAGTCCACATGCGTATAGACCGTGCTGGAGACGCTCCCTTGCTTCAGGAAGCTGCCGATTTCCGCCTTTTTGACCGGGGCAAGCGGTCGATAAACGGTTTCGTCCGCAGAGGGCAAAGCATCCGCGCTTCTCCCGATGTCGGAAAGCGCTTGCTGCACGTCGCTCCTGCCGACCAAGTCCCGACCCCGGAATATCGACCGCTCCATCTCATATAACGAGATGAGCTCCAACGCCCCCTTCGAATAAATCGTCGCCTCGACGCCTCCTCCTTCCTCTTCGGGCGCTTCTTCGCGGCCGCGGCGCCCGGCGGAGGCTGCGAATGCTTTTTCCCCGTGAATTCTTGCCGCGACTTGCCTCAGTTTCAACGAAACGCCTTCCTCGCATAAATACTCGATATAGCCTTCGGCGCCCGCCTCGATCGATACGACGGCTTTCGACGCCTCGATTTCCAGAATCGTCTCCCCCGCTCGAATCCAGTCCCCGTTGCGGTGAAAAAGCTTCGTTACGCGGACAAATTCGTCGTTGACGAATTCCTGCGGAATGCAGATGTCTTGCAATACAGCCAAACCGTCGTCCCTCCGCTCCGTATCCATGATTTCAGCCGGGAATCCGTTGACGCCATGCAGCCTGGGATTTTCTTCCGATCGTTTCGATAATCCGGGTTCGGTTCACGAGAATGTCGGCCTCCAAATTTTTGTTGGACGGAATCGGACAAGGCAGCGAGGCGATCCTTTGAACGACGATTTTCTGTTCCGTTCGTTCGGACACGGCGGCGATGATCTCGCTTCCGATTCCGTGATGTCGGCTCCCCTCCTCGACGACGTATAAGTTCCCCGTCGTTTCGGCGGAGCGGACGATCACGTCGCAATCGATCGGTTTCAGTTTGGAAAGGATGAGCACTTCCGCCTTTACGTCGTGTTCGATAAATAACGGGACGATGCAATCCATCACCGCGTGGCTCGCTCCGCCATACGTCACGATGGTGGCTGTCGGAGGCGAAAGGACGGGGCGAATTCGGACGATCGGGTAGCCGTTGACGACGGCCTGCTCGGATTTGAAAGGGATCGGCGGCCTCGCAGCGACCGGCCGGGCATAGTCCAGCTTGTTCTCGATGACGATGACCGGCTCTTTTTCGTTGTCGAGAACGGACCTGTAGATCTGCCCCGGGTCCACGAACGAATTCAGCGCGACGACCTTGAGGTTGTCGACGGTCAGCAGCAGCTTGTCCAACGTTTGCGAATGCGTCGGGCCGTAGCCGCGCCCCCCTCCCATGGGCGTTCGGATAACGATCGGACACGCCGTCTGACCGTTGAACATATATCCGAACTTGGAGGCGTGGTTGACGATCTGGTCCATGCACAGCGTGATAAAATCGCCGAACATGATTTCCAGAACGGGCCGGTACCCCGCCATCGCCAGTCCGCTGGAAATGCCGGTGACGGCCGCTTCGCTGATGGGCGTGGAGAAGACCCTGCCGGGATATTTTTCGCTCAAGTCTTTGGCGACTTTAAACGCTCCTCCGTAAGGAAACGAGACGTCCTCGCCGATGAAAAGCAATTTCTCGTTGCGCTTCATTTCCTTTTCGAAAAACGAATGGATCCGATCGGCCTGCCGTTCGCCCGTTGCGGACAGCTCCGTCCAATCGCTTCGCGCCTCGCGCTCCTCCTCGCCGCTGAAGTATTCGCTCAAGCTCAATTCGCCGCCGGCTTCCGCTTCCCGGATCGTTTCGTCCAAATGCCGGTCGATATCGTCCACCAGCTCTCGATAAACGCGCGGATGCTCCTGCCGAAAAACGTGGATCGGATCGATCGCGGCATACCGCTCGACTTCGCTTGCATCCCGGTAATCGTCTCCCTTGGAATGCGGATTCAACCGGTACAAGTCGACCAGATGAAAGGCCGGCATGGATGCGTCCCGCACATAGTCCACGCTCGCTTTCGCATTGTCGAACAGCTGCTCCAGATGCCAGATATCGCTCTGGAACGTTCGAAGGCCGAAGCTTCTTGCCCGTTCCAAAATGTCGCCGGCGAGATGGTCCGCCAGTTTGGTGGATTGGGCGTAGTAATTGTTTTCGCATACGATCAGCAGGGGAAGCCGCCATTTGGCCGCGATGTTCATCGTCTCGTACAAAACGCCTTCCCCCAGCGTACCGTCGCCGATGAACGCCATGACCACGTTTTTCGCCGCGTTCAGCTTTAGCGCCATCGCGAAGCCGGCCGCGATCGGGACCATTCCGCCCTGAATGCCATTCGAAAAAAACTTGCGGTTGCAAAGATGCTGGCTGCCCCCGATCCCGCCGCAGGCGCCGGTTTTTTTGCCCATCAGCTCGCCGATCAGGCTTTTGCACTCTTTCGTGTAGGCGATATAGTGTCCGTGGCAGCGATGATTGGAAACGACGTAGTCGTCCGCGTCGATATGCCGCATGAACGCGACCGGCGAAAATTCCTGTCCGACGCAGGTATGAACGGTTCCATTCAGCTTGCCGAAGGAAAAGAGCTCCAGCAGCTTTTGCTCGGCCCGCCGGATCAAGATCGCTTCCCGCATGCATGCGATATCCGTCATGACGGTTCCTCCGAAGCGGCATGGGCCGGGAATTCAACCTTTCGGAAATCGAACCCTAACATGTATCCGCCTCCCGGAGCGATTTGTTCATTCGGTATTCGCTCGGCGTTACTCCGTAATGCTTTTTGAAATAGGTGGCGAGCTGGGATCTCGAGATGTAGCCGACCGATAACGTGATATCGTTGATGGACAAGTCGGTGTCGGCCAGCAGTTGCCGCGCCTTATCCACGCGAACTCTTTGCAGATGCTTCATCGGAGAGCAATGAAAGACCTTCGAATACGTGTTGCTCAAATAAACCGGATTGCACTGCAAGCTGTCGGCCAGTCCTTCCAACGTCAGAGGTTCGCGGTATTTCATGCGGATCGTCCGGTGAATCCAAATGAGACGGGGGTCTATCCTTCCGTGCGCCGGACTCGGTTTCGGCAAATTGAATTTTTGCAAAAGGGCGGTCAGCATGTCGCCGACGCTCTCGGAACCGGCGTCCGGGCACCGCTCGGACCAGGCATGGAGCGCTTCGGCGAACGTTCGGAACTCCGATTCGGTCTTGTCGCAGATGAGCGGGCGCATCGTTCTCAGCTGTTTCTTGTCTTTCGGGGCGAGCGCGGTCAGCTTGACCGTAACCGGCTTCGGCGAATGGTTTGCAATCGCGATCGCGCTGCCGATCGCCATGAAGCCGCCCGGCACGGCGTAGCTTTTGCCGTTTTTCTTGACGGTTATGGAATCTTCCGGCTCGATTACCAACAGCTTCGTCGCGTCCTCATGCCAGAGTTCCGAATATCCGGGAGTGATCGTCAGTCGAGGCATAGCGGCGTATACACTCCAATCCATCCTCTCACCTCCGAAATTTACATCCGGAAAATATTTTTACTTCATTTTAACGATGGCAATTACCTCACGCAATATAAATATGTATTAATCTGTAAAATTGATTCTCGTCTGTAAAATTGGCTGTTTACCCTTGCGATAAAATGAACGCATCGGCTCATGCCGGAGGGGAGAGGCGGGAACGCGGTCCCGATCGGAGGGAAAAATTGTCGATTTCAGGCGAGACCGCCGGATCGCGGACGCTAGCGGATTAGCATATCCCCGATGCGGCTAAGCTCGCTTTTTTCGTTTATTTCTATTTTTTTCAAAAGTTCGGTCATGAAATCGAGATTTTTTTTGTTAAATTTCACCGAATTTTTCAAATATAAATGATGTAAAATTCGAACATCCTTCCATACGTCTTGATAGCGCGAATAAGCTTCGCGATCCTCGATATAACCGATGTCCAGCAAATGCCGGATTCTTCGGAGCATAACGGTTTTATGGTTCAACAGCGTCTGGAAGGTCTTCATATGCAGCGAAGCTCCGGTTTCCGTCTGCGTTCGCAATCTGTCGGTCAGCAGCCGATAGATGCCGATCCCGAAGACGAGCTCGGACTGGTTCAGGTCGATCCCCAAATTGAAATTGGGAATCGCCGGAACCTCCGTTTTTCTGGAAAGCACGTAGTCCTCGAGCGCGCGGGCGAGATGCCGAGGGCTTAATTCGGGACGGATGCCGTAAGGACGATCCCGATACGGGAATCGGATCAGTTCCACCGTCCCGTTCATGCTTGTAACGTCCTGACCGACCGTCTTGAAGGCCTTTTCGAACAAGGCAAGCGGCACTTGCCGCTCTTTGGCGAATTTCGGGGGGAGGAGAAATAACCCGCGGCGAGAAGCGCGTCTTGCTCGGCATCGTAACCGTAGAACATCACGTGATGCGGATAATCGTACGTTTGGAATGCGGAGGTTCCGGGGATATAAAATTCATTGACCAGCGTGCTGAAGTAATAGCCTTGTTCGAGACAATCCAGCACGAAGCCCCGGATATCGGGAAACCATCGATTAACCTGATCGCGATGGAGCCGCGAAAGAAAAAGGTTGGGAATGTCCTGGGGGCGCGATGAGATGGCAAAGTGAATGAAGTCTGCCGTTTTGTCCGGAATCGCGAACAAATGAATGTAGTTGGCGTACACCCAATTCAGCATTTGCTCTTGCGTCAAGATGATCGATTGGACAAACGAATGCAAAGAATGAACGTCGACGATCGGGTCGGTTAACGGAAGGCATATGCTTCGGCTCATCCCCATCCCTCATTTCTATAAATTCCAGTAAAAGGATTCCCCCCTCATGTTATCCCTCCGTTATCCTGTCGTCAACTCCGGCGCTTGCGGCAAACAAACGTATGCCGGCCCCAATCCGGGGCGTCGGGCTTGCCCAGCAGCGCCGATCCCGGATAATAAGCGATGAACGCCATCTTCCCGCCCTTTGCCGCATGAGCGAACGCTATATGGAGCCGTTGACCGTTTCCGAACTGAGCGCCGTCGTCAATATGAGCCCGAGGCATTTCCAACGCTGCTTCAAAAGGCTGACGGGCCGATCCTTCTACCAAATGCTGCAGCATATCCGGCTGGAACGGAGCGAAAGCCTCCTCATCGACACCGACATGAGTGTCCAGTCGATCGCCCGCCACGTCGGAATTTCCGATCTGAAGCACTTTTACCACCTTTTTCATCAGAAATACGGCGTCACCCCCGCCGTCTTCCGCAAAAGGCTCGGCAAAGCCGACCTATAAGAACGAATCGCCGCAACAAAAAACCTTGCGCCGCAAGGACGCAAGGTCGGGAAATCCAGCTTGGCCGATTAGTGGTTGATCATCGCGGCCGGCTCCGCATTCGGAGCGTTCGTATCCTCGCGACCGGAATCCGTCGGCTTGGGCTGGCGCAGGAACAGGCTGAACGCGATGCCGAACGCCGCGACGCAAGCGGCGAGCAGAAACGTGTCTCCGTATCCCTGCACGACCGCCTGCAAAGGGTTGGCGCCTTCCGCGGCGGAAGCCTCATGCTCCTGGATTTGCGAGGTCAGGTAGCCGGTCAGCCCCGCGACCGCGAACGACACGACGACTTGCTGGGCCGCGGTCGTCAGCGGCGTCACCCGGGTGACGAGCCGGCGCGGCGCCGAGTTCAGGACATGCGTATTAAGCGGCATCATCGAGAAGCCCATGCCCAGCCCCATCAGGCCCAGCGAAACCATGATCGCGCCGGTGGCGGTGTCGACCGTAACCCGCGACAGCAAAAAGAGAGCGGTCGAGATGGCGGTCAGGCCGAAAAACGCGAGCGGCCGGGCGCCGATCCGGTCGAACAGACGGCCGCCGATGGGCATCCCGATGCCTGCGCACAACGCTTGCGGGAGCAGGATGAGCCCGGTTTCGAGGGCGCTGTAGCCTTTGACGGACTGCAAGTACAGCGGAACGATGATCATCGACCCGAACATCGTCAGCTGGACAACCCAGGCCAGCAAAATGCCGCGGGTGAAATCCGGGGAGCGGAACACGCGCAGCTCGAGCAGCGGCTGCTTTTGCCTAATCTCGACGAAGATGAACAGAACGAGCGCCGTGCCGCCGACGATCAGGCCGGTCAGCGTCTGCGCGGACGTCCATTCCGTCCCGCCCTCGCTGACGCCGAACGCCAGCATGGAAAACGCGATCGGCGCCAAGATCATCCCGAGAATATCCAGCCGCGGCGGTTCGAGGCGCTCGGCCTTCGGCAAAAACCGCATGCCCAAAATAAAGGCGACGATCCCGATCGGCAGATTGATCAGAAAGATCCAATGCCAGCTGACGGAATCGACCAGCCAGCCGGACAAAATCGGGCCGAGCGCCGGCGCCATCAGCATCGGAATGCCGAGCATCCCCATGATCGAGCCCCGTCTCTCCGGCGGAGCCAGCCGGAAAACCATCGCCATGCCGATCGGAGCGACCATCCCACCGCCGAGCCCTTGCAGCACCCGGAACAAAACAAGCTGGAACGGCGTCTGGGCCGCTCCGCACAGCACGGAGCCGATCGTAAAGAGCGTGATCGTCGTCAAAAACACCTGCTTCGCCCCGTAACGGTCGGTCAGCCACCCCGCGAGCGGGATGACGGCGGACAAAGCCAACGTATAGCCCGTCACGGTCCATTGAATCGTCTTCAGATCGGTCCCGAAATATTCGACGAGGCTCGGAACGGCGACATTGACGACGGTGCTGTCCAAAATTACCATGATCATGCCGACGATGATCGCCATCATCGCGGGCAGGATCGCTTTCAAAGAAAATTCGGCGCTCGGGCCGGAAGCTTGCGGCGCTGGATTCGACATCGGTTTCTCTCCACTCTCCCGTTATTTTTCTTTTGTATATTTGTAAAAGTAATGGTCAAAAAAATGCGAAATTTGCTCTTCGACCGGAAGGGAAGTCAGCAGCGGCTTGCTTGCGCCCTTCGTGTCCTCCCGACTGATGCAAGTCGCTTTGATGACGGGCGTGATGACCGCCGAAAAAATGTGCTGGATCATCAGCAGCAGCCGCTCCGGATCTTCCTCGCCCGTAATTTCCTTCAACAGCCCTCCGAACTTTTCCAGCCCGTGCGTCTTCAGAAACGTGACGTATTCGGTTTGAGAATCGAACAGGCTTTCCTGATCGAGCGCCCGCTTCAGGACTTGGGGCTGGTTTCGCATCGCTTTGACGTAATGCACGGTGAACTCGCGGAGCCGGTCGAGCGGCGCGAGTGACGCGTCGTCCAAAACGAACAGCGTTTCGCGAAGCGATTCGAACCGGATTTTCAGCGCCTCGTTAATCAACTTTTCCTTCGAGCCGAAATAATAATGCACGAGAGCCGAATTCGTGCCGGCCATTTCGGCGATTTTCCGCGTCGTGACGTTTTCGGCTCCTTGCGAATCGATCAATTCCTGCGTAGCTTCCAAAATTTTTTGCCGTGTCGTAAATCTGCACCCCCTTCTTTAACCAACGATTAAAACAACAGTTTAAATCATTGATTAAACTTACGCCTATTCCAAACGTTTGTCAATAGCCCCGTCTTGTCCGGTTACGAGCCGGATGAGATAAGGCTTCAGATCCACCATGCGCAAATATTGCGGCTTGCGCTCCGTCCCGGCGATCAGAAGCGGAACGAGCGATTCCGTCTTGCCGACGGAGCCGTGGCCGCCTCCGCCCTCGTGCGTCGGCGAGCTTTCGTCCGCCAGCTCGTATCCGGGCTTCGCCGTCACGACCAGATAGTCGCCTTCATGCGAATGCAAAGCGGCCGAAAGCTGCCGGAGGACATCGGGATAATACCCGTACTCCAGCGAATGCCGGGAAGCGTCGGTTTTCAAATCCAGAACTTTCGCATCCAGCTCGACGGTCCACGCCTGGCGGTAGCGGTCGACCAACGTTCCCCCGGCTTTATACCGGAGCTGCCTGCCGGTCCCGCCTTGGACGACGCGAATCCACTCCCGTTCTTTCCAGGCGACGAAATCGATCCGCGGCTCGCGACGAAGCGCCTCGGCAATGTCTCCCGACTTGCGGCCGGAGCCCAAATTGTAGACGTACGCCATCGTTTCGTTGACGGCGAGCACGATTTCCGTCTCGGCCGAGACGTCCTCTCCCGTTCGCAGCACGCGGTAATCCCGGAGCAAAGCGGGCAAGTCGATTTCGGAATTTTGTCCGGCCGGCAAAATTTGCGTCATTCCGCTGTCCCCGGCTACGACGATTACCGCCTCTTCCAACGCTTTTTCCGGCGACCCGAACGCTTGCAGCAAAGCCATCAGCTGCCCGTCCAGCTTTTTTACTCCTTCCAGCCCCGGCGGTCCGTCCTTATGCAGCTCCCTGTCCAGCTCGGGCAAATAGACGAACAGAAAATCCGGCAGCCGTCCGGTTCGAATCAAGTGCCTGACCGCGCCAAAAGCGAAATCGTGGCCGAAGCCAAGCTTGTTCGCCACGCCGTCGCCGGGGACGTTCTCCTCGCCTTCGAACGGATTGGACAGCGTTCCCAGCGTCAATAAATCCGGGCCCTTCACGCGAACGGTTTCGGGCAAGGCGGTCGGAACGTTCATCCATTTGGGAATCGAAAGAACATGCTCGGTCCGTCCCCGGTAGATGATGCCGTTGATCGAGCCCGATTTGTATCCCAGGCGCGCCAAGTCTTCATAGATCGTCGGAAGCTTCGGATTCAGGTGGCTGCCGTTCAAGCGAACCAACGCGTCGGCAAGCACCGGGTCGACCCCGAGCTTAAGCACCTCCATTGGACCGGTTCCGTAATTGACGATTTTTCGTTCGGCCGCCGAATACCAGACGAGTCCCGGTACGCGGTGCTCGTCGGGGTATTTGCCCGTCAGCAGCGAGCTGTCGATCGAAACGGACATCGTCGGAAAGGAGCTTACCAAATCCTTGTAATACTGCCCGCGCTCGATCAAAAATCGAAAAGCGGGCAGCTCCCGCTTGCGAACGCCCTCGTCGATCGCCTGCGGCATGAGCGAATCCGTCATCAGGAAGATCACTTTTTTCGTTTTTTCGCCTTTGGCGGATTTTGCCCGCAGCAAGTCCTGGGCGTCGGGGGCTCCCCTTTCGCACCCCGCGATCAGAAGCAGCGCGGCGGCTGCGAGAAGCAGCCGGAATCGTTTGCCGTACATAACAATCCCCTTTCAAGCATTCGAAGCCGTTTTTTAGCGTGAAGAAACGCCTTTTTTCGAAAATATCCCCTTCGCCGCGATCGTCGCCGCAAGCAGCAGCGGAATCCAGATTTGAAAGACAGGAAAATGAAATCGCAGATTATATTCGAAAGCGATCCAGATGTGGAAAATATAACTCGGCGAAGTAAACGTGAGCAGGTAGATGAACCCCCGGTCAGCAGCGTGACGACCCCATGGCGGCTGTTTTTCCATAAAGAAGAGAGTCCGAGCGCGGCTCCCAAATAAAAAGCGGTCATTTTCACGAACAGTCCGACATAAATCAGCAAAATGACCAAGGGGTCGACTCTTTCCAGAAAATCGGCGATTTCGATCAGACGAACGGCGCGCAATAACGGAAAGCTAGAAATGCTTGAAATCGACGGGTCGAGAATCGTCAGGATCAGGATATTGAAAAAGATCAAAAATCCGCCAACGAACAGATAAGACCATACGGAAATTTTCGCCAATCTTTTTTGCTCGTTCAAATGCTTCATAAACATAAGAAAGACGACGATTTCGCCGAACGGAAAACTGATTACTAGCGGATGCTCCTTTTGCCCCAGCCGGCTCCATTCCTTCGGATATTTTTATAAAAGACGTCGCCAATGCCGGCCGCGTCCGGCTTTCGGCCGGACGCAAAAACATATCGAGGATCTGGCCCACTCCTTGATCGCGAGCGACTTGTTCGCTGATGATGAGAGACGTATTGTGGGAGAAAAACAGTTCGCGGGACGTTTCCGAGCTTGACAACTGCATCGCTTCCCTCGGTGTTCTCCCTCTCGTCGAAAAGATGGTGATGGGGGACTGGTTTCCCGCCCCGCCTCCGCCCGTCTGGGTTGCGATCGATTGCGGAATGATGACTTGAAAGGAGACGACCCATCGGTCTTCGCTGCGGTCGATGGCCGTTGCGGCAACGATGCCGATCGAGTTCAGCTCCTTGCTGTCCCAGCATCCGGCCAGAAGGAGCGGAAACGCCAAAATCAACAATCGTAACGGGGACTTTCGGATCATCGTTCTCACCTCTTCCGCAAACCGTTTTCACTTGTCGTTCCGTTCGGGCGGATTCGGCCGAAGACTTTTCTTTTCCCGGACCGGGTTTTGCGGGCTGATCAAGCGGGGCCTCAAGATCATCGCCCACCAGGGCACGCGAACGAACACGTCTTTTTGATCGGTCGGAGCGAACGGAGCCAATGGCAGCATATAGGGAATGCCGAAGGAACGCAGTGCCGTCAGATGGATCAGCATGGCGATCAGGCCGGCCATGATCCCGAACAGGCCGAGCGTCGCGGCCAGCACCATGAAGCTGAAACGGAGCAGCCTCGTCGAATTGGATATGCTGACGGAAGGAGCGACGAAGTTGGAAATGGCCGTAAACGCGACCACGATAACCATCGCCGCCGACACAAGCCCGGCCTGAACGGCGGCTTGTCCGAGCACTAAAGCGCCGACGATGGACACCGCGGAGCCGATGGCGCGGGGCATGCGAACCCCGCTTCGCGGAGCACTTCGAAGGTAAACTCCATCGCGAGCGCTTCGACGAAAGCAGGAAACGGCACGCCTTCCCGTTGCGCGGCAAGGCTGATCAGCAGCGTCGTCGGCAGCATTTCCTGGTGAAACGTAGTGACGGCGATGTAAAAGGACAATCGTTCGCTACGCCGTGCAAATACATCACGGCAACCTCGGTCTGCGAGATGCGTCCGATTTTTCGGTTCACGACCCATAAGTCCGGACTTCGGAATTTGCGTCGGATTAACGCCGTATTCGTCCGCAAATTTTCCGTAAAGCCTTCCTTCGGACCGCGCCCGGGAATTTCCCCCGCCCGAAGCGGAGACGCTGTTGGCGCGTTTGCGTTTTTTTCGTCCGGAAAAAGGCCACATCGCACTGTTCCCCCCGCGCTGTTCGTCCCTTCTCAGGATGGCCCTTTTTTATTCCCCCTAAACTTTCCATCCTTTCGATTGGGATAAGCCGCCCATAAAAAAACACCCTCACCGCGGGGGTGTCGGGTGTTTCGTGCCGATCGTCGGGACCGCTACGCTTCGACGCGAGCTTCGGTTGGATCGCACTCGGGAAAGGGCAGCGCTCCCGTTTGCGCCAGCTTGATCAAATAATAGCATTCCTCCCGCGCCATATGGTCCGGCATCAACGGGCTGATGATGTCGAGCGCTTCCGCCTTCAGTTCCAGCTCCTCCAGCTCGTGCAAAAACTTGCGAAACAGCGCCATTTCGAGATCCACCTGCCTGTGGAATCGTCCCATGGCCGGAAAATCCTGCAGTCGGGTTCGCATGTAGCCCGCCATTTCGACCGCTTTCAAATAAAGCGCCTGGAAATGTTTTTCGAAGTCTTTGCTTTTATGCAGCAAATCCGCTTCTACCCGGTCGAGCCCCATCGCGATCGAGCCCGCGTGGCCGAACGCGTCCTGCAACCACAGCAGGTCATGATGCAGCGGATGATAAACCGGAACCGGCCGTCCGGCCAGCAACGCATCCAAAATACGGACATATTCCTCCAACTCGTTGACCATATGATTAAAAAAAGTAGGGGGCAGCGAAACCGTCACTTCCCCTTTAAGCGATCTCGCGAGCAAATCCAGTTTGAATTCGCGAAGCGCCATCGTCGCTTCATGCGCGGCCGCGTTAAGTCCGCTCAGGTCCGAACCGGGCCCGGCGGAACGCGCCGTCTCCAGCAGCCGGTCGAACTCGGCGATAAAACGCTGGGCTTGCGCGATGTCATTTTGCTCTTTCGGCGACAAGGCGTTGAAAATAAAACGCGAGTGGTCGCCCAATATTTGCAGCCAAAACCTGTGCTCGAAAAGAGCGGCCGCATGATCGTTTCCTTGCAGGGGCAATTGAACATCCTCCTTTTTCCGCAGGCATATACGGGCTACAACAATTTTATGTGCCGGCGCGGGAGGAGATTCTCTTTTTGCCGATTGGACGCTGCGATTTCGTATCCCCTTGTTTCAGCTCGGAGGATCGGACCTTCTCATCCCTCTTCGCCTCCCCTTATCCGTATCCCCTCCGCTCAGCAGCAGCCCTTCATCTTCTATGTGCTGCCCTATCCGTATCCCCTCTTCTCAGAAAGACGAAGGGGCAAAAAAGAACCCCCTTGCCTGAGCAAAGGGATATCCATAAACGGAACGTTGAATCGTGAGCAAATGAAGTTTTCCCGTCCATGCCCGAGAAGTAAAGTTCGGAGAACGGGTGCGGGCTTATAAAAAATACGTCTATAGCGGGAATGCCGCATTTCTGAACGAAGGGGATACCGATAAGGATGGTTTAAAACGAAATATACTCCTCTCCTCCCTCCCCTTGCCCGAAACCTTCGACCGTTTATACGAGGGTAATCTGCTGGCCGCTTTTGACCTCGATTACCGCTTCATCGGCGCGAATCCAAACGCTCTGGGCGGTCGGGTTGTAAACAAACTCCATCCCTGCCGAAAACCGAAGCTGCCGGTACGCTTTGAAATAATCGACGATTTCGATGTTCGTCGCATACCAGATCTCTTCCCGTCCGCCGACAAATTCGCAAAATTGCTCGATGAGCTCCCAGTTGTTATCCTGGTCGAACTCATAACTGTGGCCCCAAACGTACATTAAAATCAAATGCTGCGGCTTGTCGATTCCGACAAACGTTTCGGCATGCTCCATCAATTGCTGTTTATGATGGCACGTAGCTTTCCACTCGAGCCAATCGTCAGGCAGGCTGAAGCTTCCGGTCGTTTGCACGACGCGGGCATATTCGATTCCGAGGTGCGGAAGCATTTCCTTGAGTTGTTCCGAATAAGAACCGTTCGGATAGGACATGCCTCTGACCGTATAGCCGAACAGCCGTTCCAGTTTTTTGCGGTCTTCCATCACTTCGTGCACCATTTGTTCCCTTGGGCATCTCGCAATCGATGGATGCGTTAGCGTATGCGCCGAAACCTCATGGCCTTGATAAAGCGCAACGGCTTCTTCTTCCGTCAGTCTGCGTCTGGCTCCCGCTTGGCCGAACAGACCCGAATTAAGATGGAACGTGCCTTTTATTCCATGACGATTAAAAATGTTTACCAGCCGCTTATCGGCCTCGACAGCATCGTCATAACTCATCGTAAGCGCTTTATACTTTCCGTGCGGGTAACAAAGGTGGACTTTTGCAGACATGATTTCGACCTCTCTTCTACTTTGAAAAAAGCGAGACTAAAGCGTCCCGCTTTTGATTATTCGGACTTCCGGATAATATTTTTGCAGACGGGGAATATTGACTCGGGCTATCGGGCAGAAAACGCCTTCCGCTTCCGCGCCGAAATGAATTTGTTGCAAATCGCTGAAAATGAAATCAATTTTTCGGGCATTGGCCAAAACGCCTCGATCGACCTCTTCGAAGCCGGTGCCGTCAAGAAGTATTCTCCAATCCTGCAACGTCGATTGCAAAGTATATTCCCTACGGTGAATCCCGTAAAAATGAATGCACTTTCCGATAACCCGCAAAAAAAGCAAGTGTTCGAGCGGCAACAAAATGCGAACGCCCCTGTCGTGTTTGCTTTCTTTATAGATTACCGGGATTGAGAATAATTCCATGCCCCCACCTTATTCAGCGTCTTCAACGTCGGGATTACCGTAAAAAAATTTGGAAACTACGAGGAAAATCGCCGAGACAGATAAAAATAACGACAATTTTTTCATGGTTTTTTTCAATAGCATCTTACCCTCCTCCTTTCCGCGTAATTAAAGTTAAGCTTTGAAATAACGTAGAGACTACTGCTATTTGATTCAATGCAACGAAATTAATCGTTACAAGGATCACGGAAATCCATTTGAATGCCGTTTTTTGCTTGACATTTGAAAATTTTTGCCCATGTCCGGTGGGGGCAAGAAGCAAGACGAGAGCTAAGGACACGATATTAAGGGGGATTAACCAGATTTCCTCAATAGCCGGCATCATCGCAATCCCTATGGCGACCGCTGCGGTAAAAATGACGCATGCATCCATTTGCTTAAAATGCCAGCCCCTGAAAAATACCGCAACAAGCCTAAAACGGCCAAAGCTGCGATAGCTTCAGAAAATACGCCTAAAAAAATACCGCCGGCGGCCGTTAGCATAATAATGAAGATCATGCTGATCCAAAGCATAAGAGCAAAACGCAGCGTGCGTTCCGATACGCTCGGATCCGCTCCGTTTCTTTTCATATATCGGGCACCAGTTATCGATATATGCTCAACGATTCCAGTTTTGATCCGCATACTCTTGATCTTTCCTTTGTATCGTGGTTAATAGAATTGTCGAGACGATCAGCAAAACGACCAGCAAGAAAATGAACCATTCGAGATTGGAAAGCGAGTACCACGCGTAGGCGACGCTCATGGAAATCATGGAAAGAAAAGATGCCAGGCTTACAACGATTAATCTCTGACTCATTCGGCTCCAGTGAAACGGACTGTTCCGAGAAGTCGGAATAAACAAAAACCCAATTCTGTTTCTTTGAAAATAACTGCCTAGTACATAACAAACCAACGCGCAAAACACTTGAACCGAATAGATTTCGAAGCTCGTCTTGTCATCGAGAGAGGCTGAAGAAGCCGCTCCCGTCGCTATGGTCAACATGATGACGACTCCTTGAAAAACAGCGTACACAATGCTGAATGAACATAAAATAAAGCTCCAGATCAGAGGCGTATCAAACAGTAACCAAAAACAAAGCGCAAGGCATAACATCTGAATCATCGGAGCAAGCGGTATATCATAATGAATCATCAAGACGTAGGAAAACAGCGAACAGACAATGGAAGTAAATACGATTTGCGGCCAATAATGGGATACGGTGTAACGAAACAAAGCTAAAATAACGACGATTACGCCGATGTACTCGATTACGGAAATAGAGATAAATGCCAACGAAGACACGTTTACCCTCCGAATGACATAATTTTCATCGCCTTTCGTTCAAAATTAGTATAACCCAAATTTTAGTAGGGCGGGAGATGGTATTTTAAAAAAATCAAATCTTTCATATGTGACTAGCGGATCACGCTATTCGACCCGAAACTCGGCGTTCAGCGTTCGTTCGATCGGGGTCCCCATTCCTTCCACCGTTTTGGAGACGCGGTAAATCCCCGGCGCCAGATCCGCGATCCGAATCGATTGTTCCCAGGTCAGCCCGGAGGAAAGCTGAATTCCGATCGCGGGAACTCCCGTGTTTTCTTTCGCCGGCACCCCGGTCCACCCGTCTTCCCCGTCGCGCTCTAGCCGATAATCCAACCCGTAGAACAATGTCGTCCGGCCGCGGTTGACAAGCCTAACGACGATTTCGGCGTCGGCCGGATAAACGGCGCGATCCAACGCAAGATCGGCCGCGACTTCCTGAACGGGGACTTCGACGACGCTTGCAGCGGTATCTTCCACCGTCGAACCATTCAGAATTTCCACCGAAAAATAATAGCGGACATCTGCCTTTTCCGGAAGCTTCACCCTGAAGCCGGTATAGCCGTTCCAGGAGTCGAGATTTTCCAAGCTCTCTTCGACCGTTCGCACGTAAGCGTCGTTCCTGTCCCGCTCCGTCAATTTGTAGCGTATCGTTCGATCGGCCATTTCGCTTGTTTTGCCCGGTTCGACCGCCTGAACCCAGGCTTCCGCCGGCTCCCCCGGCCGCTTGAAGCCAGCCGAGATCGAAACGCCGATACCGCCTCCCGTTATCCACTTGCCGGTCGGCGCTTGAAATTCGCCGTAATCGGGCTCGAAGCTATGCGGCTCCGTTTCTCCCGAAACGACTTCTCCCATCGAAATCGGCGAATGATAGCCGACAACCGGTTCCGCTTCCGGTGCGGCGGCCCGGCCGTTCGAGCAGCCCGACGCCGCGAGCAGCGCGAAAGCCAGCGCCAGGAAAGGCATCGGCGCTGTTGTCCGGAAAAAAGAAAACTTTCGGCTCGACATAAAAAAGGCCTCCTTCCATCATGTTTACACGACGAGAAGAAGACCCTTAAAGTTGCATTTTAGCCGACGATTTGACGCTCCCGTTCGGTTCCGCTTCGCAACTGCTTGCTTCGCAGCTGCCCGCAAGCGGCGTCGATATCCGTCCCGTGCTCGATGCGCACGGTGCAGTTGACGCCCCGTTTTTTCAGCGTGTCGTAAAACGCGCGCACGGACTCCTGCTCGCTGCGCTGGTATTGACTGTGCTCGTCGACCGGATTGTACGGAATGAGATTGACCGTGACCTGCTTGACGCGATGCCCGATCAAATCCGCAAGCTCGGCGGCATGCTCTTTGCGGTCGTTGACGTCGCGAAGCAAAATGTATTCGAGCGTTATTTTCCGGTTCGAGCGCTCCAGGTAATAATCGACCGCCGGCATCAGCTTCTCGAGCGGAATGGCGCGGTTGATTTTCATAATTTTCGTCCGCAGCTCGTCGTTCGGCGCATGCAGGGACAGCGCCAGGTTCACCTGCAAATCGCTGTCCGCGAATTCGACGATTTTGTCCGCAAGTCCGCTGGTCGAAACCGTAATGTGGCGGGGACCGATCGCAAGCCCTTTCGGATGCTTGACGATCCGCACGAAGCCGGACATGTTCGCAAAGTTGTCGAACGGCTCACCGATGCCCATCACGACGACGTGCGTCACCTTTTCCCCCTTGCCCGCCCGGTCCAAAAAGAACTGGACGTTCATCACTTGCTCCACGATTTCTCCGGCGGACAAATCGCGGCTTTTGGCGAGCAGGCCGCTTGCGCAGAAGCTGCAGCCGATATTGCACCCGACCTGGGTCGTGACGCATACCGACAGTCCGAACTTATGCCGCATCAGCACGGTTTCGATCAAGTGACCGTCGGCCAGCCGGAACAAAAACTTGACCGTTCCGTCCGCCGATTGCTGTTTCGTATGCTCATTCATTGACCGCAGGAAAAAATGTTCGTCCAGCAGCCGCGCGCATTCCTCGTTGACGTCCGCCATTTCGGCGAAGGACGCCGCCCGCTCGCGGTAAAGCCCTTCCCAAACCCGGGAAGCGCGGTGCTTCTTGTGTCCCCGTTCCGCCAGCCAGGCCGCAAGCTCGTCATATGTCAATCCGTAAACGGACGTTCTCATGTTCGCTTAACCTCTTTTCCGTTGATGCTCCGCCTTTTATTGTCCCAGATTTTTGAGCTTTAAACAAGTGAAACGCAGGTGAAAGAAATGCTCACATGGTTATTGACACTTGCGGTGCCCGGTGCTAAGATCATTTCAATTCATACATATCTACTAGGATTTATTTCGAGGAGGAATGGTCTTGTACAACAAATCCGTTTTATGGCCGAAGCTGGGACTGGCCGCTTTTCTGTCCGTTGCCGTCGCGCTGCCCGGAACGGCGGCCAGTGCCGCCTCTCCCGCCCCGTGCAGTTCATCGCCGCCAAGGCCGAGCCGCAGGAAAGCCCCGCGGATTACGCCCTGTTTTTGAAGGACAAGCTCGGCATCTCGCTTCCCGAAACCGTTACGAAGGGCAGCTTCGTTTCGGCCGTCGCCGAAGCGCTCGCTCTCGTCCCTTCCGGCGAAGCCGTAGCGTTCGCCGACCTGGACTCGTCCAGCGCATACTATCCGGCCGCGGCCGCGCTGTACGAGAACGGAATCATCTCGTCCGGCTCCGTCCAGGCGGAAAAGGCGCTTAGCGCGGTCGGCGCCGTTCAGCTGGCGCTGAAAGCCGCAGGCCTCAAAGAGCTGGCGTACACGTATCCCGAGTCGAAGGTGAGCAAGGCGCTTGCCAAGCTGAATTTGTCCGTCGGCGTCGTCGGCCTGCAAGGAGGACAAGAACTGGCGGCCGCGGTGGATACCGGATTGCTGCCGGAAGCTTTTTACGGTCAGATCCGGCCGAAAGCCGCCGCTTCCCCTTCGCTGTCCTCCGTGCTCCTCGGCAAAGCGCTGGAAGCGAAAGGGCTGTACAAGCATTACCTCGGCTACGCGAGCGACGACGACATTTACGTCAAGCTGAACGACGCGTACCGCGCTTCCGATATCATCAAGTCGCCCGAATTGCAAGCGGTCGTCGACGAAGCGCTGAAGCAGGACCTCGTCACGGGCTACAACCTGAAGGACAGCCGCTACGACGCCAATTTCGTCGACTCTCTCGCGCTCGTCTACGGCCACTCCGATCTGACGCACGCGATTCAATTGATCGGGCTGTTTCGCAGCGAAGGCATCGAGGCCAAGATCCAGTTCGAGCCGAAAACGTCCGCCTTCATTTATTTGCAGGAATGGGGAGATCCCGGCGTATCCGACCTCTACGAAGTCGTTCAAATCGAAAACGGCAACTACATTCAATACGCCAAAGAATACGACATCGCCTTCGAATTCGAAAACGAAGCCGACAAAGCCCGCTTTAACGACATCGTGCTCGCCTATGCCAAGAAAAACAGCGACGATCAAAGCGGCCTGATCGCAAGCTCCTGGTGGCAGCCTCTGTATTATTCGCTGACGGAGCTTCCCGATTACCCGATCATTACGAACAACAAAATCGAAAACGGCCATTACTACGCGCAATCGTTTTCCCTGAAGGAAGATTCGGCCGACATTTCCGGCGCCTTCAAGCAAATCGATCCGAACGTCCGCGTCATCAACTACGACTTTTGGGTCGACGCCCCGTTTTACCGTTATTTGAACGGAGAGTCTTCCTGATCGGCTTAGACCGGCCGAACCGAACGACAAACCCAAAAAACGCCCTCCGGTCTCGCTCTGGCGAGCCGAGAGGGCGTTTTTTTCGGCTTCATCATTTGACACCGGATCGGACAAACTCTACAATGAAATCATTGTTAGTTCGATAAACGTCAAACATTAGCCGGGGTGAACGAGGATGTCATTGAAGCTCGGAATATTGGATCAGGCGCATATCAGCCAAGGGCGCGACGCTTCGCAAACGCTGCAGGAGACGTCCTTGCTCGCGCAGGAAGGGGAACGGCTCGGCTACAACCGGTTCTGGGTTACGGAACATCACTCGATGAAGGCGCTCGCCTCCTCCAGTCCCGAAGTGCTGATCGCCCACGTCGCCGCGAAAACGGAAACGATCAAAGTCGGTTCCGGCGGCGTCATGCTGTCTCATTACAGCGCCTATAAAGTCGCCGAAAACTTCCGGCTGCTCGAAGCGCTTTATCCCGGCCGCATCGATTTGGGGCTCGGCCGCGCCCCCGGAGGCATGCCGCTTTCCACGCGGGCGCTTCAGGAGGGCAAGCGGATGGATATCGACAACTATCCGACCCAAGTCGAAGATTTGACCGCCTATTTGCACGATGCCTTGCCGAGAGAGCACCGGTTCGCCGGTTTGCTCGCCTCGCCGTCGGTCGAAACGGCGCCCGAGCTGTGGCTGCTCGGCTCCAGCTACGGCAGCGCGCAAATCGCCGCGGAGCAGGGAACGGCCTATGCTTACGCCCAATTTTTCGGCGTTCCGGGCAGCGAAGCGTCGCTGCGGATTTACCGCGATTCGTTCAAGCCGTCCATCCTGAACAAGGAGCCGAAGACGCTCGCGGCCGTGCTCGTCATCTGCGCCGATACGGACGAAGAAGCCGACAAGCTCGCCACCGGCGCCGATCTGTTCTTCCTGTCGCTGGAGCAAGGGAAGCTGTTGTCCGCTTTCCCGTCCCTGGAAGCGTCGACGAACTACCCGTACACCGACTACGACCGCGAACGCATTCGTTCCACCCGCGAAAACCGCATCGTCGGTTCTCCGGAAACGGTTAAAACCAAACTGCTCGCCATGAGCGAGCGGCTCGGCGTCGACGAGTTTCTGATCGTGACGATGACGCACGACTTCGAAGCCCGGCTTCGCTCCTACCGTCTCGTCGCCGAAGCGTTCGGCCTCGCCGCTAAAGCCTGACCCAAGCTGCCGAAGGCTGCTCCGCCGGCAAACGCGCCCGGCGCGGGCAGCCTCGTTTCGTTTTAGAGCCGATGCTCGCGGATCAGCTCCATTTTCCGGTTCCAGACGGCCGGGCTCAAATCCACCGGGTACGGGGCCGGATTCAGCTTGCGCAGCGTCTCCGGCCAAAATAACGCCAGCTGCCGGCGGTGAAATTCGCGAATGGCGGCAAGGTCCGGGAGCTCGTACAGCTGCGTCCCTCGTTCGAAAATGCGCGTAAGCAACGGAATCGCTTCGTAGCGCTCGACGGTTTGCCGCATGTACGGGTGCACCGGATCGAACAGCTCGAGCGGTTTCCCCTCGCGCGCATCCGTTTCCCCGACGAATGCCACATAGTCGGCCATCGCTTTGCCCGTGCGGGGATCGACGATCCGGCAGACGTCCTTCGCTCCGGGCGTCGACACTTTTTCCGGGTTGCCGGAAATTTTGATGACCGGCTCCCACTTCCCGTCCCGCTCCCGCGCGACGAGCTTGTAGACGCAGCCGAGCGACGGCTGGTCGGCCGCGGTTATGAGCCGGGTTCCGATTCCCCAGCTGTCGATGCGAGCCCCCTGCGCCTTCAGCTCGGCGATCAGATGCTCGTCCAGCTCGTTCGAGGCGACGATCTTCACGTCGCCCAGCCCGGCTTCGTCGAGCATCGCGCGGGCGGCTTTGGACAAGTACGCCAGATCTCCGCTGTCCAACCGGATCGCGCGCAGCTTTTTGCCTTCGGCCGCCAGCCGCTCCGCCGTCCGAATCGCGTTCGGGACCCCGCTTTTTAACGTATCGTACGTATCGACAAGCAGCGTCACCTGGTTCGGCAGCGCGGCCGCGAATTTGTCGAACGCCTCCTGCTCGCTCGCATGATGCTGCACCCACGCATGGGCATGCGTCCCCGATGACGGAATGCCGAACATCATCCCGGCACGCATATTGGACGTGGCGTCGAACCCGGCGATGTAAGCCGCTCTCGCCCCCACACCGCCGCGTCCGCCTCCTGCGCCCTCCGGCTGCCGAATTCCATGAGCGCATCCCCGGGAGCGGCCAATCGGATTCGGGCGGCTTTCGTCGCGACCAGCGTTTGATAGCCGATAAAATTGAGCAGGGCCGTTTCCAGCAATTGGGCTTCGAAAACGGGGGCCTCCACCCGAACGAGCGGTTCGTTGGCGAACACGACGGCGCCTTCCTCGGCCGCCCACAAATGGCCGGTAAAGCGAAACGTTCGCAGCAGCTCGAGAAATTCGGGATCGTATCCTTCCTCTTGGCTCGCCAAATATGCGATCTCCTCTTCGTTGAAACGCAGACCGTTTATATAGGAAACGAGCCTTTCCAGCCCGGCGAACACGGCAAACCCGTTGCCGAACGGCAGCTTGCGAAAATACGCTTCGAACGCGACCCGGTCCCGATGGGAGCCGTTGCGCCAGTGCGCGTACATCATATTGATTTGATACTTGTCCGTATGAAGCGTCAAGTTTTCCGGTTTCATAGGCAGCCTCCCGAATTATCGACTTGACATGATACGTTTTGTATCATAAATTAGAATAGAAAACTTGGCGATCCGCCGTCTTAATTTTAAGATGCAAGGAGATCGATGTTCAAATGACCATGGGACACCGCCTGCGGGAGCTAAGGCTGAATCGGAGCCTCTCGCAAGAAGAAGTGGCGCGGCATATCGGCATTACCCGCTCGGCCTACAGTCATTACGAGATCAACAATCGCCAGCCCGTCTATGAAACGCTGATCAAACTAGCCGAATTTTTCGACGTGTCGCTTGACTACATTATTGGCGGAAACCCTTCCTCGCATCCCGAAGACGGGACGCTTTCGGCGGACTCGCAAGAGGTCCTTCGCTTGCTGAAAAAAATGAACCAGGAGCAGCGCAAGCAATCGATCGGCATGCTGACGGACATGGTCAACAAGGAGCGGGTTAACGGCTGAAGCCGGCGCCCGTTGGTTCAGGAATGTTTCCTCTTGAGCGCCAGCGCCCCCGCATAGACGCAGATAAGTCCAAGCAAGTACCCCTCGGCAATATCCGTCGCCTTATGAACGGGAAAAATGAAGCCGGCTCAGGAAGCCCCTCTCTCCGATAATTTCGCAAGCGGCAAATAAATCCGGAAGACGCAGCCCCCGCCCTCCAGGTTCGCCGCCGTGATCCGGCCGTCGTGCATTTCGACGATTTCGCGGGCGATGGAAAGCCCGAGGCCGCTTCCGCCGGAAGAAGAATGACGGGATTTGTCGTTTTTGTAAAACCTTTCGAATATATAAGGCAAATCGTCCGGTTGAATGCCGCTGCCCGTATCCGCGACGCTCAGCACCGCTTCCCGGCGATTGCCGGACAAGCCGAACGACAGCGTAATCGTTCCGCCGGCCGGCGTATGGCGAACGGCGTTATAGATCAAATTCGAAAACACGCGGTCCATCCGGTGCTCGTCGATGAAGACCCGCACATGTTCCTCTTCCGCTCCCGCTTCCAAAACGGCGCGAAACTCGAAGCCCTTGTCCTTCAGGTCCAGCTCGTATTCCTCGGTCAGCCGCTTATGCCAATGCGCAAGCCGGACGGGCCCGTAGGACATGCGCGCCTTCCGCGCTTCGAGCATCGAGAGCTCGAACAAATCGTGAATCAAATTGCTGAGACCTTCCACTTTGGACAGCATCGAGCGGACGATTTTGTCTTTTTGCTTTTCTTCGGTGATGATTCCGTCCCGCAGCGCCTCCAAATACCCTTGAAGCAGCGTGATCGGCGTCCGCAGATCGTGGGAAATGTTGCTGATCAGCCGTCTGCGCGACAGTTCCAGCCGCTCCAAATCCCGGTACGAGCTTTCAAGCTGCTCGGTCCGCTCGGCGATTCGTTCCTCAAGCCGATTGTTCCATTCGCGGAGTTCGAAAGACATCTGCTCCGCCCGCACGTAGGTGCGCGACAACCGAAGCGAAATGCTGAACGAGTTCATCATGATCAGAAACAGCAGTCCGAAGGAAACCAAATCGAGCGAGCGCCAAAAACCGTTGTAAATCAGAATATCGTTCAAAATCGTGGCGAGAAGCCCGGCGACGCCGACCAAAGACAGCCATGCGCCTTCCCGCCGGCGTATGCCCGCCGCGACGAGCGCGGCAATCGTCGCGATCGTGAGCACAATGACGTAGCCTTGATACACCCATATGAAGGAGCTGGACTGCAAAACGGGCAACAGCCATGTACCGATCGTAAGGCCGATGCCGACAACCGACGATGCGGCCCACAATTTTCGGGAAATTTCCTGTTCGTACATTTTTTGATAGTACATGAATCCGAACAGTCCGCTGAGCACGAACGAGGAATATTCCAGTTTCGCGGCAAGCGTCCAGGTCAAGCCGAAACCGGCCTCCAGCAGCATCCCTTGGCCGATGACGCTCATTCTCAAAGCGACGAACAGGCAGAGCAGCGCGAAATAAAGGTTGGCCGTCTCCCTTGCCCGAAGAACGAACAAGCCGAGATGGTACAGCCCTATCATGAGCAGCGAGCCGAACACGATCCACTCCTGGGCGTCCTGTTTAAACTCGAACCGGTGGATTTGCGCCGCCGTGCCCATGACGAGCTCTGAGCGGATTCCGCCCTTCCGGTGATGGAAATTCGCCACTTCCAGCGTCAGTTCGGTTTTTTCGCCCTTGCTGTTGAAATAGATCGACGTCGGGAGCTGATACGGAACGGTCGATTCGGAGCCGGATTCCGGCCGTCCCCGTTCGGCGAACAGCTTGCCGTCGACGAACAGCCGCATCGAAGTCGAAAGGTTCGGCAGCCGGATCGCGACCATGCCCATTTTCGGCGGATGGAGGATCGTCAGCCGGTAAACGCCCTTCCCCCGATCGTCGATTTTCAATCCGTTTTCGAGCGTTACCCCGCCCCATGTTCCCGGCACTTTAATGAACGACGGCTCCGGCTGCTCCCCTCGCGTTAGCCAGGAAAAAGCCCATTCCCCGTTCAACGGCAGCGCTCCGTCCGATTCGAACGACCAGTTTCTCAGGTCGAGAACGCCGTTCTCCGCGAGCGGCTCTCCCTTTCCCGCCCGGTCACCGCAGCCGCCCGCCAGCAGCAAACCGGCGACCATCAGGATAAAAACGGCAAGCTTTGTTGCCGGCATCTGTCGAACGTTCAACCCCTTCATCTTCCCTCTCCCGAATAACAAGAACTTAACTCATGGTAATCGCGCATTGATTCTCCGTCAACGCTTTAAGTATAATAAATTTCGTATCGTTGCCCAGATGGGGGCGAATGGAGGAGAAGCAAGTGAGCGGGACAAGCGCCGAAATCCTTGTCGTCGACGACGAGGTCGAAATAACCGAACTGATTTCGCTGTATTTGGAGCGGGAAGGTTATGCCGTCCATTCGACGGATCGCGGCGATGAAGCCATTCGAATCGCGGAATCGATTTTTCCGGATTTGATCATATTGGACGTTTCCCTCGGGGAACCCGACGGGATCGAAGTTTGCCGAACGCTCAGGGGCGGGCCTTGCGCTCATGTCCCGATTTTGTTTTTAAGCTGCAAAAGCGAAGACGCCGATATCGTGCACGGCTTGTCCGAGGGCGGGGACGACTACATCACCAAGCCGTTCAGCCCGAGCCAGCTCGTCGCCCGCGTGAAAGCCCATATCCGTCGCAGAAGAATGCGCGAGAAACTGCCGGAGCCGACGCCGATGTCGCTCGTTTTCGGGGACCTGGCCATCGACTTGCAGCGGTTGGAAGTCAAGCTCGCCGGGGACGTGATTCCCCTTTCCGTCAAGGAATTCGAGCTGCTTACGGTGCTGGCGCGGCAGCCGGATCGCGTATTTCCGCTGGACGAATTGTACCGGATCGTCTGGCATACCGACAGCATCGGGGACACGAGGACGCTGATGGTCCACATCAGCAACCTCCGCAAAAAAATCGAAGCCGACCCGTCGAATCCGGCATTCATTCAAACGGTGCGGGGCTTCGGCTACCGATTTAACTACAATCGATAAGAAAAGGAAGTCTACGAAAACATGCGGATAACGAAGGATTGGCAGGATTACGAGCTTTTGGACATGGGCGGCGGGGAAAAGCTGGAGCGCTGGGGCGAATTCGTGCTTCGCCGCCCCGACCCCCAGATCATCTGGCCCTTGGAGAAGGAAACGGCCGAGTGGCGCAACGCCGACGGACATTATTTCCGCAACTCCTCCGGCGGCGGGCAATGGCAGTTCCGCAAGACGCTCCCGGAAAAATGGACGATCGGCTACGGCCCGCTGAAGTTCCACATTCGGCCGACCAACTTCAAGCATACCGGCCTGTTTCCGGAGCAGGCGGTCAATTGGAAATGGATCATGGACCGGATCGCTTCGGCGAACCGCCCGATCCGCGTGCTGAATCTGTTCGCTTACACCGGCGGCGCGACCGTAGCCGCGGCAGCGGCCGGCGCGGAAGTGTGCCATGTCGACGCGGCGAAGGGGATGGTTCAGTGGGCCAAGGAGAATGCCCAGCTGTCCGGCCTCGGCGACGCTCCCGTCCGCTACATAACGGACGACGTGTTCAAATTCGTCCAGCGCGAGGAGCGCCGGGGACGGAAGTACGACGCGATCGTTATGGATCCGCCTTCTTACGGGAGGGGCCCGAACGGCGAAATGTGGAAGCTGGAAGACAGCCTGTATCCGTTTCTCCATTCGTGCCGGTCGATTTTGTCGGACAACCCGTTGTTCGTTTTAATCAACTCGTATACGACCGGCATATCCCCTACCGTCCTGCATAACCTTTTGCATATGGCGATCGGCGGCAAATACGGCGGAAAGCTGGACTGCGGCGAAATCGGCCTGCCGGCCACCCGCAGCGGACTAACGCTGCCTTGCGGAATTTACGGCCGCTGGGAAAGCGGCGAATAAAGCGGATCGGCTACGGGAGAGGAGTCCGAACGTTGCGAAATCGCATATTGCAGGTTGCCGCTTTGCTTTTCATGGCGCTGACGCTGGCCGCATGCGCGGGCTTGCGTCCGGCGTCGAATCCGCCGGACGCCCCCGCGGGATCCCCTTCGGCGTCCGCCCGACCGAGCGCATCCCCGACGGCTGCGGGCGCTTCGGCTTCGGCATCGCCGGGCTTCGCGGAAACGGCGCCGTCCGCCCCGTCCCCTTCGGGGACCTTCGGTGGCGAAGACGGCGGAACAACCGGCGAGCCCCCGCCGCCCGAGAAAGCGCCCGCCGCGACGGAAGCGAAGCTCGTGGCCGTCGGGGACGTTATGGTGCACAGTCCCCAGCTGCCGGCCTATTACGACGCTTCGACGGACGCGTACGACTTCACGCCCTGGTTCCGCGAGGTCAAGCCGCTGCTGTCCTCCGGCGATTGGACGATCGCCAACCTGGAGACCCCGCTTGCCGGAGCGGATTTGAACTATTCGGGCTATCCCCGTTTCAACGCGCCCGAGGAGCTTGCGGACGCCCTTGTCGACGCGGGCGTGCAAATCGTGTCCACGGCCAACAACCATACGCTTGACCGGGGCTTTGCCGGCCTGATGCGCACGCTGCAGAACGTTCGGCAGGCGGGGCTTATCCCGGTCGGCACGGCCGAATCCGCCTGGGCGTCCCGGCAACCCGTCATCGTCGAGCGCAATGGCATCCGGCTCGGGTTTCTGTCCTACACGTACGGGACGAACGGCATCCCGATTCCGAAGGATAAGCCTTACGCCGTCAACCTGATCTCGGAGGAGGCGATCGCCGAAGGCATCGATAAGCTCCGAGCCGAAGGGGCGGATGCGATCGCGGTCTCGCTCCACTTCGGCAACGAGTATCAACGGCAGCCGAGCGACGAGCAGCGAAGCATCGCCCGCGCGGCCATCGAGGCCGGGGCCGACATCGTGCTCGGCTCCCATCCGCACGTCGTCCAGCCGTACGAGACGATCGAAGTTCCGGACGCAAGCCGCGCGGACGGCACGCGGCGCGGCCTGATCGTCTATTCGATGGGCAACTTCATCTCGAACCAAACCGGCGACTGGAAAGACGTCGGCGTCATCATGGAAATATCCCTGAAAAAAACGAAAGCCCCGGACGGCACGGCCGTCACGGAGCTGAACGGCGTCATAGCGACGCCGACATGGGTGCTGATTCGCAAAACCGGCAAACAGCAGCTGAAAACGTACACCATCGTTCCCTTGGAGCAAACGCTTGCCGCCAAAAGCACGAAGCGGTGGAGCGCCGCGGAATACGCCCGGATGGAGCAGCTGCTGACGGGAATCCGAAAGCTGCTGCCCGCAGCCGGCGACGAAGCCGGCTAAACGGCGCCCCCGGCTGTCAGAGCGCGATTTTCTCGGCGCCGCGCTCCTCCCTGCCCCGCTTCCGCTCCTCCGCGGAAGCGGCGGCGGCTTCGCCGCCGCTCTCCTTCTCTCCGCCGCGCTCCGCCGCGGCCGCCTGTTCCCTCGTTCCGGCCACTTTTCCGATCAAGTACACGAGCAGCTGGCGATTGTGCGCCGACAGCCGTCCGAGCGAACGGTCGACGATTTCGCTGCGCACTTTGAGCCCCCGCTCCACCTCGTCACGTCCGACCTCGGTCATGCTGACCCATACGATCCGCCGATCCTGCTCGTCGCGAACGCGCCGCACCAGCCCGTTGCGTTCCATCCGGTCCAGCAGCGTCGTCACGGCGGCCGGCGTCGTCTCCAGGTGCGGCAGCAGCTCCGAAGGCTTCATCGGCTCGTGCGCCTGCAGCAGTTCCAGAACCTGCAGCTGTCCCGCCGTGAGGTGCGGGGCCAGCTCCGTCTCCATCTGGTGATGCCAATCTTTCGTGAGCTTCGTCCAGCTTCTCACAAATTCCGCTGCCATCTCCATCTCCTCCCACTCTCCTTTTCCCGAACGTTGCTTCTCTTTATATTATACGGGTTTCTCATGTCGAAAGATAGATTAACGCAATTAATGATTTACGACCTAAATCGCGGGAAACGGTGTCATTGCGACATGTCCCGACATATGCTAGTTATAGAGCTTGCGGAACAATCGGTTATTTTGGACAATCGGAAGGAGGCAAATATATGGGTTCGTCCGAGGAAAAAATACGGATGATCGGGCTGATGGCGAAGGAAGCCGGGCTCGTCGACGACCCCGCTTGGCTGCAGCGGCTGGAGGAGCCGGTGCCCTTGTGGGTCGTATTGGACATTTTGCTGCGTTGGATCGACCGTTCGGAATCGAAAGACGGACCGTACGATTGACGGTCCGTCTTCGCTTGTTCGCTTATGTCGAGTTGGCCGGTTTCGGCCCAAAATCGCGGGGATTAGCCGGTTTGCTCGTTTTGCAGCGGCTTTAGGAAGGCGTCGGCCAGCAAGTCCCCGCGATCGACCGCGAGCATCGACTTGCCGTGCGCCCTCCGGTCGTCCAGCGGCGCATCCTCGGACGAGAACCCGCCGGCCGCTCCCGCTTCCGTAACGGTCACCAATTCGACGGCTTCCTTGACATATACGGAAGCGATCAGCCGGGTGCCGTTCGGCTTCACCCGTTTGCCTTCCTTGAACTCGAACGTCTGAATGCCTTTGCCCCCGCGTCCCTGCTGCGGATAATCGAGCAGGAGCGTGCGTTTCGCATAGCCGTAATCGCTAAGCACGAGTATTTCGCCTTCGTCCCCCGACACCGGGAACCCGGCGACGACGGCGTCTCCATCCTTCAGCGCGATGCCGCGCACGCCTCCGGCCACGCGTCCCTGGACGCTTACGTCGTTTTCCGGGAAGCGGATGCTCATGCCGGCTTCCGTGACGAGCAAAATTTCCTGCGGCGTCTCGCAGCGATAGACGGATACGACTTCGTCCCCGTCGGCGACCTTGCACGCCGCGATGGCGATGCTGCGCGTCGTCGCGTAGTCCGCCAGCAGCGTCCGCTTCACCTGCCCGCGTCTCGTCACGAAGACGAGGGTGGACGGCTCATCGCCCTGCGCCTCCCATTCGCCCTGGCGGACGGGAATCGCGGCGACGATCCGGTCCTCCTTCGTCAGCGGCAGCAGATTGACGATCGCGGTGCCGGTATCTTTCCATTTGAACTCGGTGATCTGATGCACCGGCAGTTGAAAATACTGTCCCTTTTGCGTGAACAGCAGCAGCGAATCGAGCGTATTCAGCTGCAAGCTCCAGCGAATGACGTCGCCTTCCTTCACGCCGGAGCTGCCCAGGTCGCCGCCGGACCGCGTAAACGACAGCAGGCTCGTCCGCTTGACATAGCCTTGGCGGCTGAGCGTGACGAGCACGTCCTCGGCGGGCACCGTCACTTCCAGATTCACCTTCAGCTCTTCCACTTCGCCCTGAATGACGGAACGGCGGTCGAGGCCGTATTTGCCGCGAATTTCGCCCAGCTCGTCCTTGATGACGCCGCGCAGCTTTTTCGGGTTTTCCAAAATCGAGCGCAGCTGCTGGATCCGCTTCATCGTTTCGGCATGCTCTTTTTCCAGCGACGTAATTTCCAGATTGGTCAACCGATACAGCTGCAGCGTCAAAATGGCGTCCGCCTGGCGCTCGGAAAAATCGAACTTGCTTACGAGATTGTTCTGCGCGTCCTGGCGGTTTTTCGAAGCGCGGATCGTCTCGATGACGGCGTCGAGCAGGTTGAGCGCCTTGACGAGCCCTTCCAGGACGTGAGCGCGGTCTTCGGCCCTCTCCAGGTCGAACTGCGTCCGGTGCGTGACGACCTCGACCTGGTGCGCGATATAGGCGTCCAGCATCGCCTTGAGGCCGAGCTGCCGCGGCGCCTTGTTGACGATGGCGACCATATTGAAGCTGTACGCGACCTGAAGGTCGGTTTTTTTGAACAAAAACGCGAGAATGCCGTCCGCGTCGGCGTCTTTTTTCAGCTCGATGACGATGCGCAGGCCGTTGCGGCCGCTTTCGTCCCGCACCTCCGCGATGCCCTCCACCTTTTTCTCCAGACGGAGGTTGTCGATCGCGTTCACGAGCTTCGATTTGACGACCTGGTACGGAATTTCGGTAATGACGATTTGCTGCTTTCCGCCGCGCACGTCCTCGATGGCGGTTTTCGAGCGGATATAGATCCGCCCCTTGCCGGTTTCGTAAGCTTCGCGGATGCCATCCTCGCCCATAATGATGCCGCCGGTCGGGAAATCGGGCCCTTTGACGATTTGCATCAGCTCCGACGTCGCGATTTCCGGACGGTCGAGCACCGCCACGCAGGCGTCGATGATTTCGCGCAGGTTATGCGTCGGAATTTCCGTCGCGAAGCCGGAGGAAATGCCGCTGACGCCGTTCACGAGCAAATTCGGATACCGCGAAGGCAGCACGACCGGCTCCTTCGTCGTATTGTCGAAGTTGTCCTTGAACGGAACCGTCCGCTTTTCGATGTCGCGCAGCAGCTCCAGGGCGATCGGCGACAGCCGGGCTTCCGTGTACCGCATCGCCGCCGCGGGATCGTCGTCCATCGACCCCCAGTTGCCGTGGCCGTCGATGAGCGGGTGGGCCATTTTCCAAGGCTGCGCCATGCGCACCATGCCCTCGTAGATCGAAGAATCGCCGTGCGGGTGGTAGTTGCCCATGACGTCTCCGACCGTTTTGGCGGATTTGCGGTACGGCTTGTCCGGCGTATTGCCCGCGTCGTACATGGCGTACAGGATGCGCCTTTGCACCGGCTTCAAGCCGTCGCGGACGTCCGGAATCGCGCGGTCCTGAATGATATATTTGGAATAACGGCCGAACCGGTCCCCGACGACCTCTTCCAGAAATGCGGGTAAAAACTGTTCCAGCGAGCTCATCGCTTATGGATCACTCCTCGTATTCGGCAAAATCGACGTTGTCGATAATCCAGCGTTTGCGCGGATCGACCTTGTCGCCCATCAGCGTCGACACGCGGCGCTCCGCTTTCGCGGCGTCCTCGATGCGCACCTGCAGCAGCGTCCGCGTCTCGGGATTCATCGTCGTCTCCCACAGCTGCTCCGGGTTCATTTCGCCGAGGCCCTTGTAGCGCTGCAGCTCCGCCCTCTGCCGAATTCCTTCAAATAATTTTGCAGCTGCTCGTCCGTCCAGGCGTAGCGGACCGTCTCCAGCTTGCCCGACTTGCGGGTAATTTTGTACAGCGGCGGCTGGGCGATGAAAATCCGGCCCTCGTCGATCAGCGGCTTCATGTACCGGTAGAAAAACGTCAGCAGCAGCACCTGGATGTGCGCCCCGTCCGTATCGGCGTCGGTCATGATGATGATCTTCGCGTAATTGGACTCGGACACGTCGAATTCGGAGCCGATTCCCGCCCCGATCGCGCCGATGACCGCCTTGTACTCGTCGTTTTTCAAAATGTCGATCAGCTTCGCCTTTTCCGGGTTCATCGGCTTGCCCTTGAGCGGCAAAATCGCCTGATGCTTCGAATCGCGTCCCTGCTTCGCCGAGCCGCCGGCCGAGTCGCCTTCGACGATGAACAGCTCGTTGCGCGTATAATCCTTGGATTGGGCCGGCGCCAGCTTGCCGCCCAGGGAAGGGCTGTCGCTGCGCTTTTTGCCGCTGCGGATTTCGTCCCGTGCCTTGCGGGCCGCCTCGCGCGCCTTGGCCGCCTGCACGGCCTTGCGGATGAGCTGCTGGCCGACCTGCGGGTTTTCCTCGAGGAAGACGGCCATTTTCTCGGCGACGACCGCGTCGACGGCGCCGCGGGCCGACGCGCTGCCGAGCTGGTCCTTCGTCTGGCCGACGAATTCGACTTCGGCCATCTTGATGTTGATGACGGCCATCATGCCTTCCCGCAAATCGTTGCCGTCCAGGTTTTTGTCCTTCTCTTTCAGCTGTCCGATTTTCCGGGCGTACTCGTTCATGACGCGAGTGTAGGCGGTTTTGAAGCCGGTTTCGTGCGTGCCGCCGCCGCGCGTCGGGATCGCGTTGACGAACGAGGCGATCGTTTCGGTGTAGCCGTCATTGTACTGCAGCGCGACCTCGACTTCGATGTCGTCCTTTTCCGCGTAAAAATGCACGGCCTCGTGCAGCACCGTCTTGCCCTCGTTCAGAAACTGCACGAACTGGCGGGCGCCGCCTTCGTAGTGGAACGTTTCCTCCTGGCCGCCGCCGCGCTCGTCCTTCAGTACGACCTTCAGGCCCGAGTTCAAAAACGCGATTTCCTGGAGCCGCTCCGAAAGCGTATCGTAATTCAGGCTGATGTTGCCGTGGAACACCTTTTTGTCCGGCTTGAACGTGATTTTGGAGCCGGTCCGGTTCGTGTTGCCGACGACGACAAGGCCGGTCACGGGCTCGCCGACGTGCTCCTTGCCGTTTTCGTCGGTCCACGTTTCGAAGCGCATTTTATGTATTTTGCCTTCGCGGAAAATTTCCACTTCCAGCCACTCCGACAGCGCGTTCGTGACGGAGGCGCCGACGCCGTGCAGCCCGCCGGATTTTTTGTACCCGCCGCCGCCGAATTTTCCGCCCGCATGCAAAATCGTGAACACGACCTGCGGCGTCGGAATGCCGGTTTTGTGCATGCCGGTCGGAATGCCGCGCCCGTTGTCGAATACCGTGACGGAATGGTCCGAATGAATCGTCACTTCGATGCGCGAGCAAAATTTGGCCAGATGCTCGTCCACCGCGTTATCGACGATTTCCCAAACGAGATGGTGAAGCCCGGAAGAAGTCGTGCTTCCGATATACATGCCAGGCCGCTTTCGCACGGCCGTTAATCCTTCGAGTACTTGAATGTCGTCGGCGCCGTATTCCGCTCCGGCCTGCGCCGACGAATCGGTGAACAGGTTCAATTGTTCGGCCACAAAGGGTCCTCCTTGCTTTAGCTCTTCCCGCGTCCTTCCCGTTATTCTAATTCATTATAACTTGCTTCGTAAAGACGCCAATCTCGATCTCGAGGGCGCAAGCCCTTCGAACTCCCCATTTCACGATACCGCTTCTTGGCCGAAATCGCAAACGTTCGGGGCCGACGAACGGCAAAAAAAACCGCCGCGCCATCGTTCGCCGACGGGCCGCGACAGTTTCAGCTTTTCCTTGTTTGATCTCGGATTTTCCTTAATTGACGATCAACGTCACCTTGCCGTTGACAAACGAAACGAAGTTGAAGCTCGGGTAGCCCCACGTTTCGACCGTCGTGCCGCTGCCGGTCACGGTACTCTTCGTGACGGGCGTTCCCCAGGAGAGCAGGACCTGCTCCTTCGTCATGCCCGCGGAAATCTGGCCCGACTTGATTTGCGTCCAGACCGCTTGCGACCAGTTGTATTTTTTATACGGATCGTAATTCAAAAAATAATAGCTGTCCGCAAACAGATCTTCGACGTTGGAAGCAGGCATCGCGTACGACGTATACGACTTACCCGACGCGCTCTTGAATACGATGCTGAAATATCCCGTATCGTCAGGGACGATATCCGCTACCGTTACCTTCATGAAACGGTCCCACTGTTGAAAATAATTCACCCAATACGTGCGGCCGATAAACCGGGAAAGGCTGCCTTGAGCGGCCTTCTTCACGATTCCCGCCGTTTCGGCCGAAACGACGGTCAAGCTTGCTTGGCCGAACGAAACGGTCGCCTGCTTCAGCTTGGAGTCCCAGGCCGTTTTGGCGCCGAACGCGTCCGCGAGCAAATGGGCCGGAAACACGGCCATGCCGTTTTCCGTTCTCGGTGCCGCCTTGAGCTTGATTTTTTTCCCGTTTACGGCGGCGGTCGTGCTGCCAAGCGTCAACGTGACGGGAGTGTCTCCGACCCGTATGGAGAACGTTTTGCTGGTTGCCGCATAGGCGCTAGTGCCGCCGAGCGCTTTAAACGTCGATTGGACCGGCAAATAGACGATGCCGTCTTTCACGACGGAAAATTGCAAGGCGCTCTTTCCGCCGATCGACACGGACACCGTTTTAGAGGCGCTGCCCGAAGTTACGGTGACTTTCGCTTCGCCTACCCCGAGCGCCTTCAGCGTGCCGTCGGGCTGTATTTTCAAAAGGTAAGGCTTGTCGATGGCCACGTTCGCTTCGGACAGCGGTATTTTCTTTAACGCGCCGTTGGAATATTTCTCGGCGATGTCGATTTTGACCGCATCCCCGACGAGAACGGCCGATTGCGAAACGTTGACTTCGATCGACGCGACGTAAGGAGATTTCAATTCGCCGATTTCGCCGTTCTCGTAACGGACCCATGTGCCGTCCGTCCGCTTCGCGTAAAAGGAAAATTGCTCTTCGTCTCCGTACGGAACGGTCATTTCGGCTTGTCCGATGCCTTCGATCTGTTTGGTCAGCTTGTACCGTTCCTGGTACGCCCCGTTCGTCCACACCGTTCCGTCCTTCAGCGTGACGATCAGAATGTCGTTGGCGGCATAAGCGACATGCGCCGCAGCCGGAGCGGCCAGCTTCGTCGGAATCAGCTCGAACGTGTCCGCGCCGAAATTAAACCCTTCATACAGCGTGATTTCCCCGTCGTTGTCGAGGACCGCCGCACGATCCCCCGCGCTGGCGATCATGGATACGTTTTGCGGATTCGGGACCGTCGCTTTCAAATTTTTCGCGCCGACGCCGAGCAGGCGCCCATCCTCGGTAAGAGCCGCAAGCCCGTTATCTTCGGATATTCGGACGACCCCCGTCATGCCGTCGATTTTGCCGGCGCCGCTCCAGACGGTGCCGTCGCTTTTCAGCGCGAATCCGCGAGCGTTCAACTGCTTGATGCCCGTCAGGTCGGGATCGATCTCCGGCTTGCCGATGCTCGCCCACGTGACGAGTTCGCCATTCTTCGTCAAACCGTAACCGTACCCGTCCATGCCGGCAATCTCCGTCAAATCGAGCTTGTGTCGGACCGGCCCCATCAAATTGTCGATCCATAGCGAGCCGTCCTCCATAAGCAGCGCGTTGCCTGCGACATCGACAATTCGCTGCTCGTCCGCCGCCGAAGACACGGCGGGGGCAAGCCCGATAACGGCGGCCGACAGCATGGCGGCGGCGAGCACCCGTTTCACTTTACTCATTCGACTTATCTCTCCCTTTTTCTAGCTCAACCAGAAAATTGTAACACTAGATTCGCGACCTTTCTACTATTTTTTTGGTATGAATATCCTATTCCAAGTCGCGCCGCGGCAAAAAAACCTCGCCCTTTGCAGCATCCGAGCCGCAAAAGGCGAGGCTTCGTTTCATCTTGAACCCTAACGGTCAAGGTCAAGCGGACAAAAATCGGTACTGCGCGTCGATCAGGCCGCGATAATGGCCGCCGTGGCGCATCAACTGCTCGTGATTGCCCTGCTCGACGATCACGCCGTGGTCCAGCACGACGATCAGGTCCGCATGGCGGATCGTCGACAGCCGGTGCGCGACGATGAATGACGTGCGCCCTTCCAGCAGCGTGCCGAGCGCTTCCTGGATGCGAAGCTCCGTCTCCGTGTCGATGCTGGCCGTCGCTTCGTCCAAGATCAGGATGCGCGGGTCTGCGAGCAGCGCCCGCGCGAACGACAGCAGCTGGCGCTGCCCCATCGACAAGGCGCTGCCGCGTTCCTGCACTTCCGTATCGTAGCCGTCGGGCAGGTTCGCGATAAAGTCGTGCGCGCGCACCGAGCGCGCCGCCGCTTCGACCTCGGCGTCCGTCGCGTCCGGACGACCGTAGCGGATGTTGTCGCGAATCGTGCCCGAGAAGATGAACGTATCCTGCATGACGATGCCGATTTGCGAGCGAAGGTCGTCGAGCTTGACGTCCCGAACGTCGATTCCGTCGATCAGCACCCGGCCCTTCACCGTGTCGTAAAATCGGCAAAGCAGATTGACGATCGTACTCTTGCCCGAGCCGGTATGGCCGACGAGCGCGACCGTCATGCCCGGCTTGATGTCGAGATCGATGCTTCGCAAGGCCGGCCGGTCCGCTTCGTAGCCGAACTCCACCTGGTCGAACCGGACATGGCCCGTTACCGCAGGCAGCTCGCGGGCGTCCGGACGTTCCGCGACGACCGGCTTTTCGTCCAAATACTCGAAAATCCGCTCCGCGGAAGACATCGCGATCAGCAATTGCGAGTACATTTGCCCGAGCCGCGTAATCGGCTCCCAAAAGTTGCTTACGTAGGAAAAAAAGGCGACCAGAACCCCGACCGTGATTGCGTCGGTTCGAATCAAATGCGTGCCGTACAACAGCAGGATGAGCGTTCCGACGGCGGACGTCACTTCGATGATCGGGCCGAACAGCTGGTTGAGCGCCGATGCCCGGTTCCAGGAACGAATGCTGCTGTTGTTCATCCCTTCGAAAAATTCGGTATTTTCCTGCGCTTGGGCGAACGCCTGCGTCACGCGAATCCCCTGAATGCTTTCGTTCAAGTGCGAGTTGATCCGGGACTGCTTGATCCGCACCGTCTGCCAGGCGAAGCGCATCCGCTTGCGCAGCGAGGAAGACACGATGAACATGAGCGGAACCGTGATCATGACCGCAAGGCCGAGCTTCGGTTCGAGCACGAGCAAAATGACGGTAATGCCGCAAAGCTGGACGATGTCGATGACCGAGTTGACGACGCCGTTGCTGAACAAATCCTGCAGCGAGTTGACGTCGTTTGTCACCCGGACGAGCACCGAACCGGCCGGTCGTTTATCGAAAAACCGGAACGAAAGATTTTGAATATGCTTGAACAGCGTTTCCCGAAGATCGAAAATCACGTTTTGACCGATTTCGTTCGTGCGGCGTATCGTATATTGTTGCGCCCACCACCGAAGCCCGTAAAGGACGAGCATCGTCGCGACCAGAATATACAGCAGCGGAATGCGGCCTCCGTTGCCCGTGACGTCGAGCGCCTTGTCGATCGCGAAGCTGATGACAAGCGGTATCGCGAGCCGGGTCAGCATGCCGAACACCGTCATGACGAAGGCGACCCGGATCACTTCCTTTCGGTATGGCTTGACGAACGTGAACAAACGCCCCATTTGCTTCCAGTTGAACGATTTTTCAATGAGTACGTCGTCCTGGTATAAAAACTGCCGGCTCATCCCGTCACCCTCCTCGTATTCTCGGAGGCGTTCTCCGTCTCTTCGGGCCGATCCGCATACTGGATGCGGTACGTCTCCCGGTAAAGCCCCGGCACGCGGATCAGCTGCTCGTGCTTGCCGCGCTGCACGACGCGGCCGCGATCCAGCACGACGATTTCGTCCGCGTTCCGCAGGGAGGAAATGCGGTGGGCGATGACGAACGTCGTCCGGCCGGCCATCACCTTGCGCAGCGCGAGCTGGATTTGATGCTCGGTTTCCATGTCGAGCGCGCTCGTCGAATCGTCGAGGATCAGCACCTTGGGCCTTACGAGCAGCGCGCGGGCGATGGCGATCCGCTGCTTCTGGCCGCCGGAAAGCCCCATGCCGCGCTCGCCGACGATCGTGTCGTAGCCGTCCGGCAGCTCCATGATGAAATCGTGCGCCTGGGCCAGCTTCGCGGCTTCGACGATTTCCTCCATCGACGCGTCCGAGCGCCCGTAGGAGAGGTTTTCCTTGATCGTCGTCGAAAACAAAAACGTTTCCTGAAAGACGATCGCGGTCTGCTTCCGCAGCGTTTCGAGCTCCCAGTCGCGAACGTCGACGCCGTCCAGCGTGACCGCCCCTTCCCCGACGTCGTACGCGCGCAGGAGCAGTTGGACGATCGTGGATTTGCCGGAACCGGTTCCGCCCAGGAACCCGATGACGGAGCCCGGAGACGCGTCGAGATTGAAGTCGATCAGCGCGGCCGGCTGGTGATCGTGATTCGGATACCGGAAGCTGACTTTCTGGTAGCGGATGTGCCCTTTGACGGCGTCTCCTTCCAGCCGGACCGGGTGGTCGTTGTCGCGAATCGCGAAAGGCTTATGAAGCAGCTCCAAAAGACGCTCCCCGGCCGCCTTCGATTGCGTATAGTTGTTGATTTGGAAGCCAAGGTTCCATAAGGGCGCCACGATCATGCCGAGCATGAAATTCATCGAAATCAGGTCGCCGAGCGTCATCGCCCCGTAGATGACCCGAAGGCCGCCGACCAGAATGAGCACGGCCACGCAAATATTGGCGAGAAATTCGATAATCGGAAAATATTTCGCCCATACGCCGGCAAGATGCAAATGGTTGTCCCGGTATTTTTCGTTGCCGGTCGAAAACTTTTTCATTTCATGGTCTTCGCTCGCAAACGATTTGACCGTGCGAACGCCCATAATGTTTTCCTGAACGCTGACGGTCAGGCTGCTGATGGCCGCGCGGATCGAACGAAATACCGGATGGATCTGCTGTTCGAACCGGATCGCGACGAAGCCGATGACCGGAATTAGCGCGAGAATCAATAACGTCAGGGGCCAATCGATAATTGCCATCATGATGAATCCGAATACGAGCAGGAAAAACGTATTGAGCAATTGCGCGAAGCCGAAACCGATAAAGTTGCGGATCCCTTCGATATCCGCCGTCAAGCGGGACATCAAATCCCCGGTTCTGGCGGAATCGTAAAACGAGAAAGAAAGCTTTTGCAGTTTTTCGTAGCTCGCATTGCGCAGTCGGTATGCCAGTCTGTTGCCGAGCCTGCCTCCGCTGAACCCGTGAACGTACTGAAAAGACGCCTTGAGGACGACAAGGCCGACCGCCCCCAGGGCAAGTCCCACCAGCCCGTCGTATTGCCCTACGACGATCATGTCGTCGATCAATACGCCCAGCAAAAGCGGATACACGAGCCCGAGCGCGGTAGCGAATGCCAAGCCCAGCACCGATCCTGCGAGAAATCCTTTGTCCTGCCAAAAATACGCCTTTAAACCTCGGAAAATATCCAATTGTCGACTGACCTCCCTGTTGGTCGTTACCTCGGAAGTGTAACAGGATCGTCACACCCCTTCAAACGGCAGAAAAGGGGAATATCGTCCGCAAGCCGGAACGAACGCGGCTGAGCGGCCCGGAACGAGTTAAAATCTCCCATATGATCGGATTTAAGCCACGATATCCCCTATTTGATGTGAAAGCGGGTGCAAAATGCCGAAAACGAAAGAAAAGGCCCCTTCCCGATCGTTATTTTCGGGAAGAAGCCTGATTATGCGCACCCCGTTCCTTTGGCCGAGGCCGCCCTATTTTGCCGATCGCAGGACGGCCCATTTTTGTTGAATTTCCGCCCACATCCGCTCCTCGCCCGGCTCCCCGAGCGCTTGCTCGATTCCCTCCGCGAACGCCGCGAGCTCGGCGACCGCTCCGTCCGCCGCCGCCAGCAGGGAAGCGCCAAACGCCTCCTCCACCTTTGCGCTCCACAGCTCCTTCGTTTCGGCGAGCGCCCGGTCCGCCGCTTCGAAGAGCTCTTTTTCCAGCTCGGAACGAAGCGCAGTCCGGCCATCCTTCTCGAAAAAATGCTTCGGGCTGCGGAACGCGTTCCACAACCGGCGGCTGTCGGGCGCCTGAGCCGCCTCCAGCGGATCGGCCATCGGCAGCGTCAATTCGGGCTTCGGCGGCTGCTCCGGCGAAAACCCGTCCAGATCGGCGCGGGCGGCTTCCTCGGCCACCCTTTCCGAAATGCGCTTGTGCAGCGTTCCTTCCAAACGCAGCCCCGCCGCGCGCATTTCCTGAAGCAGGTCCTCCCCTACGCTGCGCTTCAAATCCGCCAGCAAGCGAGCAGCATCTTTTTCAGGTCGCGGCCGTCATCCTGCAAAACCGACGGATGAAACGCCGCGGCAAAAAAATCGTTGAACCGGTACCGCACCCGCTGGCGCAAATGGTACAGCTGATCGTTCGTCTCCTGGACGAGCGGCTGGACGGCCGTATCGTTCATCGAGCGAAGCAGCCGAGCTTTAAGGTCGGATGCCTCCTCCAGCATTTTCCGGCTGCGGGCTTGCCGTGCCGCCGCGTCCTCGCTCGCCGACCGGACGATCCGGGCCATAAGCGAATCGATCCGGTCGAGCTCCTTGTGCGCGGCCTGAACCGCAAGACCGCCGAGCTCTTCCCGCGAGAAACGGTGAAACGCCGTCTCGAACGCGGCGAGGCCGGAGGAACGCATGCCTTCGTCCGAGCGCGACAGCTTTGCCTCCAGCCCTTTCAGGCTGGAGACGGGGAACAGCCGCGGCTTGCGAATGCCGTGCTTGAGCAGTTGCGCCTCCACGTGGCCGAGGACGGCCTGCAACTCCTCCTCGGAAGCCGCCAAATCGGCCGCGTTGACGATAAAAAACATTTTATCCAGTTCGAATGCGTCCTTGACGCTGCCCAGCTGATTCAAAAAGCCGCGGTCCGCCTCCGTGAACGCATGATTGTAATACGTGACGAAAAGAACGGCGTCGGCGTCTTTAATATATTGAAACGAGACGCCCGTATGGCGCGCGTTGATGGAGTCCGCCCCCGGCGTATCCACCAGCACCGCGCCGCTGCGGGTGAGAGGCGCGTCGATGTGCAAATCGACCGACGCGACGAAGCACGAAGCCTCCTCTTCGGCCACGTACCGGCGATACTCTTCTTCGGCGACCTTCAGCTCACGGCCGAGCAGCGCCCCGTAGCGCGGCCATCCGGCCGCAGCCGCGTTCAGAAACGCAAGGTGCGGCCGCCCGCGCGGATGGAGCTCATCCGGCGACATTCGGCTCGCCAGCGCGAGCAGCGCTCCCGCATCGTCTCCGGCCGCCGCGATATCCGGCTCCGCGACGCCGAGCCGATGAAGCGAATGGCGGATGTCGTCCAGCATATCCTCGGCGGACTTCATCCGGATTCGCGCCGTGCCGTGAGGGAACGACTCGGCCGGCGGCACGATGCGGTTGATCGTCGCCGTCGTCGGGTTCGGCGAAACCGGCAGCGCTGGCAGGCCGACGAGACTGTTCGCGAAGGACGATTTGCCCGCGCTGAACGCGCCGAACAGCGCGATCGTAAACCGGCTCTCGCGGAATCTCTCCGCCTTCGCGCGCAGGCTCGCCGCCTGTTTGCGCAGCGGCGGCAGCGGCTCCAGCAGCTCGGCTGCGGCGGCAAGCAGCGCCGCCGCTTCCTTCGCCCCGCTCAAGGCGTCTCCGCCGGTCTCGCCGGCGGCTCCTTCATCCGACTGCCCTGTCGGCCGCGTCGATCCAGCTTCAAGCCCCGACGGAGCCTCGGCATTCGCTCCCGGCCCGTTCGCCGCGGCGCTTCCTTCATCCGCCGCTTGCAGCTTCGCCGCGCTTTCCGCAAGATCGGGAGCCTCCGGCCGGGGCAGCAAGCCTGGCGCAAGCGCGCTCGGCTCGGGCAGCATCGCCAGCAGCTCCGCTTCCGCTTCCCGTTCCTGCCGCGCCAGCTCCTCGAGTCGCCTTGCCCACTGTTCCTGCTGCGCCAGCGCTTCGATTTCCCGCATGGCTTCCCGCTCCGCCGCCAGGCGCTGCGGCTCCCGGGCCTCCTCCAGCCCGCCGTAAAACCGCAGCGCCTCCTTGCGAACGGACGCCTTCCGCTCGGAGCTCAATTCGGCGGCAAAGTACAGCGTCGCCTGGCCGTCCGCCCCGACGCCGGGCTTTACCCGCTCCCGCATCCATTCGGCGGTCGCTTCCGGAAAAGCAGTCGCGAGCTCGGCTTCGAGCGCCGCTCCTTCCCTTCCGGCAAGCTTCGCTTCCTTGCGCAGCAAATTGCGCACATGGCCGAGCAAATTCGCCCCGAGCTGCGAATTGAAATCGGTCGCCAGCTCGTTCCATCGGCGCTGCCGTTCCGCTTCCGTCTTCGCGGCGCCGGCGAACCAGCCCGCCTTAAAGCCTTGCTGCATGCTTTCCAGCGCGAGACGAGCCTTCTCCCGCGTTTCCGCGGGCGTCAGATTCGCATTGCTCAGCAGTTTATCCAGTTCGCTTCTGAATCCGTCCCTGCGCTTTTCCGTTTCCGCCCGCAAAGACGAAAGCTTCAACTCGAGCTCCTCGCGTCTTTTCGCGACAAGCCGCGCGCCTTCCTCCCCGCCCAAACGCTCCAGCAGCGATTCCCGCTCGATAAGATGCCGCTGCCTTGCGTTCTCGCGAAGCTGTTCCGCCAAATGCCGGGCGGAGCGATCCGCGCTCTGCAGCAGCAGCTCCTCGCGAAGCGGCTTCAGGCCTTCGATCACGCGAATCAGTTCGTTCCATTGCGATAACGGATGATCGGGCTCCCGCAAGGACAAAAACAGGACGCCGGCCGTTTCGATTCGCCAATTCGCAAGCGCCTGCAGCACCCCTTCGCGGAACGAGCGGAAGGCCACTTCCCGTTCCCGATGCTTGTCGACCTGGTTGACGATCAGGTAGGTCGGTTTTCCCCACCGATGCAAGGTTCGCAAAAAACGAAAATTCACTTCCGACAACACATGGTTATAGTCCGTAACGAAAAACACCACATCGGCCAGGTGAAGGGCCGATTCGGTTGCCGCCCGGTGCGCGCCGTCGGTCGAGTCGACCCCCGGCGTATCGACGAACGCCATATGGTCGCCCAGCAGCGGAATCGGATACGTGACGTCGATCGACGCTACCCCTTCTCCGTCGATCGCGAGATCCTTCAGCTGTTCCACCGGCAGCTCCGGCTTCGCGGTCACCGTGCCGTCGGCCGCGCGAAAAACGACGCGCGCCGCGGGCTTCCCGTTGGCGATCGTCACGACGTTCGCGCTCGTCGGAATCGGCGAGGACGGAAGCAGCCGCTCTCCGCACAGGGCGTTGACGAGCGTCGACTTCCCCGCCGAAAAATGGCCGCAAAACGCAAGCGTAACGTTTCCCTGCGCCGCCTTTTTCGCCAACTCGTCATATTTTTCCTTTAAAAGAGCGTCTCCGCCGGCCGCCGCTTTGTCGGCCATTTCTCGCAAAATATCCGCATACACGCGTTCGCTTATTCCGTTCACAGGGCCTCGCCTCCTTGCGCTTTCTTGGCTGCGGCTGCCGTTTTGGGCTGCCCTTTGGCCGACGTCTTGCGGCTGCGCTCTTTCATTCTCTTTTTCCCGTCCGGGCAAACGTCAAGCAAAGCGCAAACATCGCACTGCGGATTTTGCGCCTTGCAATGATATCTTCCAAAAAAGATAAGCCGATGGTGCGTGAGCGTCCATTCCTCCCGCGGCACCAGCTTCATCAGTTTCTTTTCGACCTCCAGCACCGAATCGTCCGGCTTGGCCACGGCCAGCCGTTTGGAGACGCGTTCCACGTGGGTGTCCACGGCGATAGCCGGAACGCCGAAGGCGTTGGACACCACGACATTCGCCGTTTTCCGCCCGACTCCGGGCAATTGCGTCAACGACTCGTGGTCGCTCGGAACCTCCCCGCCGAAACGGTCGATCAGCAGCCGGCAAAGCTTCTGTATGTTGGCCGCCTTGTTGCGGAAAAGCCCGATGCGGCGAATATCGTTTTCCAGCTCTTCCAACGGAACGCTCAAATAGTCTTCCGGATTACGATATTTTTCGAACAGCGTCGACGTGACTTTATTCACCGTTTCATCCGTACATTGGGCGGAAAGCAGCACCGCGATCGTCAATTCGAACGGGTTGCGATGATTCAGCTCGCAGTGCGCGTCCGGGAACATCTCCGCGATGACGTCCAGAATGTGTCTCATTTTAGCGGCATTCATGCAACTGGCTCCTTCTTCACGTGAAAAGCGACGTTCATTTTCATAAAGAAAGTGTACCGGAACTTGGGCGGATCGACAAGCATCGCGTGTCAAGTCGGATATACCTTCCCATCCCCCCGCTTATTCGTATCCCCTTCGCTCAGAGGGCGTGCGCCAGTATCCGAACGGTTGAACGCCTATCCGTATCCCCATCGTTCAGCGGGAGGTGCCCAATATTCGAACGGGTGACGCTTATCTGCATCCCCATCGTTCAGCGAAGGGGACCAATATTCAAACAGTTGACGCTTATCCGTATCCCCTTGTTTCAGAACTTGCCGCTGCGCAAAAATTTTTTATATTCCATGCCTCGATCAAGCCGATTTTTCACACCTTTTCATTCCATTTAACCCTTGAAACAAGAACGTTTGTTTGGTATATTTAAATCAGAACATTTGTTCCCGTTTGTAAAAAATGGAGGGAGCGATGAGAGCATGTTGGAGGAAGAACTGGCTTTCGAGCAATTTTGCCGACAATTTCGCACGGAGGATCAATGCATTGCCGCCTTGTATCGCTTCAAATGGCCGAACGGATTCCGCTGTCCCAAGTGCGGTCATTCCAGCGCCTATACTATTTCTACTCGCCGTCTCCCTCTTTATCAGTGCAGATCTTGCCGCAGCCAGACTTCCCTCATCGCGGGCACGATTATGGAAGGAAGCAAAACGGAGCTTCGGTTATGGTTTCAAGCAATTTTTCTTCATTGCCGTCCCGGCGGGATTAATGCGATGTCGCTGCGGGATATTCTTGGCGTTACATATAAAACAGCCTGGCTGATTTGCCACAAATTGCGTTTCGCGATGAGTCGGAGAGACGCGGAATTTTTGTTGAACGGAAACGTGCATATCATGAGCGCCATTTATGGCGAAAAACGGCACTTCTTCGCAACGCTAGACGAACACGAACACCCCATTATTATCGGGGCATCGATGGATTCGGAAGAGCGCGCCTTACATTTGAAAATCAAAATTCAGCCTAAATCCGTTAACGCTTTTCGGGCCTCTCGATGGGACGAAAAACTATTTATTGACGAATATGTCGATCAAAACGCGAATTGCGTGCTTTTCACCCCCGCAAATCAAAGCGATTCCAAGAGAAATCTGAGGCGGCTGGGATGGCGTGCTGAATGTTGGCTTATGGGCCGATTCGGCATGCTTGGCTCCAAGCACTTTCAGGCTTATCTGGATCATTTTTGCTACATGCAAAACCGAAAAACCGATACCCGCCTTGACTGCCTCTTAAAGGACTGCGCAGCCTTCAAGACCGTTACCTATCCGAAGCTTACGGGCTCTAACGCTTCTGCTCGTTATCGCAGGCTGAGGCAATTTTCGAATCAAAGGTCCAAAACCGCAATTTAAAATCGTAACCGGGCGTTGCTTTGAACACAGCCATTACAGCCATGACTGTGCCTTTTTGCAGATTTTTACGCCTTTTGTCCCTCCCTGGCTTCGCCTTTTTTCCTCCTCATCTCAGTATCGATAAGTCCCTCTTTCCCACGAAATTAAAAGGAAGGAACTAAGGGGTATTTATGGTAATTAAAGGGGATTGAATGAGATAAATAATGAAGTTAAGGAAGTATAGAGGTAGTAAGATCGTTTTTTCTGAGTCAAGGGGATACGGATAAGAGCATGCGAAAAGAAAATATAGCATTCGGAGGACAGCGGACGGAACGGCAAACAACGAATATTGAATGAAGAAGGACGAACAATGAACAATGAACATCGAACAAGCGAACATTAAACATTAAACATTAAACATTAAACATTAAACATTAAACATTAAACGACGATCATCGAGCGGCAAATTACGAAAGGCTATCGACGATCATCGAGCGATGAACGAGTGTCCAGTTGCCGAATGTTCGACCGCTAAGAAAAACGGCCGAGCCCGGAGCTGTCCGGACCCGACCGCTAAACTGATTTGCTGGCATTCGAGTTATCTATTTATTGCTTGACTACTTCGACGGCTTGGCCGCGAAGTGTGTAGATCGTGATGGCGTTGCCGTTAATGAAGCTGCCCGTCGTCAGCGTCGAGCTCGCGTCGTGAAGATAAGCTTGCGGATGAAGCCTGACGAAATTGTTCGTTTCCGAGATGGAGGCTACTTTCCAGTAAAGAAGATTTCCGTCGAAGCGGAAGAACGTTTTGGCGACTCCGGGAACGATCGTTACCACGTTGCGGTCCTGCTCGTCCTTGCGAACTTCGACGCGGTCGTTTACTTGGACGGAAGCAAGCGAGGATTGAACGACGCTATCCTTGTAAACGATTGGCGACGTTCCGACCGATTGTGATACGACGGCGCCGGAATTCGTTTGAATTTGCAGCGTGCCCGTTGCGGAATCGACGGCCGTCACTTTGCCGTAAACGGTCGGCACATATTTGAGAACGGTCGGCGTATTGCCGAGCATCGTGACGGTTGCGAACGAACCGGCGGCAAATTTGCCGATTCCGGTCGCGTTGCCGTTCTCGTCAAGGAACGACGTGCCCGTTCCGAGCGTCCACTCGTTCGTAACGCCCGAAGTGGATTTCAGCGCAATTTTGTTCGTCGCCGAATCGACCGAAACGACTTCGAATTGGACTTTCCGTTGAACGTAGATCGTCGATACGTAATCTTGCGTCGTATTGAGAATGGCCGATACCGTGTCGCCAACCGCGATATTGGAAAATGTCGGCGAGGTTTGACCGTAAATTTCGACTATCGGCGTCGTGTACGGAATCGTTACCGAGGTTCCGTTGGATTGCTGCAGCGTTAACGTTTTGGTCGTCGTGTTGTTCGCGGTCACCGTGCCCGTATACTTGGCGATAAACGTAATCTTGATGGCCCGATCGTCGATATAGCCGATGTCGATTTTTTTGTTTTTATAGAGCATGAGGGCGGCGGCCTGGGCATCGATCAAGTTGCCGTCCATATAGTAGCGTGTTGAATCAGTAATAAAAAATGCTTTGGGATTTCCTGAACTATCCTTGACAGTTAAAACTTTTGAGTCTGGGTCATAGTTAGAAGAGACGACCGCGCCGGCGATATTGACGACCGTGCTGTCGCTCACTTCGACGGAGGCCACTTTGCCTTCCCCGTTCAGCGTCATCGTCACGAGGTCGCCGCTCATCAGATCGGCGACGGTTGCATCCGTCAAGCCGTTGATTTTCACCGCAACGTTGTCGGCGTAAAATTTGAGAACGACTTCGTCGTCTCCGGTCTCCGTGTACTGGATCGTTTTGGCGCTCGTATCGACTTTAAAAATCGTTCCGCCGATCGTGCTGGCCGCAGGCGAACTGGTGATGACGATCGAGGTTACTTCTCCGTTCGAAACCTCATAGGAAATCGTGTCGCCGACTTTCAATACTTCTGCGCCGACATAATTGCCGTCCTTCTGATATTTGGCGGTGGCCGATGCCATACGGGACTCGGCAATTCCCGTCGTCTCGTCTTTAACGGTCAGCGACCGGTTAGCCGCATCCCACGAAACGACCGTCCCTTGGCCGCTTTTGTTGACCGTCGATTGGCCCAGCGAGATGGATACGATTTTTCCGTTCGGGCGAATGGCATCGATGCTCAGATTGACATTTGCATCCGCCGGCAAATCGGCAAGCCGCAAGGCGTTATTTTCCGCGTCGGTCACGACCGGCGGAAATTCCGGATCGTAATCGTACGTGGCCACTTCTTCTCCGCTTAACAGCGAAACTTGATATTTCGTCGTATTGACGACGATCAGCTTGCCCTCGACCGTTTTGACCTGGGGCGTATCGTCCGTTTGCTCGACGTAAGCGGCGCCGCCGGCACCGTCGCCGATGACGAGCGCCTTGCCGTACAGCGTAAGGCTGTCGACGGACGTCAACTTCTCCGAATCGAAGCGAGAGAACAACGTTTTATCCGAAACGGCATATGTCGTCATCGATCCGTCCGCATGAAGCATCGTGAGCTGACCCGCCGAAATGCCGATCCAGATTCCCGAAGCCTGGCCGGGATAGGCCGTTTCGACCAACGGTTCGGCCCGGCTGATCAAGGTCGCGGCCGTCGCGCGGGAAACCTTGCCTTTCGGATCGAACTTGTTGCCGTCCGTTCCCTTGACCAGGCCCAGGCTTACGGCAGCGTTAACGTAGCCGAGCAAGGCCGTGTCGATGGCGGAATTATCGTTGAACGTTGTCGCCCGGTCCTTTGCCGCTGCGGCATCCGCTTCCTTGCCGACCGCGCGCACGAGGAGCCGAGCGATCCATTCGCGGGTAGCCGGCGTTGCTCCCCAGGAAGATCCGGACTCTTTTTCCGCCAATGCGTATTCTTCGTTTCGATTGATGAGTCCTTGCGTAAATGCGTAATCCACATACGAGCTAGCGTAATTGCTCACCTGGAACGTGCTCGGATAGGCAACGACTTTATCGCTGTCGACTTCGCTTTCCAATCCGAGCAATCGCAGCGCCATGATAACCGCATCCTGACGGGTAACTGAACCGTTCAAATCGAATTTGCCTTCGTTGCCTTTCACGATTCCTTGCAATGCCAGCTTGGCGATATGCTTCTCCGCCCAGTGCCCCGAGGGGACGTCGCTGAACGGCGTCGTTGCCGCCGAAGCGGACGGGCTAGCCGCCACCGCTCCCGTCCATACGAGCGCCAGCATGACGATCAATGTAACCCATTTTTTCCCGTTTGCCGCGAGCGCCATCGTCTCTTCTCCCTTATGCCAGATTCAAATACGTTTTGATTGCGGTAGCCAGCCCTTGCGCCAACCTGTTTTGAAAATCCTCCGTGAACAATTGCGCCTCGTCGGAGGCGTTGGACAGGTACCCGGCCTCGTACAATACTGCGGGCATTTTCGTTTCCCGCGTTACATAATAATTGGCCGTGCGCAGCCCGTTATCCTTCAACCCGCCCGCCGGAACGGCGTATTGATGAATCGCTTCGGCGAACGCTTTGCTGTCCGCGCGGGTATAATACGTTTCGCTGCCGTTGATGGAAGGCGAATTGCTGTTGGCGTGCACGGACAAGAACAAATCGGCGCCGATCGAGTTGGCCAAATTCGCCCGATCCGCCAGCGTCGGGTACGTATCGTCCGAACGGGTCAGCACGACGTTCAGCCGAGATTCCGTCGCGAGCAGCGCTTGCAGCTTGAGCACGACCGACAGGTTGAAATCTTTTTCCCTTTTTTTCGTAATGCTCGAAGCGCCGGGATCGGAGCCCCCGTGACCGGCATCGATCACGATCGTATATGCGGATTTCTCCGGCGCCGAAGGCACCTGCACGGACGGCGACGTCAACGCGATTTTCAATTGCCGGCTCGTCAGATCGTTCGTCATTTCGAATCCGGATGCCTGAGTGAGATCGAGCACGAAACGCAGCGTCGGCGGTTCGTCCGAAAACTTGGAGTAACGGATTTTTTGCAATACGGCGTGTCCTTCCACGACAAGCTCGCCGGCCTGAACGTTTGGATCGGCGGCAAAGCCGGGACTAAACGATGGTCCGAATGCCGAATACGGGATATCGACGATAATCCGGTCCGGACCGGTAAGCGTAGAAATTCGGGGCTGAAGGATGCCTTCGTATGTAAAAATGACGGCTTCGTTTTCGAACCGCACTTCGTTGACCGTGCCGGTATTCGCGGACGGCTTCGTCACGGTCCCGCCGCCGTTTCCGTTCTCTCCGCCCGGCGTTTCGCTTCCGCCGGCGTTATCGCCGGGCGCTTCCCCCGCGCCGGTTCCGTCATCGGGGTCGACCACCCCGACCGTTCCTCCGTCCGGAGGAGGCGATTCGGCCGGTTCCTCTCCGGTCGTTCCGCCGCTGCCGTTCGCGCTGTAGAGAAACGCGGACTTGGCGACGTTGTCCCAATACACTTGCAGACCGAACGCCTCGCCGGTAAAACGCAGCGGAATGAGCGTCGTGTTCGACTTGGCGACCGGCGAAGCCAGCATCGTTTGTTCCGCTCCGTCGACCGTCGCGGTCTTCTTGCCGATCGTCATAACGACGACCGACGTGCCGTTATTGACGGTGACTTGCTTCGTGTCTTTGTTGTAATCGACCGTATACCCGAGATTTTCCGTCACGATCCGAACCGGAACCATCGTAAAATTGCCGATAATTTGCGGCGGTTCGGTCGGTTCCAAAACTTTGCCGTCCAGGATGAGCTTAGGGGTAACCGTTTGCGCGGTAGCGGCCCCAGCCGTCAGGAACAGCATGACGATGGCGACAAACAACAGGGACGTCCAATTTTTCATGCTTCACCTCGGTGTACGAAATCTCTTTTCAGCTACCGGAAGAATGCGTTCTCACTCCGGGCTTGTCCATGAAAAATTAGACGTGAATAAAAGGTAAAAGTTGCGAGAATAATAGGAAAAAAAGGCCCTTTGTCCCGATTTCTGCCGAACCGGGAACAGAGGGCCTATGAGTGATTAAAACGTATTGGCAAGCCGCGCCTTATGCTGCATCTCGTACTCCGCGATTTTGTCGTCATGCTGAAGCGTAAGCCCGATGTCGTCCAGCCCTTGGAGCAGGAACTGGCGGCGATGCTCGTCGAGGTCGAAGGAAATGGCCAGCCCGTCTTCGTCGGAAATCCGTTTGTTCTCCAGATCGACCGTCAGGGAGTAGCCTTCCTTGGCGTTCGTCTTCTGGAACAGTTCCTCGACTTGCTCTTCGCTCAGCTTGATCGGAAGAATGCCGTTTTTAAAGCAGTTGTTGTAAAAAATATCGGCGAACGAAGGCGCGATCACGACGCGGAAGCCGTAATCGAGAATCGCCCAAGGCGCATGCTCCCGAGAGGAGCCGCAGCCGAAGTTGGCGCGGGAGATCAGGACGGAAGCGCCCTGGAACCGCGGCAAGTTCAGGCTGAAATCGGGAATCGTGGCGCCCTGTTCGTCGAATCTCCATTCGTAGAACAGGAACTGGCCGAAGCCGCTCCGTTCGATCCGTTTCAAAAATTGTTTGGGGATGATGGCGTCCGTATCTACGTTCACGCGATCGACCGGGGCGACAAGGCCCGTCAATTTGTCAAATGGTTGCATCTGTCCGTGCCCCTTTCTTAAGCCGTTACTTCGGATTCGAATTTCCAATTGCGGACGTCGGTGAACTTGCCCGTAACCGCTGCCGCTGCCGCCATCTCCGGCGAAACGAGGTGCGTCCGTCCGCCGCGGCCTTGGCGGCCTTCGAAGTTGCGGTTCGAAGTCGACGCGCAACGCTGTCCGGGCTTCAGCACGTCCGGGTTCATCGCCAGACACATCGAGCAGCCCGCATCGCGCCATTCGAAGCCCGCTTCGATGAAGATCTTGTCGAGACCTTCCTTCTCGGCCTGCAGTTTGACGCGCCCGGAGCCGGGAACGACGATCGCGGTCACGGTCGGCTTGACTTTGTAGCCTTTCGCAACTTTCGCGGCGGCGCGCAGGTCTTCGATCCGGCCGTTCGTGCAGGAACCGATAAACACATAGTCGATCGGGATTTCCGACATCGGCGTGCCCGGTTTCAAGTCCATGTATTCCAATGCTTTTTCCGCGGCTTTGCGTTCGTTTTCCGTCGGGAGCTGTTCCGGGTAAGGAACGGTCGACGTAATGCCGGTACCCATGCCGGGGCTCGTTCCCCACGTAACTTGCGGCACGAGCGTCGAGACGTCGAGATCGACGACCGCATCGTACTCGGCGCCTTCGTCGCTGACCAGCTGCTTCCATTGCTCGACCGCGCGGTCGAACGCTTCGCCTTGCGGCGCGTACTCGCGTCCGCGCAAGTAGTTGAACGTCGTTTCGTCCGGCGCGATCAGGCCGGCGCGGGCGCCGCCTTCGATGGACATGTTGCAGACGGTCATCCGCTCCTCCATCGACAGGGCGCGAATCGCTTCGCCCGTATACTCGATGACGTAGCCGGTCGCAAAATCGGTGCCGTATTTGGCGATGAGGCCGAGGATCAAGTCTTTGGCCGTAATGCCCGTCGGACGCTGTCCGATAAAGCGAACCTTCATCGTCTTCGGCTTTGCCTGCTGCAAGCACTGGGTAGCCAGCACGTGCTCGACTTCGCTCGTCCCGATGCCGAACGCGAGCGCGCCGAACGCGCCGTGGGTCGACGTGTGGCTGTCGCCGCAGACGATCGTTTTGCCCGGATGCGTGAGGCCCAGTTCCGGCCCCATGACGTGCACGACGCCTTGGTCGATCGTGTTCAGGTCGTAAAGCTTGACTCCGAACTCTTTGCAGTTGTTGGTCAACGTGTCGACTTGCTGCTTGGAAATCGGATCCTTGATGTTGAAACGGTCCCGGGTCGGAACGTTGTGATCCATCGTCGCGAACGTCAGGTCCGGACGGCGAACCTTGCGGCCGCTCATGCGCAAGCCTTCGAACGCTTGCGGACTCGTCACCTCGTGCACGAGATGCAGGTCAATGTACAAAATGCTAGGTTTCCCCTCTTCCGAGTGGATGACGTGATTGTCCCAAATTTTCTCGAACATCGTCTTTTTACTCATGATTTTCACCCCGTCGTGGTCTTGTTCGTGAACGTTATGTGAACAATTAGGTTTAAGATGACTCTATCATAACACCGCGGCACTCATTGTTCCAACATATAATATCTATAAGGTTGATAGTTCCATGTTATAATATGGGTACTATTCGATCGCCGGAGGAAAGAAAATGGAATTCCGCTTGCTCCAGTACGTCATTCAAATCGCGGCCGAGCGCAATTTTTCCCGCGCCGCCGAAAAGCTGCACATCGCCCAGCCGTCGCTCAGCCAGCAGCTGTCCAAGCTGGAAAAGGAGCTCGGCGTGCTGCTGTTCAAGCGAAGCACGAACTCGGTCGAGCTCACCCATGCCGGCTCCGTCTTCGTCGACAAGGCGCAGCGGATCGTCGACATGACGGAGCAGCTGCGCCGCGAAATGGAAGACATCGCGGACTTGCGCAAAGGCCGGATCGTCATCGGCAGCCTTCCGATGACGGGAACGCACGTGCTCCCGCTCGTCATTCCCGCTTTTCGCGCCGCGTACCCGGACATCGAAATCGCCCTCGTCGAAGAAACGTCGGCGGAGCTCGAGCAGCTGACCGCGAGCGGCGGGACCGACGTCAGCGTCCTGTCGCTTCCGCTGGTCGAGCAAGCGCTGACGTACGAGCCGATCATGGAGGAAGGCCTTCTGCTCGCCGTTCCTTCCGAACACCGCCTTGCCGCCCGTCGCGCCGGCGAACCCGTCGCGGTGGAAGAGCTGCGCGAGGAATCGTTCGTGCTGCTGAAAAAAGGGCAGGGCTTTCGGGACATTTCGCTGCGCATGTGCAGAGGTGCGGGGTTCGAACCGAAAATCGCCTTCGAAAGCGGCAATATCGAGACCGTGCAATCGCTCGTCGCCGCCGGCCTCGGCATCGCGTTCGTGCCGGAGATGGTTACCCGCCAGTCGGGACAGGGACTCGCGCCCAAGTATGTGCCGCTCCTGGGCGCGCCGACGCGCACGCTCGTCATCGCCTATCGGAAGGGCCGCTATTTGTCCAATGCCGCGGAAGCGTTCATCTCGACGATTCGCCGCGTCATCGGGGGCACCGAAAGCGGGAGAAGCGGCTCCGGCGGCGGCTAATCAAATCTCGTACAGCGCGGGACGGCGGTCGGCAAACACCGGGATCCGTCCCCTCACTTCGTCGACAAGCGCCAGGTCGAGCTCGGCCGTCACGATGGTCTCGTCCTCGCCGCCTTCGGCGATCACTTCGCCCCACGGGTCGATAATCATGGAGTGGCCGAAAAACTCGCTCGTCCCGCTTTTGCCGACGCGATTGCAGGCGACGACGTACATCTGGTTCTCGATCGCCCGCGCTTGCAGCAGCGTCCGCCAATGGTGGAGCCGCGGGTGCGGCCATTCGGCCGGAACGAACAGCACCTTCGCGCCGCCCAGCGCCAGCATTCTCGACAGCTCCGGAAAGCGGATGTCGTAGCAGATCATCGCGGCCGCGGCGGTCCCTTCCAGCTCGAATCGTCCCGGCCGGTCGCCCGCCTCCAGGTGCAAATGCTCGTCCATCAGTTGAAACAGATGGATTTTCGAATATTCCGCCGTAACTTCTCCCTTGCGGTCGAAGACGTAGACGGTGTTGGTCACGCGGCCGGAACGGTCCGTCCCGCCTTCGCGGAGATTCGCGATCGATCCGGCAACCACGTTGACGCCGTGCTGGCGGCTGAACGCGGATACGAACGCCTTCGTGCGGGCCCCTTCCGGATCCGCCAGCTCGCCGATCCGATCGAGCGCATACCCGGTGTTCCACATTTCCGGAACGAGCAGGACGTCCGGCTTCGGATCCGCGGTTACGGCCTGCGCGAGCATCCGCTCCGCGCGCTCGAAATTCCGGTCGGGGTTTCCCGCTTCTATATGCATTTGAACAAGCGCGACGCGCATTTTGCTGCTCATTCGGCAGTCCTCCTGTTTGATGTTCATTCATGGCGGCTATGGCGACGATTCGCCACGAACCGTAACTTTCGCAGCGTGCAACCATCGCAGCACGCAACAAACACAGCACGCACTCATCGTAGCGCAATTCGAAGCCCGGCGGCAAGCGCCTTTATTCCTTCTTTTCCGATTGCTTTAACTTCAGGCCGTATGCTACATTTTAAAATATGCGATTTCAGTCCCGCTTGTCTTCCGGAAGTTCATTATTTATCATGATAAAATGTCGAGATCACATGCCGGGCAACGCGCGACGTGGAAAATCGGTCTCAACTTAGCTGGAGTGTGAATAGAACCCATGGTCAAAACGATAACGCCGGCGCAGCGCATTCAAGAGCTGCCGAAGCAATTTTTCGCCGCGCTCGTCGCGAAAGCGAACGCCCGGGCCGCAACCGGCCGCGACGTGCTCAATTTCGGGCAGGGCAATCCGGATATGCCGACGCCTCCGCACATTGTCGAAGCCTTGAAGCAAGCTGCCGACAATCCGCTCTACCACAAATATCCGCCGTTCCGCGGCTTCGCCTTTTTAAAGGAAGCGATCGCGAAGCGTTACAAAGACGATTACGGCGTCGAGCTGGACCCCGAAACCGAAGTGGCGGTGCTGTTCGGCGGCAAAACCGGCCTGATCGAAATCAGCCAATGCCTGCTCGACCCCGGCGACGTCGCGCTCGTTCCCGACCCCGGCTATCCCGATTACTGGTCGGGCGTCGCCCTTGCGGGCGGAACGATGGCGTTCATGCCGCTGCTCGCGCAAAACGGCTTTTTGCCGGATTACGAAGCGATTCCGGCGGACGCGCTGGCCAAAGCCAAGCTGATGTTCCTCAATTACCCGAACAATCCGACTTCCGCGACCGCGACGAAATCGTTCTATGAGGATACGGTCCGATTCGCCGAGGGAAACGGCATCGTCGTCGCCAGCGACTTTGCCTACGGCGCCATCGGCTTCGACGGCAAGCGGCCGGTCAGCTTTCTCGAAACGCCGGGCGCCAAGGAGGTCGGCATCGAGTTTTACACGCTGTCCAAAACGTACAACATGGCCGGCTGGCGGGTCGGCTTCGCCCTCGGCAACCGCGACGTGATCGAAATGCTGAATCTCATTCAGGACCACTATTACTGCAGCCTGTTCGGCGGCATCCAGGAAGCGGCGGCGGCGGCGCTGACCGGTCCGCAGGACTGCGTCGCGTCGCTCGTGCGGACGTACGAGCGGCGCCGGAACGCGCTGTACGACGCGCTCGCCGAATTCGGCTGGAACGCGCCGAAGCCGGCCGGCTCCTTTTTCTGCTGGCTGCCGGTGCCCGAAGGCTACACGTCCGCGTCGTTCGCCGATCTGCTGCTCGAGGAGGCCGATCTCGTCGTCGCGCCCGGCATCGGCTTCGGAACGCACGGTGAAGGCTACGTGCGGCTGGGCCTTCTCGCCTCCGAGGAGCGGCTCGAGGAAGCCGCGCGGCGGATCGGCCGGCTGCGGCTTTTCCGCTGACGGTTCCTTTACAACCGGCGCCGCTCGTGCTATGCTATTTTCACAAGCAAGCCGCCATTTTGGCGGCGACGGATCGGTAAACGCAACGAAGGGAAACGAAGCGTCAACGGGCCTGTCCAGAGAGCGAATTCGCCTGGCTGCGAGAATTCGCCTTGCCCCCCGCTTCCCCCAGCCCTGAGCGGCCGGCGACGAGCCGGACAGTTCCCTCTGTTACGGGGAATCCAAGCGGATGCGGCCTTGCGCGTGAAGGCGGCATCAATGAAGGTGGTACCGCGGAAGGCAACTTTCGTCCTTTAGTTCAGGGCGAAAGTTTTTTTGTTTTTCCGACCGGCATGCGATGGCATCGATGAAAGAAAGCTATGAGCGAAAGGACTGTTTTCCATGACGCAACGGATCGTCGTCAAGATCGGCAGCAGCTCGCTGGCGACGAGCGAAGGAGGCCTCAGCGGCGAACGCGTCCGGTTTTACGCCGGCGAATTGGCCGCCCTGCACAAGCAAGGCGTCCAGGTGCTGCTCGTCACCTCGGGCGCGGTCGCCGCGGGCTTCCGGCAGATCGGCTATGCCGTCCGACCCAAGCAGATTCACGAGAAGCAAGCTGCCGCGGCCGTCGGCCAGGCGCTGCTGATGAGAGCATACCAGGAAGCGTTCGAGGAGCACGGCATTTCCGCCGCGCAAATCTTGCTCACCCGGCCGGATTTCGCAAGCCGCTCCCGCTCCAGGTACGCGCATCGGACGATCGAAGAGCTGCTCAGGCAGCGGGTCGTGCCGATCATCAACGAAAACGACACAGTCGCGGTCGACGAATTCAAATTCGGGGATAACGATTCCTTGTCGGCGCTCGTCGCGAATTTGGCGAAGGCCGACAGCCTGTATATTTTGACCGACATCGAAGGGCTGTACACCGCCGACCCGCGCAAGGATCCCGAGGCGAGGCGCATCGAACGGGTCGAAGTCATCTCCGAGGACTTGTACAAAATCGCGGGCGGCGCCGGTTCGGCGGTCGGCACCGGCGGCATGCGCTCGAAAATCGAAGCCGCCCGCATCGCGATGGGCGGCGGCGTCGCCACCTTTATCGGCCGGGTCACCGAGCCGGGCGATTTGGCCGCGGCGGCGGGCGGAACCGGCCGGGGCACCTACTTTGCGGGCTCGCTGCACTCGCTCCCGGCCAAAAAGCAGTGGATCGGCTTTTTGTCCGTCCCGCAAGGACGCATCATCGTCGACGACGGAGCCGTCGCCGCCCTGCTGCACAAGGGATGCAGCCTGCTGCCGGCTGGCGTGCTTCGTGCCGAAGGGGATTTTCACCCCGGAGACGTCGTCGAGGTGGCCAACGCCGAAGGCAAAACGCTCGGCCGCGGCGTGTCGAATTACGACGCCTGGCAGCTGACCGCCGTTGCCGGACTGTCCAGCGAAGAGGCGCTGCGGCGGGTCGAAGTCGCCCGGGTCGAAGTCGTTCACCGCGACGAATGGGTGACGACGCTCGTCAAGCAATGATCAGGCACTTGATACGATCTATTTCCCACAGGAGGCGAACCGAATGAGCGAAGTGAAAACGAAAGCGGGACTGGCGCAGGACGCCGCCGCGACGTTGAACAAACTATCGACCGAACAAAAAAACGAAGCCCTGCTGCGCATGGCCGACGCGCTGATCGCCGCGGAAGCGGACATTCTCGCGGCCAACGAAGAGGATTTGCGCCGCGGCCGGGAAAACGGCACCGCTCCCTCCATGCTCGACCGGCTGAAGCTGACGCCGGAGCGGATCGCCGATATCGCGCAGGGCTTGCGCGAAGTCGTCGCGCTGCCGGACCCGGTCGGCGACGAGCTGGAGCATATCGAACGCCCGAACGGGCTTCGCATTCAAAAAATCCGCGTTCCGCTCGGCGTCATCGGGATCGTTTACGAATCCCGTCCCAACGTCACGGTCGATGCTGCGGGTTTGTGCCTGAAAACCGGCAACTCCGTCGTGCTGCGCGGCGGATCGGCGGCCATTTCCTCGAATAAGACGATCGTCGAAGCGCTCCGCAAGGCGCTCGCGGATACGGCCGTTCCTCCCGAAGCGCTGCAGCTGATCGAGGACACGAACCGAGCGTCCGTCGACGAAATGCTGAAGCTGAACGGCCTGCTCGACGTCGTCATCCCCCGCGGAGGCGCGTCGCTGATCCAAAACGTCGTGCAAAACGCGACCGTGCCCGTCATCGAGACGGGAGCCGGCATTTGCCATACGTATATCGACGCCGGCGCCAAGGCCGCGATGGCCGAAGCGATCGCGCTCAACGCCAAGGTGCAGCGCCCGTCGGTGTGCAACTCGATGGAGACGCTGCTCGTTCACCGCGAATTCGCGGAGGCGCATTTGGCCGCCCTCGCCGAAAGCTTCAAGAGCAGCAGCGTCGAGCTTCGCGGCGACGATCGCGTCCGCAAGCTCGTGCCGTGGGCGAACGCCGTAACCGAGCAGGATTTCGCGACCGAGTACAACGACTACATTTTGAACGTCAAAATCGTCGATCGTTTGGATGAGGCGCTCGAGCATATCCGGAAATACGGCACGAAGCATTCCGAATGCATCGTGACGGAAACGCCCGAACATGCGGAGCGCTTCCTGCAGGAGGTCGATGCGGCCGCCGTGTATCACAACGCGTCCACCCGCTTCACGGACGGGTTCGAATTCGGCTTCGGCGCCGAAATCGGCATCAGCACGCAGAAGCTGCATGCCCGCGGACCGATGGGCCTGCCCGCCCTCACCTCGACGAAATTCAAAATCGTCGGCAGCGGTCAAATACGCAAGTAATAGATGAAAAATAACGGCGGCCGAAGTGACGACGGAAGACTTAATACTTGAGGCTGAAGGCCGCCGGCAAAATTGGAGTGTTTCAAATGTCCGAACAACGCCAAGGGAACGTCTCCCCTCTCGCGAACGTCGATTTATGCTTTTACGGGGCCGGCTCGATGGCCGAAGCGATCGTTCGGGGACTTACCGCTACCGGGGCCGCGTCCCCGGAACGAATGACCGTCCTGAACCGGCAAAACGCGGCCCGCCTGGCCGAACTGCGGCAGCTGTACGGGGTTCGGCCCGCGGCAACCGATGCCGAGAAGCGGCAGGCGCTCGCCGGAGCCGGCGTCATCGTGCTGTGCATGAAGCCGAAAGACGCGGCCGAAGCCTTGCTCGGCCTTAAATCCTTTCTGCGCGAGGATCAGCTGATCGTTTCGGTCATCGCGGGATTGTCGATCGAAACGATCCAGCTGCTGCTCGGCAGACCCCAACCCGTCGTTCGCACGATGCCGAACACGTCCAGTACGATCGGCCTCGGCGCGACCGGCCTCAGCTTCTCCGAAACCGTCGCCGCCGAAGGCCGCGCCCTGGCGCTTGCGATGTTCGACGCCGTCGGCATGACGACGGTCGTCGAAGAGCGGCTGATGGAAACGGTCACCGCCGTTTCCGGAAGCGGTCCCGCCTACATCTATTACATGATGGAGGCGATGATCGCGGCGGGCGTCGCCCAGGGCTGTCGCCCGAAGCCGCGCACGCGCTAACCGTGCAGACGGTTCGCGGCGCGGCCGAAATGGTCCGGCAAACCGGCGAATCCCCGCCGACTTGCGCCGGAAAGTGACCTCGCCGAACGGTACGACGCAGGCGGCGATCGAAACGATGGACCGCCTCGGCTTCGTCGAGACGGTCGGCCGGGCGCTCGACCGCTGCGCGGCGCGGGCGGCGGAAATGGGACAAGCGATCGCCGAAGATGCGCTGAGCCGGAAATAAAGAACGAGAAGAAAGCAGGGATCTACGATGAGCGAAAACCAAGCCTACACGACGGCCACATACCGGCTGTTCGACGATAAAGCCGATTTCGCGAAAAAAGCGGAAGGCATCGCCGTCGGCCTTACCGTCGGCAGCTGGACCGAACTTCCCGAAGTTGCAAAGCAAAAAATGGAAATGCACCTGGGCAAAGTCGTTTCCATCGACGCTCACGAGCCGGACAACGCCGCTCCCGGCGAGCGCTACGCCGACATTACGATCGCGTACCCGGAATTGAACTTCAGCCGCGATCTGCCGGCGCTGCTCGTCACCGCATTCGGCAAGCTGTCGATGGACGGACGCATCAAGCTGCTCGACCTCTCCCCTTCGGCCTCTTTCCTCGGCGCGTTCGCCGGTCCGAAATTCGGCATCGAAGGCGTCCGCGAGCGGCTCGGCGTGTTCGACCGTCCGCTGCTCATGAGCATCTTCAAATCGGTCATCGGCTACGACCTGCCGAATTTGCGCGAGCAGTTTTTGCAGCAGGCGCTCGGCGGCGTGGATTTGATCAAGGACGACGAAATTTTGTTCGAAAATCCCCTCACGCCTCTGGAACGCCGCGTCGAAACGTGCGTCGAAGCGGCCCGGGAAGCGGAAAAAACGACCGGGCAAAAGCTGATTTATTTTACGAATTTGACCGGTCCGACGTTCAAGCTGCGGGAAAACGCGCTGAAGGCGATCGACGCGGGCGCGAACGGCCTGCTGTTCAACGTGCTCGCCTACGGCTTCGACGCGCTGGCCGAGCTGGCCGCCGATCCGGCCGTCTCCGTTCCGATCGCGGCTCACCCGGCGATGGCCGGCGCGTTTTATCCGTCGCCCCACTACGGCATCGCCGCGCCGCTGCTGCTCGGCAAGCTGACGCGGATCGCGGGCGCCGATCTGTCGCTCTTCCCTTCGCCCTACGGCTCCGTCGTCATGCCGAAGGAGGAAAATCTCGCCGTCCAGGCAGCCCTCGTCGACCCCGCGCTGCCGCTTAAAAAGGCGTTCCCGGTTCCGTCGGCGGGCATTCATCCGGGACTCGTGCCGCTCATCATCCGGGATTTCGGCGGAGAAGTCGTCGTCAACGCCGGCGGCGGCGTTCACGGCCATCCGCAAGGGGCCGCGGCCGGCGGACGAGCCTTCCGGCAAGCGATCGACGCGGTCGCCGCCGGGGCGTCTCTCGAAGCGTACGCGGCCGACCGCGAAGAGCTGCGGCTCGCGATCGAGCGTTGGGGGGTCCGCCACGCATGAGCGCGACAGACGTACGTCCTCCGGTGCTGTTTTGCGATTTCGACGGCACGATCACGATGAGCGACAACATCGTCGCGATCATGAAGCATTTCGACCCGCCCGGCTGGGAGCCGATCGTGAAGGACATCGTCGCGGAAAGGAAAAAGGTGCGCCAAGGCGTCGGCGAAATGTTCGCCCTGCTGCCCTCGTCCATGCGGGAGGAAGTGACGCGGTTCGTTCTCGAAAACGCCGGCATCCGTCCCGGGTTTCCGGAGCTGCTGGCTTGGTGCGAAAAGAACGAAGTCGATTTTTTCGTCACGAGCGGCGGCATCGATTTTTTCGTGTATCCGCTGCTTGCGCCGTTCGATATTCCGCGGGACCATATTTTTTGCAACGGAAGCGATTTTAGCGGGGAACGCATCCGGATTACGTGGCCGAACCCATGCGATGACGATTGCGACAATGCCGGCGGCTGCGGCATGTGCAAAACGACGATCATTCGCCGCTATCCGCGCGAACAGTATCGGCGCATTCTGATCGGCGACAGCGTCACGGATTTTCCCGGCGCGAAGCTGGCCGATCTCGTCTACTCGCGTTCGCACCTGACGGAAAAATGCCGCGAGCTGGGGCTCCCCCACGTCCCGTTCGAAACTTTTCACGACATCGTGGCACATTTGGAACAAGGAGACTGGAAACGATGAGCGAAGTTGCCAAGCAACCGATTCTTCTGGAGGACAAGCAGCGGGTTTACCGCGAGCTGTCCGTCGTCAAGTCCGATTTCGCCGCCCGCGGCTGGTTCCCGGGCACGAGCGGCAACCTGTCCATGCGCGTCGGCGATTTCTCGCCGGAAGCCTTTACATTCGCCGTCACCGCAAGCGGCAAGGACAAAGCCGCCTCGACCCCCGAGGACTTCCTGCTGGTCGACCAGACCGGCAAGCCGTGCGAGGAAACCCGGCTCAAGCCGTCCGCGGAAACGCTCATCCATTGCGAAATTTACCGCCTGACCGGCGCCGGCGCCATTTTTCACATCCATTCGGTGTTCAACAGCATCGTGTCCGAGCTGTTCTGGGACCGCAAAGCCGTCCCGGTCGAAGGCGTCGAGCTGATCAAGGCGTTCAACATTTGGGACGAGGAAGCGGTCATCGACGTGCCGATCGTCTCCAACTTCGCTCACATCCCGAGCATCGTGCCGGAAGTGACCGAGCGGCTCGACCCGCGCATTCCCGGCATCCTGCTGCGCAAGCACGGCATTTACGCGTGGGGACGCGACGCCTTCGAAGCGAAAAAGCATCTCGAAGCGTTCGAATTCCTGTTCGAATACGTGTACCGGATGCAGTTGGTGCGCGGGAAATAAAAACGAAACGAAAAAACGGCCGGAATCGGCCGCTTCATTGTCCGCAAACTCGCTTTTCGGAAAATGAGCGGCCGTTCCGGCCGTTCTCTTTTCGAGACGAACGCCGCTTGCGCTTTACGTCCCGGTGTGGCCGAAGCCGCCCGCTCCCCGCACCGTTTCGGAAAGCTCCTCCACTTCGGCAAACCGCACTTGCGGCACCGTTTGAAACACCATTTGCGCGATGCGCTCGCCGCGGTTGATCGCGAACGGTTCCCGGCCGAGGTTGATCAGCAGCACCTTCACTTCGCCCCGGTAATCCGCGTCGATCGTGCCCGGCGAATTAAGGCACGTAATGCCGTGTTTGTAGGCCAGCCCGCTGCGGGGCCGCACCTGGGCCTCCAATTCGCGGGGCATCGCCATCGCAAAGCCCGTCGGGATCAAAGCCCGCTCTCCCGGCCCGAGAACGACCGGCTCGGTTACGGCCGCGTGAAGATCGAACCCCGCCGCCCATTCGGACATTTTTTGCGGGAGCGCGATGTCTTCATTCCCCGGCAGCCGCTTCAACTGTACTGGATACAATGAATTCCCTCCCGATTCCTTCAAGCGCTTTCTCCTGTCCGCCGACCAGCGCGATCGAACAAGGTTCCGCCATTACTTTTTCCAGCATGCCTTTAACGTCTTCCATCGAAATCGAATCGATGCGCTCGAGCATTTCGTCGAGCGTGAAATGCCTTCCCAGCATGAGCTCGTTTTTCCCGATGCGGTTCATCAGGCTGCTCGTGCTTTCCAGGCTCAAAATGAGATTCCCTTTAAGCTGTTCCTTGCCCCGGACAACCTCCGCCTCGGTCAGGCCCTTGTCTCTCAGCTCCTGGAGCATCTCCATCGTCAAATCGTAAACGTCCCGCGTCTGCTTGGGCGCGGTGCCCGCGTATACCGTCAGCAGGCCGCTGTCCGCATAGGACGTATGGTAAGAGTAAACCGAATATGCGAGGCCGCGCTTTTCCCGGATTTCCTGGAACAGCCTGGAGCTCATGCCGCCGCCGATCGAATTATTGAGCAGAATCATGGCATAAAGCTTCGGATCGTCGATCGCGCAGCCCGGAAACGTCAGGCAGAGATGATTTTGCTCGGTTTTCTTCTTATGAAACAACGCATCGGAACGAAATTTCGGCGCATGCAGCGCGGCGTCGGAGCCGCGAACGTCGAAATGCCCGAAATGCTTCTCGAGCAGCTCCAGCACGCTTTCATTGACGTTGCCCGCAAGGCTGACGACCGTATTTTCGATCCGGTAGCGGTCCTTCATATAGCCGCGAAGATCCTGCGGCCCCATCGCGTTCAGCAGCTCGGCCGTGCCCAAAATCGGGTAGGCGAGCGGATGGTCGCCGAAGGAGGCCCGGGAAGCCAAATCGTGGACCGTATCGTCGGGCGTGTCTTCGTACATCGAAATTTCTTCGAGGATGACGTTCTTTTCCTTGGCGAGCTCTTCGTCCGCCATCTGCGACCTGAAAAACATATCCGACAGCACGTCGACCGCGATCGGCAAGTGCTGGTCCAACACTTTGGCGTAGTAGCACGTATATTCCTTGGACGTAAACGCATTGACGTTGCCGCCGATGCCGTCGAACCGGTCCGCGATTTCCTTGGCGGAAAAACGTTCCGTGCCTTTGAACAGCATATGTTCGATAAAGTGGGAGATCCCGTTGTTGTCCGGCGTTTCATTGCGGGAACCGGTCCGGACCCAAATTCCGAAAGCGACGGAACGGCTGGTCGGAATCGATTCGATCATGACGCGCAGGCCGTTTTTTAATTGATATTTGTTCACCCATTCTCCCCCTACTGATCAGTAGTAACACTATACCAAATATCGACAAGCGTCTCAACCGCGCGGACGGGAGAATCCGACACGCGGCCAAACGAGACGCCTGCCGAACGACGCGAACAAAAGCCGGCCAATCGCCGCGCCTATGCGGCCGGACGGTCTTCCGTTCGCGCCGACGAGAGCGTATCCGTCACCGTGCCCGGCTCCAGCCCCTTTTCGCGAACGGCGCGGATGATGCCCGCGAGCGCCTGCTCCGTCGTCGAAGTCGGATGCATGAGAATAAGCGTTCCGGGCTCCGCCTGGGCGGAAACTTTGGCCACGACCCCGGAGGCGGGGGGCTTTTTCCAGTCGATCGTATCGAGCGTCCACAGCACCGTTCGCAGTCCCAGCCCGGATGCCGTTCGCACGGTCAGCTCGTTAAAGTCGCCCGACGGCGGCGCAAACCATTTATTGCTCGTCCCGAGCCCGTCTCTCAGCAGCGCCTCCGTCTTCGCAATCTCGCTTCGTTGGCGCTCGGCGCCAAGCCGGCTCATGTTCGGATGGGTATACGCATGGTTGGACGCCTCGTGGCCCGCTTTCACGATTTCCCGGGCTTTGTCGAGATTTTTGCTCAGCCAGGTGCCGTCGAAAAAAAACGTCGCTTTCGCCTTTTCGTCCGCAAGCGTCTTTAACATCGAAGGCAAATATTCGTCGCCCCAGGCGACGTTGATCATCAAACCGACCATCGGCTTGTTCGGATTTCCGCGATAGACGGGAGCCGGCTCCAATTGATCCAATTGCACCGCGGGCTCAAGTTCGCGGAACACCCACGGAAATCGGCCCGGCTCCCCGCCCGGACCGAGTCCAAGCTCTTTCGCCCGCGCCAGCGTGGCGTCGATGTCCACTTCCCGGCCGTTGTAGCCGGGGATCGCTTTCCACACCCGGTCGATTTTCGCGTCGACCGGCGGTATCGCGAGTTTCGGCGCTTCCGCTTTTATCCATTCCGCAAGACCCGCAGGTCCCGCGTCGGTCTTCTCCAGCCCGCCAAACGCGATGGAGGCGGTTTTGTCGCTTTTTACGGCTTGTACATAAGGCGCGATCGGACCGTAGCGGCCGGCGGCCAACAGCGCCGCCAGGCAGACCAGCAGCGCCGCCAGCCGAATCGGCGACGTCGTTCGCATCGGATTCCCTCCTCGTCCGCGCGCGGGCTCGCGCGCTTCAATCCAGGACAACCCGTGCGAGGCAGCGAGTTTCCTCGCCTCCATCTTATGCCAAATCGACTTAAATTATGTACGAGACCTAAGGCGGGCCGATCTTATCGCAAACATGAAAAAAGAGACTGACGGTATCGGTCTCTTTTCAGCAGGTATTCGGTTCGCCTTAATTGGCAGGAACTTGCGGGGCGCTCGCGTTCAGCAGCACTTTGCGCGACAGGTTGATGCGTCCCATCGAATCAATTTCCGTGACTTTGACTTCGATCTTGTCGCCGATCGCGACGACGTCCTCCACTTTCGCCACCCGCTCGTTCGCCAGTTGGGAAATGTGAACGAGTCCGTCCTTGCCCGGCAAAATTTCCACGAAGGCGCCGAATTTTTCGATTCGCTTCACCGTTCCCATGTAAATTTCGCCGACGACGACTTCTCGCACGATGCCTTCGATGATCGAGCGCGCTTTCTCGTTGGCCGCCGCGTCGGAGGAAGCGATGTAGACGGTGCCGTCCTGCTCGATGTCGATTTTGACGCCGGTATCTTCGATGATCTTGTTGATGATCTTGCCGCCGGAGCCGATGACGTCGCGAATTTTGTCCGGATGGATTTTCATCGTGACGATTTTCGGCGCGTACGGACTCAGCTCTTTGCGCGGTTCCGCAAGCACTTCCATCATTTTGCCGAGAATGAACATCCGGCCTTCCTTCGCTTGCTCGAGCGATTGCGTCAGGATGGAGCGGTCGATGCCGTCGATCTTGATGTCCATCTGAATCGCCGTCACGCCTTTGGCTGTGCCCGCCACCTTGAAGTCCATATCGCCGAGATGGTCTTCCATGCCCTGGATATCGGTCAAAATGGAGAAGTGGTCTCCGTCCTTGATCAGCCCCATCGCCACGCCCGCTACCGGCGCCTTGATCGGCACCCCGGCGTCCATCATCGCGAGCGTGCTCGCGCAAATGCTTGCCTGGGACGTCGAACCGTTCGATTCCAGCACCTCGGATACGAGACGAATCGTATACGGGAATTCGGATTCGTTCGGAATGACCTTGAGCAGGGCGCGTTCGCCGAGCGCACCGTGCCCGATTTCGCGGCGGCCCGGGGGACGCAGCGGGCGGGCTTCGCCGACCGAGAACGGCGGGAAATTGTAGTGGTGCATGAACCGCTTCGACTCCTCGAGTCCGATGCCGTCCAAAATCTGCACGTCGCCGAGCGGGCCGAGCGTGCAAACGCTGAGCGCCTGCGTCTGGCCGCGCGTAAACAGACCGGAGCCGTGCGTCCGCGGCAGCACGCCGGTGTCGCCGGAGATCGGACGGATTTCATCGAGCTTGCGGCCGTCCGGACGCACTTTGTCATGCGTGATGAGCCGGCGGACTTCGTTTTTGACGATGTCGTACAGCACTTCCTTGACGTCGCCCAGCTTCTCGGGAGCATCCGCGTATGCGTTCGCGAAGTGTTCCACCGTCTCGGCGTTGATCGCGTCGATCGCTTCCTGCCGGGCATGCTTCTCGGCGATTCGCACCGCCTCGACGAGGCGATCCTTGGCGTACGCGTTTACGTCCGCTTCCACGGCTTTGTCGACGGCGTGCAGCACGACTTCCATTTTCGGCTGGCCGGCTTCCGCTTGGAGCTGCTCGATCGTCGCCACGATTTTTTTGATTTCTTCGTGCCCGAACATGATCGCTTCGAGCATTTCCGTCTCCGGCACCTCGTCGGCTTCCGCCTCGACCATCATGATGGCGTCCTTCGTGCCGGCGACGACGACGTACATGTCGCTCTTCTCTTCCTGGGCGACCGTCGGGTTGATGACGAACTGCCCGTCGACCCTTCCGACGATGACGCCGCCGATCGGTCCGTTAAACGGAACGTTCGAAATCGACAATGCGGCGCTCGTGCCGATCATCGCGGCGATTTCCGGCGAGCAGTCCTGATCGACGCTCATGACGAGATTGACGATTTGCACGTCGTTCCGGAAGCCCTCCGGAAACAGCGGGCGAATCGGACGGTCCGTCAGCCGGCTGGCCAGGATCGCCTTTTCGCTCGGACGTCCTTCCCGTTTGATGAAGCCGCCCGGAATTTTCCCTACGGCGTAAAGACGCTCCTCATAATTGACGGTAAGCGGGAAAAAATCGAGATCCTTCGGCTCGGACGATGCCGTTACCGTCGACAGAACGACCGTTTCGCCGTATTGGACGTAAATGGCTCCGTTCGCTTGCTTGGCCAGACGACCGGTTTCCAGAACGAGCGGACGACCGCCAAGCTGCATTTCTACACGATGTACCAAGCATATCCCTCCTCTATTCGGCCTTATGTACTTTCGACACACTTTCATTATTTCCTGCCGGAGTCATCTTAAGAACCGTTTCTTCGGTTCGCTCGCTCAATTAAAAAGCAACCCGGTGCCCGTCGGGATCGTTCCCGTGCGACACGACAGGTTGCTTCTTGCAACGCGCAAATTAACGGCGCAGGCCGAGCTTTGCGATCAGAGCGCTATAGCGGTTGACATCTTTGTTTTTCAGGTATGCCAGCAGCTTGCGCCGTTGGCCGACCATCTTGAGCAGACCGCGGCGGGAGTGGTGATCCTTCTTGTGCTCCCGGAAGTGGCCCGTCAGGTTGTTGATGTTCTCCGTCAGGATAGCAACTTGGACTTCCGGGCTCCCGGTGTCCGAAGGGTGCGTCTTGAATTGCTCGATCAGTTCTTGCTTGCGTTCTTGCGTCAGTGCCATCCTCGTTCACCTCCTTGTTCGTTCGAATCGCCATTGGCCCAGCTGGCGCCGGTGAGAGCAAACGGCCAAGCCAAGGTTCCAAAATACCGCTGCATATGCCGGAGCATAGGCAACAACTATCAGTATAGCATAGGACGAATGCCGGTTACAATGGCGCGGTCAAGTTTTGTTCGTTATCGACGAAGCGGGCGATCGGACGCCAGCGTCGCTTTCGCCCGATCGCTAGGCGAGCGAGCGCGTCTCGGCCAAAATTTCGCGGGCTTCGTCCGCGTCCCGTTTGATTTGCAGGCTCAGTTCTTCGAGCGAGCCGAACTTTTTCTCCGGGCGAATGTACTTGACAAACTGCACGGCAAGCTCGCGGCCGTAAAGATCCCCGTCGAAATCGAACAAATGCGCCTCCAGCTTCGGTTCCCCGCCCGCTTCGTCGACGGTCGGCCTGATGCCGACGTTCATGACGCCTCCGTATTCCGCGCCGCCGTCTTTTGCCCGGACCGCATAGACGCCGTGGCGCGGAAGCACGTACGGCTCGTCGGCCGAAAGATTGGCCGTCGGAAACCCGATCAGCCGCCCGCGAGCCTGGCCGTGCACGACCGTCCCCGTCAGTTCGTACGGCCGGCCGAGCAGGAGCGCCGCCCGGTCGCAATGGCCGTCCGCCAGCTCGGCGCGGATGCGGGTGCTGCTCACCTTGGCCCCGTCGAGGTATACCGGTTCGACGACTTTAACGTCGATGCGGCCTCCGGCCAGCTCCCGAAGCGTGGCGGGATCGCCCTGCCCCCGGTGGCCGAACCGGAAATCGAACCCGACGACGACGGTCGAAACGTTAAGCGGCGCAAGCAGGCTGCCGACAAACTGCTCGGCCGTCACTTGCGAAAAGCCCAAATCAAACGAAACGACATAGACGATGTCCACGCCGAGCTCCGCGAAACGGGCCGCTTTCCGATCCAGCGGCGTCAAAATCGTGTTGTATTGGTCTTTGCCCAATACGACGCGCGGATGGGGGTCGAACGTAAGCGCCGCCGAGCGTTGTCCCCGGTCCCTGGCGAGCGAGACGGCTTTCTTGATCACTTCCGAATGGCCGAGATGGACGCCGTCAAAAAAACCGATGGCGAGCGAGACGCCTTCCGGCTTTGCGGCTTGCTCCGGTATGTCGAAAGCTTGCGCCACAGTCGAAAAAGAAATGTCATAACGTTCCACTTGCTGTCCTCCTGCCATTTCCGACTACCGAACGGCCTGTCCGTTTTCGTCCGCCGGATGAAACACTTTGACCGGACGAAGGGAAGCTCTTTCGGCATCGGCGTCGAACAATCCGAGAAAAGCTCCGTCCTCGCGGTACAGTCGCCACAGTCCCGGCTGCTTCGGCTCCGGATCGAGCGCTTTCGCCTCGATCGTCTTCCCGTTCAGCGCGTTTCTCGCTTCGGCAAAAGAAGCCCTGGCGCTCGGAAGAAAGCCGAGCAGCCGGTCGGCCGGGATAAACTTCTCTTCCAGCGCTCCGTCCTGCTTCAGCTGCGCCATCCGTTCCAGCGTCAGGCAATCCCGCTCCGTCAGCCCGGAGCTCTCCACGCGCTTCAGCTCGGCCATGACGGCCGGCACCGCAAGCTTGCGGCCGATATCGACGCATAGCGTCCGTATATAAGTCCCTTTCGAGCAGCGAACCGAAAAGCGAACCTCCGGATGCGGTCCCGCCGCGTTCAATTCCAGCACTTCGATGCCGTGAATCGTCACGGGCCGGGCTTTGCGCTCGACCGTCACGCCTTGCCGCGCGAGCTCGTAAAGCCGCTTGCCGTTCACCTTGACCGCCGAAACCATCGGCGGCGTCTGCTCGATGTCGCCGACGAACGACCGGATCGCCGCAACGATATCCCCTTCGGTCAGATGATGAACCTCCGCTCGTTCGACGACCTGTCCTCCGGCGTCCTCCGTATCGGTCGCGATGCCGAACCGGAGCGTCGCTTCGTACGCTTTCGGCATCTCCTGCAAATATTCCACCATCCGGGTTGCCCGTCCGACGCAAATCGGCAAAACGCCCGTTACGGCGGGATCCAGCGTGCCGGTATGCCCGATCCGCCGGACGCCGATAATGCGGCGGGCTTTGGCCACGACGTCGTGGGAGGTCCAGCCGGCGGGTTTCCAAACGCCGAGCACGCCTTCGTACGAATGGTTGCCGTTCATGAGCGTTTGGCCTCCAAATCCGCCCGCAGCGCCGCCAGCACCCGTTCGATCGCCTCCGCGAGCGGCGCCGCGATCCGGCAGCCGGATGCCCGGATATGGCCGCCGCCTCCGAATTGCTGCGCGACGGCGGCGACGTCGACGAGGCCCGCCGAGCGAAAGCTCACTTTTACGCCTTCGTCCGCAAACTGCTTGAACAGCAGCCCGACCTCGACGCCCTCGATATTCCGCGGATAGTTGACGAGCCCCTCCAAATCTTCGTTCGAAGCGCCCGTCTCGGTCAAATCGTCGGCAGTGACCCACAGCCAGCCGATTTTCCCGTCATCGCTGAACGCAAGGCGCGACAGCGCCCTCTGGATCATGAGCATTTGTCCCATCGTCATTCGCTCCAGCAGCCGCTCCGCCAGCGCGGCGCCGTCCGCTCCCGCGGCAAGCAGCGAGGACGCGATTTCCATGACGCGCGGACTCGTATTCGAATACCGAAAGCCGCCCGTGTCGGTCATCAGCCCGGTATACAGGGCCGTCGCCATTTCCGCGTCCGGGGTCAGCCCCATCGCGTTCATCAGTTCAAAAACGATCTGAGCCGTCGCGGCGGCGTCGAAATCGAGCAGGTTGACCGTCCCGAAGCCGTCGTTCGTCGCATGGTGGTCGATGTTGAGCAGCTCGCGATCCGGGGCAAACCATTTGGCAGCTTCCCCGACGCGGCCGAAATCCGCGCAGTCGACCGTGACGACATGCTTGAAAAGCTTCATGCCGCCGTCGCCGGCCGCCGTCGCGATGTCTCCGCTTCGCCACAAATACGACAGCCGCGACGGAACCGGCCCGTCGTTGTACATCGTAAATCGCTTGCCCAACCGATCGAGCAGCCATCCGATCGCGACGGTGGAGCTGATGGCGTCGCCGTCCGGCTGTACGTGGGCGACGACGAGAAAATCGTCGCGCTCCCGCAAAAAACGCGCCGCCGCCTCGAATTGCCCGGACCGATCGTTCATTCTCCGCTCTCCCGGTTGATTTTTTGCAGCAGCGATTCGATATGGCTGCCGTATTCGATCGAATGGTCGAAGCGAAATTCGATTTCGGGCGTGTGGCGGAGTCTCATTCTCCGCCCGAGCTCGCTCCGGAGGAAGCCCTTCGCCTTGCCGAGCGCGTGCAGCGACGCTTCCTTCTGCTCCTCGCTCCCGAGAATGCTCAAAAACACCCGGGCCAAAGATAAATCGTTCGTAACATCCACCCCGGTAACGGTGATGAATCCGATGCGCGGATCCTTCAGTTCCGTCTGGATCAGGGTGCTGATTTCCCGCTTTATTTCCTCGCCGACGCGTCCGACGCGAAATTTGGCCATGCCTGCTTCACCTCATGCCGCCAGCCCTTACGTCAAGGCTGGACAGATTCCATTACAAAGGCCTCGATCACGTCGCCGATTTGAATGTCGTTGAACTTCTCGAGCGTCAAGCCGCACTCGTAGCCTTCCGACACTTCCTTGGCGTCGTCCTTGAACCTTTTGAGCGTATCGATTTTCCCTTCGTACACGACGATTCCGCCGCGGACGAGCCGCGCTTCGGCGGTGCGGGTCACCTTGCCGTCCGTGACCATGCAGCCCGCGATCGTGCCGACCTTGCTGACCTTGAACGTTTCCCGGACTTCGGCGTGCCCGATGACCTTCTCCTTGAAGACCGGATCGAGCATTCCCTTCATGGCCTGCTCGATTTCTTCGATCACCTTGTAAATGATCCGGTGCAGGCGGACGTCGACCTTCTCTTGTTCCGCGAAGGCCGCGGCCCGCGGCTCGGGACGGACGTTGAACCCGACGACGATCGCCGACGAAGCGAGGGCGAGCGTAATGTCCGATTCGGTAATGGCGCCGACGCCGGTATGAATCGCCTTGACGCGCACGCCTTCGATCTCGATTTTCTCGAGGGAGCCTTTCAGCGCTTCGAGCGAGCCTTGCACGTCGGCCTTCAGGATGACGTTGAGATCTTTGATCTCGCCTTCCTTGATCTTGTTGAACAAGTCATCCAGCGTAACCTTGGAGTTGGACTTGAGCGTTTCCTGGCGCGTTTTGATCGAACGCTTTTCGGCGATTTCGCGCGCCTTCCGCTCGTCCTCGAACACCATGAACGGATCGCCGGCTTGCGGCACTTCCGTGAGGCCCGTAATTTCGACCGGCGTCGACGGTCCCGCTTCCTTGACGCGTCGGCCGCGGTCGTTCGTCATCGCCCGGATGCGTCCGAACCGGTCGCCGGCAACGAACGCGTCGCCCACTTTGAGCGTTCCGTTCTGGACGAGAATGCGGGCGATCGGGCCCTTGCCCTTGTCGAGCTCGGCTTCGAGTACCGTGCCGCGCGCGCGTTTGTCCGGATTCGCCTTGTAGTCGTTCACTTCGGCGACGAGCAAAATCATTTCCAGCAGGTTGTCGAGGTTCAGGCGCTGCTTCGCGGACACTTCGACGAAAATCGTGTCGCCGCCCCACTCTTCCTGCACGAGACCGTATTCCGTCAGTTCCGTCTTGACTTTATCCGGATTCGCGCCGGGTTTGTCGATTTTGTTGACGGCCACGATAATCGGAACGTTGGCCGCTTTGGCATGGTTGATCGCCTCGACCGTTTGCGGCATGACGCCGTCGTCGGCCGCGACGACGAGAATCGTAATATCCGTTACCTGGGCGCCGCGGGCGCGCATCGTCGTAAACGCTTCGTGACCCGGCGTATCGAGGAACGTGATCTTCTTCCCGTTGACTTCGACTTGATAGGCGCCGATATGCTGCGTGATGCCGCCGGCTTCGCCGGAAGCGACCTTCGTCTCGCGAATGGCGTCCAGCAGCGTCGTCTTCCCGTGGTCGACGTGGCCCATGATCGTGACGACCGGCGGGCGCTCGAGCAGATCGTCCGGATCGTCGTTCTCTTCGATCGTCTCGAAGTTCGTGTCCTCCACGACGATCTTCACTTCGGTTTCGACCCCGAACTCGCTCGCGACGAGCAGCACGGTGTCGAGATCGAGATCCTGGTTGATCGTCGCCATGACGCCGAGGAAGAGCAGCTTCTTGATGACTTCCGACGCGTCCTTGTGCAGCAGCTTGGCGAGCTCGCCGACCGTCATCTCGCCGCGGACGATGATTTTTTTCGGCGTGTTGTCGATTTTTTCGCGGGGCGGCTGGTTGTTGCGGTTTTTCCCGTTTTTGCCGCCTTTGCCGCGCGATTTAAAGTTCATCCGGCCGTCGTCGAACCGTTTGCCGAAATCGTTCTCCTTGCGCTTGCCGCCGGCGCCCCCGTTGCGGTTGAAATCCTCGCGGCCTTTGCCGCCGCCCGGACGCGCGCCGCCGCGGCTGCCCGCGGGAGCCGCCGCCGCTGCCGGCGGAGCCGGAATGCGCGCGCCGAAGCCGCCGCCCGCGCCCTGCGGACGACCGCCGCCTTGACCTTGCGGGCGATTGCCGCCGCCTTGGCCTTGCGGACGGTTGCCGCCGCCCTGTCCTTGCGGGCGGTTGCCGCCTTGACCCTGCGGGCGGTCGCCGAAGCGATTGCCGCCGCCTTGCCCCTGGCCCTGCGGACGATCGCCGAAGCGATTGCCGCCCTGCCCTTGGCCCTGCGGGCGATTGCCGCCGCCCTGCCCTTGGCCTTGCGGACGGTCGCCGAAGCGGTTGCCGCCCTGCCCTTGGCCCTGCGGGCGGTCGCCGAAGCGGTTGCCGCCCTGTCCTTGACCTTGCGGACGGTCGCCGAAGCGGTTGCCGCCCTGCCCTTGGCCCTGCGGACGGTCTCCGCGGCCGCCCTGATCATGCGCGCGCTCGCCTTGCCGGCCGCCCGCGCGGTCGCCTTCCGCTTGCGGGCGCTCGCTTTGGCCGCTTTGCGCCGGCTGCGGCTGCTCCGCTTGCGGCGGCTTCGGCGCCGCCTTCACGGCAGCTCCGTCTTCCGCCTTGCGGCCGCCCGCCGGAGCGTCCGGACGAGCTCCGCCGCCGGCCGGCTTCGACTGCGCCATTTTGGCCGCCGCGTTCGCTTTAACGTCGCGGAAAAACTTCTCGACGGCGTGAACCATGTTGTCTTCCATGACGCTCATATGGTTGTTCACGGGCAGATTGACCCGCTTCAGAATCGTTATGATTTCCTTGCTGCTCATGTTGAGCTTTTTGGCGTATTCGTATACGCGAACCTTATCCTTGTTGTCTTGCGTCTCTTGTTTATTAGTCAATATTGTCCACCTCCGAATGTTGAACCCAGCCGCTTCGAATCATGTCGGCAAAGCCTCGATCCGTCACGGCAAACAAAACGCGCTCGGGCTTGCCGACGGCGCCGCCCAGCTCGTACCGCGTATATCCGATCAATAGCGGAACGTTGTAGCTTGCGCATTTGTCCGCCACTTTTTTACGCGTCAGCTCCGATGCGTCTTCCGCCAGCAGCACCAGCTTGGCATCGCCGGAGCGTATGGCTTTTTGCACGATTTCTTCCCCGGATGCCAGCTTCCCCGCCCGCATCGCGAGCCCCAGACGGGACAGCGCCTTATTCGTCGTCATCTTCGTCCGCCAGCTCCTTTGCCGCGTTGAACTCGTCCTGCACCTTGATGAAGTCCGCTTCCAGCCGATCGTAAATTTCCGGCGGCACCGTCGTTTTGAGCGCCCTGTCGAGCGCCTTGTTTTTTTTGGCCAGCTTGAAGCAGGAGGATTTGCCGCACAAATAGGCGCCCCGCCCGGGCTTTTTGCCCGTCATGTCGATCAGGATTTCCCCTTCGGGCGTGCGGACGATGCGGATCAGCTCCTTCTTCGGCATCATATCCTGCGTGGCGACGCATTTGCGCAGCGGAATTTTACGTTGCTTCATCGTCCTCTCCCCCTGTCTTGCAGCTATATGAACGGCCGGATCTGCGGCTAGTCGATGGTCACGCTGTCCTGATGCATCACTTCGCCGGTCAGCGTCCGCGGCCTGCCGTACTCCTGCTCCGCTTGCGTCTCGCTCTTGATATCGATTTTCCAGCCGGTCAGCTTCGCCGCGAGGCGCGCGTTCTGCCCTTTAATGCCGATGGCGAGCGACAGCTGGTAGTCGGGCACGATGACCCGGGCCATTTTTTCCGCTTCGAACACGATCACTTCCAGCACCTTGGACGGGCTGAGAGCGTTCGCGACGTACTCCTCCACGAACTCGGACCAGCGGACGATGTCGATTTTTTCGCCTTTCAATTCGGTGACGATCGTCTGCACGCGAACTCCTTTCGGGCCGACGCACGAACCGATCGGATCGACTTCGGGATTGCGGGAATGGACCGCGATTTTCGAGCGGAAGCCCGCTTCCCGCGCGACGGAGCGGATTTCGACCGTGCCGTCGAAAATTTCCGGAACTTCCAGCTCGAACAGCCGTTTCAGCAGTCCCGGATGCGTGCGCGACAAAATGATTTGCGGCCCTTTGCTCGTGTTTTCGACTTTCGTAATATAAGCCTTGACGCGCTCGAGCTGCTTGAATTTGTCCGTCGGCATCAGCTCGGTCAGCGGAAGGGCGGCTTCGACCTTTCCGAGATCCACGTACAAGTTGCGCGTATCCATCCGTTGAATGATGCCGGTGACGATGTCCTGTTCCTTGTCGACGAACGCGTTGTAAATCAGCCCCCGCTCCGCTTCCCGGATGCGCTGGGTGACGACCTGCTTCGCCGTTTGGGCGGCGATGCGCCCGAAATCCCGCGGCGTCACCTCGATTTCGGCGATATCTTCGAGCTGGTAATGCGGGTTGATCGCACGGGCGGCTTCGATCGAAATTTCCAGGCGCGGATCGAGCACTTCCTCGACGACCGTCTTGCGCGCGTACACCTTGATCAGGCCGGTCGTTCGGTTGACGTCTACCCGCACATTCTGGGCGGTATTGAAATTCCGCTTGTAGCTGGAAATCAGAGCCGCTTCGATCGCTTCGATGAGGACATCTTTGCTGATGCCCTTCTCGCGCTCGATTTCGGAGAGCGCTTCGATAAATTCCATGCTCATGTGAAGATGATTCCTCCTTCGGGATTAGAACACAATGGCCAGGCGAGCCGAAGCCACTTTATCGTAAGGGATGGCCTGTTTGCGGTTTCCGATCGTCATCCGGATCATCGCCCCGTCAAAACCGTCCAGCCTTCCTTCAAATTCCTTGGCGCCGTCTACCGGCTCGTATGTCGTGATGAAGACATGACGACCGACCGCTTTCGCCACATCCTCGGGCTTCTTCAGCGGCCGTTCCGCGCCCGGGGAACTGACTTCGAGAAAATACGCATCCGGTATCGGATCCGTCTCGTCCAGCTTCGCGCTTAAATATTCGGAAATGCGGCCGCAATCGTCGATGTCGATGCCGCCTTCCTTGTCCACGAATACGCGCAGGAACCAATTGCCGCCTTCCTTCACATATTCCACGTCCACCAGTTGGAAGCCGTTCTCTTCCAGATACGGCGTCGCCAGCTCCTCGACGGCGGATTTGATTTTCGGTGCGCTCAAATGTGTGACCCTCCCGATTGCTTCAAATGGATCGTCCGCTTTCCGCCGCCGCGCATACCGAAAAAGGCCCTTGGCAAAACGGAAAGAGTGGGTTTCCCCACTCTTCTGCAGACAGTGATATCCACATGATTACCAAAAATAATATACCATAACCTGTCGCGGGCTGGCAACCTGATTTTACCGTCCGTCAGTGTCAAGCTAGCGTGGGCAGTCATTTAAGATGCCTGGAACGCGAACCCCGAAGGAACCTCTTCCTTGTAAGCGCTTTGCTTCGTTCTTTCATCAAACACAAGTGATTTGTCAGAATTTTTTGCCGTTATCCGCGAAGTGCTTTGAGTGCCATACCCGTTGTGCTGCTTTGCTTCGGTCCTTGCAGCATGCGAATCATTCCAGCGATACAACCCTTGACCGGTTGCGTCACGTTCTTGAGCAATTGCCGCATGTTTATCGACTGCTGCGGCGTTGCCTGCTTACTCGCTTGTCCTTCAACCGTTCTTACCACCGTGCCCGCTTCTTGAATCCTCATCATCGTCCTCAGCATCGCCCTGACGCCTCGCTCACTCCAACTGTACCCGCCACGCTTCGTCCGCTTGGCGAATATACGCATCTGCGATTCCGCGCTTCCCATCGGGCGCATACCGCTTGTGTCGATCCCCTTCGCCTGGAGTGTTTTTCGGTAGTCGTCCAAATGCTTCTCATGCCGCTTTAGAAATCTTTTATACGGCTTCCAATCCTTCCGGTTCTCTTCCGCTATCTCTTGCTCCGACACGCCTTCCAGGACCGCCATAAGCGCGGCTGCATCCTGTTTGGCCAAAGACCGTCTCACGGTCTCCCACACCTGCGGCAAATGACCAACAAAGCGTTTCAAATCACGCGCCACATGAAAGCGGTCCAGCATGTACAGACATTGGTGAAAGTAGGATGTACATTCCCCGATCCACGCCGCGCCGTCTCCGTTCACCACAAGCCACGTGTTCTCGTCGATTTCGTAACGCTCCACCAGAAAGTCCCCGAACCCTTCCCAGAAGTCGCCGCCGCTCGTATGCAGGTAATGCTGTTTGTTCTTCAGCTGTACCCGCTTGCCGTTCTTCTCCCAGCCTTCGTGTACGACTGCAATTGCGTTCTCCATCCCGCGCTTTTTGCTCCGCTGCAGCTTCGTGTACAGCCCATCCACTTCCACGAACAGCACGCGGGCAGCGCGCCGTTTCACCGCTGGCATCGGCTGTTGCGCACGCTCCATCAGTTTTTCCCTGATCGCTTGGTGGCTCAGCACATTGTAGCCCAAAAGCTGCTCCAGCCTCTTTGCGCTGTCCCGGTACGACGGTCCTTGGCTTGCGAATGCGATTGCTGTCTCTTCCAAATGCGGACTGACTTTCCCGCGCCCTTCGAATTGCAACAGCTGATCCAGCAGATACACGTGTTTGCCGCTTCTACGGTCACAGTACAATCTCCGCTTAAAGCGCACATTCCCGAACACTGTGTTGACGCTTGTTTCACGCTCGTCCTTTACTCGATAACGCTCTCGGTCCCGTTGCTCCAGGATCTGCTGATCCAGCGCCTCCAGTACCTGCTTCATCGCACGAGCGAATTCCTCCTGCATTTTCCGGAAAATCCATTGCTCAATCTCTTTCATCGTCGGCATTGTTGTGGTAAAGTGGCTCACAGGAGCTTCCTCCTTCTTGGTGTGTTGTGCGCAAACATCACTTTACCAAGGGAGAAGCTCTTTTTCTATATCCGCTTTTTCCAATTCCTACACCCACAGAGATTTTACACTATCCCGGCAATCGAACGCGTCTACGGCTCAAACTGCTTTTGCAACTCCTGGCTGAGTCCGTTCAGCCGCTTGATCTCGTGATCGACCTCCATCGCCGCTTGAATCAAGATGTCGCTTTTCGCGGACAACTCGTCCATCGCCGATATCCCTTGTTCGATCACCGACGCGATCTGGTTCATCTCGCCGGTAACCGCGGAGGAACCGTTATTGACGGCGGTTATCGTCTCGTAAACGGTCGAGATAAACTGCCGCAGCCGCTCGATCAACTGCCGGATTTCCCGAAAATCGTCCGCGAACTCCATGATAAACGCGCTGGATTGGCGAACCGCCGCCTGTCCTCGTTCGACCAGCGAAAAGTTGAACCGGCTTTCATCCTGAACGGAGGTCAGCATGTCCTGGATTTCGTCGGCCGCGCGGCGGCTTTGATCGGAAAGCTTCCGGATTTCGTCCGCCACCACGTTGAATCCCCGGCCGTGCTCGCCCGCTCTCGCCGCCTCGATCGTGGCGTTCAAGGCAAGCAAATTCGTTTGCTCGGCGACCTCTTGAATAAGCCCGATCATGCTTTGCGCCCGAACGACCGATTGCTTCAAGGCGTTCATCGATTCGAAAATTTCGGCCATCGACCGGAGCACCTCTTCGTTTTGCGCCTGCAGCCGAACGACTTTCTCATGGCTTTCCGCCGCCGCCTCCTCCGTCGCCGCCGCGTTTCTTCGCATTTCCTCCGATGAATCGATCGCGTTTTGAATGGAACGGTTAATCGTATCCAGGCTGGTCTCGATCTGCTCGACCGACAAAATCTGGTTTCCCAAACCCCCGATCACTTCTTCGAACGCAGCCATCATCTCCCGGTTTATCCGCACGTTCGAATCGGACTTTCCCGTCACGATTTCCGACGAAGCGCGAATGTGGTCCGACAAGCCCTCGACCTGCCGGATCAGGCGGCTCCGGCTTTCTTCATGCCGCCTTTTCTCCTCTTCCAGTTGGGCCGTAATGGTTTGCTTCGACCGGATTTGCAGCATCGTGGCGCTCGACGTCAGAATAAGAAATCCCGCATGGACGACCAGCATCAAAAAAGGATAGGAATCGGTCCCGAACACGAGCCGCGGCGCGAAAAAAAAGCCCCAAACATGCTGAACGGCGAACAGGGCGGTCATCAACGAAACGAGCTTGATATTTTCAAAGTAGGCGACGGCGGCGATCACCATAAAGATGGAGAAGTGGAATTCGACTCCGCCGCCGCTCCCGCTGATCATCGAGATGCTGGAAAACGTCAGCGACAACGTAATGACAAGCGGCAGCAAACGATGATCCCGATTGCGCAAAAAAAGGAACACGCCCCATCCTAAAACAAGCATGGAAACGATTAAGAGCGCGTATTGTCCCCCGGCCGGTCCCGGAGCGGCCGTAGCTTCTCCGTGGCCCGTTCCGTGCCGGAACGGATCCATCGTTTGCGCGAAAATGAAGATCGCCGCGTTGATCGCCGCGGCGGCGAAGGCCAATTGAAGCATCAAGCGATTTTTTTTGTCTTGCATGAAAATGGGTTCTTCCTCTCGTTGAAGTCGGTGTGTCGCTCTATTAAAGAGGATACATTGCCCATCTGAAATATTTTTGAAAAAAAAGAAACCGCCCTTTCGTCGGGCGGTTTCCGATGCTCGCGGCGACTCACGGGAACAGGTCCGTTACCGCTCCCTTGGCCGCGGAAGACACGAGCTTCGCGTATTTGGCCAATGCGCCGGAGGACGCTTTCAGCGGCGGCGCGCTCCAGGCGTCAGCCCGACGTTCCAACTCCTCTTCCGAAACCTCGAACGAAAGTTTCTGCGTTTCGCTGTCGATCGTTACATTATCGCCCTCTTGAAGCAGCGCGATCGGACCGCCGTCTTGCGCTTCCGGAGCGATGTGGCCGACGACGAAGCCGTGCGACCCGCCCGAAAATCTTCCGTCGGTCAGCAGCGCGACTTCGCCGCCCAGGCCTTTGCCGACGATCATGGCCGTCACGGAAAGCATTTCGGGCATCCCCGGGCCGCCCTTCGGTCCGCAATAGCGGATGACCAGCACGTCGCCTTTGCGGATTTTGTCTGCGACGATCGCTTCCGTCGCCGCTTCCTCGCTGTCGAACACCCGTGCGGGTCCGGAAAATCGCGTCTTCTTCATCCCGGACATTTTCGCGATCGCGCCTTCCGGCGCCAGGTTCCCCCGGAGCACGACGAGCGGCCCCGTCGGCTTCAGCGGCCGCTCGAACGGCTGAATGATCGCCTGCTCATCGCTCAGCGGCGCCGCGTCTGCCAAATTTTCCGCCAGCGTTTTCCCCGTTACCGTAAGGCATTCGCCGTGAAGCAAGCCTTTCTCCAGCAAAAGCTTCATGACGCCGGGCACGCCGCCGACGTCGTTCAGATCCTGCATCGCGTATTTGCCGCTCGGCTTCAAATCGGCCAGATGCGGAACTTTGACCCGGATGCGCTCGAAATCGTCGTACGTCAAATCCACCCCGACCGAATGCGCGATGGCGATCAAATGCAGAAAAGCGTTGGTCGAACCGCCGAGCGCCATGACGACGGCGATCGCGTTTTCGAACGCTTTTTTCGTCATGATATCCTTCGGATAAATCCCTTTTTCGAGCAGTCGGAGCACGGTTTTCCCGGCTTCCTCGCATTCCGCCGCTTTATTCGCGGAAATGGCGGGAGCCGAGGACGAACCGGGCAGGCTCATGCCCATCGCTTCCGCGGCCGCGGCCATCGTATTCGCCGTATACATGCCCCCGCAGGAACCGGGACCTGGACAAGCGCTGCATTCGACTTTGTGCAGCTCGTCCTCCGTCATTTTGCCGTCGTGATATTTTCCGACCGCTTCGAACGCGGTGACGATATCGACCTTCCGTCCGTCCATATTTCCGGGCTGAATCGTTCCTCCGTACACGTAGACGGCCGGCAAATTCAGGCGGCCGATCGCCATCAGGCAAGCCGGCGTATTTTTGTCGCAGCCGCCGATCGCCACCACGCCGTCGAAACGCTCCGCGTTCGTCACGATTTCGATCGAGTCCGCGATCGCCTCCCGGCTCGGCAGCGAGAAGCTCATCCCCGCGTGCCCCATCGAAATGCCGTCGGACACCGTTATCGTATTGAAAATAAGAGGTGCGCCCCCGGCCTGCCTTGCCCCTTCCTTCGCGCGCTTCGCCAAATCGTCGATGTGCATGTTGCAGGGCGTCACTTCGCTCCATGTGCTGGCGATGCCGATCATCGGCTTCCGAAAGTCCTCGTCCCCGAACCCGACGGCCCGAAGCATCGCGCGGTTCGGAACCCGGTTGACGCCTTCGCTGATCACCTTGCTGCGAATCCGCAAATCTGGATTTTCAGTCATTTTATTCATCCTTTCCGCTTTAGATTAGCGCGTGCAGCTCGTGCATCGGACGGATCAGGTTTTGCTTCATCATGCCGGATGCCAGCCCGGAATCCCGCTTTTCGAGCGCGGATATAATCGCGGCATGCTCTTCCACCGATGCCTGCGTCGCCGTCACGGGCTGCTTGAGGAACACGTACTTGAATCTGCGAATGTGAATTTGCAGCGATGCGCTGTAGGATGCGACGTACGGATTGTCCGACGCGTCCACGACGACGTTATGGAACTGCTCGTCGAATTCCATCGCCTGATAAGGCCTTTCGCTTTCGATCGCCTCCGCGAACCGGGCGTTGAGCTCCTTCAACGTCTCGATCTGTTCCGGCACGATCAGGCGGGCCGCATCCTCGGCCGCCAGCGCGTGCAGCGCCGCAAGCGTCGGATACAGCTTGAATATATCTTCCTTCTCGATGCTCGTGACGCGCGTTTCCTTGCCGGGAAACATGGCGACCAGGCCTTGCACTTCCAGCAGCTGAAGCGCCTCCCGGATCGGCGTCCGGCTGACCGCCAGCGATTCCGCAAGCTCCGCATCGATCAGCTTTTCCCCCGGACCGAGCGTCCCGTCGATAATCCAGCGCTGGATTTGGGAAAATACGCGTTCCTTGGCCGACATTCGAATCGGCGACGAAAAATTGGGCGGGATCGGCATTCGGATCCTCCTTTTTGAATTTGTTATATGCAATATATCGCATACATATATTGATTTCAATAGTTTTTTTCCGAGTTTACTCAATCGCGTGCCTCTGTTTGCGTTTGGATGCTTGAAATGAGTCACCGCGACTCAACTGGATCGCGCGAGAGCAGCAAAACTTCTTTCGGAAGACGAAGAACTTATCCATTCAGATAGGCAGCACAAAGCCCGCCAGGCTTCGCCTGACGGGCTCGCAATTTTTAACCTATTCCCGCATTTCCGGCAGCGGCGTCCGTTACATGAGAAACGTACCGATGACGATCGACGTCCCGATGATGATCGATCTCAGAAGTTGGGCGACGGCCAGATTACCTTTGGCGATTTCGTCGCAAACTTTGAATTTCGGCGTCAGGAAATCGAAAATCAAATAGACGAGGCATTGAATGACGATGCCGACTCCGGACCAGACGATCATGGCGAGCCAGTCGTCCGAGCCGAAGGACACCATCGCGACGATGATGCAAAGCCCGAGCAGCTTGCTTCCCATGTACAGCCCTGCCGCTTCGTTGCCTTTGGCGATTTCCTCGCCGTCGTCGAATCGGGTCAGCTTGCCGAACGCGAACGCTCCGACCAGCAGCACGATCAGAAGAATGCCGATCCCGATCGCCACGTTCAATAAATCGATTCCAAAATCTTTCATCCCACTGTTCCTCCCTTATGGATTATCGCCGGACAGTAATACGCCATATCCCCCGTAATTTTGCCGCCAACCCGGGGCAGCAGTCCGCAATAGCGCCCGCCGACGACAAACGCCCCCGTCAGCAAATAGCCGGTATACGGCCCGTCCTCCGTCTCGATCGTAAGCTCCTGCATCGGAAATAGCCGCTGGTACATTTTCGGCTGGCGCTCGTAATATTGCCGCGTTTCCGGCGTCTCGCCGTCTTCGGCGCCCCACTCGTCCAGAAGGAGGCGCCCCGCGTCGTCATACAGGGCCGTCCCTTTGCCCTCGCGTCCCCAATACCCTTTGGCGACGTAGGGCGTCCCCGTCCGAACGAAAAGCGTATTCTCGTAATATGCGGGGAGCAAATACGTTTCGATCGTCTTCGCGTCTTCGGCATCGAACAGCTGAAATCCGCAGTACGCTTCGGTTTCGTCCCGGCGTTCGTACAACGACCAAATCAAAGCCATGAATCCTTTGCTCTGCGTTATAATGCTCTGCGCCGGATTGATCAGTCCGAGCTTGCCCAACTCGACCAGCTTCAGCAAATGGCGGCCGACCGGTTCCCCCGTTGCCTCCTCGGTATCGTGAACGAGATATTCGAGCGGGTACAGCCGGTACAAGATCGAAATTCGCTCGCCGTTCAAATAAAGGCCGTCGCCCGGCACGATTTCCAGTTCCTCCAGGGGAGCGTACGCCGTGCGATAACCCGCTTCGCCGACCGCGTTCCGCACGTACTCGGCGTTGATCCGATCCTCCAGATGCCAGCCGTAGCTGGAAAAAACGATCAGCCCGTCGAGGCCGTTCGAGCGGTAGTGTTCGATAAGCTCTGCAAAAGCGGTCCGTATCGCCGATCGCATCCCTCCGGACGTCGCGGGATGCGGCGAATGCCGCTTCGCCAGCTCGCACGCCAAATAAGCCGTTTCCGGGACGCCTGTCGGCGTATCCGTATTGTTTTCGATGCATTTCATTCCCGCCTCGTTCACGATCCAGTCCTGGCGAGACAGGCCGTGAAACGGAACCTCCACCCGGGCTGCGGCGAGCAGCGCGGGATGAAGGCCGAGGTACGTTTTCAAAAAGGAATCGGGCAAAAAACGCTGGGCGAACCGCAGCGCTTTCCAAAACACGTTGTCGACGCTCTCGGCCGCCGCGCGAATCGCTTCGACCTCCGTCTCCCCGTAATGAACGAAGGACGGCACGCAGTACTCCTTGCCGTACATCCGGTGGTAGGGAACGGCATCCGCAAGCTCGTCCCGGAACACTTCGTCGTGGGAAAGTCCGATTCGGCTTATCCGGTTTATCCGACTCATGCGGCCTAGCCTCCCGAACTGCTCGTACCGCCGCTGCCGAAGCCTTTGAAGGCGCTTTTCTTGGACTTGGAGCCGTAATAATAGCCGCTGCCGCCGTCATCGTCCTCGCACACTTCATAATCGTCGTCGCAGTCGTCCGCCAGCGAGCCGCATCCCGTCAAGGCGACCGGAACGCTGAGCAGCAGCGCGAACGTAAGCATTTTCGTCCCGTTTCCCGCTCCTTTTCGAGATTCGTTTTCCCCGGCAGAGGCATGCAAAGATTCTGCCCTATCCTTCATCGGACGATGTCCTCCTTCATATAAAAGACAACCTTGTTTCGGTCCGCGTCAAAAACGGAATAAATCGTTTCGTGCGTGCGGCCGTTAGCGACGACATAATGGTCCAGCAGCAGCCGGGCGATTTCGAGCGGGTCTTCCGGCGCCGCGACGGGCTCCCCGCGGCGGAACCTGCGCCCGTCCCAATGCAGAAATTCGGCTTCGGGAGCAGGCGCGGTGTCGCAATGCTCCGACAGCGGCGGCTCGATTTGCGGCCCGTACTTCTCCAGCTCGCGACCTTCGAACGGCTTGACGTAAATCGTATGCAGCCGTCCTTCTTCGGACTCGTGCGAGGAGTGCTCGAACAGCCGATTTCGCAGCACGGTCGCGTTGACCAGTTTTCGCATGAACAGGTCGTCGCTTCCGACCGGCAGCTCCAGCAAATCCCGGACGACTCTCTCTTCCGCGTTCGACCATTCGCAATAGCGCAGCATGCGGACGATGGACATCGTTAGCGCGCTCCTTCCGTCATTTTTCGGTAAACTTCCGTATCGCAAACAACGCATAGCCTTGCATCATAATCGGCCGATAATCTCGAGAATCCATGCTAATTATACGACAAGCAATAAATCCGTTAGCTTTAAATTTTTCTAAAATCGACAAAAAACTCCCGCCTTCTTCGGAAGGCGGGAGCGTTCGCGCCGGTCCCTTAACCGGCAATATATCATTTGTTGTGTCCAGCATGTCGGGCCGCTTACCAGCCAAACGTCCGGCCGATCCGGCTCAGCGCCTCGTCCAGGATGCTTCGCGGACAGCCATAGTTAAGCCGCATAAAGCCTTCCCCGCCTTCGCCGAAAATCGGGCCGGGGCTAAGCAGCACCTTCGCTTCCTGCTTCATCCTTTGCTCCAGTTGCTTGTCGTCGCCGGACAGATCCCGGAAGTCGAGCCAAGCCAAATAGCCGCCTTCCGGCTTGAGGTAACGGACGGACGGCAGCGTCCGGGCCAATTCCTCCGCGATTCGCTGCGCGTTTCCGTCCAGGTAAAGAAGCAGCTCGTCGAGCCACTGCTCCCCTTCCGGAGAATAGGCCGCCGCCGTCGCCGTCAATCCGAGCACGTTCGCTCCCCCTACGTGGAACAAATTCAGCTGCTTGTCCAGCTTCTTTTTCAGCTCGGGATTCGGAATGATCAGGTTGGAGGTTTGCAGGCCCGGCACGTTGAACGTTTTGCTTGGCGCCGTGCAAACGATCGACAGCTCCGCGCATTCGTCGCCGAGCGAAGCAAACGGAATGTGCCGCGAGCCCGGCAAAATCAGATCCCCGTGAATTTCGTCGGAGACGACGACAATGCCGTGTCTGCGGCAGATGTCGCCGACCTGGCGAAGCTCCTCTTCTTTCCAAACGCGGCCGACCGGATTGTGCGGACTGCACAAGATGAGCAGCTTCGTTTCCGGGTCGGCCGCCTTGCGCTCCAAATCCGCCAAGTCCATGCGGTAGTAGCCGTTTTCCGAAACGAGCCGATTGTTGAACAACTTCCGGCCGTGGCTTTCGACCGCCTCGCGGAAGGGCCCGTAAACGGGCTCCTGAATGATGACGCCTTCTCCCGGCTCCGTAAGCGCCAATACGAGAAAATTGAGCGCGGGCACGATCCCCGGCGTGATCGTGATCCAATCCTTTTGAATGCTCCACCCATGACGTTTCCGATGCCAGTAAATAACCGCGTCGTAGTAGGCCGAATCGGCGAACGGATAGCCGAACACGCCGTGGGCGACCCGCTCCTGCAGCGCGGTCCGAACCGCCTCAGGCGCGGCAAAATCCATATCCGCCACCCACATCGGCAGCGTGCCGTCCGCTTTTATGAACGATAGAAATTCCGGGTCCCATTTGACCGACCTCGTGCCTTCCCGCGGGATGATTCGATCGAATTGTTCCTTCATGATGCGATCCTCCTATGTCTCGAATAAAATCGTCCCGGTCAATGACAGATCGTAGCCGGAAATGGCTCCCAGCTCCTGTCTGAAGGCGTCCGACCGCAAAATCGAAAGCAAGGCTGCGATCCGGGACTCGTTTTCGGGCGTTTTTAACGCGACCAGATCGTAACGTTCCCGGATGAGCGGAATGAAGTCGACCTGCCCGACGATCGCCGCGGCCTTCTCCGCCCCTACGCCGACATCCGCATCGCCGGAGGAGACTTTGCCGGCGACGCCGATGTGATTCGTCTGCTCGTCGCCGTATCCGGCGACCGCGCCCGGCGAAATGCCGCGAAGCCGAAGCTGCTCGTCCAGCAGCACCCGGGCTCCCGAGCCCTTTTCCCGGTTGGCAATCCGCAGCCCGGGCCGCCCAAGGTCGTCCCAATTCTCGATCTTGAGCGGATTTCCGGCCCGTACGTAAAAGCCTGCGTTTCGGACGAGCAGATGGACGACGATATAAGAAAAACCGGTCAAAATTTTGCGGATGTAAGGCAAATTGTATTCGCCCGTATCGCCGTCCAGCAGGTGCGTGCTGACGATGTCCGCTTCTCCGCGGTACATCGCGATCAGGCTGTCCAGACTCCCGGCGTAAGAGCGCAACGGACGGCCGAATTCGCCTCTCTTTTCCAAATAGTTGGCCAAAATATCGAGACTGACGTCCTGCCCCGTAATGACGAACGGACGACCGGCCGCGCTCGCCGCCGGAATCGAACGGGCGGCGTTGTCGGGAGAAGGCTGAACGCTTCCGCTCATTTTCCCTTTCGCTTTCCGTTTGTACGCCTCCAGATCCGAAGCATCCACTCTCATCTGCTTGCCGACTTTATAGGAAGGCAGCTCGCCTTTTTTGATGAGATCGTATACGGTGAGCTTGGAGATTTTGAGCAGCTTCGCCACTTCTTCCGTCGTGTAGGATGTGTCGCTTGTCATCGGAACGCCCCTTTGCCGAAACCTCGATAAATCCCATTTTACCATATTTACAGGATCAAAGAACGGAAGATATAATATCATCAATTATAACTAAATATAACTAAACATCATTTTGGAGGGCATTTCATGTTCAATTTCGTTAAAAACGGTTCCGCTCTTTGCGCTCTTCTCGCCTTCGGGCTGCTTGCCGCCTGCGGTTCGAATGCGAACACGGCCGGCCCGAACGGACCCGCAGCCGAATCTCCCGCTTCTACCGCCGAAGCATCCGGAAAAACCGTCGAGCTCACCGTTTCCGCCGCCGCGAGCCTGACCGACGCGCTTTCCGACATCGAGCGATCGTTCGAAGCCGCGCACCCGAACATCCGCATCGGCTTCAACTTCGGCGCATCCGGCGCGCTGCAGCAGCAAATCGAGCATGGCGCTCCGGCCGATCTGTTTTTCTCCGCCGCCGCCAAAAACATGCAGGCGCTCGTGGACGGCGGCTATATCGAAGCCGACCGGCAAACCGATCTGCTCGCGAATTCGCTCGTCGTCATCGTGCCTGCGGACGGGACGGCGACCGTTGCGCAAGAAAGCGATCTGACGCGGGACGCGATCAAGAAAATCGCCGTCGGCATTCCGGAAAGCGTGCCGGCCGGCAGCTACGCCAAGGAAGCGCTGACGCGCGCAGCGCTATGGGACGAGCTGCAGCCGAAGCTGGTGCAGGCCAAGGACGTGCGTCAAGTATTGCAGTACGTGGAAACGGGAAATGCGGATGCGGGCTTCGTCTACCGGACCGACGCCATCGGCTCGGAAAGCGCCCGGATCGCCTTCGAAGTCGATCCGGACGCTTATTCCGCGATCCGCTATCCGGTCGGCATCGTCAAGACGACGAAGCATGCCGCCGAGGCGGAACTGCTATACGATTACCTGCTGTCCCCGGAGGCCGGCGAAATTTTCGAAAGCTACGGGTTTGCCGCGGCAGGGCGGCCGTAGCCGATGATCGATTGGCAAGCCTTCTGGGAGCCGGTGCGCCTTTCGCTGCAGGTGGCGCTCCTGTCCGGCATCGCCGCTCTCGTCCTCGGCACCGCCGCCGCCTGGCGGATGGCCGGAGCAACGTTTTTCGGCAAAAGCCTGCTGGAAACGGCGTTCATGCTTCCGCTCGTGCTGCCTCCCACCGTCGTCGGCTTCATCCTGCTCGTCGTGCTGGGGCGTAGAAGCCCGATCGGGAAAGGGATCGAATGGCTGGCTTCGGCCCCGCTTCTGTTTACATGGTGGGCGGCGGTCGTCGCTTCCGTCATCGTCGCGTTTCCGCTTGTTTATCAAACGATGAAAACCGGCTTTTCCTCGATCGAACCCGAGCTCGAGGATGCCGCGCGCTCGGCCGGCGCCGGCGAGTGGCAGGTTTTTCGCTACATTACGCTTCCGCTCGCCTTCCGGTCCCTGCTGACCGCGTTTATATTAGGGTTCTCGCGGGCGCTCGGCGAATTCGGCGCGACGCTCATGATCGCCGGCAACATTCCCGGCAAAACGCAAACCGTGCCGACCGCCATCTATGTCGCCGTCGATTCCGGCAACACCGGGATGGCTTGGGCATGGTCGGTCGCGATCGTCGCGATTTCCTATGTCATGTTGCTGCTGGCGGGCAGAAAAACGCGATAACGCACCCGGCTCTGCGAAAGGCAGCGCGCGGGTGCGTTTTTTCTTGACGACTGTCCTTTAAGGCGGCGAAGCCGTTTTTACTTCGGCTTACGTGTCTTTCCGAAATACCGGTTTTGCGGTCGTCCCGCGCTGGGGCAGGAAAAAATCGCGTTCGACGTCCCCCGCCGCCAGGGGCCGGCTGTAGTAATAACCCTGGATTTTCCGGCAATCGTTGGCGGTCAATATATCGAGCTGGTCCTTCGTCTCGATGCCTTCGGCGATGACTTCCATGTTCAGGTTTTGCGCCATCGAAATGATCGTCGCGACGATCGCTTTGTCTTTATTGTTGAACGTGATGTCGCGAATGAAGGAGCGGTCGATTTTGACTTTATGAATCGGCAATTGCTTCAAATAACTGAGCGAGCTGTACCCCGTTCCGAAATCGTCCAAGCTGATCCGCACGCCGATTTCCGTCAGCTCGTTCAGGATTTCAATCGTTATTGAAGGGTTCATCATCATGCTTTCCGTGATTTCCAGCTCCAGATACCGGGGTTCAAGCCGGGTTTCCTCCAAAATCTGCCGGATGTAGGTCGTCAAATGCGGCTGATGAAATTGCTGCGAAGACAAATTGACCGATACGGGAATGAGAGGCCCCCCCGCATCGTGCCATTCCTTCATTTGCCTGCACGCCTCGCGAAGCACCCAGGTGCCGATCTCGTAGATCATGCCCGTTTCTTCGGCAATGGGGATAAACTGTCCCGGCGACACGACCCCTTTGACCGGATGCATCCATCGCACCAGCGCTTCGACGCCGATCATCGCGTCGTCCTCGGTGCGGATTTGCGGCTGGTAGTGAAGCGACAGCTCTTTGCGTTCGAGCGCCTTGCGCAAATCGGCTTCGATTTCGACCCGCGATTGCAGTTGCGAGTTCAGCTCGGACGAGAAAAAGCGGAAGCCGTTTTTCCCGCGGTTTTTGACCTCGTACATCGCCATATCCGCGTTTTTCAGCAATTGAACCGCATCGGTTCCGTGATCGGGGTACAACGCGATCCCGATGCTGGCCGTCACGTAAAAATCGTTGTCCTTCAGACGGTACGGAAGGCCGAGCGCAGCCACGATCCGCTCCGCCAGCTCCTGCATCTGCTCGATCCGATGGCCGTCGAACAGCAGCGTAAATTCGTCGCCGCCCATTCGGGCAAGAGTAGCCTCGAACCCGTCCATGCAGCGTTGAATCCGTCCGCACACATCCTTAAGCAGCTGATCGCCGTACGTATGGCCGAGCGAGTCATTGATCAATTTGAACCGGTCGATATCCAGGACCATGATGGCAAAGCCGGTCTGTTGCGCCTTTGCCGAATCGATCTTTTGCGCAAGCAAGCGGTCGAACATCCGGCGGTTGGGCAAACCCGTCAGCTCGTCATGATAGGCCAGGTGATAAATTTGCTCCTTGGCCCGCTTTTCCGTCGTAATGTCCCGGAACATAATGTAGGTTCCCGCCGCCTGATCGTCGACCGCGATCGGGACGTTGCTCACGCTGAGCTCCAGCCTTCGCCCGTCGCCGCGCACGATGGCGGTTTCCGTATTGAACGAGCCCCCCGGAAGGCCTGTTCGAACAGCTTCGCCAGTTTGTCGCGTTCCTCCTCCGGCGCGATGGAGAGGAGCACGGAGGCCGGCTTATTGTAAAAATAAGACGGCTTCATTCCGGTAATGGCGGAAGCTGCCGGATTGAATTCGACGATCTTCCCCTCCATATTGACGAAAATAACGCCTTCTTGCGTATTCTCGTAAAGCGATTTGTAGCGTTTCTCGCTGCGCTTCACTTCCGAATTTTTGCGGGCGAACCGATTGGAAATGACGATTCCGCCAAGCGACAGACCGAGGGTCAAAATCGTACCGGCGACGATGACGTAAGCCAGCAATTGCTGATCGAGCACCATCCCCGAAGCGAGCGCCGACTTTTCCCCGTGTTCGAAACGGGCGGCCGCCATCCCCGTATAATGCATGCCGACGACCGCCGCGCCCATAATGAGGCCGCTGCCGGCTTTTTTCCAGCTGTCGCGCTTCCCTTGCCCTTGCCGGAAATAGAACGCCAGCCACAGCGCCGCGTACGACGCGGCCAGCGCGATCGCGATGGAAGCCGCGAACAGCAGCGGATCGTAGGTGATATCGATGAGCATGGCGCCCATTCCGATATAATGCATCGCCGATATGCCGGTCGCAAGCAGCGTTCCGCCGATGAACAATTTGCCGAGCGACAAGCTGCCCGTACCGACGACGTACAGAGCGATAAAGGATGCCGCAATCGCGGCCAACACGGACACGAACACGAGCCACAAATCGTAGGCAACCGGAACGGGAAGCGAGAAAGCCAGCATGCCGACGAAATGCATCGACCAGATGCCCATGCCCATGGCGACGGCTCCGAAAAACAGCCATAACCCCCGTACTTTTCCCTTCGTCGCGTTGATTTTCCCGGCCAGATCCAACACGGTAAACGAGGCCATGACGGCGACAATGTAGGAAAAAATAACAAGCGCGGGATCGTAGGTACCGTGAACGTGAACGTGCTCCATCTTTTACTTCCTCTCTCGAACCGTGCTGGCGGATAAAGTCGAATGTTGTCCTTCATTGATCTAACTTCTTCTGACAAGGCAATTCAATAGGTCTTTGGACCTTATTGTACATGACGTTAATGAAACATTTCTGAAACGTTCGATGGGCAAACCCGCTCCCCGACCGATACGAAGGGGATTCCGCATTGTGCTTGCTTGCGGAAAACAAAAAAGGAGCCGCGCCGATCGGCTCTCGTTCTTTGGCCGATTGGCGCAGCTCCGCATTCCGATCCGGCCGCAAAACAGCGGCAGGACCGCTCTCCCGGCATCGCGATTTGTCCCCCGCCAGCTCTGCCGGATTAAAGCGGTCTTTTCGGCTTTCGCGAACGGACAATCCTTCGATCGGCTAAAAATTCAACGCAGGCCTCCCCAGGCCTCCGACTTCATTCGCCCGCTACGGCCGGGCGGAAGTGCCGTCGGGCAGCCTCGCCAGCGTCCAGTCCGGCAGCCGGTTGACGCACGGATATTGCGCCGCGAGCGCTTCGTCGATGTCGACGCCGAGGCCCGGCTTGTCGTTCGGATAGGCGTATCCGTCCCGAAGCTCCGGACAGCCGGGGAACACTTCCCGGATCCGGTCGGAAAAACCGTACCATTCCTGCACGCCGAAATTCGGAACGCACAAGTCCAGATGGAGGTTCGCCGCATGGCCGACCGGCGAGACGTCCCCGGGACCGTGCCATGCCGTGCGCACGCCGAACGCCTCGCCGAGCGCGGCCAGCTTGCGAGCCGGCGTCAGTCCGCCGATCGCGCTGATATGCACGCGGATGAAATCGATCAGCGAGCCGGAGATGAGCGGCGTCCACTCGCGCGGGTGGGTGAACAGCTCGCCCATCGCGATCGGCGTCGCGCTCTGGCCGCGAATGGCGGCGAACCCGTCCAACTGCTCGGGCGAAAGCGGATCCTCGAGGAAAAAGAGCCGGTACGGCTCGAGCTGCTTGGCAAGCCGCACCGCTTCGATCGGCGGGACGCGCTCGTGGACGTCGTGAAGCAATTCGATCTCGAAGCCGATTGAGGCGCGCAAATGGTCGAACAGCCGGGGAACGCTACGCGCGTACGCGTCCGGGTCGTAATACGCGCCGGGAAGCGCGCCGGCGGGCGAGCGGATCGTCTGGCCGCGGCCGCCGTAGCCGCCAAGCTGGCAGCGAACGTAGCGAACCCCTTGCTCCATGAAGCTCCTCGCATTCTCTTCGACTTCCCGTTCGTCCCGTCCGTCCGCGTGCCGGTAGACGGCCGCCGCTTCGCGGCATTTGCCCCCGAGCAGCTCGTACAGGGGCATTCCGGCCCGCTTCCCTTTAATATCCCACAGCGCCATATCGACGCCCGACAATGCGTTGTTCAGCACGGGGCCGTTGCGCCAATACGAGCTGACCATCGCCGTCTGCCAGATATCCTCGATTCGCTGCGGATCCTTCCCGATCAAAAACGGCTTCAAATAGTGCTCGACCGCATTCGCCACCGTCAAATACCGCTGGGTGAACGTCGCGCAGCCGAGCCCGTAAAGCCCCGGCTCCGACGTTTCGATTTTGACGACGACCAGATTGATCCCTTCGGGCGCGGTCAAAATCGTTTTCACGTCGCGGATCGTAATCTCTCCCATATCCTGTGCGTCCTCCTCTTCCGATCTTAATCGGCGAACGGCCGGCCCCAGCCGTAGCCGGCTTCCGGCGACACGTCCTCGGGCATGCCGGGGACGATCAGCCCGCCGTCCACCCGCAGCGTCGTTCCGGTCACGTAGGCGGCCTGCTCCGAAGCGAGCCACGCGCACGCTTCGCCGATGTCGGCCGTCGTTCCGGTCCGGCCGAGCGGAATTTTCCGGCCGATCGCCTCGTACCAGCGTCGGACGTCTTCCCCCTCCCGGGAGGCCGTCGCCCCGGGCGCGACGCAGTTGACCCGGATGCCGTACGGCGCCAGATCGAGCGCCGCCGATTGGCTTGCCCGGGTCAGGCCCGCCTTCGTCGCGCCGTATACCGCGTCGCCCGGGTGCGCGCGCTCCGCCCGCGTCGATGTGATATTGACGATGCTTCCCCGAATGCCCCGCTCGACCATATGCGCCGCGGCGGCCTGCATCGCCAGCAGCGGCGCCCGCAAGTTCAAATGAACGAGGCGGTCGAATTCGCCGGGGGTAAGCTTTCGCACGTCGGAAAACCGTGAAACGCCGGCGTTGTTGACGAGAACGTCGAGCCGTCCGAGCTCGCGGACCGCCTCTCCGACGAGCGCGGACGGGGCCGCCGCTTCGGTCAGATCGCACGGCCGAACGAAGCACGTTCGGCCGAATTCGTTCCGAATCCTGGCCGCAACGGCATTCGCCTGGTCCTCTTCCCCGAAATGGCTTATCGCGATGTCGTAACCGCGCGAAGCGAACGCGAGCGCGACGCCTTTGCCGATCCCGACCGCTCCGCCCGTGACCAGCGCCGTCTTCGCCGTCTTCGATTCGTTCATCCGGTCGATCCCTTCCTTTCGTTCATGCGAACGGTCCCTTCCTTTCGTTCATGCGAACGGTCCCTTCCTTTCCTTCGCAGCGCGCCCCGCAGGGCGCGCTCCGGTTCCGCCTTAAGGCTGCCTCTCGAGCCGGATCGCTTTGAACAGTCCGCCGTCCTTGCTTCCGCCGATGCCGCCTCCCCATTCGATCCAGCCTTTCCGACCCTGCACGTCGTTATCGTTTACGAGAACGGAAAAGCCGAGCAGTCCGTCTTCCGGCAAAGCCGGCGCCAGCTCCGTCCACGGAAGAGCCAGCTCGTAAACCGTTTCCTTCGTTTCCTCGTTTCGCGTCACGGCGATCCGCGCGTTTTCGACCAGTCCGACGTGCAGTCCTTCGTCCGCAATCCAGCGATAAAGCTGCGGACCGCTTCCGGTCAGCGCCATCCCGTATTCGAACCATTGTCCCCGTTCGCCCGGCATCCCTTGGGAGACGGCAAACTGAATGCTGTCGCCCTGCCACATCGTTTCGCCCGCCGCGGTTTGCGAGAAGACATCGTCGCGGACGGAGGCGGACAAGTAGAAGTTTTCGTCGTCCCACGTGCCCCAAATGTTCCCGCTCAAATCGTCCGCGCCGGCGTAGCCGTTCATCTCTACCTCGCCTTCGCCCGCGAGGTCGATCGGCGCGACGCCGGCAAAGTCGTCTAGCTGGCCGTCCACGTTGACGGCGCGCAAGGGGAACGGCTTCATGTCTTCCTCCGCGGCGAGCCGAATTTTTCCTTCGAACGCGGAGGAAGGCGCATTTTCGAAATTCAGCTTCAATTGCACGCCGTACGTCTCGCCCGCCGGGAGCGCGGGCACGGGCAAATCCGTTCCTCCCGCCGCGCCGGCCGGGATCGGAACGGATAAGGCTTCCGTTCCCGACCGCTCGCCGATTCGCCATTCGATGCCGCTCATCTCGATCGGCTCGTCAAGCGAATTCGCGACGTTCAGCCGAAGCTTATCCTGACCGTCGACCCGCACATGCTTGACCGCAAGCCTCACCGGGTTCGCGATTTCGACCTCCGTCCGAAGCTTGCCGACCTTGTTCCCGTTCCGGACGATATACCCCGTCACCGTTTTCGTTTGCGGGGTATCCCGTCCCGGGACCGTGAAATCCAAAACGGCCGTCTCGTGCGGCATGACGTCGATGTCGTAGACGGCGCCTTCCACCGAAAGCTGCGCCTGAATCCGCCCGCGGGGCGGCTCCGAATTGTCGACGGCGAGCGACACCGCCAGCGGCGCTCCCGTCGCCGACAAACTTCCGGTCAGGGCGAACTTGCTTCCTTCCGAGATGGAGCCGATCGCCCCTTCGATATAGACCGGAGATTCGGTCAGCGTCAAATAGACGTACCCGTTCAGCGGATAAAGCGTGTCCTCCGTTCCCATCAAATCGGTCACCTTAACCGGCGCGTCCGTTTCGATTTTCGCCTGCTTCGGCTCTGTCGACCAGACGACGCGGGCGGCTCCGACAGCCCCTTCGAACAAATAGCTGTGGATCCCTTCGCCGATCGGCTCCCGATGGGAGAACGCCTTGCCCGTCAACTGCCGGGTCATCGTCGCGTAGGAGACGTATGCCGGCTTGGGCGCGTATTTGCCCTTCGGATCCTCCGCATTGCGCACGATGCCGAAGTTGTGCTCGTTATACGTTTCGTTCACTCCGTCGTTCATAAAGTCGTACCAGAACAGCTTCTCGACGCCGGACGCCAGCGCTACGACGTGGCTGCGGACGATATACTCCGCCTGCCGGCTTTCGCTGACGCCTCTCGCGTCCGCCTGCGTCGGCCAGCCGATTTCCGTAATCCAGATCGGCTTCGGCCGGCCGCCGTTATACTCCATGATGAGCGCCTGCAGGTCGGCGAGCGCATCCGCCAGACCTTCCGGAGCGCCCGGATACCGGTACGGATGGACCGAAACGACATCCATATAGTCCAAACCGCCGCGGCTGAAGACGTCCTCCAGCCAGTTCAGCGGGATGCCCGCGGTCGCCGCGCCGGCGACCGTAACTTCCGGCCGGGCCGCCTTGATCGTCTCGTACGTCTTTTTCAACAATTCGTAATAATTTTCCGGCTTCGAATCGGCCGGCCCGTCGCCGCGGTCGCCGAAACCGATATTGAATTCGTTATAGACCTCGACCCATTCGATTTGCTCCTCGAAATGCTCCGCGACCGCCCGTCCGTAATTCGCGTAACCTTCTCTTCCTTCGTCGGAATACGGCGTGCTGTTGTTGTCGTAGAACGGATTTTCATACGTGAGGACGATGAGCGGCTTGATGGCGTTCGCTTCCGCGCCGGCCATATACGTTTCGAATTTGCCCGCGAACGCATACGTCCCTTTCGGCTTCTCCACCGATCCCCAGTACATTTCGTCACGGATATTTTTCGTCCCCGCTTTTTGCAGCAGCGGAAGGAGATCGGGGTTCCAGGACTGCCCGAAGTGCGTCGCCATGCCGAACGGCGAATCCGGGACCGCGCCAAGATCGAACGGGGCAGGACGGCAAGGGAAGTCGTCGCTTCCCGGAGCGGGCTTCCGCCGCGCAGCGCCGTCACGTTCACCGTATAGTACCCGCTCTCGAGCCCCGCAAGCGCAATGTTCGCGTAACCGCCGCCGGTCGGATCGGTTTGTACGGATACCGGATTGCCCCAATAATCGTACACGGCCGACACGACCGAATCGCCCGATGTCAGCGCGCGCAGCGAGACCGGCTCGCCGACGGCGAAGACGTTGCCCGGGCGATCCTGCTGGAGTTCCAGATCGGGCACCGTCGCGGTCATGACGACGTCGTCAAACCGAATGACGCCGCTGTTCTTTCCTCCCGTCAATCCGGAACGGTCGAAAACGAAGGAAATCTGCTTGGCGGGCGAATGCCATACGCCGTCGTTCGCGCCTCCCCAGTGGCTGTATTGCGTCCCGCCGTCGAACACGCTTATGGATATGCGCTGCCAGTCGGACGTAGACTGCAAGGAGATTCGCTGCTGATGCACCTGTCCGGTCTCATCCGTCATCCGAAACCCCAGCCGGCTGACATCGGACGTTTTGACCCAGAACGACAGCTCCAGCGCTTCGTAAGCCGGAAGCGTCCGGGTAAGCGCGACGTAGTTGCCGCCGCCTGCGAAGTTCCCGGTCAGCTTGCCCGAGCGCGCTCCGGAACGAAAGGATGCCGGGTCGCGGACGAAGTCGCCCTGCGCCCCGGGAAATTCCGAACCGAGCGACAGCGTCCAGCCTTCCTCGGCCTCGAAACCGCCGAAGACGACCTCCCTCGTCAAGGTTTCGGCGCTGGCTCCGACCGTGGCCGGGCCGAACGACCCTATTGAAGCGAATACGAAGAAGGAGACAAGCAACATCGCGATTTTTTTCGTTCGAGCCGCCATTCTTGTCCATTCTCCTCTCGAAATTCTCAAAATGGTATCGATTGGATTCGATTCGCTAGCTTCAACCCCGGATGCCGCTGAATGTAAAGCCCTGCATGATGTATTTTTGAAAAACGAGAAACAGGATCGCGGGCGGGATGATGGCGTACGTCAGCGCGATAAACTGCACGTCGAGCGGAGCCGCCGATTTGAGATTGAAAATCGCGACGATCACCGTCCACATGCCGCTGTCCTTCAGCACCATATACGGCCAGAAAAAATCGGCCCATGCCGCGTTGACCGTAAAAATCGTAATCGCCATCATGACCGGAACGCTTAACGGCACGACGATCCGGAAAAAAATCGCCAGCCTCGTGCACCCGTCGATTTTCGCCGCGTCGATGAGCGCCTGCGGGATGCCCTCGAAGAATCCTTTAAAAATGATCGCGTAGAAAGCGTTCGCCCCCGCCATCATCCACAACGGGAGAAACGAGTCGGTCAGATTGCCGAGCAGCGGAAAATCGATAATGGTTTTGAATATCGGCACCATGCCGAGCGTATTGGGCAGCAGCATCGTCCACAGGACGAGCACGAACACGAATCTGCTGCCCGCCGGCTTCAACACGGCCAGAAAATACCCCAGCAGCCCGTTGAACAAGACGGAGAAGACGACCGTGCCGGCCGTAAGAAGAAGCGTGTTGGCGTACAGCCGGGCAAAATTCAGCTCTCTCCACGTATCCGCCAGCTTGTCGAGCTGGAACGTGCGGGGAATCAAGGTCGGCGGAATCGCGAAAAACTCCTTGATATCCTTGACGCTCGAAGCGAAAATCCAGAGCGGCGGAAGCAGACAGACGAGCGAAATGATCGCCAGCGCCGCGAGCAAAAGCGCGTACAGCAGCCTGATGCCGGGCCGTTTGTAGTCCAGCTTGCCGATGATGCCGACGAAGTCGCGCGATTTCATGTCGGCCCCCTTTCTAGTCCTCGTTCGACCGCTTGTTGATCCGGAAGTAGACGGCCGTCAGCGCGGCCAGAATGACGAAGGTGATGACCCCGACCGCAAGCGATCTTCCGGCTTCGAAGTAGCGGAACGCGTAGTGGTAGCTCGTCAGCATGAGCGACATCGACGCATTGTTCGGCCCGCCCTCCGTCATCGTCAGCGGTTCGTACAGCACTTGGAACACGCCGATGATTTGCAAAATGAACATGATCCCGATGATGTGCGAAATTTGCGGGATCGTAATATGGCGAAGCCGTTTGCGGATGCCCGCGCCGTCGATGGCGGATGCCTCGTACAGCTCGTGATTGACGCCTTGCAGGCTGGCAAGGTACAGGATGACCGTCCCCCGAACGCCCGCCACGTCATCGTCACGATAATGAGCGGGATCGTCAGCGAGGAATTTTGCAGCCATTGCGACATCGGCAGCCCGAGCGCGTCGAGCAGCATGTTCAACAGCCCCCCGGGACCCGGATCGAACAGAAACATCCACAGCAGCGCCGCGGCCACTCCCGGCACCATGCCGGGGAAGTAGACCGCGAACTTGAAAAAGGATTGCATGTGCTTCATTTCGTTGATCATGACCGCCACGGCGATCGGCACGAGAAAACCGATGACGAGCGACCAGAACACGTAAAGAAACGTATTGACCAGCGTCTGCTGAAAAACGGAATTGCTGACGACGTCGATATAATTTTGCAATCCGTTGAAGCGGACGGCGTTGTACCCTTTCGTTTCGAAAAAAGACAGGGCGAAGCCGGAGACGATCGGCTGCCAATGAAAGACGACGAAGAAGAACAGGCTGGGCGCGATCAGCAGCCACGAGGGGACGTCCCGATGAAGCCATCGTTTCCAGCCTGCCGCAGCTTTGGCCGTTTTCACGGCCGCCGCCGCCCTGATGCCGGGTTGCGCGCTCATGCCCGATCAACCCTTCGCTTTGTCGAGATAATCCCGCTGGAAGTCGGCGACCGCCGCGTCGAGCAGTGCTTTCGGATCGGCGTTTTCGTCGGTCAGCACCGCCTGTACGACCGCGTCCAGCGTTTTGTACAGCTCCTGGGCGTTGACCGGCTCTTCCGGGCGAATCGTGACGCCTTCGTTCTTCATATAGTCGGACCAAAGATCGAGATTGACGTTTTTGTGCTTTTGCCGAATCGCGTCCTCCGCCTGAACTCTTTCTTCGTTGATCCAGGCCTGCATGCCGTGCGGCCCGACGATCCGGTTCAGCTTCCGGTCGGCGGCCAGCGACTCCTCGAGCCCTTTCAACGATTCTTCGCTCGCCTCGGGCGAAACGCCCTTGATTTTCAGCCACTTGAAACCCGCTTCGATCTGCTCCGGCGTGCTGTTGTTCGCGAACATGAACAGACTTCCGCCGGTCAGGGACACCCTGCCCCCAGGTCCGGCCGGAACGGCGGAGACGGCCAGATTGTCCTTGTTCATTTTGTAGTCGTTGATCGGGTTGTTCATCCAGTCGGACGTACCGAACGCCATCGCGACCTGATCCGTTCCAAACAGGCGGTACATGTCGTTGACGTCGACAAGAACGTTGTCGGGCAGCACGTCATATTTCCATTTCAAGTCCTTCATATATTGCAGCGCCGCCACCGCTTCCGGGCTGTTGAACACCGCCTGCCACTTGCCGTCCACCTGCTTTTCGAACTCGGCCCCGAACGACCAGGCGATCGTCATGAACTGCCAGCCGCCCTGGTTGTTTTTGGTCGGGAAGAAAAAGCCCGCCTTGCCGGTTTTGTCCTTGATGATTTTGGCCGTTTCGGCCAGCTCTTCGTATGTCCGCGGGAATTTGGGCACGCCTTTGTCGTCCAGCAATCCCGCCTCCCGGAACAGGTTGACGTTGTACCACATGCCCATGTAGTAACCGCTTACCGGAACGCCGTATATTTTGCCGTCTTTTTTGACCAGCTCGAGCATCGCCGGGTTGAGCGCCTCCGTATAGCCCAGCCGATCCATATACTCGGTAATATCCGCCGCGTACCCGGCGTTCATGATTTTGGGAGGCTCCGTAAACCACGTGCCGAACAGGTTCGGCAACTGGCCGCTTTCGGCCTTCGGCAAAAACGTGTTCGTGTCGTAAGTGAAATTTTCCGTTTTCATCGATATGTCCGGATTTTCCGCCTCGAATTTCGCCTTCCACTGCTCGAACTGCTCCAGCCGCTGATCCTGCGGTTTCGGCCAATCCCCGTTGTGAAACACGATTTCCTTCGCTTCCTGCCTGCCTCCCGTTCCGGAAGCCGACGGCAAGGCCGTTCCGTCCGTTCCGCCGTTTTCCGCGCTTCCTCCTCCGCAGGCGGATAAGGCAACCGTCATCGCCGCTCCCAAAGCCAGCCATCTCCATGTTTTCATGCCTGTCGTTTTCCCTCCCCAAACCGATTTCTTGCTCGCAACGTTGCTAAGTAAATGTTAGCGTTTACATTCGAGAATGAACATACGGGAAAACTGCAAAAAGGTTTAAAATGGTGCTGCGTTTCCTGTTATAATCGAAGTGCTTGAGCAAGCGCTTTCAGGGAGGCGGAAAACGTCATGTTCAAAAAGTTTTCTCGGCGGATCGCGCTCATTACGATCGTTTCCGTTTCCGCTTTTACGGCGGTCGTCGGAGCGCTCGCGTACGAATGGGCGAAGCGGACGGTCGTTTCCGAGTTTGCGGCGATTTCGGCGAACTCTTTTCAAAGCTCGTTCGAGCTGCTTGAGCAATTTTTGAACGCGACCGGCGAAACGGCCAAAATGATCGCCAACAATCCGAACCTGGCCGTTGCCGTCGGCAGCCCGAACGCGTTCGGCGAAGCGTCCCTCCTGCTCGACAGCCTCGCGTACGGCGCCGACTTGAACATTCGCGGCATATCGCTCTACCGGCCGGATGGAACCGTTTACGCGATGAGCGGAATGTCGAATTTCCCCCCGTTCGAGCAATTGGCGGCGGAAACGGCCGTCCGGCGGTTTCTGGACGATCCGGACCGCCAGACGATGTGGGTTTCCCGGTACCGAAACCTTGCTTCCTACTACAACTACCGTTATGTCGAGAACGGTACATTCAGCTTGCTGCTCAAAGGGGCGTCGGTCCGGGAAGCGATGACGGGAACGGTCATGGTGTTCGATCTGGAAACCGTCGCGCTGTTCGACTTTTTCGTCACAAACAATGCCCTTTTCTCGCAAAACCGGTTATTCCTCGTTCGCGACGGTTCCGACATCGTCCGATACGCCTCGGGTCCCGGCGAGGAAGCGATCGAGGCGGACGATTTGCGGCGGCTGAACGAAAGCCCGGGCGGGCGCTTCGTTTCGATAGGCGGCGACCGGCTCATCCTGCACGAAACGATTCTCGGCTCCAATACGAAAATCGTCGCGGCCGTCCCGCTGACCGGCTCGCTCTCCCGCCTCGAGCCGCTGAAAGGAGCGGTACTCCTTCTGGGACTCGTCTCCGCCGCCGGGGCCGTTGCGGCGGCCATTTGGCTTAGGGCGAGCATCGTCCGGCCGTTGAACCAGCTCTACCTGAAAATGAAATCGCTCAAATGACCGCGGCGGCCTTGCGCGGGCGCTCCTCTTCGCCGCATTTCGCCTTCACCTTGACCAGCGAAACGGTGCCGCTGCCGGGGGCGCTGCGGATTTCGACCCCGTAGCCCGCGCCGTACTCCAGCCGAATCCGCTCGTTCACGTTGCGAATGCCGTACCCCCCGCCCTTGTATCGGGCCGGCCTGCTTTCGTCGTCCAGCTCGCGGACGTCGAACCCCGCGCCGTCGTCGCTTACTTCGAACAGCAGCTGATCCCCTTCGCGATACCCTTTGACGATGATGCTGCCGCTTCCCCTCTTGCGGCTGACGCCGTGCTTGATCGCGTTTTCGACGAGCGGCTGGATGATGATTTTCAGCAGCCGGAGCGGAAGAATGTCCTCGGCGATCTCGTACCGGACCGCGAACTTTTGCGGGAAGCGCTGCGCTTCGATGGCGACGTAGCTTTTCACGATGCCGATTTCCTCCTCGACCGCGATATACCGATCCCCTTTATGCAGGCTGAGCCGATAAAAATGGGCGAGCGCGATGACCATTTTTTCGATTTCGCTTTGGCGGTGAATTTTGGCCAGCCAGCCGATCGCATCGAGCGTATTGTACAAAAAGTGCGGATTGATCTGGGCTTGAAGCGCGATCAGCTCCATCTCCCGCTGCCGGTCCTTTTCCTCGTTGTTGCGCGCGATCAGTTCCCGGATGCGGACGACCATGTCGTTAAAGCTGTCTTCCAGCGTCCGCAGCTCGTCTTTCGGATTCCGGTACGGCGCGACATAGTCGGCCGTCCCGGCAAATTGCACGATCCGCCGGTTCATCCGCCGGATCGGCCGCAAAATGCCCTTGGCCGCATAAAGCGAAATCGCCACCGCGAGGCCGATCGCGGCGATTTGCAGCAGCAGCGAATACTGCTTGATTTTATTGACGTTCGCCAGCAGCTTTTCGTCGGAGACGATGCTGACGATTTTCCAGTCCAGCCCCAAATTGCGAAAGCTGCCTTCCAGCGGGTGGACGGCGACAATCGAAGGGCTGCCGACGAATTCCGCTTTTTTGAAGCTTTGCCCCGCCTTCATCGCAAGCATTTGCTTATCGAACAAGGTCGTGCCGACTTTGCCGTCATCCGGGTAGGACAGCACGTATTCGTCGTCGGCCACGAGAAACGAATACCCGTGGTCTTCCACGATAACCTTTTTCAGCACGTTCCGAATCGCGCTCTCGCGGATATAAACGACCAAATAGCCGATGTTTTGGCCGGTATAGAAGCTCTGGTATTTTCGCCCCAACTGCAAATAGGCTTCGCCGCCGGCGTCCTTCCGGATTTCTCCCCAAACCGGAGTCTGCGACCGCTCGATTTCGTTCAAGTACGATCGATCCGGGAGTCCGACGCCCGATTGCCCGGAATACGGGTAAAATCGGCCGTCCTTCGTCGCGATGACGACTTCGCCGACGATTTCGTCGTCGATGGCCATCGTGTCCAGGATCGCCGCCAGCTTCGTCCGGGCCGCTTCGCTCTCCTGCCTCCCGCTTTCCGCCGTATCGTAAATTTCATCCTCCGTCAGCAGTCGGACGGAAAGCATATGGACCTGGTTGAATAAAAACTCGAGGCTGGACTCGGTTTTTTCCTGGTTGATTTTTACGTATTCGTACATAAAGTCTTCGACGATCGCTTGCACGGCCATTCGGGAAATTTGAAAAACGAACATGGAGGAGGCGAGAAAGCAGACGAGGAGCAGCCAGAAAATCCGGCTGCGGACGTTCATGGAACCCAGCTTGAGCATGGCCGCCCCTCCGTTCAATCGTAAAAGGAATTTTTGATATAATCCCGCGGGGTCGAATTCGTATGTCTCTTGAACAGCTGGCTGAAGTAGCGCGGGTCCCGGATGCCGACCCGTTCGCACACTTCGTACGTTTTATACCGTCCGCTCCGAAGCAGCTCTTTCGCTTTTTCGATGCGGCATTCGGTAATGTAATCGTTTACAGTTTTGGACGTGGCGTCTTTGAACGCGTGCATCAAATAGGAAGGACTGACGTAAACCTCGTCGGCGATGCGCCTTACCGAAAGATCTTCCGCAAAGTGCGACTCGATGTAGCGTTTCGCGTCTTCCACGGCTTTCACGCCGCTGGCCGTCTTGCGGTTCCGCAGCGCTTTCAGCAGAACGGCGAGATCGCCGAGCAGCTTCTGCCGGCTGAACCTTTCGGACAAACGCTCCTTGCGGATCGTTTCCCCTAGCTTGCAAACGGCGGCGATAAATTTGTCGTTTTCGACCGGTTTGAGCATGTAATCCGAGGCGCCGTGCGCGATCGCGCCTTTGGCGTATTGAAAATCGTCGTAGCCGCTAAGCACGATGATTTTGGAGCCGATTCCGCGCGCCCGCAGCCGTTCCATAAAGCCGAGGCCGTCCAGAAACGGCATGCTCATGTCGGTAACGATAATGTCCGGCCGATGCCTTTCGGCCAGTTCAAGCCCGGTTTCGCCGTCCTCCGCTTCCCCGATCAGCTCGAAGCCGTGCCGCGGCCAGTCGATCGTCGTGCGCAGGCCGTACCGGACCAAATACTCGTCGTCGACGACTAATATTTTCATCCGATCTTGCTCTCGCGCGTTCATCCGGTCCCCCTCCTTTCCGAATACCGCTTTCTATTCTAGATACTCGCTTAAAACCCTTTTTCAGTCAATACGAACCGAACAAAAAACCCGGCGCGTACAGCCGGGGTCAATCTTCCTTGCGGGACCGTTCTGTCGTCATCCGAACCAGAAGCTGATATAGAGCATCATAAGCAGCCCGAATATAAACGAATACGTCGAAGGCCGCTCGAACCCGTGGCCATGGCTTTCGGGGATGAGTTCCTTGTAAGCGATAAACAGCATCGCTCCCGCGGCGAAAGCGAGTCCGCCGCCGATCATGCTTTCGACGTAGCTGGCCGTAAAATAGCCGGCAACGGCGGAAACGGCCTCCATCAATCCGGTCAAGACCACAATCAGAAAGGACTTCAGCTTGCTTGCGTTCGAACTGATGAGAAACACGGCCAAAATGAGTCCTTCGGGAATGTTTTGCGCGCCGATCGAAATCGCGACCATCGGCCCGAGCCCCGCGTTCTCGCTGGCGTAGCTGAATCCCGTGCTCAGCCCTTCCGGAATGTTATGGATGAACAAGGCGATAATGACGAGCAACGACTTCGAGTCGAAGGACTGAATGCGCGATTCGTTCTCCACGTCGATGTGCGGGATGTTTTTCTCGATCAGGTCGAGAACGATAATGCCGAGAAGCAGGCCGACGGTCAACGCCGCGATTCCCGATTCCTCGATCGCCTGCGGCATCAGGCCGAACGTCGAAGCGGAGACCATGATTCCCGCCGTGAAGGCCACGAGGATGTCCTTCCATTTTTCCGACAGCTTGCGGATGAAAAAGATCGGCGCGGCACCGAGCACCGTTGCCATAGCTGAAATAATACTTCCGATCAAAGCCGACGCCACAACGAAGCTCCTCTCCTTGCAAAAGATCGTCTCGATGGCATTATACCAGTTATTCCCGCGGCTTCAAATAACGTTGCCGCCGTTTTTTCCGCCGCGGTCGGAAACGAAAAACCGCCATGCGTTTGCACGACGGTTCGGTTCGGATTCGGATTTACTTCTTGTTCGCTTCCGTCCGCTCGACGATCATATCAACGAACAGGTCGATCTGTTCGGTAATCGCGATCGGGTCGTAGCGGTAAAACGTATCGAAGTCGTTCATGAACAAATGATTGTTTTTGACGGCGTCCAGGTTGCTCCACACCGCCGATGCCTGCAGATTTTCGAGCGCCTCGCCCTTCTTTTCCGGATCGTAAACGGTCAGGAACATGTAATCCGCCGCATACTCCGGCAGAAGCTCCATGGAAAGCTGCAGCGTCTGATTGTCGTTGCTGTTCTTTTCCGGCATCTTCAGCTTCAGGGCGTTGTACAGCGCCTGTCCGCCGCGGCCCGCGTTGTCCCCGAACGTCCACAGCTCGCCTTTGTCGGTCAGCTCGTAAATGCCGAACGTCGCATTCTCGTCGACGACGCCTTTCAGCCTTTCGCGCCCTTCCGCCGCTCGTTTCTCGAACTCCGCGATGAACGCCTCCGCTTTGTCGGGCGCGCCGACGAGATCGCCGAACAATTCGACGGTTTCGTAAATATTCGTCGCGGTTCCGTATGGAATATGGACGGTCGGCGCGATTTTGGACAACGCTTCGTAACTGTCGTCGTACATGACGACGATCAAGTCCGGCTGAAGCTCCAGCACCTTCTCCACGTTCGTCGGATAACCGACGTCCTGCGTGTTCGCCAGCAAATCCTTCAAAAACGGATTGTCGAACGCGGTCGGCTCGACGCCGATGACGTTTGCTCCGACCGCCAGCAGCTCGCCGCCGTAATAATCGGTAACGATGCGCTGCGGCTTGGCCGGAATTTCGACGACGCCCTTATCGGTCTCGTAGCTGCGGGTGCCTTCCGCTGCGGCGGATGCCGAAGGAATCGCCGTTTCTTCCGCCGCCTGCGATGGCGACGCCGAAGCCGTCGCCGAAGCCGTCGCCGAAGCGCCCGGAGACGCCGGCGAATTGCCGTTGCCCGTTCCTCCGCATGCCGATACGACGAAGGATAACGACAGCAGGATGGCACCCAGGACGAATGCCGGTTTTCTTTTTGCCAACTTGTGAACCCTCCCACCATTCTCGCAATGATTCGATGATCATTTCCGACTTATAGATAATGATAATCATTGTCAATTAGGAATATAGCAAACGATGCGAGCCGCTGTCAATAAAATAGAGCCGCTCCGCCGCTTGAAATTCAAAGCGCGATACGGCAAAATATTTGTATAGCGTCGGCAAACGAACGGCAGAATAATCCTGTTTTCGGAAGCAGACCCGTATAAAGGAGATATGAACGTGTCGAACGAAGAAATCATTTTAACCCCGGAAGGGCTCGCCAAGCTGGAACAGGAATTGGAGGAATTGAAAACCGTCAAGCGCAAGGAGCTGGCCGAACGGATCAAAATCGCGCTCAGTTACGGAGACTTGAAGGAAAATTTCGAATACCATTCGGCCAAGAACGATCAGGCTTTTGTCGAGACCCGCATCCTCACCGTCGAAAAGATGCTGAAGCACGCCCGCGTCGTGCAAAATTCGGATTCGTCCAGCGTACAGGTCGGATCCGTTGTCGTGCTGTACGATGAGGAATTCGACGAAAACATCGAATACAAAATCGTCGGCCCCTCCGAAGCGGACGTCGCCGAGCAGAAGATCTCCTACGAGAGCCCGGTCGGAAAAGCGCTGATGAACAAAACCGTCGGCGACGTCGTCCATGTGGACGCTCCGATGGGGGTCATCACCTACAAGGTGCTGGAGATCAAGGCGAACGCCTGACGCCCGAATGACAGCGCTTCTCCGTCCGGCTTTCGAACTTATAGCTTTTTAAAGTCGCCCTGCATGATTTTGCTGACCAGGCCGCTCCATTTCGGATTGGCCGGGCAGTATTTTTTTGCGATTTTTTCGATCGTCGTCAGTCCTTTTCCCATGTAGCTTTTGGAAATCAGCTGCCCGAATTTTTTCACGCTGTCCCCTTTCGTCTCGAAGCTGAAAGCGCTTTTGCTCTCGGAACCGCTGACGGCGTTCAACCCGAACAAATTGTTTTTCTTCTTTGCCAGATTGCTTTTGCCGTTGCCGCTTTCCAGCTTCATGACCGCAATCGTGAAAAACGCGTTGATTCCGTACTCTTCTTCGATTTCCAAAATCACTTCTTCCAGATCGTAGTCGGCCAGGGCCGTCCCTTCGAAAATCGTCTCGATATGGCGCACGGTCAAGCCCGATTTCGATTTCACCTCATGGGTCGGTTTGGCGGGCTCCGCGGGAGGCGGCTCGGGTTCCGAAAGCAAAGCCTTGGGTTCCGCGGACGTCTCGGGTTCCGCGGACGTCTCGGGCCGCGGCGGCGCGGCGGCCAGGGCGTCCGCCGCAGCAGCTGCCGTTCCCGGCAACGCGGCTGCGGGTTCCGCTGCGGCCGCCGGCTCGCTTTTTTCCGGTTCGGCCGGCGTGGCGTATTCGCCGTAGACGTAGCCGCCCGTTTGCAGCAGCAGCCATCCGTTGTCCGTCGTCTTGACGACCTGGACGAGATCGCCTTTTTTAAGGACGTTTATGATTTTTGACGTTGAATATGCGTTCGCGCGAACATTGAGGAAATACGCGGTCACTTCATATGTAGGAAGAGAAATTCGGGGCGGTTCCGCAGCGGGATTCGGATCGGAGTGGACGGCTTCGGCGGGCCGTTGAGCGGTCGATTGGGCTGTCGGTTGAGCGGTCGGTTCCGCCTGCACGGGCCCGGGCGGCTCGTCCGTCGAAGGGGATCCCTCTTTCGCCGGCAGCGTGACGGCGGAGCCGAAGGCGGCGGGCAGCACCCCCGCGCCGGTCAGGGCAGGCGATCGGCCGTTCGGCGAACCGGTTTTGCCGACGGTCGGCGCCGCGGCCAAATTATCGGAATGAAGGAAAAAGGCTCCAACTAACAAGATTAAGGTTAACGTAAGCACACTTACAGACAAATAAGCGTTCTTTGTCATTCGCATGCTGCACCTCTTTCTCGGTTTATTGTGAAGCGTCTTTTATTAGGATTGATTGTACATACTCACGGTTAAAAAGCTTGTCAAACGATCAGAAAGGATCGATTGTTTATTTGTCGAAAGCCTATAAATGAGAAGATCTTCATTTAGAACACAAAAAAACCGCTTTTCAGCGGTTTTTTTGAAAACGATGAACGAAATTGCGGAACTTTAGAAGCCGACGGCGGCTTTTTCGGCGTTGGCGATGCCTTCGGCGACGATCGCTTCCGCTTTGTCCGGCATTTGGTTGTGGCCTTCGACGATGACGTTCGTGAAATCGGTGACGCCGAAGAACATCATAATGTTGCGCACATAGTTCAAAGACATTTCGGCGGCCGCGGAAGGACCTTCGGAATAAATGCCTCCCCTTGCGTTAAGCAGCGCGACTTTTTTGTCCGGAATGAGGCCGACCGGGCCTTGCTCCGTATACTTGAACGTTTTGCCCGCTTGGTAAATGTAGTCGATGTACGTGTGCAGAACGGCCGGAATCGTCAAGTTCCAAAGCGGGAAGCCGAAAACGACTTTGTCCGCGGCGAGAAATTGATCGATATATTTGCCCGCTACCTCAACGGCCGCTTGCTCCGCCGGCGTCAGTTCCATCCCCCGCGCAGCCTTGAAATTCCCGCTGATCATATCCGAGTTCATGTACGGCAGTTCTTCTTTAAACAGGTCGAGTTCGATGATCGTATCTTCCGGATGGCTTTTCCGGTAGCTGTCCAGAAACGCGTGATACAGCTTCACGCTGACGGCTTGTTCGATCGGCCGGTCGTTTGCTTTTACGAACAATACGGTACTCATAAATCGTTCCCTCCAACATCCCTAATCTTTTTATTTGTTACTTTCTTTATTTTATATAGTTCGTTGCCGCCGTTCATCGGAAATTAGACCGAAAATAGGCGCAAAAAAAATCCGCCGAAGGCGGAGGACCGGTCTTACGACCAAGGTCTGAGACGGTCGTATTCGTTTGTGCGCTATTCCCTGTCGCCGAGCTTTTGCACCGCATAGAGCGCCGCCTGCGTCCGGTCCGCGAGCTGAAGCTTGCTCAAAATGCTGCTGACATGGGTTTTGACCGTTTTTTCGGCGACGACCAAATCCCGCGCGATTTCTTTATTGCTCAAGCCTTTCGTCAGCAGGCGCAGCACTTCCGTTTCTCTCGGCGTGAGCGTTTCGATCGCCTCGCGGCTTTGAAGCTCGGTCATCGGGGCAAGCCCGGGCGACAGTTGGGAAAGAAGCGCTTCGGCGATGTCGGGATGCAGCTGGATATTTCCTTTATACGCGCTTCGGATCGCTTCGGCCAGCTGGTCGGGCTCCGCGTCCTTCAGCATGTAGCCGACCGCTCCCGTCCGCAGAGCGGGCACGATGTGGCTGCGATCGGAAAAGCTGGTCAGGACGAGCACCTTTATTTCCGGATGCCGCTCCCCGATGATGGAGCTGGCCTCGATTCCGTCCATTACCGGCATGTTCAAATCCATGAGCACGATATCCGGCCGCAGCTGCTCGGCCTTTTCCACCGCTTCCTGCCCGTTCTGCGCTTCCCCGACGATTTCGAAGTCGGGCTGCATGTTCAAAAAGAAAGAAATGCCCTTCAAGACGATCTGATGATCGTCGGCGAGTAAAATTTTGATTTTCACCGTTGCTCCCTTTCTTCGATGCACTTCGCTTCAATGACGTTGACGGGAATGGTCACTTTGACGACCGTCGGCTTGCCTTCCGCGCTTTCAATCGAAAGTTCCCCGCCGAGCGCTTCCGCCCGTTCGCGCATCGACCTCATGCCGAGCGAGTATCCTCCGGGTGTCTTATGCGGGACGAACCCTTTGCCCTTGTCCATAATTTCCATCGTGGCGGATCGCTCCGACTTTTTTAGCCGAATGTAAGCGGCGTTCGCTCCCGAATGTTTTTTGACGTTGTTGAGCGCTTCCTGCCCGATGCGCCAAAGCGCCTCCTCGATCGATCGGGGCAGCGATTTGACGCCCTCCGCCCGCTCGTACACGATCAGGTCGATTTCCTGTCCGTACCGCTTCAACGCCGGCAGCAGCCCGTTCTCCAGACCGGCCGGATGAAGCTGCCAAATGAGCGCCCGCATTTCCTTCAGCACGTCCTGCGACAAATGCCGGATTTCCTGCAGCGACTGCAAGACGACCGGCTCCCGATCGCCGAGCACCGTTTCCGCTCCCTTCGCGAGAAACGAAAGCGAGAACACCTTCTGCATGACCGAATCGTGCAAATCGCGCGCGACGCGGTTTCGCTCTTCCATGCGCGCGAGCTCGCTGCGTTCCTCGTACAGGCGCAAATTTTCCACGCTTAGCGTAAAATGGTCGCCGAGCGAATACATGAAATCTTTGTGGCACTCGTCGAATTGGCGCGGATTCGGACTGCCGATGAACAGGACGCCAAGCGAATGATTTCGGATGCGGAGCGGAATCGCGGCGGCCGACGCGAACGGGGGGATTCCCCCGTCAATCGCTCCGCTTTCGGCCGCACTGCCGTTTTCCGGGAGGACGACGAGCCGGTTGTCGAGGTAAGCCTCGTGGACCGGTCCGGCCAATTCCGCGGGCAAAGGCGTCCAGCCGGCTTTGGCCCTGGCGTCCGCATATTGCGCATGCAGCGCAAGCTGCCGCCCTTCGGCGAGAAATAGCGACACGTGGGCCCAGCCGAACGTTTTCCCGATAATGTTGACCGCCTGCGCCGGAAGCTCGCGGATATCCTGGATGGAGTGAAATTCCTGAATGACGTCGCCAAGCTTCGCGTACAAATACGCGCTCCGCTCTTGCGCCTGATACAGCCGGATCCGCTTGATGGCGGTTCCGATCTGCAGCGCGACCGCCTCCAGCAGGGACAGCTCGCGCTTCGAGAACCGTTCTTTTCCCGCTTCCGCGACATTGAGCACGCCGAACCGGTCTTCCCCCGCGACGAGAGGAACGGTCGCGTGATGCGATACGCCGGCCGTATCGCCGAGCTTGTGCTCCACCGCGTAGGCGATGCGCGAACATTCGATAATGTTTACCGCGCGATGCAGCCGGTTTTGCCGGAACCGCTCCATGCACCAGCATTCGTCTCCGCACATGACCGCCCTTCCGTCGGCTTCGAGGGCGGGCGGGAGATGGCGGGCGGCCGCGCAGCCGTCGTTGCGGACGTCGTCGAGCAAAAAAATCCAGCCCGTCGAAAAACTCGTCACCTTCAACAGCTTGTCCAGCGCTTCGTTCAGCATATGATCCATATCGTTGGTCGTATTGATCAGTTCGGCGATTTCCTTGAGCGCCGCCAGCTCGTTTTCGCGTATTTCTCCGGTCATGCCGCGCACTCCCCCCTTGCCTGGCGTTTTAATCAAGGAGCTCCTTGACGACGTTCGGAGGTTGGCGGCCGCCGAGCGCGGCGACCAGATTTTCGGCGGCGAGCCGGGCCATGTCCGTTCTCGTGCTTTGCGTAGCCGAGCCGATGTGCGGCAGCAGCACGGCGTTGGGAAGCTTCGTCAGCGGATGGCTGTCCGATATCGGTTCTTCCTGATAGACGTCGAGCCCCGCCGCATAAATCCGGCGGTCGCGCAGCGCTTCGAACAGCGCTTGCTCGTCAACGGTTTCGCCGCGGGACGCGTTGACGAAGACGGCCGTTTTTTTCATGAGGTCGAATTCATTTTTCCCGATCAAATGGCGCGTATCCGCCGTAAGCGGCGTCATCAGCACGATAAAATCGGCTTCCGCAAGCAGCTCCTCCATTGTCCGGTACCGCGCGCCCAGCTCCTCCTCCGCATCGGGCTTGCGGGTACGGTTATAATAAAGGACGTTCATGCCGAAGCCCCATTTGCCTCTCCGCGCCACCGCTTCGCCGATCCTCCCCATTCCGATAATGCCGAGGGTGCGGTGATGGACGTCGAGTCCGAACAGGCTCGAGCCGTCGGCCGGCGACCATCGTCCCGCCCGAATCCGGGCGTCCAGCTCGGCAAACCGCCGCGCGGCGGCCAGCATGAGGCCGAAGATCAGATCGGCGACCGTTTCGTCGAGGACGCCTGGCGTATTGGTTCCGACGATGCCCCGCCTCTTCATTTCGCCGATGTCGAAGTTGTTGTACCCGACGCCGATGTTGCTGATCGCCTTAAGGTTCGGCGCATGATCGAGCTTTTCCCGGGTGATTTTATCGGACGTTGTCGTCAACAGGCCGTCGGCTTCCGCTAGCCGCCGCAAATATTGTTCCTCGGGAATGGGAACGGAATCGTTCCACATGAAATAATCGCAATGCTCCGCTATGTAAGTTTCGACCTCGGGCGGGACCGCCCTGGGAATAAAAACGCGAGGCTTCAATCCGATCAGCTCCTCCGAATAGGCTCCTGTTTCGTTCGACTCTAATGTACCGCTCGGGCGGCCGTTTCGCAAGCCGGGAGGCGGATGTCCGTGGACTCGGTTGATCGCGTATAGTAAAATGTTCTTCACAGCGGATAACAAATTTTGGGAACGCTCGCATCCAAACGGGGGGGTTAAACGGTGCAAGCGCACGAGATCATGGTCGCCCGCGTCTATAAAGCGAAGGAAACGGACTCCGTCCGCTCCGTCATCGAGAAGTTCATCGAGTTCCGTATCGGCGGGATGCCCGTCGTGAACGAGCGGAACGAAATCGTCGCCTACATTAGCGACGGGGACATCATGCGCTATTTGGGCCGAAACCGCAATTCGATCAGCGACTTCGTCTATGCTTACGCAACGTTCAACGGCTTTGCGGACAGCTTCGACGACCGCACCCGAAGCCTGCTCGAAACGAACGTCATGGCCATCGCCCGCAAAAAGGTCATAACGGTGGCCTGGGACGAGGAAATCGAAAATATCGCGGCGATTCTGGGGAAAAAGCAAATCAAAAAAGTGCCCGTCGAACGCAAAGGGGCGCTGGTCGGCATCATCAGCCGCGGCGACGTCATTCGCCATGTGTTCAAGCCTTGAAGAGCCGCCGCGCGTTCTGGCGATCGCGAGCGGCTCCGGGAGCTTAATCCGGCTCCGCGCCGGCTTGCTCATCTTTCCAGGAACGGATGCGGACGGCCGCCGTTTTGAAATCGGGCATTTTGCAAAACGGGTCGAGCAGCGGATTCGTCGCTTTGTTGACGTTTTGGACGGAGCCCCAGTGCATCGGGACGAACACGGTATCCTCCCGGATGTCCCGCGTCACGCGGCCGCGGACGACGAAGCTCCCCCGGGGGACTCCACGCGCACAAGTTCTCCGTCCGTCACCCGATACTTGCGCGCCGTCTCCGGATGGATTTCCATGACGTTTTCCAATTCGCGCGCCGCCAGCGTCGGACTTCTTCTCGTTTGCACGCCGGTCAAGTAATGCGAGAGCAGGCGCCCGTTCGTGAGCGTGATCGGAAACTCCTCGCTCGTGCGTTCTCCTTCGGGGCGTTGATCGACCGGGATGAAGACAGCCTTTCCGTCCGCATGGGCAAACGTATGTTCGAACAGCCGCCCCGTGCCGGGATGTTCGGTCGACGGACAAGGCCAGTAAATTCCTTCCTCCCGGCGCAGCCGTTCGTACGTAATGCCGTAATAATCGGCGATGCCGCCCTTGCTTGCGAGCCGCAATTCGTCGAAGATGTCCTCGGCGCTTCCGTACGAGAACAAATCCCCTTTGCCGAGCAGCTCCGCCAGCCGGCAAAGCACCCGCCAATCGTCCCGGGCTTCCCCAGGGGCCGGTCGGCCGGGTTCGCGCAGCAGAACGCGGCCTTCCAGATTGGTCAACGTGCCTGCGTTCTCGAGAAACGACGTGACCGGCAGCACGACGTCGGCCAGCTGCGCCGTTTCCGACATAAACATGTCCGCGACGACCAGAAAATCGAGCTTGCGCAAACCCTCCTCGACAAAATCGGCATTCGGATTCGAAACGATCGGATTCGAGCCCATAATGAACAGCGTGCGGATGTCCCGGCGATGGACAAGCTCCATCATTTCGTAAGCCGACACGCCTTTGCCGGGCAGCTCCTCCGGGCGGACGCCCCACACGCCGGCCACGTACTCGCGGTCCTTCTCGTTTTCGATCAGCCGGTAGCCGGGCAGCTGATCCGCTTTCTGTCCGTGCTCCCGCCCGCCCTGGCCGTTTCCTTGGCCGGTAATGGCGCCGTATCCGCACCCTTTTCGGCCGATTTTGCCCGTCGCCAGCACGATATTCAAAAAGTTGCGCACGGCCATATGTCCGTCCGCATGCTGCTCGACGCCTCTCGCGGTGCAAACGATGCCGGTCCGCGCTTGCCCGAACGCCTTCGCGGCCCGCGCGATCGCCTCCTCGCCGACACCCGTGATTTCCGCGATTTCCGCAAGGCTCAGGCTTTGGACGTGCCGCTTAACCTCCTCGAAGCCGTTCGTCCGCAAGCGGATAAACGCCTCGTCCGTCAGGCCTTCCTCGACGATCGTCTTCAGCAGGCCGCTTGCGAGCGCCGCGTCCGTGCCCGGCTTCGGTTGCAGATGAAGGTCCGCGAGCGCGGCCGTCGCCGTCTTCCGCGGATCGATCACGATGAGGAAAGCTCCGTTTTCTTTCGCCCTCGTAAAATATGGCATGAGCGTGGGCTGGCACTCCGCCACGTTCGTGCCGGCCAGAATGATGCATTCGGCGTGCGGAATGTCGGCCAGCGGGAACGTCAGCCCCCGGTCGACCCCGAACGTCTTGACGCCGGCGGACGCGGCGGCGGACATGCAAAACCGTCCGTTGTAATCGATATAGCGCGTCCCGAGCGCAAGCCGGGCGAATTTGCCGAGCAGGTAGGCGGATTCGTTCGTCAGCGAGCCGCCGCCGTATACGCCGACGGCATCCGCTCCGCAAGCCGCGCGCGTCGAGCGGAACCGGTCCGCGACCGCGGCGAGCGCCTCCTCCCATGTCGCCTTCTCGAACCGGCCGTCGACTTTGACGAGCGGCTCAAGCAGCCGTTCCTTGCTTAACGCGTGCTGGTACGAATGGATCCCTTTTACGCACAGCCGGCCTTCGGAAGCGGCGTTCGCCGCCCCTTCGATCCGGTAAACCGGCCGTTTGCCCGGCTCGATCTGCTCGATGATGTCCAGTTTGCATTGCACGCTGCAAAACGGACATTGCGAGCGGCTTACGCGCCGCCCGGCGTTTCCCGATTCCGCCTGAATCGTCCGTTCCATGTTTGCCGTCGCTCCTTCCGTTCCAGTCATCGAACCGCCGCCTCCTCCGCATGCGTAACCGATTCATCCGCGCCTGCGCTTCGCATGGCGCCAGTCCGTTCCGCTCTCCAGCTGTCGAGCCATTCTTCCCTCGTCTCCGGGTCCAGCAGCCGTTCGCGTACGGCGGACAGCCCGACCCGGTCGATCCATTCCCAAACCGCTTCCCCGTAAAAAGCGGTATGCCGATACCATTGGACGCAGGCAACGGCCATGTCCAGCGCCAGCGCTTCCGGCAGCCCGGCGGCAACGAGCTGAGCCGGCTTGACCGGATGCTCCGCATGCCCGCCGCCGTACAGCTCCCAACCGGCCGGCGCGGACAGCAGGCCGAAGGCGCTGACGAGATGGCCGACCGGATCGTTCGCCCCTCCCGAGACGGCGGCTTCCGCCGGAGCGGGCAGCCTCAGCCCTTGAAAGCTGGCTTCCAGCTCGCTTCCGAGCTCCGGCGGCGTCAAGACGAACGCTTCGCCGGACGCGCTCGCCCGAGCCGAGCCTGTTCTGACGCGCAGGCCGGGCGAACGATCCCCGTTCGCCCGGGTAACGCTAGACAGGCCGGCCGGCGCGAAAGCCGCTTTTTCCAATTCGATATAATAGCGGAGCGCGCCGCGGCAAGTCGGACATCCGGACGGCCGCTTCCAGCCCAGCGCCGCCATCGCTTCTTCCGCGCTGTCGAACGTTTCCGCCCGAACCGCCTCCTTGATCGCGGCATGCCCCATGTCCGCGCACCCGCAGACGGCGGGCTCCGGCGTCCCGCCGCCGCCCGGGCCGGCGGCTTCGGCCAGCCGGATCAGCGCGGCGACGAGCGGCCGGCAGCCGCCGCAAGAACCGGAAGCCTTGGTTTTGTCGCGCACCTGCTCCACGGTTTTGGCGCCATCCTCCCGAATCGAGCACAGGATGGCGCCTTTCGAAACGCCGTTGCAGGCGCAGACGGCCCCCGAATCCGGCATCGCTTGCGCCGCCTCCAGCGAGCCGTCCGCTTCGGCCGGCTTCTCCTGGCTCAGCACCGAAACGGACGCGCCGCGCTTCAGCAAATCGAGCAGCCGCGGACCGTCCGACGCGTCTCCGTACAAAATAGCTCCGGCCACCTTTCCGCCGATCGACGTCACCTTCCGGTAGGTGCCGCGAACGCCGTCGTACGCCTGGTAGGCCGTCTCCGCTTCCTGCTCCCCGATGAGGCCGGCCGAAAACATTTCGACTCCCGATACTTTCAGCTGCGCGAACGGGATCGAGCCGGCATACGGCTCCGTCGGAAGCCCGCACAGCGTTCTGGCGAGCACCTTCCCCTGCTCGTAAAGCGGGCTGACAAGTCCGTACACGATGCCGCGGTGCTCCGCGCATTCGCCTACCGCGTATACGTCCTGGACGTTCGTCTGCAAATAATCGTTCACGACGATGGCCCGGTGCGTCGCGATGCCGCTTTTTTCCGCCACCGCGACGTTCGGGCGAATGCCGACGGCCACGACGATCAAATCCGCCGCCAGCTTCGTCCCGTCGGAGAACAGCAGGCCTTCCGCCTTTTTGCGCCCGGCAACCTTGACCGTCTGCTTTCCGAGCAAAAAACGCATGCCCTGGCTTTCCAGCTCTTTGCGCAGCATTTCCGCGGAAACGCGGTCGAGCTGCCGGTTCATTAAATAAGAAGCGTTATGGACCACATCGACCTGCATGCCCAAATTGAGCAAGCCGCGGGCGGCTTCCAGGCCGAGCAAGCCCCCGCCGATGACCGCGGCCTTCGTTCCCCGCTTCGCCGCCTCCTTGATCGCGTCGCAATCGTCGATCGTCCGGAATCCCGTCACTCCCGGCTTGTCGATGCCCGGAATCGGCGGAATGAACGCGGTCGAGCCGGTCGCGACGATAAGCCGGTCGTACGGAACGGTCATGCCCGATTCCGTTCTGACGCGCCTCTCGGAAACCAGAATCCGCTCCACCGTCTCGCCGGCGTGCAGCCGGATGCCGTTCTCTTCGTACCACGACCAATCGTTTAAAATAATTTCGCCGTTCGACGCGCTGCCCTGCAGCACTTTGGACAGCAGGATGCGATTGTAGTTCGGTCTCGGCTCGCTGCCGAAAACGGTGATCTCGTAAGCGTCCGGGGACAGCCGGACGATCTCCTCCACGCATTTGATCCCGGCCATTCCGTTGCCGATGACGACCAGTTTGTTTTTCTCCAACGTCCTTCCCCTCCCTATCGCCGGGTTTTCTACGGGTTTTCTATCTGTTCAAACGCAGCACGCGCACGCGTTCGCCACGTTCCGCGCCGCGGCCTCCGGCCGGAATCAAAGCCAGCGCATTGGCGTCGGCAAAGGCGGCCATGTTGCCGGATTTGTCGTTTCCGAGCGGCGCCACGAGGCAATTGTCTCCGAATATCTCGGCCCGGCAGCGAATATAGCGCGGATAAGGCGACGGTTTGGCGACGGGATCCAACAATTGTCCGACCGTCCATTCGTTCATGTAATCGGTTCGTCCGGTGCGGCTGACGACAAACGGCTTGAGCAGCAGCTCCATGCCGGCGAAGCAAGCCGACGGATTGCCCGACAGGCAGATCACCCGCTTTTCTCTGTAAGCGTACGCCGAGGTCGGCGTTCCCGGCCGCATCGCCACCTTCGTAAAAAGCGGCGACGCGCCGATTCGGTTCAGCGCCCGGGCGGCATGGTCGTACTTGCCGACTGAAATGCCCCCGGTCGTCACGACGATATCCGCTTTGCGCAGCGCCTGTTCGAGGCCGTGCGCAATCGCCTCCGGATCGTCCGGCAGCGGCTCGCGCCGGGTGACCGAAGCGCCGAGCTCCTTCAGCCGCGCTTCCAGCATGAACCCGTTCGCATCGTAAATCCGGTACGGGGTCGGCGGCTGATCCGGCCCGATCAGCTCGTCGCCGATCGGAAAAACGACCGCCTTCGGCTTCGCGTAAGCCTGCACTTCCGTGCAGCCGAAGGCGGCAAGGAGGCCGATCTCCTTAGCTCCGAGCGGCGTGCCCCTGGTCAGCACCGTCTTGCCCTTCGGGATGTCCTCCCCGGCTTCGGCGACATGTTTGCCTTCCGGCGAAGCCCGGTCCACGCGGATCGTCCCGTTCGCGTCGTCTCCGGATTCCAGGACGACCGTCTCTTGCATGACGACGGTGTCGTACTCGTCGGGAACCGGCGCGCCGGTGAATACCCGAAGCGCGTTTCCGGCGCCGATATTTCCGTCGTTGCCCGCATCGTCGCCCGCCTTGATTTCGCGCGCGACGGAGAGCCGCGCGGGACGCTCCGGCGTCGCCGATGCGATCGACGCGGCCCGGACGGCGTATCCGTCCATGGCCGCCCTCCGGTACGGAGGCATCGGGAACGGACTGCGAAATTCTTCCGCCAGCACTCTTCCGGAAGCTTCTTCGATCGGCACGGGCTCCGATAGCGGAACGTGCGAAACGGAGCATAACAGGTCAAGCGCCTGCTCGACCGTAACATGAAGTGTAAGCATCTGTATCGTATTGGACATGGTCAGCGCCTCCCATCCTGTCTTCTGAACATAAAAAGCCCGTCCTATATCGGATAGGAGCGGGCTTCGTTGCCGGATCGGACGGCACCTCGTTGTGCCGATCGCTTATTTAACTATAAATATAACATATAGGAAACCCGTTCGATTTGTCAATATAAATGACACCCGATCGCGTGAAAAGTCCGCAAAGATTTTTTCGGTTTTTTTGTGATACGTGCAGGTCATATATATTGACACGGCGTTGACGCATCCCTATAATACGAATTGGATCACAATGCTGTGACCGACGATAACCCGGCGAACACAATGAAGTGTCGCCTTGGCAATGGAGCCGCTGCTGTCCGAACGGACGGCTTGCGGCTTTTTGCGTTTTCAACTTATAAATCGAGGAGAGAAACGGTATGGAGAGAAACGGATTTTGGAAAAGCGGTCATAAGCCTTCCTTGTTCAGCGCGTTTTTGTATTTCGATGTAAGCTTCATGATCTGGGTGCTGATCGGCCCGCTCGCCGTCATCATGATGAACGATTATCCGATGAGCGCCGTGCAAAAAGCGAACCTGGTCGCGCTTCCCGTATTGGGAGGCTCCATTCTTCGGCTGCTGTTCGGTTTCCTGACGGACTACATCGGGCCGAAGCGGACCGCGCAATTCGGGATGCTCGCCTCGATGGTGCCGCTCGTATGGGGCTGGCAGTTCGTCGACTCGCTTGGCGAGCTGTACGTCGTCGCGATCCTGCTCGGCTTCGCCGGCGCGTCGTTCGCGGCCGCATTGCCGCTCGCGAGCCGCTGGTATCCGCCGCAGTACCAAGGGCTTGCGATGGGAATCGCGGGCGCGGGCAACAGCGGAACCGTCTTCTCGACCTTGTTCGCCAACCGTCTGGCGCAGCATTACGGCGGCTGGGAAGTCGTCTTCGGCCTGGCGCTCATCCCGATCGTCCTCGTCTTCCTGATCTTTACGTTCATCGCCAAAGAGAGCCCGAATCAGCCGGCCCCGAAAAAAATGTCCGAATACGCGAACATCCTCAAAAAGAGAGATACGTGGATTTTCTGCGCGCTCTACAGCGTGACGTTCGGCGGGTTTGTCGGCATGTCCAACTACTTGACGATCTTTTTCAACGAACAATACGGACTTTCCGCGGTGCGGGCCGCCGACTTTACGACCGTCTGCGTCATCGCCGGCAGCCTCTTCCGCCCGGTCGGAGGCTTTCTGTCGGATAAAATCGGCGGGATCCGCATGCTGATGTTCCTGTACGCGGGAGCCGGCATTATGCTCGCCAGCGTGTCTTCCCTCCCTCCGCTGGCCGTCGTCATCGTCCTGCTGTTCATCGGCATGATGTGTCTGGGCGCCGGCAACGGCTCCGTGTTCCAGCTCGTGCCGCAGCGGTTCGCCGACGAGATCGGCCTCATTACCGGAATCGTCGGCGCGGCCGGCGGCGTGGGCGGCTACCTGCTGCCGCTCGTGCTCGGCAGCCTTTACGAGGCAACCGGTTCCTATACGCCGGGCTTCCTCATTCTCAGCGGCATCGCCTTCGCCTGCCTGCTCATGCTGCTCATCGTCCAGGGCGCCTGGAAACGCGCCTGGATCGGCGAAGGCGGCAAGGCGAAAGTCGAGGCGGCGGGTTGACCGTCCCGCGATACGTCAGCTTTCATGACAAAAGCGACAAAAGGCTGTTCCCGATTCGGACGATCGTCCGATCGGAAACAGCCTTTTCGATAGGCGGCCCGCTATCGCATGCAACCGCGATTCGCGTCAGCCGAGCAAACTTCTGATGTCGTCCTCGATTTCCGCCGGCGTCACCTGCGGATCGATGCGCTTCACGACTTCGCCGTTGCGGTCGATCAAAAATTTCGCGAAATTCCATTTGATGTCGAATTGCTCGGCCGGGCCCCGGCTGGTCAGATAGGCGAACAGCGGATGCGCGTTGTCTCCGATCACTTCGACCTTGTCGAACATCGGGAACGTCACGCCGTAGTTGAGCGTGCAGAAGGCCTCGATTTTATCCGCGGTTTCCGGCTCCTGCTCCTTGAATTGATTGCACGGGAAGCCGAGCACGACAAGTCCCTCGTCCTTGAACTGCTCGTACAGCTTTTGCAGTCCTTCGTACTGCGGCGTCAGGCCGCATTTGCTCGCCGTGTTGACGATCAGCAGCGCCTTTCCCTTGTACTCCGCCAGCGTCGTTTCCTTGCCGCGAATCGTCGTAACCGTAAAATCGTATATCGACATGTCGAATCCGCCTTTCCCCTTATAAATTGAAGGACCCGCTTGGGCAGGTCCCGGCATGAACGTTCAGGCGACGCTTGCGGTCATTCGGCCGGAGGCGTAAACGAGCGGGAAGCGAATTCGCTGTCCATCATGAAGAAAGCGTTGCTGTCTTTGTCGATCCGTTTCAGCTTCTGGATGATGTTGTCGAACAGCGCTTCCTCTTCCACCTGTTCGTCGATGAACCATTTGAGGAAATACATCGTCGCGTGTTCGCGTTCGTTCAGGGCGATGTCGGCCAAATGGTAAAACTTCTTCGTATTCGCCTGCTCGTGCGCATAACCGTGCTCGAACACGTCGAGCATCGAGTCGTACTCGTTCTTCGGTTCCGGCAGGGCGGCGAGCGTGGCGCGGCGTCCGCGGTCGTTCAGGAACTTGTATATTTTCATGGCATGGAACCGTTCTTCTTCCGCTTGCACGATGAAAAAGTTGGCGAAGCCGTCCAGACTTTCCCCGGAGCAATATGCGGCCATGGCCAAGTACACATGCGCTGAATAAAATTCGAAGTTCATTTGTTCGTTTAGAGCTTTCGCCAGTTCGTCATTCATCGCCTATGCACCTCTGATCAGTGGAATAGCTCTAGTTTAGCATATCCCGGTTCATTGCAACATCCATTATTTCCAAGTCAGCGGGATTCAATGAGCTCCGTTAACCGTTCCGTCAAAAGTTCGGGCGTCGGGGCGCTGACGATGCCGGATTTGACGAGCGCGAAGCATTCCCGTTTGCACGTCTTGCAGTTGCCGAGGCAGTCTTTCTTTTTCATTTCGATTTCGGCGTACGCGCCTTTCAACCGCTTGTAGACGGGCTTCGTCCCGTTTTTGAAATTCCGCTCGCAAAATTTGATTTTTTTCATGCTTCGCACCCCTCGAGCCCATCGGCTGATGATCACCACCTAAATGATAATGATAATCAGTCACTCCGTCAATAGCGGACGGGCCGGCGCGATTCGACCGTATGTTCCCGGGATTTCGAACATAGGTTGGAATTGAAGCCCACAGCGAATTCAAGCCGGACGGAGGTGCCGCGGCCGCCGTGAAAAAAATCGTTTTTCCCTTGCTTTTGCTGCTCGCCGTCGCCGTATTTGCCGTTTACCGCTCCTCCCTTGCCCCGCCCGCTTCCGCTGCGAACGCCGCGTTCGAAAACGACAAGCTGAGCCTGAATATGACAAAAGCGCAGACGGAAGTCCGCGCCATGGAGGCGGTCGCTTTCGAAATCCGGATTTCCGATCTGCAAAACGGACCGGTCGGCGGCGAAGCGGCGGATTTGCAGGTGCGGTTGTCGATGCCCGGCATGTTTTGCGGGATTTTGCCCGCCGAAGTGACGGAAACGCGGCCCGGCGTTTACGTTGCAAGCGGCATGCCCGTCATGCGCGGGGAGTGGCAGGCCGAGGCCGTCTATCGATCGGACGGCGAAACGATCCGGCTCCGGCTTCCTTTCAAAGCCGCGTAAGGATTTATGAGGGCGGGAGCGGAGCGAGACGGGAGAAGACGAACGGCCCCGCCCCGGTCTTCTCCCGTCACCAGATCCACGGGTGGATCGAAGGAATCCATCCGTTCGCGCTCATGCCCTTCATGATCGACAGGATGCCCATGACCGCGGCCAGCGCCGTCCCGGCTTTCCGCATCGCCCGGCGCCATTTCCGGCCGATGCCTCCGGCCGAAAGCCCGGTCAGCAGCAAGACGGGAAACGTCGCAAGCCCGAACGTCAGCATGAGCAGAAAACCTTCCGCCCACGAGCCGGAGGCGGCCGCGTTCATTTGCATCGCGTACGTCAGGCCGCACGGCAGCAGACCGAGCAGCAGGCCGGTCAAAAAAACGCCCGTCAGCTCGAAGCGCAGCCGCAAGCGGGCGAAAGCGCCGAGCGCCGCGTCGTGGCCCGGCACGGTCCGGCGATGGAGCGGCAGCGTAAAGCGGCGAAACGTCCACAGCAGAATGAGCGCGCCGCCGAGCATGCTGGCGATGCCCTGAACGCCGACGAGCCCGCCCGCCAGATTGACGAAAGAACCGGCCGCCCCCATCGCCGCGCCGAGCAGCGAATACGTCGCCACCCTTCCGGCGTTGTACGCGAGGATCGCCTTCAGCGGGGATCCTTTGGCGTTCAGCGCGAAGGAGGAGACGATGCCTCCGCACATGGCGAAGCAGTGGGGAGCGCCCATGATGCCGGAAAGGGCGGCAAGCGCAAACGTATCAGCCGACATGGGCATCGCGCCGCCGCCCCCCTTCCTTTAACCGATGCAGCCGCAAGGCGTTGCCGACGACGAGAAGCGAGCTCGCGGACATGCCGATGCAGGCCATGCGAGGGTCCATGAAGCCGAACGCGGCGATCGGGACGGCCGCCAGATTGTAGACGACGGCGAGCATCAGGTTTTGCCGGATGTTTCGGATCGTGCGGCGGCTGATCGCGATCGCCCGCGCGATGCCGGTCAGCTTGTTTCGGAGCAGGACGACGTCGCCGGCCTGCATGGCGGCGTCCGTCCCTCCGCCCATCGCGATCCCGATATCGGCGGCGGCAAGCGCGGCCGCGTCGTTCATGCCGTCGCCGATCATCGCGACCGTGCGCCCCTCGCGCTGAAGGCTCCGGACCAGCTCCAGCTTCCGCTCCGGCTGCACGCCCGCGAACAGGCGGTCGATCCCCGCACGGTCCGCGATGTAACGCGCGGTTTGCTCCTGGTCCCCCGTCACCATCCACACGTCGGCCGACCGCCTCAGCAGCCTCACGGCTTCCGACGCCTCCGGCCGCAAGCGGTCGGCCAGCTCCAGCGCGCCTTCGAGCCTCCCGTCCGCCGCGACGTAAAGCACGGTCGTTCCGTTCCTCGGAACGGCGTCGGCATAACCGCTCATCCGAACGCCCTGCGACTTCAGCCATCCGTAGCTGCCCACGCATACCTTTTTTCCCTCGACGATTCCCGCGACGCCGCCCGCCACCGTTTCGGCGACGCGTTCGGCGGGCGGAACGACGAGCCGGTTCCGGAACGCGGCTTGAACGACGGCCTGCGCGAGCGGGTGCGCCGAAGCCTGCTCGACGGCCGCAGCCGTCCGCAGCAGATGCATTTCTTTGCCGGGAGCGCTCCGGACGGCGGCGAGCGTCGGCTTGCCTTCCGTCAGCGTGCCGGTCTTGTCGAGCAGGACATGGTCGACATGCTGCAGCGTCTCCAGCGCCCGGCCTTCCTTGAACAAAATGCCGGACTTCGCCGCGATTCCCGATCCGACGAGAATCGAAAGCGGCGTGGAAAGTCCCAGCGCGCACGGGCACGCAATGATGAGCACGGCGAGCGCATGCTGCAGCGCAAGCGCGTGGGAGACGTTCCCCGGCGCCGGAAGCGCGATCCAGGCGAAGAACGTCAATGCGGCGCATACGAGCATCGCAGGCACGAAATAAGCCGCCACGCGGTCCACCTTCCGCGCGATGAGCGGCTTCGAATTTTGCGCTTCCTCGACCAGATCGATCATTCGCGACAGCCGGCTGCCGTCCGTCCCGCTGACGGCTTCGACCGTCAAATCTCCGTTCGCGTTTCTTGTGCCGCTGTATACGCGATCGCCGGCATTTTTGACGACCGTCGCGCTTTCCCCCGTCAGCAGCGACTCGTCGACGTCGGCCCGGCCCGAGACGACAATGCCGTCCGCGGGAATCCACTCTCCGGTCCGGACCGATACCTTCGTTCCTTTTCGCAGCGTTTCGGCAGGCACCCACTGCTCCTCGTCCGTATCCGCCAGACGGACAAGACGCACCTGCAAGTCGTAGAGCGCGTTCAAATCTTTCAGCGCCCGGCCTTTGGCGACCGCTTCCAGCAGCTTGCCGAGCAGCAGAAACGTCAAAATCATCGCGATCGTATCGAAATAGACGGGGAGATGGCCGGCATGTCGGCCGGCTTCCGCCAGCGGATAACGAAACAGTTGGTAATGGCTGTAAAAATAGGCCGCGGATGCGCTGAGGGAAACGAGAACGTCCATATTCGCCGAGCGCCCTTTCAGCGCCTGATAGGCGCCGTTATAGAACGGATAGCCGACGCCGAACAGCAGCGCCGTCGCCACGATCCATTGAAAGACGGGCGATTGGAACAGCGGCGGCACCCAGACACCGCCCTCCCCGGCGATATGGCCGAGCATCGCCCACAGAAGCGGAACGGACAACGCCGCCGACAAGGCGAAGCGGCGCAAGTAAGAGCGGACTTCCGCCCGCGAACGCGCGGCCGGGTGAGCGCGGCCGTCGATCGCTCCGTAGCCCAGCTGCTCGATGCGGCCGTAAATCGCCTTCAGCTTCGTTTGCTTCGGTTCGTACTGAATCAGCGCCTGCGCCAATGCCAGATTGACCGAGACCTGCTCGATGCCGTCCATCCTGCGGAGCGCTTTTTCGATGCGGGTCGAACAAGCCGCGCACGTCATGCCCGTGATGTAAAGACGGGTCGTCGCCATGGGTATCTCCCTCCCTATCCATACATTGTATGGACAAAGGGCGGGCGGCAGAATGAAAACCGGCGGACGGATTTTATGTGCCGAACCGTTTGCGGTAGCCGCATTTGCGGCAAAGCTCCTCCACCGCTTCCCTGCGCGAGAAGCCGTCGACGATCCGCTTGGCGCGCTTGCTTTCGACGATGTCGGAGAACGGCTGCACGTGGATGTTGCCCAGGTTGATGACGCCCTCTCCGTCCAGACAGCACGGAACGACCGTGCCGTCGACGAGAATGCCCGCCTGGTTGCGCATGCCGTAACAAAAGCCTTTGCCGTCGTCCTCCTCGGCGTTCAGGTCGGGCCAGTCGAATTCGATATCCGGATTCAAATAAAGCCGGTCGGCGATTTTGATCCCTTTTCCCGGTTCCACTTTCTCTTCGATGCGGTAATCGAGGCCGAACTCCCGCTCGACGATCGAGAGAACGGCCCGGTTGCGGGCCCGTTCCGCATGGGTCGCGTTGTCCGGATGCAAATTCCACAGCCGAAGCGAAACGATCATCTCCGTTTGCGCAAGCGCCTCCTTCGCGAACGACAGAACGCCGCGAACGTATCCTTCTTTGTCGGTCGACCCCGGATGTCCGTCAAAGCTGTGCAGCGAAACGTTCATTTGGCGAACCGCCGGCTTTCCGAGCAGCTTGTGCTTCGTTTTCGGCAGCAGCGTTCCGTTCGTCGTAATATTCACCTTGAAGCCGCGCTCATGGCTGATGTCGAGCAGCTCGTCGATTTTGGGGTGCATGAGCGGTTCGCCCTTCAGATGAAAATAAATCGAGTCGGCATACGGCTTGATTTGCTCCAATCGGTGAACGAACGCGTCCGTTTTGATAAAATTCGCCTGCCGTTTCGTCTGCGGGCAGAACGTGCAGGCCAAGTTGCACACGCTCGTAATTTCGATGTAAAATTTTTTGAATTTTTTCATTCCGCTCCAGCTCCCATTTGTGACGCTTAGCCTTCGACCTCGCAGTCGTATGTGCAACGAAATCTCTCGACGCCGGGATATTTCTCTCCCAGACTTTCGATGGCGAAGCCGACGCTGCGATAAAAGTCGACCGCATCCGCGTCCGTTTCGGCCACAATCGCCCGCGGGTTTTTCAGCCCGATCAAGGACAGCAAAATCGCGGTCCCGTACCCTTTTCCCCGTCGTTCCGGAAGTACGGCGATATGCCCGAGAAGCAGCTCTCCCGTCCCGTTCATCCGAAATCCGGCGATGCCTGCCAGTTCGTCGTCCTTGTAAAAGCCCGTCAGCTCCATGCTTTCGTCGTTCCGATAGGCTCGCGCGATTTCCTCCGCATCGTCGTAGGCCGCCAGCTCGAGCAAGTCGCGAACCCGCGGCTCGTCCAGCCTGGATTTGATATCGATCAGCATTCGCATAATCTCCGATTCTCGTATTAGACTCGCGCCGGACGGTCTTCCGCCCGGCCCGCTCCGTTACCATTATACCTCATCGCGAACTTTTGAAAAAAACAAACAAAATTATAATTTTTACGCCTCGCCGCCCGCCTGCCGCAAGACGTATCATAGGGATGTTCGATGATAGCGCTTGCCGGACCGGCGGCGTTTCCGGAGGTGATGGATCATAAGCTCCCAACCTGTCGTTTTTGTAAGCGATGCGGACAGCGATTCCGGAAAAGCGGTGTTTCTCCGTTTTGCCCGGGAAGGCGCGCGTCTCGTTTTGAACAGCCGCTCGTCGGGAGCGGCCATCGGCGCGGAGCTGGAGGCCGCGCGGGAGCAAGGGGCCGACGTCTGCGTGGTCGACGGGGATTTGAGCGATGGCGCGGAAGTCGAGCGCGTCCTGCGGCTGGCGGAACGGGAATCGGGACCGATCGGCGTGTTCGTTCACAATCCGGATCTGCTTATTCCCGCGGCGGTGGAGACTTGTGCCGAAGAGATTTTTCTGGACGTGATGAACGCCAACGCCAAAAGCGCCTTCCTTTGCGTACAAGCCGTCGGCAAGCGGATGGCGGCCCGCGAAGCCGGCGCGATCGTGCTGGTAACGTCGGTTCATGCCGAAAAGCCGACCGGTTCTTCGTTTGCGTACAGCGCGTCCAAAGGAGCCGTGAAGATGCTCGCCAAGGAAGCGGCCGTCTTTCTCGGCCGCTTCGGCATTACCGTCAATACCGTCGAACCGGGCGCGATGGAGGGCGACGGCAGCAGGTTTCGCAGCTCCGTTTCGGCGCTGTACGAGGATTACGAATATAAAGTGCCGAATGCCGTCCCAGGCGCCTGGGAGGAGCTCGCTCACGTCGTTTCGTTCCTCGCGTCGGATCGCGCCCGCTTTGTGAACGGTACCGACATTCGCCTGGACGGCGGTTTTCTGCTTCACTATATGGACCATAAAATGAAACGGCCGAAATGAGGTGACCCCGCATGCTCCTGACAGGTAAAACGGCGCTCGTCACCGGAGCGGGAACGGGCATCGGCCGGGGCATCGCGATCGAACTGGCGCGGCGCGGCGCCAAGGTGGCCGTCCACTACAACGCCAGCGAGACCGGAGCGCTCGAGACGCTGCGGCAAATTCAAAGCGCTGGCGGCGAAGGGCTGACGGTCCGGGCCGACGTCGCGGAGAAAGCGGATATCGGCCGCATGGTCGAAATCGTCGAGGACGGCCTCGGCACCGTCGATATTCTGGTGAACAACGCCGCTCTTCAGCTGAACTATGACCTGTTCCGGCACGACGAAACGACGTACGACCGGTTGATGAACATTAATTTGAAAGGCTACTGGCAGTGCATGCAGGCGGTGGTCCCCGGCATGAAGCGCAAGGGACGCGGACGCATTATCCTGATTTCTTCGGTCCATGCCAAACGCCCGACCGATTTCGATCCCGTTTACGCGATGACCAAGGGCGGCATCCGGATGCTCGGCAGGGAAAGCGCGATCGAGCTCGCCCGGTACGGCATAACGGTCAATGCGATCGAGCCCGGCGCCGTCGACGTCGGAAAATACGAAGTTCCCGCCGGGCTGACGCCGGAAGAAAGAGCGAGCCGAGAGCGCAGGCATCTGATCAAATTCCCGCTCGGCCGGGGCGGTTTGCCCGCCGACGTGGCGAAGCTGGCTTGCTTTATCGCGTCGGACGAAAGCGATTATTTGAACGGGGCCGCCATCCGTCTTGACGGCGGCAGCATGCTGCTTTAAATAACTTTACGGGAGTGAACGAATTGGCGAACAATCCGTCGTACGAGGAAACGCTGGCCCATGTCCGCACCCATTCCAGCCCTTCGCAGCTGCGCATCACCGATATCCGGTTTACGGATATCGTCGGGGCCCCGTTCCACAGCAGCCTGATCAAGGTGTACACGAACCAGGGGCTCGTCGGATTCGGCGAAGTGCGCGACAACGCGGACAAAGTGTACGCGCTCATGCTGAAAAGCCGGCTGCTCGGCGAAAATCCCTGCAACATCGACAAGCTGTTCCGGCGCATCAAGCAGTTCGGCGGGCACGCCCGGCAAGGGGGAGGCGTCAGCGGCCTGGAGATCGCCCTTTGGGATCTGGCCGGCAAAGCGTACGGCATCCCGATCTACCAAATGCTCGGCGGCAAATTCCGCGACCGGATCCGCATGTACTGCGATACGGCCGTAACGGGCAGGGACACCGGCAAAGCGATGGGCCAAGCGCTGAAGAAACGGCTGGAGGACGGCTTTACGTTTTTGAAAATGGATCTGGGCATCGGCCAAATCATCGACGAACCGGGCACGCTCAACGCCCCGCTCGGCTTCCTGGAGGAAATGCGGGAGCTGTCGCGCAAACGGTACCGGATGCAGGCCGACAGCCGATCGGAGGAAGAAAACCGGGAGATCGTCAATCGTCACTACGATATTTACAACATCCCCCACCCTTTTACCGGCATTCACGTGACGGAAAAAGGACTCGACATGCTGGAGCAGTACGTCGCCGACGTTCGGGACATTATCGGTTATCAGGTTCCGCTCGCGATCGATCATTTCGGCCATATCGGGCTCGAAGACTGCATCAAGCTGGGCCGAAGAGTCGACAAGTTCAACCTCGCCTGGATGGAAGACATGATTCCGTGGCAATATACCGAGCAATATGCCCGCCTTTCGCGCGCGATGACGACGCCGATCTGCACGGGGGAAGATATTTATTTGAAGGAAAATTTCCGGCCGCTGCTCGAAGCGGGAGGCGTTTCCGTCATTCATCCCGACGTCCTGACGGCCGGCGGCATTCTCGAGACGAAAAAAATCGGCGACATGGCGCAGGATTACGGCGTCGCGATGGCCATTCACATGGCCGAAAGCCCGATCGCCTGCCTCGCCGCCGCCCATGTCGCCGCCGCGACGGAAAATTTCCTCGCGCTGGAATACCACTCCTGCGAGGTCGACTGGTGGGACGACATTATCGTCAGCGGCAAGCTGCCGAACAAGCTCGTCCAGAACGGCTTTATGACGATCGTCGACGCGCCCGGCCTCGGCATCGACGATTTGAACGACGAGGTGCTGGCCGCTCACCTGCATCCCAGCAACGCCGCCGTCTGGGAGTCCACGGACGAGTGGAACGACCACTACTCGAACGACCGGCTGTGGAGCTGAGCCGAATGAAGCCGCAGAAAGAGGGCAGGCGCGCCGCGCCTGCCCTCTTTTTCGAATATGACGCCCTTTTCGTTAGGACATCGTGATCCGAATCTTGCCTTCCTTCTGCAGCCAATCGACCTTCGCTCCGAGAGACTCGCTTATGAAGCGAAGCGGCAGGTAGGAGGTTCCGCTCGTGCCGAACGGATCGTTCTGCAGCTTGACGGGCGATCCGTTCAAGGCGGCGGTTCCGTCTTTTAAGTTCAATTGTACCGTCACGGATGAGGTTTGTTCGGTTGCGGCCCGCTCGAGAGTCGCGATTTTGTTCGTTTCGTCCCATGAAATTTTCGCTCCGAGCTTCTCGAAGACGGAACGAAGCGGAACGAAGGCTTGCCCGTTGCGGGTGATGACCCCGTTTGCAAGCGCGATCGATTCTCCGTTGAGGACGACTTCGACCGGCGGTTGGACTTGAACGGGCGTCAAATATTCGAACTCGTAATCGCCGACGCCGAGATTGGCGTTTTTATTGAGCCCCCATCCCCATAACGTGCCGTCGGTCTTCTGCATGAGAAGATGCTTCGAAGCCGGCTTCAAGCTGCTTACGTCCGTCGCGATCAGCTTGAACTCGGCATTGGCCGGCAAATTCTCGAGCTCGATGGACGTCTCGTAGACTTTGCCCGATTCGGTTAGAGCGAAAAGGGAGCGATTCGAAACGAAGGCCTCTTTCACGTTGTCGATCCCCGTTAACCGGATGGGCGCGGGCTGCTTGTTCAAAGTAGAACGAAATTTTAGAAATTCTTTAGCGAAGCAACGGTTTCCCAGGACGAGAAAAAGCCCGGCCTCCAAGCCGGACTTCCCGCATCCATGCGAACTTTCCGCTAATTTTCGGCGTATGATGCCGCCGCGGCCCGGTCGGCGACCGTTCGGCCTTACGACTGCGCATTGACGGATGCGTCCGCCGCCGCCGCCGCCCGTTCTTTCGACGCCGCCTCCATCAGCCCCGTAATGTACCCGACGCCGAACAGCCGCCCGAGCAGCTCGTAGCCGGGATTGGCGTTGTCCTCCCCCTCCATCGTCGGAACGTGGTCCGGACGCGCCGGCCCGTCGTATCCGACCTCGTAATATGTTCGCATTGCTTCGAGCATGTCGGTTTTCCCGTCGTCGTGGAACGTTTCCTCGAACTTTTCCGCCGTGCCGCGGACGTCGCGGAAGTGCACGAAAAACAGCTTGTTTTGTCCCGCGAATCTGCGAATGACCGACGGGATGTCCTCTCCCGCCGTCGCGAGCGTTCCCTGGCATAACGTAATCCCGTTGCACTCGCTCGGCACGAGGCGAATCGCCCGTTCGAGCGCGTCGGCGCTCCGTAAAATGCGCCCCACGCCGCGGATCGGAGAAATCGGCGGATCGTCGGGATGGAGCGCAAGCTTGACGCCCGCCGCTTCCGCGACCGGCACGATCTGCTCCATAAAATAGTGCAGGTTTTCCCACAGCAGCGACTCCGGCACGAGACCGGCCTCGGTCAGCGGAGCGTTCGCCATGAGGCTGTGATCGTAGCTGGAGACGAGCGCGCCTCCCCTCGTCCGGGTCGTCGTCGAAGTCCGGAACCAGTTGAACTGCGCCATAAAGTTGTAGCACAGGACGGGAATGCCGACGGCGCCCATATTGGCGACGAATTCCTTGAACGTTTCGATTTCCCGGTCGCGCCCTTCGGTTCCGAGCTTGATATGATTGCTCGGCGGCATCGATTCGATGACGGCGAGCGCAAGACCGAAGTCCGCGAATCGCTGCTTCATGCGAAGCAGCGGCATCAAATCCCACGGCTGTTCGGTTTTCTCGTCCCGCGCCAAGCCCGACACCGCGTAATTGACGTTCATTTGCTTCGCCAGATGCCAAAGGCGGTCCGGCTTGGAACCCATGAATTCGGCCAGCTTCATCCCGTATTCTCCTCCTTTTGACCGCAGCTAGGTACGGAAGTCAAGTCTTATCCCGCGAACCGGCGAGAGCCGGCTCGCTCGCTCAGCCTCCCGCTTTCGCGGCCAGCTCCTTGCCCATTTTGTCGATCTTTTCGAACGCTTCCTCGATCGATTGCTGGCCGAACGTGACCGCGTCCATTTCTTTTTTGTACGTGTCTACCCACTCCGAGAACCCCGCGGCCGGCGAATAGAACGGCAGCGCCTTGTCGACGGACAGATCGTACAGCTCCTTGCCGAGCTTATCCTTCGCTTCCATCGTCGGCTCGAGTTCCTTGTACACCTCCGGATTGATCGGAATGCCGCGCGTCAGCCCGAGCGCTTTTCCGGCTTCCGGATCCGTGATGAACCATTTGACGAACTTTTTCGCCTCGTCCATGTTTTTGGAGTTCGCGCTGACGCTAAGGAAAATCGTCGACTGCGCCCAGCCGCCGCCGGCCGGTCCCGTCGGCATGTTGACGACGCCGACCTTGCCCGGCATCAGCTGCTCCAGCGCGCTGACCGAACCGGTCGTCGCTCCGCGGGTCATGACCGTGCCGGATGCCATCGGGTCGGCCTGCGGATCGTTTTCCAGAAAGGCCGCCGATTTGTCGGCCGGCGGGACGATGCCGTTTTTCCGGAACTCATCGTACGTTCCGTAAAACTCCATGAACAACTCGCGGTCAAGCGTAAACGTCTTGCCTCCGTCCGACATGATCGGAGGTTTGCCCATCGCCGTCTGATAGTAGTTGAAGCCGTCCCACGTCGTCGTGTCGCCGATCGGATACTTGCCTTCGGGAAGCTTCGCCTTCGCGTCCTCCGCCCACCGGAAAAACTCGTCGTACGTCCAGTCTTTATGCGGCAGCGGAATGCCGTACTGCGCCAGCTCCTCCTTGTTGTACGCCATCCCTTGCGAGTTCAGGCTGAGCGGGATGCCGTACAGCTTGCCGTCGATTTTCATGTTTTCGATGACGCCCGGATCGACGATTCCGCTTAAATCCACGTCCGTCAAATCCGCCAGCTGCCCCCTGGATACGTACTCCTGAATATAGGCCGCATCCATTTGCAGGACGTCGGGAATCGTCTTCGAGGCGGCCAGCGTCGGCAGCTTTTGCCAATAGGCTTCCCACGCCATGAATTCGGGCTTGAAGGCGACGTCCGGGAATTGCTTGCCGTAAATGTCCAGCGCCTGCTTCGTCGCCTCATGCCGCGCGTCCGTTCCCCACCACATGATGCCGAGCGTCGTCTTCCCGCCTTCAGCGCCGTCTCCGCTTGAGCTCGAATTGCCCCCGTTTCCGCCGCTGCAGGCCGACAGCGCAAGCAGCAAAGCGGCCAGCAGCGCCGCAAGCGAAAAACTGACTTTTTTCCTCATCCTATCGCTCCCCTTTCAATAATGGTAAAACCCGTTCCCTTCCCGGCCGAAGGCTCTCCGAACCGGACCGGTTCCTGCTACCCCTTCAAGCCTGTCGTCGCGATCCCTTCGACGAAGTGCTTTTGCGCGAACAGGAAGATCAGCGCCGACGGGACGACGGACAAAAGCGACATCGCCAGCAGCTGGCCCCACTGAATTTCGAATTGGTCGATGAACATGCGAAGCGCAAGACCAACGGTGAATTTTTCCACCGAGCTGAGGTACAGCACCTGGGAGAAGAAATCGTCCCAGCTCCAAATGAAGGTAAAGATGGCGACGGTGACGAGCGCGGGCTTGATAAGCGGAAACACGATGCGGAAGAAAATGCCGTATACCGAAGCCCCGTCGATTTTGGCCGCTTCGTCCAAATCCCGCGGAATGCCGCGAATGAACTGGACGAGCAAGAAAACGAAGAACGCCCCCCCGCCGAAAAAATGCGGAACGACCAGCGGCACGTAGCTGTCGACGAAGCCCAGATTGTTGAACAAAATATATTGCGGCACGACGGTCACTTGTCCGGGAAGCATCATCGTCAGCAGCAGGATCGAAAACCAGAAGCCTCTCAGCTTGAACTCCAGCCGCCCGAAGCCGTAGGCGACGACGGCCGCCGTCAGAACGCCGCCCGCGACGTTGAAGAGCTCCATCAACAGCGTGTTGCCGAAAAAATGAGCGAACGTAAAGTCGCCGGAAAAATGCCACCCTTTGCTGTAGTTCTCCCACATCGGCGTCTTCGGCCACAGCGAGGGCGAGCTGAGCTCCTCGGTTTTTTTCAACGAAGCTCCGACCCACCAGATGACCGGATACAGCATGATCAACGAAAAGACGGTCAGCCAAACGTGATTCAGCAGCCGGGATTTGCGCGAGCTCATTTGGGCCTCCCCCCCTCCGATTCGTAGAACACCCAGTAGCGGGAAGCGAAGAAATTGATCATCGTCAGCAGGGCGACGATCGTAAGCAGGATCCAGGCCAGCGCCGACGCGTAGCCCATCTGGTAATGCTTGAACGCCTTCTCGTACAGAAACAGCGCGTACATATAGGTGGAGTTGACAGGACCGCCCTTCGTAATGATGAACGCCGAGGTGAACGTCTGGAAGGAGCCGATTACGCCCAGGATAAGGTTGAAAAACATGACGGGCGACAGCATCGGAAGGGTGATGTTCCAAAATTTGCGGAGCTTGCCCGCCCCGTCGACGGAGGCCGATTCGTACAATTCCTGCGGAATTTGCTTGAGTCCGGCCAGAAAAATGACCATCGTGGAGCCGAATTGCCACGTATTGAGCAGAATGAGCGTTCCGAGCGAGGTGCTCGGATTCGAGATCCAGCCGATCCCCTCGATGCCGAACCAGGCCAGCACCTGGTTGATGTACCCGTCCAGGCCGAACATATTGCGCCAAAGCGCCGCGACCGCGATGCTTCCGCCGATGAGCGACGGGAAATAAATCGCCGTGCGGTACGCGTTCATTCCCCGCAGGCTTTTGCTCAGCGCCATCGCGACCAGCAGCGAAAAGATCAGCTTCAGCGGAACGGAAAACAGCACGAACAGAAACGTCACGCTCAGCGATTTCGTAAACGTCGAGTCGTCGGTGAGGATGCTGCGGTAATTGTCCAATCCGGTCCAAACCGGATCCTCGAGCAGCGAGTATTCCGTGAACGACAGGTAAAACGACTGCGCGATCGGCCATAGCGTAAGCAAAAGAAAGCCGATCAGCCAGGGCGAGATGAAAATGTAGCCTGCCGCGTTCGTCTCCCTGCTCCGCTGCTTGCGCCGAAGTCCCCCCGTCCGCATGTCCCCGCGTATCGCATCCGTTCGATTGGCCATGCATTCGCTCCTCCTTCCTTGCGGCCCGCAACCTGGCGATTGCGGTGTAAACTCACTTTAACGAAAGCGATTTCATAAATGAAGGAGACGAATTTACGAAATTGTTTGATTTTTTTGGAGCGCTTTCATCGGGCGTCCGCGAACGGTTTCGAGACCGCATCCGAGGTGGGATTATTTATAGCAGGACGAAAATATAGCGAAAAATCGTCTCATCGACAAAACGCGATTTCTCCCTAACAATAGGGGTAAGCAACCGGCTGCAGGCTCCAGTTACCAATCCGGAAATGAGGTGCGAACATGAAATTCGATCATGCCGAAGATATTGTGCAATTGACGCCTCTGTGGACGGGCGAGAGGTTTCCGAACGGAAGGCCGAAAGTGCCGGACGACATCCTGAGACGAATTCGCAAAATTACGCTTGAAGAAGCTTGGGGCCCTTTATGGCACCGGGGCTATGCGTTCCAATTCGAAGGCGATTTCAAAATCGTCCACCCCGATCGAATCATGGTCGGCCGGGCCGTTACCGCCGTCATGGTTCCCAAACGTCCCGATCTGCACGAAACGCTGCTGAAGTACGGACACGAGCAGGAGGGCCGCCGGGGCTTTTTCAATCAATGGGTCATCGATTCCTTGACGGAAGACGATGTCGTCGTCGTTGACATGTTCGACAAAATTCATATGGGCACCTATGTCGGCGGCAACCTGTCCACGGCGATTTCGACGCGCACCAAGCGCGGGGGAGCCGTCATCTGGGGAGGCATCCGGGACAACCAGCAGGTCGTCTCCATTCCCGACATCAACATTTATTACCGGGGCAGCGATCCGACGGCGATCGGCGACGTGACGATGGTCGGCATGAACGTTCCGACCCGCATCGGCAAAGCGATCTGCCTGCCGGGCGACGTCGTGCTCGGCACGCCCGCGGGCGTCATCTTTATTCCGCCGCATCTCGCGGAGCTGACGGTCGTCCAGGCGGAAAAGTCGCAGGTAAGAGACGTCTTCGGCTTCGTCCGGCTGAAGGAAGGCGTCTACTCGACCGCCCAGATCGACGCTTCGTGGACGACGGCCATCTGGAACGACTTCGTCGAGTGGTTCCGGACCGACGAAGCGGCGGCGGACTACCGCCACTTGACGTGGGACGCGGAGCTCGAAGACGCCCGCAAGCAGGAAAGGGACGGGCCGCAAAGCGACGTTCGCCTGTAGCCGCTTCTCCCCCGCCTTTTGCGATCAGATCATTAAAAGGACTTCGGCGCCCGCCTTGGGCAAAAGCCGAAGTCCCTGCTTTTATGCCCGCTTTCCGGCCGTCTACTTTGCCGCGGATTCCCGGTACTCGCTGGGGGAAACGCCGACCTTCTTTTTGAAAATTTGGCTGAAGTACCGCGAGTCGTGATAGCCCACCTTCTCCGCCACCTCGTAATTTTTGTAATGCGTGGACGCCAGCATCTCCTTCGCCTTTCCGATCCGGATGTCGGTCAAATGCTCGATAAACGTTTTGCCCGTATTCGCCTTGAACAGCAGGCTCAAATAGGCCGGCGTCATGTACACCTTCCGGGCGATGCTCTGCAGGGAAGCGCTGCCGTACTCCGATTCCATATAATGCAGCGATTTCTTGATGATGCTGCGGTGGCTTTCCTTCTGGTTCGGGAGCGTAAATTCCCACAGTCCCTGCAGAAATTGACTTACGTACCGCTTCATTTCGTCCAGCGTTTCCAGGCGGATGACGGACAAAATGTCCGAAGAGTGATAAGCGCTTGCATCCTTTTCGTCGGCCAGCATCCGTTTCTCGATCCCGAGCAGCAGCCGGATCGTCCATTCGTACAAGCTTTCGATATCCAGATAACGGTTCTGCAGCACGCTCTCGTAGCAATGCTCCACCGCTTCCTCGATTTCCTCGTGGGACACCGCCGCTTTCAACGTATCGTACAGCGTTTTCTCCACGATCTCCGGATCGCTGCGGACCGGCTCGAACGGCCGGAGGTTGTTGGCGTACAGCACTTGGCCGGTCCCTTTGTAAAATTTGTAGCGAAGGGCCGTCGAAGCCTGCCCGTACGATTGATGCACGTCCCCGAGCTGGCCGCAGGGCCGGCCGACGCCGATATTGACCGAGCAACCGAAACGGTCGGAGAGCTTTCGCTGCAGCTTTTCCAGCATCTCCGACTTCGTCCAGGAGAACAGCAGCGCGACCCGGTCCTCATCGTCGACGAACGCGACGCTCCCGGCGCACGCTTCCTGCTGTACGGCATCTCTCGCCGCTTCGGCCCGCGGCCTTGCGCCCGTTCCCTCTTCCCGCTTCGCGACGGGCTCCACCAGCGCGACGGCCGGGAACGTGAAATAGGGGTTTACGGACAGGCGGGACATCTTCTCCTGAAGGTCCGCCTTCGGCCTCAGCCGGCCCGACACGAGCTCGCGCAAAAACCGTTCCCTCACCCAGGTCATCGCCAAATCGTCGTTGTACAACATGAATTCACTCCGCATGCTCTTTTCCCCTTTGATAAGGCTTCGAACGAGCCGTGGCGTCAATCCAGATGAATGATCTTGTACGAGTGCATATGTTCGACAAATGCTTTTTCCGCCGTTTCCGGGTTTCCCGACTTCAAGGCGTCAATGAGCAGGCGATGCCAATCGGCCAGCCCGTCGGTCGTATAATAGCGGTTGGATATCGCCATGAACCGCATGATCTTCGTTCGCATATCGTTCCACAGCCCGAGTATCGCCTGATTGTCGCAGCGCCGGTAAAAAAAGCCGTGAAACTCCATATCGAGCTCGAGGATTCGCAGCGTATCCCGCATTTTGTTGGCGTCGTCCATGCCGGAAACGGTCCGTTCCAAAAACGCGTAGTCGCCGTCCGTCATCCGCGGCATCGTCTCCCGCACCGCAAAGCCTTCGATAATTTCCCGCAAGACGAAAAGATCCCGGATTTCCTTGGACGTAATATCCGAAACGACGGACCCCTTGTTCGGAACGCCGTTGATGAGCCCTTCCTGCTTCAGCCGTTCGAGCGCTTCGCGGACGGGCGCCTGGCTGACCCGGAATTTGCGGGCGATGTCCAGCACGATAAGCCGGGTACCGGGCTGAAGCTCGCCCGCGAGAATCCCTTGCTTCAACCATAAATAAATGTGCTCGCTGATCGAGTGCATCGAGAGATTCGGTTCCTGTTCAGCCATCGGTTCAACCGCTCCATTCCGAAGCATTATCGATTATCGATAATCGATAACGTGCCGCAAGATTTGTAACCGCTTTAAATTTAATCGTCACCTCGTTTCGCGTTGCGTCGTTACCTGCTTTTGATTTCATTATATGGAGCTCGGCCGGAATCGGCAACCGATTATTTTGCAAGAAAATGGCGAAACGGCGGTTTCCCGGCAAGCCTTTCCGTTGTCGACCCGCCCGAAGTTCGCCGTGCGCCTTCGCTTGCGATTTGCAACCCGAACGCGCGTCCCCCGTAAAAAAACGTGAAGAGATCGCGGCCTGCGGCCGCCGATCGCCGGAATTGGTTTTGCGAAATGGCAGCGCTATAATAGGAAACAAGGCTTGTTCGCAAATCGACAGGGGGCAAAGAAACTCGCAATGGAAACGCAACGCGTCTGGTCGGAGAAGCTCCGATCGTTTTTGTTCAACAGCAAATTTGTCGGATTTCTGTTTGTTTTGCTGCTCGTCGGGTTGAACATTCTCGTTTTGAGCAAAATTTCCTATGTGTTCCACCCGATCGAAGTGCTGTTCAAAACCGTGGCTCTGCCGCTGCTGCTGACGACCGTCGTTTATTACCTGCTCAATCCGATCATCGACTATTTGGAAAAACGGAACGTCAAACGAATTTATAGCATCTTGGCGTTATACCTGCTGATCGCCGGCATCATTACGCTCGCCGTCACGGCCGTCATCCCGCTTGTCCGCCAGCAAATCGCCAGTCTGGCGTCCAACTTCCCCCATTATTTCGAGCAATTCCGATTGCAGATCGAAGAGTGGCTGGGAAGCGACTTTTTCGAAGGCATCCAGGAAACGCTCAACTTCGATCCGGCCCAACTGACCGCCAACATTTCCGAGCGGGCCAGCTCCATTTTGAACAATACGTGGTCGAGCGTCGGCGGCATCGTCGGGACGATCACGGAAGTCGTTTTGTCGATCGTCACCGTGCCGTTCATTCTGTTTTATTTGCTGAAGGACCGCAAAAAATTGACCCCGTTCGCGCTCGGCTTTGTCCCGACGAAGCTGCGGGACCGGTTTTTGACCGTCATGCTCGAAATGAACCATCAAATCAGCTCGTACATCCGCGGACAGATCATCGTCAGCTTTTGCATCGGCTGTCTGCTGTACATCGGTTATCTGATTATCGGGCTCGATTATTCGCTTACGCTGGCCATCGTGGCGGCCTGCACGAGCATCGTGCCATACCTCGGGCCCGCGATCGCCATTACGCCGGCGCTCATCGTCGCGCTCGTCACCTCTCCGATCATGCTCGTCAAGATGATCGTCGTCTGGACGGTCGTGCAGCTCGTCGAGGGCAAGTTCATTTCGCCGCAAATTATGGGCAAGACGCTTAACATCCATCCGATCACGATCATTTTCGTCATTTTGACGGCGGGCAATTTGTTTGGCGTTCTCGGCGTCATTTTGGCGGTTCCCGGATACGCCGTGCTCAAAATCGTCGCCACCCATCTGTTTCGCTGGTTCAAAGCGCGCTCGGGGCTTTACGAGTCGGAAACCGCGAACCGCTAGCGCCGAATCCGCCTCCCCTGCGCGTCCGAGGCCGGCATTTCCCTTTGCCCGAACGTTCCGTTCGCGGGGGATGCCGGCCTTTTTGCCGCCTTGCGACCCATCTCCGCCGACCGGCCGCCAGTTCGTCGTTATCGGGCTTGAAGGGATGAATGGCGCTTCCCGCTCATGAGGGGATCGTCCCCGAGAAGGCGCCCGACTGCCGCATTTTCTCCAAATGCTTGATCGTCGGCGTAAGGTTGGCGAAAAAATACGCCTCGCGCAGTCTTCTCGAAGGAGCGCTGTTTCGCAAATACGCCGAGCCTCCGCCATGCAGCATGTCCGCCTGAACGGCCCGAAGCGCCAAATACGCCGTCTTCAATCGAAGGCCGAGCAACTCCTGGACGACGTCTCCCGATTCCGGACGTTCCGTCGATGCGAGCCGGTACGTTTGCTCCCTCAGCTCCCGCAGCTCGTCTTCGAGCGTTTCCGGCTGCTCCCGGAGAAACCGGTTGCAGCCGCGCTGCTTGTCCCGAACCCGCTCCATCGAGCGGATCGAGGCGTCGATCACGCCCAGGCCCAGCGGTATTTGGTACAGGATGAAAAGCGGGCGAATCCGGGCGACGAAGGCGTCGGCCTCCTCCGCGACGATCCAGCTTCGCGGCGCGAGCACGCCGGAAAATTCGCACGCAAAGGTGGCGCTCCCGTTCAAGCCGAGATAGCCGATTCTCTCCGTGCGCTTCAGCCCTTCGGCGGCGCAAGGGACGAAGGCCATCACGCGCCGGCTGTCCCCGAGCGACGCGACGACGCCGAACCAATGATCGTCCGCCAAATTCGAAACCATAGGCAGCGTGCCGCTCAGCCTGTACCCTCCTTCGGCGACTTCCGCTTGCAAAATCAACTTGTCCATGCCGGCGTAGAACTTCATCGGATTGGACAGCCCGGTTCCGCCGAGCAGCTTTCCGTTTTCCAATTCCGGAAGCAGCCGCTGCCTTAAAAACTCGTTGCCGGACCCGCGCACGTACGTCAAGGCCGCCAAATGGCACCACAGGTTGAAGCCGGTCGTCATGCATATTTTGGAGGTTTCCTCAACCAGACGAACGCCGCGGGCGCGGATTTCGCCCGGCGAAGCGTCCCGGGAATCCAGCAGACCGGCCGCCCCGAGCGACTTCAAATAATCGGCGGGATAAAACGACTCCGCGTCGATCCGTTTCACATGCGGCGCCAAATGCTCCCGAATCAGCGCATCGACGACGTTTTTTCGCCTTTCGTCCGCCGAAACCGTCTTTTCCGACGCAGCCAATGACGTTCCTCCTTTCGTCGCAACGTTTTTTAATCGACTCTCGACGGCTTCGATTGGAGCGCGGTGATGGCGTCGATCGGCGTTTGCACCGCGTTTCTCGCCCTGACGACCGCCGCCTCGTCCGGAGCCCGATAGAAGCAAAGACACTTGGACATGTCTTCGCATACGTACGTACGCGAGAACGTCACCTCGGGCACTTCGGCATAATGAACCGAATTCCGTTTTTTGCGCTCCAAATACTGCTCCATCGTCAAATCCTCCGGAATGTTCCATTCGACCAAATAATCGATCCCGTCCGGCTGCCGTTTGACCGCTTCCAGCTCGCTGCCGACCAGGCGCACCGGCTTCAGCAGCGCGACGGGGACGCCGGCCCGCTCAAAAACGGCTTCGACGGGTGCGCCCTCCCTGCCCTCGCCGGCTTCCAAAATCAAAAACGATCTGCCGAAGTCCCGGGCAACCTGCACCTCGACGATGCGGACGCCGGCCGCGCCCGCTTCCTGTTCCAGCCTCGCAAGCGAGGTTTTCAAGCTTTGCTCGTTTCTCTCGGAATCGCCGAACACGGATTCGATCAAATAAAGGGACATAGGGATTCTCTCCTTTTGAAAAAATGAATGGCAATCGAACAAAGAAAGGCGAAATCGACAACGCCGCTTAATGCGACTATAATTTACTTAGTATAAAAAGTTAACTCTGTATCCCTGCGAAACAAGCCCATTGGAGGTCCGCATGAAAGAAAGATACGATCTGCCCTGCAATATCGCCCAATCGCTGAACGTCATCGGAGACCGCTGGACGCTGCTCATCATTCATGAAATTTTGGTCGGCCGCTCGACCTTCAACGAAATCAAGAAAGCGCTGGACGGCCTCTCGTCCAAGCTGCTGTCCGACCGGCTTAAATATTTGGAGGAACAGGGGCTCGTCGAATCCGCCCTCTATTCCGACCACCCGCCTCGTTACCGGTACAGCCTGACCCCGAGCGGCAAAGATCTGGACGACGTTTTTTACGCCCTGATCGTCTGGGGAAAACGGCATTTGCAAAAATGTTATAAAAAGCTGACTCACCGCTCCTGCGGCCACGAGGTTCGGGTATCGTACCGGTGCGACCACTGCGGGCGGGAAGTCGAAAAGGCGGATTTGGCCGTCGTAAATTTGGCACCCGGGGAACGCGGTCCGGCGGCCGACGCTTAAGCTTGCGTCCGGGCGGGCGCTCCCCACAGCCTTTCGACCCGGCGTTCGAACACGCGGACGCCTCGGTCGAGCAGCAAGCCGCACGCGCCGATGCAGACGATACCCGCCAGCACGAGATCCAGGCGGAGGGTATTGCGGCTGTCGATAATGAGAAAACCGAGTCCGGACTGGGAACCGACCATCTCCCCGGATACGAGAAAAATCCAGGAGGTGCCGATCGCGATATGCAAGCCGTTCGCGATGGACGGGAACGCGGCGGGGAATATGATTTTGGTCAGCAGCGGCCGGCCACCGATTCCGAAGTTTGCCGCCATTTTCAAATAGCTTCCGTCCACTTTGCGAATGCCCGAAACGGTGGATAACAGAACCGGGAAAAACCCGGCCAAAAAAATAATGACGATCGCGGGCGCATTGCCGATGCCGAACCACAGCACGATAAACGGGGACCAGGCGATCGGCGAAATCGGCCGGACGAGCTGAACGACCGGATCGATCATGGCCCACAGCAAGCGCGTCCTTCCGAGGGCAAGGCCAAGCGCGATGCCCGCGGCCGATGCGGAGAGGTAGCCCGCCGCGAACCGGAGCAGGCTGACTTTCAAATGCGCGAACAGCGCTCCGCTGGCGGCGAGCTCGCCCAGTCCCCGAAGCACGTCCAGCGGGGCCGGGAGCAGCGATTTTTCATAATTTCCGATCCAGACCGCGAGCTGCCAGACGAGCAGAAGAACGAGCGAGCCGATGAGCGCGCAGAAGGATTTACGAATCGGCTTCATGTTCCTGCAGCGCCTTGTCAATGAAGGAATTGTCGACGAAGTCGGCGAAAGCCGGCGGATTCTCGAACAGCTTCATTTCCGTCAAAACCTGCCTCAGCTCCTCGTACGTCCGCTCGTCGAGCTTCAAATCGTCGTAGGAAATCCACTCCAGCGACAAGTCGAGCACGTTTTCGTCGACGTTCATGTATTTCGAGAACGTTTCCTTCACTTGCTCGTCTTTATGCTCGGCCGCCTCTCCCGCTTCCACATATTGTTTGACGAGCTGCTGCACCGCCTCCGGATCGTCCTCGATCAGATCGTTTCGAAGCACGAGGGCGCAGCAGATCGAATCCGGCCACAACTCCCCCGATTGATGAAGCACCTTGCCCGTTCCGCTGGCGACGGACCTGGCGCCGAACGGCTCCGCCACGACGTAGCCGCTGATTCTCCTCTCCGCCAGCGCGGCGGGCATCTCGGCCGGGGGCAGCTCGACGACCTGTACGTCCTCGAACGTCAACCCCGCCTTCTTCAACGTTTGATAAAGCAAAATGTTATGCGTCGAATATTCGTGCGGGATCGCGAAGCTTTTCCCTTTCAAATCGGCCGCGCTTCGAATGTCCGGCGAAGCGACGACGACGTTGCCGTCCTTATGCCCGAGGGCTACCGCCTTCAGGTCGATTCCCTGATCTTTCGCCAGCATCGCCAATTCGACCAGCACCGACGCTCCGTCGATGTTGCCGGTGTTCAGGGCGTCCATCAATTCCGGCCAGGAGCCGAATTTGACGAGCTGCAGCTCGAAGTTGCCGTATCCGTGCTTTCCGAGCTCCTCTTCTATGTACAGCGGCGCCGCGTGCGTAATCGGCAAGTAGCCGATCTTAATCGTCCGCTTCGCCCCCGTCCCCGCTTCCTTCGCTTCTTCCGAGGCGCCGCAGCCGCTCAAGGCGGCAAAGGCGAACAGGGAAATCGCCGCCGCGAGCGCGATTGTCCGTAAAAACTTCACTCTCGCATCCTCCCGTCAAATCGTAAATTCTTCTTTCGAGCCGGAACCCGCAAGCCGAAACTGCTCCAAAATCCGTTTGCGGTACAGTTGAAACTCTCCGTGTCCGCGGTCTCTCGGCTTGGCCGCCGGAATGCGCAGCTCCAGCCGGATGCCTCCCGGCTCCGTCCCGAGGAGCAGGATCCGGTCGGACAAATAAACTGCTTCGTCGATGTCGTGCGTCACCAGAATCATCGTTACGTTCTCCCGCCGCTGAATGCTCAGCAGCTCATCCTGCAAGTAATAGCGGGTAAACGTATCGAGCGCCGCGAACGGCTCGTCGAGCAGCAGCACGCGCGGCCGCACGGCCAAGGCGCGAGCGAGCGCCACCCGCTGCTTCATCCCTCCGGACAGCTGGGACGGAAACAGGCCGGCTTTGTCCTGCAGATGAACCAGCTTGAGATAATCGAGCGCTCTCTCCCGCCGTTCGGACGCGCCGAGCTTGAGCGGCTCTAGACCCAGCTCTACGTTTCCGAGAACCGACCGCCAAGGCAGCAGGCCGTAATCCTGGAACATCATCACCGCCTGCCGCACCGGCCGTTCCACCGGCCGGCCATCGAGCCGGATCGTGCCTTCGTCGGGCAGCTCGAAGCCTCCCAGCAGGTTGAGCAGCGTGCTTTTTCCGCAGCCGCTCGGTCCGAGCACCGATACGAATTCGCCCTGGCGGATGCGGAACGTCACGCCGTCCAGCACCGTCTGCCTGCCGCCTTGATGGCCGTAGCTTTTGGAAATGCGGTCGGCCTCTACCGCGATCGGAGCGTTCGAACTCAACGTGCAACCCCCTTTCCACTAATTCATATAATAATAATCGGAATTAAAGTTATAATAATATACTATGTATTAAAAAGCAACCTTCTATTTGCAAAAAAACGTTGAGACTATCTCTCATTTGCATGATAGGAAGGAGCTTCAGTGGATTTTGTCCAATCAAAATCGGTTTTTCCGCAACGATTTCAAGCTTCAGTGGATTTCGTCCAATCTAGCGAGGCCGATTCGTCCGTGTTGTTCGAAATGGGCATTTTTCGTTGGAGAAAATCCACTCTGGATCGCAATTTCCCCGTTTTTCGCTCTGCCGATTGGATAAAATCCATCATAAGCTACCCCTATGCCGAGTCTTCCCCTTGCCCAATGGTTCCCGTCCTAGCCTTCCCGCTGCCATTGCCTAAAAAACGCGCCTGAAGGCGTCCTAGGAAATGCAGATCACCCGAATGTACTCACCCGGCATGCGACCGTTTGCGTTTCGAAAGTTGTGATTTGAGTCGCCACGACTCAACTGTGCCGTTAGCGCGCGCGCCGAGGCGGCGAGATGAGTCGCCACGACTCAACTGTACTGTTAGCACAAGCGCGGAGGCGGCGAGATGAGTCATTTTTACTCAACTGCGTACGGCTATTTGCGTTTGGTGGGTCGAGATGAGTCGCCACGACTCAACTGTGCACCGCAGCTCCATCGGATCCGCATGGGCCAGTCCGGCTTCCGGATCGGATGTGGACATGTCGGAAGGTAGGTTCCGCGCTACCCTGGCGGGCGCCGTACTCCGCAAGCTTGCCTGCGCGCTTTCGCACGGCGAAGAATTTAAGCTTCCCTTCATTCTAAAAATCTTTCTAAAAAAATCGCCCTCCCCGAGGCACAACCGCTGCCGCCGGAAGGGCGATTCCCGCTTAATTCCGTTCCCGAACCTCCACCGCGTCCTTGTAGTCGTCCCGCACGCTCTTCTCCCACATCGGCACGCCGGTCCGATAGGCGGCTCGCCCGTTCAAATGCCCCGCGATCGGCGACGTGACGAACACGAAGACGATGCCGAGCAGGATTTTCGCGCTTACGTGCTCCAAATAAAACATGAAATACAGAAACACGCCGAACAGCACGAACAGCACGCCGAGCGTCGCGCTTTTCGTCGCCGCGTGCGAGCGCAAATAGACGTCGGGCAGCCGGATGAGCCCGAACGCGCTGAGCAGGCAAAACAACGCCCCGACCAGGATCAGCAAGCCGATCGACAGCTCACCGAGCGCTTTCATCGTTTCCATGCTCGATCACCTTCCCTCTTTCCATATATCGGGCAAACGCCGTCGTGCCGATAAACGTCAAAATGCCGATGACGAGTATCGTGTCCATATACGTTTGCGTGCGGTATTGAACGCACAGAACCGCCACGACGGCCAGCAGGTTGATGCCGATCGCGTCGAGCGCCGCGATGCGGTCGGGCATCGATGGACCTTTCAGCAGCCGGTACAGGCAGCCGAGCATGGCAAGCGACAGGATGACGAGGGCTGCGTTAAGCAGTTGCTCGAACATTACCGCGTCACCTCCATGATCGCTTTTTCGAAGGTGTGCCGGATTTGTCCGGACATTTCCTCCGCGTCTCCGATATCCATCGCGTGAATGTAGAGCGTTCCGCCGTCGGGGGAAACGTCAAGCGTCAGCGTGCCGGGCGTCAGGCAAATGAGGCAGGACAGCACGGTCACTTCCCATTCGCTTTTCAGCGACGTTTCGTAAGCGAAAATACCCGGCCGGACGTTCAGCTTCGGACGAAGAACCGCCCGAACGACCGCGAAGCTGGAGACGAAAAGCTCTTTCAAAAACAGCGCAAGCAGCTTGACGACCGCCCACAGTTTGATTAAATAAAAATCGTTCGGCCAAAAGCGGCGGAAGACGAATATAATCGCCGCTCCGAGCGCGTATCCGATCATAAACCGCGAAGCCGAGCCGTCGTCGTGAAGAAACATCCATAAAAAAGCGAGGATCAAATTAAGCAAAATTTGCATGGCCATGGCCGGTCACCCCCTCAAAACGGCGTCGATATACACTTCCGGCCGACTTAGCACGTATCCGGCTTCGGCGACGTACGACAGCACCCATTCCGAGCCGAGTCCGATCGCGACGACGAGCGCAAAAAGCCCCGCCGCGGCGCCCGCGCTCCACCGCAGGCCGATCTTCTCCGGCGCCGCCGCCGGCGTTTTCCCCCAAAAGGCGTGCCGGAACACGTTCATTAACGAGTATAGCACGACAAAGCTGGAAGCGAGTCCGATGGCGGACAGCGCATACGCGCCTTCGGAAAAGCCGCTGCGAAGGATCATCGCCTTTCCCGCGAAGCCGCTTAACGGCGGAACGCCGACGAGCGCCAGGGCCGTTGCGAAAAACATCCATCCCAGCAGCGGGTAGCGCCCGATCAGGCCGCCCATTTCCTTCAGCTTTTCGGTGCCCGCGGCGGCCGCGATCATGCCCCCGAGCAGAAACAGCAGCGCTTTGGCGACCATATCGTGCATCAGGTAAAACGCGACGCCCCCCAGCGCCTCCTCCGTCGCGACGGAGACGCCGAAGCCGATGAACCCGACGGCGATGACGACGTTATAATTGAGCACCCGGCTCACGTCCCGGTAGGCGATTGCGCCGATGCTGCCCAATATCATTGTGGCGCCGGCCATCCACCCGATCAGAGAATGCGAAATCGCAGGTTCATGGTAAAAAATAAGCGTAAACGTGCGAATGATGGCGTACAGGCCGACTTTCGTGAGCAAGGCGGCGAACACCGCGCGCACGGCCGTCGGCGGCGCGGCATACGAGCCCGGCAGCCAGAAAAACAGAAACAGTCCCGCTTTTAACGAAAACACGAGCAGGAACATGACGGCAATGACGTTGAGGATGCCCCCTTGCCCGCTCTCCGCCACCCGCTCCGCCAAATGCGCCATGTTCAGCGTTCCGACGCTCGCGTACAGGTAAGCGACGGCGGCCACGAACAAGGTGGAGGACAAAATATTGATCAAAATGTACTTCAACGTTTCCCGAAGCTGCCGCTTGGTCCCTCCCAGCACGATCAGCGCGTAGGAAGAAATGAGCATCACTTCGAAGCAGACGAACAGGTTGAAGATGTCTCCGGTCAGAAACGAACCGTAAACGCCGACGAGCAAAAACTGAAAGACGGGGTGAAAATAATTTCGTTCCCGGCTTTCCCCGACGCTGCGGAACGAAAAGAGCAAACAAACGAAGCCGATGACCGCCGTCGTCAACACGAGCAGCGCGGCCAGCATGTCGGCAACGAAAACGATGCCGTACGGCGGCGCCCACCCGCCCATGTCCAGCGTTTGAATGCCTTTTTCCCGCACCTGAACGACGATCAGGCAGGCGACCGCGATATTCGCCAAAGCGCCGATCGCGCCGACGAATCGCTGCCAAACGATGCGGTCCTTCAGAAAAATGAGCGCGACTGCCGTACACAAAGGGAGAAGAAGCGGCATGACGAGCAGGTTATTCATCCTCTTTCCCCCTCAGCTGTTCCATATCGTCGGTCCCCAGCGTCTGATACGACCGATAAGCGAGCACGAAAAAAAACGCGGTGACGCCGAAGCTGATGACGATCGAAGTCAAAATGAGCGCCTGCGGCAGCGGATCGATATACGCCTTCGCCTTTTCGCCGAGCAGCGGCGCCGCTCCCGTTTTCAGCCCGGCCATCGTCATCAGCAGCAAATGCACGCTGTGCGTAAGCAGGGACGTGCCCAGAACGATGCGGAGCAGGCTTTTGGACAAAATGAGATAAACGCCGACGGCAAACAAAATGCCGATGCTTAAAGCCATCAACCCTTCCATTCCGGGTCATCCCTCCCAATCGTAAGCAAAATCGTCATCGTCACCCCGACAACGGCGAGGTAGACGCCAAGATCGAACAGCACGGCCGTCGCGAGCTCCGTTTCCCCCATGATCGGCAGGTGAAAATAGCCGAAGGCATGGCTTAAAAACGGCGCCCCGAACGCAAAGGAACCGATCCCGGTCAAAAACGCGATCGCCAGTCCCGTCGCCGTCAGCTTGCGGAAATCGACCGGCATCATCAGCCGGAAGGAATCCATGCCGAACGCGATCGCGGTCAGCAGCAGCGCCGAAGCGGTCATGAGCGCGCCGATAAAGCCGCCGCCCGGAGCGTTGTGGCCGGCGAAGAACAAGTACAGCGAGAACGCGACGATCAGGAAGACGACCACTCTGGAAATCGTTCGCAGCAGCACGTCGTTGCTCCTGCCTTGCGCCCGGACGCTTGGCGCCGCATGCGCCGCCGGCAGCCTCGGCAAATCCGGATCGAGCCTGAGCTTGACCAACGCGTAAATGCCGAGCGAGGCAATGCCCAGCACCGTAATTTCAAGCATCGTATCGAAGCCTCTGAAATCGACCAGAATGACGTTGACGATGTTTTTGCCGCCGGCCAGCCGGTAGCTTTCGTCCACGAAATAGTCCGCGATCGTCCGAAAGGAGCCGCTCCCGCTCGCGCCCAGCGCGATCAGCGTGACGATGGCGCCCGAGCCCGCCGCGATCAGAAAATTGGTCAGCTTGAAGGGCAGCTTGACGACCTCTTTTTTCAATTTCGGCAGATGATAGAAACAGAGCAGGAACAACGCAACCGACACCGTCTCGACGATCAGCTGCGTCAGCGCCAAATCCGGCGCGCGGAACATGATGAACAGCAGCGTGACGATATAGCCGACCGCGCCGGTCAGGATGATCGCCATCAGGCGCGAGCTCGCGAACGGAACCGCGATCGCCGACACCGCCATGACCAGGACGACGGCCGCTTCGTAAAACGAAACATCGGCATAGTGCTCCGTGCGAAACCGGATATCGCCGGTCAGCAGGAGGGCCGTCCCGAGCGACAAAATAAAAAACAGGAAAATGTAGATTAGATAGTGCCGGACGGACCCCGTCATATAGAGGTTCGTCAAGCGGGAAGACAGCTTCTCCGCCCCGCTCAGGCTCCCGTCGTACAACCGGTTCAGCACGCCGGCCCCTCCCCTTGCCTTCTCGAGGACGCCCAGGCGGCCGTGCAGCGCATACAGCGCCGAACCCGCCAGCACGACCCCGATCGTCATCCATACTTCCGTCGTCCAGCCATGCCAGAAGTGGATCGAGACGTGAAAATGCTCTCCGGGCGCAAGCAAATCCGGAAGAACGGCCCCCATGGCCGGCTCGATCAACGAGGCGGACAGCAAATTCGGAAACAAGCCGAAAATGACCGCGCAGGAAGCCAGGACGACCGGCGGGACGAGCATGCCGAGCGGGGCTTCGTGCGGTTTTTTGCTCAGTTTGTCAAACTGCGGTTTGCCGGCGAACGTCCGCCAGAGCACGATCATGCTGTAGACGAACGTAAATACGCTTGCGACCCAGGCGACGACGGGAAAAATCGCCCCCCACGAGTCCAGGCTCCACAGGTTCAGGCTGGCGATATTCAATACCGCCGTAAAAAACATCTCCTTGCTCAAAAAACCGTTGAACGGAGGCAGCCCGGCCATCGAAAACGCCCCGATCAGCGCGACCGAGAACGTTACCGGCATGATCCGCATCAGCCCGCCGAGCTTGCGCAAATCGCGGGTTCCCGTCTCGTGGTCGACGATGCCGACGACCATGAACAGCGCGCCTTTGAACGTCGCGTGATTGATCAGATGGAAAACCGCCGCCGTCGTCGCTTTCGCGTAAAGGAGCGAATCGCTCGTGCCCGCAAAATAAGCCGCAGCCGAGCCCAGACCGAACAAGCTCATGATCAGGCCGAGCTGGCTGATCGTCGAATAGGCCAGCATCGCCTTCAAATCCGTTTGCCGGACCGCCTTGACCGATCCGAATACGAGCGTGGTCAAGCCGATTCCCGATACGAGCCAAAACCAGGCGTCTTCGCCGGAAAAAACGGGACTTAGCCTCGCGACCAAATAAATGCCCGCCTTCACCATCGTGGCGGAGTGCAAGTAGGCGCTGACCGGCGTCGGCGCTTCCATGGCGTCCGGAAGCCAGATATGGAACGGAAACTGCGCGGATTTCGTGAACGCGCCCAGCAAAATCAGCAGCATGGCCGGGATGAACAGCGCCTGACCGGCGATGTCGTCCGCCATGGCGATCGTTTCCCGGATGCTGAACGTACCGGTCATCGCATACAGCAGCAGGAAGCCGGCGAACATCGCGAGACCGCCGAAAACGGTAATCAGCATCGATTTTTGCGCGCCGTAGACCGACTTTTCCCGCTCCTGCCAAAACGCGATCAGCAAAAACGAGGAAATGCTCGTCAATTCCCAAAAGCCGTAAAGCACCATCATGTTGTCCGACAGCACGACCCCGAGCATGGCGCCCATGAACAGAAGCAAATAGACGTAGAACGGGCGAATCGCTTCTTTCTTTTTATCCAAATAAAAAATCGAGTACAGGACGACGAGCGATCCGATGCCGGTTATGAGCAGCGAGAACAGGAAGCCCAATCCGTCCATGTAAACGGCGAAGTCGATGCCGAGGGACGGAATCCATTCGGCCGTCGAAGCAAGCGCCTTCCCGTCCCGGACATCGGACGAAAACCCGAGAAAATACGCAAACAACAGCACGGGCAGCGGAAAAACGAGCCACCCCGCATGCAGGCGGGGCAGCAGCCTGGAGATCCAAGCCGAGATCGGCGCCCAAATAAAAGGTAAGATGATAGCTACGTGCAGCAGCGTCAAGCCGCTTCCCTCCCTTTGCAGTCCAACTTTTTCCTACTGTTCAGCTTTTCCAAAACCCGGTCTTCAAACCCTTCCACCGCCTTCCGAAACGTAAAGCCGAAAAAACAGAAAAGGAGCCCGCTGGTGGCAGGCTCCTCCGAAAAAACATGTTCAATTGATCCATATTATATCGATGGCTCGAAAAAATGTAAAGGAATTTTTAGTCAGGACGTATGCGACCGCTCGTCGCTGGCAAACCCTTTTCCTATAGGAAAGGAGTGATCCTGGCGTGCGAACTCGCGATAAGGCGTATATTTGCTTGACCCTCTTTTTGCTGCTGCTGGCGCTTGGCTGGGCGCTTGACGCCCGGCTGGCGAAGTCGAAGCCGTCTGCAGAAGGACGCTATACGATCCGGTCGGTCGGAACGACGCAAACGGTGCCGGGAGGAAAAGAGCCTTTCGGGGCGCGGGAATATATCCGCATCATCGGTTGGGAAGACGACTAACGCACGTCCGGCCCGGGATTCCGGATCGCCCGCGATGCCGCGAACGCGACTTTTTCAGGCCGGCCAATCCGGCCCGCGCCGCTTCCGCTACCCGGGCAGGCTTTCCTTAGCGGCCGAAGACGCCTTCAGAATGGAGGTCAGCACGCCCGGAAACCGCGCTTCCAGATCGTCCGTCCGCAGCGACAGAAAGTGCTGCGTCCCTTGAACGCGAATGTTGAGCACGCCGGCTTCGCGAAGAATCCGGACATGGTGCGACATCGTCGACTTGGCCACCGGCTGATCGAACGAGCCGCACGGCCGCTCCCCGCATTCCGCCACGTCGGTCACGAGCCTCATCCGGTTCGGGTCGCTAAGCGCCGCAAGCACCGCCGTCAGTTGAATGTCCTCCCGTTTCGGGTGGAATAAAATTTTCATTTGTCTTCCCCCTCTCCAGGTTGGACTGATGATTTGAATTATACCACAACTCGTGTTATGTTTTTAATGTTCGATAAACATAGAACTTAAACGGATACGAGGGGAAACCATGAAAACCGAAATCAGCTCCGCTATGCCGCCCGCGGACGCCGAGCCGTCCTTGCTGCGCGAGAAGGTCGTCGTTCCGCTGTTGGGCCTCATTCTCGTCCTGGTCATCATGAACACGATGATGTTCAATTTGGCGCTGCCCGTCGTGACCGAACAATTCGCCCTTTCTTCTTCCGCGGCCTCCTGGATCGTCACCGGCTACTCGATCGTGTTCGCGATTTCTTCGATTACCTACAGCCGGCTATCCGATCTCGTTCCGATTCGTTATCTGCTCTCCTTCGGGCTCCTCTGCCTCGGCGGGGCATCGATCGCGGGCTTTTTGAGCCATGACTTCGTCATCCTGCTTTGCGCGCGCATCGTGCAGGCGGCGGGAGCCGGCTCCGTGATGAGCCTCGCCATCGTGCTCATCAGCCGGTACGTCCCGCTGTCGCGCAGAGGCAAGGCGATGGCCCTCATTTCCTCCGCCGCTTCGCTCGGCTTGGGTCTCGGTCCGGTCGTCGGGGGAGCGATCACCCAATTTTGGGGCTGGAACGATCTGTTTCTCGTCACCGGCTGTTCGCTTCTGCTCATCCCGGTCGTCTTCCGCCTTCTCCCCGAGGAGCCCTTCGTCAAAGGCTCCTTCGACTGGCCGGGAGCGCTTCTGATCGGCATCGGCTCGACGGGCTTGCTCCTCTTTTTGACCGGCGGCAGCTTCGTCGCTTTGGCGGCGGGAATCGTCGGGCTGTTCGCGTTTTGGCTTCGGATCCGCTCCGCCGCCGAACCGTTCGTGCAGCCCGCCTTGCTTCGCAACAAACGTTATTTGCTGCTGGGCTCGCTCGGCCTGTTCGCCTATATCAACAGCTTCGCCTTGCTGTTTCTGCTGCCCCAGCTGCTCGCGCACCTGTACGGCTTAAAGCCGGGGATATCCGGGCTGATCGTATTCCCCGGAGCGTTCGTCTCGATGCTGGCCTCGAACGCGATTGGCAAAGGGATCGACCGGTACGGCAACGGCCTGCTGCTTCGCGTCGCCCCCTGGCCGATCGCCGTTTCGGGGCTGCTGTTCGCCTTGTTTGCCGATCAATCCTATTTTGCCGTCATGTTCATTTACATGCTTATGATCGTCGGCTTTTCCGCTCTCAACGCGAGCGTCTCCAACGAGATGTCCCGCATTCTTCCCGCCGCCAACATCGGAGCCGGGATGGGGCTGTTTCAATTGATCCAGTTTTTCAGCGGCGCGTTCAGCGTCGCCGTGTGCGGAAGCTTCCTGGCCGCGCGGGAACGGTTTCCGCTGGCCGACACGTACGCGCTCATCTTTTGGGGATTGATGGGCATCGGCCTGTTGTCCGTTCTCTGTTCGTTCGTTTATTTAGGGTCCAATCGCGGAAGCAGGGCGGACGGCGTGGCGGGATAAGCATCATCCGGACGAAAAGGCAATCGAACTTGCGATCGGCTGCAACAAATCGCGAACGGAGCTCGTTTAAAAACACAAAAGCAGGAAATCATCAGACAAGGAGTGAAATCAGCATGAAAAAAAGCTTGATTTGGCTGTTGTCCGCACTGCTGGTCGTGGCGCTGTCTCCGTCCGTCTTCGCTTTCTCGGATACTTCGTCGTCCAAGCACGCCGACAAAATCAACGCCCTGAAAGAGAAAGGCGTCATCAGCGGGGTCGGCAAAGACAAATTCGATCCCGACGGAGAGCTGTCGTACGCCGCCGGAATCTCGATGATCAACAAAGGCCTGGACATCAGCCTCGCCCGCTTCCTGTTCGTCAAAGCTCCGCTCGCCAGCGACTACTTTACGAACGTGCCGGACGACGCCTGGTATTCGGACGCGTTTATCGTCGCGCACATCAACGGCCTGGAAATTCCGCAGGACGTCAAGCCGGATCAATCGATGACGCGCGAGCAGTTCGCCCATCATCTGTTCCTCGGCATGGAAGCGAACGGAGCCCACGCCTATCCGGAGCCGTACATTCTGATCGACGACGAAGCCGACGTCAATCCGAGCTACATGAACAGCATTCAAAAGCTGCTCATTTCGAACGTCGCCTCCCTGGAAGACGGCAAATTCAATCCGAAAGCGCCGATTACGCGCGGCGAAGCGGCCGAATGGCTGTACAACGCCATGGAATTCGTCCAAAATACGCCGCAGGTCGATCCGAACCCGGAGGAGCCCGATCCGTTGGCCGACTACAAGCTCGAGGTCAAGCCCGTTAACGAGAGCGTGTCCGAAGTGACGGTCAAAGCGACGGCCCCGCATCCGGGCTATGGCCTTCGAATCGTCTCGATTCAATTCGAAGGCGACCAGGCCATCGTCTTTACGGAACCGGTATGGCCCGATCCGGAGATGATGTATCCGCAAGTCCTGACGGAAATCAGCGCCGTCACGTACGTGGACGCCAAGCTCAAGCCGGTGCTCCCGCAGGATGCCGTATCGTCGCCGTCCGACGGCGAAGCTTCCGAATCATCCGCATCCGCATCCGTTTCCTCTTAAGCGAATCAACGATAAAAAAGGCCGGGGCCGTCCCTACAGGTCGAATTTGACCTATGGGACGGCCCCTTCCGTACATGCTCATTTGCTCGCAGCTTACGATACTTCGCCCATAACGGCCTCCGCAGGCCGATATTTCGGATGACGGTTCCTTTCCGGCCTCAGCCGGGAGTCCCGTTCAGCCGAAGGCCGCCCGACGGGCAAAATTCGTCGTTGCCGCCGACTCCCGCGCCGCAGTCGGGGCATCGTTCCAGGCTATCCGCGGCCAAGGCGCCCGCATCGTCCCCGCTGCCGCGTTGCAAAGACGAACCCCATCGGAAAGCCCCCTTTGTCCGCGTTAACGCACCTTACGGAAAATGAACCGACTTTCGGCGTTTCTTTCGCCTTTTTCCGGCCATCCACAAGGCGGCTGCCGCGATGACGGCGCCGGCGGCCCCCGCCCAAATCCATCCGTTGCGAAGCTTCTCTTCTTCCACCGGCATCGCCGCGGCGGCGGCTTCCGTATTTTGCAGCGCGTGGACCTGCTTTTTGACGGGCGTCAAGGTCCCCACCGCTTGCTCGCCGAATTCGGTATCGAGCAGGACGCTCCCTTGCGCGTCGACCCGAAAGGACGGAAGGGCGCCGATCGGCATCAGCGCGCGGATTTCCTCCTCCGCCCGCCATTCGTACGTCTCGTCCCCGATCTCCTCGGTATGCGTCTCGCCGGCGGCGAGCAACGGCGCGGATTCGAAGGCCGCAAAACCGTAATCAAACAGCGCCGTCATATCCGCATAGGCGTTTTTGTTGCTTGGCGCCTTCAGGACGACTCCGATCAATTGCTCGTCTCCCCGGGTCGCGGAAGAAACGAGCGTATTCCCGGCGGCCGTCGTATACCCGTTTTTAATCCCCGTCGCGCCTTCGTACGTCGTCAGCAAACGATTGTGGTTGTAGAGCTCGGACTTCCACTCCAGTCCGTCCCACGGCATTTGAACGGTCGAGACGATTTCGCGGAACGTTTCGTTCTGCATGGCGTAACGCGCGATTCGGGCCATATCGGCGGCAGTTGTCACCTGATTCGGATCGGGAAGGCCGGACGGGTTGACGAAAAAAGTATCCGAAACGCCGACCGTGTTCGTCGCGAAATCGTTCATGCGCTCGGCAAATTCGGCTTTCGAGCCGTCGATATGCTCCGCGATCGCGGTGGCGGCGTCGTTGCCGGAATTGAGCATCATCGCGTAAAGCATAAGCTCCATCGATTTTTGCTCGCCTTCGGACAAATACACGCGCGTGCCGTCCTCGTATCTCGCTTCCCTGGATACGGTTACCGTTTCGTCCAGCCGGGACGTTTCCAGCGCGACGATGGCGGTTACGATTTTCGTGATGCTTGCGGGATACAGCCGCGCGCGTTCGTTTTTGGCGAATAGCACCCGGCCCGATTGCTGATCGATCAAAATCGCGGACTCCGAAGCGATGTTGGCCGGAGCCTCCGGGGGAGCTTCGGCTTCCAGGATCTCCGCCACCGTGACGGACGGCGCCGAGGAAGGGGCGATGGTTCCGTTTTCCGCGGCAGTCGCGGCCTGAAATCCATGCGCAGACGGAAAGGACAACAATAGCGAAACGGCAACGAAGATTTTCGGCAATAGACGCATCGGTCGGTTATCTTCCCCTTTGCTTCCTCCAGTTTCCCCTTTTTCTTATTTTTCTATCGTAACCGAATTCGCATCAAGCGGCAAAGCAAATGCTTGGAATGAACTCCCAATTTCAGCCAGAACGCCCAGCACCCCTTCGAAAGGTCAGGGATGTTGATGGCCGTGCGGGTGAGGCGCGTGGTTCTCGTCCGCGAACGTGACGGACAATTCGGCGTAAAAAACGCCCTTCTGGACTTGAATTTGCTGATGAAGCGATCGCAGCTCGGAAAGCTTGCCGCGCACGACGACGACTTCGAGGCATTGCGCGTGATTCAGATGGACATGCATCGTCGAGATGATGCTGTGGTGAAATTGATGCTGAAGCTCCATCAAAACCATCGGCAGCTCGCTGACATGATGATCGTAAACCATGACGATCGTGCCCGCGACAAATTCTTCGGAATGAAGCTTCGCCGGCTCCAGCAGCGCTTTTCTGGCGAGGTCGCGGATTGCCTCCGACCGGTTCGTGTATCCCTGCTGCTCGATGTAGCGATCGAATTGCTCGATCAGCGGCGCCGGAAAGGAGACGCCGAACCGGGTCAATTCTTCTTTTTCAGCCATGTTCGCACCCTGCCGTTCCATTAAACGTTTCCTGTTACTTGTGCCGCAAATGCTGCAGCGTCGCGTGAAACATCTCTTCGATATGCGCGTCGTCGAGCGAGTAATACACCGTTTTGCCGTCTTTCCTTCTTTTCACCATGCGGATATTGCGCAAGTAGCGAAGCTGATGGGAGACGGCGGATTGATTCATGTCCAGCAGGACGGACAAATCGTGCACGCACAGCTCCTTCTGCATCAAGGCGTCGATCATGCGCACCCGGGTCGGATCGCTAAGCGCCTTGAACCATTCGGCCAGTTCGCCCGCGGACGACTCGCTGAGCATTCGCGAGCGGACGTGCTGCAGATCGGCGACGGTCCCTTCGCACGGCTCTTCGCAATTTGCGACTGCTTGTGGCTCCACTGCGCATCATCCTTCTCCTCAATCTGTCGATGTCGACATTATAACAAAACATCGGCCAAATAAAAAAGACCGCGGTAGCGGTCGCAAGCCTTCCCGGCTTTGCCGACTCCCCCGCGGGGGCGGGAGAGCCGAAAACCGATCAAAATTCGTAGCCGTTCATCCGAAGATGAGCGTGATACATGTCGATCGCGGAAGGATGGTCCTCCTTCGATATCCACTGCTCCGCTTTCCATACGCCCGATTGCTTGAACGCCCGGGGACAATGGATAAAAATTTCTTCCGTCTCGACGACGACCGCCATGCCGGTCGTTTTGCCGGTCCACTGCTGGCTTTCGATAAACGCCTCGTTCCGCGTAATGACCGCCCGGCCGTTAATCCGCAGCACTTCGTCAAAGCCCGGAATAAGAAAGATCATGCCGACCTGCGGGTTTTCGATTATGTTCAAAAGCGAGTCCGTCCGGCGATTGCCGGGCCGGTCCGGAAACGCCAGATGGCGTTCGTCGAGTACTTTGACGAACCCCGGCTTATCGCCGCGCGGCGTAACGTCGGCGCGACGGCTCCCGTTCGAAGTCGCCAGAAAAAACAGCGGAGACAGCTTCAGATAGTTCTCGACATGATCTTCGATGACGCTTACCGTTTTTTTGACGATCGCTTCGTGCGGTGCCTCGATCCGTTCCCGGATTTGCTCCGCCGTCGCGATCGTATCATTCATCCAAGCAGGCGTCGCCGACATTCCCGCCCCTCCCCCTTTCATTTTAAAGCCGACGCGCCTGAAGCGATCCGGGCTTCCGGCGGCGCCGGAGCCGCGGCACGGGGGCGCGGGTCAGCTTTTCGGCCGGGCTTTGACCTTGTTTTGGACCGGCGGCAGATGCTTCATGCTCCGCAGCATCGGCCCTCCGCACAGCGGACACGCTTGCTGCAGGGCCGCGAACTCTTCGCGAACCCAGGCTTTGCATTCCGCGTTTTTGCATTTCCATATTTTCGTCGGCTTCAACGCCGCTTTCGTCTCTTCGCTTGCTGCCAATCTAGAGTTCATCCTTCCTTAAAAAAAATAAAACCCGCGCCGCTTGGGTGCGGGTTTTATCCGTGTAGCGCCGGCCGGACAAACACTGCCGGCCGGTATTTTTCGCCCGTTCGATTACTTGGAGAAAATATCCGTCAGCACCGGAACGATTTGCGACTTGCGGGAAACGACGCCCTTCAGCAAAGCGCGGTTGTTTTCCAGCTTCACGTTGTACGCTTCCTCGACTTTGGAGGCGGACTTGCCCAGCGCGATGCCGACGGAATCGTTGTTCAGAATGTCGGTGACAACGAACAGGAACAGGTCGAGACCTTTTTCCGCGATGATCGCGTTCAGCGCGTCTTCCAGCTCCGCTTGGCGGGAAAGAACGTCGTTCGTGTCGACGGCGTTCACTTGCGCGATTTCGACTTTGGCGCTGCCCATGGAAAATTCCTTCGCGTCCAGCGAGATGAGCTGCGGAATCGTCTTGTCGCTCAGGTCGGCGCCGGCTTTCAGCATGTCCAGGCCGTATTGGTCGGCGTCCACGCCCGCAATGGCGGCAAGCTCGCGAGCCGCGGCGACGTCCTGCGGCGTGCAGGTCGGCGACTTGAACAGCAGCGTGTCCGAAATGATGGCGGACAGCATGAGGCCGGCGACATTGGCGTCGATGGCGACGTCGTTTTCTTTGTATAGTTTGTTCAAAATCGTAGCCGTGCATCCGACCGGCTCGGCGCGGTAGTAAAGCGGGCCGCTCGTTTCGAAGTTGGCGATGCGATGATGGTCGATGACTTCCGTTACGCGCACTTGATCGATGTCGGACGCGCTTTGCTGGCGTTCGTTATGGTCGACCAGAATGACTTCTTTCGTTTCGTTTGCGACCGTTTCCACTTGGCGCGGAGCGGCGGTATTGAATTTGTCGAGCGCGAATTGCGTTTCGGCGCCGACGGCACCCAAGCGAACCGCTTCAACGTCGAAACCCAGCTTCTTCTTCAGTTCGGCATACGCGATCGCAGAGCAGATCGTGTCGGTGTCCGGGTTTTTGTGCCCGAAAATTAGAACTTTCCCCATCTTCATACTCCTCTTTTCGAATGTTCGGCAAAAAAAGTATACCCCAGATCGCCCGTCGCAGGCAAGCGAATCAACCGTTTTCAACGGCAATACGTACAGGTTGTGCGAATAAACTTGTAACGGGGTGAATGCGATGGCGCTTATTGAATTGGACCGCGTCGGAAGGCGGTATCGCGTCGGCGGCGAAATCGTGAAAGCTCTCGACGGCGTCAGCCTGACGATCGAAAAAGGCGAATTCGTCGCCGTTACCGGACCTTCCGGCTCCGGCAAATCGACGCTGATGAACATTATCGGCTGTCTGGACGTTCCGGACGAAGGAACCTACCGTCTCGAAGGAAAAAACGTCTCCTCTCTCCCGTTCGACAAGCTGGCCGAAGTCCGCAACCGCAGCATCGGTTTCGTTTTTCAGCAGTTCAACTTGCTTCCCCGCCTGACGGCTTTCGCCAATGTGGAGCTTCCGCTTATTTACCGCGGCTTGGACAGCAAAACGAGAAAACAGGCGGTGCTCCGGGCCCTTGAAGCGGTGGGGCTGTCGGACCGCAAGCACCATCGTCCCGCGGAGCTGCCTTGCGGCCAGCAGCAGCGCATCGCGCTCGCGAGGGCGCTCGCCGGGAATCCGTCGCTGCTGCTCGCGGACGAACCGACCGGCTCTCTGGACGAAAAAGCGAAGCTGGACGTGCTTTTGCTGCTGTCGGCGCTGCACGAGCGGGGCCATACGATCGTGCTGATCACGCACGACCCGGACGTCGCCGCGTTCGCCCGGCGGGAAATCCCGATCGCGGACGGCAAAATCGCGTCCGATTCGGCCGAAGCGCTTCGCCCATAGGGGCAGAAAAGGTCAATCGGGAGAGGGACCGAGCGGAATTCGGTACGACGAATACTCCTCGATGATATGTTCCCCCTGCGCATACACCCACCGGAAACGAAACCGGTCCCCTTCGTATCCCGTTCGCTTGCGAATATCCGGGACGACAACCGTTTCCAGATGCTCCAGCAAATTGCGCTGCAAATCGGCGATTCGCCGTTCGTTTTCCTCGTTTCGCTTCTCGGCCTCGCGCTCGTTTTCCGAAGTTTGCAAATAGTACATGACGCCGACTTCCTTGTCCGTCAGCGTTTCCGGGAGCGGCGCCCCCGAACCCCGAAACACTTCCCGGACGGTGTCGAGCCAATCCTTGTATAAATCGATCGTGACGTTGACCATCTCTTCCTCCTTTTGGCGGTTTACGATTTTCGGGCGATCGCAAACTCGTCAAGCAGCTTTCCGTCCGCGTCGTATGCCCGGTAAACGAGGCGTTCGGCGTCGACCGTCACGCCCGCGAACATTGGCCGTCCGTTTTGAAAGTGAACCGCATGATAAAATTGATCCTCTTTTTTCTCGTTGAACTTTCCTCCGGAAGCGTTCGGCGTCACGTAAACCGTTCCCTCCCCTTCGGAAACGACTTCATTGCCCTTGAGCGGATACGAACGCGAATATTCGTGATTATGCCCTTGCAGCACCAAATCGACGCCGTGCTTGTCGAAAATCGGGACCCACTTCTTGACGATCGACTTGGTCTGGTTTCCTCCGTAAGCCGGACGGTGAATCGCGACGATCTTCCACGGCTTTTCGCTCGCGGCCAGATCCCGATCCAGCCATTCCGCCTGCTCGTCCTTGTTCGACTCCGAATTCAGCATCGCAAAATGAACGGGACCGTAGTCGAACGAGTAATTCGTGCCCGGAATCGAGTTCCCGGCTCCGTTGCGCGGCAAATGGAAATGAGCGAGAAAGCGGTCCGCCTTTCCGTCCGTTTCGTCATGATTGCCGGTAACCGGCATGAGCGGGATCGAGGCGAGCCACCGCTTCGCTTCGCCGAAAAACGCGTCCCATGCCGTTTCGTCCTCCGGATTTTCGGTCAAATCTCCGTTATGTACGATCAGCTTCGCATCGGGGAACGTCTCCATCGCCTTGTCGAGCGTCCGTCCCCACAGCTTGAAATCGGCCGGCGTCTCGCCTTGCGAATCCGCAACGTGGATAAACGTAAACGATTTCTCGTTGTCGGCTTCGGTTACAAACGCGGCCGGCTCGCTCCACCCGCCCTCTTCGCCGGTTCCCACGCGGTACATATAGACGGTACCGGGCTTCAGTCCCGCCGCCGCCGCTTTGTTCGAGGTTTGCGTTTGACCGTCCCCGACCTCCACTTGCTCGGTCGTACCGCGAAAAGTCAGCGCATTCGCTTCTTCGAACGCCGCGGTTTCCGTTCCTTCGACGATTTGAACGACGGAGGAGGCCGAAGGGTCGGCCGAAAACCAGGAAAACCCGCGGGTTGTCGCGGCATCGCCGACGATCGTCGTTCCGATCGATTTCGTGACGTTCGCGGCGTTCCGAGGCGGTCCCTGCTCTTGTTCCTGCCCGTGTCCCTGCCGCCATTGCAAACCGATCGCGGCGGCCAGAAGAAGCGAAGCCGCCCCCAGCACAATGGCTTGAAGCTTTCGCATCAGAACGACTCCAAAAACCGCTTGCAATCCTCCATCTGGTCCGGCGCCGCATGCTCCATGACGATATCGACGCCCGGCTTGGAAGCCTCAAGCAGTTCCATGTACAGCTTATAATTCATTTGGCCGTGCCCGGGGGAGCCTCGATCAGCTGTCCGTTCGGCTCCAAACGCCGATCTTTGGCATGACAGGCGATAATCCTGTCGCCGAGCAGCCGGAACGCTTCCGCGATCACCTCGTCCTGCCGGTCGAAATTGGCCGCATTCAGCAGGTTTCCGGGATCCAGCACGACGCCGATGTTGCGGGACGGCACTTCGCCCAGCATCCGGCTCAATTGGCCGGCCGTCGCGACAAGATGGCGGTTGGCCGCTTCCAGCCCGACATAGACGCCCCACCGTTCCGCTTCCTCGGCCAATTCGGCCAGCGTTTCCCGCATCGCGGTCCAATCCCGGTCCGCGTACTCTTCGCCCGGATTGACGCCGGTCTCGAAGGCGACCGTCGGACAGCCGAAATCCCTTGCGTGGCGAAGCAGCTCCTTGAACCGGGTTACATTCAGCCGGCGTTGTTCTTCGTCGAGCTCGAACATATGCAGGTAGCAGCCGAGAACGGAAATTCGGACGCCGTTGCGCTCGAACGCCTCGCCGATCGTCTGCGCGAGCCCGGGGCTTAAGCGGCCGGGACGGCTGAAATCGTAATCCTGAATTGCTTTCCATAAAGCAAGCTGAACGTGTTTGAACCCGTATTGGCCGACCTTGGCCGCAAGCTCCCGGTACGGAAGGCAGCCGAACAGATGCGCCAAAACGCCGATCGATCGATCCGTCATTTTTCGCTTCCTCCTGTTTTCGAATTTCGATTTTGGGGAATATATAGTCAGATGTATTGTCATTATACAAGAAGCACGGTCCCTCCCGCTTCCCGTTCGCCGGATTTTCCGGATTTTTAACCAATTCGGACGTTTTTTTGAACGAAGAGGTCCCGACAGGTTGACGACAATTCAGCATCGTGCTATATTTATATCAGGATTTAGATTAAGTTTAAATTTAAAAAAATGAGGAGGAATCGTTCATGTCGAACGTCGCATCCGTACTGAACCAACAAGTTGCCAATTGGACCGTTATGTATACGAAACTGCATCAATACCACTGGTTTGTCAAAGGCCCTCATTTCTTTACGCTGCACGAGAAATTCGAGGAGCTGTACAATGAAGCCTCCGCGCATCTGGACGAGCTTGCGGAACGCTTGCTTGCCATCGGCGAACGTCCGGTCTCGACGCTGTCGGAAAGCTTGAAGCTGGCATCGGTGAAAGAAGGCGCCGGGAAGGAAAGTCCCGAAGAAATGGTTGCCGCCATCGCAAGCGACTTCGCTTCGATCCGGGACGAACTTCAAAAAGGGATCGAAATCGCGGACAAAGCGAAGGACGAAGTGACGAGCGATATGCTGCTTGGCATTCAAACCGGATTGGAAAAGCATATCTGGATGCTGAACGCCTTCCTCGGCAAAGACGTCAAAACGCCGGTCCACGCCTGATCGCGATCCGGATTTACGCCGAAAAGCAAGCTTCCCGCCCGCTACTTGCGCGGTTGCGGGAGGCTTTTCTTCCTTATTTATATTTTTGCCAATCCATCTTGCTGTTGTTCAGCAAAAATTCGAAGTCGTTTTCAAGCCGCTTCAGTTCCGCGCGCCTTGCTTCTTCCTCGCGCTTCTTCTTTTCCTCGGCGGTCTTGCGTCCTTCTTCCTTCAACGCCTCGGCATGAGCCTTCAGCTTGCCCAGCGTTCCTTCGTCGAGCAGGTCGCGAAGCGTCGCCGGTTTGTCGGTTGCGGCGGGCTGCGCTTGCCGCTGCCGTTTTTTTGTTGCCATAATCGATGATCCTCCATTCCGGGCCGTAATGCCGATTACGTCTTCAGCCGCTGGCGCTTGCGGTAATGAACCGCGAAAAATACGGCCGTGAGCACGATGCAGAACGCCGTATAGGAGCCGATTAACGCCCACGTGCTGACGCCGGGCATCAAAATGGACGAGCTGATAATGCCGAACAGCCAAATATGGGACAAGTTCCCGACGATGGAAGAAATCCAGTAGGCGCCCGGCTTGACCGCCGAGATCGAGGCCAAAAACGTGATCAAATTGTTCGGCATGATCGGCAGCGTGCGCAAAAAGATAATCGCCCAAACGCCGTACTCTTCCACGTATTTCGTCCATTTTTCGTACTTTTTCAGCTTTTGCTCCATTTTGCGGTTAAACCACTCGCCCAAAATCGATTTGCAAAGATAATAGACCGCGACGGCCGAGACCGTGCCCGCCAGCCAGCTCATCAGCATGCCGTTGACCAGGCCCAGGCCCGAAATGTGAAGCATGATGATCGTCGTAAACGGAAAAAGCCCAAGCAGGCCTTGAATGGCGGCAAGCGGAATCGTCAGGACGAGCAAATAAAAACCTTCGAGCTGCGTCGCGTCAAGCAGTTGTTCGATCCAAGCGTTAATCGTTTCCCCCACTTCGTCCACTCCAGTTTCCGTCTGTCTTGGCGCTTGCTATCCTATTATATATCAATATACGGATTGCTGCTTACGATTTGACAGACTCGCTGACGAGTTCCGCATAGGCTTTCGCCCCGTCGGGCTTCAGGTGAACCCCGTCCGGATAAAAATAATCGTCCCGGTTCCGGCTCGCCGCGTTCCAATCGAGCAGGATGACGTTGTCGCGGCTTTCGGCCGCCTTTTCGAGCGTGGCGTTCACGTTGTCCTGCCATTTGCGCGGGACCCTCGTGTTGATCAGCAAAATTTGTTCCGCTTCGTCCAGCGAATCGAGCAGACGGTCAAGCTGTTTCTCGGAAAACAACCCGTTCGTGCCGAGCTCGATGACGACCCGGCTGCCGAGCGTTCCGGCTTCCTTCATCTCCTCGATCAATTCAGGGGCGTCGTAAAGCTGCCGTCCTTTCAAGCCGTCTACGCGGATGCCGGGCAGCATCTCCTCGAGGAAGGGCTGGACGGCAAGAATGACCGAATCGCCGATGACGGTGATGCCTTCTCCCGAGACGGCGTTATTTGGGCCGTCCGCCCCGGGGGACGCCGAAGGCGAAGGGGACGGCTCGCTTCCGGGTCCGGTCTGGCCGGACGGCTCGCCCGCCGGCGCCGTTCCGGCGGAAGGCGCCGCCAAGTTCGTTCCGCTCGGCCCCGCGGGCTTCGTCGATCCGCCCGATGCCGATCCGCCGGGAACGGAATGGGCGTATTCGGCTTTCTCCGGCGTCCCCTGCTGCCCGTTCGACCCGGCGATTCCCGTTTGCGGCGCAGCGACTTCGACCGCATTGCCGGATACGCTCGCGAACATGACGCCGAGCAGCAGCGCGGAGCCGAAGCCGACGGCAATCGGCTTGCGCCTCCGGGCCTTGGCGACTTCCGGCGTTCCGGAGACCGCAGCCGCTGCCCGGCGACGCCTCCATGCGCCGGAACGGATCGGTTCCTCGACGAAGCGCCAGGACAAAACGGCGAGCCCGAACGTCAGCGCGAGCTGCAGCGCCATCAAGCCGTAGTCCGTCCCCCCCGTATGGACGGAGGGAGACGTCAGCGCAAAAACCGGGTAATGCCACAAATAAATGCCGTACGAGCGCACGCCGATCCAGCGCAGCGGCCTCGCTCCGAGCAGGCGGCCAAGGCGTCCGTCCGGATGGGCGACGGCCGCAATGACGCCGACCGTGGCGGCGGCGAGCAGCAGAAATCCGCCGGGATACAGCGACGCGTCGTATTCCCCGACCCGCCAAATCATAACGAGCGCGACGGCAAGGCCGGCGATTCCCGCCGCATCGAGCCCGGCAACGCCGCGTCCGCGCACGATTTCGGGCAGCTTCGCGCTCGGCAGCAAGAGCGCCGCCGCCGCGCCGATCAGCATGCCGAAGGAGCGCGTATCCGTGCCGTAATAAACGCGGCTCGGATCGGCGCCCGGCACGTAGAGGAGCCCCATCGCCAGCGCCGACAGCAAAGCGCCCGCGAGGGCGACCGCGGCAACCGCTCCCCTGCGCTTGACGAATTTCAGGGCAAGCGCGACGACAAGCGGCCAAATGACGTAGAACTGCTCCTCCACCGCCAGCGACCATAAATGGCCGAACGGCGAAGGCGGACCGAAGCTTTCGAAGTAGGAAACATCGTGATAAACGAGCCACCAGTTGTTGACATATAAAAGCGCGGACGCCAGGTCGCCGGCGTGGAGCGATAAGCGATGGCCGTCCGTGAACAAGAGCCATAGAGACACGGCCGCAAGCATCGTCAGCATGGCCGGCAGCAGCCTGCGCGCGCGCCGGAGCCAAAAATCCGCGAGCCGGATTCGGCCGTGCGTTTGCCGATCGTTGATCAAAATATCGGTAATCAAATAACCGGAAAGAACAAAAAACATTTCGACGCCCAAAAAACCGCCCTGGGCTCCGGGCAAACCAAAGTGATAGGCGATGACGGCCAGGACGGCAACCGCCCTGAGTCCGTCCAGACCCGGTATGTACCGGTAATTGCGGTGTGAGGGTTTCGGCATACCCGCGTTCTCCTTGCTGCAGTAAATTCATGTGAGGCGACTTGCAAAATCCATTACCATTGTATTCGCGTTCTTCCGGTTTAAAGCCGCTTGCAAGCTGTCGCTCTTTCCTCCTTCCGGCGCCCGTTCGGCATTTTTTCGCTTCCTCGTATTAGACGACGCAGCCCCGCTTCCCGTTACATAAAAAACAAAGAAAAAAGTCGCTTTTTGCGACTTTTTCGCGGCATTATTCGGATCGCTTCCGTTCGTAAAAAACATGTCTCGCCCGCAGGCGGCCCCCTTCGATTTCCATCACTCCGAACGAGTAGGCCGGCTGCCTTCTTTTGTCCGTCGGCGACCCGGGATTGAACACGAGCAGACCGTTCTTCTCCTTCAAAACCGGGATGTGGGAGTGTCCGTAAACGACGGCTTGGACGTCCTCTCCTTTGAACGCGTTCAGGGCGTTCGTTTCGGTATCGGTTCTGGCCCCCGGCCCGTGGCCGTGCACGAGGCCGAGCGCGACCGGACCGAAGCGGACGATTTTCCGGTATCCGAGCCGCTTGACGATGTCCGGCCCGTCGTTGTTCCCCGCTACGCCGTAAACGGGCGCAAACGCCCCCAGCTCCCCGATCAGCTTCGGATCCGTCCAATCCCCGGCGTGCAGAATGGCATCCGCCCGCTTCAGCTCCCGTTCCAGCGGCTCCGGCAGCTTTTTGGCCATTCGGGGCATATGGGTGTCCGCGACGATGACGATTTTCAGCTTAATCTCCTCCCTTCGGCGACTCGAAAGGCAAGTTCGTCGGCTCCTTCCATTAGTATATGTAAACAGAAAGAAGCGAGCAAAATTAGGCAAAAATACAAAACGACGATAACAATCGTAAAAATCGTTGAATGCGTAAGGTATCCCGTGTATATTAATTCGAGTAGTAATCGTAATCGATTTATTTCTTTCGTTTTGCAATCGAAAACCGAACGGAGATGACGATATGGCTCAACAGGAAAAAAACGGCCCGCCCCAGCCAGCCGAAATCGACGGCACCGACCGGCAAATCATCGCCGCTTTGCATAAAAACGGCAGAATCTCCTACACCGATTTGGCCAAAGAAATCGGCCTATCCCGCGTCGCGGTTCAGACGAGAATCAACGCGCTGCTCGAAAGCGGCGTCATCGAACGGTTTACCGCGGTCATCAATCCGGCCAAAATCGGCATCCGGGTGTCCGCTTTTTTTAACGTCGAGGTCGAACCGAAATATTTGCACGAGGTCGCGGACGAATTGGCGGACGATCCGGCCGTTACGAGTCTATACCACATGACGGGCCCGAGCAAGCTCCACATGCACGGACTGTTTGCCGACAACGCGGAGATGGAATCGTTTTTGAAGGATAAGCTGTACAAAATGCCCGGCATCACGAGCGTCGATTGCCAGGTGCTGATCACGCGTTACAAGAGCAGAATGGGAATGAGGCTGTAGCATGGAAAAGCAAACGAACGAAAAGCCCGGCTCTTACGGGCAGCTCGCGTGGGCGATGGCGAAAACCGGGGTGCTGGGCTACGGGGGCGGCCCGTCCGTCATCCCGCTTATCCGGTACGAAGCCGTCACTCACTATAAATGGATGGACGACGACGAATTCGGCGAAGTGCTGGCCATCGCCAACGCCTTGCCCGGGCCGATCGCCACGAAAATGGGCGCATATTTGGGCTACCGCATCCGGGGAACGCTCGGCGCGATCGTCGGCGTCCTGGCCCATATTTTGCCTTCGTGCATCGCGATGGTCGCCTTGCTGTCCGCCGTCCAGGTGCTGAGCGAATCCCCGATCGTCCAGGGAATGATCGGCGCGGTGACGCCCGTCATCGCCGTCATGCTCGGGGAGATGGCCTACCAGTTCGGCGAAAAAGCCGTGAAGGGGTTGGGCATCCCGCTCGGCATCGGGTTTTTCGTCCTGGCGTTCGTTCTCCTGCAAGGGGTCGACCTGCATCCGGCGATCGTCATCGCGCTGTTTCTCGCTTACGGGACCGTCCACTTCCGGTTAAGAGCATGGTTCAAAAAGAAACGAAAACCCGCATCCGAACGCGAAACCGACGCCGGATCTTAAATCGAAGGAGCGCTTGGCATGGATCTCATCAACCTCATCGTCGGATTTTTTATCGCGAACGTGCTCGGATACGGCGGCGGACCGGCTTCCATCCCGCTCATGTATCAGGAGATCGTCAATCATTACCGCTGGTCCACCGATCATGAATTTTCCAACATTTTGGCGCTGGGCAACGCCCTGCCCGGGCCGATCGCAACGAAAATCGCCGCCTTCGTCGGATTTGACGTATCCGGCGTCGCCGGCGCGTTCGCCGCCTTGGCCGCGACGGTCGTCCCGTCGGCCGCGGCGTTGATCGTGCTGCTCAAGGTCATTCAAAGGTACCGCCAATCGAACGTCGTCAAAGGGTTGACGCTGCTCGTCCAACCGGTCATCGCGATCATGATGCTGCTGCTCACGTACGAAATGGGCGAAAGCTCCATCCAGAATATCGGCGTTTGGCAATCGCTCGGCATCGCGGCCGTCGCCTTCTGGGCGATGATCGTCAAAAAAATCCACCCGGCCGTCGTCATCGTCGCGGCATTCGCGTACGGCGGCATCGTGCTCCCGCTCGTTTGACGCGCCGTGCCGATTTTCCGTTAGAAACCGAATGGCCGTCCCTCGTCATGGAAGATGACGGGGGACGGCCGTTTCGTTTGTCCTTCGCTTCATGAAAAACGCAGTTCGTAGGTTCGGCCGGCTTCCGTCGGGAACTCGGTTATGCCGGAGGACCGGCTTGTCTTGACCGTTTCGCCGCCGCAGCTGACCGCGAACGGGCGCGCTTCGGCGATCCGGCAGGGCGCGCCGGCAAGGGAAGCGATGCGGGCGGTCGCCACGCGTCCGTTTTTCCAGGCGAAGCCGACTTCGAAGCCTCCTCGCGCCCGCATCCCTTCGACGCTCCCGTCGGCCCAAGCCTTCGGAAGCGCGGGCAACAGCCGGACGATGCCGCCGTGCGATTGCAGCAGCATCTCGGCGATGCCGGCGGTCGCGCCGAAGTTGCCGTCGATTTGAAACGGCGGATGGGCGTCGAGCAGGTTCGGGTACACGCCGCCGCCGACGAAGCGAATGCCGTCCCTCTCCTCCGCCGGACGAAGCAGGTTCGCGATCAGCGCGAGCGCGCGCTCGCCGTCGCCGAATCTTGCCCACAGCGCGATTTTCCATGCCAGACTCCAGCCCGTTCCGTCGTCCCCTCGGCGCTCCAGCGCCGTCTTCGCCGCCGCGAACAGCGACGGATCGGATTCTTCGGTCATGCCGTCGCCCGGATAAACGCCGTACAAATGCGACACGTGACGATGATGCTCGTCTTCGTCGCCGTAATCGCGCAGCCATTCCTGAAGCTGCCCGCGGCGTCCGATTCGCGGAGGCGGAAGCTTGCCGATCGTCTCCTTCCACTGCCGGCGAAGCTCCTCGTCCGTGTCGAGAATTTCGGACGCCGCGATACAATGGGCCAGCAGTTCGGAGATGAGCAGCATATCCATGGTCGCGGCTTCGCCGAGCGCCCGTACGCTGCCGTCCTCGGTCACGTAGCGATGCTCCGGAGACGTCGAAGGCGACGTCACAAGGAAGCCCCGTCCGTCCTCGACTAGCCAGTCCAGGCAAAACAGCGACGCTTCCTTCAGGATCGGATAAGCGAAGTCGCGCAAATACGCGCGATCCGGCCGAAACTCGTAATGCTCCCACAAATGCCGGCACAGCCACACGCCGCCCATCGGCCAATTCGCCCATAGCGGATTGCCGTGCCCGTAATCGCCGGGAGGGGCGGATTGGCGCCACAAATCGGAGTTGTGGTGGGCGACCCAGCCCCGGCAGCCGTAATTGACGGAGGCGGTCCGCGCTCCGTTTGCCGCGAGTTCCCCGATAAAACGCAGCAGCGGCTCGTGGCACTCGGGAAGCGCGCACGTCTCCGCGGGCCAATAATTCATTTGCGCGTTGATGTTCAGCGTGTAATTGCAGCTCCATACCGGGCGGACCTCATGGCTCCATATCCCCTGCAAATTCATCGGCTGCGTTCCGGGTCTGGAGCCGGCGATCATCAGGTAGCGCCCGTATTGGAACAGCAGCTCGACCAGCCCGGGGTCGGCCGCCCCGCGCTCCGCGATGAGCCGGTCGGTCGTCAGGCCGCGGGCCGGCTCCTCCCGCGGCTGCGGCTTGACGGCCGGCGGCGGAATTTCGCCCGGTTCCGCTTCGGATAGCGGCGGCATGGACGCCCCGTCCGCCGGCAAGCCGCCGACCGCTTCCGATGCCGGGGCCAGCTTCAGCGACACCCGGCCGAACAGCTCGGCATGATCGGCCTCATGCGCCGCGCGAAGCTGCTCGAACGACTTGTCCGCCGCGCGCGCCAAGTCGAAAGCGACGGCGGCTCCCGGGTCGCGGCCCTCCGTGCCGGGACAGCGGTCGCAGCCGTCGAAGCTGGTCGCCGCGGCCAGCAGCAGGACGGCTTCCGTCGCGCGCTCGACATGCGCGCCGTTCGCATCGACGCGGACCGCCGCCTCGGGTCCCGTCGCGCGAATCCGCAGCCGGCATTCGAAGCGCATCGCCTTCGTCGTTTCCGGATAGCCGTAGCGCACCGGGTCGTCCGTCGGATAGTAGCTCGGATCGACGTTTTCCGGGCAATAGCCGCGCAGCGCGAGGTCGTTCCCTTCGGCGCTGGCTTCCGCCCGGAGCAGGCTGTCGAGCGACGCCTTGAACGAGACGGCTCCGTCCCGGCTGGCGCGGATTCGCATGACCAGCAGCCCGTCGGGATGGGAAACGAACGTCTCGCGTTCGTATTCCGTCTTGCCGATCCGATACCTAACGGATGCGATTCCTTGGGCGATATCCAGCTCGCGCGCGTAGCTTTCTGTTTGATGCCCGTGCCGAAACGTCAGGCGAAGCTCGCCGAGCGGCATGTACGTTTGCGTATACGGTCCCATCGTCGCCTCTTTGCTTAACCGTTCCGCTTCTTCTCCTTTGCCCGCCGCGATGAGCCTCCTCATTTCGGGCCACGCTTCCTTCGCCTTCGGGTTGTTCCAGTCCCGCGGATACCCCGACCAGAGCGTATCCTCATTCAGCGTCAGCGTCTCCCGCTCCACGCCGCCGAACACCATCGCCCCGATTCGCCCGTTGCCGACGGGCAGCGCTTCGTTCCATACGGCCGCCGCTTTGTCGTAACGCAGCTTCATCGGACGGCGAGCCCCGATTCCCGCAAAATTTCGTCGATCGTCACGTAGCGCCCGTCCTCCGCCATGCTGCGCTCCATCGCCAGCATCAGCGCAAGCGTGCGAACCGCTTCGGCCGCGTCCGGCAGCGCGGGTTTCCCTTCGTCCAGGCAGTCCGCGAAATACTCGATATAATTTTGATACTCCCCCGCATGGTGGCTTTTGCCTTCGAAACGGAAATAGTAATCGTGCTTTTCCTCGATCGAAACCGTCCGCGTGCCTTCCCCGGCAAAATGCGTATGGTAGCTCAAATTGGAATACTCCGCCCGGGTTACGCCCTTCGTGCCGCGGATGACGCAGCCGATCGAGGGCTCGACATGCTGCCCCAGCGTCGGCATCGTGTAGTTCCCCGAAACCTGGGCAATGCGGCCCTGCTCGTCGCGCAGCAGAAACCGCAGCGAATCCCACGCTTCGATGCCGTAAGATCTGCTGTTTTCGCTAACGCGCCCGAAGCCCATCGCGCCGGTCACGCCCGGCAAATACCACCGCACGAGATCGACCGCGTGAATCATGAAATTGTACATCCAGCTGAACCCTTTTTTCCGGCTCCAGGCTTTGTCGAGAAACCAGCGCGCGTCGGTGATGTAATGGGCTTCCACCGTTTCGACGTCCCCGTGCCGCCCCGTCTCGAAATCTTTGCGCTGCAGGATCATCGGCTCGAAAAAGCGCGAGCTCTGCCCGACGAACACCTGCTTCCCGCTGCGCCGCCGCAGCTCGAGAAGCTCGGCCGCCCCTTCCAGCGACGGCAGCAGCGGCTTCGTGCACACGACGTGCTTGCCCGCTTCCAGCGCCTGGCATGCATGCGTAAAATGCAGCTGGTCCGGCGTATAGATGGCGATCGCATCGATGGCGGGATCGGCCAGCAATTCTTGGTAGCTCGTCGTCCACGCGGAGAAACCGAACTCCTTCTCGCGCGTCCGGCACAGCTCCTCGTTCAAGTCGCACGCCTTCTTGAGCGTCCAGCGATCGCTCTGCAGCGCCGCCGACATAATGCTGCGCCCCTCCCCGAGCCCGATGACGCCGAGATTGTATACTTTGGCGGATGTCATGCTTGTATCGCCCTCCTCTTTTGCTTATATCCAGTTTAACGGATCGCGTCCCCGCAAACTTCTCCGAACGGCCGAAAAAAGTTGCACTTTTGTCCGCTCGCATACTCCCGGCTCTCAGCGCGAGCCGAGACGACAACCGAGATGACAGCGGTTCGGGCAATCGCCGCGCAAGTAAAGCGCCTTACGTCGTCCTCGAAAAGACGGACTTCCTTGGGCGGGGTTGGGCGGGGTTGAGCGGGATTGAGCGGGGTTGAGCGGGGTTGAGCGGGATTGAGCGGGATTGAGCGGGATTGAGCGGGATTGAGCGGGATGACGCAGCGCTCGGCGATGCTTGGTTGGATTTTGTCCAATCAAAACCGGTTTTTTCACGGAACACGTCATCTTCGTTGGATTTTGTCCAATCTGGCGCGTTTTTTTCCGCGTTTTCACCCAAATTCCATGTTCCTCATTGGATAAATTCCACTCTAGACCACGGTTTCCCTGTTTTCCGCTCCCTTGATTGGACGAAATCCAACGTAGGCTCCCTCCGCTTTCCTACCGCTTGGGTGGCTCCCCCTCTCCCCATAATTCTCCATACAACTCTTTAGTACGGTGAAGACCTTAAACTTTCCGATACGCCAAGAGAACCGGCAAATGGCGCGGACAGCGCTTTTTAACGCCTCCCGACGACAAAAAAATCTCGCCATCTCCCACGCCCCCTCCAGTCGCTCCTTATCCTTTTTTGGCGCTTATCTTCGGTATCCCTTTGACTCAGACCGCCCTCCAGTTTCAGAATCCCCGCTTGCTCTCTTAACACGAAGGTTGCGTTTCATGAGCCCCGGTTGCTTTTTGAAACGTTGGATTTTTCTTCCAAACTATAGTCGATATCCCCTTCGCTTAGCAATAGGAAAGTCGGAAGAAGATGCACAACAAGGAACTCAAATTACCGCACCAGGCATCGGATCTTGACACCTCCAATTAGTTCTGTTGTCCGAATGATACTGGGCGGGATACCGGCGCTAATGCGCGCAATGCGCAACATGACTGAGCCAGCGGAATACCGTCGTCGCGAAAAAAACGCAACGCCGCCCCGGAGCGCATCTAGCGATAACGGGCGGCGGCGGCGGGACGCAGCATGCGCGAGACGGCCTACTTCAAAAACAGCTCGATGACCGGCACGCAGGCGGCCGGTTTTTTCACGGGCAGCTGCAGCGTCAGCGTTCCCGCTTTCCTTCCCTCGTTAAAGGCGCCAGCCTCCATCGTCATTTCCCGTTCGCCCTCGAGCATCCGGATTTCCGAGGCGTCGTTCAGCAGTTGGGCGTACTCGGCCAATCCCGCAAATCCGTATAGATGCAGATGCTTGAAAGGCCAGCTGAACAAGTGAATGTACAGCCGCTTTTTCTCGGGATGGAACGTATACCGACAGTCCGGCGGACAATAAAGCGATTCGGGAGCGGCGGTGCAGCCGTAAATCGATCGGCTGTGCAGCCGCATCCAGGCCCCGATCCCCTTCAGGCGGTCGACCGCTCGCTCGTCGATTTCCCCCCTTCCGTTAGGCCCGACGTTCAGGAGCAGGTTGCCGCCTTTAGCGACGGTATCGATCAGCATTTTGACCAGCGTGTCGACGCTTTTCCACGATTCCTCGTCGCGGTAATAGCCCCACGAGCCGCTGAACGTATGGCAAGCTTCCCATACGACGCGGCGACCGTTCACCTGAATCCATTCCCGCGGCTGATACTGCTCCGGCGTCGTAATGTCTCCCGGAATTTGCAGCCGGTCGTTAAGCAAAATATCGGGATGGAGCGACCGGATCGTCTCGACGAGCCGCTCGCTCTGCCATTCGTCTTTCCCCTTCCCGGCAAAGCCTTCCGCGGACGGAATGGAAAAGTCGAAGAACATCAGGTCGATCGGCCCGTACCCGGTCAGCAGTTCTTTCGTTTGTCCGTGCAGGTAGTCTACGTATCGGTGCCAGTCGCGCTCGCGGCTTTGCGCCGCGAATTCGGCATCGTAGCGCTGCGGGTGCTTGACGTCGACGGTGTAATGCGGGTGGTGCCAGTCGAGCAGCGAATAATAAAGGCCCGTCCTTAAGCCCCGTTCGCGAAAGGCGTCCAGCATCGGCCGCAGCACGTCCCTTCCGGCGGGCGTACGGGTCGCTTTGTATTCCGTCAATTGCGAGTCCCACAAGCAGAAGCCTTCATGGTGCTTGGCCGTCGCCACCATGTATTTCATGCCCGCGTCGCTGGCAAGCTGCGCCCATAAGCCGGGATCGTACAAATCGGGATCGAAGCGCTTGAAATAGGTTTCGTACTGCTCGTTGCTCAAAAACTCGCGCGAACGCATCCACTCGTGCCTCGCTCCGAGCGAGTACAGGCCCCAGTGGATGAACATGCCGAAACGGTCGTGCGTGTACCAGCTCGAATCCCCCGGGTAGGGGCTACCGTATCTTGCGGATTATCCAATCGGATTGTGGTCAAAAAGATCAGCCTCCTTCGAAGCGCGTTACGCCTCCAGCAAACCCTCTAGCCAAACAAGAAGAGAAACCCGTCCGAAGCCGCAACCCTAGCCGAACGGCATCGAACGGGGTGAAGCCGCTACCCAAGCCAAGCGGCCTCGAACGGGGCGAAGCCGCAACCCAAGCCAAGCGGCCTCGAACGGCGCGAAGCCTGCTTTCATTCGATCGTCTGCCACTATTGTCCCGCTTAGGGCTCGAACAACCAATCGAGCGTGTCCACGCCGGCCGAAGCGTCCGCATCCCGGGGCGACAGCGGCTCCTCCGCCGGGATGACGCCGGCGACGAGATAGGCGCCCGGCCCGAAATCGAGCGCATGGCGGCCTTCCTCGTAAAGAAATGCATGCACGTTGACCGAAGGATGGAAGAACACCTTCAATCCGTTTGCGATCACCGGCGCGAGTCCGCCGCGCGCGTCGGCGTGCGTGTTCACTTCCAGGCTGGGCACCTGAAGCCACTGGGAATCGCCCGAGCGGAAGTAGCCGATGAGGATGCGCGCGGGCTCCTTCAACTCGAGCTCGATTCGCATCCCCTCCTTGCTCGCGCGCTCGCGGGAGAACCGGATGCCGGTCAGCCCGGCCAGCTCTTCCGCGACGAAAGACGCGAACACGCCGCCGTCCGTAAACAGCCGTTCGTCCTTCCGCAGCGTATAGGTTTCGGCATCCGCCGACAGAAGCTCGAACGCCGCCTGCCGATACGGCGCGATCGCCGCCTGTCCCGCCGCGTCCGCGATCGCCTTCGGCAGCTTCCCCTCCCGAAGCTCCCGCAAACGGGCCGCGAAATTCGCGTACTGTACTCGGCCTCGTAGCGCGGCAGGCAATCCCGCCAGTGGCCGAATTTTTCGCCGTCGGGAAACGGCACCTTCCGCTGCGGCGTCTGCATGCTGTTCGCGTACAAATACGTGCGTTCCGTCAGCTCGGCGAGCTTCCGGTACGCTTCCAGGCTGCGCCGGAAATCCGGCTCCGCTTCCGCCAGCGCTTCGGCATGCTTCGCGAAGCCTCCTTCGGCCGCAAGCCGCTTGTACGCCAGGATGCGAATCGCCGCGCGAACCTTGTGCGTATAGGCTTGCGTCATCCAGGCGATCGCCTCGATATCGGACGCAAGCCGCCCGAACTCGTCCCGGCCGCGCTCGACGAACCGTTCCGCAGACCGGATCGCCCGGAGCGCCCGCTTCGCATGCTCGTCGGCGGCGTCCGCGATATCGGGCGGCGTTTCGCCGATATGCGGCTGCCCGTTCGCTTCGCGCTCGTCATAGACGTCGAGCCGCTCTCCCTGCGGCGCCTGATCCTCCCACAGCTCCCGCCACGGGCTGTAGCGGGCCGGATTGACGAGCTGGCTCATCGTCATGCCGAGGCTCATCGTCTGCCGGTTGCCTTCCGTAATGCCGAACCTCCGCAGCAGCTTCGGCGCGATTTCTCCCGCTTCCTCATAGGCGTCCAGAATCGCTTCCCCCGCCTCGCGGCTGCCGTAGCGCTCCTGCAGCCGCCCGATCCAGTACGAGCGCTCCAGCTTCGGGTCGCGGTCGGGATTCCAGGCGTAGCGGAACCATGCGGCAAACCAGATCCAGTCGCGGTCGATCTGCTTCAGCCTCGGGTTCGTTTTGTCCGGCGAATACGGCCAATCCCAGAAAAAGAGCGGATACAGATGGATACCGTTCGCGTGAAGCCGGTACTTGGCCGCCTGGACGGATTTTTGAATAAAATCGGGAGAACCGTAGCGGAACGGCTCCAAATTCGCCAATATGTGCACGTTGAACAAGTGGACGGAGCCGAGCGAGGCCAAATGCCGGTGCACGCCCTGCCATTTGCCGCGCGGCGTATACGTCGTCAGGGACTCGCCGTTGTACTTCGCCTCGGTGAACAAATTCGGGTATTGCGGAATCGCCTCGGCCATTACTTTTTCCGCGGGGATGGCGTGCGCCCGGACGATGATCGGCGGAGGCTCCTTGCGCCCCAACGACTTTAAGCCTTCCTTAACCCCGGCCAATATCGTTTCGTTGAACCATTCGACGCCGTAAACCGCTCCCTGCAGCGCCTCGCCCAGGCAAACCATCAATCCGACGTTCGGGTATTCGCGGATGAAGGCGGAGATGGAACGGATGTAATAGTCGCTCGTCAGCGGCAGCGGCTTCGGCTGATGAAGGTCGAGGCCGTGATGGCGCGCGAACGGCAACGGGATGTGAATGTTGTAAAATTTGAGCACGAGCCAGATGCCCCGGCGGTCGCATTCTTCGGCGAGCCAGCGGACCGTCTCGGCGTTCAGGCTGAACTCCTCCTCCGTCACTTCCAGCGCTTCGGGGTATTCCGCAAGCCGCACGAGCGAGGAAAACGGATGGCCGGACCAGACGTACACGACGTTGCAGCGATACTCGAACAGCCGGTCCAAATAGGCGAGCCACATCCCCCGGTCGTAAAACCACGGAAACCGGCCGGGCGTGATCGGGTACTCGTACGTTTGCCGGGGCGGCTCCAGCTTCGTCAGTTGCAAAGGCACGACGGGGCCGCGCAGCTTCATGGCCGGACCGTCTCCGTACGCGAGATTGCGCGGAAGCTGGCCCGCCTGCCCGATCCGGTCGGCCAGCTCCTGGCAGCCGTAGAGCGCGCCGGTATCGCCGCCTCCCGCGACCGCGATCAGCTCGCCGGGCAAGGAAGCGAGATAAAACCCTTCGGCGCCCGGCGGATCGGTATGGTACAGCAGCACGTCGCTTTCCTCCAGCTCGCGGAGAAACGGATGCTCCCCGCGGACGCCGACGACGATTTTCGGCCCCGGAATGCCGCGGTACGCCGCGAGCGTCCACGAGCCGTGCTCCCGGACCTCGCAGCCGATTCCTTGCAGCGAGCGCTTCAGCAGCTCCGCGCCGAAGCGCTCTCTTTTTCCCGCCGTTTCCGAGACGGACAAATGAACGGTTTTCATGACGGTACGATTCCCCCTGACGCTCGGTTGGGTCTATTCCTGCAAATATTTTTGGAAAATTTCCGTCGCTTCCCGAAGACCCGACTTTTCCAGATCGCTCAAATACCGGTTCCATTCGGCGTCCTTCGCGACGTCGACGATGCCCATGACGGCTTTCGTGGCGAACTGGTAGGCGATATCCTCCAGCGCGCTCATCGTCGTATTGACGACTTGCTGCTCTTCCTCGCTCAGCGGAGCGCTTTTCGGATCGACGTTGTAGATGCCGGCCAGTTCGTTCATCGCTTCCTGCTTTTTGGCGAACGTCGCGTCGGATTTCAGCACCTCTTCGCTTTGCTTGATAAACCAGTCGAACCCGTATTCCTCCGCGACCTTTTGCCGGTTCAACCCTTCCTTGTAAACGATATTGCCGTCCTTGCGCTCATAGGTAACGTTCTCGATGCCCATATGGTGGAACAGCTGCCCTTCCGGCGTCGCGCTCCATTCGATATATTCGAACAGCTTGTCGAGCTTCTCCGGCTGATCGGCCAGCTTGCTGCTGAAGATCGGCCCGAACAGCGCGAAGTTGGCCGGCTTGAACTCGAGCGCGGGCAAGTCGCCCGCCGTCGGCAGCGCGCGAGTATATTCCCACCGGCCGCCGGGAATGTCCGTCAGCGCGTACGCAGGATCGACGGTATGGCTCGCCCATTGGAAATCGAGCAGCACTTTGCCGGCTAGCCGCTTCGTCACCCACTGGTCCTGCGTCAACGTCGCGAACTCTTTTTCGATCAAGCCTTCCTTGTAAAGGCCGGCCAAATAGGCGAGCATGCTCCGGTGCTTATCCGTCGCCATGTTCCAGACGACCGCGCCGCCCGCGTCCGGGTCGTTCCAGAAGCCCCGCGTCTGCGCGTTGTTCGGATTGCGGAACGACTGGCGGAAGCCGTTCATCAAATTTTGGATGCCCGAGGTGCCGGTCCCGCCGCGCACGCCGATGCCGACCGATTCCGGGTACGCCTCCTTCAGCTTCCGCAGCGCTTCGCGCAGCTCATCGAGCGTCTTCGGAAACTCCGCGATGCCCGCCCGGTCGAAAGCGTCCTTGCGGAAAATCCACGTCATCGGATCGTTCGTCGCCAGGCTCGGCAGCATGTAAAGCTTCCCGTCCGTGCCGGCGAAATCGAGCATCATCGCCCAATCCTCGTCCGTGAACAGCTTCCGGTAATTCGGCAGCTTGTCGATGTAATCGCCGATCGGCAGCAGGTAGCCGGCCGACGCCCACTTTTTGACGCTGGACGGGCTGTTCATGTTCGGAATGAATTCCGGATATTCGCCGGAAGCGAACATGACGTTGTATTTTTCCAGGCCGGCCGAAAGCGGAATCGCTTCGAAGTCCCAGTCCATGCCGAACCGTTCCTCGACCTGCTTCACGTACTCGTTCGGGATTTCGTTCGGCGCGTATTTCGGCATGCCGGTTACCGAAATTTCGATCGCGGCCGGCGCGGACGATCCTGGAGCCGCGCTCCCGGAATCCGCCGGCTTGCCCGCGTCGTTCGAGCCGGCGCATCCGGCCATGAAAGTCGAAAGCATAAGCGTGCCCGCAAGCGCGCCCCGGGTCATTTGCGTACGGTCATTTTCTTCATCCCCCCGCATCGAATGATGCCGTTCCAAGCCCCGGCGCTCCAGAAAAGCAACGCCGGCTCCCGGGACGGCGAAAAAGCCGATCTAGCCTTTGAGCGAGCCGATCATCATCCCTTTGACGAAATACTTTTGGATAAAAGGGTAAACGGCCAGCATCGGCACGATCGAAACGATCAATGTGGCGTACTGCACGCTCTCCGGCGTCAGCCTGGTCCCGTAATCCTCGGCGAGCGCTGCGTTGCCCTGCGCGGCAAGCTGTTCGGCGAGCGTGTTTTGCAAAACGATCTCCCTTAAAATAAGCTGCAGCGGGTATTTGTCGTAGCTGCGGAAGTAAAGCATGGCGGAAAAATAGGAGTTCCAGTGCGACACCGCGTAAAAAAGCGCGATCGTCGCGACGCCCGCCATCGACAAGGGCAGCACGATCCGCAGCAGCGACTGCCATTCGCCGCAGCCGTCCAGCTTCGCGGCCTCCTCCAGCTCCGCCGGGAAATGGCGGAAAAACGAGATCATAATGATCAGCCACCAGGAGCTGATGAGCGCGGGGACGGTGACCGCCCACACCGTGTTCATCATGCCGAGCGACTTGACGAGCAAAAACTGCGGAATGAGCCCGCCGGTGAAAAACATCGGCAGCACCGCCATCGTCATGAAAAACGGACGAAACAGCAAATCCCGCTTGGCAAGCGCATAGGCGGCCGCCGTCGTGAACGCGACGTTCATCGCCGTGCCGACGGCCGTAATGACGACCGAATTCAGAAACGCCTTCGGAATATGGGCGTTTTCGAACAGAATCGTCCGATACGCCTCCAGGCTGAACGAGGACGGCAGAAGGCCGACCTTTCCGCGCACGATCGCGTCGGGATCGCTGAACGACACGGCGGCGATATGCACGAGCGGCAGCAGCGTCGCGAGCAGCACGAGGATCATCGTCAGGTGCACGACGGCGTCGAGCACCTTCGAACCGAATCCGGCGTCTTTTACCATAGGCTTTCGTCCGCCACCTTTCGGGCAATGGCGTTCGCCGTGACCAGAAACGCGATGTTGACGGCGGCATTGAACAGATCGACCGCGGCGCCGAAGCTGAAATCGAGCTCGATCAAGCCGCGACGGTACACGTAAGTCGAAAAGACGTCGGCCGTTTCGTAGGTGAGCGAGTTATACATCAAAATGATTTTTTCCGCGCCGACGCTGAGCACCCCCGACATGTTCAAAATGAGCGTGATGACGACGACCGGCTTGATCGCGGGCAGCGTGATGTGCCACATTTGCCGAAGCCGCGACGCTCCGTCGATGACGGCCGACTCGTATTGCTCGGCGTCCACTTTGGAGAGCGCGGCCAGGTAGATGACCGCACCCATCCCCATCCCCGTCCAAATGCCGGAGCCGACGAACAAAAACCGAAACCATTCGGGCATCGCGAAAAAGTAGATCGGTTCCAGACCGAACCTGGCGAGCAGCTGGTTGACGATCCCCGTGCTCGGCGACAGCGCGACCTTCATCATGCCGACGACGGCGACGATGGACAGAAAATACGGCAGGTAGCTTACGGTTTGCACGAAGCTTTTGTAGAAACGGCGCTTCAGCTCGTTCAGCAGCAGCGCGAATAGAATCGGCACCGGAAACCCGAACAGCAGCGAATAAAAGCCGAGCAAAAACGTATTCCGCAGCAAGCGGCCGAAATGCGGGCCGCCGATAAACGCCCGAAAGTGGTCGAGTCCCAGCGGGCCGGCCCACGGCGAATGCAGGATGTTGGCGAGAAAGCTCTGGCCTTCCTGCAGGCGGAAGTTTTTGAACGCGATCAGCACTCCGTACATCGGGACGTATGAAAACAAAATGAAGTAAGCGACGGCCGGCAGCAGCAGAAGCAGCAGCAGCCTTTGCTTTTTCGCTTTGCGCGCGATTCCCGCGAAGCCGAACGCGTTCGGCGCCGTCCGGAGCGCGCGCGGCGGGGCGGTGGCGTTATTCAATCGATGTCGACCTCCTCCTTGACGGCAGCCGTGCGGCGGCATCTCCGCGGCGTCTGCTTCGAATGTAATAGGGCAGGCTGAAAACGGAAAGGCAAAATGACAGCGCTATCATTTCAACCTTAGCCCCGTTTCTTCTCCGCCGTAAAGGATCAGTTGTTTCAGGGCACGCTTTTTTTTGCCGCGGCCCTTGAAGCCGCGCGGCGCCTGGCTTTTTTCCGCTGTCCGGGCGGGCGGCCGGACCTTTGATCGCAGGCGCGCATTCGTTCGCGGACGGCCTTCCGCGGCGGCCCCGCCCGCCGGACCGGCCATCGCCCGGGCCGGTCATCCTTCGAGCCGGGCCTCCTGCGCTTTCCGGAACGCCGTCGGCTGCGTGCCGAACGCCCGCTTGAACGCCCGGCGAAACGATTTGTCGCTTCCGTAACCGACGCGGACGGCGATCTCCCGGATCGCCAGCTCCGAATCGCGCAGCAGCCCGCAAGCCTGTTCCAGGCGGAGCCGCTCCAAATAGTCCGAAAACGTAGCCCCCATCTGCTCCTTGAAAAAGGTCGACACGTAGCTTTCCGACTGCTTGAATTCGCCCGCCAGCTCGCTCAGGCTCAAATTGCTGTCGTTGCAGCGGGCGGCGATATAAGCTTTCATCCGTTCGAACGTTTCCCGGTAGCGCTCGTTTTTTTGGTTTTCCAGATGCTCGCACAGCCGGAAAAAGGTTTGTTTCAGCTGCGCGAAGGCGTCCTCCCGTCCGCCCGTTTCCCCGGCGACGCCGTCCGGCTCGGCCGCGATCGGTTCCAAGCCCGAGCGGAACCGGATTTGTTCGGACAGCTTTTCGAGCGTGCCGCGCATCTCCTGCAGCAGCTGTTTCTTGCGGATCGGACTGAGCCGGCGCAGTTGAAAATTTTGATGCTCGAAGTGCTCGAACAGGCGGGCGAGCGCCTCCGTATCCCCCGACCGGACCGTATGGATCAGCTTCGTTTCCAAATCGAGCGGATAGTAGTAATGGTTCGAGTTGCGGCTGAACGAGTCATAGCGGGTAAGCTGCTGCGGCAACCCGGGCTCCTGGTAATCCAGCGCCTGGCACGCCTCGTTCCAGGATCGCCACAGGTCCATCGGACCGGCGTACGTCCGGCCGACTCCGATCGACGTCGGCGCTTCGCATTCGTGCAGCAGCCGCTCTTGAACGTTCCGAAGCCGCTCCTCCCACCCGCGCAAAAACGCTTCCCTTCCTTCGCTGCCGGCCGTCACGATCAGGGCAAGCGTCTCGCCGCCCGGATCGTGAACGTAGGCGCCGCCCTCCAGCGCCTCCTCCAGCGCGGCGCGCGCTTTCCGCTTCGTTTCCGGCAGCGGCGCGACGGAATCGGCCCGTTCGTCCGCGGAAAATTCGCCGCCGCGAAGCTTGACGGCGACGGCGAGCGCCGTCCCCTCGCGGAGCTCGAGCTCGCTGCCGGCCAGCCGCGCGTTCAACTCGTCCCGGCTGTTGAATCCCGATTTCAGCAGCCGCTCGAAAAAAGCCTCCTGCAGCAGCGGGAGCTGCCGATTCATCCGCACGTTGAGCCGCTGGTGGCTGTTTTTCATTTGGCTGACGGCCGACTTCAGCATTTCCATTTCGTTCGGCTTCCGCCGCCGCTCCTTGTCCCTGGCCCCGAAATCCTTGATCGATTCCAAAAGCTCCACGATCGGCTTGCTGTTCCGGTACGCGAACAGAAGCGCGATCACGCAGCCGGCGCTTCCGGCCAGAAGCAGAACGACGAGATTGATCCGCTTGATGTAGTCCGCCTTGGACAGGACGGTTTCGGCCGGAACGCCCGCCGCGTACGTCCACCCGTTCGTCGCGGAACGCGTGTTGCTGACGAACATGTTTTGGCCGTTCATTTTAAGGAATTGATACCGCGCCCGGTCCTCCGCTTCGAAAGCCACCGGCCGAACGGGTCCGGTCCCCCGGCTTGCCGAGGCGATGAGCCGGTTTTCCTCGTCCACGATGTAGGCGAACGATCCGGGCTGAACAAGCAGCCGGCTGAACATGGAGGCGACCGTCTTCTCCTCCATGAGAATGACGACCGCGCCGTCGATGCGGCTGCTGTAGCCGGGCGGCAGCGCCCCTACGTACGCGATGTAATTGCCGTCCGCACGCAGGCCGGCCACGTTTTCCAGGCGCGCGTACCGGTTGACGTCCCCCTCCCGAAGCGTCCGTTCCAGCCACAACCCGAGCGGCTCGGCGCCGATCCGCATCGGGTGCTCGGCCGCGCGCTCCACGTAGTCTTTGGATACGACCGACCCGCTTTTTCGCATATAGACGAAAACGTCCGAAAAATATTTATTCGTCGACAGCTTGCTCAGCTCGTTTTTCAGCTGGGAAAAACGGTAAATCGTATCGGCAGACCATTCCGGCCCCGCGTTCGACATCAGCATGAGCATGTCGGTGTTGAGCGAGACGAGCGAAACGACGTCGCGAATCTCCAGCAGCAGCTGGTTCATGTTTTGCTCGCTTTGCTGAAGCACGGCCGCATTCAAGGTGACCGCGTCCTCCCGCAGCACTTCGATCGTTCTTTCGTAAGCGTACAACCCGATCGACAGCGGAATGACGAGGATGAAAAAATAGGAAAGCAAAAACTTGGCGAACACTCTCCCTTTCCCGATCGCCACGACCGGTTTCGCGTAGATCATCGGCCTATCCCCCCGTTTACCGAGCGCAAGCGAATGCGGCGGATTCGCGCAGCCTTCGTGCAATCGCTTACATTTTAATTCGCTCTAATCGTACCGTTCCCTCCCTCCGCGGTCAAGAGAACGGGCCGGACCGGCCGCGCGCCGAAACAAATGGGTGCCGGACAAAAAATTGTACCCTGGCCGCTTGCGGATTCGCCTCTTTGCGCGTGAGCGGGCCCATCGAACGAAAAACCGGCCCGGACGGCGGATTCGCTCCGCCGTTCGAGCCGGTCCTCTGCCGGCAGCCGCGCGATTCGTCCGATCGCCCGGACGGCTCTATTTTTTCAAAATGCCCAAATACGCCTGCCAGGGCCCGACGTCGGCCCGGTATCGTTCCGCCATCACCCGAACGATCTGCGCGATATGCGTCAAATCGTGAACGACCCACGCGGAGAGAAGCTCCCGCAGCTTCACGGGGCCGAACTCGGGATGCATGCCGGTTAATTCGAGTCGCAAACCGGGATCGGCCAGCGATTTGAGCTTGGCGATATTTTGCGCCCGAATCGCTTTCAGCTCCGCCAGTTTCTCCCCGATCGGCCGGTTGGCGTCTTCCTTCAAGTGGGCGAACCGGTCGAACGGAGGAAACGGCTTGCGATCCCCTTCCCTCACGATCCATTCCAGCCGCGGCATCCAGTTCGTTTTTTCCGCTTCGATCAGATGGCCGATCACTTCGGAGACGTTCCACGTTCCTACGCCTTCGTTGCACTCCAGCCAGCCGTCCGATAATCCGGACAAAAAAGCTTCAAGCGTCGGCGGCGTACGCTCCAGCACTTCGATCGCTTCTTCCGGCTTCATCGTCAAATTCATCGCGCCGCTCCTTTCATCCGGGAACATCAAAATCGCGGGCGTTCGGCGGCAACTGCCGGACGCGCTTCAAATAGGCGGTTACGCGCCGGTCGTCCTCCTCGGGATACTCGAAGCCCAGATCCCCCGCGACGTGGACCGCCGTCCGGCGAAACAGCTCGCCCGCGGCAAAGAGCGCGTTCCAGACGCTCTCGTAGCTGCCGTCCGCATAGGTGGCCATCAGTGTCCGCCAGCTGGGCTCGGGCAAATAGTTTTCCAAATATTTTCCGTTTTTGCCCGCGCTGACGGCGAATCCCGTTCCGATGCCCGCTTGCCATTCCAGCATTTTGATTAGCATCGGCCGGACGTAACGGTTCAAATGCTCCTGCGCGTACAGCATCTCTTTGCGCCATAAGCCTTTGGCCACATAGGTCGACACCCACCAAAACTCGTTGCAGCAATCGGCGAACCATTCGGCGGTCGGACGTTTGACCCAATAGTCTTCGTCGGTCGGAGCCGGAAGCTCGGGAAACCGTCCGTCCTTGTCGAGCAGCACTTTCATCAGCTTGTCTTCCTTGCAGTAGGCTTCGACCTCTTCGACGGGAATGAGCGTCAGGTCGATCCGGTTGCCGTCGGCGAACAGCATCAGGTAAGAAAACCGCGCGCCGAGCTCCGGGGGAAACATGCACATATCCTCGGGCATCTGCAAAATGATCCGCTCCCCGAAAACGTCGATCCAGCCGGGGTTCCGCAAGTAGGATTCCATCTCCGTCACGTGGTAGGAAATATCGTAGTCCTGGAAAAGGTCCCGGGGCGCGTTCGGGTTCGTCCGCGATCCTTCCATCGTCACGGCACGGACGCGCTCGTCGCTTTTGGCATAATCGAGGATCAGGTCCAGCATTTCGTTTTCCGTTCGCATTTTCGATTCAACCTCCGTTTTTATTTTTTCGGGCGTTAGAAGGCGATTCGGAGGTCCACGGATGCGAGCCGCAAAAACGAAGGTTCGGGCCCGGCGTTACAACTTGTTCCACTTTTTCTTCATGCGCGCTCTCCCCTTTCCCTTTCAGAATACAAGACTCCCGTCGGAAGCACAATGCATGCCGGGGAGCGATTGCGGCGCAAGCCGCGCGGCGGCATGTCATGGCCGCCGGACGCGAAGATTGCCTTTTCCCGGAAACGCATGTATAATGACAAAGCAAACAAACGTTCTCATTCATCTTTTAACAACATTGGTTCGTTTTTGGAGGCATTATGAAAGGTTCGACTCATCTCGCCGTCGGCGCCGGCATCGGACTCGCGGCATCGCTCGTCTACCCGTTCCGGCCGGAAGACGCCCTGCTTTACGTCGCCGTATCCGCGTTTTCCGCGCTTGCCGCCGATCTCGACGGCAACAACCTGCTGAGCGCCAAGCTCGGCAAAGCGACCGGCTTTATCCGCGAATGCGCCTTGTGGGGAGGGGCCGCGGCCGTCGGTTACTTTGCCTGGTCTTATTTCGCCTGGGGCGTCCTATATCCGAAGCCCGCGGCCGCCGCGGTCGCCGCGCTGCTCCTGGGCCTGCTGATGAAGCAGGGCTTCATGCGCAATCTGCTCGTCAGCCTGATCGGAGTCGGACTCGTCTATTCGGGATGGAACGATTATCTATACGGGATGATGGGACTGGGCGTCTTCGTCGCCTGGGCGCCCTGGTTGAATCACCGGGGGCTGACGCACACCGTCTGGGCGGTCGTCGCCTGGGGCTTTATCGGGCGCGCCTTCGAGAATGAGCTGGGCATCCAGGGGCTGACCAACTTCGCGGTCGCGGGCTACGTTTCGCACTTGCTGCTGGATACGATGACGCCGAGCGGCGTCAAGCTGCTGTATCCGCTCACGAAGAAGACGTTCAAGGTTCCGTTTTGACGCCGACAAGCGCAGCTAGCCCTTTCGCTCCGAACAGCCGCCGGATTGCGGGTTTCCGGCGGTTTCGTTATGGCCGCTTTCGGCAGTGCGTTAAATCGTCACGCCTTTTCTGGTAGGATGTAGGAATAGAAGACGTTTCGAAAATCTCTTCCGCGGACACATTGCAAAGGCCGGTTTAATTACAAAAAATAGGTCTTGCCTTTAAGGAGGTAACATGAAAGATTGCCTTTCACCGAAAGAAGAAGCGTCGCTTAAAGTGAAACGGTGGCCGAAAAACACCATAGCGGCGGGGCGTCGTCATACCGTCGGGCTTAAATCTGACGGCACTTTGGTGGCTGCGGGCAATAATGAATCTGGCCAATGCAATGTAAACGACTGGAGCGAAATGGCGGCGGTTGCGGCGGGTTGCGCTCATACGCTCGGCCTTAAATCGGACGGCACGGTAGCGGCTGCGGGCGACAATGAATTTGGCCAATGCGATGTCAGGGGCTGGCGCGGCATCCGGCTGCCCGGCAACTAGTTTTTCGACGCGCCGACCGTCCCGAGCAAAAAACGGCAGACCAAGGCGCAACGCCTCGATCTGCCGTATCTTTTTTTACTGCTCGCTTCGTTGGACGCCAAGTCCGATCGTCACGATCTCGCAACCGCCGACGGCGAGCTGCAGCTTGCCCGGCTTATCCGTCTCGAGCGGTTGGACGCGCTCCTCCAAAATATTGCTCTTGTAAGCTTCCGCAACCGGGATATTCGCGTTCAATTCAAGCGATTCCGCTTCGCCGCTCAGGTTGTACCAGCGCAGCATAACGTCTCCCGTCGCCTCGCTAAGCTTGAGCGAGGAAAACGCCAGCTTGTCGCCCGACCAGCGCAGCGGCTCGTACACAGGCGCGACGGCGCCTTCGTGCAACCCGGTTTGGCGAACCGTCCACGGCACCTGGAACTGGTATGCACGCTCGTATGCGCCGGAGGCGACGCCGTCCCCGTCGTGCGGAATGAGCATAAGCCGTGCCATATGCTTGCCGAGGCATTGCGCCTCCGGCGTCGGGAACAGGCCCCAGTCGCCCAGCTCGCCGACCGAGCGCAGCAAGGTCACCGCGATCGTGTTGCGGCCGTCGCGCAAAACCTCGTATTCGTTCAGGCCGAGGTTGGCCACCGTAAGGCCGGCGCCGCTCTCCGCGACATCCGCGAACGCCTGCTGGTGCTGGGTATAACTCGGATTTTCCCACTCCGGCGCCGGAACGTTGTCCCGGACCGCCACCTCGAACATCGAGTCCGCGCGATGCAACGCCGCCGCAAGGTCCGTCGGAAACAGCATCCGGACGCGATGGTCCTTTGCGCGATTGTCGAGGGAGGATTCGATTTCCAGCCCCTTCGCCGACCGCTCGAGCGTAAGGACCGTGCGGATCGACAGCCGCACCGTCTCCTTCGAGCGGCCGCTTTTGCGGTGCGGATAGTACACCAGCTCCCGCTGCTCCGCCTCCAGCCGCTCGTCCGCCGAAGCCGGAATGTCCCAGTCGTGGACGATTTCAATGCGCGCGCGATATTCCGTATTTTCGACGACGGAAATGCGGGCCGGCAGCCCCTTCGTCGTTTGCGCCGGCACTCCGTCCGGCTGTTTGAACATGTACTCGTTGCCGATATCGCCGACATCCTCGTAAACGCCGAGATCGCGGAAGACGCGGCCCGTCGTTTTGTCGGTCAGCGCAAACGAGCCGTCGTCCGAAACTTCGGCTTTCAGGAAGCCGTTTTCGAGCACGCGTTCACCGGAAACGAGCGATGCCGGCGCCCCGGTTCCAGCGGCGGCCGATGAAGCGCCGGACGACGGGCGCAGCCATGCGTACGTTTTCCAGCCGAGCGCGGGAACGTCGGCCGCCTCGAACGTGAGCGCCACCCGCCGGCAAAAATACGGCTGCCGGAACTTGTCGTCCGGCAAATCGTAGCCGAACTGCAAGCCGAGATCCCGGACGGTGCAGGCGACCGCCGCGCCGTCCGCGTCGACAAGCGCCCGGCCGGACAGGTCGACCGCCTTCATGCGCTCGGCCGCTTCCTCGAGCGTATAGCCTTCGCGGAAGTACAGCCGCTCCGCGTCGAGCTCGATCGTGACGACGCCCGTGCGCGCCGTTCCCGTCGTATTGAACGCGACGACGGGCCGCGCCTCCGCGCCGAAGCGGGCGAAGCCGGACGTGTCGATCCGGTCCGCGATCGCGGAAGCGCTGGCGTCGGCGATGCTTTCCGCGACGTGGCGGCTTTTGTCGAAGCGGGTTACCATTTCGCGGTGCACCTCGTCGACGCTGCAGCCGCAAATGCTGTCGTGCGGATGGTTCTGCATCAGCGTTTTCCACGCGTACGTGAACAGGTGGTGCGGATAGCTCGCCCCGTGCAGGGACGCGATCGTCGCCAGCGGCTCCGCCACTTTTTCCAGCATCGCCTGGCCCAGCTGATTCATTTGCTTCAGATATACGCGCGCCGACGCGGTATTGACGAGCGTCCCCCAGCCGTCCGTGCGCTGGCTGCGCAGCTCGCCGTGCACCGAAGACAGCTCCCGATCGATCGAGCCTTCGAGCGCCCGGACATAATCGGGAAAATTCGAATGAACGAATTCCACGTCCGGGTACAGCCGCTTCGCCGTTTCGATCGCCTCCGGCAGATCGAGCTGGATCGGCTGATGATCGCAGCCGTTCATGAACAGCAGCTCGCCGGTGGACGCGTACTTTTCCGCATCCGCCAGCTTGCGCTCCCAGTACGCTTTCGCTTCCGCCTCGTCCGCGGGCACCTCGTTGCCGTTCGAATACCAGTTCGCGAACAAAATGCCGAGCACCTTCGAGCCGTCCGGGCCGACCCACAGCAATTCGGAAAACGAAGACTCGTAGCCGCCGTCGGACACGGTGTTGTTGAAGCCCGTCGGCTTGACGCCGCGCCCGAAAAACACGTTGCCGATTCCCGCCTGCCGCATCAGCTGGGGCGTCTGTCCCGTCAGGCCGAACGTGTCCGGGTAATAGCCGATTTTGGCCGGCTGGCCGTAGCGCCGCGCGTCCTGGTGGCCGATCTGCATATTGCGGACGTTGGCTTCGCCGCTTGTCAGGAACGCATCCTGCAAAATGTACCACGGCCCGATAATGAGCCGCCCTTCGCGGATGTAAGCCTCCAGCCGTTCCTTTTGCTCCGGACGAACCTGCAGGTAATCCTCCAAAATAATCGTCTGGCCGTCGAGATAAAAACTCCGGTACCCCGGGTCCCGGTCCAGCTTATCCAGCAGGACGTCGATCAGCTCGACGAGCCGGACGTGATGCTTCTCGTAGGGCAAGTACCACTCCCTGTCCCAGTGGGTGTGGGAGATGATGTGCGCCGTTTTTTTGGGGCTCATCTTGTCGTCTCCTTCCATGCGGTCAAAAATCGAGCGTGCGAATTTCCACTTCTTCGGGGCGATAGACGGCGGTCACCCGGCCGGTCCGATCCGTCGCGAACAGCACCGAGCGTTCCTTCTCCAGCTTGAACGCATACGCGGCGCCGGCGTCCCGATCCCCGATTTCGATCTCGGCGTCCCAGGCGGCTTCGGATACGAAAACGAACAGATGGCCCTGCTCGAAACTCAGCTTTCGCCCGTAAACGCCCGGCTCGTCTCCGCCTTTGCGCCATTCGAGCGGCGCGGCGATTCCGGCCGCTTCGGCGGCGTGCCGGTACAGCTCGGCAACCGTTTCGACCCGGTCGTTCAGCTCGACCGGCAGCGGGCACCAGATGAGCTTCCCGCTTCCGACGGCAACCTCCCGCAATTCGTCCGCGCCCGCGCCGCTTCCGTCCGCCGTCGGCCGCGTTTCCTTGACCAGCTCGGCGATCCGCCGGCGGCCGAACGAAACCGGCAGACACTTCCCGCTCAAGACGAGCCGCTCTTCCCGCGTCACGTTGCCGGACTCGGCCGCGCCGAGCAGGTCGTCCAGCCGCGCGGAATCCCGCCAGTACGCGTCCAGCCCGAGCGGCCCGGTCGCGAGCAGCGTCGCTCCGGTTTCGCCGACGATGCGCAACAGCTTCGCGAGCGCTTCGTCGTCCATATTATGCGGACTGGGCAAGACGATGAGCTTGGCCGGATTTGCGGCCAGATCGTCCAGATGATATTCGGAAGCGCCGCGGAACGGCAGCTTCAGCTCGTATGCGAGCGAGCGCGTCGCCCGCGTCGTGGCATCGTAAGCAAGCTTGCGGTTGGAAAAGTCGTTCGAATACGGGAAGACGACCGCGATCTCCTCCAGCTTGCGGCCCGCGAACAGCGGGCGGATGCCGCCCATGAACCGGCCGAAATCGTACGAAACGTCCGCCTCCGGCTTTTCCGTTCCGTCCGCGCGCAGCGCGCCGATATGCGACTCGTTCGCATTGTCCATATAAAAATTCGTGTTCCAGATCCATTGAATCGCCCCGGAGCCGCCCGTCGCGAACGCATAGGCGTATTTGCGCTCCAGCAAATTGCGCAGCTCCGCTTCCGTTCGCTTGGCCCGACCGTCCGGCTTTTCCACGTACATGATGCCGGTTTCCTGCACGAGATTCGGCTTGTCCGCCGTCTTCGCGAAAATGCCGTCCCACAGCAGATCGTCGTTCAGCCACCAGGAGTGGACCGTCGTATAGTCGACCGCTTCCCCGTAGAAAAACGGAGACGGACGCTGGGCTCCGAGCGCTTCGTCCTGGCCGACGGTCACCAGGTGGTCGGGGCAGAGCTCCCGAATCGCGCCGCGCAGTTCCGACGCCCACCGGTTGTGCATGTCCATCGAGAACAGGCAGTAATCGAGCCAGCGGGTGCCTTTTTTGCCGGAATGGATGTCCTGCACGCTGAAGTTGATCTCTTCGGCCTCCGGCGGTACGGCCGACGCGAAATCCGGAAGCTGCTCCGGCGTCATGTTCCATTTTTCCTGCAGCGCCGCAATCGAACCGTGCCGCCTCTCAAGCCATTCGCCGAACGCCTTGCGCTCGAACGGATCCCGCGCCGAACGTGGACCGTCGGAGAAAATACGCGGCGGATCGAACATCGACGGCTCGTTGATCAAATCCCAGTCGACGTGCGTCGTGGCCGCGTGGCGCGAGACGATCGAACGGATAAACCGCTTTTGCGCCTCGACGCTGCGCGGGTCTAGATACGGATTCGTTCCTTCCCACGTCTCCGGCGTAAACGAGAAAAACGTAAACGTTACGTGCAGCTCGTGCCTCGCCGCGGTCAGCAGGAACGCATCGATCGCGCGCAGCGCTTCCTCGGAGGCGTGGCCGTCGGCCAGCATGATGTGGCGGTAAGCCGTCCAGATGCCGGTGCGGATCCAGTTGATGCCCGCTTTTTTCATTTGCGCCATGTCCCGGTCCCAGACGTCCGCGTTCGGAAGCTGCAAAAATTTGCGCGCCACGTCGCTCGTCATGTACGTCATGCCCACGACCGGCAGCGGAACCCCGTCCTGGACGAAATAATCGCGCCCGGCCTGGATCGGCTTCCCTTGCGCCAGCAGCGCGGCGTCGTGTCCCCAGAACGCCTGGCGCAGAACGCGGCGTTCGCCGGACGGCGACGTCGCCTCGCACGCGACGCGGTAAAGACCGGCCCCGATCTCGAACGGCAGAGTCAGACGGATGAAGTTCAACTCGCCGGTGACGTCCGCTTCAAGGCTCTGCGTCCATTCCGGTTCGGCGGCTCCTTCGCGCCGCACCGTCAGCTCGAAGCGCCACGTCTCCCGCTCCGCGCGCGGAAGCGGTCCGCCCAGCCGCTGCGTTTGCAGCGTCAGCGCGGCGCGCTCGCCCGCCGAATAGGACGCGTAGTTGGGCTTCAGCCACAGCTCCGTCGCGCCGCGGGCCGCGAACGCCGTCCACCGCTTGAGCGCCTTGACGCTTTCCGCCCCCGCCGGAAGCGGCTGGCCGACGAACAGCCAGCGGCTTCCCTTGAAGGGGCCGCCGACGTTTTCCCAGAGGACGGCCGGAGCCGAACGCTCGCGCCCGTCCGCGGAAATGCCTTTCAGCAGCGGATAAATCCGGGTGTCCATCGGGCCTCCCGAGCCCATCTGGTCGGGGTGGTCGCTGCTTTTCGTCACGTGCGGCACCAGGTTCCACGCTTCCTTGAGCGGCACCAGCCCCTCGTCGCCCCGCAGCAGCGGAATGCACTCGCTCGAGACGCAGGTTGCGACGATTTCCCCGTCAACTCGCAGCGCTTCGTGAATATGCAGCTGCTGATGGTAGCCGGTTTGCTCGGGTTCCGCGATCCACCGTCCCTCTTGCAGACGGACCGGGCGCTTGAACGGCGCGCCCCCTACGCTGACGAGGCCGCCGCCGCGCCGAGCAAAGCCCAGAATCGATGGCCAGGCGTCCTTCGGAAAAAACGGAGCGTGCAGGTTGACGAAAACGCCGCCCTCCCCGAGAGCGTCAAGCGCCTGCGCCAGTTCGCCCGCGGCGACGACGCTGCCGAATTCGCCGAGCTGCACGGCTTCGGCCTCCGTCCAGGCGCCGCTTGACGGAAAGCCGGGATCGAACAAAATAACGACTCGGGCCGGCAAACTCGATACGACGGATTCAAGGCTCATAGCAAACCGTCCTTCATCGCTTTATACACGAGCTGCGAGAACAGGCTGTTGGACCAGGCGAACCACGAGCGGGTAAACACGTTCGGATCGTCGGCGTGGAACCCTTCGTGCATGAAGCCGGTATCCGCGTCGGTCGCCTCCAGCATCGCGATCATCTCCAGCTTTTCCTCGGCTGTCGTCGCCGTCAGCCCCTGCATCGACAGCGCCATATGCCAAATGTAGTCCGGCGGCGTATGGGGGCTTCCGATGCCTTTTGCGGCCGCGCCTTCGTAATAGAACGGATTTTCCTTGCTCAGGGCGAAGCGGCGCGTATTTTGATAGATCGGATCGTCCGCGGACACGTATCCGAGGTACGGAATGGACATCAGCCCCGGCGTGCCGGCGTCGTCCATCAGGCAGTAATTGCCGTAGCCGTCGGTTTCGTACGCGTAGATCGGGCCGAATTCGGGATGCCGGTAAATGCCGTACAGCCGGATCCCGTGGTCGATGTCCTGCTCCAGCTCCTTCAGCTCGCGAAGGAATTCAAGATCGCGGAACACCCACTCGGCAAACTCCTGCATATGGCGCAAGGCGACGACCGCGAACATGTTGCCCGGAATGTTGTAGTGGAAATCGCACGCGTCGTCGCTCGAACGGAAGCCCGACCACACCATTCCCGTATAGTTGACCGGCATGCCGAGCCCGTTGTTGCGCAGCGAGTCGGTCGGAATGCCGTTGTTGCGGGTAAAACGGTACGGCGACAGCTCGAAGTGCCGCTGCTCGGTTTTAAACAGCTCGTAAATCGTTCGCATCGCGGCTTTGAAGCCGGCGTCGAAAATGTCCGTTCGCTCCGTTTCCTTCCAATATAAGTAGGCGAGCCGCACCGAGAAGCAGAGCGAGTCGATTTCGAACTTGCGCTCCCACACCCACGGCGACATTTCGGTTTCGTCCGTCGTGTTCCAGTGCCAGTCGTTGGCCGATTCGTTGAACGCATTCGCGTACGGATCGATTTGAATGTAGGCGACATGCCGCTTGATCAGGCCGGCGATAATGCGCTGCAAATCCGGATCGTTCTTGGCCAAAGGCACGTAATGAACGACCTGCTCGACCGAATCGCGCAGCCACGAGGCCGGAATATCGCCGGTGATGACGAACGTCGTGCCGTCGTCCAGCAGCTTCGTCGTCGTTTCCAGCGTGTTCGGGAAGCAGTTTTTGAACAGCTTCAGCAGTTTGGGCCGATGCGCCAGTTTTTCTTCGGCTTCGGCGAGCACCGCCTGTACCGCTTGCGGCAGCTCGAGCTTGGGGATCGGAATTTTCGGGAGTCTGAATTGTTCCATGTTCGGGTAGGCTCCTTTATCGTTTCGTTCTGTTCCGCGCCGGGACAAGCGGCCGCCCCTCCTCGGCCTTTCGGGCGAAGGGAGAGCGACCTTTGCTTGCGGCGCCATGCGGATGTTGATTTCAAGCTTTCAAGCGAACGGCATCGTTCGCATGTCCTGTGTCATTGCGACTGCCTCGGACCTGACAATCGGCAGGTCCTCTCGGCCGATATTTGCCGGTGGGCCGCGTCGCCGGGCCGATTAACGGCACGTTGACGCCGTTATTCGCCTGCAGGCCGCGTCCCCGGGCCGATTAACGTCGCCTTGCGGCCGTTAATTCAAAGCGATTCGGCAGCGGAGCGCCGGAACCGCGGATGCGGCGGTTGGCCCCTGCCCGGCGGGAGCGCGAGCCGGGAAGGTTACACTCCCGCAGCCAGCTTCACCGTCTTGATCTCGAACGGACGGAAAGCGAGCTCGATGGCTCCGTCCGTCAACGCCAGCTCCTTCAGCTCGTCCTCGAGCGCGTTGGACACGAACGCTTTGCGGACCGGCTGCGGCCAACCGATCGTTACCCGTTCGCGGCCTCCGGCGGATTCGTACAGTCGGAGGATAATGCCGCCGCCGTCTTCCGACGGTTTGACCGTGTCGAGCACGACATGGTTTGCCTGGAAGCGAATGAACGAGGCCGCGCCCGGCAGCGCGAACGATCCGGGCACCGGCCCGCCCTCGACGCATGCGGCCGCCGCGTTCAGCTCCGCCGCCTTGCGAACCGTGTGCGCCCCGCGCCAGTCGCCTTCGTGCGGGTAGAGCGAATACGTGAACTCGTGCTTGCCGAGATCCGCGGTGTCGTCCGGCCATTTCGGCGCGCGCAGCAGCGACAGACGGATCGTCGAGCCTTGAATGTCGTAGCCGTATTTGCAATCGTTCAGCAGGCTGACGCCATAACCCGCTTCGGAGACGTCGGCGAACCGGTGGCCGCACACCTCGAACTGCGCCTGCTCCCAGCTCGTATTGCGATGGGTCGGCCGCTCCAGCGCCCCGAACGGAATTTCGTACGTCGCCTTGTCGGTCACGACATCGATCGGAAAGCCGACCTTAAGCAGCTTGTGCGCCTCGTTCCAGTCGACTTCCGTCCGGAAGTCGATCCGCTTGTCTCCATGGTACAAAATCAGGTCCTGCCGGATTTCGGATCGGTGCAGCTTCCAGCGGAAGCGAAGCACGTCCTTGACTTTCCCCCGGAGCATGACGCGCTTTTCCAGCAGCACCGCGTCTCCCGCCGGCTGAAGTTCGTATCGGTCATCGATGTCCCAGGCATCCCAAAGCGTCGGACGGTCGTGATAGAAATGGAACCGGTTGGCCGCTTCGCCCGGCTTGACGATCTCGCGGCCGGCTTCCTTGTCGTAAAGGCTCGCGATTTCCCCGCGTTCGTTAAAGACGAGCTTGTAGCGCCCCGTCTCCCAAGCGTCTCCCAGTTCTTCCGGACCTTCCGGACCTTCCGGACCTTCCGGACCTTCCGGACCTTCCGGACCTTCCAGCCCTTGCAACCTTTCCGGTTCTTTCCACTCTTTGATTTCGTCCGGCACTACAGCCACGCCCAGCCCGGACGGCTCGGACGGCGCACCCGCCAGGCCGCCGACCGAAGCGTTTGCTTCCCGCTCGGCCGAATCCGCGGCGGAGCTTGCCGGGCGCAGCCAGATCGTCTTGCAGCCGAACGCCGGAACGGCGGGAACTCGGATCGAAACGCGGCACTCGCGGCCTTCGGAATCCGCCGAGCCCGAAACGACGCCGTCGATGCCGCCGGAGTCCGCCCCGTTCGGCCCGGACGTTGCCATAACGTCCGCGGCAAGCATGCGGCCATCCGCGTCGTATGCCGCGATCCCGGCTCGTTCGCCGCGCCGAATGCCTGCCGTTGCCGCTGGCAGCTCGACGACGATGTCGCGTTCCCAGCCGAGGCTGTTGAACACGACGAACGACCTGCCGCCATCCCCGCGAATGACCGGCTGCTCCGGCGACGCCGCATCCGTCCGTCCGGCCAGCGCGGCCAGAACGGTGTCGCACGCCGCGCGGCCCTTTTCGAATACGTCCTTGTATTCCTTTTCCGAAGTCTCGTACGTCTCCGTAATCGCCGAACCCGGAATAATATCGTGGAACTGGTTTTGCAAAATCAGCTTCCAGCCGTCATGCAGCAGCCCGCGCAGCTCCAGATCCCGCTCGGCCGAAAGCCGCGGCAGCGCCAGCGACTGCCACAGCTCCGCCTCGCGGTACAGCGACTCCGCCTTGCGGTTGCTTCGCTTGTTCCGCGCATGCGTCGTATAGGTCCCGCGATGCAGCTCCAGATACAGGTCGCCGCGCCATTCGGGCAGCTTCGGCGCGCGTTCCGCGATTCCCGCGAAAAACGCCGCCGCCGTTCCGTAACGGCTTTCCGGCTGGCCGACCATCAGCTCCGCGCGGTCGATGAATTCCAGCATTTCGCGCGTCACCCCGCCGCCGCCGTCGCCGTGGCCGTACAGCAGCATCTGCTCGGGGTGAGCCGCTTTTTGCCGGTACGACTGCCAATGCTCGTGGATATCCTTCGGCAGCGTATGCTCGTTGACGCCGTGGTTCAAATAGGACAAAATCGGCGTGCCGTCGATGCCGACCCAATGGAACAAATCGTGCGGAAACACGTTCGTGTCGTTCCAGCCGAGCTTCGTCGTCATAAAGTATTCGATCCCGCCGTGCTTCAAAATTTGCGGCAGCGAAGCGCAGTACCCGAACGTATCCGGCAGCCATTCGATTCGCGACGTTACGCCGAATTCATTCCGGTAAAACGCTTGCCCGTACAGCATTTGTCGGACGAGCGACTCGCCGCTCGGAATGTTTAAATCCGGCTCCACCCACATGCCCCCGACGAGCTCCCAGCGGCCTTCGGCAACCCGTTCTTTCACCCGTTCGAACAGTTCGGGATCGTGCCGCTTCAAAAACTCGAACAGCAGCGGTTGGCTTTGCGCGTATTTGAATTCCGGATACTCCCGCATGAGCGCGTCGACCGTCGAGAACGTCCGGCTCGTCTTGCGGACCGTTTCCCGCATCGGCCACAGCCAGGCGATGTCGATGTGGGATTGTCCGATCATTCGCATCGTGCCTTCGGCGTTGCCGCCAGTCTGCCGAACCCGATCCTTCAGTTCCGTTTCGATCCGGGAGACGGCCGACCCTTCCGCGATCGCATCCGCCTCCAAGCCGACGTAAGCATCCATCGCCGCTAGCAGCGCTTCGAGCAGCCGAACCCGCCGAAAATCCGTCTCCGGCAGCAGCACGGCCGAATCGCGCGCGACGATCGCCGCGTACATGAGGCTTTGCACCGCCCGGTTCGGGCGAACGAGCTCGCTGCGGATCGACGCGATCGGCGGCTGAATGACCGCCTGGGAATTAAGCGGATCGACCGGCTCCGGCACCGGATCGAACAATTCGATTTCCAGCTCCGGATGCGTGCCGATCCGTTCCAGATCCAGCGTCACGTATGCGTGATTGCGATCGAGTCCCTGATAGGACTTCCCGTTCGCCCGCAGCAGCCCTTCGCCGCCGGATTCGAACAAGAGGCCGACCCGGCCGTCTTCCGCGTACCCGGACAAATCCGGAGTCGCGCGAAAATAATAGGTCGTTCCCTGCACGCTCGGAAAATGGTCAAGCCCCTGTCCTTCCGGATAGGGGGCGGTATTTTCGTATTGTCCGGGGAGGACGTAGGTCGTGCGCACGATTTCCCACGACCGGAACGCCTCCCTAGTCAGCCATTGCGCCTCGGACATTTCGCGTATCCATCGTTTGAGGCGTTCCAGTTGCAGCTCCAACCGTTCCATCGTCACGCGTCCTTTCGCACCGTCAATTCCGCGCTGATCGTTTCCTTGACGTTTTTCCCCGCATGGATGCGGAATAGCCCCGGCTCGACGACCGGACGATAGTCGAGGCCGATAAATTCAAGCTGTGCCGGTCCTACCGTAAACGTTACCGTTTTCGTTTCGCCCGGCTTCAGCGCGATTTTGGCAAAGCCTTTCAATTCTTTCTCGGGCCGCGTCACGGAGCTCGCCGCATCGGAGACGTACAGCTGCACGACTTCCATGCCTTCGCGTCGGCCCGTATTCGTAACATCGACCGTCACCGTCGCGGACCCGTCCGGCGTTATGACGCTCGGCTCGACCGTCAGGCGCGAATAATCGAACTCCGTGTAGCTAAGGCCGAAGCCGAACGGGTACCGCGGCTGCGAGTCGTCCTCCAGGTAACGCTTGCCCCGCGAGCGTTTGCCGTTGTAGTACACCGGAAGCTGGCCGACCGATTTCGGAATCGAAACGGTCAAGCGGCCGGACGGATTGACATCGCCGAACAAAATGTCGGCCACCGCCCGGCCGCCCTCCTGCCCCGGATACCAGGCTTCGAGAATCGCATCCGCGTGCTCGTCCACCCACGGCTCGGCGATCGGCCGGCCGTTGATATAGACGACGACGAGCGGCTTGCCGAGCGCTTTAAGCTCCTGCATCAGCTCCAGCTGAACGCCGGACAGCCCCAGCGTCATCCGATCGATGCCTTCCCCGCAATCCATGTCGTTCCACGGGTTGTCGCTCACCTTGGACGCTCCGGTCTTCAGGTCGATCGTTCCTTCGCCGAAGTCGCGGGCGCTCGAACCCCCGGCGACCATGACGACGACGTCCGCCGCCTTGGCCGCGGCCAGCGCGGACGGGAACCCTTCGCGGTCGTCGCCCTTGATCCGGCAGCCCGGCGCGTACAGCACGCGCTCCGGCTCGCCGGCGAACCGCTCGCGGATGCCCGCCAGCACGGTGGACACTTGTCCTTGCGGCTGGGGCGACGTGTAATCGCCGAGCTGGTTGTAGCCCTGATCGGCGTTCGGGCCGATGACGGCGATTTTCCCGAGCTTCGGCGACAGCGGGAGCGTCGCGCTTTCGTTTTTCAGCAAAATGACGCCTTCGGCCGCCATTTGCCGCGCGAGCCCGGCATGCTCCTCGCACCCGATGACCTCGGCCGCCCGTGCCGCGTCCGCGTAAGGACGCTCGAACAGGCCGAGCCGGAATTTCAGCCTCAGCACGCGGCGAACGGCCTCGTCGAGCTTGCTTTCGGACAGCTTGCCCTGCCGCACCGCATCGGCCAAATGATTGCCGAACATGACGCCGGACATTTCCATGTCGATGCCCGCTTCCAGGGCGGCAACCGCCGCGCTCAGGCCGTCTTCGGCCGTGTCGTGTCCGCCCGCCAGCATGTCGATCGCGCCGCAATCGGTGATGACCATGCCGTCGAAGCCCCATTGTCCCCGCAGCACGTCGTCCAGCAGTTCCCGATTTACCGTGCACGGCACGCCGTCGATTTCGTTATAGGCCGGCATGACCGACTGCGCGCCCGCCTCGACCGCTTTGCGGAACGGGTACAAATCGACTTCCAGCAGCTCCCGCCAGCCCATATGAACGGGACCGGCGTTCCGTCCGCCTTCCGAGCTTCCGTAACCGACGAAATGCTTCAGCGTCACCGCCACGCTGTCGTCCCTGTCCAGCCCTTCGCCGTGCATGCCTTCGACCGCGGCGACCGCAAGCTCCCCGATCAAAAACGGATCCTCGCCGAAGCATTCCTCCGTCCGGCCCCAGCGGGGGTCGCGGACGACGTCGAGCACCGGCGAATACGTGACGGCTCCGCCTTGCGCCCGCGTCTCCAGGGCGACGGCGCGGCACATGCGGCGGTACAGCTCCACGTTCCAGGCGCTGCCGATTAGCAGCGGCACCGGGAACACGGTCGCTCCGATCGCCATATGGCCGTGCGAGCACTCTTCCCCGATCAACAGCGGGATGCCGAGCCGCGAATGCTCGATCGCATAGCGCTGAATGGCGTTGACGGCCTCTGCGCCCTGCGCGGGGGAAAGTCCCGTTTCCAGCGTGACGCCGGTCCACGGATCCGCACGCAGCATGCCGTACAAAGAGCCGACGCCGCCCTGGCGGATTTGCTCTTTGAACGTTTCGGTCAATTCGATTTTCCCGTCTTTGGACGTATACGTCTGCCAGCCGAACGGCTGGACGAGCTGGCCGACCTTTTCTTCCAAGGTCATCAGCCCGAGCAGGCTTTCGACCCGCTCTTCGACGGGCCTCGCCGGATCTTTGTAATCCACTGACATTCACCCTGCCCTCTATATAAATGAAGGAAAAATTTCCGATGCCCGTCCCGCTTCCAGGCCCGCTTCGTTACTCTTTCACGGAGCCGACCGTCAAGCCTTGGACGAAATAGCGTTGGAAAAACGGATAAGCGAAAATGATCGGAACCGTGGCCAGCACGACCATCGCCATGCGGGCCGTATCCTGCGGCATGTTCTGCATCACTTCGAGGCTGATCGAGCTGTTGGCCGAATTTTGCTGAATGAACGACATGCTCGATTCGATCCGCATCAGCATTGACTGCAACGGCACCTTGTTCGGATCGTCGATATAGAGCAGCGCGTTGAACCAGTCGTTCCAGTAGCCCAGCGTGCTGAACAGGCCGATCGTGGCGAGACCCGGAAGCGACAACGGCAAGACGAGGCGGTAAAAAATTTTGAACTCCCCGGCGCCGTCGATTTTTCCGGATTCGACGATCGCGTCGGGGACGCTTGTCATGTAGAACGTTCGCAAAATCATAATATAAAAAGCGTTCATCGCCAGCGGCCAAATCAGCGCCCACAAGCTGTCCTTGAGGCCGAGAACTTGCGTCACGATGATATAGGTTGGAATCATCCCCCCGCTGAACAGCATCGTAAATACCGCGAACAGGGAGAAAAACCGCCGATAGGCGAAGCTTTTACGCGAGATGGCATACGAATAAAGGGCGATCATAAGCAGGCTGAGCAGCGTTCCGACGACGGTGACCAGGATGGTCACGCCGTACGACTTGAGCAGCATGTCCCCCGTTTCGAACACGTACTTGTACGCTCCGAGGCTCCATTTTTCCGGAAACAACCGATAGCCGTTCGTGGCCAGCGTTTTTTCGTCGGTAAAGGAAATGATGACGACAAACAAAAATGGAAATACGCACAAAATGGCAAATATGGCGGCGACGGTATTGAGAACCGCGTTCCAGCCCGGGGTCAATTGATGGAAATCCCGTTTTTTCTTCGCTTTTGCGGCCATGAGCGATCACTCCTTTCGAAAGCGGATTAGAACAGCGCGCTGTCTTTATCGATTTTGCGCACGATGAAGTTGGACACCATTACGAGCACAAAGCCGACGACCGACTGATACAGACCCGCAGCCGTGCTCATGCCGATTTCGCCCGTCGTCTTCAAACCGCGATATACATAGGTGTCGATAACGTTGGTCACGGAGTACAGCGTTCCGGAATCCCGCGGCACGCTGTAGAACAAGCCGAAGTCCGCGTAAAAGATTTTCCCGACCGCAAGCAGCGTCATGATGATGATGATCGGCTTCAGCAGCGGAAGCGTAATGTTGCGGACCTGCTGCCACTTGTTCGCCCCGTCGATCATCGCCGCTTCGTACAGCGATCGGTCGATCCCCATGATGGAGGCCAGGTAGACGACGCTGTTGTAGCCGACGGACTTCCACAGACTGACGAAAACGAGAATGTACGGCCAATATTTCGGCTCGTTGTACCATCCGATCGTCTCGACCCCGAAATAGCCCAGAATATGGTTAAGCAGCCCGCGGTCCATGCTGAGGAAGCTGAACGCGAAATAACCGACGATAACCCACGACAGGAAGTAGGGCAAAAACATCCCCGTCTGATACAATTTGGCCATTTTTTTGTTTACGATTTCGGACAAAATGATGGCCATCGCCACCGAAAATACGAGCCCCAAAAAGATAAACGCGATATTGTAAAGCAGCGTATTGCGCGTTATCGTAAACGCCGCGTCCGTGCTGAACAGAAACCGGAAATTGTCCCAGCCGACGTTTTCGCTGTTGAACAGACTGTGCCAGAAGCCTTCCCTGCTGAAGCGGTATTCCTTGAATGCGGCCACGGTGCCGATCAGCGGCATGTAGGAAAAAAACAAAAACCACGCGGCGCCGGGCAGAACCATCAGCAGCATCACCCGATTGCGGAAAAGCGTTCGAAAAAACGAGCCGCCCATAACGTCAACGCTCCTCTCCTCGTATCATGTTAAAAAAGACCGGGCGAGCCTTCACCCGCCCGATCTTTTCGCTAGACGACTGCGTTCGATTACTTGTTTTCGGCTACCCATGCGTCAAGCTGCGCTTGCGCTTCCGCAAGGACTTTGTCCATGCCGGCTTCTTTGAATTTCTCGATCGCGATCGGCAAGTATTCGTTCGGATCGACCGTGCCGGTCATGAGCGATGCCCAGTATTGTTCCTTGACGTTTTGAATGGACGCCATTTCGGTCGCCACTTTCGTGCTGTCGAAGTTGAAGCCGAGAATCGGGGACGCCACGCCTTCGGCGTTGAACTTCTTGAATTCGTCCCACTTGTTGTCCGGATCGTTTTCGTTCAGATACAGAAGCATGTTGTTGCCGAGCGAGTAGGACGGCATGTCGTAGTTTTTGGCGGCGTCCAGATTTTTCATCCGGTTTTCGCCGACTTTTTCGTAGTGCGTGCCTTCGATGCCGGAATCGACCATGTTGCGCAGGACCGGATCCGTATTGAGCAGGTTCAGGAACTCCATCGCTTTTTCCGGATGTTCGGAGTTGGCGGAAATCGCCATGATCGAGCCTTGAACGGACGTGTTCGTAATGATCGCGTCGCTGGCAGGCGTCGAAACGACCGGGTAGCCGTACGTTGCGGACCACTGGTTGTCGGCGAGCGGCTGCGTTTGCGCGCGGTCGACGAGCCAGTTGCCGGACAGCGTCAGATCTTGCGTCGAACCGACGGTTGCGGCTTCGGGCGAAATGTAGCCCGCTTGGTAGTATTTGCGCATCGTGGCCAGCGCTTGTTTCATTTCTTCCGTTTCGAGGATATTGACGACTTTGTAGTCGGTCGTATCCAGCTTGACGGCCATCGGAAGGTTCGTTACGAGATAGTCGTACGGAACGTAAGGAACGTGGTTTTTGTCCATGCCGAACGGCGTGACGTTCGGTTCGTTTTCCTTGATCGTCTTGAGCAGCGGCTCGAGGCTTTCAAGCGAGCGGACGTTCGAGATATCCAGGTTGTACTTGTCCAGAAGCGTTTTGTTGAAACGCCATACTTCCTGCTGCGGAAGCTCCTTGTTGGCCGGAATGCCGTAGTTGTGGCCGTCGACCTTCGAGCCTTCGAGGAAGCCCGGATCGATCGTGTCGACGATGCCTTGGCCGTATTGCGTAAGTAGATCGTCGATTTGGAGGAACGCGCCCTTGCGGACGTTCTGCACGTAATCGAAGCCGCCGGCGGCGGTGAAGATGATGTCCATCGGTTCGCCGGAAGCGACGTTGACTTGCATTTTTTGCGTGTAGTCGCCCCAATCGATTTGTTTCATCGTAATCGTCGCGTTGATTTTTTCCTTCGTGTACTCGCTTACTTTTTCCATGACGGCATCCACGTCTTTTTGCGGCGTTCCGATCGTGTACCAGATCAATTCGACGGTTTCTTCGGAACCGCCGGCGGAACCCGACGCGCTGCCTGCGCTCTCGCCGTTGTCGTTGCCGCCGCAGGCGCTAAGCACAAGCGAAAGCGACATCAGCGAGGCGAGCAAAAGCCCGAACCTTTTTTTCGTTTTGCTCATCTTTTTCCGTCTCCCCCTCAGGTGAAGTAATTTAATGACAATTTAACTGTAATTCATGAAAGCATTTTCAAATAGAAGACAAACTTAAGATATGCTGTTTAAACTAAAGAAAAAGACTGCAGCGAGTGCAGTCGAATTAATCTTCCGTTAACGTTGCCTTAAAGCAAAGCCTTGAATTCCGTCGGAGAGATGCCCACATATTTTTTAAACTGCTTGTAAAAATAGCCGGTTTCCCAGTATCCCACCATCCGGGCGATTTCATGCACTTTATGATGGGTCGTTTTGAGCAGCTCCTTCGCTTTTTCGATGCGGTATTTGTTGATGTATTCCGTAAACGACTCGCTCGTCTCCTTGCTGAACAGCTGCCCCAAATAGACGGGGTGGATATGAAACTGCGCGCCGAGCGTCTTCAGCGACAGCTCGTCGGCGTAGCGCTCGTGAATCGCGTTCAGCACCTGGAGCACGACCGGGCTGCGGACGTCGCGAACGAGCGAATCGACGCAGCGCCGCGCGACCTGGATGACCGCTTCCGCCAGCCCGGCGATTTCGGCCGCGTCCCCTACGCTTTCGAAAGCGGTGGCGAACAGCTCCGGCTCCTCCGTCCGTTTAATGCTTTGCAGCTCCATTTTGAAACGGACGATCAGTTCGACGGCAAGCTCCTTCAAATACGACGGCGTCACGCCCTCGCTTTCCCGGAGCCGATTGAAGTCCTCGTTGATTTTCTCCGCCAGCCCTTCCCCGTCCTTCGCGACGAGCAGCTTGGCGTAATTCGGCCAGTCGATCGGGAACTCCCCGGCCGCGGTCTGCCGGAACGCGCGCGGATCCCCGTAATCGATCCAGTCCCAATCCGGATAGACGAGGAAAAATTCCTGGGCTTTTTTCGCTTCGGCATAGCTTTCCGAGGCGGCGGCCGTAGGGTGGATTTTTCCCGAAGACAGCCGAAAATCCGGCAGCTCGCCCGGCTGATCGGACCGGAGCCCGGACAGCGCCCGAAGGAGCGGCTGCTTGTCGGCATTCCCGTCGCCGTACCCCGCGAGCAGAACGATGTCCCCGTCCATATCGCGGAACACGATCCCCGTCTCCTCGCCGGACGCCGCGCTTTTGACCCGGCCGAACAATCGCTCGGCTTCCTCCGGACGATCCGAACCGGCGCGCAGAACGACAGCAGCCGCATAGGGCGACCGAAGATGAATGCCGAGCATTTCCGCGCGCTCCCTGAATTCCGCCTCCGCCATCGTGCCGGTCAGCCAGCGGTAAAGCGTGTTGTCTTTAATCAACTGAATGCCGTAATCGTGAAAAAGCGTCTCCGTCCTCAGGCTGTTCAGCTTCAGCACCGTATTGCTCAGCGTTTCCTTCAGTTCGCCGACGTTGATCGGCTTCAGCAAATAATTTTCGATGCCGAGCTTCATCCCTTCGCGCAGAAAATCGAAATCGCTGTACGCGCTCAAGACGATCACCTTCAGCTCGGGGAGGCGCCGCCTGGCGGCGGCGATCAGCTCCAGCCCGTTCATGACCGGCATCGAAATGTCGGTAATAAGAATGTCGGCCGGCGTTCGCTCCAGCGCGTCCAGCGCGAGGCGCCCGTTCTCCGCGTGGCCGACGATTTCGAGCCCGAGCGCGGCCCAGTCGATCATGTCGTACAAGCCTTCGATAATAAACGGCTCGTCGTCCGCCAAAAATACGTTAAGCATCGTGAATGACCCCCTCTTCCGCTTGCGGGAGACGGACGGTTACCGTCGTCCCCTCGCCCGGCTCGCTTTCGATGTCCACGCCGTACGGCTGGCCGTGCACGAGATTCAGACGCGCGTGTACGCTGCGCAGGCCGAACGAACCTTCCGTTTCCTCGGCAACGGATAGCCGATCCCGGATTTCGGCCAGCTTGTCCGGTTCGATCCCTTTGCCGTTTTCTTCGACGGTAACGCGAATGTCGCCGCCTTCCGGCCGGACGCGGATCGCGAGAAAGTTGTCCTCTCTTGCGGGATCGATCCCGTGGACGATATAGTTTTCCACGATCGGCTGCAGCGCGAGCCGCATGACCGGAACGCCCGAAAGCTCGGGCGGGCAATCGATCTCGTAGGCGAATTTGTTTTTGTAGCGGATGCGAAACAGCTCCAGATAGAGCCGGCACGCCTCCAGCTCGCTTTGCATCGTGCTTTGCCGCTTCGGGTTGACCAGATTTTTGAACAGGACGGACAGGCTGTAGATCATTTCCGCCGCGTCGCTGTCGCCTTGGGAAAACGCCCGCATGCGGATGACTTCCAGCGTATTGTACAAAAAGTGCGGATTCACCCTTGCCTGCAGCGCCGCAAGCTCCGCGTGCTTTTGATTGATTTCGGCCTTGTACACTTTGTCGATATACTGGTTCAGCTCGTCGAGCATCGCGTTGAAGCTTTTGGAAATTTGGCCGAGCTCGTCTTCCCGGGTTTCGTCGATGCGGGCGTTCAGGTCGCCGTTTTTGACCTTGCGCGTAAACCGGATAATTTCATTCGTCCGCTTGGCGAAGTTCATGATGAACAGCGACGGAATGAGCGTCGCCACCGCGATGCAAATGAAGCTGATCAAAAGGATCGTGTTGCGCGTTCCGGCGTAGGAAACCGCCATCTCCTCGCGGGTCGCTTCCCCGACGATCGCGTATCCGCCCTCGCCGGAGGACAATTTGTTCGTGTACACGTCGCCTTCGATATGCTGTCCGTCCAGCACGGCCGTCGATTCGCCGGATTCGGGCTCGAGCTTCAAGCCGTACCTGGCTCCCGCCGAATCGTAAAACACGCGCCCGTTCGCATCCCGAACGTGAATCGTGCCTTTCATCTCGGGATAGCCGGCAAGCGCGCTTGCGATTTGCTCCGAGTCGAAATAAACGAGCAACTGGCCGATATTTTTCAGCGTTTGCTTGTCGTTGATCGGAACCCGCACCGCGAACATCCGGGGATCGTCGCGGCCGATCGCTTTGCTTACCCAGTAATTCGGCGCCGTGACGTTTCGCGATTCCGCCGCCATCACGTCGGGGATGTACGATCGCGCCATGTTCGTGACGACGAGCTTGAACCGTCTGTTATCGTCAAGAGAATACAGCACCTGCCGATCCGAGCTGTACAGCACGATGTTGCGGATGGAGCTGTCCGAATCGATCCGCCCGAGAAAATAGTCGAGGGCGCTCCCCAATTCGCTCGTCTCTTCCGCCGTAAATTGATCCAGCTGGAATTTCACATACTCTTCGTAGGAATTCAACAAAAAAATGCTCAACTCCGCCGACAGGCTGTCGCTGCGGTAGATGTCGTTCATCATCGCCTGGACGGATTCGACCTTCCCTCCGATGTAGCGGTTTACGCTGTCCATCGCCCGGGTCTGATTGTCCAGTTCCCTCCGGACGGCCGTCTGGGCCGCGTTCCGGTACATCAAATAGGAAAAGGTGATGATCGTCACGATCGTGATGACCGAAAAGAGCAGGATGATTTTGAGAAAGAGGTTGTTTTTGAAGTACTTGCGGTAAACGGCGCCGATGTCCATGATGCGGGCTCCTTCTGTCGAATGAGGCTATTATAACATATCGGCGGGTTTGCGTTAGCAGCGGGGGGCGTTGCGCGGGATCGATAGATTCCGCGGATATCGGTTGCGGCCGGCAATCGCATTGCAAGCCCGGATCGGCAACGCATTCCCGATCTGCCGGACTCATGAATGCGTTGCAGTCGGGAGGCCATATTATTTACATGACAGATTGTAAAATGAAGTGCGACAGGTAAAGTAAAGGCCCATGGACGATTCGTGTAAAATGGAGTCACCACAACAACCATTACACGGGAGAATCAATCCATGGGTTACACACATCTTAGCATAACCGAACGCAGCCAGCTAGAAGTCCTCCGCCGTCTGGGATGGTCCAATCGGGCAATCGGCAAGGAGTTGGGGCGGCACCACTCCGCCATAGCGCGCGAGATACAGCGCGGAAGCGTGGAGGGCGAATATCGGGCGGAGACCGCCCAGACCGCCTATGAAGAGCGTCGGAGTACCAGTAAGCCAAAAGGTCGATTCACCACTGAGCTAGCCGATGAGCTGGAGGAGAAGCTACAGCAGACCTGGTCGCCGGAACAGATTGCAGAGAACCGCCGAACAAGCGGAAAGCCGTTTGTTTGCTTCAAGACCATTTATCGCTGGCTGTACGATGGACGTCTGAATGGAGGCGAAGTGAGCGTCCTGCGCCACAAGGGAAAGCGGCGCAAGCCGGTAGAAACGCGCGGTCGCTTTCTTGTCGGCAAGACGATCGCACAGCGACCAAAGGCCATTCGGAAACGCGAATCGTTCGGCCATTGGGAACTCGATACGGTTGTCTCCAGCCGAGGGAAAAGCCGTGCTTGCGCCGCTACGTTTATTGAGCGTAAGACACGGATGTACGTCGCGGTGAAGATGCCCGATCGCACAGCTCATTCGATGGAGGTTGCTTTCGGAGTGGCAGCCGGACAATTCGCGCAAGGCGCGTTTAAGACGGCCACTGTCGACCGTGGAAAGGAATTCGCCTGCTATGCAGCGCTTGAATTCTTCCATGGCATCGATGTGTACTTCGCCGATCCCTACTCGTCGTGGCAGCGTGGATCCAACGAGAACGCGAATGGGCTCCTACGTGAATTTATCCCGAAGGGTCACGATTTTGCTGAGGTGACCGATGAAGAGCTGGCTTATGCTCTCCACCTCATCAACCACCGCCCCCGGAAATGTCTCGACTGGAAGTCGGCTTACGAATCGTTCATGGAAGAACTGTCGCACTTAGCTTGACAATCCGTCACATAAAAAAACGCCATGTCCGGCGGTTGCGAGCGTACTTTTGGATGATTTATCGTACAAAATCCCTCTTCCTGCCGCTTTCGCGACGACTTTTGTACGTTTTTTCATACAAAATCGCGCGTTTGAGGGCGAATCGACCGTTTTTGGATGATTTTTCGTACAAAATCCCTCTTCCTGCCGCTTTCGCGACGACTTTTGTACGTTTTTTCATACAAAATCGCCGCGTTTGAGGGCGAATCGATCGTTTTTGGATGATTTTTCGTACAAAATCCCTCTTCCTGCCGCTTTCGCGACGACTTTTGTACGTTTTTTCATACAAAATCGCCGCGTTTGTGGATTAATCGAACGTTTTTGGATGATTTTTCGTCCGCTCCGCTCCGCTTTCGTACTTGAGCATTTTGCATAATTCCGTTTTTGAAGTAGGTAGTGGAATTATGGGGCCAATTAAACCAGCTTTCTAGCTAAATCGACTTTAATTTTCAAAAATGGGCAGACCTGCAGAATTTTTACTGAATCAAAAAATTTAAGCGGCGGCGTTCTTGGATTGACGAGCCATCGCTAACGCAGAAGCTAATAACACAATGGCGTTTAGGTATTGGTGAGTTGTCACCTTTTGAATACCCCAGACGTGCATGGCGTCTGCGGTGAGATAGGTTTTCAACCTGGAGTTGCATCGTTCTACGCTGGTTCTTTCGTTATACAACTCCTTCCAGCGTTTGGTGTCTCGATGTGGACTTGAATAACGACGCAAATCGCTTTTCGTATCGACTTTGACGACCATTCCATAGTTGGAAGATGAGCAAGCAGCCATCCCAAGCGGACAGTCTACCTTGCCCGTGGCATGGGGACAGCGGAATTTCAGGTATTCTCCATCAACGCCCCAATAAGTCATTTCATAGCCCATCGAGCAACAGGGTGTGCCACTGGATGTCATGCCCGCAGGTGGTTCCTTCTCGTTGCGAAGGTTCATCGGAATAATCGCCTGCGCCTTTACATTTCGCGCTGCTTCGTAGTTTTTAAGCTGGTCATAACCGGCATCAAGCATAAAGAACTTCACCTGTGTACCCGCAGCCACTTGTTCTATGAGAATCGGAGCCATATCGCCGTCATTGACGTGAGCCGGTGTAACGGAGAGCGCCATCGGCAGCTCGCTTGTTGTGTCGACGGCGAGATGAATCTTGTAGCCAAACCACTTGACCTTGTTGCCAAACGAATCGAACTTAGCCCCCCAGTTGGCATTGCCAGTCCGTTCGCTTTTCCGTTTCGGTTGCTTCTTCTCATAAGCATGAATCGCTGCACTGTCGATCGCCACATGACTTCCGTCGATGATTCCCTCCTTCTTGCATTGTACAACGAGATCATCAAACAGGCGCTGAGCTTGCCCCTTGCTGGTTAACTCAGCGAACACGCGGCTTAAAGTCGCGATAGAAGGAGCCTCACGGTCCAGTCTAAGTCCACATTGATAACGAAAGCGAAGATCGACATCCAAACGATGATGTAGACCCGTAAATGTATCGATGTTCTCAAGCGGGGCAGCAAGTAGCGCACGAAGAATCCCTTGCCTGCAATGTCCGTCGGCACCTCGGGGTGAATGACTTCTCAATTCCTTGGCATAGGGGCGTAAGTCCAGGGCGCTGAAAAAGATAGGCAATCGTTCTTTAGATTCAAGTTTTTGAAGCACATCAAAGGAAAATAGACTTTCTTGGAGAATATACAAAGTGACTTCCCTCCCTTGGGTTTTCTGGTTTGGTCACTTGAAAACTTCTCCAAGTTGGGGTGAAGTCCCTTTTTTTTGCTCAAAAACCTTTGTACAGCAAGGGCTCAGATTAATGCAAAATGCTCACTTAAAAACGGCTGATTTGCAAGCGGGCATTGCAGCCGGAAGGCCACCTATGTTTTTCGTACGCGGCCTCCCGAGATCGCTCACTTCAAAAACAGCTCGATCACCGGCACGCAAGGCTCCGGCTTCTTCACCGGGAGCTGAAGCGTGAGCGTATCCGCCGGACGGCCTTCGTCGAACGCCCCCGCTTCCATCGTCATCTGCTGTTCGCCCTGCACCATTCGCACTTCCGAAGCGTCGTTCAGCAGCTGCGCGTACTCGACCTTGCCCGAAAAGCCGGACAGGTGTACATGCTTGAACGGCCAGCTAAACAGGTGCAAATAGAGCCGATTCGTGTCCGGATTGTACGTAAACCGGCAATCGTCCGGACATTGCCACTCCTCCGGAGCGGCGGTGCAGCCGTAGATCGAACGGCCGTGCGCGCGCATCCAGGCGCCGATGCCCCGCAGCCGTTCGACTGCCCGCCTATCGAACTCGCCGCGCCCCGTCGGACCGACGTTGAGCAGCAGGTTCCCGCCCTTGGCAACGGTATCGATCAGCATTTTCACGAGCATGTCAACGCTTTTCCACGATTCCTCGTCGCGGTAATAGCCCCACGAGCCGCTGAACGTATGGCAAGCTTCCCATACGACGCGGCGACCGTTCACCTGAATCCATTCCCGCGGCTGATACTGCTCCGGCGTCGTAATGTCTCCCGGAATTTGCAGCCGGTCGTTGAGCAGAATATCGGGACGGAGCGACCGGATCAGCTCGACGAGCCGCTCGCTCTGCCATTCGTCTTTCCCCTTCCCGGCAAAACCTTCCTCGGCCGGAATGGAAAAATCGAAGAACATCAGGTCGATCGGCCCGTACCCGGTCAGCAGCTCCCGCGTTTGGCCGAACATGTACTCGACGTATTTGGAGAAATCCCGCTTTTGGCTTGCCGCCGCGAACGCCGGATCGTACCGGAGCGGATGCTTCACGTCGACGGTGTAATGCGGATGATGCCAATCCAGCAGCGAATAATAAAGGCCCGTCCGAATGCCGCGCTCGCGGAAGGCATCCAGCATCGGCCGCAGCACGTCCCGGCCGGCGGGCGTGTTCGTCGCCTTATAGTCGGTGAGCTGCGAATCCCACAGGCAAAAACCTTCGTGATGCTTCGCGGTGACGACCATATATTTCATGCCCGCATCCGCGGCGAGCTGCGCCCATAAATCCGGATCGTACAAATCGGGATCGAAGTAGCGCATATACTTGTCGTACTTCTCGTCGCTCAAAAATTCGCGGGACCGCATCCACTCGTGCCGGGCGCCGAGCGAGTAAAGCCCCCAATGAATAAACATGCCGAAGCGGCTTTGCGTATACCAGTCCGTACGATTCGTTCCCATAAGCAGATTGCCTCCTAGTTTCGATTCCGTCCAAGAATAAGAGCTCCGGCATCCGTTAGCGCGCCTCCGACCCGTCCCATTTGCCGATCCGACCGCCCGATCTTCGCCAATCGGTCAGCCCGTCGCCCGATCCGCGCGAGCCCGGTTCCGGAATTCCCGCGGCGACATCCCGCGATGCTCTTTGAAATGCTTGTTGAAATACGCGAGCGACCGGTAGCCGCATTCGAACGCGATGTCGGTGACCGGCAGGCTCGTCGTCTGCAGCAGATGCGCGGCGATCTGCATGCGCAGCCGCTGGATGAACCGGTTCGGCGAAAGGCCGACCGTCTGCCGGAACGCCGCGTAAAAGCCGGTCCTCCCTTTGCCGCAAAGATCGATCAGCCGCTGCATCTCGATCTCCCCGGTCACGTTGCGCAAAATATATTCCACGGCCGCGACGACGCCGTCATCGACATCCGTCCCGGCCCCGGAGGCCTCCTTCCCTTTTTCCAGCGCGTACCGATAGACCTGAACGAGAATGTCGACCAGATGCTTGAACTGGCTCGCCTCCCAGCCGGGAAGCCGCCTCTCCTGCTCTTCGCACGCCGCTTTCGCGGACGCCTGAATGCCGCGGGCATACGCCGACGAAGCCGGAATCAGCGGCGAGACGCGGCCGGAATAAAACGGGTACAGCAGCCGATGCCCGTCCGGAAGGAGCCGGACGACGGACGGCGAGAACAGCGCCATCAGCCAGCGGATCGGCTTGCCCGCCTCCGCCGCCAGGTTGTAGTGCGGCTCGCACGGCCGGAACAGAAAGACGTCCCCCGGCTTGCCCTCGTAATGCCGGTCCGACAGCTGAAAGCGGGCGTCATTTTCCAGCAACACGTTCAGCTCCAGCAGCTCGTGCATGTGCAGCTCGTGCTCGGTATCGCCGTCGACGCGCAGCTCGAACTTCCATTCGCGGTCCTGTTTCAAGTCATGGTACAGCAAATGCCTCACCCTTTGACCGAGCCGCTGGTCATGCCCGAAATGATATATTTCTGGCCGAGCAAATAAATGAGGATCACCGGCAGCGTCGTCAGCACGATATCCGCCGAGACGAGATTCCAGTTCACCTGGAACCGGCCGAAAAAGTTGTAGACGGCGAGCGTCATCGGCCATTTGTCCGAGTTGTTCAGGTAATAGAGCGGCAGCACGAAATCGCTCCAGCAATTCATGAAGTTCAAAATGCAAACCGTCACGAGCACCGGGGTGAGCAGCGGAATCGCGATGGAGCCGAACAGCCGGAACGGCGAGCAGCCGTCAACGATGCCCGCTTCGTCAAGCTCCCGGGGAACCGTGCCGACGAAGCCGTAGATGAGAAACACGCTGAACGGAATCGCCATGACCGACAGAAGGACGATAATGCCGATTTGCGTATTGATCAGCTGCGTCCACTGCATCACCTTCGTCAGCGTCACGTAGTTGACCGGCATCGCGATGCCCATGATCAAAAAAAAGTACATCGCCCGGTTGAGCCTCGTCGCATTCCGCGAAAAAATGTAGGCGGCGACGGAAGCGAGCGCCACGCTGAGCAGCGTGGAGGCGACCGCGTACAGCAAGCTGTTGAAAAAGGAGGAAATCAGCTTGCCCTCTTCGATGACGACCGCATAGTTGCTCCAATGCAGCTCGGTCGGAAGCTTGATGCTCATCGTATTGGCCTGCACGCGGTCCTTCAGGGAATTGACGAGAATGAGCGCGAACGGCACGAACATGATCAGGCTGAGCGCCCACGCGAATACGTTTCGCAAAACGGAGAGGATCGTTTTCCCTTTCATCCTTCGTTCTCCTCCTTCGCCATCAGCCGAATGACGAAATAGCCGGCGATCGTCATGAACAGGAACAGTACCGACGACAGCGCCGTGCCGACGCCGTACCGTCCAAGCGAAAACTCTTTGAAAATCGTCGTATACAAGACGTCCGTCGCATAGCCGGGCCCGCCGTTCGTGAGCACGTAGACGACCTCGAACACCTTCAGCCCGTGCAGCAAATTGAGTACCGTCGTGACGACGAGCGCCGGCATGAGCAGCGGCAAGGTGACGTGGACGAACTTTTGCCAGACGTTTGCGCCGTCGATCGCCGCCGCTTCGTAATACGTGCGGGAGATCGACTGCAGGCCCGCGAGCAAAATGATCATAATGTAGCCGACGCCCTTCCACACGTCGACGCCGATGATCGATTTGAACGCCCAGTTCACGTCGACAAGCCATTTTTGCGCCATGAAATCAAGCCCGATCGCCCGCAGCGTCTCGTTCAGCAAGCCCGTGGCCGGATTCAGCACCGACTTGAAGATGAGGCCGACGACCAGCATCGGCACGACCGCCGGCAGAAACAGCATGACGCGGTGAAAGCCCTTCATCCGGATGCCGTCGTTCAGCGCCATTGCGAACAGCAGGCCAAGCACCGTTTTCAAAATGACGGTAAAAAACGTGAATTTCAGCGTGTTGTACACGAAGCTCATATAGTTCTCATCGGCGGAAAACAGCTTCTTGAAATTGTCTACGCCGATGAAGTTGATTTCGTTGGAATAGCTGTTCCAGTCGGTAAACGAATAGTAGAAGCCCATCAATCCCGGAACGATAAAAAAGACCAAATACAAGCCAAGGGTTGCCCACGTATAATAAAACGGGTACATTTTGCTCTTGATCATGCCCTCTCTCCCCACTCGCGAGTTTTGAATCGCCCGTATGCCGTCCGCTCCCGCAAAACGTCTTCGCCGTCCGCGAAGGGACGGCGAAGAGCGAAACGGCGATTCCCTGCTGCCCGATCAATTCGCCCAAGCCGGGTCTCCGGCCACTTTCGCCATGTCCTCCCTGCGCTTGTCGATGCTTTTCAGCACGTCGACGGGTTCCATCGAGCCCCCGAACATGGCGGCGATGTCTTTGCCGATGTCCATCCATTGCGGATTGACGTAATTGACGAAATTTTGGATGTCCGTCCCTTTTTCCGGGTACGTTTCGAACAGTTTTTTTTGCTCCTCGGTATATTTGTCCGTAAGGCCCGAGAAGTTCAGATTGGAAACCGTATCGTCGTTGTCCAGCATGTATTGGAGGTTTTCTTGCTTCGCGAGAAAGGCGAAGTATTGCTTCGCTTCCTCGATGTGCTTGGAGCCGGAATAAATGAATTTGCTCGGCCCGCCCGGATTGATGTAATAAATCTGATTGTCCGCGAGCGGGATGACGAAATAGCCGAAGTCTTCCGGCGATAGGTCCGGATTCGCTTCCGCGATGTCGAAGACGAGGCTCTGGTTGGCGAGCGCCATCGCGTATTCGCCGCTGGCCAGCTTGTTGGCCGTATCGGCGCCCGTATCCGAGAACGTGTTATCGCCGAAGAAATTCAGGTCGTACATTTCTTTAAGCTGCGCGAGCGCCGTTTCCATCGTTTTGTCGTCGGCGAACTTTTTCTTGTTCGCGTTCAGGTCGTCATACAGGTTCGGCGTCGTCTTGTCGTATTGCGGTCCCGGCTCCGCGAACCACAGCACGTGATGCCAGCCGTCCGCGATCGGCTCGTAAATCGGCGTGATGCCGGCTTCCTGGATTTTCAGCGAAAGCTGCTTGAATTCCTCGTACGTCTTCGGGATTTCGAGCCCGAGGTCGGCGAAGATTTTTTTGTTGTACACGAGCACGAAGCTGGAATACGTATCCCAAATCGTAAGCGCATACACTTTTCCGTTAAGCGAAAGCTGCTCGAGCGTAAGCGGATCCTCGCGCTGCGTCCATTCCTCGCCGGTCAGGTCGACCGCGTTCTGCTCGACGTTGTAATTCAGTTTAATTTCGCTGTACCCGCTTTGGCCTCCGAAAATGTCCGGGCCTTCCTTGGCGTTCAGCTTCGTTTTCAGCACGTTGTAATATTGATCCGAAGGAATGATCTGATAGTCGATATGAATGCCCGTTTCTTCCTCGAATTTTTTGGCGAGCTCCATTTCGGCATCCTTGATCCAGCCCTGGCTGGCCATATACGTCAGCGTGACGTCCTTCTTCCCGCCGGACGAACCGGAAGACGTCCCGCCGGATGCCGACGGCGAACCCGAAGCGCCGGAACCCCCGCCGCCGCACCCGGCGATCAGCGCGACGCTAAGCGCAAGCGCGGTCAAACCGAAAAACGATTTTTTCACCTTGATTCTCCCCTTTAGGTCGGTATGAATTTACGAATCCGCTTTCAATCGCGCCGGCGTTTTCGCGATGCCTTTCGCTCGGCCTCGCCCGGCGGATTGCCTTCATTATAGACGGAGCCTGCGGCCGCTCCAATGGAGAAAACGGTTTCATTTTTTGTGTTTATTTAACCGCCGGCCGCCGGCCTCTCCGAAAAGTCTTTGACAAACGCGGCTCCCCTCATCACAATGGAATTGTAAGCGATATCAATGGAGTGGACAACATGCGCCGAAACATGCGGAATATCCAGACCGTTTTGTTTTCCACCTATACGCTGATCATCGTGCTCGTTTTCGCGGTTTTGATCGGCTGGTTTTATCTGTGGGCATCCGAAACGCTTCGGCGCAACGCCACCGATTCCATCGACAGCATCGGAGGCTCGATGCGGGATCAGATCGATTCGGAACTGCGCAAGATGAACGACGTCTCGCTTAACGTCATGTATTCCAATCTGGTCAAGGATCATTTCCGCAAATATTTGTCTTACGCGGAAGGCGGCGCCCCGCAGGACGAAAACGAGTTTGCAAGCCCGTCCAGGGAAGTGGAAAGCGCCAAGGAGCTGGCCGATATTTTGACGGCGGCGATCGGGCCTTCGCGGCCGGTGGAGCAGCTTTATTTGTACGATTTCGAGGGCGTCGTTTACGGCAACGGCTTCGACAACGGGGAACGGCGCTACGACCCGGAAACGAAAGACTGGTTCGCGGCCGTCCTGAACAATGCGGAAGGAAAGTACCTCCATCCCCCCGTTTTGGACGAGGACATGTCCAAATTCATTTCGTCGCGGGAACCGCAGTATTCGGTATCGTTGTTCCGGCTGTTTTACGACCATTACAATTCCCCGATCGGCATCGTCGAAGTGAAGCAGTACTACAATAAAATATTCAAAAGCGTCCTCGACTACGAAAGCGGCGGCGGCTCGCACGACGAAGTGCTCGTTTTCGACCGGAACGGCAACGTGCTTTATCCGCTCGACGCCTCGCCGTCCCGATTCGAGCCCTATATCGAACTCGTTTCCGGTTTCGGGGAATCGGGCGGCGCGGATCGGCATCTCGGCTTTCGCAATCCGGACACCGGCGACCGCGAGCTGCTATCCCTCCACCGTTCGGAATTTTCCGGCTGGAGCACCGTGTTCATCGTCTCGGAAAAGCGGCTGCTGCAGCCGCTCACCGCGTTCGCGAAGCAGACCGTGCCGATCGCCTTCCTGATCTTGCTGTTCGCGATCGTTCTCTCTTACGTTGCAGCCCGCAAAATCACGTTCCCCATTTTGAAAATCCATCGCATGATCCGCAATATCCGCTTGGACGATCTCGGCGCCGGGCGCTTCGCGAATCGGGAGCTGAACAGCGGGCTGAACGAGCTGGACCAGCTTCACCAGGCGTTCGTCCATATGAACATCCGATTGAAGCAGTCGATGGACGACCTGCTGCTCGCGCAGTCCCAGGAGCTTCAATCCCGGCTGGTCGCTCTTCAGGCTCAGATGAACCCGCATTTTCTGTACAACACGCTGACGACGATCGGCGTCATGGCCGAGGAGAACATGAACGGACAAATCGTCGCCATGTCGGAGGCGATGGCCGATATGCTCCGCTATATCACGTCCGACGAATCGGAAGTCCCTTTTGCGGCCGAACTCGAGCATACGCGCATGTACGGAGATATTCACCGGATTCGCCACGGCGGCAAGCTGGAGCTGGTCCTGGAAGCGGAGCAAAGCCTGATGGCCGTTCGCATCCCGAAGCTGATCGTGCAGCCGCTCGTCGAAAATTCGCTCAAGCACGCGGCCAAGCGGCAGCCGCCGTGGATCGTTCGGGTTTCGGGGGAAGGCGACGCGAGAAAATGGGTCGTCCGGGTCGCCGACAACGGCCCCGGCTTCAGCGAGGAAAGTCTGGCCAAGCTGCGCGAAAAGATGGAGGAAACCGGACGGACGGGCACCGTTCCGGCTTTGAAATTAGACGGCATGGGGTTGCTGAGCGTATACTTCCGGCTAAGATTGAGCTACGGAAAAGAAGCGGTTTTTTCGATCGAAAATCGAGCCGAGGGCGGGGCGACGGTCACGATCGGCCGCATGCCGCCCACGGATTAAATCGGTTCGAACGCGGGAGGGAAAAAAATGAACGAAGCTTCGCCCGTGCGGATCGTCGTCGCCGAAGACGAAGAGCTGATCCGCAACCATCTGGTCAAAAAAATAACGGCGCTGGACCCGTCCCTGCACGTCGTATGCGCGGCCGAGGACGGGAAGGAAGCGCTCGAGTTCGTCGAGCGCCGTTCCGCCGATCTCGTGCTCACGGACATCCGGATGCCGGTCATGGACGGCATCGAGCTTATTCGCGCGCTTCATCTGAAATATCCGCACGTCCGCACGATGATTGCGACCGGCTTCGCCGAATTCGAATACGCGAGGCAGGCGATGCGGTACGGCGCCTCGGAATATTTGCTGAAGCCGATCAAGCCGGCCGAGCTGAAAAACGCCCTCGCGGCGGCGGCGGCGGCCATTCGCGGACAGCGGAGCGCGGACGCGCGCAGCCTCGAAGGGCTGTCCGCCCGGGACGGCGGTCCCGAGGAAATCGTCCGGCTCGTGCAGGCGTTTCTGCGCGAAAATTATACGAAGGATTTAAGCCTCGAGGAAATCTCCCGGAACTTTAACTTTACGCCGGCCTACCTCAGCAAAATTTTCTTGAAGCATGCCGGCGAGCCCCCCTCCAGGTACGTCATTTCGCTGCGGATCAACGAGGCGAAGCACCTGCTGTCCCGGCAGCGGCACTTGTCGATCCGGGAGGTCGGCGAACGGGTGGGGTACGCGGACCCGTATTATTTCAGCCGCATTTTCAAGCAGGTGACCGGCGTCTCGCCGAAGGACTTTGCCAAGTAGCGAGCCGTGTTGCGGCTAGCCGCGCGGCAAACGAATTTTCGGATGCCTCAGCATCCCCTCGTCGGTCCATTCGCGCCCGGTAACCTCGGTTTTGAACGGCTCCCGCAGCCAGACGATGTCGATTTTCCTCAAATCCTTCGGCAGCGGGATCGGCGGCGGAACGTTTCCCTCCGCAGGCGCAAGGCCGGCCAGCCATTCCTTGTTCCTGCCGTCCAGCCCGGACGAAACGCGGCCGACGTAACGGCCTTCCCGGCACATGACCAGGCTGGAAATGCGGCCTTCCTTGCGGGTGATGCCGACGATTTCCGCTTCGAACCGGATTTCGGTTTTCGTTTTCAGCCAATCGTTATGCTTTTTCCCGATCCGATACGGAGAGGCCAGCCGCTTGCTGACGACGCCCTCCCATTCGTTCGCCTCCACCCAGGCCCACAGTTTTTTCCCGTCCGCGAACAGCTCCGTCGTGAATAAGGGCGGCGGCCAGCGCTCCGCAAGCCGCGCCAGTTTTTCGTTTCGTTCGGCGAACGGCCGGGACCGCCAATCTTCCCCGTCCAGCTCGAGCAAATCGAATACGATATACTGAACCGGGAGCTTGCCGGAACGATCCTTCCGGTTCGCCATTTTGCCCGCCCGCTGCTGCATGAGCTGGAAGCTCGGTTTTCCCGTACGCGGATCCATGACGACCGCTTCCCCGTCCAGCACGCAGGAGACGTTTAAGCCGGCGAGGGCCTCCGCGACTTCCGCATAAACGTCGGTGATTTGCGCCATATGTTTGGAATACAGCTTGACCTGCCCGCTTCGAACGGAGGCGATCAGCCGGTACCCGTCCCATTTCAATTGGTGGCCCCATTCGCTCCCTTCCGGGACCCGCCCGGTCAGGATCGGGGACATCGGTTCGAACGACGAAAATTGGATCATGAGCCGCGCCGCAGATTCGCTTGCCTCTGCCGCTACGCACACCGCCTTTGAGCGCACGGGCGCCCGTACATTTAGTCTATTGCCTATTTATTGACGAATTGTCGAGTAAACATAAGCGGAAAAATACAACGCGATCCGGTTCTTGGCGGGGCGGGCAGGAGTTTGCGAGGATTTGGGCGAACGTATGATACGGGAGGAGGAAGATCAGGATGAAATTGGACCGGTTCCGTCTTTCATCGGCAATCGCTTTGATCCTCATTTTCGGAGGAGGGTTCGCGATCCGCTACTTTCGAACACGGGAAATCGCGGCCGAGTATGCCGCCGTTTGCGCGGTCGGCTTCGTTTTGCTGGCCGTTTCGCTGGCCGTTTCGCTCGCACGGAGAAGAAGAAAAGAAACCAATAAAAACGCCTGACGGCGTTGAAGGGCGATAACGCGAAGACAGTGGTTCGATAGCGATGAAGCATAAAACCGGTCTCCCTTCTACGCGTTGAGCGTATGCGAGGGGAAGCCGGGGGGCGGCGAGGGATCGGCGAGCCTACAATGGATTTTGTCCAACCAAAACCGGCTTTTTCGCGAAACTCGCCAGCCCCGTTGGATTTTGTCCAAACTAGCAAGTAAAATCCAACATGGACACCCGCCGCTTGAGCGCGTTCCCCTGAGGACCCACTCGCCGCACTGCGAATTCCGGCCGACCGCTCGTCACGGCTCCCGCTTCGTCCACGTCGTCCGCACGTAGCCGAGCCGCATGCCGGCCCGTTCCATATTGCGGTGGCTGGCGGACAAGAACGCGCATTGGCCGACGGCCAGGGTGCAGCCCCGTTCGGCCGCGGCCGCCAACCGATGCAGCAGCAGACGGCGATGGATGCCTCGCCCGCGAAACTCCGGCAGCGTCGCCGCGAACGTGAACGAAGCGGTGCCTTCCGCTTCATGCATAACGGCAGCCGCTGCCGGCGCTCCTTCCCAATAGGCCAGGTAAAACGTCCAGCCCGGACGGGCATGAAGCACCCGATTATTGGCGGCTACATGCGGGATGCCGTTGTCCGGAAGCCCGAACGCCCGGCAATGGATCGCCGCATACGTTTCGAAATCGTCCTGACCGAGTTCGACGATACGCAGCGGATCGCCCGCGGAATCCATGGCCCCGGTGCCGGAACCATCCCGGGAACGGGCTTCGGAGTCCCCGGCCGCAGCGCCCAAACCGGTTCCGAGCCCATACATCGAAGCATGAAATCCCGACGGATAAAGTCCGCGCCCGGCAAGCGCCTTGAGCAAGTCCGGGCCGATCAATCCGGGAACGATTTCAAACTGAACGTTCCGGTCCCGCTCGCGATAAAAAGCCGCGATCTCGTCCAGCCTGGCCGCATCCTCGTCGCGGAGCCCTTTTACCGTATTGAAAGAAGGCCATGGCATCGTTCGGCTGTACAGGCAGACCGCCCCTCCGATCCGGGCGATCTCCACGCCTTCCGGATTGCCGGGCCGTTCTTTGATGGCCGTCATCCGGTCGGTCGCGAAGGCGATTTCCGACCGTTCGATTTCCCGAACGATTCGCTCGTTAAGCGGCGCTTCCGCTGGCATGGGCATCCCCGCTCCCGTCCTCCCTAGGTTTAATGTTCCCGGCGCGCGATTTCGGCGATGGTAGCAAGGGCGACGTCGATTTCCCGATGGACCGCCTCGCGAACGAGATCCTTATGCGGATCGTAGCCGTCGTCCGTCTTCGTCGCATCCCCGTCCAGCGCGACGATCGCTCCCGCGCGCGCTCCGCGCAAGGAGGCTACGACGTACAGCGCGGAAATTTCCATTTCGACCGCAAGCGCGCCCGCCCGTTTGTATTTCTCGAGCGGCAGCTCCTCCACGCCGGAGTAAAACGCGTCGACCGTCACCGTAATCCCTTTGCCGACCGGTCCGCCCCGTTGGACGGCCTTTTCGTGCAAAAGGTCGGCGATCGTGCCGTCCGCGACGGCCGGATACGCCAGCGGAACCAGCTGTCTCGTCAAGCCTTCCTCGCGGACGGCCGCCGTGCTGACGATCAGGCTCCCCGCCGGATAATCCGCCGTCAGGGTGCCCGCGGTTCCGACCCGGATGAGCGTCCGGACGCCGGCCTGGATCAGCTCCTCGAAGCAGACCGCCGCGCCCGCCGCGCCGACGCCGTGGCTCGTTACGGCGATGCGGACGCCTTCGAATTCCCCGACGAACGTCCGGTATTCCCTTGCGAAAGCAAGCTCGACGGCGTCGGTCAGCTTGCGGGAGATCGCTTCCGCGCGGAACGGATCTCCGCATACGATCGCATAGGCCGGCATATCCGCCGGATCGACTTGCAAAATAGGCAGCTTCATCTGGTTGTCCAAACTCCTTTTGCGATTATAAATTCGTTACAATGCGCTTTCCCTATTGACGAGATTACCAGGTTTGCCCCGCTTCGTTCAAGCTTATCGCGCTCCTTTCGCATCACTGAAAAAACCGGATGTGCCGGATTTGCGTTCCGAGCCGGTCCAGCCTTTTTTTCCATCCGTGCCTCGTATCCGGCGCCAGCTCGAGTCCGGCCATCGCCGCGATCCGCTCCGCGACCTGCTCGATCGTACGCCCTTCGGTGTCCAGATGGCATCGAAACGCTTCGTGGGCGAGCCCTTCCGCGCACCGGTCGATTTGGCGCGCCGCCCACGAACGGCCGCCTTCCCCCCGGCTTCGGAGCCGTTTGAGCAGCGTTTCCCGCGAAGCGCAAAGCGCGAAATGACGAACCGTCTCACCGTCCGTTCGGAGGCGGCCGACGATTTCCTCGAAATAAGTCCGATTGACGATCGTCATCGGCACGATAACGGCGCCGGAATGACGGACGGCGATGGAGGACAGCATTTTATAATTGAATTCCCGCCATAGCGGATCGTCCTGAAAATCGTCCGTTTGCAGCGATCGCGGCATGTTTTTGCGCAAAAAATACCCGACATTTTCCGGATCGTACAGATAGCTGCCCGGCACTCTTCGCTGCAGCTCGTGCGCCGTCTGGGTTTTCCCCGAACCGAAAGCGCCGTTGATCCAGACAATCATCCATGATGCCTCCCCGCGCCATGATTTCCGGCCTTTTCATATATGCCGTCTATTGTATCATACTTTCGGAACGCGGGTTGCCCGAATCCGGGCCGGACCTCATGAATGACGCCTGATCTCAACCATCCCGATTATTCCGTTCGCCTTTTTCGGCCGCAATCTCCTCGTCCAGCTGCTGTTGTCCCCTTTCTTGCACCGATTTCAGCGCTTCCTCCAACGTTTGGGTACCCGCGCGCACCTTTGCGATCTCTTGGTTCACAATGCTGTCGAGCTGGCTCGCGAATCCCTTCGGGACGCGGCTCAAGTCCTTGCCGAGCTCGTTCAAATTGGGACGTTGGCTGTACAAAGCCTCGACATGCTTGCCGTCAACGTTCCAAATGTATTGGGTCCGCGTCGGCAGCATATACGGCACCGTTCTGGATCTGAGCCTCGCCATTTCGTCGCTGTTGACGAACTTGACCAACTGCCACGCGGCCTGCGGATAGGGCGACTTCGCGTTTACGGTGTAAATCTCCGAATAATACGTAAAGGAAGAAGATTCCCGGTCCCTCGCGTCCGACGGCGGAGTGACGATGTCCCAGTCCGGCTTGAAATCCGAACCCTGCTTCATCTTCGCCGGCCGGATCACATTGTTGATATAATAGGAATAATCGATCGCCATCGCGCTTTTTCCTTGTATAAACGGATCTTCCTCATTCGCGGAAGCCGGCGGGGCCAGCGCCCCGGTTCGATAAGCGTCGACAAGCATGCCTGCCAGTTTGCTTACGGAAGGCGTAACGGCGGTTACGGTTAGCGTCGTCGGATTAAAAAGCTGAACGTCGTGACTTGACGCCATCAGGCTCGTCAAAAATCCGGCATCCAAGGAAGAGTACAGCCCGAAAATGTCTTCGCCAAGCCCTGCGAACCGGCTCGCCAGCTGGAACAGTTCCTCCCATGTCATATTGTCCGTCGGGTAGGGGATGCTGTAGCGGTCGAACACCTTTTTGTTATAGTAGATTGCCAAATTCAAATAGAACGGAGGAAGTCCGTACAGTCGGCCGCCGCCTTGCTGCTTGAGCGCCTCGACGATCCCGGGATGCATCCGATCCAGATCGAAACGGTCATCCGTAATCAGGTTGTGCAGGTCGTATAGCGCGCCTTTTTCATAGAGCAGATTGAAATCGGCGGGAAGAAGCGCCATCACGTCCGGCTCCTGTTCCGCTACGGTCCGGACGATATCGCGGCCCTCGTACGGCACGAATTCGATCGTCATATTGGGATGTTGAATAAGGAAAAGCTCGCCGTATTCGCGCATAAAAAAGTCCTCGGAAGACACCATGACCTTCAGCGTCGCCTCTTTTTTCCACTCGCCGTCAAACGTCGCCTCGTTCCCGGAACCGGTGCAGCCGGTTAGCGCCGGAAGGAGGCATAGGATGAGCAACATGCTTCTTTTGCGCTTTCTCGTCATGTTCCTGTTTCGCCTCCCCGCCGGAATGCCGATACCAGCGCGATTGAGCGCTGAACATTCGCGAATAATCCCCGTTTTGTTTCATTAGACTTTCATGCGTCCCTTGCTCCGCGATTTTCCCGTCCTTCATGACGACAATCAGATCGGCGCGAACGCAGCTTCCCAGCCGATGGGAGATCATCAGGCTGGTTTTTCCTTCGGCAAGCATCGAAAATCGCTCGAACAGGGCCGCTTCCGACAACGGATCCAGCGCCGAGGTCGGTTCGTCGTAAACGACGATTTCGGCATAAGTGTTAAAAAAGGATCGGCCCAACGCCACCTTCTGCCACTGCCCCTGCGACAGTTCCTGCCCTCCCTCGTATTCCGGCGCCAGGTCCGTATCGAATCGCGACGGCAGCTTTTCTACGACGGTCAGTGCTCCCGATTGCGCCGCCGCCGCTTCCAATTTCGAGCGATCGTTCATTTCGTCGATGTACCCGAACCCGATATTCTCCCTGACCGTCAACGGAAAATGCACGAAATCCTGGAATACGGCGCTGATTTTGTCCTTGTAGCCCGGAATCTCCGAGATCGGCGTACCGTTCCAGTAAACGCATCCTTCCTGGGGTTCGTACAGGCCCAGCAAACATTTGATCAACGTGCTTTTCCCCGCGCCGTTGGGTCCCACGATCGCCACTCGCTGCCCCGGCTCGATGCGCAACGATACCTCTCTCAAGATCCAGTCTTCGCGGCCGGGATAGCGGAAGCTGACTCCGCTGACGGTAAGCCCTGCCCAATCCTGATGTTCCGGCAGCGGCTCCGTTTTTTGGCCTTTGGCGGTCCTTTCCTCTCGCAAAACGAGAAAATCGAACAGCTCGTTAGCAAATAATGCGCTTTCATAAATATTGGCCAGATGAACCGCAACAATGGAAACTTGGTTTTTTGCCGTGTTGACGGCCTGCGTCAGCGCAACGAACTGTCCCAGCAGCAGCTTTCCTTGACTCGCCAACACAACAAGATATCCCGCCGAAAAAACGATGGCCAGATGGGACAGAAGCTCGGCGTACATGACGAAAAACAAGCCTGATTTTTCGAGCTCCTTCTGTTCGTTTGCATTTTTCCAAAAGTATCGGCTCCACTTTTCCGTCATATAGGCATACAAGCCGAAAAGCTTCATTTCTTTGGCCGATTCTCTGCGCGTAATCAATCTCATCAAATCGTTCATTCTGCGGTTCGTTGCGGTCTGCCCGAGCAACTGGCGGTAACGGAGCTTGCCCAGGCGAAGCTGAACGAGAAAACCGGGTACGGTCAGCACGACGATACCGATGCCCAGAAGAGGGTGAAGGTCGACCAGCAGAAACACGAGCGAGAAAATCGTGACAAAGCCTTGGAACAATTGGAACAGATGATCCAATATGTTTAAACCTCGGCCGGCCATCCCCTGAGAGACCCGCTGAAGCCGATCGTAGTACGAGGGATCTTCGTAATAGATGAAGGGCAGTTTTTGGCATTTTTCGGCAATCAACAGATCGGCCTTGTACTGCACTTTCTGCTTCAGCTTCAGCAGCCAAACCTGGCTGACGGCTTTGATCCATTGTTGAACCGCGAACGCCAGCGTTTGAAGTCCCAACCACATCGCGGCAAGGCGCAGTTGGGACGCGTCGCCCCCGACCAGGCGGGCTACGGCGTCAACAAGCTGCTGGGTCAACAGAATCTGACCGGCCGGAAGCAGAGATTCCAGAATGCGAACGGACAGGAGAAGCGAAAATGCGGTCCCGTCCGTCTTCCAAATAAAAGGAATCAAACGTGCGAGCAGATTCGTAAAAACCCGATTGCGGTTTTCGCCCTTATACATGTTCCTTGAAAGCCGCTAAGCCGCGAGCTTCCATGCTCCCTTTGCGATCAGCGTCTTTACGTGTTCTTCCGTATTCACGATTCCTTTGGCTCGCACGAGGCCATCCGCGGAGACAAAGAAACCGGAAGGCACGGCGGACATGCGGAAGCGGGAAAAATCGTCGACGGAAGCGACCGGGATGTGCAGACCGAGCTGCTCTTTCACCGCTTCCGCCGGAGCACCCGTCATAAAGATGACGAAGCGATACCGCGGAAATTGCCTCTGCATCGTATCCAAGACTTCGTACAAACGTTTGCATGCATCGCAGTAAAAATTGGTCATCAGCACGACCGTTCCTTCCGACGGCAGAGGGGTATCCGAGGATTGACGGCTTTTTAACGCCGGATAGTCGTCCAGCGGAAACCTCTCTCCGATGGCGATTCCCATATGATCCTGGTGAAGCCTGCCGGCTTGCGCGATATTATGTCTTAATATCGTCAGAAAGCTGTATGCAATGACCAGCACGACGCCCCATAAAGCCGTCATGCCGATAAAATCCGCATTCATCCGCTGCTTCGCCTCCTCTCTTTCAAAACGCGTTTTTTTCAGGCAAACGTCTTTTTATACCTGCGAACCGCCGCGAGCAGGCCATAAAGAACGAGCAAGGACCAAGCGATCAACAGATGCGTGACGAACGTTTCCCGCGCCTGGTATATCGGAGTTGATGACATAGGCGCAAAGAGTAAAACCAGGCTGACGACGCTTAAAACTCCGATACGTATATTCGTGTTGCGCCCGAAGCGGTCGTCGATCAAGCCTCCGAAGCAGCGGCAATCCACCAATCGCCCGCGAGCCCGGATCCCCGCCCAGAGGAAAATAGCAAGCAAAACAAGCGAGCAGACCGCGCCGTGACGAATCGTTTCGTTAAAAAGCAGCAGTCCGGCCGTTGCGAATTCCGCTAGCGGAATAAGGACGGCGCCGGCCGCGGCCGCTCGTTTCGAGAACTTGAGCTGGAATATCGTTTCCCGAAATACCGCCCATTCCGCCGCTTTGGAAACCGAAGAGTAAACATACACGACCAGCAGAAAGGTTTGAAAAAAAGCATACATTCGCCTCACCTCGCAATCTCAGGGAGACAGGGACGGTCGCCCCTGCCCCCCCTCTCAGGTTAGCATCCGCAATTGCAAACTTGGCAGCCGTCATGGTAATACTGGCAAAGCAACGTTTTGCCCGTACCGCAAACATACGAGCTGCAGTACGTATACAAGTAGGACCCGGAGCACATGAGAAAAACCTCCTTTCCGTTTGATATTTATAGTTAAGGCTGAGCCTTAGCTATACGAAGTCAAGGGTGACCTAAAATCCATAAATACGTGCAATCGTTTGCATTTTTGCGTTTAAACGCTTACAATTAACGTGAGACGATAGTTAACCGTATGAATTTACTTATATATTCCAATTTAGTTTATTTTTGTATTTTTGTCAACGGTGATTAAAGCGTTTTCAAAATAAAATTAAACTTTCGCCTCTCCAGTACACTTCTGCCTGCGAGCTCGCTTCCGGCTTTAACGTAATTCACAATTCGTTCGACCGAGGCCGAGAACCGCCCGGCGGCCGAATTAACGGCCCCGAGACGCCGTTATTTGCCGTTTTTCTCGCATGGAGAGCAATCAGACAAAGAAGGCTGTCCCCCAAGCCTTTTCGACCTTTCGGGACAGCCTAATGGATTAACCCCTATGAACGAAATAACCAAAGGCGCCTATCTCTTCGCCAGCTTCGCGCACCGCCTCGCATACTCGCGCGGCGTCTGCCCCGGCACGCGGGAGACGGCGAACGCGCCCAGCCGGTTGAAGGCGTCCTCGAGCGCGCGCTGCAGCGATTCGGCGGCCGGCTTGTCTCGCACGGTCCACACCGCCACCGCCCGATCGGCCACCCATGAAGGCTGCGCTTCCAACGCCGCGAGCAGCCGCTGCGCGGATGCCGACATCTCGCCGAATCGCGTTGTCGCGACGATGACGATGAGCCGCGGGCACGCCTGCTCGCATACGTCAAGCAGCTCGTCTTCGCGCTCGACCGTTTTCAGCTCCAGGCCATGCCCTACGCCGAGCCCTTCCAGCAGCTCCTCGATTTCCGCCCTTCCCCGCTCCCAAGCGTCCGGCGGCATCAGCACGAACGCGCGTCCTTCGATTCGCTCCGTTTCGCTCAGCGCGACACCCCTGCGGTTCGTTTCCTCGCGCGGCAGCACGCCGTACAGCGTCAGCTTGATCATCTGATCGACGAGCAGTCCTTGCAGTTCCTCATACGTGCCGTCAAGAGCGAGCTCCTCCCGCAAATCTTCCACGCCGCGGAAATAAAACTGGTTCATCATGCCCCAGATCAAATGAAGCAGCACCCGCTCGTTAACGTATTCGTGAAGGACGCCGGCCCGTTTCCAGCCGGCCAGCATCCCGGATTTTCGCTCGGTATCCGTCGTCCAGTCGGCAGACGCGTATTTGGAAAACAAATCCCCGCCTTCGATCGCTTCCCGCTGATAGATTTTGTACAGGTTGGGGAGCTTGCACTTCAGTTCGAAATGCTCCTTGATATATTTCCGAAGCAGCTTCTCGGGGTCGTCGTCCGTCAGCTCGATGTCCCGGACGTACGATTCCCATTGCCGGAACAGTCGGGTGACGACTTCCTCGTAAAGCTTTTCCTTCGAATCGAAATAATAGTGGATCGACGCCTGATTGACTCCCGCCTTGATCGCGATTTCGCTCATCCGGCTTCCCGCGAAGCCGTTCCGGACGAATATCTCCTCGGCCGCGTTCAAAATGCGCTCCTGCGCCGTCGCTTTCGCCTCTTCCGCGCTTATCGTTTCCGCCATCAGGCCGCCTCCTCCGTCCCGACTGCCGTTTCCCGACGTCTTGCCTCAAGGATTCGGCGCGTTTCGTTTCGTTCCCATTTTACGTTTTGCCGGTTGAAAAAGAAAGACGCCCGCAAGCACGCGGGCTCTACTCGACCAAGCGGTTGCAAACGAGCCAGGCGGTCGTTCCGTACACGACGGCGGCGTCAACCATATCGTCGACCGTCGGGCGGAACCGTTTCGGTCCGTACGTGACCGCAGGGATTCCGTACATATTGAAAACATTATGATCGCGCCACATGCTGGAATAAATCGAATGGGCGATCGGCGTTTCCCCTCTGCCGGCCGAGACGCTCGCCCGGCTGAACGCTCGGTGCAGTCCGGCCGCTTCGGTCGCGTCGGCTTCGAAGCCTTTCCGGAACACGATCGGCTCGACGCGGCCTTCGAAGCCTTCCGACCGCAGCAGCCGCTCCAGCTCCCGCTGGGCGTCCGCGATCGTCTGGACGGGCGTCAGCGTCAATTCGACGTAAACGGAGCATACCTCGCTGCCGCCGCCCATCAGGTGAGGATCTCCGCCGCGGATGGCGCCGATCTGCACCTTGGGCACGGCCGTGCCGCCGGGAGAACGGTAGATGTTCCGCTTCTCGAAGTCGACGCACCAGCGCTGAAGCGCTTCGATGAAAGGAGCCACCTTCACGAGCGGGCTCGGATGCCGCCGCAGCTCCTCCGGATGCTCCAGCAGCGGCGTGAACACGTCTTCTCCGTAAAGATCGATGCGCATATTCGCGTGTCCGGACGACACCCAGGAGATGCCGAAGTCCGTTCCCTCGGCGGCGACCGCGAAATCCGGAGCGACCCCTCCGTGCGTCATCATGAACTGGGCGCCGATTTCCTTCCCGAGAAACTGCGGCCCCCGAAACTCCTCCACGTGCTCCGGGCCGATCTCCGCCGGGCAAGCGGTCAAATACAGCGTGCCCGCCATCGAAAGGCCCGCCCGCTTCAGCGCTTTGGCGCCGATCAAAAAGCACGACATCGGCCCCCGGTCGTTCTCGACCGGCCTGCCCGAGAAAACGCCGTTTTCCAGCTTCGCCTGCAGCCATTCCGGCTTGTCGGCCGAGCCGGGCCGATATTTCCAGCGATCCGATTCGTTATATTGAGGAGCCTCCGTATCCAGATGGCTCGTAAACAACAGATTGCGCCCGTTCAACGGATCGTCCCCGCCGCAGCGGCCGATAACGTTGAACCGGTCCGGCACCATGCCGACCCGTTTCGGGGCGAACGACTCCTTTTGCATCCACTCGTACACGAAATCTCCGGCCGCTTTCTCGTAACCGGCGAGGCTCGGAATGTTGCCGAGCTCCAAAATGAGATCGATCAGCTCCTGCCGATCGATCGCCGACCGGATTCGCTCCGCAGCCTCGCGAATCTCGGCGTCGGAAACGCGGCTGCCCGACTTAGCGATGATCATGTATACCTCCCCGTTGTTCGTTCTCCCAGCTACGGAGCGCTTGCTCCGTCGAAACGACGGTCGCGAAATTAAGCGCCATCGACTTGAGCGAGGCGTCGTGCAGGTCCCGCTCGTAAGCGGCACAGGCATCGGAGACGACGAACGTCTCGTAATCCCGCATGAACCCGTCCCGGACCGTCGATTCCACGCAGCACTCGGTCGTAAACCCGGCTGCGACGAGCTTTCGGATCCCCTTGCTTCGGAGCAAAAGCTCCAAATTCGTCCCGACAAAAGCGCTGTATCGCTGTTTGGTCACCTGCAAATCGCCCGCAGCCGGAAAAATGCGGTAATAAGCCGCCCCTTCCGTCCCGCTTCGGCATACCGCCGCGGCGGAGGCGTCGATGCCCTGCCGCCCGTACCATTCGAGCATCGCCGGAGAATCGGTGTCGGGCGAGGTGACGAGCGCGACGAACACGACCGGCATCCCGGCCCTGCGGGCGGCCTCCGCGAGCCGCTCGATCCGGTCCGCGGCGGCATCGATCGCGGACAGGTCCGCCCCCCAGGCGGCCATTTTGCCGTCCGGCGAGCAGAAGTCGCGCTGGACGTCGATCAGAACAAGCGCCGTCTCCCGCAGCGGCACGACCGTCTTCTCGCACACGCAAGATTCCTCCTCCGAATATGTCACAGACTTCCCTTTATTGCCTTATGTGCCGCAAGCCGCCCGGCGCGGCGTCAGCTTCCCCTGTTCGCCCGCAGCTCCGGCAGCACCCGTTCGCCGAAAAACCGCATATCCGCATCGTAATCGGGGAACGTCAGCATCATGCCGTCCAGCTCGGCCGTTTCGATAATCGTCCGGATTTTGGCGACGATCGTCGCCGCCGAACCGGAAATCGGCTCCGACATGAACGCCGTGCGGGCTCTCGCCGCAATCGACGTCTCCTTGCCGTCGACCGCCATGCCATAGCTTTCGAGCAGCCCGACGATAGCCTCGCGGTCGACGCCTGCCTCGTACCGCTTCATCCGCGCTTCCGCTTCCGCGTCGGTTTCGCCGGGATAAATGCCGAACATCGCGTACGTTTTGATCGGCTTGTCCCGCTCCCGCGCCATTTCCTTCGCGCGCTTGCTTACCTGGGCCAGCTCTTCGACGTCCTTGCCGCCGATGAAGCAGGCGTCCCCTTCCTCGATCGTAAAGCCCATCCCCTTTTCCGATTGGCCCGCGCAAATGATCGAAGGCCTCGGCTTCTGCACCGGCTTCGGATTCGACATGCAATCGGTCAGTTGATAGAACGTCCCTTGATGATCGACGCGCTCTTCGCTCCACAGCCGCTTGACGACCTGCATCCATTCGCGCGCGAGATCGTAACGCGCGTCGTGATCGAGGTGTTCCGGCCACATGCCCATCTGCGAAAATTCCTTGGAAAACGACCCCGACACCACGTTCATGCCGACCCGTCCGTTGCTGATCTGGTCGAGGGTGGCGAACATTTTGGCGGCGACGGCGGGATGGAACAGCAGCGTATGCACCGTCGCGTACACTTTGACCCGCTTCGTCGCCTCGGCCAGTCCCGCCATCATCGTCATCGATTCGAGCGAAGTTCCCCAATGGTTCGTCCGCCCGCCGTAGCCGCGCCATTTGGCCATCGACATAATGAAGTCGAGACCGATTTCTTCCGCGAGCACGGCCGCATTGCGGTTTTGCTCATAGCTTCCTTCCACCTTGGGCGTCGTATCCGAGATGATCCAGCCGCCGTTCGAAATCGGAAGAAACACGCCAAAATCGATTTGATTGTAGTCGATGCCGCTCATTGTTCATCACTCCATGAATAAAGTCTGTTTGCCGCGACGTTTAGGGCCAGATCAGCTCGCCGTCCGCGTAAATCGAATCGATGTACGCATTGTCCATCACTTGTTCCAGCGGCAATGCCTTCGGGATCACCTTCGCCTGGACGAGCATGTCGATTTCCCGCTGCCACTGCTCGTCGGTCTGCACGGCGACGCCCTGCCCGGCGGGTAGATGGTCCGCGATCAGGCTGCTTTCGACCGTCCACCGGTTCGTTTCCGCCGCAACGTCATAGCCGGTTTCGGAATGCGACGCCATCCTCTCGATCGCCTCGTCCGGATTTTCCAGCACCCATTCGTGCGCTTTGGACAGCGCTCTTAGGAAATCCTCGACGGCCGTCGGATGCGCTTCTGCGAATTCGGAGTTCACCGCCACGACGCCGAACGACGTCTCGCCGCCGAAGTCGCCCGGATCGATCAGCCGCGTTTTGTAGCCTTCCTTCTCCATAATATATGGCTCGTTCGTTTTAAATACGGTTAATGCGTCCAGATCGTTTCCAGCCAAAATCCTCGGGTCGTAGCCGACGGATACGGCTTTGATATCCGTTACGTCGAGTCCGTCCGCCGCCAGCATCGTGACGACCCAGGGAGGAATCGCCCCCTTGTACCCCAGCGTCTTGCCCGCCAGGTCCTTCGGGCTTTGAATGTCCGAATCCTCCATCACCATAATCGCATTGACGCCGACGGAGCCGAAGGTGGCGACGCCCTTGATTCCCGCTCCGCTCGCGACCGACTGGATGACAAGACTCGGATTGCCCGCGCTCGAGATTTGCGCCTGCCCCGCCGCGAGATATTTCATCCCTTCCGAATCGAGTCCCGGCTGAACGTCCACGTCAAGCCCAAGCTCCTCGAAATACCCTAGATCCCGGGCGACGACGGCTTGCACGTCCGGCGACGAAGCCGCATAAAAATAGCCGGTCGTATACGTAATTTTGCCCGCCTTTTGATTTTCGGCCTTGCGGGCCTCCCAGTCGATGCCGGAACCGGCCGTTCCGGCGGGAGAAGCGCTGGCCGGAGGCGACGCGGCGGCCGAAGCGGACGGCGACGCGGCCGTATTCCCGTTTCCGCAGGAAGCGAGCAGCAGAATGGCCGCCATCGTCAAGACGGACCTATACGCAAGTTTTTTCTTTGCTTTCATCAGCATATTTATCGACTCCCGTCCTCTTTTACCGGCTCCACGCCAGCACTTTTTTCTCGATGGCGCCGACGATCGCCGTCAGCAGAATGCCCATCGCCGCAAGCATCATGATCGCCGCGAACACCTTGACCGTCTGCATGTAATTGCCGAACATCATGACGACGTTGCCCAAGCCTTCGCTGGAGCCGCTCCATTCCGCCACGACCGCTCCGATGACGCTGAGGCTGATGCAGGTTTTGGCCGCGGAGAACAAATAAGGAAGACTGCCCGGCAAACGAAGCTTGAAAAAGATTTCCCGCTTGCCGGCGCACAGGGAACGCATATAGTCGTAACGGTTCGGATCGACCGCCCTGAACCCGGTTATGGAATTGACCAGCATCGGGAAAAACGTGATAATCGCCGCGATCAGCACCTTCGGCAGCGCCCCGAAGCCGAACCAGATGATCAGCAGCGGCGCGATCGCCACGACCGGTGTCACGCTGGCCAGCACCGCCAGCGGCAGCAGCATTCGCTCAAGCGCCGGAGAATGGGCCAATACGACGCCGAACAGCAAGGCGACCCCCGCTCCGAGCGAAAAACCGGCGACCGCTTCGTACAAGGTGACCATCGCATGATCAACGTAAAAGCCGAATTCGGAAAACAAGGCGCGGAACACAGCCGACGGGGTCGGAAGCGTAAGCGGGTCGACCCCGAATAAGCGGACGAAGCTTTCCCATAAGACGAAAAACCCGACAAAGGCGACAAGGGGCAGTCTGCTGCGGGCCCACCAATCCTTGATTAACGGATTCAGCCGCGTTTTCGCTAACGTTCCCTCTCGGCTCGACGACGATTGAGCTCTGCCGAACACGCTCGTTCTGATCGCCATTTTGCTTATGCCCACCTCTCCTTGAGCAAATGTTTGATTTGCCGGACATAATCGAAAAACGCGTCCGATTCTTCCAGCTCCTGCGTGCGCGGCCTCGGCAGCCGAATATCGACGATTTCGGTAATCCGGCCCGGCCGGCTCGTCATGACGACGACTCGATCCGACAGGAAGACGGCTTCCGGAATGCTGTGGGTGACGAAGACGACCGTCTTCTTATGCTGCTCCCAAATGTCCATCAGTTGATGGCGGATCATTTCCCGCGTAATTTCATCTAGCGCCGAAAACGGTTCGTCCATGAGCAAAATCGGCGCGCCGGAAGCGAACGCCCTGACGATGCCGACTCGCTGCTGCATTCCCCCCGACAATTCCCGCGGATAAGCCGTCAGAAAATCGCCGAGGCCGACGGAGGCGAGCCACTCCGCCGCTTCCCGTTCGTCGTAGGACGCCCCGCCTCCTTTCTTCCGGTTCACTTCGAACGGCAAGCGCATGTTTTCGATGACCGTCCGCCACGGAAACAGCGCCGGCGACTGCGGAACGAATCCGAACCGCTTGTCGGATTGCGCTTGCTTCGGCGTCAGCCCTCCGACCGAAAGCCGTCCCTCGTCCGCCGTTTCCAGGCCGCCGATCATTCGCAGCAGCGTCGATTTGCCGCATCCGCTCGGCCCGATCAGACTGACGAACGTGCCTTCCTCCAGGCTCAGCGCGACATCGCGCAGCGCCTCCGTCGTTTGTCCGCGCCTAACATACCGTTTGGAAATTCGGTCCGCCGTTATGTACGACAACGGAAACCACCGCCTTTCGAGCAATTTTCGACTTTAATCATTTGATTTAAAATTTTAGTTATTTATTTTTATCATTCAGTTAAATCTGTATCCAATTTACCACCGCCGACATTGTGAGTCAATAAATATTACATATATTTTTCATAATATCGAAATTTTCAGACATAACAACAATCACCCAAGGATTATAAGGCCAAATATGTGCGTTTTCATAACATATAAATTACATTTCAATCGGTTTTGATCGTTGATTTTCTTTTGTTGCGGATCTCCGTTCGGTTCCCCGGGGATAAATTTTCATCCCCATGGAAAAATAACCAAACCGTATGTTCGGAGAAAGGAGCGAGAGTCGGAATGACCGATCCAACCGCAGAACTTTCGGCAGCCCTTCGAAATATGCGCTCGCTTGTCGGAAACAGCGCGGATTTATCCGTAAGGGAGATCACGGTCGGGGAAAACCGCATCCCAGCCGCCTTGATGTGGATCGAGGGCCTGGTCGACAAAAAATCGCTGCACGAAACGGTGCTGGCCCCGCTCCTGTCCGCGAACATTCCTTCGGAGCTTGCCGATTCGCCTCCGAAACTAATGGATTACGTTGTCCGATCGACGATCACCGCTCCGGGGGTCGAGCGTTTTTTCGCAGCGGAAGCGGCGGTTTCGAAGCTGGTCGGCGGGTGGACTCTCCTGCTGGCGAATAACGGCGGCGAGATCGTCGCCGTCGATACGCAAGGCTACGCCAAGCGAAATATCGAAGAAGCCGCCACGTCGACCGTTATCCGCGGCCCGAGAGACGGCTTTGTGGAATCGCTTGACATCAACATTTCGCTCATTCGGCGCAGAGTAAGGAGCGGCGACGTCCGCGTCGAGAAAATCACGCTGGGCCAACTGTCCCGGACCGATGTCGCCATGCTCTACGTCAACGGCAAAGCGCCTCGGGCCGTCGTTGACGAAGTTCGCGGCCGTCTCGCCAAGCTGAATATCGAGGGCATTCTGGAATCCCAGTATATCGAGGAGCGGATCAAGGACGGTCCGCGTTCGTTTTTCCCGACCGTCTACAGTACGGAACGGCCCGACGATATTGCCGGGATCATTATGGAAGGTCGGGTTGGCATCCTGGTGGACGGAACCCCGTTCGCCCTCGGATTGCCGAGCACCTTGCCCCAGCACCTGCAAACGACGGAGGACTTGTATCTGGCGTACCCGATCGCCACCTTCGTTCGCTGGATCCGATACTTGGGCTTTTTCTTCACCTTGCTTCTTCCGTCCGTTTATGTCGGCATTTTGACTTATCACCCCGAGATCGTGCCGCCGCAGCTGCTCAGCAGCATTTTGTCGGCCCGCGACGGCGTTCCCTTCCCCGTGTTGATGGAAGCGCTGGTGATGGAGGTCATTTTCGAGGGGCTGCGCGAGGCGAGCATCCGCATGCCCCGTTCGATCGGCTCGGCGATCAGCATCGTCGGCGCGCTCGTTATCGGGGAATCGGCCGTTCAGGCGGGGATCATCTCTTCGCCGGCCGTCATCGTCGTCGCCGGAACCGCCATCGCCTCGTTTACGATTCCGTCCGTTTCGTTATCGGGCGCGATCCGGATTTTACGGTTCGGCATGCTGTTCCTCGCGTCCTTGCTGGGGTTGTACGGCATCATGATCGGATTGTTTCTGATGGCCATTCACCTGTCGGCGCTGTCGTCGATCGGCGTACCCTATTTGAAGCCGTTTGCCCCGGGGACCGGAAGAGCGCTGGAAAAAACGATTTTCCGCATCCCGTGGTCGCAGGCAAAAAAAGGGGGAAAATAACGCGCAATCCTCCGCGAAAGGAGATGTCCGGCATGTCTTTCTTCGCAAAAGCCGTGCTCTGCTTGCTCCTCCTTTTGCCGCTTGGCGGCTGCTGGAGCGAAATCGATCCCGACCAGATCACCGTCGTTTCGGCAATCGGACTCGACCCGGCGGAAAACGGCAACATTGCGGTAACCGTCCAATTGATGAATCCGACGCTGCCGATCGCGGCGGGCGGCGGCAATCAACAGCGCAGGCCGTTCGCCATTTACTCGGCGAATGGCAAGACGATCCAGGACGCGGTCGAGCTGATTCAGCTGGCTGCGAAAAAAAGTCTGTTTTTCCCGCAAACCCAAGTCGTGCTCATCGGGGAGACGCTCGCCCGCCGCGGGTTGGACGATTTTTTGGATTTTTTCTGGAGAGAGGAAAATCAGAACTTCAACAGCTGGACCCTCGTCTCCAGGCTTCCCGCCAAGCAGATGCTTGAAAACGCGTCGGAGTTGAAGGCCGTGCCGGCCGAAGAGTGGAAAGCGTTCCTGCGCGGAAAATGGGGGAGGCCGCAAAATGTCGCCATGCAAATGTACCAGTTTTTGCCGCGTCTGAACCAGGTCGGCTTCCAGGCCGTCTCGGCCGGCATCGGGCCCGCCCCGAATCCGAGCAAGAAAGGGTTGATGGAAATCGGCGACGCCGCGGTATTTCGGAACGACCGGATGGTCGGCTGGCTCACCGAAGACGAAAGCCAGATCGTCAACTGGCTGGCGGGCACCTCCTCCAAGGGCAGGTTCCTGATCGTCGCCGATGGAGAAGCGGCCAGCATGGCGATGAGCTCCATCCGGGTTCGCGTCTTCCCGGTCTTTCGGGAGGATCGGATCCTTTTCAAAATTCGGCTGAAGGGGGCGGCGGAGCTCAAAACGTCGACGATGCCGATAAACCTGGCCAAAGACAGGGGAAAGCTAAAAAAGCTGCTCGACGAGCAGCTGACGGAAGCGATCGAAAAAACGGTCGACAAGACGTTCAAGACGTACAAAAGCGATATTTTCGGATTCGGCGAGGTGATCCATAGGCGCCACCCGGGCAAATGGAGAACGCTGAAGCCGCAATGGAACGAACAACTGGAGTCGGTCGAAACGGAAATCGAGGTTTCTTTTCGGATCGAAAGAGCCGGCTTGCTCAAATAGCGGGCAATAGCAGGCGGAAGAGGACAAAAGCGGATGAATCCAAAAAAAATTAACGGTTATCAGTTTTTCTTTATCATCTTCGTTTCCATCACCTCCCTGACTTTCTTTTCGGTCCCGAGCCAGCTCGCGGACAAGGTCGGCCAGGACCTGTGGCTTTCGATGGCCATCGGCACGCTGATCGACGTTTATGTCGCGTTCTTGCTTTACCGGCTGGGAATGAAATATCCCGGGGAATCGATGATCGAATATACGGTCTCCATCCTGGGACCGATCGGAAAAACGGTCGGCTTGCTGTTTATTCTTTTTTTCACCGGAGTCAGCATTACGGCCATTTGGATCTACAGCGAATTTTTGTCTAATACGCTGCTGCCGAACACTCCGCTCGTCGTCTTCTCGCTCACGTTGACGTTATGTTCGGGATGGGCCGCCTTCAAGGGCATCGAGACGATCGCCCGAATCAGCCAGTTGATCGGGTTCGTTATTCTGGCCTCTTCCCTCGTTCTGTTCGCAAGCTCGATTCCCTTGCTTCAGTTGAAAAACCTGTTGCCGCAGTTCGAATACGGTGCGGGACCCGCTCTCAGAGGAGCCGTATATCCGGGAAGCTGGTTCGGCATTTGCATTATGATGGGCATGCTGATGCCTCATCTGAACAAACCCGAAAAAACGTTCAAAATGAAGGTTCGCGCGGTCGTGCTCGGGGCGGTCGTCATGACGTTGTATTTGCTGTACAGCATTTCCGTTATGGGGCCTGATATGGCGACAAGGGTCGAAAATCCGATTTACATTTTTACTCGGCTTACCCACTTCATCATCTTCGAAAGGATCGAGGTGCTGACGCTGCTCATTTTCGTATCGGGTTCGTTCATCACGTTCTCGACTTTGTATTATTCGATCGCCGAAGGCTGCGCCAAGCTGTTCGGAACCCGCAGGCATGCCGGATGGATTTACGCGTTTTCCCCTTTGTTCGTCGGGTGCGTGTTTTTCCCGTTCATGTTCAGCCACGGGTTTATGGAACCTTACCTCGAGTTCTGGTTTCCGCGGGTGGCCCTCGCCCTCGAAGGCGGGGTCACCACGCTGCTGTTTCTGCTGTCCTTTTTCCGCCCTTCGGACGGCAAACGTCATGCCGGGACATAGGCGGCCGAATCGGGGAATAACGGCGGTCAAGCGTTCAGCTCCAACACGCTGCCGTCAACCGGGTTGACGACATATTCGCTTTTTTCCCCGTTTTCGTCGACGAGAAAATAATACCCTTTCGCCACGAACGGATTTCCGGAATTGGCCAGGCTGAACGTCCGTTTGTCCGATTCCAGCACCGCGATTCCGGAAGCGCCCGCCGATTGTACCTGATCCCGAACGAGCGCCTTCGCTTCGTCATGCGAATACGCGGGAAAATACGCCCACAGCAAAGCCGGAGCGAGCAAAACGAGAAAGCGGTTTCTCCTTTCTCCGTCCGATTAAGCGCAAGCTTTTATTCTCCGTATACGAGGCCCGCAAGCCGCAAAACGGTGTCATCCGTCAACGGCTCGGAATTGTCGAACTCAACGACCGAGCCTGCCGGCAGCCTCCATTTCACCTCCCGTTTTGCGAGCGACGTCTTGAACTTTTCCCAGTTTTCAAGCTTCCAACGATCCAAAACCGAGTCCCTTCCCTCGATTCGGCGGCGGTAATCGTTTTCGTACCGCAAGTAAACGAAAACGACTTTGACGTCCACGTCCCGCGTCGAAGCGCCGATCCGGGCAAGCTCCCGGTCCAGCCACGCCGGATCCTCGACCTCTTTCGTAAACGGGCCGATCACGATCGCGTCCGTTCCGATTTCCAGATTATCGAGCGCCGCATTCATCGTCAGACGATAGCCCAAATCCCGACATAGCGCCTTGTATTCGGGCGAATCCCGGTCGTTCGGATCGAGGCCCGCCAGCTTCATCAGCGCCTCCGAAGCGGGCCGCGACAACGAGTCCATATCCAGCACCGCGGCCGGATGCCGCTTGGCCAGCGCCTTGGCGAGCGTCGTCTTGCCGGCTCCCGCACCGCCCAGAAAAAAGATCAGTTTCCGCATAGTCGCCTCCGAAAACGTTTCTTGAATCGTCTTTCGACTTGGCCGCCGTTCGCCCGATCCGTCCATGTCTCGGCCGAGTCTGCCGTCCGTCTTCTGCTCCGTCCGCGACCGCTTTCGTGCCAAGCTGCGGCCGAGTCTTCTGCCATTGTAGCATATTTTTCCCGCGGCAGCTTCGCGCCCTTTCGCCCGGACGACCGTTATGGCTCCGCCCCTGGAATCGCCGACGAATTAACGGAGATCGCGCCCTCTTAAAGCTGCCGCCCGACCGTCATTTTCCCGTTCTCTTCCCGCACTTCGATAAAAATCGGACGCTCGTCCGGCGTCTTGTTCGGCGTATGGAGCGTCAGGACGAGCTTGCCCTCGAACGTGCGGAACGCCATGCCGTGACCGCCGTCGTTCCGGTACAGCGGTTCGTCCTCGTGCGTCCAAGGCCCCGTCACCCGGCCCGACTCGGACCTTGCGAGGCCGAGAGCGTACGTGTTGTCGATAAAGCCGGCCCACAGCATGCACAACGCGCCGGAAGCGCCGCGGAACAAATAAGGGCCGTCCGTCACGTAATTGTCCCGGTTCGGGAACCGCGGCGACACGTACGGCGTCGTCCACGGCGCTTCCGAGGCGCGAAACAGGACGACAGGCTCCGAAACCGCTCGCTTCAAGTCCTTGTCAAGCCGGACCGCGCACACTTCGCCGTCGGTTACCTGCTGCCATTCGTGGCAGAATACCATCCACGGCCGATGCTCCTCGTCGACGAACAGGCTGCCGTCCAGCGAGCTCCAGGGCTCCGGCGTAATCGGCCCGTCGCTGTTGAGCGCGAACGGCCCGAGCAGCCTGTCCGAAGACAGCGCCGCCGTCCCGAGCAGGCCGTTATCCTTTCTCCGGAACGTAGCGAACATATAGTAACGGCCGCCGTAGGCGTACACCTCGGGCGCCCAGAAATTCGTGTCCGAAAAGAAGTCCTCGTCCGGGCGAAACACCGGGAACGGTCCTTCCCAATGCTGCAAATCGTCGCTCCGGTACGCGTCGAAGCCCGTTCCTTTCCCCCAAATATTCGCATCGGTGCTGCCGAACAAATAATACTTTCCCTCTTCGGGCACGGGGACCACGAACGGGTCCCGGATTTGCACGTCCCGGCTTTTCTTCATTCCGGTTTCCTCCCCCGCATAGGGCTATTTGTAAGTCGGATATACGATGCCGATGTCGGAGGCGCGCTCGAACGCACCGGCCGCGAAGTCGAGGCGCTCGTTTCCGTTGACGGCAAACGGAAGCTCCCGTCCCCCTACCCGGATCGTCCCTTCCACCTTCCGCACGCTCATGCCGACGATGCCGGTCAATTCCCCGCCGCGGTTCGCGATCACCCGGATGCCGCTCGGAAACCGCATGTACGGCTCGCCCGCCCGGTAAATTTCCGAACCTTCCCTCGTGTTGATCAGCTCGTAGGCGACGCCGTCGATATTCCGTCCGTACGCCGTTTCGCCGGCAATGTCCTCGCCATGATCCATCGCGTACGGCGTAAGCCCCGTAAACCATACTTCCCCGTCCGGCCGCGGGAGAATGCCGCACAGCCGCTCCACATAATCCAGAAGGCAAAGAATCGACGGCGAGTACGCCTCGGTAAAGCCTTCGTTGCCGGTCCACGGACTGACCGTTTGCGCAAACCGGGTCGCCTTCGCGAACGAGGACAAAATCGGCTGCATGACCCAGGTCAGCTCCACGTGGCGGCCGTGAAACTCGAACGCGTGAGGGGTCCGGATCAGGCTGAGAAAATTCGACGTTCCGGCCCAGGTGTTGTAGCCGGAATTCGGGTCGAAGCGAGGATCGTCCATCGCGATCGACGTAAACGGGTATTTGGCGAAAAATTTGCTCGTGTTGAGCAAATAGCGGCGCAGCATGTCGTCGAAAAACGCCCGCTCGCCGACTTCGCACGCGAGCACCCGCAGCAGAACGTCGGATTGAACCCGGACGAATTCGTCGTTGCGATCCCGATCGTAAAAAAAACGGTCCTCTTCGTCGAAGCAGTAACGGAACAGGCTGGCGAGGCTCGATTCGGCCTTCTTCCTCCACCCGTCTCCGGACTGCCCCAGTTCTTCCGCCATTCGCGCCAAATAGAGCCGCTGGCAATAGACGTTAGCCGTCAAGTCCGGCGCCAGAAAGGGCAAAATCGGCGAATCGGGATCGCACTTCGTCGCGTCGTTCAAATGCGGCGTATCCGGCGCGTGCCAGAAGCGCGGCGACAGATCGTGTCCGGTGTCGAACGCGCTGAACGCTTCGACGCAGCCCGTGCCGCGAGTATCCCGGCAAGCGGCAAGCCAGGCATCGTAGCGAACCATCGCTTCGTACATCGGCTTCAGAAACGATTTGTCCCGGCCGTGGAGGGCGTAATGGTTCCAGACGCTCCGCGCGAGCGGCGTCACCAGCTGGATTTGCCGGTACGCCGGCCCGTGCTCGGTCACCTTGTAAGGCAGCATGCCGTCCTCCCGCTGATGAACGGCGAACGACCGGTAGGTCGATTCCGTTACGGAAGGAACGAACCGGGACAGCAGCTCCGCATTGATCGTTCCGGTGCTCTCCAGCCAGCAGCCGAGATAAATGCCGCCCTCGTGCAGGATCGGTTCTTCGCCGCCGGTCGGCACGATGCAGTCGAGCAAGGCGCGAAGCGCCGAGGCGTACACGCCTTCCAGCTTGCCCGAGGAGGCGACGAATTTGACGCCGGATTCGCGCCATTGCCGGAGAACCTTCTCATCCGAAGGTTTTTTCGGCGGACCCGCCTTTTCATCGACCGTCCATTTCCGCAGCTTCTCCAAAAGCACTTCGTTGTTCATCCTGTCGCCCCTCTTTCGATAAAAATTGCGTTTGGCGCCGCATGGCGCGAAGCGTAAAACAGACTGCCGCGGGGCAGCCTGTTTTCGCGAGCCGGGCTTCGCGTGCCGGCCTACTGATTGTTGTTGAAAATTTTGACCGTGCCGTTGTAAAAATCTTTCACCGCGTCTTCCACGCTTTTGCGTCCGAAGCCGATTTCATAGAGCGTCGATTCCGCCAGCTTCGAATATTCGGAGAAGCCCGGAGGGTTGTAGCTGACGGCGAACGGCTCCGTTTTCGCCGCTTCCGATACGCGGCTCGTGTAGTCGTATACGATTTTGTCCACGTCGCTCGCTTTCCCCTCGAGCAGCTCGCGGTTTTTGGACGTAACCGGCACCCCGCGGTCGTTTCCGAGAATTGACGCGACTTCCGGATCGTTGATGAAAAAGTCGATGAACGTCGCCACTTCCTTCGGATGCTTCGTGTTCACGTAGCCCGACAGCCCTTGGCTCGATTCGAACACGACCCCCGTTCCTTTCGGGCCGCGAGGCAATTGGACCATGACCAGTTCGTCCTGCGTCAAATTTTGGTGTGCGGCCAGCTGGTTGGAAGGAATGAGGCTCATCGCCGCCTTGCCCGTCACGATCAGAGACTTGCTCGTATCGCCCGGGGGTTCGACACCTGGGTTTCCGCCGGAACGATCCCGCCCGCTTTGGACGTTTCGTCCCAGTATTGAAACCATTTGAGCGCATCCGCCTCCTCGAATCCGAGCGTGCCTTTTTCCATGTCGTACAGCTGCTTCCCGTTTTGCTTCAGCCCGATGTCCAGGCCGTCGACCGCATAGTTATAAGACCCGTAATACCCTTTGCCCAGCTTGTCGGAAATTTCCTTGCTGATGCGCGCGAAATCGTCCCAGTTCCAGCCATCCTGCGGCAGCTCGACGCCGGCTTTTTCGAACATCGTCTTGTTGACGACGACCCCGCGGGCGTTCGCTCCGGCGGAAATATGGACAAGCTTGCCGCCGAGCGTTCCGTACTCGATCATCGATTGATCCATGTCCGACAGGTCCAGTTCATTGCCGACATAAGAGGTCAAGCAGCACGTCCTTGATGGCATAATCGGAGACGTTGCCGCCTAGGAAAAAAACGTCGGGTGCCGTGCCGGATGCCAGCTGCGTGTTCAGCTTGTCGAAATAGCCGGTCGACGGCGCGAACTCTCCGGTCACTTTGATGGTCGGATATTTTTCCTGAAAGAGCTTGAGCGCCTCGTTCGTAATGTCCGCGCGCTTCTGATCCCCCCACCACATGACGCGAAGCTCGACCTGTTCGCCGCTGCCGGACGAGCCGGCAGGCGAGCTTTCCCCGCCCGCGTTATCCGAACCGGCAGCGCCGCCCGAACCGCCGCTTCCCGTGCCTCCCGAGCAGGCCGTGACGACGGCCATCATGGCGGTCAGCAAAAAAATGAACCATTTGTTTTTCATGTTGCATCTCCCCCCAGAAAAATATCATGAAGTGAAGCCGCTTACAACCCTTATCCTACGATAAGGCGTACGAAAGTGAAATTTCATTCCTTCGGGTGTTCGCTTATATTTTTTTCGGATTCCATCTTCTCCGGACGATGCCGGTTATTTCAAGCCCGTCGTCGCGATTCCGTCGAGGAAATAGCGCTGGAAAATCAGGAAGATCAGCGTAATCGGCACGAGCGACAGCGTGGACATCGCCAGCAGCGCGCCCCAGTCGGATTGGCCCGACGGATCGAACATCGACCGGATGCCAAGCTGCACCGTAAACAGATCGATCTTGCTGAGGTAGATCATCTGGCTGAAAAAGTCGTCCCACGACCAGATGAAGGTAAAAATCGCGGCCGAAATCAATGCCGGGACGAGCAGCGGCAGCACGATCCGGAAGTAGATTTGCCACATGCCGCAGCCGTCGATCGTCGCGCTTTCGTCCAGTTCCCGCGGGATGCCGCGGATGAACTGCACCATCATCAGGATGAAAAACGAGTCGTTCGCCAGCCATTTCGGCAAAATCAGCGGATAATAGGTATTGATCCATTGCAACTGGTCGTAAATGATGTACTGCGGAATAAGAGTAACGTGGTACGGCAGCATGATCGTGACCAGCATAAGCGCGAACCATATTTTCCGGAACTTGAAATGAAGGCGGGCGAACGCGAACGCCGCGAGCGAGCAGGTGATGACGTTTCCGAGCACGCTCATGATCGAGATGATCCACGAATTCGTGAAAAACCGGCCGAACGAAATGCCCTGCAGGCCCTTCCATCCGTTCGCGTAATTGTCCAGCGTAAAAGCCGACGGCCAAAGTCCCGGCTCGGAAAAAATGAGCTGATTCGGCTTGAACGAGCTGCTGACAAGCCAAAGCACCGGATACAGCATGAGTATGCCGAGCAAAATAATGAACGTATGTTTGACGGCCGCGGTCGTCGCTCGTTTTGTGTGCATGCCTGGTTACCTCCCATCCTTGCTGTCGCCGTAAAAGACCCAATACTTCGAGGTCGCGAACACGACGGCCGTGAAAAGGCCGACGATGATCAGCATGATCCATGCGAGCGCGGACGCATAGCCCATATCGAAGAACGAGAACCCTTTCAGGTAAAGATACAGCGTATAAAACATCGTCGCATCGAGCGGTCCGCCCCGCCCGTCGCCGATGACGTAAGCCGGCGTGAACGCCTGGAACGAGTTGATGATGCTCATGACCAGGTTGAAAAACAGGACCGGCGAAAGCATCGGAAGCGTGATTTTGAAAAACTGGCGGACTTTCCCCGCCCCGTCCACCTGCGAGGCTTCGTACAGATCGGCCGGAATTTGCTTCAGGCCGGCGAGAAAGATGACCATCGCCGAGCCGAATTGCCAGATCGACAGCGTAACGATTGTATAAACGATGTAATCGGGATGGGAAATCCACGACGGCCCCTCGATGCCGAAAAAGCCGAGGAATTTGTTGACGAGTCCGTTACCGTCGAAAATCTGTCTCCAGACGATCGCGATCGCGACGCTTCCCCCGAGCAGCGACGGAATATAATAAACCGTCCGGTAGATCCCGAGCGCGCGAATGCCCTTGTTCAGCAGCATCGCCACCGCGAGCGCGAACGCGAGGCGGAGCGGAACGGACAGAAACACGTACTTGAACGTCAGGAACAAGGAATTTTTAAACGTTTGGTCTTCGCTGAAGATTTCGACGTAGTTGGAAAATCCGATCCATTGCGGCGGGCTGAGCAGGTTGTACTTGGTCATCGAAAAGTAAAGCGATCCAAGCATCGGACCCAGCGTCAGGCAGAAAAAACCGATCAGCCACGGCAGCAAAAACGTGTAGGCCGTCAGATTGTGTTCGCTGGACAACGACCGGCGTTTTTTTCGCATCGCAAAGCTCCCCCTCTTATGCTGTGTACATCCATCATAATAGGGGGAGCTTTCATTATGAATTCTATTTTTTCGGGTGTTCGCTATCAATTTTTACGGATGTCCGCTGCCGGTATTCGGACGGCGTCATCCCGTGCATCCGCTTGAACTTCGAGCTGAAATAGCTGGCGTTGGAAAAACCGGTCAGCTCCGCGATGTCCCACAGGCTGAGCGTCGTTTCCTCGAGCAGGCGAGTCGCCTGCTCCATCCGCACCTCGTTCAAATACTGGATGAACGATTTTCCGACCTTCGCTTTGAACATTTCGGAAAAATAAGACGAATTGTAGTTGAATTTCTCGGCGATCATCGTCAGGTTGAGATCGTACATGTAATTGTCGTCAATGAATTTTCGCGCCGCGTCGATATACGGCGAATCGGCTTCGCCGTGTTCGCTTCGAAGCCGGTCGGCGATTCGCCGGGCCAGCCGGACGAGGAAGCGCGTCCCCTTATCCGCCGTGTCGAAGCCGAGCGCCATTTCGGGCCGAAGCCACAGCTGTTCGCCGCTGTCGAGCGGAACGCGGGCTTCGCAGGCGATCGGCTCGATCAGCAAATACAGCTGAAAGATCGCCTTCACGAACCGGGCCCGGGAAGCGGACAACGCGTCCTGCAGCTCGCGGCGGACCGCCTGCTCGAACGCTTCCGTCTCGCCTCGCTGAAGAAAGCGTTCGATCACCTTGACCCGATCTTCCGGCAAAGCGGCCTGCGAGACGGACAGCCGGACATCTTCGGGAAGCTCGTTCCCGTGCAGGCTCCAGGCGAGAAGCGCAGCCATGTAACCTTCCTTCCACTGCTTGAAGCCGGTTGCGGGCTGCCCGACGCCGACCGTCAGCTCGAAACCGAGAAACAGCTTGACGTTGGCGCGCATCGCTTCCGCAAACCGCTCCCGCTTCTCGTCGTCGTCCGGCATGACGAAATGCATCAGCCCCGGATAGTTGGCGTCGCGGAACGGGAGCGCGGAAGGATGGAAGTTGTCCGCGGTTTCCCGGCAAATCGCGTCCAAAGGCAGCCGGAACTTGTCCGGCGTCCGGTCCGCCGAACCCCCCGCCTCCGCCTCCCGCAGCCCGACCGTCAAGAACCTCACCGTCATTCCGTCCCACGAATCGAGCTCGAACAGCCTCGCCCGCTCCCGGATAAGACGGATCGAATCGAGCTCGTCCCTGACCAGATGTACGATGAAGTGCTCCTTCATTTCCTTGTAATATTGCGACAGCCGCCAGCGGATCGTGGCCGCCTGGTCTTCCTGCCGGCGCTCGTCGTCAAGCTCTCCCTTCACCTTGACGAGCGCTTCCGTGAGCTCGTCCCGGGCGACGGGTTTAAGCAAGTAGTTGCGCGCCCGGCTCCGGATGGCGGCTCTCGCGTAATGGAAATCCTCGTAGCCGGTGACGACGATCAGGCGCAAAGCCGAATGCTGCTCATGGCAGGCATCCAGGAACGAAACTCCGTCCATCAGCGGCATATTCATATCCGTCAGAACGACGTCGACCGCTTCGCTTCCCAGCCGCTCAAGCGCTTCCCGGCCGTTGGAAGCCTCGCAATCGACCCGAAACCCCAACGCCTCCCAATTCACCTTCAATTTCAAGCCTTGACGAATTTCCGGCTCGTCATCGACGATCATCACTCGATACATCGCTTGATTCCTCCTGCGCGGGCAAAATAAGTTCGATCGACGTTCCCTCGCCTTCCGCCGAATCGATGCGGACCTCGAACAGCTCTCCGTAGTACAGCCGGCAGCGGGCCAAAACGTTGCCGAGGCCGATCTGTCCGCTGCGGCTCGCCAAAATCGTGTCCAGTTGCGCGGTAGCGGACTGCTCGAGCAGCTTCCGCCGCCGCTCCTCCGGCATTCCCGAGCCGTTGTCGGCGACCTTGAGCGTCAGCTTGCCTTCCGCGCGCCGGACGGAAATGGCCACGACCGCGTCCGGTCGATGGAGGAAGCTGAATTTGACGGCATTTTCGATCAACGGCTGCAAAATGAATTTGACGATTTGAACCCGTTCCAAGCTCCCTTCCTCGTTCAGCCGAATGGCCAGCCGGTCGCCGAACCGGACCTGCAGGATCGTCATGTAGTATCGCGTGTATTTGATCTCTTCCTTCAGCGGAATAAGATCGTCGCTGATCTTCAGCGAAAACCGCATCATTTTGCCGAGCGATTCGATGACCTGCAAGGTGTCGTCCTCCCGCTTCTGCATCGTCAGACTGCTCATCAGCTCCATCGTATTGAACAAAAAATGCGGATTGATCTGCATGAGCAGCGCTTTGTACTCGGCCTGCTGTCGCAGCAGTTTCAGCTCGAACTCCGTTTTGATGTGTTGCTGCAGCTGCACGACCGATTTGCGAAACGTCGTCGTCGCAAAGCCGACCTCGTTGCGAACGCCGTCCTCGGGCGGCAAGCGGCTCAGCGCGTTGTCGAAATCGCCGCGCTGCACGTGGCGCATCGCCTGAACGAGGCGAGACAAAGGCTTCGTAATGCCGTGCGACAGCCAGGTCGCCAGAAGCAAGGAAAGGATGAGCAGCAAGGTCGCGATTAACAAAATCGTGCCGCGCAGCTTGAACAATTGGGCGTACAAATCCTGTTCCGACACGAAGCCGACCAGCATCCAGTTCGGATTGGTCAACTTCTTGTAAACGAGGATATCCGTATGGCCTCCGTCTTCCTCCAGGTAGACGACTCCTTGCGCGCCCCCTCCGCCGCGGATGCTTTCCATCTCCTCCAGCATGTCCGCCTCCGGCGCGTAGTCGTCCTGGGACAGCATCGGCTTTCCTTGCCGATCGAGCAAATAAATGGCTCCTCTTTCGCCGAGGTGAATGCGATCGAGCGGCTCCAGAAAATAATCCGCGTTCACGTTCACTTTCATAAAGCTGTTCGTGGTCGAAGGAAAAAACGAACCGATCGGCATGAGCATGCTGACGACCGGATTCGGGTTGTTGCTCCGCAGCTCGGCGGCATCCCGATGAGCCGGCACCCAATACTCGTCATTTTCGATAAAATTGAGAAACCAATTTTCCTTCAGGAACGAAGCGTCGTTCACGATTTGATTCCCGCTGCCGATCCATGTGCCTTCCAGACGGTAGACCGTGACGGACGAAACGCTCGAATAACTGTTCGTCGTTCGCATCAAAAACTGGCTCATCTGATAGTTGGCCACGTTCTTTTCGGCCGGCGTCGAGGCCGGATCGGAAACGACGGCATCCCATTCTTTCGTGATGTCGCTGTTGAAGACGATGGATGCCAGATCGTAAATTTGCGTCTGCACCATATCGATATACGAACCATACTCGTCCATCTTCTCGAGCGCGGAAGATTCGATATAAGACCGGATAATCGAGCGGGACTGATTAAAAAGCAAAACGGACAGCGTTCCGAAAGAGAGAACGAAAAGGAGGACGAAGATGGCGATCAGGCGGCTTCTGAGCGAGTAGAACATGGCGTTTCCCTTCCCGGCGGCGCCGCCGGCTTGTTTGAATCCATTTTATGCCCTCGGTCGCGCCCGTTCAAGACTCGCGAAAAAAGACCGTTGTATTCCGCCCGCGAACGGATATAATAATGATAATGATTATCGTTGTTTATTTCATGGACGAGGAGACGGTTTCATGAGCTTGCTGTTGCCCCTTGCCACCGTTGCGCTGGTTGCCGTCGGCTCTTTCTGCCTGTTCATGGCGATCGAGCATGACCGGAAAACGGAACGATGGCTCGCCGACAAAAAAGCGTAGGCCCGCCCCGATTCCGGGCGGACCTCCGAGCGTTCCCTGCTTTTGCCGTCTTGCCGCTTTCCGCGGCCTCTATCGTTAGTTCGCCTCTCCCTTGAACCGCAGCAAACGAAGCCCGTTCAGAATGACAAGAATCGTGCTCCCTTCATGTCCGACGACGCCGAGCGGAAGCGCTAGCTCCTGGAAGAAGTTGGCCGCAAGCAGCAGCGCGATGACCGCCAGCGCGAACGTCATATTTTGCTTGACGACGGTCAGCGTCCGCCTGCCCAACGCGATCGCGCCGGACAATTTCCGCAAATCGTTTTGCAGCAGCACGACGTTCGCCGTTTCGAGCGCCGCGTCGCTCCCGCCCGCTCCCATCGCGATGCCGACCGTCGCCGTCGCCAGCGCCGGCGCGTCGTTCACGCCGTCGCCGACCATTGCCACATTGCCGTACGACTCTTTTAATTCCTTGATTTTGGCCGTTTTGTCTTCCGGCAGCAAATCGGCGAAAACCAGATCGATGCCGGCCTCCTTCGCGATCGCTTCGGCCGTCGCTTGCCGGTCGCCGGTCAGCATCGCGATTTTGACGCCCTGCCGTTTGAGCGCGGCAATCGCCGTTTTCGCCTCCGGCCGGATTTCATCCCTCAGCGCGATAATGCCTGCCGCCCCTAGCGAATGCTGAAGCACCGCGATCGTTTTGCCTTCCCGCTCCAGACGGCGAATATGCTCCAGCAGCGGCTCCGTGGCGAATCGTTCGTCCAGGTAGGCCGGCTTGCCGATTTTCCACGTTTCGCCAAGCAGCTCCGCCTTCAGTCCCCAGCCGGCCTCCGCTTGAAAGCCGGTCGGTCTCGTCAGCTCGAGGCCCCGCTCCTTGGCCGCCTCGACGATCGCCTTGGCCAGCGGATGCTCGGACAAGCTTTCCAACGACGCCGCCGTTTGCAGCAGCTCGTTTTCATCGCCGTCCCGCAGCGCGATCAAATCCGTCACGACCGGCCGGCCCGCCGTCAGCGTGCCCGTTTTATCGAAAGCGACGACTTTCGTGCGCGCCAGATTTTCCAGATGGGCGCCGCCTTTGAACAGCAGGCCCTTTCTCGCGCTGCTGGAGATGGCCGACAAGACGGCCGGCATGATGGAGGCGACCAGGGCGCAGGGCGAAGCCACGACAAGGAACACCATCGCCTTGTACAACGACTGCTCCCAGGACCAGTTCAACAGCAACGGCGGCAGCGCGATCAAAAGCGCGCAAAGCAGAATGATCGCTCTTGCGTAGATGCGCTCGAAGCGTTCCATAAACAGCTGCGACACCGGCTTTTCGCTTTCCGCTTCCTGCACGAGACGCACGATCCGGGAAAACAGCGTCGCCTCCCCGGGCCGGGTCACTTCCACAACGAGCGCCCCCTGCCCGTTAAGCGTTCCGGCATACACCTCGTCGCCGGCTTCTTTGTCGGCGGGAATCGATTCTCCCGTAATCGATGCCTGATTGACGGCCGAGGCTCCCTCGCGGACGATGCCGTCGGCGGGAATGCGTTCGCCCGGTCTGACGATGACGGCATCGCCGGCTTCGAGCTCTCCGACGCCGACCGTCGCCTCCGCCCCGCCGCGAATGACGACGGCCGTTTCCGGCTTTAATTTCATCAGCGACGAAATATCCCGGCGGCTCCGGTCCATCGTGTACGTCTCCAGCGCTCCGCTCAGCGAAAAAATGAAGATAAGCACCGCCCCTTCTGTCCAATAGCCGATGCCGGCCGCTCCGATCGCGGCGACGATCATGAGCAGGTTGACGTCCAGATCGCGCTCGTAGACAAGCGTTTGAAGCCCTTCCTTCGCTTTCGCGAATCCGCCTACGGCGAAGGCGAGGCAGTACAGCGCCACGGCCGCGCCATGCGACACCCCGTCGAGCGACCAGGCGACCGCGATCAGCAAGCCGCTGGCCAGCGCCGCGATCCCTTCCCCGTATCGTCCAAAAACGGCCGCGGCCGAATGGCGCACCGATTTCGTTTGCCGCAGCCCGCTTCGTTCCGCGTATTCTTTCGTTGCCTGTGTCGATGTAACCATGCCGTTTCCCTCCCGTTGAGAATGAGTTCCATTATTGAGGCCCTTAAAATGCCGAATGCTGCTCCGGCGAGGGAGCAGCATTCGAAAATAGAACCTATGGAGAAGCGTATCCGCTTCTTTATTTAGAATTATTATAATTTAGTATTTAATAAAAGTAAATGGGTCCCCGAAAATCTAGGCGCCGGCTCGACGGTTCTTTTTTCGTTCAACCCTGAACGACAGCCGCGATCAGCAGGATCCAGCCCGCAATAAACGAAAGACCCCCGATCGGCGTGATCGCGCCGAGCTTCTTGACGCCGGTGAGGCTCATCGCGTAAAGGCTGCCGCTGAACAGCACGATGCCGGCGAACAGAAGCCAACCCGACGTCAAAACAAGATCGCTCTCGATCATTCCGCCCGAGAGAACGCCGATGAGCAGCAGCCCGAGCCCATGGGCGATGTGGTACTGCACGCCGATCTGATAAATCGCCAGCATTTCCGGCGACAGCCTTTTTTTCAGCGCATGCCCGCCGAACGCTCCGAGAATAACCGCCAGCGCCATCATGATTCCGCCAAGCAGCAATAACGTTTGCATCAATAAATCCTCCCCCGCTTTTACTCGCTTCGCCCGCCGCCCCCGTCCAGCAGCCATTCGCCGGCAATGCCCGGCGTCGTCATTTGGACGGGATCCAGGATGATGTCGATCTCCTCTTTGGTCAACAGATGCCGCTCCAAAATAATGTCCTGCACCCTCATGCCGGTTTTGATCGCTTCCTTCACGATTCCCGCCGCCACTTCATAGCCCAGATGCGGATTTAACGCCGTGACGATGCCGAAGCTGTCATGCACGTATCGCTCGCAGCGCTCGCGGTTTGCTTCCATTCCCTCGAGCGCGAAGCGAATGAACACGTCGACCGCGTTTCGCAAAATTTTGAGCGATTGCAGCAAATTGAAGGCAAGCACCGGCCCCATCACGTTCAGTTCGAACTGGCCCGCTTCCGAGGCGAGGCAAATCGTATGATCGTTGCCGATAATTTGAAAAGCGGCCTGGTTCACGACCTCGGCCATGACCGGATTGACCTTGCCCGGCATGATCGAGGAGCCCGGCTGCCTAGCCGGAAGCTGGATTTCGCTTAAGCCCGTCCGCGGGCCCGAAGCCATCAGCCGCAGGTCGTTGCATATTTTCGAAAGATTGACGGCGCAAACCTTCAACGAAGCCGACAACTCCGTGTAAGCATCCGTATTTTGCGTCGCGTCCATCAAATCGTCGGCGGCCTTCACCGGGACGCCCAGCTCTTCGGCCAACAGCCGCACCACTTCGCTTATGTATTCCGGCTTCGCGTTGAGTCCGGTGCCGACCGCCGTCGCCCCCATATTAACGGCGAGCAGCGTATCCGCCGAACGTCCGATTCGCCCGATGTCCCGTCCGATTACGGCCGCGTAAGCTCCGAACTGCTGTCCCATGCGGATCGGCACGGCATCCTGCAGATGCGTCCTCCCCATTTTAATGACGTCATTGAATGCAATCGCTTTATCGCCGAACGCGTTCCGCAACTGTCGGAGCGTATCCAGCAATTCCTGCGTCAGCCGGTAAGCCGAAAGCCGAATCGCGGTCGGAATGGCATCGTTCGTCGATTGGGACATATTGACGTGATTGTTCGGACTGCAGTAAAAATATTCGCCCTTCGAACGGCCGAGCAGCTCCAGCGCCCGATTGGCCAGCACCTCGTTCATGTTCATATTGATGGACGTGCCCGCCCCGCCTTGAATCGAATCCACGATGAACTGATCCGCCAAACCGCCTTGCGCCACTTCGTCCGCCGCTTTGACGATCGCCTCGGCAATCGGCTCGCGCAGCATATGCGTCGAAGCGTTCGCTTTCGCGGCCGCTTTTTTGACGAGCGCAAGCGTTCGGATCAGCTCGGGATGGACCGGAACGCCGGTAATCGGGAAATTTTCGACCGCCCGCAGCGTTTGAATGCCGTAATATGCGGACTGGGGGACGCTTTTCTCCCCGAGGAAATCCTTTTCGATCCGAAATTCCAATGCCAGTTCCTCCTCAATCGGTCAGATCGGTCAACTCCATAAGTCCCGTCCCGTATATTATACCCGACGCGGATTCGAGTTGAACGGATTTCTTCCGTTTTCTTCCCTGTCGGGCGGAATAACATCGAAAAATGGAAAAAATCGCCGCTTCACGTGAAACAATGCTCTCGGATTTTCATTTGCGCTTGCCGAAGCAAAAAGGCCGCCCCTGCCTTGTCGGCGAAAGGACAGCCTCTTGAAAGGACTTCGCTTATACGACGTCGTAGCCCTGATCTTCGATCGCGTTCTTGATCGCATCAAGCGATACTTTCACTTCGTCGAAGTCGACGGCGACGGAATGGGCCGCCAAGTCGACTTTTGCACTGGCGCCAAGCTTTTTGACGGCGCCCTCGACCGCATTGACGCAGTGGGAGCAGGACATGCCTTCTACTTTCAACGTAACGCTGGACATCGGGAATGCCTCCTTTATTTTAGCGATTTCTGAACGGTAAATCCTACTTGCCGGGACCTATAATCCCGCGGATTCGCCCTAGCTCTTTTACTTTAATATACCCCCTGGGGGTATGTCAAGCAAGTTTAATCCCTTTCGTAAATCGACCCCGAACGGCTCGCGTAAAACTCCGAATAAACCTTCTCGGCGTAGGCGTCCGTCATCCCGGCTATGTAGTCGGCGGCAAGACGTTCCCACGGCCAATGTTCCCGGTGCTGCTCGTAGCTTTCCAGCCAATCGGGGGGAATAATCAATTTGCCCGTTTCAAAATCCTTGAAGCTGTCCCACAGCCTTCGGATCATAATATCGCTCCGCTTATGCAGCCTTTGAACGCGAAAATCTTTAATCAACGTCACCCAGGCGAGTTTTTTCAAAATTTCCATCGTCCGGAGCAGCTCGAGGTCCTCTTGCCCTTCGCGGACGAACGTGACCCGCTTCCATCCGGTGGCCGGATCGTCGATGATGCCGACCTGGTTCGCGAACTTCCGCACCCAGCGGGCTTTCATTTCCCGGCGCGTGCGCGACGGCTCGCGTCCCAGCTCCACGAAGATTTGCTCCCATTGCAGCCAGTATTGGTTCAGCACCCGCTTCACCATATCGGTCAAATCGACTTGCTCCCAGAACATGCCGGAATTTCCCCGGTCTTCGACGATTTCCTGCGTTACGGCCGCAACCAGCTTGTCATCCTCGAACAGATGGCGGTTCATCGGAATTTTGCCGGCCCGGATGCCGTCCTCCAGATCGTGCGTGGAATAGGCGATGTCGTCGCACAAATCCATGAGCTGGGCTTCCAGCGTCGCGACTCCGACGGGCATCTCCCATAAGTCCCGCAAATACCCGATGCCTTCCCATTCCGACTTGTAAACCCCTTTAATGCGGCCGGGTTCGTCGATGCAGAACGGGTATTTGTTGATGCCGAGCAGCACCGACGCGGTCAAATCAAGCCCGCTGTCGCTGCCCGCCCGCTTCTCCAAAAACATGAGAATGCGGTAATTTTGCGCGTTCCCTTCGTATTTGAGGCCGTGCTCTTGCATCAGGACGTCGTTCAAAATTTCCTCGCCCTTGTGGCCGAACGGCGGATGTCCCAAATCGTGCGCGAGCGCGGCGCACTCCACCACCTCAGGGTCAAGCATGAGGCCTGGATGCTCCTTTTTCGCCAAAAAGGGATAGCTTTTGCCCAGTCTCCTTGCCACTTCGCGGGCGATTTGCGATACTTCGAGCGAATGGGTCAGCCTCGTGCGGTAGTAATCTCCCGAACCCGCTCCGAACACCTGCGACTTGCCCTGCAGCCGCCGGAACGCGGGAGATTGGACAAGCCTCGCGTAATCCTTTTCATATTCGTCCCGGTCATCGCCGGAATGGATGTTTTCCGTGTCGAACAACCTTAGCTTGCGAACGTTCATGTTCGCCCACCTCATCTCTTGCTGTTTCTCATATTGTATCTATTTTAACGAGAAGTTGTCATCGTGTCAGGCTTCCTCACAAAAAAATGTGTTCTCTCCGGCAGCGGCTTCCCGCCTCATCTCGGTCCGATATCCCTTTCGCTCAGACGCATACGCTTTGCTATTGAGCACATCGATGAAAACGCGAAGAAAATCCGCGACACGGAATTCAACCGCAAAGCGTTCAAGCGATTGCGGCCGGTTTTCGGAGCAGCTTCAAAATGGCTTGCTGCCGTATTCGGAGGGATCGGCAGCAAGCAACTGCAAGCGTATTTGGAGCATTTTTTCTCCAAGTGGAACCGGCGCGGGAAGCCGTTATTTTTCGAGTTGCTAGGCGACTGTGCCTCCAAATCCACGATTATGTATGACTTATACCGGACATATTGCAACTTTTTAGGGATATTCGGATTTTATGGCAGATCTCGCCTTTGTCATCGTGACTCTAAATCGGAATTCGAAGCATCCATCCATTTTTCCCCCCACTTGCGCATTTGAAGGAGTATTGACCTGTACTCTTTTCCTTTTTCGGTCAAAGAGTATTCTACGCTTACAGGGATTGTCGGAATAACTTGACGATTTACGATCTTATGATGCTCCAAATGTCGCAGGATATCTGTTAAAGATTTGATGCTGATGTTGCCCAAATTTCTACGCAACTGATTGAAACGCTGCGAACCGTAATATAAGTGAGATATAACTCCAAACGCCCATTTGCTGCCTATAACTCTCAACGCTTCGTTTACGGCAAGGAGACATTTTTGTTCATCGTTTCGATTCAATTTAACACACCTGCCAAAACGAACTCTAGGTTTGGAATTGGAAAGGGAACTTTGGCAGAAGCTACAAAACCGGATGTCCCCATAAAGCTAATAGCCGTAGATGACATCGGGGCAAGAAGGTTACGAAGTAGATTTTCCGACATTGCGCAACCTTCACCCCGGACTTATGAATTTCGACACTTGGCTGGAGAAGAAGGGCAAAGCGATGTTCGAAGTCCTTTTCGTGGACGACTGAGCGAACGGGATAGCCAAGACAAGCGATTCATTTCACGATCCGGCTCGAAAGAATATCGAAAGATGAAAAAAAGGACGGCGCGACTCGCTCGCGCCGCCCGACCGGACAAAAGTTGCGCTGCCCGGTCACACATATTTGGTCAAAATGCTCTCCACATGCTCCAGATGCAAGCGCATCGATTCCCCCGCCGCGGCGGCATCGCGGCGTGCGACGGCATCGTAGATTGCCGAGTGCTCGCGGAACAGCCGTTCGGCGACGGAGCGGTTGGCGTAAAGCTCGACGCGCCGGATTTCCCGAATCGCCTGCTCCAATTGGCCCGTGATCGACTCGAACAGACGCAGCAAGATGCTGTTGTGCGCCGCCCCCGCCAGCGCCAGGTGGAATTGCAAATCGGTTCGCTCGCCATCGAGGTCGTCGCCGATCGTCTGTTCCATCTCGCGCACGATGGCCGACAATTGCCGCAAATCGGCATCCGTACGCTTGTCCGCGGCGAGCCGGGCGTTGGAGACTTCCAGCGACTGGCGCGCCTCCAGCAGCTCGAGGAGCGTGGAGCGGTTCAGGCGAAGCGAATCGAGCTCGGGCAGCCGGATGTCCGAAGACGCGGCGGACAAGCGGCTGCTGATGACGCGACAGCCTCCTCCCTGCCGGATTTCGATCAGCCCCATCGCTTTAAGCGCGCTCAATGCTTCCCGGGTCGTCGAGCGGCCGACGCCGAAGCGCTCCGACATCTCCTTGGTGGAAGGCAGCTTGTCTCCGATCTTCAGCTTGCCTTCGAGAATCTGGTTTTTGAGCTGCTCCGTAATCTCTTCATAGTGGTTGCGCTTGGTGAGCGGAGTGACTTCCACCGGCGGCGACCCTCCCTTTCCCGCGAGAATTCAATTTTCGTGCGATCGATCAGCCTACGATCAACGCATAAACGATGCCCGGGCCGTGAACCCCGATCGTCAAGTCGTTTTCGATATCCGACGAACGGCTCGGCCCGGAAATGAAATGAATGCCGGCCGGCAGGTTTTCCCGTCCCGCCCGGTCGAACTCGACCAGAATTTCGCCCAGTCTCGTTTTCAACCGCTCCGCCGGGATGACGATCATCAAGACGGTCGGCAGCAGCGACACCGAGCGGCCCTTATCCTTCGACGACAGCACGGTGACCGAACCGGTATAGGCCGCCGCGTAGTCGGCCATGACGACCCCGAAGTCCGCTTCGGCCGAGCGCGCCTTCCAGTGCGTCTCCGAATCGGTATTCCAAACGGAGACGACGGCGTCCGGGAGCGCCTCTTCGAGATGAAGCGAGGCGAGCTCCGGCTCGTTCTGGCGCACGATATAGCGCGCCCCCATTTCGGATGCTTTCGCCGCGATGAAAGCGCGGGCGTCGTCCATTCCGGCGAGCCGGGCCACATGCCCGCCCACGCTGCGCCAGTTCTCGGAAAATCGCTCGATCCGCTCATCCAGGCTCCATTCGAATTCGTTCCAGAAGTCCGGAGCTCCGCGGAACGGGTGCTTCGGAGCTTCCGTCACGCGCGGTCGCTTCAGCTTCTGCGCGATTCCGTTCATGAACGCTTCCTGCTTGGCGCGGGACTCCGCTTCGAGCCTGGCCAGCCATTCTTTATCGGTCTCAGCCATGTCCGTGCCCCCCTTTGCCGTGTTCGCGCTCCTTGACGATCCGTTCCATCCGGCTGCGCATTTCCGGATTCATTTCCTTCAAGCCGCTGCGAATTTCCTCGTCCAGCGTCGCGAAGCGCTGCCGGAACGATTGCTTGGGCAGGCTCGGCGTCACCCGGTACGAGTTCCATCCCTTCAGCGGACCGAGCTTCGTCCGGATGCTGCCGTCCCGCACGACCAGCTTCTGGCCGAGCTTGCCCATGCCGAGCACGGCGCGGAACCGCTTGGCGTTGCCCATCACCTGCGCAAAGCCCTTCATGCCGGCGCTTTCCAGCTTGTTGCCGTGACCGCTCTCGACTTTGCGGCGACGCAGGTAGATAAGCATTTCGTGGAGCGGAATTTTGACGGGACACGCTTCGTAGCAGGCGCCGCACAAGCTCGAGGCGTTCGCGATGTCGTCCCATTCGGCGACGTTTTTGTTCAATGCCGGCGTCAGCACGGCGCCGATCGGCCCGCTGTACGTTCCGCCGTAAGCGTGGCCGCCGATGTGCCGGTATACCGGGCAGGCATTGAGGCACGCCCCGCAGCGGATGCAGTTGAGCAGCTCCTGGAATTCGGGATCGCCGAGCTGCAGCGAGCGGCCGTTGTCCACGATAATGATGTGCATTTCGTCCGGGCCGTCCGCATCCGCCTCGCGGCGCGGGCCGGTAATGCCGGACATGTACATCGTCAGCTTTTGGCCGGTTGCGGAACGGGGCAAAAGCGTCGCCATCACTTCGAGGTCCCGGAAGGAAGGGATAATCCGTTCCATGCCCATGAGCGTGATTTGCGTCTTCGGCAGCGTCGTGACCATGCGCGCGTTGCCCTCGTTCTCGAACAGCACCATCGAACCGGTCTCGGCGATCGCGAAGTTGCAGCCGGTCATGCCGATATCCGCCTCGAGAAAGCTTTCGCGCAGCTTTTTGCGCACGAAGCCGGCGAGCACGGTCGTGTCCGCCTCCAGCTTCTCCCCCGCCACCTCGGAGAGCAGATCGGCGATCTGGTGACGGTTTTTGTGAATGGCGGGAATGACGATGTGGGACGGCGTTTCGCCGGCCAGTTGGATGATATACTCGCCGAGGTCCGTCTCGATCGCTTCGACGCCGATTTTCTCGAGCGCATGGTTCAGATGCAGTTCCTCGGATACCATCGATTTCGATTTGACGACCGTTTTGGCCTTTTTGCGCTCGGCGATGTCCAGGGCGATGCGGACGGCGTCCGCGCCCGTTTCCGCGAAATGCACGTGCACCCCGTTGGCCCGGGCATTATTGACGAACATATTCAAATAGTAATCCAGGTGAGCGATCGTATGCAAACGGATCTGCCGTCCGCGTTCCCGCCACTCGTCCCAATTGCCGTGATCGGCGGAGGCGTTCTTCTTCCCGTTGCGAAGCCGTTCGGTCGTAAATTTGACCGCCTTGCGCAAAAATTCGTCGTTCAGCGCAAGCTCCGCCCTTGCCTTGACCGTTTTCGGTTGCGATGCCGTCGCATGGCTCATATGAGGTTCGCTCCTTCCGCGAGAAGTTCCGCCAGATGCATGACCCGCACCGGTTCGTTGCGGTAACGCAAGTTGCCGGCGATATTCAGCAAGCAAGCCATATCGAGGCCGACCAGCACTTCGGCTTCCGTCTCTTTCACGTGGTCGACCTTCTCCGACACCATCGCTCCGGATATGTCCGCCATTTTCACGGCGAACGTCCCCCGAAGCCGCAGCAGTCCTCGGCGAACGGCAGCGGGACGAATTCGAGCCCTTTGACGTTTTTCATCAATTCCATCGGTTCGTCCTTGATGCCGAGCAACCGGCTGCCGTGACAGGAGGGATGGTACGTAACCTTGCGCGGGAATTCGGCCCCGACGTCGGTCACGCCCAGCACCTGCACGAGAAATTGCGTGAATTCGTACGATTTGCTTTGCAGCTTTCGCGAGCGCTCCAGCATGACCGGATCGTTCTCGAACAATTTCGGATAATGATGGATCATGCCGGTACAGGAGCCGGACGGAGCGATGACGAAATCGCTGTCCTCGAATGCGTCGAGAATCGTCCGCGCCGAAGCCCGCGCTTCGTCCCAATAGCCGCTGTTGAAAGCGGGTTGGCCGCAGCAGGTTTGAATCGTCGGGAATTCGAGCCTTACGCCGTGCTGCGCAAGCACCCGAACCATCGCTTCCCCGACCCGCGGATAGATGGCGTCGCTCAGGCAAGTGATGAACATGGAAACTTTCATGTCAGTCGCGCTCCCCATTTGTTTTTATAGTCTTATTATCAGGTTGTCAGACAACTTTGGCAAGCAAAATTTTCGCGCGCAAAGTTTGACGCCCGTTAACAAACAACCTTTATAATAAGAAAATAGCGCTGAAGGAGGCGAGCAAGACATGAAAAAAATTGCGGTATTTTGCGGGTCGAGCATGGGCGCGTCCGAAGCATACGCGAGCGGCGCCCAGGAGCTTGGCAAGGAGCTGGCCCGGCGCGGGCTCTCGCTCGTATACGGCGGCGCGAACGTCGGCTTGATGGGCGCCGTCGCCAATTCCGTGCTTTCGGAAGGCGGAGAGGCGATCGGCATTTTGCCCGGATTTCTAAAAAATCGGGAAATCGCCCATCCCCTGCTGTCCGAGCTCGTCATCGTCGATTCCATGCACGAACGGAAGGCCAAAATGGCCGAACTCGCGGACGGGTTTATCGTATTGCCCGGCGGCGCGGGTACGATGGACGAATTTTTCGAAATTTTCACGTGGCTCCAGCTCGGCCTGCACGCCAAGCCTTGCGGGCTGCTTAACGTCAACCGGTATTTCGATCCTCTGATCGCCCTGATCGCTCATATGGCGGACGAGAACTTTTTGCAGGAAAAATACCGCACCGCCGTTCTGGTCGACGAAGATCCGGGCGAGCTGCTGAACCGGTTCGCGACCTATGGGGCGCCGGACGTCAAAACGTACGATTTGGCCCGGCGCGCTTGACTTGACGATTCAGGACGTCATCCTGCCGGCCGCGGGATGGCGAACACGTCCGGACTGAACCCCGCATGCTGCTTGAACTGCTTGACGAAGACGGCCAGGTCGGCATAGCCGACGCTTTGCGCGGCTTCGCTTATGCTGCATCCGGTCGTGGCGAGCAGCTCTTCGGCCCGTTTGATGCGTCTTTGCACCAGAAAATCCGTCGGCTTTACGCCGGCATATTGCTGAAACAGCCTGGAAAACTCCTTCGTCCTCATGCCGTGAAGGCTTGCCAAATCGTTCAGGGTGAACGGCTCGCCGTAACGATCCCGGATAAATTGAATCGCCTGTTCCATCATGCTGCGGTTCTCCCGGTCTTCTTTCAGCCGGTTGCCGTTGATCAGCTCTTGCAGGATGCTGTAAAACAGCTCCTTCGACCGGAAGGCTGCCGCCGGCCCCGGGATTCCCGCCGTATGATGCAGCTTGCGAAGCAGATCGACGAGCCTCGCGTTCGTCCCCGTCTCGATCGGAAACGGCGTTTCCGCAAGCGATTTGTCCCGGGATTTATCGTCCCGGTTCGAATAGTAGACGGCGCAATATTCGAAATCCATCGACCGGGTGCACAGATCGACGCTTGTCTTGTTGGACAGGTGGACGGTCTTGCCCGGATGGAGCTCGAAACAAGCCCCTTGCGCGTAAAGTTCCGCCTCTCCCCGCAGCGTGAAAAGGAAAAAAGACCCCGAACCGGGACGTCCCCGCAGCTCGCTGCAGTGTTTGTCCGCCGGAAGAACGTGCTTGTACACGCCGTCGATGTCGATCGAAGCCCGGGTAAACCGCGCGGCCAACTCATTCCAATCGTTTGCCATTATGTAAATTCACCTCTTATGCTCGTTTGTCGTATCCCTATAATAAATGATAATGATTCTCATTGTCAAATAAAATCGCTCGGATTTTCCCTCGTTTTTTTCGCGCAGCGCATCCGCAAACGGCAAAAAGACGCTCCCGCACATCGATGTGCGAGAGCGCCGCCGCGCTTGCCGGATGAACCGCTGCTATACCGTTTTCACCGATATTCCTCGATCGGTTATCATCTGCTGCATGTCTTTCGGCATTCGGCGGTCGGTAACGATCGAAGCGATCGCATCCAAATCCGCGACGTGGGCGAACGCCTGGCTGCCGAACTTGCTGGAATCGGCCAGCAAAATCACTTCGTCTGCCATGCCGATCATTTTGCTCTTGATCCTCGCCTGCAGTTCGTTCGATTCGCTGACGCCGCGTTCCAGATGGACGCCCTTGCACGACAAAAACGCCTTGCCTACGTGATAGGCGTCGAGAGAACGCTCCGCAAGCGGACCGACATACGAAAGCGAGCCGTGCGCAAGCTGCCCGCCGGTCGAAATGACGACGATCTTTTCCTTCGCCGCAAGCTCGAGGGCAACCTTGATCGAATTGGTCAGCACGGTCAGCGGAATATCCGGCAGCTGCGCCGCCATATACCATGCCGTAGAGCTGGCGTCGAGCAAAATCCGGTCCTTCGGACGGATCAACTCGATCGCCGCCTCGGCGATTCGTTTCTTCTCTTCCGCGTTCAGGATTTCCCGTTCCGCGTAAGGCACCTCCGGCGGCTGCTGCTGATCCTTGACGCTAACCGCTCCGCCGTGCGTGCGGCGCAATCGGCCGGCCAGCTCCAAGCGGTCCAAGTCCCGGCGAATCGTCTCCTCCGTCACTTGGCACAGCTCGCTCAGCTCGGCAACCCGGATGCTTCCTCGCTCGTTTACCAGCTGAACAATGTACTCGTAGCGTTCCGCGACCAGCATAGCCTACCTCTTTTCGTCCTCATTTCGTCGTTTCGATTCGCACGTCAATTCGCGCGCGCAAGTCCGGTCGCGCGCAAAAAGCGGCCGTACGCGTCTTCCCAATGCTCCCGTTGCTGCGGCTCGTACGTCGTCACCGGGAACGATTCGCGAATAACCTTCCGCGCCTCCCAAATGTCGGAAAACTGTCCTTGCGCGATCCACTGAACGGCCAGGTTGCCGATGGCGCTGCCTTCGGCCGGTCCCGCCCAGACGGGCTTGCCGATCGCGTTCGCGGACCATTGGCAGAGCAGCGCATTCTGGATGCCGCCGCCGACCATGTGCAAGCCGTTGAACCGCTGGCCGCTCAGCCGCTCGGTCATCTCGAGCACGTACCGGTATTTCAGCGCCAGGCTTTCCAGAATGCAGCGAACGACGGCTCCCGCGTCCTCGGGCGCTTGCTGTCCGGTTTTCGCGCAGTAGGCGCGAATGCGTCCCGGCATGTCTCCCGGCGGGAGAAACGCGTCGTCGTCCGGATCGATGAACGCCGCGAACGCCGGAGCCGCTCCCGCGAGCTGCACGAGCTCCGGGAACGAATAGGAAATGCCCGACCGCTCCCATTCCCGGCGCGTTTCGTTCAAAATCCACAGGCCCATGATGTTTTTGAGCAGCCGGTACGTGCCGCCGACGCCGCCCTCGTTCGTAAAATTCAGCTCCCGGGCCAGATCGTTTATGACGGGCTTCTCCACTTCCGTCCCCATCAGCGACCACGTTCCGCAACTGAGATACGCGAACGATCGGTCGAGCGCCGGAACCGCCGCGACGGCCGAGCCGGTATCGTGCTCGGCGACCGCGTAAACCGGCACCGGCTCGATGCCGAGCTCCTCGCACAGCGAAGGCAGCAGCGAGCCGACCCGCGTTCCCGGCTGCACGATTTCGCCGAACCATTGTTCCGGCAGGCCGAGCTTGCCGATCAGCTCCCGGTCCCAATCGCCTTTCAGCGGATTGTACAGCTGCGTCGTCGTCGCGTTGGAAAACTCGTTGAACCGCTCGCCGGTCAGGAAGTAGCGCAGCAGGTCCGGAATCATCAGGAAGCGCTTCGCTTCGCGCAGGATCGGGTTCTCGTCCCGCTTGAGCGCGAACAGCTGGAAAATCGAATTGAACGTTAAAAACTGAATTCCGGTCCGGTTGAAAATTTCGGCCGAAGGGATTTGCTCGAACAGCTGCTCCATCGCCCCTTCGGTGTGCCGGTCGCGGTAGTTGTACGGGTTGCCCAGCAATTCGCCGTTCGCGCCGATAAACCCGAAGTCGACCGCCCAGGTGTCGATGCCGAGACTTTGCAGGGCGATGCCCTTGTTTTTCGCTTTGAGCAGTCCCGTCTTCATCTCATGGTACAACCTAAGCACGTCCCAGTGCAAACGTCCCCCGACTTGCACGGGGTCGTTCGGGAAACGGTGCAACTCTTCCGTCTCGATCGAACGGTCGGTCAGCCGGCCGAGCAGCGCCCTGCCGCTGCTCGCGCCGAGATCATAGGCGAGTGTGCTCGTCAACTGGCATCATCCTTGATTGAAAAGTACGTCCGATTAGCGCTTGAGCAGCACTTCCTGCTCGTAGGCTTTGATTTCCGCAAGCCACTCCTCGCGAACCGGAACGCCCGATTTTTCGCAGTAGTAATCCCATACGGCGCCGAACGGATACGTCTTGAACTCCTCGGTCAGCGCGAGGCGCGTCGTGTAGTCGCCTTCGAGCTCCGCTTTTTTCAGCGCTTCGACCGGCTCCAGCATCGCGCGCAGCAGCGCCTTGATCGTGTTGCGGGTGCCGATGACCCAGGCGGCGACGCGGTTGATGCTGGCATCGAAGAAATCGAGCCCGATGTGCGTTTTGCCGAGCAGATCGCCGCGAATCAGCTCCTTGCCGATATCCAGCAGCTCGTCGTCCAGCGTGACGACGTGGTCGCTGTCCCAGCGCACCGGGCGGCTGACGTGCAGCAGAATGCCTTCCGCGAACAGCGACAGCGCCGACAGCTTGTTCGAAATCACTTCGGTCGGATGGAAATGGCCGGCGTCCAGGCAGATCAGCTTGTTATTCGTCAAGCCGTAGCCCATGTAAAACTCGTGAGAGCCGACGGTGTACGCTTCCGCGCCAAGGCCGAACACTTTGCTTTCGACCGCGTCGAGGTTGTGGGCAGGGTTCAGCTCCTCGGCGAACACTTCGTCCAGCGCATCCTTCAGGCGCTGCCGCGGCGCCAGGCGGTCCGCCGGCGTGTCTTTGTAGCCGTCCGGCACCCAGACGTTCGTGACGCACGTTTGGCCCAATTGCTCGCCGAAATAGGCTCCGATTTTGCGCGAGGCCTTGCAGTGGTCGATCCAGAACTTGCGGATTTTCGGATCGGCGTGGCTCAGCGTAAAGCCGTCCTTCGAATTTTCGTGAGAGAAGCAGGTCGGGTTGAAGTCGAGGCCGAGGCCTTGCTCCTTCGCCCAGGTCACCCATTTTTCGAAATGCTTCGGCTCGAGTCGGTCCAGTTCGACCTTTTCGTCCGTATCCGCGTAAATCGCGTGAAGATTGACCTTGTGCTTGCCGGGAATCAAAGAGAACGCTTTCTCCAAATCGGCGCGAAGCTCCTCGGGCGTGCGGGCGGCTCCCGGATAGTTGCCGGTTACCGCGATGCCGCCGGTCAGCTCCTGATCCTTGTTCAAAAAACCGCGAACGTCGTCGCCTTGCCAGCAGTGCATGGAAATTTTGATTTCGGAAAGCTTGGCGAGCGCCGCGTCCACGTCGATCCCGTGCTTGGCGTAAAGCTGTTTCGCCTCTTCGTAGCTTTTTTGTACGTTGGAAGACATCGAATTACTCCCTTCGGGCGAGCCCCTTAGTCTGACCTCGAATTATTTGACCGGGTAGGCGACGACGGACATGAGAGCGTTCTCGGCCTGCGTCGCATCCAATCGGCTGTATTGAACGATGACCGGTATGTCGCTGCGCACCTCGATCGCATACGGAACGCCGACCGGGATCGGCGTTCCGTTTTTGACCAGGGACGAGGTGCGGATATGCTTCGTGCGTCTTGGCGGAACGACGACGAGAATGTCTTCCATCGGGTCGCGGTCTTCGAAAAAAATCGTGAAGTTGATCAGCGCTTCTTCCGAGGACACGTTCAGCACGCAGACGGATTCGTGGCTTTCGAGCGATCCCGCGCTTGTCGGCGGAATGTAGCCGTCGGGAATGATCCAGTGCTTTTCGCCTTTCGCTTGCGGCATACCGCAAGACCTCCCTTATGCATAATAATGGCGATTATCTCGTGAACGCCGCCGGCACGCCGCCGTCGATCGTCAGCATGCAGCCCGTCGTTTTCGCCGATTTCGAGGAGGCGAAAAACGCGACGCCCTCCGCGATATCGCGCGGATAAATGTTGACGAGCAGCGTCGTGCGCTTGCGGTAGTACTCTTCCAGCTGGTCCGGCTCGATGCCGTACGCCGCGGCGCGTTCGTTGCGCCAGTTGCTGTTCCAGATGGCGGAGCCTTGCAAAATCGCGTCCGGCAAAATCGTGTTGACGCGAATGCCGAACTCGCCGCCCTCGGCCGCGATGCAGCGGGCCAGATGCGCTTCCAGCGCTTTCGCGGAGCTGTAGGCGGTGACGTTTTTGCCGGCGTAAACGGAGTTCTTCGAGCCGATGAACACCATGCTGCCGCCGATAGCCTGCTCCTTCATCAGCTTGAACGCCTCGCGGGCAACGAGGAAGTAGCCCGTGCCGAGCACGTTCATGTTCAGGCTCCATTCCTTGAGCGACGTTTCGTCGAACGGGCTGGACGTCGCGAGGCCGGCGTTGTTGACGATGATGTCGACGCCGCCGTAAGCAAGAGCCGTTTGCGCGTAAGCGGCCTGGACCGCTTCCTCGCTCGTGACGTCCATTTTGACGGCGATCGCGCGGTTTTCGCCGTATTTCGCGTTGATTTCGGCCGCGACCTTCTCCCCGCCTTCAAGGTTCAGGTCGGCCAGCACGACGTGCGCGCCTTCCGACACGAGACGGCGGGCCGTTTCGCTGCCGATGCCGCCCGCGCCGCCCGTAATGAACGCGACCTGGCGGGAGAATTCGGCTTCCGGCGGAGCGAGGGACAGCTTGTAAAGCTCGAGCGGCCAGTATTCGACGTTGTAGGATTCGTTTTCGCTGAGCGAGACGAAGTTGCCCAGCGCCGTCGCGCCGCGCATGACCGCAATCGCGCGGTGGTAGAGCGCGCCGCTTACCTGGGACATCGCCCAGCTCTTGCCCGTGTTGATCATGCCGACGCCCGGAATCAGGATGACGCGAGGAGCGGCTTCGAACATGACGTCGCCTTCGTTTTTGTTGCGTTCAAAGTACGCCTTGTACTGCTCTTTGTATGCGGCGATGCTTTCTTTCAGAATTTGTTTCAGGCCTTCGACGTCGTCCGCGTCAGGCGTCCAGTCGACGAACAGCGGCACGACCTTCGTGTGCACGAGGTGGTCCGGGCAAGCGGCGCCGACCTGCGACAGCTTCGGGGAATCGTGGCCGCCGACGAAAGCGAGCACGTCGTCCGCGTCGTCGAACGACAGGATCATTTTTTTCGCGTCGCTGACCGCGCCGCGAATCGTCGGCATCACTTGCGCCGCGATCGAGCGGCGGACGTCGGCCGGCAGCGGGGCATGCTTTGCGCCGCCGAACAGCTTCGCCTCATTGACGCGCGCTTCGATAAACGCTTCGGCTTCGCTGATGATTTTGATCGTTTGCGCATATGCTTCTTCGGACGTTTCGCCCCAGGTGACAAGGCCGTGTTTCTCCATCAGGACGAGCTCGGCTTTCGGGTTGGCCAGCACGCCTTCCGCGATCATCTTGGACAGCGTGAAGCCCGGGCGCACGTAAGGAACCCAGACGAAGCGGTCGCCGAAAATTTCCTTGGCCAGCTCTTTGCCGTTATCCGCGCAGCAGAGGCTGATGATCGAATCCGGATGCGTATGGTCGACGTGCTTGAACGGCAGGAACGCGTGCAGCAGCGTTTCGATCGAAGCGCGAGGATGCTTGGCGTCGATCATGCAGTTCGCCAGATAAGCCACCATTTCTTCGTCGCTCATCTCGTCGCGCTCGAACAACGGACGGATGTCGTCCATGCGCAGGCCGGTGAAATTGCCCGCTTTCATCGAGGCAAGGTCGGAGCCGCTGCCTTTGACGTACATGACTTCGACGTCGCGGCCGCGGAAATCCTTCACGATCGTCTTGGCCGACGTGTTGCCGCCGCCCCAGTTGCAAACGCGGCGATCCGCGCCGATGATGTTCGAGCGGTAAACGAGCTGGTCCAGTCCGCTTTGAAGCTCGGCTGCTTTAGAAGAGTCCCACAAGCTTTGTACCATGTTGAGAAAACCTCCGAATGTTGGTTTTGTTTTTGCTTGTTTCGATTATATCATCTTTGTTTATTTTTGAATATGAGATTTCAAACAAAAACAAAAATAAAACCGCCGATTCGAATGCCGGCGGTTTCGGTTGTTGCACGTTTCGGTTTGTCAAATCCCGTCCACGATTCGCACGGCCCGGCGGGCGGCTTGCCGAAGCAGCTCGTCTTCGTCGATCGTCAGCAGCTTCCGGCCGCGCATCAGCAGCTTGCCGTTCACGATCGTCGTGTCCGCGTCCGCCCCGCAGGCGCCGTACGCCAGCAGCGATTCGAGCCGGTGGACCGGCTGAAGACGGGGCTTGCGCATGTCGATCAGGATCAGGTCCGCCTTTTTACCCTTCTCCAGCGTCCCGACGCTCCCGTCGATCCGAAGCAGCCTCGCTCCCTCGATCGTGCCCATGCGCAAAGCCTGCCGCGCCGGAAGCTTGGTCGGGTCGCCGTAATCCAGCTTTTGCAGCCAGGAGGCGGCCTTGATCTGTTCGAACATGTCGACGCTCGTCGCGCTGCCCGCCCCGTCCGTGCCGAGCCCGACGACGACGCCCTGATGCCGGAGCTCCGTCACCGGGGCGATGCCGCAGCCCAGCTTCAGATTGCTGACCGGGTTGTGCGCAACCCCGCCGCGCATGCCCGCGAGCAGCCGCACGTCCTTCCGGCTCAAATGGACGCCGTGCGCGAGCAGTACGTGAGCCCGGTCGAACATGCCCGCATGCGCCAAATATTCGGTCGGCGTCAAGCCGTAGCGGTCGCGGATTTTGACCGTCTCTTCCTTCGTTTCCGCCAAATGGATATGGATTGGCACGCCCGTTTCCTCGGCAAGCCTGATGACGCGGGACAGCGGTTCCGGCGGACACATGTACGGCGAGTGCGGGCCGAGCATCGTCGTGATTCTCCCCTCCGCCTTGCCCGACCAGCGTTCGATCAAATCCAGCGCTTCCGCCATCCTCCGGCCCCCGTCGTCCTCGGCGAATACGAGCCCTCTCGTCAGCGAAGCCCGGATTCCGGTCTCCTCCACGGCAAACGCGATTTCGTCCATATGAATGTACATGTCGGCGAAAGCGGTCGTTCCCGATTTGATCATTTCGGCAATGCCGAGCTTCGCTCCCCAATAAATGTCCTCCGGCGTCATTCTCGCTTCGGCCGGAAGCATTTTTCGATCCAGCCATTTCATCAGCTTGAGATCGTCGGAAAAGCCTCTCAGCAGGCTCATCGGCGAATGCTGGTGAGCGTTGACCAGGCCCGGCATCGCCGCCATCCCTTCCGCCGGGATGACCTCATCCGCGGCCGCGTCGATGGCGAATCCGATTTCCGCGATCGAATCCCCTTCGATCAGGATATCTCCGACAAACGGTTCCTCCTCCTTCATCGTCACGATCGTCGCTTGCTTAATCAGCGTTCGCATGCGCGTTCACCCTCCGTTTTTTTGATCGTCGAACCCTTTCCCATCGTGCGCCCTTCCCTGACGCGAATGTCAAGAGGCCGCTGCGGCGCGGGCCGCATTCACGCAACGGAACGGCCGAAAGACGCCCGCCTGGCGCTTTGCGTTTACGCAGCGGAATAGGCAAGGAACGGCCGCACGGCCCTTTACTTTCACGTAAGGTGAAGGTTTACAATAAGAAGAAGAAACGGAAGGTGAATGCCGGTGAAAATAAAGGAAGCGGCGGAAAAGCTGCGCATAACGCCGAGAGCGATCCGCTTTTACGAGGAAAAGGGGCTTATCGCGCCGGCAAAGGATGAGGACACCCGATACCGCGAATTCGGCGAACAGGATATTTGGCGGCTGCAGACGATCGTCTCGCTCCGGGAATCCGGCATGTCCGTCGAGGACATGAAAGCCGTGCTGGACAAAATGGAAGAACTCGGCAGCGAGGAGCTGCCCTATTATTTGGAGCTGCAGCGGTCCGCTTTGTTCGCCAAATGGCTGGAGATCAAGCAAATGATCGAGACGACCGACGACATGATCCGCATCGTCCGGGAACGGAAAACGCTGCCGCTGGACGACATTTTCAGGCTGGCGGAAGGTTCCCGGCGTCTGCGGGAGCACCGCAGCCGTTGGACCGACAAGTGGAACTTCGACCGGCTCGCGGCCGGCCACGACGAGCGGGTGCGAATCGACGCCGATACGTACCGGGATTATGAAACGGCGCTTCAATCGGTCGTCGAATGGATGAATCCGGCCGCGGGCGAACGGGGGCTCGACGTCGGCACGGGAACGGGAAATCTGGCCGGCAAGCTGGCGGAACGGGGCGCCGATATGGCCGGAGTCGACCAGTCCAAAGAGATGCTGAAAATTTGCCGCCGGAAGTTTCCCGCCATGGAGACGAGGCTCGGCAATTTCCTCGCCCTCCCTTTTCTCGACGAAAAATTCGATTTTATCGCGTCCAGCTTTGCGTTTCACCATCTGGAAAGCGATCAGCAGCGGCTTGCGGTCAAAGAAATGCGCCGCGTGCTGAAGCCGCACGGGCGCATTTGCATCGCGGATTTAATGACGGCGGAGCCGGAAGTCCGGCGAAAATCCGGCAAAACCGAAAACGGGGCCGACCTCGTCTCGCTTCCCGGCCTTCTCCTCCTGTTCGCCGATTTCGGCTTCAAAGTCCGGTACCGGCGCTTGAACGAGCGGCTGTTTCTCGTCTGCGCGGAATAACGAATGGGCACGCGGGACGAACGCAACGCTTTCGGTTGTCGGCTCCTATTTCTCGACGCAAACATAAAAGCTTTGAATGATCGAGCAGGGTTGGCCGGCCTCGTTCGCAAACGACCGCCTTTCGATCTCGCTCGCGATTTTCCTCGCGGCGGAGCGGGCGAAGAAGGACAAGTCCCAGGCGGGACGCTCGACTTTGCTCAGCGGCAAATTTCGCGAAATGCGCTCGATCACGCCCGTATCGACGCCTTGGAGATGCTCCTTTTTGTGGGGATCCGCATAGGCCCCGGATTCGCGGAACTGCTTGTAAAGCGGGTCGTAATGGTGAAGGTAGTGATTGCCGTCGAAATTCAATATTCGGCCTCCGGGCTTCAGCACGCGCAGCCATTCCGCATAGGCGCGCTCGGGAAATTCAAGGTTCCACGTCAGATTCCTCGAGACGATGTAATCGAAGCTGTTATCCTCAAAAGCGAGCTGCTGGGCGTCCATTCGCCGAAGATCGATGGCGACGCGCTCGGCTTCCGCGTTTTTTGCCGCGTGTTCGAGCATCTTTTCGGTATAATCGACGGCGGTGACGTCGTGCCCCTCCTTCGCCAGCAAAATCGCCAAAAAGCCCGGGCCGCACCCGACATCCAGGCATTTGAGCTTTTCCTTCCGCGGGGCGTGCTGCCGAAGCGCCGCAAGCCAGTGGTCTTTCGCGTCGGTTCGCAGCTGCTCCAGGTTGGCGAGGGAAAAACCTTCCGCCCGCTCGTTCCAATACGACTTGATCTTTTCCAGTTCCATCCCGCATCTCCTTTGTTTTATGCCGAAACGATCGCCTTACAGCGGCGCGACCGGCACGACGTTCAAGTAGCCCAGCGACGTTTTCTCGACGCTGACCTTGACGTTATAAACGCTTTGCAACACTTCGGGAACCAGCACGTTTTCCGGCGTGTCGTGCGCTTTGACGCGGGCCTCGTCCAGCAGAAGCATCCGGTCGCTGTATCTTGACGCCAGCATCAAATCGTGAACGACGAAAATCGTAATCGCCCCCGTTTTCCTCGTATACTCCTTTGCCAAATCCATGACGATCAGCTGATGCCGCAAATCGAGCGCGCTCGTCGGCTCGTCGAGCAGCAGCACCCTCGGCCTCGATACGAAGGACTGGGCCATCGACACGAGCTGTTTTTGCCCGCCGCTCAGATGGTTGAACGGACGTCGGCTCAATTCGGACAGGTTCAGCTCCTCCAGAACCCGGGCAACGCTGGCGATCTGCTCCTCGGCGACCCGCCAGCGCAAATTTTTCACCAAGCCCAGCAACACCATCTCGAACACCGTCAATCTCGTGCTCGCCGATCCGATCTGCGGCAAATAGGCAATGTCCGTCGGCGGGTAGACCGTATCGGCTTCGTCATCCGCCAGACGAACGGTTCCGCCGCTTTTCACCTGCCCCGCGATCGCTTTGATGAAGGTCGTCTTGCCGACGCCGTTCCGGCCGATGACCGCCGTCATTTGACCGCCGTGAAACGTCGCGGAGATTCGGTTTAATATTCGCCGGTCCGCATATTGCGCGCTTAAGTTGTCTACGGTTAATTTCAGCATCGCTCAGTCTCTCTTCCTCAAAATGAGTATAAACAGGAACGGCACGCCGACGATCGAAGTAATGATTCCGACCGGCAGCATCGAGCCGGCCGACAGCAGCTTGGAGACGATCGATGACAGCAGCATCAGCATGCCCCCGAACAGCATGGAAAGAGGCAGCAGAAACCGTTGGTCGTCTCCGGACAGCAGGCGGGCGCAATGCGGAGCGACCAGCCCGACGAAGGCGACGGTCCCGATGAACGAGACGGCCCCCGAGATGAGCACGGCGCTGATGACAAACACCGAAAAACGCAGCCTCTCGACGTTGACGCCCAGGCTTTCCGCCTTCTCTTCCCCGGCCGAAAGCGCCGTAAGCCTCCAGGAACGCCGCATCAAGGCAATGGAGCAAACGAGCAGAAACGCCGCGCTGACCGCGACGCTTGTCCAGGTCGAACGCGCCAAATTCCCGAACGTCCAGCCGGAGATGATTTGCGCGATTTCGGGCGAGGCGCGATACTGCAAAAATTGCTGCAGCGCGGTAAAAAAGAAGTTCATCATAATGCCGGTTAAAATCAGCGTCATCGTCGACATGCCGCGGAACTTGCCCATGTAATAAATGCAGACGGAAACGAGCAGGGCAAACAAAAACGCCAGCAAGGAGGTCCCCAGCCACAATTGCCCCGCGATCGCAAAGCCCGTCGTGATCGAGATCGCCGCGCCGAAGCTCGCGCTCGCCGTAATCCCGAACGTATAGGGGCTGGCCAGCGGATTGTTCGTAATCGTCTGCAGCTGGAGCCCCGCCACTCCCAACGACGCCCCAACGAATACGCACGTCAGCGTCATCGGCAGCCGAATATCCCAGACGACGACTTTCGCAACGCCTTCGCCGTTCGGACCGGCCGCCAAAGCCTTCAACAGGTCGGCGAACGCCATGTTCGACGATCCCGCCGCGAGGTCAAACCCAAGCGCGAGCGCAAAGGCGAATGCCGAAATCAGGACGGCCATCATCCTTCTTCGGTTCAAGCCCGCGTATCCATTCGATTTTTCGGTCACATGCCAGCCCTTCATTCCTCATATTTGGTTATCCGCCCTATAGGGACCGACTATCGCAAACGAATCATGAACGTTCCGTCATCGTTCAGCTCCGGAAGGTATTTCTCGTAATAGTCGTGCATCGACTTCGCCGGATCGATATCCGCAAACGCTTCGGGATATAGCGCCTTGGCGAGATACTGGGTAAACGCATAATCGATCATATTGCGCAGGCTGCCGTGATCGACGCCGTAAACTTCTCCGTTTTTGACGGCTTTCAAGTCCTTCCATTCCGGTCTCGAAGCGAATCCGGCCAGCCGCTCTTGCGCCGTCGCTTCGTCGACCGCAAATCCCATTCGCATCTGGTCCCCGCCGCTGTCGTCCGACCAAATCGACCCGCCGATAAAGATAACGTCGGGATTCGAAGCGATTACGAACTCTTTGTCCAGAACGCCGTAGCCCCCGTCGATCCCCGCTCCCATATTGTCGGCGCCGACGTTGTGAACGATCGCGCCCCAGAGCATCGAGTCGCTGTAGCTGTTGCCGTATTCGCCTACGCCCTTGTTTCCGAGCTCCACGTAAACCTTTTTCCCCTTTTGCTCTTCGGGGAGCGCGGCGATCCGCTCGTTTACCTGCTCGATCGCGCCAATATAAGCTTCGTTCTGCTCCTCGGCAACTTGTTCCCTGCCCAGCAGCAGCCCTAGAATTTCCGTGCTCTTCGTATGATTTTCCAGCTTTTGCGCATGGTAATCCAGGACGACGACGGCGATTCCCGCCTGTTCGAACGTCGCGATTTGCGGATTGTTTTCCGCGTATTGCGACAGGTTCATCAGCAGGACGTCGGGTTCGAGCGAAACGATTTTCTCCGCGTTCAGCACGTCGTCGTGATACCCGCCGATGCTGACGATATCGCCGCTTTTCATCCGCGGAAACGCGTCGGTAAATACCTTGTACTCGCCGTACCGCGTATCTTCCCAGCCGTCGAACGTCATTCCGACGACCTTGTCCAGGCTTTCCGCGCCGCCCACCATCATAAAATTGGCGATATAGTTGGCGACGATGAACGTTTCCGGCGGCTTGTCCAGCCGAACCTCCCTGCCCGCAACGTCCGTAAAGACGATCGCAGCCGAACCGTTAACCGCAGACGGATCGCTTGCTTGCGCGGAATCGCTCGCTTGCGAGGGACCGTTAACCGTTTGGCTCGAACACCCCGCCGCAAGCATGAGCGCAACAAACGCCATTGCGACAAGCCTCGTCATGCTATTGCGTATCTTTCCCATTTGCGTGATTCCCCACCTGTCCAACCGATTTTCGTAACACATTTTTTCTATATTGTAACACTAACGAAGCTTCCGGCAACTTATTTTTGCGAAAACCTAGTAAAAACGTCTTCGCCGTTCTGGGAGACAGAGAATGTCGTTTTTATCGGAGAAACTTATCCATTCTGAATCGCGAAAAAAACGCGCCGTGCTCCTTCGGAGACGCGCGTCGGGATAAATCCTGCTTTATGAAGCGAGATGATTCCATGTTGCGTTCAGCCACTCGGCGAACCGTTCCTCTTCCTCGAATTGCGGATAATGGGCGGATTTTTCGAATAAAACGAATTGCTTCTCGGGGGCCTCCAAGCGGTCGAAGTAATGTTTGGCCGCACTTGCGGAAGTCATATAATCGTATTTCCCCATAACGAAATATAAGGGAATATCCAATTGGCGAACGATTCCGGTAATGTTTTTCCCCGCTTCCTCCTCAAGCAGCCTTTCTTGGGTGACGGCAACGCCGCGCAAATATCGAACGACATCGAGCAAATTATACTCGGGATTGAACAGAAAGCCCGTATAGTAGTCCCTGTTGTCGTCGATAAGCCTTGCCGCGCCGCCGTATTTCCGAACCAGATCCCTTGGCGTGTGTTCTTCTCCGCTCTCGATCGCGCTCCTCAGCCGTTCCAGCCGTTCTGCGTCTTTCGCGTTGCCGGCGAGTTCGGCCTGCCCGATCGTATAATTCAGGCTGTCCAGCTCGCTCTCCACCGTGTCGGCCACCTGGCCGATCCCGATATAAGCGGCATATTTGTCGGGCGCTTCGGCAGCCGCCTGCAGCGAAATGTACGTTCCGAAGGAGTGGCCGACCAGCAGCACTTTTTCTTGTCCAAGCTTCTCCCGGACGTAATCGGTCAACGCCAGCAAATCTTCTACGAGCAGTTCCGCCGTCACGTTCGAATAATCCTCGAAAAAATGGTACGACTTCCCGCTTCCCCGCTGGTCGTAATGAACGATCGTAAAATCGTCTTCAAGCAAATCCTGGTACTTTCTTACATAAGGAATCTCGGAGCAGCCCGGGCCGCCGTGAACGAAGATGACGACCGGGTTGCTTCTGTCCGTTCCCCGGATCATCACCTCGTGCCCGGCTCCGTTAATCGGGACTTGGCCTAAGAAATAGATGCTGTCGGCGCCTTTGATCCATGGCGTCCACGTCGGGAACACGAATCCGGCGGCGATAACAAGAAATAGAAGCAGGGCGGCGATCTTCCATCGTTTCTTCTTTTTGCTGTTCACTCGCATCGTTTTCCCTTACTTCCGCTTGTTCCGCATGGCGCGCAGCAGCTTCGGGTTGCCCTCCTTGCCCTCGTTCTCGAGCCAGTTTTGGTACTCGGGAGATTCCGCCCCGTAAAGGGCGATCCGGCCTTCGGCGTCGTAATGGACGCCCCAGCCGAATTTTTTGGGCAGCATCGACGCCCGGAGGCACGGATGCGACTTGCCGAACAGCTCGTCCCATATTAGTCTGCGATCCGCCGCCGCTTTGTCTTCCGGAATTCCCTTGTGACGGACGTGAACCTCGAACAGCAGTTCCTCGTGGGTGAAGCGATAAGGATTTGCCGACAGCAGCTCGTATTGAATGACGTGCGCCGGCTTTGTTTCCTTCGCGCTTTGCGGGACGATACCGGCTTCAGCCGGGCAATCCTCCGAAATGAGAATCAGCGTGTCCTTGTAACTCAACCGATCTCCCTCCTTAGGCGCCAGTATACCGAATCGCGGCAAAAACACAAGCATCCGCGGGCTGAGATGAGTCGCCACGACTCAAATGGATCGTTAGCGCGCATGCGGAGGCCGTGAGAGGAGTAAATTTCACTCAAATGCGTGCGGCAGTTTGCGCATGGCGGGCTGAGATGAGTCACCACGACTCAAATGGATCGTTAGCGCGCATGCGGAGGCCGTGAGATGAGTAAATGCGTGCGGCTGTTTGCGCATGGCGGTTGGAGATGAGTCATCACGACTCAAATGGATCGTTAGCGCGCATGCGGAGGCCGTGAGATGAGTAAATTTTACCCAACTGCGTGCGGCAGTTTGCGGCTTGGCGGGCTGAGATGAGTCACCACGACTCAAATAGATCGTTAGCGCGCATGCGGAGGCCGTGAGATGAGTAAATTTTACTCAAATGCGTGCGGCTGTTTGCGCATGGCGGTTGGAGATGAGTCATCACGACTCAAACGAATTACGGGGGGGGCCGAGCCAATTTCTGGATGGATGGGGGAAATATCGCTGGGAACTATATTCCTGCTGTCCGAACAGTGCGATTGTACCCACATGCTTGCTCGTACATGTTCACAGATTTAAAAAATAACGGCCGGTTGGATCCGACCGTTATTCGATAAGGCGCCGGTAGCGCGCAGACAAATGGTTCGTTGATTAGCCGACCACGCGTTGCGATTCGCCGCTGTTCGCCTTGGCTACATTGCCGACCCGCGCGTTGCGATTCGCCGCTGTTCGCCTTGGCTACATTGCCGACCACGCGTTGCGCTCCGACGCTGTTCGCCTCCGGCTACATTGCCGACCACGCGTTGCGATTCGCCGCTGTTCGCCTTAACTGCAAAGCCGGCTCGTTCGTTGCGGTCGGCTGCTTCCCCGCCGCATTTCCGCCACGTCGCTTCCCCGGCCGCTCTCAGCCGTCCCGTTACGAACGGAACTTCCGCAAAAATTGAACCGCTTGGGCGATGTCCGCCTCCGGTTTCGCTCCGACTTCCCGCTCGATCGTCAAATAGCCGCCGTAGCCGATATCCTGAAGCGCCCGGATATAGTTCGGCCAATCCACGCCGCCCTCGCCCAGCGGCACTTCGCGGAACGCCGAACCGGATTCGGCCTCCTCGGCGATTTTATCGTGGTCGAGCTTTTCGTAGCCGAGCGCGCCGTACACTTCGCGGGGATCGATCGGACGGAAGCGGACGCCGTCCTTGGCATGGGTATGCACGATGTAATCCTTCAACGTGTAAACGCCCTGCACCGGATCGTCCCCCGTCACCATCACCATGTTGGCCGGATCGAAATTGACCGACACGCCTTTGGAGCCGAGTTTATCCAGGAAGCTTTTCAGATGGGCCGACGTTTCCGGCCCCGTTTCGATCGCGAAATAGGCGTTCATGCTCGTCGCGTATTCACTCAACTCGCGGCAGGCGGTCAGCATCGAATGGTACACTTCGCCGTTTTCGTCTTCCGGCACGATGCCGATATGCGTCGTGACCACGTTCGTTCCCAGCTCGACCGCCAGGTCCAAAATCCGTTTCGACTTCTCGACTTTCGCCGGATTTTCCCGCTTGTCCTGGAACCCGTGCCCGGCCAGATCGCCGACGAGCGCGGAAATGTCGAGCCCGAGCGATTCGATGTACGCCTTCCATTCCTTGCGCGCGGCCGGGCTTAAGTTATCGGGATCCATCTCGCCCGACACGGCGTAAATTTGCACGCCTTCCGCCCCGACCTGCTTCGCTTTGACGAGCCCTTCGCGCACGCCGACGCGGAAGCTGTCGACGATGACGCCGATTTTGTTGTTCATTTGGACGCCTCCTCCGTTTCGCTCCACATTTTCTTCAAGTTGGCAAGCCCGATGCGGGAACCGAGCTTGCAGTCCTCCATCCCTTCGAACTCCAGCGACAAATAGCCGTCATAACCGGATTCGCGAATGATCGACAACACGTCCGGCAGGTCGATGTCGCCGTTGCCCGCGATCGCGCCGCGCAAATAATGCCCGTGGGCCGTCTTGAACCAGCCCTCGCCGGGATTGCCCCGCGTTTTCGGCCGCCAGTAAAAATCTTTGATGTGCACCATCGAGGCGTAGCCGATGTTTTTTCGGACGGCGACGGACGGCTGCTCGTCCGCGCACATGAAGTTTCCGACATCGAGCGTCGTTTTGAAATTCGGACGGTCGACCGCGTGGATGAGCGCCTGCACCCGGTCGCTCGCTTGCGTGAAATAGCCGTGGTTTTCGACGCTCGTCGTGATGCCGAAGCCTGCGGCATATTCCGCGATCCGGCGGCAGGCTTCCGCAACCCGCGGCAGCTCGCCCAAAAAATTGCGGATCGACAAATCGTCGGACGAAGCCGCGTCGTGCCGCATCAGCTTCACGCCGAGACGGCGCGCGATGTCGACTTCTTTTTTCACCCGGTCGATTTCCGCCTCGAACGCATCGTCCGACAAGCCGCAGAAGTTGGCGCCGATCGCGTAATTGGACAGCTCGATGCCGCTTGCTGCCGCCTGGCTCCGAATCGCCTCGATCAGCTCCGGGTTGTCCGTCAGCGAAAAGCCGACCGGCACGATTTCCGCATGCTCCCCGCCGATTTCCGCGATGTAGGCGATCGCTTCGGGAACGGTCAGCTCGCCCGCGCGAATCGCGCCGAACAGACTGTACGTGCTTACGCCGATTTTCATAGCCGGATCTCCTCTTTGCGCTCGGACGATTCGTACACCGCGTTCAATATTTTCATCATTTCGACGCCGTCCTCGATCGGGCTGATCGGCTGGCGTCCCTCTCTCACGCATTCGACGAAATGGTCGATCTCGCTTTGGAACGCGCCTGCGAAGTCGAAGCTTTTGTGGTCGGTTTGCGGTACAATGTTCAAAATCGTATCGTTCTTTTCCGTCACCATGACGATTTCCGGATCGATTTCGAAGCCGCCTTTATCGCCGTAGAGCTTGACGGAGGCTTCGTTCGATTTGGCGTGAAGCGCGAAGCTGACGTCCACCTGGAGGCTTGCGCCGTTTTCGAACCGGATCAGCGCGCTGGCCAGATCCTCGACCGTGTTGAAGGCCGGATCCCAATCCGCGGCCTTGTAATGCGACAGGCTGGTGACGTTCGCGCGGTTGCCGAGCTTGTGGTACGTGTTGCCGCTGACGGTAATCGGCTTCGGCTTGCCCATCATGTACCAGCACAGGTCGATCATGTGCACGCCGATGTCGATGAGCGGCCCCCCGCCCGAACGCGAGCGGTCCGCGAACCAGCCGCCCGGGTTGCCGTGCCGGCGCAGCGCGGAAGCTTTGGCGTAATAAATTTCGCCGAACTCTCCCTGCTCGACGAATTTGCGCAGCATTTGCGCGTTCGGGTCGTAACGGCGAACGTAGCCGACCATCAGCAGCTTGCCCGTCTCCCGGACCGCCTCCTGGATGCGCAGCGCTTCCTCTACCGTCGTCGACACGGGCTTTTCGACCAATACGTGCTTGCCCGCCCGCAGCGCCGCGATCGCGATCTCGGCGTGCGTATTGTTCCAGGTGCAAATGCTGACCGCGTCGATATCGGGATCGGCAAGCAGCTCCTTATAATCGCTGTAGCTTTTGGCGGCTCCGAATTGCTCCGCTTTTTTCTTGGCGCGTTCGGCGTTCAGGTCGCATACCGCGATAAGCTCCGCGCCCGGGTTGCGCGTGTAGGATTGCAGGTGCGAATCGGAAATCGAGCCCGTTCCGATGACCGCGACTTTGACCGTTTTCATAGCTTCCCATTCTCCTCTGCTGGGTATTGGCCAACTGATTTGATATTATGAGATGAGAGAGCCGGTCAGCCATGAACCGGATTGCGCTTTATTTGGACGATTGTGCGATTTGCGAGCGAGGTGACCGTCATGAGAAGACCCGCGGCGCTGCTGGAGCCGATGGATATGCCCGACCCCCATTTTCCGATCAAGGTCCACTTTTCGGCTTCGTTTCGGACCGGTCAGCTGTTGTTTCCGAACCATTGGCACAAGCATATCGAAATTTTGTACTGCGTTGCCGGCAAAGCGCACATCGAATGCAATTCCGTGCCGCTCGCGATGGAGGCCGGCGACGTGATCGTCATCAACAGCAACGATTTGCACAGCGGAACGTGCCTGTCCGACGATTTGGCCTATTACGCGCTGATCGCGGACCCGATTTTGCTGCAAAGCCCGACGCCGGACGCGGCCGAGTCCAAATATATCTCTTCCGTCGCCGACAATCGCCTGCTGTTTCGGCACAACAGCTCATGCAGCGAGGAAATCGGCGGCCTGATCGTCGCGATCGTGGGCGAACTGCGCGGGCGCGAGATGGGCTTCGAGCTTTCGGTCAAGTCGCATCTGTACCGGATTTTGACGCTGCTGATCCGCCGCGACGTGGCGCAGGTGCTGACGGAAAACGAAGACCGTCTCCGGACCAAAAATCTCGAACGCCTCGCCCCGGTGCTGGCCTATATGGAGACGCATTATGCCGACCCGCTCCACGTCCATATGCTGGCCGGCATGGCGGGACTTAGCCGGTACCACTTCGGGCGGCTGTTCAAGGCGGTTACCGGCCGGACGATTACCGAATACATTGCCTGGATTCGCCTCAGCAACGCGGAGCAGCTCCTTCGCAATACGACGCAGACGATTTCGGAAATCGCGGAAATGACCGGTTTTCACGACATCTATTACTTCAGCCGCATGTTCAAAAAAATGAACGGCCTGCCGCCGACCGAATGGCGCAAGATGGCCGCGGAAACGGATTTGGGACAGGTTACAGCACCGCCACCGCCCTGACCGGAGAGCCGTCCCCGTTCTCGATCGCGAGCGGAAAGCCGTAAAACATGAAATCCGTCTCCTCCGGAAGCCGCTCCAAATTCGCAAGCGACGTGTACGTGACGATGCCGGCGCCGAGCAGTGCCCGCTCCAGCTCCTCGGTCAGCTCCCCGCCGACGAACGGCGGGCGAAGCCGCGCCAGCCCTTCGAAAAGCCCGACCCCGATCTCTTCCTTGAAAAAAAGCCCCCCATCCCGCGGCCAGGCTCCGTCCGGACGCACGACTTGCGCCTTGCCGAAAAACCGTTCGAGCGGCATGCGGTCGATCGGCGTGCCTCCCGCGTGCATATGGGAAAATGCGTCGACATGCGTGCCCGTATGCGTGCCGAGCGTCATTTGCCTCAGTTCCCAGCCGTGGCTCTCCCTCGTTCGGACGATTCGCACCTCCACCTCCGGATCGCCGGGATACACCGGCATGCCCGACCGGATCGGAATCGATAAATCGATAACGGCCATCGTTCTCGTCTCCTTCTCAAGCTGCGTGAACTTCATTAAGCTTCATTTTACAATCGCCGCCCGGCCGTTGCAGCCGTTTTCCCGCAATTTCGTTGAGTTTTCGCCCTTTGCCGATCTATAATGTTAAAAGCTGCGCGTATGAATCTCATATTCTCGAAAAAGGTGTGCAAGTAGATGAGCATTTTAACGGTCAAAAATTTGTCCCACGGCTTCGGCGACCGCGCGATCTTCAACGACGTCTCGTTCCGCCTGCTGAAGGGCGAGCACGTCGGGCTGATCGGCGCCAACGGCGAAGGCAAATCGACGTTCATGAACACGGTCATGGGCAAGCTCGAACCCGACGCCGGCAAAATCGAATGGGCGAAAAACGTCCGGGTCGGCTACCTCGACCAGCATTCCGTGCTGCAAAAAGGGATGACGATCCGCGACGTTCTGAAAAGCGCCTTCCGGTATTTGACGGACCTGGAAGCGCAGATGAACGAAATGTACGAGAAAATGGGCGCCGCCTCCCCCGAGGAGCTGGAGGCGCTGCTGGAAGAGGTCGGGACGATCCAGGATCTGCTGACGAACAACGACTTCTACATGATCGACGCGAAGGTCGAGGAAGTGGCGAAGGGCCTGGGCCTGAACGATATCGGGCTCGACCGGGACGTGCACGACCTCAGCGGCGGCCAGCGGACGAAGGTGCTGCTCGCGAAGCTGTTGCTGGAAAAGCCCGACATCCTGCTGCTCGACGAACCGACCAACTACCTGGACGAAGCGCACATCGAATGGCTGAAGCGGTATTTGCAGGCTTACGAAAACGCGTTTATCCTCATTTCGCACGACATTCCTTTTTTGAACAGCGTCGTCAACCTGATTTATCATATGGAAAATCAGGAGCTGAACCGGTACGTCGGCGACTACGACACGTTCCTGCAGCAGCACGAGGCCAAAAAGCAGCAGCTGGAATCGGCCTACAAGCGCCAGCAGCAGGAAATCGCCGATTTGAAGGATTTCGTCGCGCGCAACAAGGCTCGCGTCTCGACGCGCAACATGGCGATGTCCCGGCAGAAGAAGCTGGACAGCATGGAGATCATCGAGCTCGCCAAGGAAAAGCCGAAGCCCCAGTTTCAGTTCAAGGAGGGCCGGACGTCCGGGCGGTTTATTTTCGAGGCGAAAAGCCTTGTCATCGGCTATGACGAGCCGCTGTGCCGTCCGATCGACCTCGCCATGGAGCGCGGCCAGAAAATCGCCGTCGTCGGCGCGAACGGCATCGGCAAAACGACGCTGCTGCGCAGCCTGCTCGGAGAAATTCCGGCTTTGTCCGGCTCCGTCGAGCGCGGCGACAACTTGCTCGTCGGCTATTTCGAGCAGGAGATGAAGAGCGGAACCGACATGACGTGCATCGAGGCGGTGTGGGACGAATTCCCGGCGATGTCGCAATTCGAGGTGCGCGCCGCTCTCGCCAAGTGCGGGCTGACGACGAAGCATATCGAAAGCAAGATTTCCGTTCTCAGCGGCGGCGAAAAAGCGAAGGTCCGGCTGTGCAAGCTCATCAACCGGGAGACGAACGTGCTCGTCCTCGACGAACCGACCAACCATCTCGACGTCGACGCGAAGGAAGAGCTGAAGCGCGCCCTGCGCGCTTATAAAGGAAGCGTTCTGCTCATCAGCCACGAGCCGGAATTTTACCGGGATGTCGCGACCGACGTCTGGAACTGCGAGTCGTGGACGACGAAGGTGTTCTGAAGCGCGGAAAAAGCCCCGGCAGCATGAACCGCCGGGACTTTGATTTAAATTGCGCGGCACGTAAATGTCGGCGCGGCAATCGAACGGATTTCGAGCCGATCGCGCGCCCGCTTAAAACGCCGGCACGACCGCGACGCCGTACTTCTCCTCGATGAACGCTTTGACCTCGGGCGACGTCAGAGCCGCGTCGAGTTTACGGATCGCTTCTTCGTTCTCGTCCCCGCTTCTGACGACGATGACGTTGGCGTACGGGGAATCTGCATCCTCGCGGAACAGCGCCGCGTTCGGATCGATGCCGGCTTCCAGGACGAGGTTCGTGTTGATGACCGCCCCGTCAAGGTCCGGCAGCACGCGCGGCAGCGCGGCGGAATCGACTTCGCGGAATTTCAGGTTTTTCGGATTGTCGACGATGTCTTTCGGGGTCGCCTCGTACGTCGTCAACCCTTCCTTTAGCTTGATCAGCCCTTGCTTCTCCAGCAGCACCAGTGCCCGGTATTCGTTGGACGGATTGTTCGGAATGCCGATTTCGGCCCCGTCCCGCAACTCGTCCTTCGATTGGGCCTTTTCCGAATAAAAACCGATCGGCTCGACGTGCACCTTCGTCGTGACGGCAAAATCGTAGCCTTGCTCATTCTTGACGGAATCCAAATACGGAACATGCTGAAAATAGTTCGCGTCGATCTGGCCGTCCTTCAGCGCGGGGTTCAATTGGCCTTCGTCGTCGAACACGACGATTTCCAGCTCGACGCCTTGTTCTTTCAGAACCGGCTTCACGAATTCCAGGATTTCCGCATGGGGAACCGGCGCCGCTCCTACCTTCAAAACCGCGGGTTCGGCCGGCGTTTCGGACGAAGCCGGGGTCTCGGATGCTCCGGACGAAGACGAGCCGCTCGGCGAAGGCGAGGCGGATTCGGTCGCGGGGGCCGAAGGCGAAGCGGACGAATCGCCATTGCCGGCACCGCAGGCCGAAATCAACACCGCCATTAACAAAACAAGCGCTGGGACGAAAAACCGTTTTTTCTTGGACATACGTTCCTCTCCTGTCTTTTATCGTAATATGTAAAGCCAAGCGCGTTGCCGAAATCGATCATTCGCTACTCCTGTTTGAACCTTCGGCGCTGGATCGACTTTGCCGTCCAGTCCCCGGTCCATTGGACGATCTGAACGAGCAAAATAATGACGATGACCGTCGCAAACAAAACATCCTCGCGGAACCGCTGGTACCCGAACCGCACCGCCAGGCTGCCGAGGCCCCCGGCCCCGATCGCGCCCGCGACGGCCGTAAACTCGGTGATCGCGATCACCGCGATCGTCATCCCCCGCACGAGCGCCGGCAGCGCTTCGGGAATGAGCACCCGGAATATAATCGCGAGCGGAGATGCGCCGACGGACTTCGCCGCTTCGATTTTGCCCGCTTCCACTTCCTTGAGCGAATTTTCGATAATGCGCGCGAGAAACGGCGCGGCGCCGATCGAAAGCGAGACGATCGCCGCCGTCGGGCCCAGCGTCGTGCCGATCAACAGCCTCGACAGCGGCAGCAGCAAAATGATCAAAATGATGAACGGCAGCGAACGCACCGTGTTGATGACCGTGCCCGCGACCTTGTGCAGGACGGGCAGCGGCATAATGCCTCCCTTTTCGGTCGCGACCAGGACGATCCCGAGCAGCAGCCCGAGAGCGGTCGCGAACAGCGAAGACCAGAACACCATGTACAGCGTTTCGGTCAAACCTTCCCTCAGCAAGCCCGGCAAATCTTCCCTCATGTCGCCGCCCGCCGCTCTTCCGCCGGAAATCGGCTTCCGTAAACCATTTGCGCGATGCCGACAAAGCGCCGTGCCGTTTCGCTTTCGGGGCTCGCGAACAGCTTGTCGACGGTGCCGGTCTCGACGATTTTCCCCCGTTCGATTACCGCCATCCGGTTGCAAATGTGTTGAAGCACGTCGAGCTCGTGCGTGATCAGCACGATCGTGAGATGAAGCTGGCGGTTGATCCGCTTCAGCAGCTCCAGGATCGAAAACGTCGTTTCCGGATCGAGCGCCGACGTCGCCTCGTCGCAAAGCAGAACGTCGGGATCGTTTGCCAGCGCTCTGGCGATGCCCACCCGCTGCTTCTGCCCGCCGCTGAGCTGGGCCGGATACGCTTTTTCCTTGTCCGAAAGCTGGACGAGCTCCAGAAGCTCCCGCACGCGCCGCCTGATTTTTCCCTTGGAATGACCCGCCACGACGAGCGGAAACGCGATATTCTCGTATACCGTCCTGGCGTCGAGAAGGTTGAACTGCTGAAAAATCATGCCGATTTTTTGCCGGGCCAGCCGCAGCGCTTTCCCGTTCAGTCTCGTAATCTCCTGCCCGCCGATCGCGACGCTTCCGGAATCCGGCTCCTCCAGCCGGTTCAGGCAGCGGATCAGCGTCGACTTCCCCGCGCCGCTCGCGCCGATGATTCCGTAAATATCGCCCTTGCGCACGTGCAGATCGATGCCGTCCAAAGCCGTGAACCGGCCTTGCGGCGTTTTGTACGTTTTGCTGAGCCGCTCGACGACAATCATGCATGCCCACTTCCTTTCCCTGAGATTTCAAGCAAAACGAAAAAAACCAAGCTTTATCGTCCGCAGGCGGCAAACGATCGCTCAGTTTCCAGTTCGTCTGGTCAACTTTTAAAATAAACTATTCCAATGGTTTTAATATACTTTAATTCACTTCCCTGATTCTGTCAATGTCTTTTCAAAGCAATCAAGTTTAATTATACTTTTCCAATAAAATAACTTATATTTAAGGAGCGGAACCTTTTACCGGGAGTTTAAAAGCAAAGTGGCCGCCGCCGGACGGGATCCGGACCGGGTCTACGTTTTGCAAGGAATTTCCCCGATTATCGGCGGCACCGATGCCGAGGCCCGGGCGGAAAGGGAGCGGCTGGAGGCGCTGATCCCCGAGGCGACGGGCCTGAGCTTTTTGTCCGATTATTTCCCCGGCGTCGACTTTGAGGGCCTGACCCTGGACGACCGGGCCAAAGACGCGGGACTGGACCGGCTGGAGCTGGACAAATCCGATTACCGCAAACACCGGCCCGTCATCGCGAGAGATAACCCGACGCTCCGCGAAGTCTACTCCCTGCTTACCGGTTCCTTCAGCGACGACGGGCTCGTCGGCACGCCGGAGAAAATCGCGGATACGCTCGAGCGCTGGTTCGCCGAACGGGCGGCCGACGGTTTCATGCTGATGGCGCCGTCCCTTCCCGGCGGCCTGGAACGATTCGTCGACGGCGTCGTGCCGATCCTGCAGCGGCGCGGCCTGTTCCGGACGGAGTACGAAGGCGCCACCTTGCGCGAGCATTTGGGGCTCCCCGCCCCCGAAAACCGTTACGCCCGGCAACCTCGCGCGGAAAGCCGGAAATAGCGCAAGCGACCGAATCGCGAAAGCAATAACGGCCTCTCGCGACCGTTCATTCGGCCGGGCCGTTCCCGGTCTCGCTCGAACACGAAAAAACCGCGTTTTCCAAAACCGGAAAACGCGGCTCGCGAGCGGGTCAAGAGACCGCCTTCGATTTTTTTTTGCACTCTTTGCGGGTACATGTTTTATAATGGCCGGTAAAATCGAGTCGGTGATCGGTTACTTTGAAGCCGTATTCGCGCTCCAGCCGCTGCTCGAGATCGAGCAGCCAATCCTCCTTGATCTCCTGCAGGGAACCGCATTCGGCGCAGATCAAATGGTGATGCATATGCTCGTGGTCGTCGCTGCGCAAATCGAAGCGGACGGCGCCGTCGCCGAAATTCATTTTCTCGACGATGTGCAGCTCCGCCAGCAGCTCCAGCGTCCGGTACACCGTGGCGAGCCCGATGTCCGAGTACTTTTCCTTTACGAGCATGAACACGTCTTCCGCTGTCAGATGATCCCGTTCGTTTTCAAGCAGCACCCGGACGGTCGCTTCGCGTTGGCGGGTCATCTTGTACCCGTTGCTCGCCAATCGGCAATTAATCGAATCCAGCTGTTCCGTGATCGTCAACACAAGCACCTCTCTTCTATAGATAGCTAAGCTTAGCAGACCTTTTATTTAGAATAATTCTAATCTTAACGCAAACTTTGTCTGAAAGCAAAGGATTTCATCAAAATGAAGTCCGGCGAGGATCGGGCTCCCGGGTCGGCCCGGCATAAAACGGAAAAAAGCGCCCCATCTTCCGGTTCCCCGGAAAATGAAGCGCCCCGACTTAAGCAGGCCATTGGTTTGTCCTTCTCGCATGTTCGCCGCGCGCGAACGTTTTCGCCCGCGCCGTTTACGCCAAAATTTCCTCGATCCGCTCCAGGACGTCCGCGGACAGCGCGACGCCCGATGCCGCCGCGTTTTCCTTCACCTGCTCCGGACGGCTCGCCCCGACGAGCGCGCTGGCCACGTTCGGCTGGCGCAAAATCCATGCCAGAGCGAGCTGCCCGACCGTAATGCCGAGCTCCGAAGCGATTTCGCCGAGCCTGCGCACTTTCGCGATTTTTTCATCCGTGATATGCTTCCGCATATGGTCGAGCTTGGCCGCGCGGCTGTCTTGGGGCACGCTGTCCGCGGACGCGTATTTTCCCGTCAGCAGTCCTTGCGCGAGCGGCGAGAAAACGACCTGGCCGATGCCCTTCCGCTCGCCGAGCGGGATGATTTCCTTTTCGATGTACCGCTGGAACATGTTGTAGACCGGCTGGTTGACGACGATCCGGTCCAGCAGGTACCGGTCCGCGACCGTCAGCGCCTCGGCCATTTGCGCAGCCGTCCACTCGCTGACGCCGACGTAGAGCACCTTCCCCTGCCTTACGAGGTCGTCCAATGCGCGAAGCGTTTCTTCGAGCGGCGTCTCCGGGCCGAAGCGGTGGCAATAGTAAATGTCCACGTAATCGGTGCCCAGGCGCTTCAGGCTGGCATGGCATTGTTCGGTCACATGCTTGCGGGACAGGCCGCGGTCGTTCGGACCGTCGCCCATCGGCCAAAACACCTTGGTCGCCAGCACGTACGATTCGCGCGGATACGCCCGCAGCGTCTCGCCGACGACCAGCTCGGCTTGTCCTCTTTCATAAACGTTGGCCGTATCGAAAAAATTAATGCCGAGATCGTAAGCCGTCTCGATCGATTTCACCGCGTTTTCCTTTTCGACGTAGCCTCCGTAAGTCAGCCAGCTTCCCAGGCTGATTTCGCTCACCTTCAGGCCCGTACCGCCCATTTTCCGATAGTTCATCTTGCAACCGCCTCCTTGAATGGGGTCGAAGCCGCTCCGAACGTTGCCAGCTTCGCCGGACATTCCTTGCCGGAACCGCTTTTATTGTAATGGATTGCGATATACAATTAAAAGTAGTGAATTATTTTTCATTAAATTATACCCAGTATATATGCTATACTTTGTATACCAAGGAGGGTTTGGCGATGAATGCGAGCAATTATATTCCGAAAGTCCCGGTCGATTACGAATGCAACATTGAAAAAACGCTCGACGTGCTTGGCGGGAAATGGGCCTTTCTCGTCCTGCGCGAGCTGTTCGGAGGAACGAAGCGATTCGGCGAGCTGCAGCGCAGCATCCCGGCCGTAAGTCCCCGCGCGCTCACCAGCACGCTGCGCCATATGGAGGAAAAGGGCGTGCTGGAACGACGCGTGTTTCCTACCGTACCGGTTACGGTCGAGTATACGCTTACGCCCAAGGGGCAGGATCTGCACCATATCGTAAAAGAAATGAAGCTCTGGGCGGCAAAGTGGACCTAGAGACCGGCCGCCCGCAAACGTTCGGGAGCTCCCGCGACAAACGAAACGCGCCGCGCGCTTCGGGTCCGATCCGCCGATCGGCCGCAAAGCTGCGCTGCGCGTTTCGTTTAAGAGCCGGCGACCTAGCCGATTCCGCTATGCCTCGCTTCCTCGATCACCTCGATGAGCCGGTCGGGATAGTTCGTATGAACGCCGTCCGCCCCCCACCTTACCGCCTTGCTCATGTTCACCTGGTAATTTACCGTGTACGGGTACATCAACAAGCCCGCGTTTTTGACCTTCTGCACGTAGGAGCCGCTGAGCTTTTCGAAGTTGGCGCCGATGCCGTTCGCGTATTGCTTGATTTCCTCCAGAGAAGAACTCGAGATATACGCCGGCGCGTTGTACCACAGCAGTTGGAACAGCAGAATTTCTTCGTTCAGGGAACGCAGCTTGGACAGGCTGGCTTTGCTGAACGATTGCACCGCGACGTGGCGGCTTAACTTGTATTCCTCGACGAGTTCGATCAGCTGTTCCTCCATGCCGGGATAAACCGTCGGGGACTTCGTCTCCAGCAGGTAGTTGGCATCGTTGCCGAACGTTTCGAAAATTTCCCGCAGCGTCGGCACCTTTTCGCCCGCGTATTCTTCTCTCGCGTACATCGGATGGGTTTGGTTAAACCAGGAGCCGGCATCGAGCTGCCGGATTTCCTCCAATGTCAAATTTCGCACGCGGCCGGTCCCGTCCGTCGTCCGGTTGACCGTTTCGTCGTGCATGGCGACGAGATGCCCGTCCTTCGTCATTTGCAAATCGATTTCCAAATAATCCGCGTTCATGCGAACCGCCGTCCGGTAAGCCGCAAGCGTATTTTCCGGCGCGTATCCCGAAGCCCCCCGGTGCGCGATCGTCGCCACCTTTCGATCCGGCGAAAACAGTTCCATCAAGACGTCGCGGCTTGCGGACCACGACATCAGGAGCGCGATGATCGCGGCGACCAGAAGCAGATGAAGCGTGTAAAAGTAAAGCGTCGTAATCTCCCGTTTGCGCAACTTGAGCCCTCCCGTCATCCCCTGGTGTCCTTGCCGAAGGGAGCCGGCGTTTCAAGCTGGAGGCGCTTTCGTGGATCTCCCCTCGTCCCGAGAGCTTTCTTTGAATCCGCTTTACTTGCTTGTAAGCATCGTATTCAAACGAGGCCGCAATGCTGCCTTGCCTCTCGGAAAACATACAATGAGTCATTATTTCATTATGTCCAAAACCTGTCAAGAGTCGCCGGCATTCGACAAATACGCACGCTGCTTTTTACCTCGGAGACCGAAAAAAGAAACGCACGCGATCGGATTGACAATGTAAATGAGAATTGTTATCATTAAACTCGCCTTTATACCATAAAAAAAGGTCTGTCACGACCTGAAGGGGAGCAACCAATTTGTCGCACGCAAAGAAAAAAATCGGTTGGATCGCAACCAGCTTGATCGCCCTGTCGCTGATGCTCGCCGCCTGCGGAGGCGGCAATTCCAATAACGCCGCCGGTTCGCCGAGCGCTTCCGCCGGCGCCAGCCCGTCCGCGGAGCAGACCGCAAGCCCGTCCGCATCGGCTGCGGCTTCGACTGACGCCAGCGCCGAACGAACGCTGACGGACGGCCTCGGCAACGAAGTGACGGTCCCGGCGAACCCGGAACGCATTATCGCCTCTTACCTGGAAGACCACCTGGTCGCCCTCGGCGTAAAGCCGGTCGCCCAATGGTCGGTGGCAAACGGCATTCAGGATTATTTGCAGGGTGAGCTGGAGGGGATTCCGACGATCGCCTTCGATCTTCCCTACGAAGCGGTTGCAAGCTTTACGCCCGATTTGATCATCGTCGGCTCGTCCGGCCTGGTCGAAGGCGACAAGTACGGCCAATATTCGAAAATCGCCCCGACGTTCGTCCTCGGGGACGAAATCAACAACGATTGGCGGCAAGCGCTGCTGAAAATCGGCGAAGTGCTGGGCAAAAGCGACGAAGCGCAAAAAGCGCTGGACGATTACGATGCCAAAGCGAAAGACGCCAAGGAGAAGCTGCAGCAAGCGGTCGCTTCCGAATCGGCCGCCGTCCTGTGGCTGACGAACAAGCAATTTTACGTCGTCAGCGAATCGCAATCCAGCGGCGCCGTTCTATACGGCGATTTGGGCCTGACGGTGCCGGAAGTCGTCAAGGAAATTTCGGCCGCCGGCAGCGCCAGCTGGAACTCCATTTCGCTGGAAAAGCTGGCCGAACTGGACGCGGATCACATTTTCCTGATCAACAGCGACGTGGCGTCGGGCTCCGAAGCGCTTCAGGACCCGATTTGGCAAAACATCCCCGCCGTCAAGAACGGCAACGTATACGAATTCGACAGCAAGGAGAGCTGGCTTTACTCGGGCGCGATCGCCAACGGGCAAATGATCGACAACGTGCTGGCCAGCCTGGTCAACTAAAGACGCGCATGCAGCGAAGCAATCCTTCCGGCCGCCTTCGGCCGGGGGGATTGTTTTTTTGCGGCGATCGGCGAATGGGGCTTCACGGACGGCGCGAAGTTCGTTACATTAAGAAGACGCGAAGCAAACGCTTTAATAAGTCGCAACCGGAGGTTTTGTCCGATGTCTTCCCCCGTTACGCCGTCTCGCCGGGACGCGCTGCCCGGTCGGCCGGCCGCCGTTCCCGGCGCGGGGAGCGCTCGCGCCGCGCTCCCGTTCAAGCCGGTTGCCCGCCGGCATCATATCCTGTTCGCCGCGGCGACCGTTTTATATTGGATGACCATGTACGTTTATGTACCGATTCTGACTCCGTTTCTGCAGGATCGGGGCTTGTCGATGGGCTGGATCGGCTTCATCGTCGGCAGCTACGGCCTGTCCCAGATGCTCATCCGGTTTCCGCTCGGCGTCTATTCCGACCGAATGAGCCGGCGCAAGCCGTTTTTGATTGCCGGAATGCTGGCGGGACTCGTCGGAAGCGCCCTGTTTCTCGTCGGAGACGCCTGGCAGGGGCCGCTGGCCGGCAGGCTCGTGCTCGGCATATGCGCCTCTTCCTGGGTCGCCTATTCGGTGCTTTACGCTTCGTACTATCCGCCCGAACAGTCCACCAAGGCGATGAGCACGATCAGCTTTCTCACCGTCGTCGGCCAGCTGGCCGGCATGACGGCAAGCGGCTGGCTCGCATCCGCAGGCGGCTGGGAAACGGCGTTTTTGACCGGCATCGGCCTTGCCGCCGCCGGGATGCTCGCCGCCGCATGCGTGTTCGAGCCGCCGTCGCCAAGCCGCGCCGCGTTGCCCGCGGCTGCGGCGGAAGCGCAAACGGCAGCGCCCGGCGGCGCCCGCCGCAGCGTCCGGAAGAACGTAACGTCCTCGCCGCTGCTGATCGAAGTGTCGCTGCTGTCGCTGCTCGTTCACTGCATTTTATTCATTACGATGTTCGGCTTTACCCCGCTTCAGGCCGTTGCGCTCGGAGCGTCGGAAGTCGAGCTTACGTGGCTTGTCGTCGCCTTCATGGTGCCGCATGCGCTCGTTTCGCTCTGGAGCGGCCGGTTGCTCGCGCCCCGCTTCGGCGAACGAAACGTCATTATCGCCGGTTTCATCCTCAGCGCCGCCTGCTCCGCCGCGATTCCGCTTTGCGCCTCGCTTCCGTCGCTGCTGGCGACCCAGGCCGTGAACGGAGCCGCGCAGGCGATGGTCATTCCGCTGCTGCTCGGCCTTGCCATTCGCGACTATCCGTCGTCCGAGCGGGCGACCGCAATGGGCTTCTACCAATCCGTCTATTCTATCGGCATGTTTGCGGGCCCTTATGTCGCGGGCTGGTTCAACAATGCCGGCGGTCTTCGCGCCGGGTTTTGGTTTGCCGGCGCCATCGGGCTGGCCGCGGCCGCAATCGCCTTGATCGGAGCGAAACGCCGCCGCTAGCCGGACGGAGGTCGCGCCGACGAATTGCCGAATGGCCCTCCTCGATCGGCGGGCTTACATGTCAAATGGCCGGCGTACCGCCCACCAGACGAGAAGGGCGACGATCATGGCCGCAGCCAAGAGCAGCAGCGTATCCCGCCGGGCCCAGCGCAGCGTCGGCCATACCGCGGGGTACGGCCTTCGTCCGACGCCTCGGCTTTCGAGCGCCAGCGCCGCCTGATCGCCATGCCGGAAAAGCGCCGTCAGAAAAGGCATGGAAATGTGAATCAGCCGGCCCGCCGCGTTTTTGAGCGATAAGCGGGCAGTTTTCCCCCTCGCGATCGCGAGCCGCTCGAACCGCTCCCACTCTCCGAGCAAAACCGGAATGAACCGCATAAGCAGCGTAACGGTCAAAATCGCGTTCTGCGAGCGCAAGCCGAGCCTTCCTTTTCTTGCCGCGAGCTGCTCCAGCGATTTGCGCAGCCGAAGCGGCGTCATGACGAGCGGCAGCCCCAATCCGAGCAGCATGACGAGCAGCGTGCGGCTCATCGAATGCAGCGTGGCAAGCATCGTTTCCGGGTGAATGCCTTTGGCTCCCCCGGCTCCCGCGGCCGCGATCAAGGACGCCGCGACGGAAAACGCCATGAAAGCGGCGATCATTCCCCGCCACCTGCGCAAAGGAATTTGGCCCCACGCGATGGCCGTCAGCACGATCGCGGCCGCCATTCCGAGTCCCGCCCAATCCCGAAGCATGAAAATCGCCGCGGATAACAGCAAATAAGAAAGCCATACCGCCCGCGGGTCGAAGCGCGCGAGCCGAGGCGGCTCGTCCATGCCGTCGCCCCGGGCGGACCGGTGACGCGCCGGCTGCGAATCCGCTTCGGAAGCGGCGGTTTCGCGCGCGGCCGCTTCGGGCAGGCCGGCGTCCGCCGCCGCATCTCCGGGCGGCCGATCCGGCACGAGCTCGTCGGCCAACGCCGCCGCGTCCAGCAGCGATTCCGGCCGAAGCCCCCGCTTCAGCCAATCGCCCGCGAGCATCAGCCACGGCGGCGTTTCCATGCCCGCTTCCCGCCACAGCTCGGGACGGGCGAGAAGCTCGTCGCGGCCGCACAGCCTGGCCTCGCCCGACGGCGCGAGCAGCAGCGCCCGATCGGCCAGCGGCAGCGCCCATTCGCTGTCGTGCGAGACGAGCACGACGCCTCGCCCCGATCGCGCCTCGCGGCGCAGCCGCTCTGCGAGCAGCGCATGCCCTTCCGCGTCCAGGCCCGCGGTCGGTTCGTCCAGCAGCAGCCACGGCGCGGGGACGGCGAGCAGACAAGCGATCGCAAGCCTTCGGCGCTCGCCGCCGCTCATGCGAAACGGATCGCGGGTCAGCCACGCGCGATTCCAGCCTACCGCTTCGAGCGCCTCCTCCTGCCGCTCGAGCTTATCCTCCGCCGGCAGCCCGTAAGGCTTCAGCGCAAATTCCAGCTCTTCGGCAGCCGTCCGGGCGAACAGCTGCTCTTCCGGCGCCTGGCTCGCGTAGGCATACGCTTTTAACGCCCGATCGTTTCGAATCGGACGGCCGCGCCAATCGCTTATCCACAGCTCCGATTCGCCGAAACTTATGCGCCAATCCTGCGGCGGCCTCAAGCCGGCCAGCTGTTCCAGCCAGTACGATTTGCCGGCGCCGTTCGGTCCGAAGACGGCCGTTATCGTTCCTCGATGGAACTCAAGCCGGGTGTCCCCGCGCGTCACCGTCAAATCCGTTCGTTTCGATTCCGCTGCCGACATGTCACGCCTCCGCCCTTTTCGGCCGCAGCCGCGTCCTGCGCCAATCCTCCGCCGTTACCGGCAGAGGCGGGAACAGCTTGCCGGAACGGCACAGCTCCCGCGCAAGCCGGGCCAGATAGGGAAGCCGAAGTCCGATTTGCTCGCAGGGCGATAGGCTTTGCGCATATTCATCCCGACCGTACAAAAACTGCCGCACGTCCCCGTCGAAGCGGATTCGCCCGTCCGCGAAAGCGACGACGCGCTCCCCCGGCTCCAGCTCCTCCAGGCGCTGCGTAACCCAGACGATCGCCGCGCCGCGCTCGCGAAGCCGGCCGGCGAACGAGCGAGCCCGGCGCCGGGCGCCGTCGTCCAGCATGGAGGTCGCCTCGTCGAACACGACAAGCTCCGGATTCCCGGCGCAAGCGGCGGCGATCGCCGCCATTTGGCGCTGGCCGCCGGACAGCCGGCTCCATGGGCGGTCGGCCGCTTCGCTCAAGCCCGCCGCCTCCAGCATCGCTTCCGCCTGCACGTCGGTTACGGACGGCGTCATTCCCTGCCATTCGAGGGCGAACCTCAATTCCTCCCGGGGCGTTTGCCCGAACAGCTGCGCGTCGGGCTGCTGCATGACATAGGCTGCCGGATAATCCCCTGCGAAACCGCGCTCGACCGTTCCCTCGACGTTCCCCGCCGGCAAACCGGCAATCAGCCGCGCCGCCGTCGATTTGCCGGAACCGTTCACGCCCACGATCGTAAGCCACTCCCCTTTGGCGATCGACAAGTTCAGATCGGCAACGATCGTCTTCGTCTCTCCCGCTTCGTCCGCTCCGTAAACCGTCACCTCGATCAGGCGCAGCGGCAGGCTCGTTTTTTCCTCATTCATCTAAAATTCCTCTTCCCAAGCGAAATTTCCCATGGTAAAATGCGAAATGTTAACCAACAACCAAAATAAAGGTTAACATTTCGAGAGGGGTTTTGACAATGACGAATTTACCCGATTCGGCGGGATCCCCGAATCCGTCTCCGGTTGCTCCCGGCCCGTCGCAGCAAATCAGAGGGATCGTTTACACGGCTTTGTTCGCCGCCTTGTTCATCGCCTTCAGCTTCGTGCAGATTCCGCTTGGCTTTACGCCGGTCCCGATTACGCTTCAAGCGCTTGCGGTCATGCTCGCGGGAGGTTTGCTCGGCGCCAGATACGGCTTTTGGAGCATTGCCATCGTCGTCCTGCTGACGGCCGCCGGACTTCCCTTGCTGCAAGGCCGGGGCGGGCTCGCGACCGTGTTCGGCCCGACGGGGGGCTTTATCTGGATGTTCCCGGTTTCCGCGCTTTTGATCGGCCTGGCGAGCGACCGGCTGTTTCGCGGTGTCACGCGGCCCGGCCCGAAGCGAGTTGCCGCGCTTGCGGCTTCGATCGTCCTGTTCGGCATCGCGTTCGCGTACCTAACGGGCGTGCCCTGGCTCGCCTACAAAGCCGACACGTCCCTTGCCCGAGCAATGGTGCTTGGCTGCTACCCGTACCTTGCCGGCGATTTCATCAAAGCGGCCGTGGCGACGGTCGTTATCGTCCTGCTTCGTCCGAAGCTCCCTCGGCTGCGTTGACGTCTTGGGTCCCGGTCGCGCCTTGAGGGGTGCCTTGAGGGGCGCCTCGGGAACTATGTTCCCTTTTGCGGCCTTATTCTCGATATCCCCTTCCCTCAGGAAAGCCGAACCTATTTAAAAGTACCCGAATAATGGGATGAAGAGCGGATGCAACGGGTTCTGCAAAACGGTCGCGATCCCGCAGACAGACTGAGCTAACGGGATACCGCAAACAGCGTCGCGATCCGCAGACAGACTGAGCCAACGGGATACCGGAAGCAGCGTCGCGATTCGCATACTGCTTATTCAATCGGGTAGGAGGCTACTCATTAGTTGAGTAGGGGTCTGTCAATAATTTTGTGTAAACTCTTTTATAGGCATCTCTCCGAAGGGGAGATTAGCCTCCTCAAGGTAAGTGCTGGCCGATCCGGTCCGGAAAGAAGACGGAGAGCTGCAGGAGCATCTGTCCCCAGTTTTGAACACGACCGGTCCATTTGCGGGTGACGTCCATCGTGACTAAGTACAGCATCTTCAGTAGCGCCTCGTCGCTTGGGAAGATGCTTTTCCCTTTGGTGACTTTTCGCAATTGGCGATGATAGCTCTCAATCATGTTCGTCGTGTAGATGAGCTTACGAAGCTCAGGCGGATACTTGAAGAAGGTGGCGAGTTCGTCCCAATTGCTGCGCCATGAGCGGACAATAAGGGGATACTTGGCGCCCCACGTCTCCTCAAAGCGGTCGAGTTCCAGCAGAGCCATTTCCTCCGTAGCAGCCTTGTAGATGGGCTTCAGATCGGCCGTCACCTTCTTCAGATCCTTGTAGGAGACGTAGCGCGTGGAGTTGCGGATCTGGTGGATGATGCACTTCTGAATCTCCGTCTTCGGATAACAGGCAGAGATCGCCTGGGAGAAGCCCGTGAGGTTGTCGACACAGGTGATAAGGATGTCCTGAACGCCGCGATTCTTAAGATCGTTCAAGACGCTCAGCCAGAACTTCGCGGACTCGTTCTCGCCGATCCACATGCCCAGCACGTCCTTGTTGCCGTCCATGTCGATCCCAATGACCATGTAGGCAGCTTTGTTCACGATCGCCCCGTCTTGCTTCACCTTGAAGTGGATGGCGTCCAGGAAGACGACCGCGTATACGCCCTGCAACGGCCGATTCTGCCACTCTTTGATGAGCGGAATGATCTTATTCGTGACATTGGAAATAAAGGTTGGCGAGACCTCCAAACCATAGAGATTCTGCAGATGGTCCTGGATCTCCCGCGTGCTGACGCCTTTGGCGTACAGGGCGACGATCTGATCCTCGATCCCCGTCACGTTGGACTGATGCTTCTTCACCACGAGCGGCTCGAACTCGCCCAGGCGATCCCGTGGCACGGCAATCTCCTGGTCGCCGTACTCGCTAGTGACGATTTTCTTGCTCTTACCGTTGCGACTGTTCTTCGTCTGCTTGTTCTGCACGTCATGCTTGCTATAGCCCAGGTGCGTATCCATTTCGGCCTCTAGCATTTCTTGCAGCGTTTCGGCAAACAGGTCCTTTAGCGCATTCTGCGCATCCTGTGCGGTGACCAGATTATTCTCCTTGATGAAACTCCGCAGCTGCTCTTTCGTCCATAATCCCATGTGTGCTCCCCAACCTCTCCATGATTTCATTTTAGTAGGTTTGAGAGTTTACACAAAGTATTTTACAGACTCTTGAGTAGCCGACCTCCCACACCACCGTACGTACCGTTCGGTATACGGCGGTTCCTAAGTTTACATTCGAACAGACTTGAAATACGCTGAGAAGGTTGTGTAACCGGCTTTCTCCAGAAGTATGTCGGTTACAGTCGTGTGCAGGATTGGGCTTTTGGCTGTTCGCCAATAGCCTTTTCTTGTACTCGCGAACTTGAAGGCGGTGTTGTGGTCGTTTCCGAGTTTACGTAGCATGGCATATCGGGTTCGTACGCGTTTCCAACGTTTCCAAATGTACATGCGTATTCTTCTTCTGAGCCATTGATCGGTTACCTTAAGCAGGCTCTTCATATCCGCGAGTTTGAAGTAATTCAACCATCCCGTTATGAATTGTTTCAGCTTTAATTTCAGCTCGTCATATCCAAACCCTTTGCTTCTTGCCGTGAGCTCTTTTATTCTCGCTTTCATTTTGCTGATGCTCTTGGCGTGGGTACGTAATTTAATTCCGTCCTTGGACGGATAGAATCCGTAGCCCAGAAATTTGATCTTTCCGATGTAGGCCACCACTGTCTTCTCTAGGTTCACCCGAAGTCGCAATTTTCCTTCGATGAATGGCAGAATGTGTTCCAGCATCCGCGCCGCTGACCTTTTCGTCCTTGCGAAAAGGAGCATATCGTCCGCATATCTGACGAACTTGATTCTTCTGCGCTCCAGTTCGCGGTCCAACTCGTTCAGCATGATGTTACTGCACAGGGGACTAATATTGCCGCCCTGTACAAGTCCCAGCTCTGTCTCCTCGAATTTCCCCTTGTTGATCGCGCCTGCCGCCAGATATTTGTGGATCAGCGATACGACTCTGCCGTCTTTAATCGTTCTGGACAGCAGTTCGATCATCTTCGCTTGATTGACTGTGTCGAAGAATTTCTCCAAATCCATGTCTACGACATAGGTGTATCCTTCGTTTGCGTAGGCCTTACATTTCCTTAAGGCATCGTGCGCGCTTCTCTTGGGTCTGAATCCATAGCTGGTTTCAGCAAATTGGGCTTCGAAGATGGGTTGTAGCACCTGTGCCACGGCTTGCTGCAGCATTCTGTCCACTGCGGTCGGTATGCCCAGCGTTCGCATCTTCCCGTTGTCCTTGGGGATCTCCACCCTGCGGACCGGATTTGGACGATATTTTCCGTCCAGAACAAGCTTTACGAGTTCATCTCCGTTGTCTTTGAGATATTGTAGCAATTCCTCTACTTCCATCCCATCGACGCCGTGTGCGCCTTTGTTCCTCTTCACTTGCTTGTAGGCATTGTTCAGATTCTCCCGGCTCAAGATTTGCTCTAGTAGCTTGTCCCCTCGGCTGTTGGTGTTGGTGTTGTTGTTTTCAGTTATCCGCTTGTCGGTAAGCGCTCCCGCATACCCTTCGTGTTCCGCACTATCTCTTTGCGGGCAGCCCTTGCTACAGCAAGGTATTCTGCTTTCTTTTGTCCCGACTTTGGTAACTTTCATTGACTAACACCTCCTTAGGTTCAACCCTTCATAACGCTTGTCGCGTTACTAATATGGTCTCTGCTGACTTCTCACGATAAATCTTGTTTCAACCGCATCTCGCTCATCCGCTTCATGCGTCCGTGAGACCTCCCACGGTAAGACGCGTCGCTTTCATCCCATGTACCCGCCGTATTTACATCCTCGTGTCCGTGCAGTTTATTGGATTTTGTCTTGGTTAGCAGACTCGTCCCACTTTGGATGCCTGATGCGATTCGTGTTCCTCGGGTCGGGACTTTGCCTCCAGCTTCCTTCAGATTCCACCTCGCGATGGACACCCTTGCTCTTGGCTAATGGTTGGCAACTGCCAGCCCCCATAGCGGACTTTCACCGCCTAGCTGCGCGTCATGCGTGGCGCACTAAAAAAGCGGCGCCTCCGAACTAATCGGAAACGCCGCTTTCTTCGTTGTTATTTGGACTTTTTCTTGGCGGCGGAACGCCCCTGCTTTTTCGGGTCGTCGGGTTTCGGAGCCCGCGTCTGCGAGTTGGGGATGCCTTCGGTCATCGCGCCAGACCTCCTTGGCGAATTGGCGTCCGGTTTCGGACGGCAAGCTTAGCTTGCGGCCGCCCGCGCCCGATTATTCGGACGGTCTTAACAACCGCCTAGTCGCAAAATTCGGGATCTTCCGCCCGGGCCGCGGCTTCGACGTCCAGCTTTTCCGCGACCGAATCGCGGATAATGCTGACGATCGATTGCAGCAAATAGTTGACGTCGGTCTGGCTTTGCTGGAATTGCTGCACGATCGGCATTTCGTCGAGCTCGTCCTGCAGCTCTTCGATTTCCTTTTCGATCTTGGCGGCCATCGCTTCGTTTTTGAACGTGTTTTGGAAGGCGACCAGTTCCTTCTGCTTTTTCTTGATTTTCGCGATCAAGCCTTGAACCTTCTCGTGGCTTTGAATTCGCTTTTCCGCTTGCTGGTACAAGGCGACTTCCTCGGTCGTCGTGATCAGCTGCGCGAGTTCTCTCGCTCTGGCCAAAATATCCTCGCGCACGATCAGTTCCCGGTTATCGAACTCGGGGATCGCTTGGCCGTCCTCATGAAAACAGCCGCAGTCGTCTTGATGCTGATGGTCGTGCGCATGCTCGGTTGCCGACATATTCGATATTCCTCCTGAAATTGGCGATTAGGCTCCGTGCGACAAAGCGGCAGGGGCCGGAGCTTCGGTCGCTTCCCCGCGAATATACCACGTTTGAGGCTGCGTAACTTTGACCTGCACGAACTGACCGATCCACTCTTGCGAACCTTCGAAATGAATCAGCTTGTTCGAGCGCGTCCGGCCGGATAGAACGCCGGCGTTGTTTTTGCTGATGCCTTCCACGAGCACTTCCACCGTTTCGCCCTGCAGCAGCCGGTTGCTCTCCAGGCTAAGCTCGGCGATGAGCGCGTTGAGGCGTTCCAGACGCTTTTGCTTCACTTCGTACGGAACGTTGTCCTCCATGCCGGCGGCCGGCGTTCCTTCCCGAGGGGAATAAATAAACGTAAACGCCGAAGCGAATTTCGCCTCGCGGACAAGCGTCAGCGTTTCCTCGAACTGCTCCTCGGTCTCGCCGGGAAACCCGACGATAATGTCGGTCGTCAGGACGACGTTCGGGATGGCCGTCCGGATTTTGCGGACGAGCTCCAAAAAAAGCCCGCGATCGTATTTGCGGCTCATCCGCTTCAGCACTTCGCTGCTGCCCGACTGCACCGGCAGGTGAATGTGCTCGACCAGGTTCCCGCCTTTGGCCAGCACCTCGATCAAATGATCGTCGAAATCCCGCGGATGGGACGTCGTAAAGCGGATGCGCGGGATATCGATTTTCCGGATATCGTCCATCAGGTCGCCGAAGCGATAGCTGCGGTCCGTAAAATCTTTGCCGTACGCATTGACGTTCTGCCCGAGCAGCGTAATTTCCTTGAAGCCTTGCCGCGCAAGCTCCCGCACTTCGGCGATGACGTCTTCCGGCAGCCGGCTGCGCTCCTTGCCCCGGGTATACGGAACGATGCAGTACGTGCAGAACTTGTCGCAGCCGTACATGATGTTGACCCATGCCCGGAGTCCCTCGCGCTTTTTCGGCAAATTCTCGATGATGTCGCCTTCCTTGGACCATACTTCGACGACCATTTCTTTGTTGAAATAGGCATCCTGCAGCAGGTGCGGCAGCCGGTGGATGTTGTGGGTGCCGAAAATCAGATCGACATGCGCATGCTTTTCCATAATTCGGCCGACGACGGAAGCCTCCTGGGACATGCAGCCGCACACGCCGAGAAGAAGTCCGGGCCTTTCCAGCTTCAGCGATTTCAGATGACCCAGCTCGCCGAACACCTTATCCTCCGCGTTTTCGCGGATGGCGCACGTGTTCAGCAAAATGACGTCCGCTTCTTTCCGTTCGGTCGTTGCGACGAAGCCCATCTCTTCGAACAGGCCGCGCATCACCTCGGTGTCGTGCTCGTTCATTTGGCAGCCGTACGTGTAGATCAAATATTTTTTGCCGTGGCCGAGCGTCCGCAGTTCGTCCGGTACGGCTTGCTCGTAATGGACCCGAATTTCTTCCTTGCCGCGCTTCTTCTCGTCTTTGTAAGACGGAACGGAATTGATCGTGATTTCCCGGCCCTTGATCCGGTAGGTCGTCTTGCCGTCCCCTTCCTTGACGATCTTCGCATCGGAGAAGTTGAAATATTTGGAGTAATCTTTCTCTTGCGACATGGTGCGTTCACATCCTTTAGGTCAGACTCTATATCAAGAAACGAAAAGCGTTTGATTCATAAAGTACATTACGAAATTATATCACAACGGAACGCATGAATCTATGGAGGTTGTCATGGCAAAAAGAAAACCCTCCCCTGATTCGGGAGGGCCTTTCGTTTCTCGGGATCAGCCGACGATTTCGGCCGTGTCGCCCGTCTTGACGCCGGCGGCGTTGCCTTCGTCGGTGTCGATATGCATGTCGAGTGCGAAAGCGTCCGAGACGCGGGCGATGACCTGCTCGAACACGACGCCTCGCTCGCCTCCGACGCGAACTTTCAGCAGCTGCTTGTCCGCGATGCCCCATTTCGCCGCGTCCGACGTGTGGAAATGAATATGGCGGGCCGCCACGATGACGCCCTGGTCCACGGTCACTTCGCCAGCCGGCCCGACGATGCGGATGCCAGGCGTTCCTTCGATGTTGCCGGATTCCCGCACCGGAGGGTTAAGCCCGAGCGCGAAAGCGTCCGTACGGGACACTTCCAACTGCGTCGCCTTGCGGGCCGGCCCCAGGATGCGCACTTTGGGAAAGGAGCCTTTCGGGCCGTATACGGCCACCGTTTCGTTCGCGGCGAATTGTCCCGGCTGACTTAGCGGCTTCATCTCGGTCAAGCCTGCTCCCTCGCCGAACAGGATGGCCACATGCTCCTGCGATAAGTGAATATGGCGGGCCGAAACGCCGACCGGCACTTGTTTGGTTTCGCTCATTCGTATCTCCGCCTTTGCCTGATGGAATCATGTCCTTTTCACCCAATATTATACCTTATCCCCCGCCTGCAGGCACACGCGATCGCCCGTCCGGCGCGGCTGAAACCGCCATCATTCGGGCGCCGCCACGAATTTGTCGATTTATTCTGATCAAAAAACGTTTATCCGCCCGGCCCGGCTTGGGGGCCGCGAGAGCGGATAAACGTTTTGCTAAAAAATGATTATTTGAATTCCGCGACCAGCTTGTCGAATTCGTCCTTCGACAGGCGCAGGTCCTGTTTGGCCAGCGCGTCCTGCTTGAAGCCGACAGCCATATCCTCGTACGATTTGCGCGTCGTATCCTGATAAATAAGTCCCGTCAGCATGCCGCCGGTTTCCATGATTTTCGTCATCGCCGCGATCCGGTTGGACGGATCGTAGTCCTCGAATTGCTCCAGGTTGACGACGTTTTCCTTGAACCAGTCGTAGGTGTTGATTTTGTTGAACGTCACGCACGGGCTGAACACGTTGATCAGCGAAAAGCCCTTATGCCGCATTCCCGCTTCGATGAGCGCGGTCAGCTGCTTGAGATCGCTCGAAAACGACTGCGCCACGAACGTCGCGCCGGCGGACAGGGCGATTTCGAGCGGCGACAGCGTCGATTCGATCGACCCTTCCGGCGTCGATTTCGTCTTGAAGCCTTCGGCGCTGCGCGGCGAAGTTTGGCCCTTGGTCAACCCGTAAATCTGGTTGTCCATGACGATATACGTGATGTCCAGGTTGCGGCGAATGGCATGGACGGTATGCCCCATGCCGATGGCGAAACCGTCGCCGTCGCCGCCCGACGCGATGACCGTAAGCTCGCGGTTGGCGAGCTTGACGCCCTGCGCGATCGGCAACGCGCGGCCGTGAATGCCGTGCAGGCCGTACGCGTTGATGTAGCCGGAAATCCGGCCCGAGCAGCCGATGCCGGAAATGACCGCGAGCTGCTCCGGCTCGAGGCCCACGTTGGCCGCTGCCCGCTGGATCGCCGCTTGCACGGAGAAATCGCCGCAGCCCGGGCACCAGTTCGGCTTGATGTTGTTGCGAAACTCTTTGAACGTTGCCATCTCAGACCAACTCCTTGCAAGCTTTTTCGATTTCGGCGGGCAAAAACGGCGTTCCGTCGTATTTCAGCAGGCTTTCGATTTTGTCGTGATAGCCTGCGTTCAGTTTGATCAGCGAAGCGAGCTGACCGGTGGCGTTGTTTTCCAGCACGACCGCTTTCCGCGCTTTCGCCAAATACGGCTCCAGCAGGTCGGCCGGGAACGGATGCATCTGGCGAACGGTGACGTGGTTCGTCTTGATGCCTTGTTCGGCAAGGCGGGCGCGGGCTTCGTCGATCGTGCCGCCGGTCGAGCCCATACCGATAATGAGCAGGTCCGGCTCTTCGACCGTGCTGTCGGCCTTGATCGCGTCGGTAATCCGCAAATCCTTGATTTTTCCGAGGCGTTTTTCCATCATTCGCTTCCGGTTCGCGGCGGATTCCGACGGCCGGCCTTCCTGGTCGTGCTCGACGCCCGTCACGTGGTGGATGCCGTTTTTGGCTCCGGGCAGGACGCGCGGCGAAATGCCGTCCTCGGTAAATTCGTAGCGTTTGAACATTTTATGCTGTTCCAGCGGCGGCAGTTCGTCCGCGATCAGCTTTCCGCGCTCGATTTGGATGCGTTCGTAATCGAGCGGCTCGCACGATTGCTTGCCGAGCGAAAGCTGCAGGTCGGTCGCGACGATGACCGGCACCTGGTATTGCTCCGCCAGGTTGAACGCTTCGATCATATCGTAAAAGCACTCTTCGATCGTGCTCGGCGCGATGACGACTTTCGGGATTTCCCCGTGCGTTCCGTAAATAAGGGCGTGAATATCGGACTGCTCCTGCTTTGTCGGCAAGCCGGTGGAAGGTCCGCCGCGCTGCGTATCGATGATGACGAGCGGCGTTTCGGTCATGCCCGAAAGACCGATCGCCTCCATCATCAACGACAGGCCGGGTCCGGCCGAAGCGGTCATCGTCCGGACGCCGCCGTAGTTCGCGCCGATCGCCATCGTGACCGCGGCGATTTCGTCTTCCGTCTGGATGACCGTGCCGCCGAATTTCGGCAGCTTTTTGATCAAATATTCCATAATTTCCGAAGCCGGCGTAATCGGGTATGCCGACATCAGCCGGCAGCCGCCCGCGATGGCTCCGAGGCCGAGCGCCTCGTTGCCGATCATGAACAGCTTCTGCTTCCCGTCGGCCTCTTCCAGCCGGAATTCCTCGAGCGGGCCGCCGGCCTGCTCCAGGACGAATTCCGCCCCGCGCTTGACCGCTTCGATATTTTTCTCGACGACGGCCGGGCCTTTTCTTCCGAACTCTTCTTCCACCGCCTTGTTGAACACTTCCAAAGGAAGGCCCAGCAGCGCCCAGGAGGCCCCGGAGGCCACCATGTTCTTCATCAGGGAGGTGCCGAGCTCTTCGGCGATCGCCGTAATCGGAACCGCGAACAGCCGGGCGTCGATGCCTTCCGGCAACGCCGGCGAAAACTTCGCGTCCGCGACGACGACGCCGCCGGCGCGCAGTTCATGGGCGTTCAGATCGATGCTTTCCTGGTCGAACGCGACCAAAATATCCAAATCGTCCGAAATCGCGCGAATCGGAGTCGTGCTGATCCGGATTTTGTTGTTGGTATGTCCGCCTTTGATACGTGAGGAAAAGTGACGATAGCCGTAAAGATAATAGCCCAGCCGGTTCAGCGAAGTCGAGAAAATACGGTCCGTACTTTCCACTCCTTCCCCCTGCTGGCCGCCAATTTTCCATGACAATTGACTGATCACGTTTGTCCATCTCCTCTTAATCTCTGCTTCGACCTGTGCGCTTCCGCTATGAAAACGAATCCTATTTATAAAATAAAGATTAAAACTTTTGTTTAACCCATGTAAATTTTATGATTGCATTCCCCAAAAAGCAAGCTTTTATGCCTAAATCAACTGATAACGATTTCTGATAAAAACGATCCGCTTCCATTATGAATTCATTTCGATGGGATTACTGGGGAAGATATTTGCGCAAAAAACGCACCGCGTTCTCGCCGAGCATTCCCCGGACGATCGGCTCCGGGTACCGCTTGAGCAGCGCATCCGCGAGCGACGGGTAGTGGCCGGGCTGCGACAGCCCATGAACATGGCGTTCGATGCCGTCGAAATCCGATCCGAACGCCAGATACCGTTCCCCCCGAGAGAACAAACGTGTTCGACATGCCGGAGCACATCGTCGACGGACGCAGGCTCCCGATCCGACAAAAACCAGGGGACGAACGTCAGTCCGACGATTCCGTCCGCCCGGAATATCGCCGCAAGCTGAGCGTCGGTCAAATTCCGGGGATGCTCTCTCACCGCCCGAACGTTGGAGTGGGAAGCGAAAAACGGACGGCTTGAAAGTTCCGCCACGTCCCAGAAGCCCCGTTCCGACATATGCGACACATCGATCAAAATCCCCATCGATTCGCATTCGTTCACCAGCCTTTTTCCGGCGCGGGTCAGTCCTCCGCCGCGAGGTTCCATCGCGCCGTCGCATGCCCAGTTCGCCCAATTCCACGTCGGCCCAAGCAGCCGAAGCCCGAGCAAATGCAGCAGCCTCAGGCACCACCACTGCTCCCTCAGCCCGTCGGCTCCTTCCAGCGACAGCAGAGCGCCGGTTTGGCCTCCATCCCAAGCCGCCTGCAGATCGCCCGCCGTGCGGATCAGCCTGATTCCTTTTTCCGACAGCACCTTCGACCAAAACAGCTCCGCTTCCCGCAGCACCGTTTCCGGATCCTTCGGGCCGTCTTCGGGCAAATAAATCGCGAACGCTTGGAGCGACACCTCGCCTTCGCGGAGACGGTCCGCCGTCACGTCCAGCTTTCCTCCGGACGGTTCCCGAAAAGACAGCTCCGGATGCTTCAGCATTTTGAATAAAACGTCGCAGTGCAAGTCCGCCGCTTTCATCCTGCTCGTCCCCCCTGGCGTAAAACGTAAGGCCGTTCGATAGACCTTTCCCCATCCCCCGTTTACAGATAGCCGCTTTCAATCGTCCGTTAACACAAAAAACCTGTCCTCCCCTTCCAACCTCATGACAAGAAGAGCCATCTGGGCCGGACAGTTCGAGAACAGGTTCACTATCGCTTTGCGTTTCGTTTAACGAGGTTCCACGATTAACTTGATCGCCGTGCGATCTTCTCCGTCAATGACAATATCGGTAAAAGCCGGGATGCAAATCAAATCCACCCCGCTCGGCGCCACAAACCCCCGGGCGATCGCGACTGCTTTTATCGCTTGGTTCAGCGCTCCCGCGCCAATCGCTTGCAGTTCGGCATTGCCTCTTTCGCGGAGCACACCCGCCAAAGCGCCTGCAACAGAGTTTGGATTGGATTTTGCAGAAACCTTTAATACTTCCATGACCAGTTCCTCCTCGGGGATCAAAGGATGGGCCCACTAACGGATACTTATTCGGTGAGGGCCTCGTTAATTCCTGCTTCCAAGGAGAAAATGGCCGGCAAATCGCAAAAAATTCTGATATTTTTAGGCGGATAAAGCGGGTATTTCGCCGCTTGACAGCCAAAACACCCGTCTCTATCCGCGCGTTGTCAGGTTGCGATCCAGGAGTCCTCGTCTACCCGGATCGTTTTGATGCTCGTCGCCTTGCCGGTCGCATCGTCCAGTTCGACAAATACGCCGTGCAAATGCCATTTCCCTTCCGCAACCTGAAATCGGGAAGGCAGGCCCGTCTTGAATTTGCGCAGCACGCCTTCCTTCTCCATGCCGAGCACGCCGTCCCGCGGTCCGGTCATGCCCGCATCCGTCAAGTAAGCGGTGCCGCCGGGCAAAATCCGGTCGTCGTTCGTCTGGACATGGGTGTGCGTGCCCACGACAAGCGAAACTCGGCCATCCAAATGCCAGCCCATCGCGATTTTTTCGCTCGTCGCCTCGGCATGGAAATCGACCAGGATGCACTTCGTTTTTTTGCGAAGCTCGTCGATAATATCGTCCGCCGCCCGGAACGGGCAATCCGAAGGAGGCAGGAAGGTGCGGCCGATCAAATTGACGATCCCGAGCTCCTTGTTTCCGACTTTGATCAGGGCATAGCCGACTCCGGGCGTTTCCGGAGGCAAATTGGCGGGACGAACCATCCGCGGCTCGTCGTCGATAAACTCGAAAATTTCCCGATTGTCCCACGTATGGTTGCCCATTGTGATGCCGTGAACGCCCCAATCGAACAATTCTCGCGTTATGGCGGCGTTAATGCCGCGGCCGCCGGCGGCGTTTTCCCCGTTGGCGATGACGATATGCGGCTGATATTTGTCCTTGATCCAGGGCAGCAGCCGTTTGACCGTTTCCCGTCCGACGCTTCCGACAATATCCCCGATAAAAACCACTTTCATGAAAACACCTTCCCTTACGCTGACCGCAAATAATGGATCGCCCGTACGCAAAACGCGAACGGCCGCCAGAAAGGCAAGAAGTGGCCGCTAAGCCGCAGCCACTTCTTCAGCCTTCCCGAAACTTATTTCGCGTACTCCACTGCCCGGGTTTCGCGGATGACCGTAACCTTGATGTGGCCCGGATAATCCAGTTCTCCCTCGATTTTCTTCGTAATGTCGCGGGCCAGGCGGAACGCCTCCGCGTCGTCGACTTTTTCCGGTTGAACCATCACGCGAACTTCGCGTCCGGCCTGAATCGCGTACGATTTCTCGACGCCGTCGAACGATTCGGAAATTTCCTCGAGCTTTTCCAGACGTTTGATATACGTCTCGAGCGTCTCTCTTCTCGCTCCGGGACGCGCCGCGCTGAGCGCATCGGCAGCCCCGACGAGCATCGCGATAACCGAAGTCGCTTCGCAATCTCCATGGTGGGAAGCGATGCTGTTGATGACAACGGGATGCTCCTTGTACTTCTTCGCCAATTCCTCGCCGATCTCGACATGCGAGCCTTCCACTTCATGATCGAGCGCCTTGCCGATATCGTGCAGCAAGCCGGCGCGTTTGGCGAGAGTAACGTCTTCTCCGAGCTCCGCCGCCATCAGTCCCGATAAATAAGCGACTTCCATCGAGTGCTTCAGCACGTTTTGTCCATAACTTGTCCGGAACTTCAGTCTTCCCAAAATTTTGATCAAATCCGGATGGAGACCGTGCACGCCTACCTCGAACGTAGCCTGCTCGCCGTATTCGCGAATTCGTTCGTCCACTTCTTTGCGGGATTTTTCCACCATCTCTTCGATGCGGGCCGGGTGGATTCTTCCGTCGGCCACCAGCTTCTCAAGCGACGTGCGGGCAATCTCGCGGCGAATCGGATCGAATCCGGACAAAATGACCGCTTCCGGCGTATCGTCGATAATGAGGTCGATCCCGGTGAGCGTCTCCAGAGCCCGAATGTTGCGGCCCTCGCGTCCGATGATGCGTCCCTTCATTTCCTCGTTCGGCAATGCGACGACCGATACGGTCGTTTCCGCCACATGGTCCGCGGCGCAACGCTGAATAGCGAGCGAAATGATGTCGCGGGCGCGTTTGTCGGCTTCTTCCTTCGCCTGCTGTTCGATATCTTTGATCAGTTGAGCGGTTTCATGACGGACCTCCTGCTCGACAGTCGTCAAAATGAGCTGCTTCGCGTCGTCCATCGTCAAGTTCGAAATCCGTTCCAGCTCGCTGATCTGCTGCTTATGAAGCGTCTCGATCTCTTCCTGCGTTTCCTCGATTCGTTTCTCCTTGTTGGCGACCTGTTCCTCTTTGCGTTCCAACGCTTCGAGCTTGCGGTCCAGCGACTCTTCCTTTTGCACAAGCCGCCGTTCCTGACGCCCGATTTCGTTGCGGCGATCGCGAATGTCGCGCTCGGCCTCGTTTCGGAGCTTGTGCACCTCGTCTTTGGCTTCCAGTACCGTTTCTTTGCGGATTGCTTCCGCTTCTTTGCGGGCGTTCTCCACGATTTGCAGAGCCGCCTGTTCGGCACTGGAAATCTTGGCTTCCGCAATGGACTTGCGAACAACATAACCGATCCCAAAGAAAAGCGCGCCAACAACGATGACGATCAAGACCCAGATCCAGTCCTGCATGGTCTTTCACCTCCTCGTTGTATCACCAAGGCAAACGCTTGGGACACGTATAAAATTGTGTGCCGGCTTTCAAACCGATCCATTTCGCTGTTGCGGGCAAAACGGGCAGCTTCCCTAGTCTGGCAAGCCCCGCCCTGCCGTAGACGATTGCGGGCAGCGGGCCTTGCGTCCTGCGCCGACCCGAATCGTAAAAAGTCGAAAAAACAAGTTCCGAATCGTTTTTTTGGAAGGAAAAAAGGTTCGGAAGGGAAGATGGAATACAGGAACATTGTATCTTTTGTGAAAATGGATTGTCAAGCAAAGCATATCCGCTTCCGAAGCTTGGCGCATGCCCTATTCGAAGTACTCGTCCCAGTCGTCTTCTTCCCGTCCGTCCCGCGCTTCGTCCTCGTCAATGACCCGTCCGGCCGCATCGCGCGCGATCCCGGCGGGGAACCCTCGCCTTTGCAGCATTCCCATCAGCTTGTACCGGCGCTCCCGCAGGCTTTCTCCTTTAACGTTAGGCCAGCGCTTCTTCGCGAGGGCATATGCGGCCTGCCGCTCCGCTTCGCCGTCGAGTTCTTCGATCGCGTCGTCCGCTTCGCGCTTCGTCACGCCGCGGCGCAGCAGCTCCTGGCGGACAAGGCGGCTGCCTTTGCGCTGGGAGACCACTTTTTGCTCCGCGTAGCGCTTGGCGTATGCGGCGTCGTCGACGATCCGGTAAGAGGCCAGCCTGTCCAAGCAACCCGCGATCGCTTCGGCGGACAGTCCTTTTCGCTTCAGCGCGACGGCGATTTCCCGTTTCGTCCGCGGCTTCCGGTCGAGCATCCCGAGCGCCGCCCTGTACGCCTCCTCGGTTTCCTGCTCTTGTCTCAGCGCCTTCAGCTCCCGGACGTTCAGCCGTTTGCCCGGGAGCAGGCGCCAGGCCACGAGCGTGTCCTCGTGGATGGCGACCGTTTCCGTCCTGGGTTCGCCTTGCGCTCCCGGTTCGGCTTCGCTTTCGGCCTCCCGTTCCGCCGTCGATTCGTCCGCTTCGCGATCCGTCGACGAATCGGTCTCACCCGCGCTCGTCCGGAACGTGATCCGGTACATCGCTTTTTTCTTCGGATCCTTCTCGATCGAAACGATAACCGCTCCGAAACGCTCCTCTTCGTTCATGATCGGCATCGCCCCCGTCCAAAATAATGAAAGGACATCCGCTCGCGGCGAATGTCCCGGTAACTGCCTGTCCCTGCTGCAAGGCGTCGAATTCCGCCTTCTATTCGAGTTCCGCGAATTCCGTATCCTCGAGTTCGTCTTCCTCCTGGCTGCCGCCTTGGCTTATCGCCGTCGAAATCGCGTCCGAGCTAAGCGTAAGGCTGCGGATTTGACGCTCGATGTCCGCGCTGATCTCCGGATGATCTTTCAAAAATTGCTTCGCGTTCTCCCGGCCCTGGCCGAGCCGCTCGCCGTTGAAGGAAAACCAGGCCCCGCTCTTCTGCACGATATCCAGCTCCGTGCCGATGTCGACGATGCTGCCTTCCTTGGAAATGCCTTCGCCGTACATGATGTCGACCTCGGCCTGCTTGAACGGCGGAGCGACTTTGTTCTTGACGACCTTGATGCGGGTCCGGTTGCCGACCACGTCGTTGCCTTGCTTGATCGAATCGATCCGGCGAACGTCCAGTCGCACGCTGGCATAGAACTTGAGGGCTCGTCCGCCCGGCGTCGTCTCCGGATTGCCGAACATGACGCCGACCTTTTCCCGCAATTGGTTAATGAAGATTGCGATGGACTTCGACTTGCTGATCGCCCCGGACAGCTTGCGCATCGCCTGGGACATGAGCCGGGCCTGAAGGCCGACGAACGAATCGCCCATATCTCCCTCGATTTCCGCCTTCGGCACGAGCGCCGCGACCGAGTCGACGACGATAATGTCGACGGCGCCGCTGCGCACGAGAGCTTCGGCGATTTCAAGCGCCTGCTCCCCGGTATCCGGCTGACTGAGCAGCAGCTCGTCGATGTTGACGCCGAGATTCCGGGCGTAAATCGGGTCCAGCGCGTGCTCGGCGTCGATGAACGCGGCCTGGCCGCCCGCTCTCTGCACTTCCGCAATCGCATGGAGCGCTACGGTCGTCTTACCCGAAGATTCCGGGCCGTATACTTCGATAATTCTCCCGCGCGGGAATCCCCCGATTCCGAGCGCGATATCCAAAGCCAACGCGCCGCTGGGGTACGATTCTACCTGGAGCTGCGCTTGCTCGCCCAATTTCATGATCGATCCTTTGCCAAATTGCTTCTCAATCTGGCGCAATGCCATCTCTAGTGCGGCGCGACGATCGGACAACACACCCACATCCTTATCATTATGATAGGTTTATCATACCTGTTTTTGCTTCCGTTGCCAAGCTTTTTGCGAACATTCGTTCTGTTTTTGTTGCAAAAAAGAACCGCAGCAAAGTATTCTTCGCTACGGTTCTTCCGCAACTTTCAATCAAACTTTACCACAGGGACGTAAAGATGACAAGCCTTTTATGAAGAATTTGTCGTAAAAAGGCGACAAAAAACGGAGCGGTCAATCCCGCCCCGTCAGTGCCAGCCACAATCTGTACAGCGTTCGCTTGGAAGCCCGGAGGCGAATGCCCTCGCGATCTCCGGCCAGCTGGATCCGCTCCGTCTTCGTCGGCTTTCCCCGCTCCGCAAGCCCGATATACACGAGGCCGACGGGCTTGCCCTCGGAGCCGGCCGGTCCGGCTACGCCCGTTACCGACAGCGCCAGGTCGGTATCGGCCGCCGCCCGCATCCCTTCGGCCATCGCCGCCGCCGTCTCGGCGCTGACGGCGCCCGGCGCGCCGTCGCCCTCCAGCAGCGAGAGCGGCACGCCGAGCAGCTTGCGCTTCACGTCGTTCGTGTAGCTGACGACGCCGCCGGAAAACACGTCCGCGCTTCCCGGCACCGCCGTCAGCATCGTCGCGATCATGCCGCCGGTGCAGCTCTCGGCGACCGACAACGTGCGCCGCTGCGACGCCAGCAGCCGGATGACGGCCTCTTCCAGCGTGATGTCTTCTTCCGCGTAAAGATAGCGGTCCGCGCGCCGCCGGATTTCCTGAAGCGTCGGCTCCATCCGGCGGGCCGCTTCCTCGGCATCCGCGGATTTGGTCGAAACCCGGATCGCGACCTCCCCTTCTTTCGCGTAAGGCGCGATGGTCGGATCGGTCTGTTCGCGAATCAGATCGATGAATAAGTCCTCAAGCGCCGACTCCCCGATGCCGCTGAATTTCAGCATCGTCGAATGCAGCGCCGCGCTGTCGCCGAGCAGCTCCCGCAGCCAGGCGGAGGCGTCGTTTTCGAACATCGGCTTCATTTCCCGGGGAGGCCCCGGCAGCAGCAAGTAATGCTTGCCGCCTGCCGACAGCGCGTTCCCGACGGCGAGCCCCGTATCGTTGCGCAGCGGGACGGCCCCTTCGATCAGCATCGCCTGCCGGCGGTTGCTTTCCACGAACGCCGTTCCCCGCCCGGAAAACATCTCTTCGATCTTCCGCATCGTCGGCTCGTGCAAATGAACGGGAAGGCCGAGGAAAGCGGCAAGCGCATCCCGGGTCAAATCGTCCAGCGTCGGCCCGAGCCCCCCCGTAAACACAAGCAGGTCCGCGCGCCCGCACGCCGTCTCGATCGCGCGGCGAATGCGCGCTTCGTTGTCCCCGACCACCGTCTGGTAATAAACGTCCACGCCCAGCTCCGCCAATCCTTGCGAAAGAAATTTCGCGTTCGTATTGACGATTTGGCCGAGCAGAAGCTCCGTGCCTACCGCAATGATTTCCGCTTTCATCCGTTGCGCCGCACCTCTTTGTCCGATCCGGATTTGACGGCTTCGGGCGACGATTTGTCCGCCGCCGGAATGAACAGGTTTTTGTTCTTGACGAAATAATCGATGCCCGAATATACGGTGATCAACACCGCGGCCCATACGATGATCGTATCGACGGGAATATGTAAAAACACGAACGGGAAATTGTTAAGCAGCAAAACGACGATCATGGCGATCTGGGTCGCGGTTTTCCATTTTCCCCATTTGCTTGCCGCCAGCACGACCCCTTCGAGCACCGCGATTTGCCGCAAACCCGTGACCGCCCATTCCCTGGCGATAATGAAAATGGCGACCCAGGCGTCCAGCATGCCCATCTCGACGAGCGAAATCAGAACGGCCGCGACCAGGATCTTGTCCGCAAGCGGGTCGAGCAGCTTTCCGAGATTGGTGACGATTTTGCGCTTTCTCGCGATGTAGCCGTCAAGCCCGTCGGTGCTGGCCGCGATAATGAACAGCAGCAAGGCGAAAATCTGATTGTACGGAATGGAAAAGGTTCCGATCGTCAGCGAGGGAACGTCCAGCCTGACCAGCAGGAAGAACGCCACAATCGGCACGAGAAATATCCGCGCCAGCGTAATCTGGTTGGCCAGGTTCAAGCCCTTTCCCCCTCCTTGTTTCTATGCGTGAAGCCTGAATATAGCGAGATGCCTTCCGCGATCATCGTGTCTTCCCCCATCAGTCGTTTCCGTACTTCTTCCAATTCGAACTCAGTATAAACGAAGCCGCAAAAGCTGTCAAAATGCCTGAGCGCCCGGGCGGAGCCTTCGTTCACCGGTAATTGACGAATTGAAGTTCGAGCGAAAGATCGGCGCCGCGCAGCAAGGTCATGACGGCCTGCAAATCGTCCTTGCTTTTGCCGGTGACCCGCAATTGATCGCCCTGGATCTGGCTTTTCACTTTCAGTTTGGAATCGCGGATCAGCACGTTGATCTTCTTCGCGTTTTCCTGGTCGATGCCCGTCTTCAGCGCCACCGTTTGCCGGACGGTTCCGCCCGAAGCGGGCTCGACTTTGCCGTAATCCAAATTGCGGATCGGAACGCCCCGCTTGATCAGCTTCGACTGCAAAATGTCGATAACGCTTTTGAGCTTGTAGTCGTCGTCGGAGGAAATGACGAGGGACTCCCCTTCCAGCTTGATGCCGCTTTTGCTGCCTTTGAAATCGAACCGGGTTTCGATTTCCTTGAGCGCCTGCGTTACCGCGTTGTTTACTTCCTGCATATCGACCTTGGACACGATGTCGAACGAATATTCGGATGCCATTGTACCGTCTTCCTTTCATAAAGTGCCTGAACTTTGGTTCCTATTATAGCAGTTTTTGCTTACGAACCCAAAACAAAAGAGCCCTTTTGCGAAAGGGCCCTTCGTTCGATTGGCCGATGCGGCCTTCAGCGCGCCCGAGCAGGCGCACGGAACATGTCCAAAATGCCGAGCACGATCCAGGCAAGCCCGTGTCCGAGGATACCATAACCCCAAGCGCTCGGCGTCATAAACCAGCCGATCAGGCTTACCACAACGCCGATAGCAATTACGATCCAGCTCGTTGCCATCCTGTAACCTCCGCGATTCGATATTTCCTGCATAAGTATCATAACCGCGGAGGTCGCCGCTCATTCCTCGCCGGCGGTTTCGCCGGCAGCGGGCGTAAATACGAATTTGCGGGAACCGGACGCTTCTTCGTCGTCCACCGCGACGCCGTCGATCGTAATCGAGGCATTCACGGCGTGAGCGACGTTGACGTACAGGGGGCCCGTCAAATCGAACGTCAGCTTCTCGTCCGTTTTGGGCGTTCCGTTATAAACGTACTTGCCCTTGCTGTTGTTCTCCTGAACGCCGACCCAGCTCGTCCCGGACAACGTGATCGTTATGACGGGCGTGCCGCTCGACGATACGTCGTAATAGGAGGTCGTCCCCGATTGTTTCGTAAGCGTCAGCGCCGTTTCGGGCGAAGGCGACGAGGAAGGAGCGACGCTCGGACTGCCTTCCGGTTCTCCGGTCGGCGAGCCGCCGGCCGAAGAAGTAGGCGACGCCGGCGGCGAAGACGGCAGCGTCGTTTCCGACGTAATATCGGTCGAGTTGTCCCTTTCCTCCGCATCGTCTCCCGGATTTTGCACGAGATAAAAATACAGCAAAGCGGCGATCAGCAAAGGGAAAAGCCAAAGCACCGAATTGACCGCAAGCTTGCCCCATTTGTCGTTATGCTGAACGGATCGGCTTCTGGGCTTGAGCATCGGCTCGCTGGCGACCGTCTCCGGGGACGGAGCTTGAGGCAATTCTTTATGATATAAACGGAGCACTTCTTCCGCATCGAGCCCGACCGTCTCCGCATAAGTTTTGACGAATGCGCGTACGTAAAACGACCCGGGAAGAACTTTGTAGTCCCCCGTCTCGATAGCGTCCAAGTATCGTTTGCGGATTTTGGTCGCTTCCTGTATATCGTCAAGCGTAAGCCCCCGCTGCTCCCTCGCTTTGCGCAGAAGCAGTCCCAAATCCGACATGATGTCACCTCCGTCAATGATCTAATGGATGCCGAAAAAATTATAACCTTTAAAAGCCGTCATCGAAACCGGCGGTCGTAAAGTTTTCGTATGTAATTTCTTCTTCCGGCGTGTTCCTGAGCTCGATGATGCTGTCGAACACGTCGTAATCGAAATCGGATTCCCGAACGAAAATATCCGGATGCTCGATCACCTTGGTCGAGGGCATCGCCATAATATCCTGCAGCAGGCTGTAATGCTTCTCGTTCGAACGTATCGTGCTTACGATTCCGTCGATAATAAAGACGTTGTTCGGATTCGTTTCCTCTTCCGACAGCTGGCTGCGCACCGTTTGGCGAAGCAGGGTGGACGATACGAACGTCCAGCGCTTGTTGGCGCAGACGCTTCCCGCGATGATGGATTCCGTTTTGCCTACGCGCGGCATGCCGCGCAAACCGATCGTCTGGTTGCCGTCCCGCTTGAACAATTCCCCGAGAAAATCGACCAAAAGTCCGAGCTCGTCCCGCGTAAACCGGAACGTTCTGCCGTCGGAAGAATCCCGTTCGATATACCGGCCGTGGCGGATCGCCAAAATATCGGTCAGGCGCGGAGGGCGCAGCGTAAGCAGAGTAATATTTTCCACTTTGGCGAGCATTCGCCCGAGCAGTTCGATCTTTTCGTCGTCGTCCGTTTGCAAAAGGAGGCCGCGGGTGCGGTCTTCGACGCCGTTGATCGTGATGATATTGACTTCAAGCATCCCTAATAATGAGGCCAAATCGCCTAAAAGGCCGGGACGGTTTTTATGAATTTTATATTCCATGTACCATTGTTTCTTTTCCATTGTGCACCTCATCCGCCGGTAAAAAAGTCGACCCCGACTTCTTCCTTGCCTACTTTGTATTCTACAAGACTCGCCATTCTCCTGCAAAAAAATCGGGAAATATTCCGTCTAAAGTCCTAATTTTCGGTTTGCAAGTCCAAACGGCCCCGCCGAAAATCAAGCGGAGCCGTCTGAGCTGCGGCGCAGTTCAAGAAAGCAGGATCATGTTCGTTTAGCTGTGCTCGGCGAGCTTGACCATCAAGCGGGCCATCGTTTTGCGTTCCGATTCGTCCCCGATGTCCCACAGTTCCTTCAGAACGCGTTCCTCGTCGTTTTGGGGATCGACTTTATTTTCCAGAAACTCGCCGATTTCGAAAGCGAGCTTCGTAATGGCTTCTTCGCTGATCCCCATCTTTTTGGCGGCTTCGACACGGTCACCCAAAAACTTTTTCCACGTTTCGAAATTGCTCAATACGGTCGACATCGCGCAGCCTCCTGTGAAGTGGAATGAATGCTACAACGAATAATATGTCCATCGCCCGTGCGCCGTATTCGCAGGAGGCCGCCGCGCAAACTTGTCAAATCATCCAGCCGCCGGAAAGGCCGATCACCTGGCCGGTCACATAACCCGCGTCGTCGGAAACGAGAAAACGTACCGCGTCCGCCACTTCTTCGGGCCTGGCCAGCCTTCCGAGCGGAATTTCGCCGATCAGGCCGGCTTTCTCCTCGGGGGTAAGCGCCGCCAGCATATCCGTTTCCACGGCGCCCGGGGCGACCGCGTTGACCGTGACCCCGGATCCCGCCATCTCCTTGGCCAATGCTTTCGTAAAGCTGTTGAGTCCGCCCTTGGCGGCGGAATAGGCGATTTCGCCGGCGGCGCCCGTCAGCCCCCAAATGCTGGAGAGGAACACCATCCGGCCTTGCCGGTTCCACGTCATGGCGGGACCGAACAGCTTCGCCAGCCAGTAAGCCGATTTCAAATGAACGTTGAACAAATCGTCCCAAGCTTCTTCATCCGTATCGTCCAAGAGGCGATAATAAGCGGTGCCGGCGCAATGAATTAAAATATCCGGTTCCAGCGACCGGCGGTCCAGTTCGCCTTTGAGCCGCTTTAGCGCTTCGCCCGAACGGACGTCCGCCTGCACGGCGAACGAATCCGTTCCGCTTAAGGACCGGCATTGCTCGGCCACTTGCTCCGCCATTTCCAACGCAGAATGGCAGTGCACGATTACCCGGGCTCCGTCGGCCGCGAGCCTTCTTGCGACCGCCGCCCCGATCCCCCGGGAGGCCCCGGTGACCAAAGCCGTTCGCGAAGAACTGAACGCTTGCGCGGAAGCTGCCAACGTCAAGTCGTTTCGCTCCGGACGACGCATACGGCGAGACGGTCCGCCTGCACGTGCTCGCGCAAACGGGCCTCGATGTCGGCCAGCGTCAGGCTTTCGTACAGGCCGACCAATTCGAACAAATCGCCGCCGCTCATGCGGTATCGCGTAAATTCGTTGGCGATCGCCTCGGGGCTGTTCAGCATTCGCAAATAGGAGCCGATCCGCTTGCGTCTGGCCCGCTCGAACACCGCTTCGGGAATCCCGGAAGAAGCCGCGGCTTCGAGCGCGCCGGTCACTTTGGAAACCAGGGCGTCCGGATCTTTCGTATCGCCGCCGATGGCCGAAAACGCGTAGCCCGGTCCGGCGTTGAATTCGTGGCCGAAACCGTCGGAAATGAGATTTTCCTCGTAAAGCTCCTGGTACAGGGGAGAACTGGAGCCGAGCAAAATATCGAACATCAGCCTGGCCGCCAATTCCCTGCGGACCGCCTCGCTGCCGTCTCTCGGCTTGGGCGCTTCTTTGTACCCGAACAAGCATTTGGGCAACGAAACCGGAAGGCGGATTTCGTTCCGCTTCTCCCGCACCGTCAGCGGTTCCGTTTCGAAAAACCGTTCGATCTCGCCGGCTTTGGCGAACGTTTTGGCCGCTTGATTGGCTTTGACGAACGCCATCGTCGCTTCCGCGTCGACTCCGCCGACGACGAACAGCGTCATGTTGGACGGATGGTAGAACGTTCGGTAGCAGTCGTACAGCATTTCCTTCGTAATCGAACGAACGGAAGCTTCCGTTCCGGCAATGTCGATGTGAACCGGATGGACGTTGTACAGCGCCTCGATCAGCCCGTAATAGACGCGCCAATCCGGATTGTCCCGGTACATGTTGATTTCCTGGACGATTATGCCCTTTTCCTTCTCGACGTTCGCATCCGTAAAATAGGGATTCTGGACAAAATCCAGCAGCGTCCCCAGATTCGCCTGAACATGGTCCGTCGCGCTGAACAAATAGACCGTGCGCTCGAAGCTCGTAAAGGCGTTGGCCGACGCCCCCTGCGAAGCGAACGTAGCGAAAATGTCGCCTTCGGGCTCTTCGAACATTTTATGCTCGAGAAAATGGGCGATGCCGTCCGGCACGCGCAAATTTTCTCCGCCGGGCGGGCGAAAATGATTGTCCACGCTGCCGTAGCGGGTCGTAAAGGTGGCGTACGTTTTCGTAAAGCCCGGCTTCGGCAGCACGAATACGTCGAGGCCGTTGTCCAGCTTTTCGTAATGAAGCGTTTCCTGAAGGTTGGCGTATTGTTTGACGGCCATTTCAATCCCCCCCTTTTCGGTCCCGCAAAAAGTAAATCGTGTCCAGCTCGACGGTTTGCGCGACCTCCGCCACCTGATCGGGGGTTACGGCATCGATTCGTTCAAGCAGACCGGCGTTCGTGCGCTCGGTTCCGGAGAGAACGTTGTTGAAATCGAAAGAAATGCGCTCGAAGGCGGAGTCCTGCAGCTCGCGCAGCTGATTGGCCAGCATCGCTTTCGTCCGTCGCATGTCGTCTTCGCCGATTTCGCCGCGGCGCATCGAAGCGAGCTGCTCCTGGATAATGCCGAGCGCCTTCTCGTAGTTGGCGATTTCGATTCCCGATTGAATCGTCAGCAACCCTTTGTGCCCGTCGAGGCGGGAGGAGGCGTAATAAGCGAGGCTTGCCTTTTCCCGGACGTTGACGAACAGCTTCGAATGCGGGAACGCCCCGAGCAGCCCGTTGTACATGAGCAAGGACGGGTAGCGTTCGTCCCCGTAAGAAAGCCCCGTCCGAAGTCCCAGGTTCAGCTTCCCTTGCCCGACGTCCAGCCGTTCGACGATTGTTTGCGGTTCGGGTCGGGCCCGCGTCAGCCGAGGCGGAGAATACGCGGCGGGAGACCTGCCGGTCAGCCTGAACGCCGCTTGCGCCAGCTTCCCGACTTCCTCAAGCGTCGTATCGCCCGATACGTACAAATCGAATGCCGCTTCGTCAAGCCAGCGTTCGTACTCGCCGTAAAGCGCGCCGGCATCGATACCGTCCAGCGCCTCCTTGCGCCCCAGGGCAAGCAGGCGGTACGGTTCGTCCTTGCACATCTCCTCGACGCAGCGCTCGGCGGCGTAACGGATTTTATCGTTGATGATCGCTTCGATCCGTTTGCGAACCGTCGTTTTCTCCGCTTCCACGTAACGCGAACGAAAATGCCCGGCTTCCAGCGCGGGCGTCGTAACCGCTTCTCCGAGGAAATCGATCGCTTCCTTGAGCAGCGGTTCGGAAGAGGACACGAAGCGATCGTTGATGATATCCAGCTTGAACTGGACGATCTGATAATCGCCGCGTTTGTAAATGTCGAAGCCGAAGCCCGCCCCGTAAAGTTCGTCCAGCCGTTCCCGGAACGAGATCGTCTCGGGATATTTCGCCGTGCCCCGGCGCAGGACGAATGGAGCGAGCGCGACCGGCGTTACCCTCGATTCCGTCAGCGGAATGCCGACGAACAACGTCAATGCGAAGGTTTTGAACCGTTTGGTCGGCAACACGTGCAAGCGCAGCCGGCCCAAGCTTCCCCGCTGGAAAGTTTCCGTAGACAAGGCATCCTACCCCTTTGGCTCAATTCCGATTCAGCCCCATTCTAACCGATGGCCAACCCGGAAGCAAATGGTTTCCAGCGATGTTTCCGTCTTTACCGGCAAAAGATATGCCTGCCGATCGTTTTGTACTGCGGCCGGGTCCAAATCCACTTGGACGTCGCGGTTACGGGATTGAAATAATACAGGCATCCGTCGGTCGGATCCCACCCGCTGAGCGCGTCTTTGACGGCTTTCGCCGCGGTTTCGTTCGGCGTTAAATAAATTTGTCCGTCGGCCACTGCCGTAAACGCGCCCGGCTGAAAGATGACGCTCGACACCGTATTCGGAAATTCCGACGCGCGAACGCGGTTCAAAATGACCGCGGCCACCGCGACCTGCCCTTCGTACGGCTCGCCGCGGGCTTCGCCGTAAACGGCGTTGGCCATAATTTTCAAATCGCTTGCGGACAAGCCCAAATTGTTGGAAGCGGGAAGATCGTTCTCGGCGGCCGCCTGGCCTCCCCCGCCTCCCGCGGCATTCCCCGCGTTTCCGCCCCCGGCTCCCGGCGGCAGCTCGTCGGCCGTCGGCTTCCAGTTTTTCGTCGCTTCCCACAGCTTCAGCTTCGTTTTCGCGCCGACGACGCCGTCGGCCTTCATCCCGAATTTCCATTGGAACCATTTGACGGAATTCAGCGTGGCGGAACCGAATTGTCCGTCGACCTTGCCGTTGTAATAGCCGAGAAACTTCAGCCGGCCTTGCAATTCGTATACGTCCTTGCCGGACGAGCCTTGCTTCAGAATCGTATTGCCGAACGTTTCCAGCGTATCGTTCGAGCTTTCCAGCGTATACAGCCCGAGCAGGCCGAGAACGAGGCAAAGCGATACAATTACCAGACGATAGCCCATGACTTGTGTCACGCCTTTCCCAGTCAATTGATGCGGCTCGCTAACAAACAGCCGTGTTCATTGTCTCTAGTATGAGAAAGGGGACCCCCGGTTATACGCCTTTTTCCTGACGAGGATTTCATTGAAAAAAAGACAAAAAACCCGCGGCGGGAGCCGCGGGCGGGGCGTTGCAAATTCGGCTTCAGGAGGAAGCCCGGTTGTTCATTTGGTACTGTTCCAGGCTCGTCAGCACTTCGCGCGGTTTGCTTCCTTCGTAAGGGCCGACGATGCCTTTGGCTTCCATATAGTCGATCAGCCTCGCCGCGCGCGTATAGCCGATTCGCATGCGCCGCTGAAGGAGCGAGACGGAAGCTTGCTTTGCCTCGAGGACGATCGAAACCGCCTGGTCGAACAGCTCGTCGGCGACCTCCTGGGCTTCGCTTTCCGATTCTTCTCCGACCTCGGGCACGAGCTCCTCGTCGTATTCGGCTTCCGCCTGGCCGCGGACATGGGAGACGACGGCCTCCACCTCGGAATCCGACAGAAACGCGCCCTGCACCCGGATCGGCTTCGACGATCCCATCGGGAGAAACAGCATGTCTCCCCGTCCGAGCAGCTTTTCCGCGCCGACCATGTCCAGGATCGTCCGCGAATCGACCTGCGACGAGACGCCGAACGCGATCCGGCTCGGAATGTTCGCCTTGATGACGCCGGTAATGACGTCGACCGAAGGGCGCTGCGTGGCGATGATGAGATGGATGCCGGCGGCGCGGGCCATCTGCGCCAGCCGCATGATGGCGTCCTCCACGTCGCCGGCGGCGACCATCATCAAATCGGCGAGCTCGTCCACGATGACGACGTAGTACGGAAGCACGCCGTCGGGATTGCCTCCGTTCGTCATCAGCGTGTTGTAGCCCTCGATGTTGCGGGTGCCGGACTTGGAAAACTTCTCGTATCTCTTTTCCATTTCGACGACGACTTTTTTGAGCGCGAGCGCCGCCCTGCGCGGATCGGTGACGACCGGCGCGAGCAAGTGCGGAATGCCGTTGTACACGTTCAGCTCGACCATTTTCGGGTCGATCATCAAAAACTTCACTTCGTCGGGCTTCGCCTTGTACAGGATGCTGGCGATGATCCCGTTGATGCATACCGATTTGCCCGAACCCGTCGCGCCGGCGACGAGCAAATGGGGCATTCGCGCCAGGTTGCCGACGATCGGGGTGCCGGAAATGTCGCGGCCGAAGGCAATCGACAGCCTGCTCTGCGCGTCCCGAAATTCCTGCGTTTCCAGCACTTCGCGCAGCGTGACGACGCTCACTTCCGAATTCGGCACCTCGATGCCGATCGCGGATTTGCCCGGAATCGGCGCCTCCATGCGGATATCCTTGGCGGCAAGCGCCAGCGCGATGTCGTCCGTCAAATTGACGATGCGGCTGACTTTGACGCCTACGTCCGGCTGCAGCTCGTAGCGGGTAACGGCCGGGCCGCGCGCGACGTCCAGCACTTTCGCCCTGACGCCGAAGCTTTCCAGCGTGGCTTCGAGCTTGCGGGCGGTGTCGCGCGTATCCGCCGAGCTGCCGCCCCTTCCGCCGCCCTGCGGCTTGTTCAGCAGATGAAGAGGCGGGATGCGGTACGGCTTTTTCGGTTTATGTATCGGTTTCGGCGCCGCGGCTCCGGCCTCTCCCGCCGAATTCCCCGATCCTTCCGCCGCCGCTTGCGAGCCTTGGTCGGCCTCTTCGGGCGAAGGCGTCATGATTTCGCCGGTTTCGGGATCGATCGGCGGATAAGCTTCGTCTTCCGAAACGTACGCTTTCTCCCCGAAGGAGCCGAGGCGGTCGTTTTCGCCTTCTTCGTACCGTTCCTCGTCGTACGAATCCTGCATCCAGGCCGGACTTTCCGCGTCCTCGCCGTCCTCGTCGTCCCAGCGATCGTCTTCCGCGGGCATCGGCTCCCGGACGGCGTTCGGAACCGGCTCCTGCTTGAACGCAGGCTCCCCGTCCGAAAACAGGCGGCTTACGGATTCGTCGGGCTCGCGCGCGGACGAGGAGTTTCGTTTCGCGTGGATATTGACTTTCGGACCGGCGGCCGGATACACGATCGGCTCGTCGTCCTCCTCCGCGTCGAACGCCTCCTTGTCCTCTCCCCGTGAAACACTTGAAAAAACACCGATTTCTTTCCTTGCTTCGGTTCGAGCGGCGGCTCGCCGTCAAGCGGATCTTCCGCCATCGCCATCGGGACGGCCGGTTTCTTTTTCTTCTCTTTGACCGGAACGGCTTTGGCGCGCAGCGCCTTCGCTCCGGACGAGAAGCGGGTCGCCAGCCGCGGAGCGATCCGCTGCAGGAACGTTTTGACGGCTTTCAGCATGTCCACGTAGGAACGGTTCGTGACCAGCATGATCGCGATGGCGAATTCGATCAGCAGGACGAACTTCGAGCCGTAATAGCCGAACAGCCAGTACAGGATCGAATATTGCAAGGCGCCAAGCAAGCCCCCGCCGACATCCTTTTCCCAAATGCGGACTTCGGGCTCGATCGGGGCTTGCCAAATTTGCTCGTACAGCTGGCTCATCGACTGGCTCATAATCGTCGAGGGACTGACCGCGTCCAGCGGATCGAGCCGGGCGTCGACGAAGCCCATCGCGCTCCAGAGCGCAAAAGCGAGCGACAGGAGCACGACCCCGGTACGCCGGGACGTCCAGCCCTTCGGCCACTTTCGCTTGATCATGACATGCAAACCCAGCCAAATGCCGACGAGGGCGATCAAAAAATAAAACTGCCCAAGCAAATAGGCGAACAGCTTGGACAAGGAACGCCCTCCCGCCGCTTCTCCGTACAGAGCGATGACCGAGAGCGTAATCAGGACGATGCCGTAAATTTCGTACTTTAAGGTCGCTCCGAACGAGGCCTTCTTGCGTTTGCGCTTGGCCAAGTTTGCCACCTCCCGGTACACCATTATATCACAGTTGTCCGGAGGTTTCAGTCGTACCGGAGAAGGAACCTTCCGTTTGCTTGCCCGCGGCGCCCGCGCCGAAATGGATCGTTTGGCCCGGCGCGAGCTCCGGTCTCAAGTAAGCGTCGAGCGGAGCCGACACGAGCCGCACGATTCGCCCGATGCCGGGGGCGACCGGGGCGACAAGCATCGTCATTCCGCCGAACGCCACCTCCACCATAGGTTCGCGGACGCTGTCGAATCCTTCGAGCACCCGCTCGGCCGGCATGCACGTATACAGAATCACTGCACCGCCCCTCCTTCCTGCTGCCGCAGGGCGATGTTTTCCGCGATCCGGCGCTTCAATTCCTTCAACGCGCTGCCGATGCCGCCGATTTCGTCGATCAGGCCGTTGCGCACCGCCTCGGTTCCGACGATCGTCGTCCCGATATCCCGCGTCAGCTCCCCCGTTCTGAACATCAGCTCTTTGAACGTTTCTTCCGGTATCCGGGAATGCTTCGTGACGAAGCGGACGACGCGCTCCTGCATTTTTTCCAAATATTCGAACGTTTGCGGAACTCCGATAATAAGGCCGTTCAGCCGGATCGGATGAATCGTCATCGTCGCCGTTTCCGCAATGAACGTGTAATCGGCCGACACGGCGATCGGCACTCCGATCGAATGGCCGCCGCCGAGCACGACGGCTACTTTAGGCTTCGACAGGGACGCGATCATTTCGGCGATGGCCAATCCCGCCTCCACGTCTCCCCCGACCGTATTCAGCACGATCAAAATGCCTTCGATTTTGGGGCTTTGTTCCGCTGCGACGAGTTGCGGAATGATATGCTCGTATTTCGTCGTCTTGTTTTGCGGCGGCAGCATCAGATGTCCCTCCACCTGTCCGATGATGGTCAGGCAAAAGACGTTCGATTCGGGAGCGGGCACCGTCGTTTGCCCGAGCTGCACGACGTTGTCGACCGGTTGAGGCGGACGGTTCTCCGGGCCCGGGACGGGCTGTTCGGCCTTCGTTTCCGCCGTTTCATTCTGGCTCATAGCTTGCCTCCTTAAGCCGCGCAGTCAGGCGCGGCTTGACATAGTATGGGCTTAAGGAAACCGAATATGCGGGGAAAAACGCGCAAATCCCCTTGCCTTGGTAGGCAAGGGGATGTGTGGTTTGAGTGTGGGTCACGCGTCCATTATACTTCCATAATGATCGGGAGAATCATCGGTCTTCTTCTTGTTTGTTCATACAGGAAACGTCCGAGCGCTTCCTTGACGTTCGTTTTGAGCGATGCCCATTCGTTTACGTTTTCGTTCATCAGCTTTTGCAGCGTGCCGGAAACGATTCGATTCGCTTCCTCGAGCAAGCCTTCGGATTCCCGGACGTAGACGAAGCCGCGGGAAATGATATCCGGGCCCGACAGAATCGAGCCGTCCTGCTTGGACAACGTAACGACGACGACGAGAATGCCATCCTGGGACAAAAGCTTGCGGTCGCGAAGGACGATATTGCCTACGTCGCCTACCCCGAGACCGTCGATCAGGACGTTGCCCGAAGGAATTTTCGCGCCTTTCCGCGCCGCGCCGTTCTGGATTTCGACCGTATCCCCGATATCGAGCAGGAAGATGTTCTCCTTCTCGATGCCGACCGATTCGCCGAGCAAGGCGTGATGCTTCAGCATCCGGTACTCCCCGTGAACCGGGATGAAATATTTCGGGCGAATGAGGTTGAGCATCAGCTTCAGCTCTTCCTGGCTGCCGTGGCCGGATACGTGCACGCCGGATACGGAGCCGGGCCCGTAAATGACGGACGCGCCCAAACGCATCAGTTCGTCGACCGTGCGGCCGACATATTTCTCGTTCCCCGGGATCGGCGTCGCCGAGATGACGACGGTGTCTCCCGGCATGATATCCACTTTGCGGTGGGTGGAGCGGGCCATGCGGGTCAAGGCGGACATCGGTTCGCCCTGGCTGCCGGTCGACAAAATGACGACGCGGTCCGCCGGCAGCTTGTTCACCTCTTCCGGTTCGATCAGCATGCCTTCCGGAATTTCCAGATAGCCGAGCTCCGAAGCGATCGAAACGACGTTGACCATGCTTCTTCCGATGACGGCCATTTTCCGGCGGGTTTCCATCGCCGCGTTGATCACCTGCTGAATCCGGTGCACGTTCGAGGCGAAGGTCGCCACGACGACGCGCTGTTTGGATCTGCGGAAAATTTCCTCCAGTTCCTTGCCGATGCTGCTCTCCGACGGCGTAAACCCCGGACGTTCCGCATTCGTGCTGTCCGACAGCAGCGCGACGACGCCGCGGTTGCCGATTTCGGCCATCCGTTGCAGATCCGCATATTGCCCGTTAACCGGCGTATGGTCGAACTTGAAGTCTCCGGTGTGGACGACGACGCCCTCCGGCGTATCGAGACACACGCCGACCGAATCCGGAATGCTGTGATTCGTCCGGAAAAAGCTCGCCTTGATCGTGCCGAACTGCAATTCGGATTCCGCGGTGATGACATGGCGCTTGGTTTCTCCCAGCAAGCCGGCTTCCTTCAGCTTGTTCTCGACGAGCCCCAACGTAAGCCGCGTCCCGTAGATCGGGATATTCAAATGCTTCAGGACGTACGGCAAGCCGCCGATATGGTCTTCGTGTCCGTGAGTAAGCAGGATCGCCCGCACTTTGTCGCGATTCTCGGTCAAGTACGAAATATCCGGTATGACGACATCGATGCCCAGCATTTCCTCTTCGGGAAATTTCAGGCCCGCATCGACGATGACGATGTCGTTTCCGTGCTGGATGCCGTACATGTTTTTGCCGATTTCGCCGACGCCGCCCAGTGCGAAAATAAGTAATTTGTCTTGGTTGTTCTTCTTAGACAAGTCTGGTACCTCCTACGTTAAGTCGACGATCCCGCTCATTATGGAATTGTCAAGTTGCAAAAAATTAATAGCCGCACCCATTCACTCACCAATATTATACATGATGCGATTTGAGGAATTCAAGGCAGCTTCTTCGCCCGATAATCCTGTCGGCTCCTATTGTTCCCTCAAGCCGCTTTGCCGATGCTTCCTCTTTCGCGACGGCTCGGATTCTCGTCCGGCTCCTCGGTTACCCCCCGATCAGCCGATCAGCTTGCGGATAAAATCCAGTTCCGGGTCGGTCACGTCGACGAGCGGAAGCCTTACGCCGCCGACCGGCAGCCCCTTCATTCGGAGCGCCGCCTTGACCGCGACCGGATTCGGCACCGGATGAGGACAATGGAACAATCCCTTGAATACCGGGTAGCAGCTGGCGTTGATTTTCGCCGCGTCGGCCGTGCGGCCTTCCGTGTAGGCTTCGATCAGCCGCTTCATCTCGGCCCCGATAATGTGGCTGGCCACGCTGATGATGCCGTAGCCGCCTACTGCAAGAGCCGGAAGCGTCACCGCGTCGTCTCCGCTGTATACGACGAACGATTCCGGCGCGCCGGCGACGATTTCGGTCATTTGCTCCACGGAAGCGCATTCCTTCGTGGCGACGATGTTCTGGATTTGGGCCAGCCGAAGCGTCGTCTCCGTCGACAGGCTGACGCCTGTCCGTCCGGGAACGTTATAGAGCACGACGGGAAGCGAGGTCGCTTCCGCAATCGCCTTGAAGTGCCGGTACATGCCTTCCTGGCTCGGCTTGTTATAATACGGGGCGACGAGCAGGACGCCGTCGACTCCCGCTTGCTCCGCCATTTTCGTGAGATGAATCGAATGGCGCGTATCGTTGCTGCCCGTTCCGGCGATAATCTTGCAGCGGCCCGCCGCGCGCTCGACGGCGAAGCGGAACAGGTCTTCCTTTTCCCGATCGGTCAACGTCGGGGACTCTCCCGTCGTTCCGCAGACGACTAGGCTGTCCGATTTCTGCTCCTCGATGAGATAATCGATCAGGCTGCCCGCAACCTCCCAATCGATTTCCAGTTGTTCGTCGAACGGCGTCACCATCGCCGTAATTAACCGACCAAAGCACATATTGCTTTTTCCTCCTCCGGTTTGCGGTAAAAAATCGGCCTCGGTCCGCATTCGTCCAAAAGGCGGAAACGCCGGCGCTCAAGAAACGAGATGCAGACCGAAAACCGTATGCAGCGCTTGCAGGGCAAGAGCCATATCTTCTTCAGCCACCAACACCCAAATCGTCGTATTGGAGTCTGCAGATTGCAAAATTGGGATGCTTTCTTCCGTCAACGCTTCCACGATGCGCGCCATGACGCCGGGTTCGCCGTTCATGCCGCCGCCGATCACCGCCACTTTGGCGCAATCGGGCCGGATTTTGGGCGAGAAGCCCATGTCCCCGAGCAAACGCTTCGCGCGTTCGCTGTCCGAACCGGCGACGGTATACACGACGGCCGCCGGCGTCACGTTGATAAAATCGACGCTGATGCCGTTCGCCGCCATCGCCCGGAAAATGCGGACCTGTACATCCGGAGGACTGTTCAGCGTCTCGATCGACAGCTGGGTCACCCCGCGCACGTGGGCCAGTCCGGTAACGGTCCTGTCGCTCCAATCCTTCCGGCCGCGCACCTGGTCGGCATGGGTGACGAGCGTCCCTTCCCCGTCGGAAAAAGTCGAGCGGACCCGAATGGGGATGCCCGCTCGCATGGCGATTTCCACGGCACGGGGATGAATGACTTTGGCTCCATTATAGGCCATATTGCAAATTTCGTCATAGCTTACAACGGAAAGCTGTCTCGCCTGCGCGACCAGCCGCGGATCGGCGGTCAGGATCCCTTCGACATCCGTATAAATGTCGACGACGGACGCGGAAAGCGCGGCGCCGATCGCCGTCGCCGTCGTATCGCTGCCGCCGCGCCCGAGCGTCGTGGTTTCGCCGTCCTCGGTTATCCCTTGAAAGCCCGCGACGATGACGACGCGGCCGTCGTGCAGATGCCGGAACATCGCGGACGGATCGATCCGCTCGATTCGGGCCGCGCCGAACCGTCCATCCGTCAAAATGCCCGCCTGCCCGCCGGTCAGCACCGTGCTCGAAATGCCCGACGCGTTAAGCAAACTACACAAAGTCGCCGCGGAAATAATCTCTCCGCAGCTTAGCAAAAGGTCCTTTTCCCGCTTCGGAAGCGCGTCCCCGTTGCGGCCGATCCAGTCGAGCAGCGTATCGGTCGCGTAAGGCTCTCCTTTGCGGCCCATGGCGGAAACGACGACGACAAGCTGCTTGCCGTCCGCCCGTTCCCGCAATATATGGCGGAGGACGTTGCGTCGACCTTCCTCGTCTGACAGCGACGTCCCTCCGAATTTTTGCACCATGATCATGACGCAAACCTTCCTCCGTCACCAGAATGGGAATGCCGCGAGCTGGCGAAGGCGAGCTGAGTCCGACAAATGGCGCGTATTAAATTCATTTCAAGCATACAGGAAACGCTCGATCAGCATAGGCTGCAGCTGCTTCCCCTGCAAAGCCGCCTCGCATGCTTCCATGGCAAGATCCATTCGCGCCACTAGCGAATTCGGCTTCGTCTGCGGATTGTCCTGCCCGAACGGAACGAAATAGATGTTCTTCGCCACGAGCAGTTTCGCGATATTGGCAGCGTTGAGCCCCAGGCCGTCGTTTGTCGAAATCGCCAAAACGACGGGACGGCCGTTGCGCATCTGCGCCTTGGCCGCCATCAGCACGGGGCTGTCGGTCATTGCGTTTGCCAGTTTGCTCGTCGTGTTGCCCGTGCAAGGCGAGATCAGCAAAACGTCGATCCGCTTGCTCGGACCGAGCGGCTCCGCATCCACGATGGAAGCGATCAGCTCGTTTCCGGTTATGTTCCGTAATTCCGTCTGCCAGTGCTCCGACGTTCCGAATCTCGTATCGGTCGTCATAATCGACGGAGACAAGATCGGAACGACATTCGCCCCCGCGTCGATGAAACGCTGGATTTGCGGGACGACTTCCGGCAACGTGCAATGAGATCCGGTCAATGCGTAACCTAACGTGATTCCCTGCCAATTCATGGCTGCTCCCCCCGTAGTCGGCTGTCCTCCAGAATCATCTGGATTAGCCCGTTCGCGATAATGCGTCCGGCCGTTTTCGGAGCCACGATTCCCGGCAATCCCGGAGCCAGCAGCGCTTTGACGCCGCGCTTCTCGGCGAAACGGAAATCGGTTCCGCCGGGCTTCGATGCCAGATCGATAATCACGGAATGCAGGGGGAGTCGGGAGATCACCTGCGCTGTGATTATCATATTCGGAATTGTATTAAAAATCAAGTCGCAGCCTTCGGCCTGGCGGGCCAGATCGCTTACGTGAAAAGGCTCGAACCCCATCTCGAAAGCCCGGGCGAACGTCTCCTCGCGACGGACGCCGGCTTTGACTTTGGCCCCCACTCCTTGCAGCGTCCTCGCCATCGTCAGCCCGGTCCGGCCCAGACCGAGCACGATGCAGGAGGAGCCGTGAATCGTAATGTCGGTATTTTGAATCGCCATCATCAAGGCGCCTTCCGCCGTCGGAATCGAATTGTAAATGGCCACGTCGTCCCGTTCGAACAGTTCGACCAGGCCGATTCGGTGCTTTTCGCACAATTTTCGCAAAAAAGGCTTTGCCATCCCGGCATAAACTTTGCTCCGATCCGGCAATTCCTCCAAATAGGCGTCGGACAGCTTCATTTCCCGATCGGTAAAAATCGCCGCGATCGTGCCGTCGTCTTCGGTACCGACCGCGGGCAGCAGCAAAGCGTCGGCCGTCTTCAGCAGTTCCGGCGTCCAATCCGCTTTGGAGACTCCCGGAAACGGCGTATCCAGCCTGTCAAATCCGGCGATCGAAACGGTCGCGTCGAGCTCCGTCAGTTTTTGGATCACTTCCAGCTGCCTCGCGTCTCCGCCTGCCAGAACGACGTGCACACCCGTAAGCATGCCGCCTCCCTCCTTCCGCTTTCCTTCACACAAGACATCATATGCAGCCGCCTAAAGCCGGGTGCCTGAGGACGGAGAGAGCCGGAACGTTTCGCGGATAAGCAAAAAACCTTCCGATCCGCCTGCGGCGAACGAGAAGGTTTTCGTTTCGTTTTCGGTCGCGTTCAACGTCCGCGGAATTTTTGCACGTGGGCGCGGGCGGCGTCCACGTTCTCGACCCGGTTGCGGCTCCATTCGAGCAAAATCCGGTCGATATACCGGAAATGCAGCTTGCCCGCGAACACGGCTTCCTTGAGCGCGAACAAAATCAATTCGGCCGGATAGCCGTCCTGATCGATCCAGTTCGCGATCGTTTCGCACTCCATCGGAGTAAGCGGCCGGCCGAATTCCTGCTCGAATACGCTGAACAGGTCGGTCTGGGCGCGCCCGTTGACCGGCACGCCCGGGAAAGCTTCCGGCAAGCTCCCGGACGGCCGCGCTTCCTCCGGCCGCTCCTGTTCCGATCCGGCTCTCGGCGGCAGTTCCCCGTCCGCGAGCAACTCGCCGATCCGGCGAAACAGCCCTGCCAGGTTGTAACGCTCCGATTGGACCCCGGTCAACGGGTCGATTACCTCGTCGATGCCGACATAGCCGAGCCGCATCAGCTTTTGCATCGTTTTCCCGGCTTCCGCCTGGGAAATGCCGAGACGTTGCTGAAGCTGCTCCATCGTCGGAAAATCGTTTTGCTCCAATTGCCGGTAGGCCAGCAACTGGATCACCAGCATGCATTCCGTATCGGTCAAGTTCAGAACCCGGTAGCTTCGCAACAACGCGTACGGCAAGCTTACCGCTCCGTCCATATAAGCTTCCGCCAGCCCGAGGGCCAGCGCAGCGCGTTCGCTCATTCAAGCCTTCTCCTCTCCGAACGTATGCCGTGCCGACGCGGCCTTACTCCTTGGCTTCGGCGGCCGTTTTCTGTACGAGACGGTACGTGTCCCGCGCGATAAGCAGCTCCTCGTTGGTCGGCACGACGAGCGCTTCTACCTTGGAACCGTCCTTCGTGATTCGGCGAGCCTGGCTCGAGCGGACTTTATTGCGCTCCTCGTCGAGCTCCAGGCCGAGAAACGTCAAGCCTTCGCAAACTTTTTTGCGGAGGATGTCGGAATTTTCCCCGACTCCGGCCGTAAACAGAACCGCGTCCAGGCCGTTCATCGCCGCGGCGTATGCGCCGATGTATTTGCGGATGCGGTAGGCGTACATATCGAACGCAAGCTTGGCGGATTCGTTCCCTTCGCTCATCGCCTGGACCACTTCGCGCATGTCGCTGCTGACGCCGGATACGGCGAGCAAGCCGCTGTGCTTATTGAGCATCGAATTGACTTCGTTCAGCGTAAGATCTTCTTTATTGATCGTAAACGGAACGATGGCCGGATCCAAATCCCCGCTCCGCGTTCCCATCATCAGCCCCTCGAGCGGCGTCATGCCCATGCTCGTATCGTACGACTTGCCGTGCAGAATCGCGGTGCAGCTGGCCCCGTTTCCGATATGGCAGCTGACGAGCTTCAAGCTTTCGAGCGGACGCTCCAAAAATTCGGCGGCCATCTTGCTGACGTAATCGTGCGATGTTCCGTGAAAGCCGTAGCGGCGAATTTTGTGTTTGCGGTACAGCACGGTCGGAATCGCGTACAAGTACGAGGTCGCCGGCATCGTCTGATGGAAAGCCGTATCGAACACGACCGCCTGCGGAATGTCCGGCAGATTGGCTTCCACCGCGACGATCCCCATCATGTGGGCCGGATTGTGCAGCGGAGCCAAATCGAACAGCTTGCGGATTTCGAGCTTGACGTTCGAATCGATCAGCACGGACTCGTGGAACGTTTCGCCGCCGTGAACGACCCGGTGCCCGACGGCCTGAATCTCGCCCACGTTGCTCAATACGCCGAACTTGCGATGCGTCAGCATGTCGAGCACCTTCCGGACGGCAACCGTATGCTCTAAAATTTCGCTGACTTCCCGCACTTCCGGCTGCCCTTCCACTTCATGCGTCAGAATCGAGGAATCCATCCCGATTCTTTCGACGAGTCCTTTCGCCAAAACCGACTCTTTCGACATGTCGTAAAGCTGATATTTCAACGAAGAGCTTCCGGCGTTAATGACAAGGATGTTCATAGTATCCGGTCACCGTCCTTATCGTAAGTAAAAAAACCGGTGCCCGTCTTCACGCCGAGCTGTCCCGCCCGCACTTTCTTTTTCAGCAAAATCGAAGGGCGATACTTGAGCTCGCCGTATTCGCGAAACATCCGGTCCAGCGCCGCGAGCACCGAATCGAGCCCGAAGCGGTCGGCCATCTCCAGCGGGCCGTGCTGGAACTGATAGCCGATCCGCATCGCGCTGTCGATATCCTCGGCCGAAGCGACCCCTTCCTCCAGCAAATGCAGCGCTTCGTTAATAAGAAGACAAATGAGCCGGGTCGTGACGAAACCGGGAGACTCGTAAACCATGACCCCTTTTTTGTTCAATACGTTTTCGATAAAATCTTTGGTCTTCCGGTACGTGTCGTCGGACGTTTGCAAACCGAGAATGATTTCCACGACGTCGACGCGAATGGCCGGATAGACGAAGTGCATGCCGATGACCCGCTCCGGGCGGCGCGTCGCTCCGGCGAGCTCCGTCAGGCTAAGCGTAGACGTGTTGCTCGCCATGACCGTTTCTTCCGGCAAAATGCCGTCGAGCTGCGCGAACACGGCGCGTTTGCTCTCCAAATCCTCGCTGATTGTTTCGATGATCAGGTCGCAATCGGCCAGGTGTTCCAATGAAGGCTCCGTATGTATGCGATTCAGGATCAATTTTTTCTCGGCTTGCGTAATGGCCCAGCGCTCGATTTGCCGGTCCAGGCTCATTTCGATTCCGTTCAGCGCGTTTTGCAGGCGCTCGGGCGTTTTTTCCGCCAAATGGACGTCCAATCCTTTGGCGGCGAGCATTTCCGCGATGCTCTGGCCCATCGTACCGGCTCCAACCACTCCAACGTTGCGAAACATAACGTATGTCCCTCCAACCGATCCGCGTAACTTTCTCTCTGTTCGCTTGCGAATTCTATACTATCTTAACATACCAGGGGTGCAGCCGAAACCGACGATCTCGTGGCAATTCCGTTAACCGCTTTGTCACAAATCAACGGATTTTCCCGGCCAGCTTGCCAAGTTCGTTCAGAAACGCTTCATTATCTTCCTCGCTGCCGACGGAAATTCGCGCATAATCGGGAAATCCCCAGCCCCGGCCGGAGCGGATGACGATGCCCCGCTTCATCAATTCCTCGTAAATCGCGTCCGCCTCTGGCCCGAACCGAACCCAAACGAAATTGCTCATGCTCGGAACGAAGGAAATGCCAAGGGCCTCGAACCCGGCGTACAACTGCCTGCGCCCGGCCCCGTTCGCCGCGATCGAAGCCTGTACGAACGCTTCGTCCCCGAGCGCTGCGACCGCCGCGGCTTGAGCCAGCGCGTTGACGTTGAACGGTTCTTTCACCTGGAGCAGCGTACGGATCACGTCCGCGGGAGCGGCGCCGAAGCCGATGCGGATGCCGGCAAGGCCGTAAATTTTCGAAAAAGTTTGCAGCACGATGACCGGAAAGCCTTCTTTGACGAATTCCAGTCCGTTCGTATAGTCCGGCGCGTCGGCGAATGGATGGTAAGCCGCATCGAGGACAACCAGCACCCGGGGCGGAAGCTTTGCCAGCAAGTCGCGCAGCCGGTCTTTTTTCAAATAAGTGCCCGTCGGATTGCTGGGCGAACATAAATAAACGATTTTCGTTTTATCCGTTACGGCGGCGAGCAGCCGATCGATGTCGTACTGCCAATGTTCGTCCAACGGTACCTTGACCGTATTCGCCTCCATCAACGTCGCGCCGAATTCGTACTCGCTGAACACCGGCTGCGGAACGACGATTTCGTCGCCCGGATTCAAGTAAGCCTCGGAAACGAGCGTAATGAGCTCGTCTCCGCCGTTCGAAACGATCAGGCATTCTTTCTCCAGGCCGTAATGGGACGAGAGCTCCTCGACGAGCGCCGAGGCCCGATTGTCCGGGTAACGGTGAATTTCCGGCAGCATTCGCCGGATAGCCTCGAGCGCCTTCGGGGAAGGACCGAGCGGGTTTTCGTTCGAGGCCAGCTTGATGACTTTTTCCAATCCGTATTCTTTTTGCACTTCCCAAATCGGTTTGCCCGGCGTGTACGGAGTCATGCGCTTCAGCGTTTCGCGCGCCGCGATTGCGTGTTTTTGCAAAATAGTTCATCCTCTCTGTCGCTTTAATACTTCAATCATACGATACATTAATACTTTAATTTAGTAAAGTTAATTTCGAAATATCAAACAGCGACAGCCAAGGATACGAAAATAAAATCCCAAACTGTCGCCGAACTCATATTTTCCTTTTGTTTTACAAATCAAAGGGACGAAAAAAATGGCTCTGCCCTAAAGGCAAAGCCATTCATTCCAGGCACAAATTCGCGAGCGTCCTCCCCCTTGCACAAGCGGCGACTTCGCCAAGCTCCGCCTCCGCCGCCGAGTTTCGGTTCAGCTCCGATCCGGCGCGCCGCCGTCTGCGAGAATGTCCGCCACCCGCTGCTTCCAGGACTCCACGTAGCTTTCCGACGCCGCCCACTGCACCATGACGACGGATTCCGTCGGCGCGAGCGCAAGAGTCACGGACTGACCGCTTTTCTGCTTGTAAGGATAAACGTCGATTTCGTTCGGCAGCACGACGGCGAGCACATCCTCCCGCGGAGAGGTAAAGGCGTCTTCGGCCTTCGGCTCGATTTGCCGAATCTGCTCCCAGGACAGCGCAAGCTCGTCGCTCTGAACGACTGTTTCCGGCAGCGCGACGGCGATTTCCTCGGAGGTGTCGGCATCGACCGGACGGAGCGACTCCGATCCGGCGAATCCGACCGCTACCCATTGCCCGGGCTCCCTGACGATCGACCATTGCACCGTGCGCGATATGGCCGGCTCTTTTTCCGCGGTCGGCACGCTTTGCGCCACGTCTTCGAATGCGGCAAACGGTTCGAGACTCGGCTCGAATACGGTTTGCAAATTCGCTGTCAGCTGCTCCACGTTTTTGACGAAGAAATATTCGTCCGCTTCCGCGTCCCGTTCGGGCGAAAGCACCCGCTTCGACAGCGATACGTACTGATTGCCGGCGTACAGAAGTTTCTCCACGACGGCTTCCCTGGCCGTTACGGGCGAAGCGATCCGCTCCGAAGCGGCCTTTCCTTCCGCCTTGTAAGCTCGCAGCAGCTGCGAATCCGAACCCTCTGCGGGTTGAATCGCTTCGATTTTCCAAAAATCCTGTCTGTACGGCATCAGAATGCCGTCTCCCTCCGCCACGACTTCCAGCTTGTTTTCCTCCGGCGCGACGAGCACGGTCCGGTATGAGCTGGCGCCATCTCCGTTCTCGTCGTTGCGAATGCCGATCAACAGCGCGGAGGCAATCGTTTCGTTATTCGCCGCCAACGCTTCGACGGGTTCGCCGGAAGCGCTGACGGAAGCGGTCGGCGAGGCTTGGTCGACGCTGCGCAAATCGGAGCCGTTCCACAGTCCGATCCCCGCGGCGACGAGAACGACCGCGGCCAAAGCCGCGCCTGCGCCCTTCCACCCGAAACGAATTCCTTCCTTCCGGTTGCGCGCGGGGCCGTCCAGCCGTTCCTCGATACGGCGCCGCAAACGTTCGTCAAAGCCGTGCCTTCTCAGCGGATCGCCAGCCAACTGTTGTTCGAGCTCTTTATCGATCAGATCCATGGCCAAGTCGTCCCTTCATCTTCGATAGTTTCCGGCGGGCGTGGAACATGCGCGATTTTACCGTTCCTTCGGTAACGCCGAGCATGTCCGCGATTTCCTTCAGCGACATTTGATGATGAGCGTATAAAATAAGGACTTCGCGATATTTGACGGGAAGCTCCAGCACGAGCTTCCATATTTCGCTGGAGGCCAGCTGTTCGAGCGCATCGTGCTCGGCGGATAACCGGACGCCGGCGGAATCGCCGATCCGGTCCGTGAGCGTCACCTTCCGCAGGAAAGCCGACCGCTTGAAATCGATCGCCGTATTGCGCGTAATGGTGAGCAGCCACGTCTTGACGGACGAATCGCTGCGGAAGGCGTGCAGGTTTTTGTATACTTTGATGAAAACTTCCTGCGTGATATCGTCCGCCATATCCCATTTTCGCGTAATGCTGAAGGCGTAGTTCCATACTTCCTTGCCGTAAGCGCTCATCAGCTCGTTCAACAGCGCTTTGCGGTCCTCGGATTCGGTCATGTATTTTAAATAATCGAAATTCGCTTCGGAGTTCAAGCCTTCCACCTCTTTATTCGACGATCCGGCAAGCGCACAAGTTTAAAGATTTCATAAAAAAGATCGCTGCCCGGCAAAAACGGCTTCGCCGCCCTGTGGGACAAGGAAAGTCCTTTTAAAAACGGGCCCGTTCGAACCTTTTACTATGCTAACATATTTCAGGTCCGGTTTCTTCTTTATCATCGAAAAAGCAGAAAGGGACGCCCCTCCGGTCTCGATGACCTTTTGGGACGCCCCTTGCCAGGCGTCAGGCTGCCTGCTTCAACTGCTCTCTCAACTGCTCGCCGGAGAGCGTTTCCTCCCGAATCAGCACGGCCAGCAGCCGCTTGAACGTTTCAAGATGGCCGCGGAGCAGCTCGCGAGTCCGTTCGGTCAGCTCTCCGAGAATGACCGCGTTCTCCTGCGACCATTGCTCCGTCGTCACGGCTTGCGGGTGGACGATGCCGAGCCCCGACATGCCGGATTCGATCAATGTGCGGACGATGTTCGTCGCCTGCTCGAAATCGCCTTTCGAGCCCGTGCTCCGGCCTCCGTAATTCAACTCTTCGGCAACGGCGCCGCCGAGCGCGATCATAATCTGATCCTCGAGCGTTTCTTTCGTGTACAAATAGCTGTCCTTCGCCGGATGATGGCGGACGTAGCCGAGCGCGCCGCCCCTCGGCGTCAGCGACACCTGCGCCACGCTGCCGGGACGCACCGTTTCGGCCACGATGGCGTGACCGAGCTCGTGAATCGCCACGCGCTCGCGTTCCTCGCGCGTCGTTTCGCGGTCCATCCGCTCGCCCATCATCACCTTGTCGATCGCTTTGCCGAAATGAGCAGCTTCCAGCTTCTCGCTCTCTTCTCTCATCGCGTAGATCGCCGCCTCGTTCATGACGCTTTCCAGCTGCGCGCCGGAAAAGCCGAACGTCTCCTCGGCGATTTTGGCGAGCGACACTTCCCCGGCAATCGGCTTGTTGCGGGCGTGCAGCCGCAAAATGTGCTCGCGCCCTTTACGGTCCGGCATATCGACCTGAATATGCCGGTCGAACCGCCCCGGCCGGAGCAGCGCGGGATCGAGCAGCTCCTTGCGGTTGGTCGCAGCGATGAGCAGAACCCGCGGCTTTTCGTCGCCCTGAATGCCGTCCATCTCCGTCAGCAGCTGATTGAGCGTCTGGTCGTATTCCCGCTGCTGCCCGCCGTCGCGCTTGCCGCCGATGCCGTCGATCTCGTCGATGAAGATGATCGCGGATTCCCGCTTCCGTTTGGCCGCAAGCCGTCTCGCTTCCTGGAACAAGTCCCGGATGCGCCCCGCGCCGACCCCGACGTACATCTCGACGAATTCGCTGCCCGAAGCGGACATGAACGCCGAATGCGTGTGCTGCGCGGCCGCCTTGGCGAGCAGCGTTTTGCCCGTGCCGGGGGACCGGTCAGCAAAATGCCCTTCAGCGGGCGAATGCCCAGCTTTTCGACCTGCTCGCTTCGCACGAGAAATTCGAGCGCTTCGACCAATTCTCGTTTGGCTTGCTCCTGCCCGCCGATATCGTCGAACGTCAGCGCCTCCGGCTCGCGCGCGGGCGTCTTGCGCGTCGCCGCCCCCATCGCCACGCCTCCGCGCCCTTTCGCGACCAGCATCAGCCCGCCGACGAGACAAACGCCCATCAGCAGCGGCAGCGCGGGAATCCCCGCGTAGATCAAAAAGACGACAAGCACGGGCAAAAAGCCGAGCGCGATTTCTTTTCCGTAATTTCGCAAATTACGCATTCGGCCACACCCCAAACTTGGCCGGCTGGCGAGGCAGGATGACGAATTTCGCGTCGTCTCCGCTGCGAAGCGTAATATAAACGTTGTTGTCGTCCATTTCGGTAGCCGTTTCGAGATTCGGATATCGTTCCGCCAACGACGCCATCGCGTCGCGAACGTCCGAATACTGCCCTTTATCCATCGCTTCGGCGACGTCGAACAGCGCCTGGCTCCAAATATGCTCCAGATCGTCGTTCGTTCCGCCGTCCACGACGAATTGCAGCGTCTTCGACCCGATCGACGATGCGCCCTGCTCGGTCACCTTTTTGTACACCTCGGCCAAATTCGCGTCCGCGGCCAGGCCGACCTTGAGCGTAACGTCGTTTCCGCTCATGCTCGACTCGGCGGACTCCACGCCCGGCACCGATTCCGCGATCCGGTCCAAAGGCTGCTCCACCCCGTAGTGCCGGTAACCGTACCAACCGCCAAACAACAAAACCGCGGACAACGCGGCCGTCGTGACCGTCGGTCCTATTTTCAATTTCATGCCGCAATGTCCTCCTTGCTCTTATTTTTATGATCATCGGATATACCATTTGTACATCAATGAGTATATCATATTTCGATAGATTCATCGTCAGCTAATCGTTGGCAGCGATCCCAGCCGAACGCGCAAAAAAAGCCTTCGGGCTCCTCGATAAGAGCCTGAAGGCTTTGCGTGCGGCGCGTTTCTTCGTTCGGAACGTTTCAACCGGCCGTGCGGCCCGGCAGTTCGTACGTTTTCAGCTTGGCACCGTCCTCGAACGCGTAAAAATCGATCGCCTGCCGTTCCGTCTCCGGATCGGCAACATAACGGATTTCCCAAGCCGGCCGATCCTGAAACCAGCCGGGAAGGATGCGGACGATTTTCGCGCCGGGACGCTCGGAAGCGAACCGCTGCTCGGCCTGGTCCTGCGACAAGCCGTTGGCCAGGGCATCGTTCGCCGCCCCCGACTCCCGCACCCATACGATCCGGGCGACGCCTTCCGCGTCCTTGCCGATGACGACCCAAACCGTTTCCTCCCAAACATGCTTGACGGCCGAATCGATCGAAGTCAGGCCCGCTTCCGTTTTGGCGAGTTCGATCGCTTCCGCCTCGTCCCTGCGGTAATCGGCATCGGCGTTGCGGACCGTCATCACGAGCAGAAGCAGGAGCAGGAGAACGAAGCTTACGGTCAGCACGATCCAGCGAAGCGGCGAGATCCGGGCCGATCTCCGGTAATGGTCGCTGCGGCTCACCGTCACGCACGCAGCCTTTCGAAGCAGCGCTGCGCCTCGCGGCGAATCCGTTCGACGTCGAGCGTGAGCAGCTCCCGATTGCGCATCAGCTGGCGGCCGTCCACCCACATATGGGCGACGTCGGCGCCGGAAGCGGCGTAAACGAGATGGGAAACGTAATCGGTAGCCGGAACGAAGTGAGCCTTTTCGATGGATACGGCGATGAAATCCGCTTTAAGTCCCGGCTTCAGCATGCCCGTTACCCCTTCGAGCCCGATCGCCTTCGCGCCGTACGACGTGCCAAGGCGAAGCGCCTCCGCGGCGGGAACGACCGTCGGCACCTTCGAGACGCCTTTGTGAAGAAGCGCGGCCATCCGGATCTCTTCGAAAAGGTCGAGATTGTTGTTGCTTGCGGCCCCGTCGGTGCCGAGCGATACCGTCACCCCGGCCCGCAGCAGCTCCGGAACGCGGGCGACGCCGCTGGCCAGCTTCAAATTGCTTACCGGGTTGTGCGACACCGCCACGTTGCGATTAGCGAGCAGCGCGATTTCCTCGTCGGTCAGATGCACGGCGTGGGCGACGAGAGCAGGCCGCGAAAACAGGCCGAGACGGTCCAGATGCTCGACCGGACGAACGCCGTAGTCGCGGACGTTTTGCTCGACTTCCGCTTCGGTCTCGGACATGTGCGTATGTAGCGGAAGTCCGAGTTCGTGAGCGGCGGCGACGATCTTTTCAATGTAATCCGGCGGGCAGGTATATGGCGCATGCGGAGACATCATCACCTGAATCCGGCCGTCCGCTTCTCCGTGCCAATCTTTGGCGAACCCGACGGCGTTGTCCAGCTTGGCCTGCTGAACGTCGGGAGGGCACAGTCCGATCACGCCCCGCGTAAGACTAGCCCGCAGCCCGGAATCCCTGACGACTTCCGCCACCCGGTCCATGTGGTCGTACATGTCCACGAACGTCGTCGTGCCGCTCAAAATCATTTCCGCCGCGGCCAGCGAAGTGCCCCAGTAAACGTCGTCGCCCGTGAATTTCGCTTCCATCGGCCACATATGATTTTGCAGCCAGTCCTGCAAATTCAGGTCGTCCGCGAGCCCTCGAAGCAGCGTCATCGCCGCGTGGCCGTGCGTGTTGATGAGACCGGGCATAAAAAGATGGCCGCGTCCGTCGATCGTCTCTTCCGCCGTCCGTTTTTCCTCCTCCGGCGCGGCTCCGTCGCCGATCGCCGCGATCGCGGTTCCTTCGACCGCCATCCAGCCGTTCACGACCGGCCGCTGCGGATCCATCGTAATCAAAATGGCGTTCTCGATCAGCCAACGTTTCATGGTTCACGATTCCCCTCATCGGTTTGATTTTCTTCGTCGCGGTTCATGTAATATGCCAGGCTGAACAGATCCGCGGTAAAATCGGACTGATGCAGCCGCGTGTCGGGCGGCGTGCGAATGACGGTCGGGGCGAAATTGAGGATGCCCCGGATGCCGGCGGCGACGAACTGGTCGGCGACGTTTTGCGCCTCGGACGCCGGCACCGTAATGATGCCGATCGTAATATTTTTCTCCTTGACGGTTTCGTTTAATTTTTCCATCGGGAGAATCGTCAAATTGTTGATCGTCTTTCCGATTTGCGAAGGCTCGCGGTCGAAAACGGCGGTGATTTTCATGTTTTCTTTCAAATACATATTGTAATTGCAAAGCGCCCGTCCGAGATTGCCCGTTCCGACAAGGGCGACGAAAAGCGGCCGGTCGAGCTTCAAAATGTGGCGGATTTTTTCGATCAAATATGGAACGTTATACCCGACTCCCTTGCGGCCGAAGTCGCCGAAATAAGCGAGGTCTTTGCGAATTTGGGCCGGATTGAGGTCCAGCTTTTCGCCCAAATCCTGCGACGACACCGTCTGAACGTCGCTTCTGTGCAGTTCGTCCAAATAGCGCAAGTAGATCGGCAAGCGCCGGACGACGACTTCGGAAATTTTATCCTGCTTCATCCGATTCCCCCCTGTCTGCTTATGATAGAATGACCGCTATTCGTGCGCCTGCCCGAGCCAATCGCGGATTCGCCCGACAAGCCCGGAGGCCGGCAAATGCTCCATTTTCGGCCCGGGCAGCGAATATAAAAAGTGCTTGCCGTAATTCGTTTCCAGCACGCGCGTATCGTACAGGATGACAATGCCTTTGTCGCTGGTCGTCCGGACGAGACGGCCGAACCCTTGCTTGAACCGGATGACCGCCTGGGGCAGCGACAGCTTCATGAACGGATTTTTCCGTTCGGCCGCCAGGCGCTCCGATTTGGCCTCGGCTACCGGATGGTTCGGCGGCTGGAAGGGGAGCCTTACGATCGCGAGGCACGTCAGCGCGTCTCCCGGGATGTCGACGCCCTCCCAGAAGCTGCTCGTGCCCAGCAGCACGGACGAGGGCTGCTCCCGGAACTGCCGGGTCAGGCCGCTGCGGCTGCTGCCGTCGATCCCTTGCCCGAGCACTTCGATGCCGGCGGGAGCCAGCAGATCCTTCAGCGGGCCGTGCACCGCTTTAAGCATCCGGTACGAAGTGAAAAGAACGAGCATGCGGCCGCCCGTCGCGCGGGCGACGTCCGCCAGCGAACCGATCAGCGCCTCGGTGAACCGATCCTCCCCGTCGCGCCCCCGGATGTTCGGAAAATCGCGGGGAATGAGCACGAGCGATTGCTCCCGGTAGTTGAACGGGGACGGAAGCTGGGCCGTCATCAGCTTTCCGGCTTTGTCCGCTTGCGTCAAGCCGAGCTGCTCGGTGACGTAATGAAACGATTTGTCGACGGTCAGCGTGGCGGAAGTCATCACGACGCTCGATTTGCGGTCGAAAATGTATTCCTTCAACTTTCCGCTGACGTCGGCCGGAACGCCGTACATCGAGACGGACCGGCTGCGGTATTGCGTTTGCCCTTCAAGCCAGTATACGAAATCCGGATCCGCAAGCGTGACGAACGATTGCAGCTCCGCCTTCACGGCCGCCAAATCCTTGACCGCGCCGTTCAGGTCGGTGAGCAGGCTTTGGAGCGGAAGCTCGTCCGCCCGTTCCCGAATGTCCGGGAGCATTTTTTCGAGCGGTTTGATCAAATCCGACAGCAGCTGAATGACATTGCGGCCGTCGGTCTGGGCCGCCTCCCACTCGTCGGGGAGCTGATCCGGCTTGATCCGGTACGACAAGCTTCCCGTCTCGTCGGAGGCCGAAAGCTTCGCCAGCATGGCAAACAGGCGATCCGTCCAGCGCTCCCAGCTTTCGCGAATGTCCTGAATTTTCGGAACGGCCTCTTCCAGTTTTTCCGTCCAGGCTTGGGCGTCTTTGTCCGGATCGGAAGCGAGCTGCCCGATCAGCTGCGGGAGCAATCCCGTCCGGGCGTCCTTCATGAGCCGGTATAACGGATTTTGCAGCGAGCCGTAAGCCGTTTTCTGGCCGAGATGGTGGCTCGCCACTTCCTCCAGATGATGGGCCTCGTCCACGATCAGCTGGCTGTACGCGGGGAGAAGCCGGTTTTCCGCGCGCAGGTCGGTAAACAGCATCGCGTGATTCGTAATGATCAAATCCGCTTTGCCGGCCTCGTTGCGCGACCGGTGGTAAAAGCATTTGCGAAACCACGGGCAGCTTCGATTCAGGCAGGAATCCGCGTCGCTCGCGACTGCGGTCCACTCGTCTTTCGCGCGGCCGTTCAAATTCAGCTCCTCCGCCTCGCCGCGTTCGGTATCCGCCAGCCAGACCGTCATCTGAGCGCGGACGACCGCTTCTTCCTTGCTCATGGCGTATTCGGGAATTTGCAGCTGCTGTTCGAATTTGCGCAGGCATAAATAATTGCTTCGGCCCTTGAAGACGGCCGCCTTGAACGGCACCGGAAGCACCTGCTGCAAAAGCGGCAAATCCCGTTGGCGCAGCTGCTCCTGCAATTGGATCGTATGGGTGCTGACCATGATTTTTTTTGATTCTTTCAATCCATAATAGAGAGCAGGAATCAAATATCCGAGCGATTTTCCGGTGCCGGTTCCCGCCTCGACGAGCAGGTGGGCGTCTTTTTCCAAGGCGTCCAGCACTTGCCCGAACATGATTTCCTGGCCGGTTCTGGGCTCGTAAGTCGGCAGCAGTTCGCGAAGCTTGCCCTGAATCGCTTCCAAAAATCCGGCAAAGCCCGCTTCCTCGGCAAGGCCGGTCGCCCGCTCCGCATTTTCGGACTCCGGTTCGGCTTTTCCCGTTTCGTCGTCGAGCCAATCCTTTACGCGAAGCGCGAATTGCCGGTAATATTCGTACTCTTGTTCGTCCGGGGCGAAAACGGCCTCCCTCGCGGCGGCGATTTCGGCCAGCAGCCAGCCGGTATCGCTTTGCTCGCGATCGAACAGCGCGGCCACCCTTTGCAGCGTCAGAAGCGGAATCGACTTCAACCGTTCCAGGCAGCGCACGAACAAGTCCGCCGTAGCCGAAGCGTCGCTGTCCGCTTGATGGGGGCGATCGTGATTCAATTCCAGTTGAAGCGTCAACGCGGAAAGCCGGTACGAAGGCATCGTGGGGAAAGCGATTTTGGCCAGGTCGAGCGTGTCGAGCATTCTTCCGGAAAAAGGCAAATAGCCGCATCGATCGAGAGCGGCTTGCAAAAAAGCGGCGTCGAAGCCGACGTTGTGCGCGACCAATACCGCATCCTCGAGCAGCGGCACGATTTGCGGCAGCGCCTCGTCGATTCCCGGAGCGTCGGCAACGAGCGCGTCGTCGATCCCGGTCAGCCGGCTGATCCATTCCGGAATCGGCTTTTCCGGCTTTACGAGGGAGGAAAAGGTCCGCAGGACCTTCCCCGCCTCGTCGATCACCACGATGCCGGCCTGGATGATTTCGTCTTTATCGGATGAAGTTCCCGTCGTTTCAAAATCGAGAACGGCAAAGTTCATGCCTGACTTCCTTTCGGTGGCTTTAAGCCGATTCGCAAAACAACTCGCCCGGTTTTCAAGCCTGAACGAGGGCGTGCAATTCCCCGCAGCCGAATTGAAGCTCCAGTTGACCCGAATGGCTTTGGCACGATTCCAGATTGCGGCGCGGCTCTTCGAACGAAGGGTCCGACTCCACCGCTTTGGCAAAATAAAGCTGCGCCTGCTGCAAATTCGCATGGACGGCCTGAACGCAGCCGAGCGCATTATAGGCGACGGCCCTCAGCTTCGCATTGTCGGCAATGGCCGCCACGAGCTGAAAATGGCGCTGCGCTTCGTTGAACTGCTGCAAGTACATGCGGCACATCGCCAGCAGCACCCGCGCGCCGATCAGCTCGGGACGCAGGATCAGCGTTTCCTCGAAGCAGCTTGCGCCTTTGTCGTACATCTGCAGCTTGAAATAACCTTGCCCCATGACGAAGGGCTCGCAAATGTCCGCGTGGGCGGCCGAAGCCGCGGCCTGTTCCTTCAGTTCCCGGTAAACCGCCATTTTGTCCTCGAATTGCAGCCATGATTCAATCATATCATCACTGAGCGACTTTAACACGTCCCATTGCTGATCCAGGCTTTTCTTTTCGGCGACGGAAGCTTGCGGATAACGGCGAATAAGTTCGTCAAGCGTTTCGTTCAAGGCTTCAAACCATTGTCGAATCATTTTCGTCCCCTCCTGCCGCAATCGGGTTTCACCCTCATTCTGCGTTCCGGAGGGGGGTTTCATACGCGTTACAGGACGGTCGAATGAGGTTCTTCCCCCATCATTCGGACCAGGCGATTGTTCTCGTCCACGAGGGCCACCTTCGGTTCGTGGCGCTTCGCCTCTTCGTCGGTCATGTAGCCGTAGGCGATGATGATGACCGTATCGCCGGGCTGGACGAGGCGGGCGGCGGCCCCGTTCAGGCAGACGACTCCCGAGCCGCGGGGACCGGATATCGCGTACGTTTCGAAGCGCGCTCCGTTATGGTTGTTGACGATCTGGACCTTCTCGTCCGGCAAAATGTCGACGGCATCCATCAAGTCCCGGTCGATCGTAATGCTGCCGACATAATTCAAGTTCGCTTCCGTAACGGTCGCGCGGTGGATTTTGGACTTCATCATTTGCCGCAGCATTCAGGACCGCTCCTTTCGTGGTCGTTCGAGTAAAACGTTGTCGATGAGCCGCGTTTTGCCGAACCGCACGGCGAGGGCGACGAGAATCCGCTCTTCCGCCCGGTTCAAAGGCAAATCTTCGGAAAAAGGCTCCAGGTCCGGGTAGGATACGGCTTCGACGTAATCGATATCCGCCAGCGGCTGCGTCCCCAGCCGGCGCTTGATGCGGTCGACCAGCTCGGGAGCCGTGGCTCCGCTTTCGGCCCATTCCGGAACCAGCTTCAACGTTTGCGATAAAATAAGGGCTTGACGCCGTTCCTCTTCGTTTAAGTATACGTTGCGCGAGCTCAGCGCCAGGCCGTCCGGCGCGCGGACGATCGGGCAAGGCACGATTTCGGCGGCAAGGTTCAAATCTTCCGCCATTCGGGAAACGACCGCCACCTGCTGGGCGTCCTTCAATCCGAAATAAGCGCGGTCGGGCGCGACGATGTTCAGCAGCTTGGCGACGACCGCGGCCACGCCGTCGAAATGCCCCGGCCGGCTTGCGCCGCACAGGCGCTCCGTTACGCCGCGAACCGAAACGGCCGTTCGCATCGGCCGGGGATACATCTCCTCGACCGAAGGCATAAAGATCACGTTCGCGCCCGCTTCCGCCGCGACGGTTCTGTCCCGCTCTTCGTCGCGGGGGTACCGTTCGAAATCCTCGTTCGGCCCGAATTGCAGCGGGTTGACGAAAATGCTGATCACGGTCAGCCCGTTTTCTTCCGCGGACCTTCGGATCAGGCTCGCATGCCCTTCGTGCAAATAGCCCATCGTCGGCACGAAGCCGACGGTTCCGGGCTCGCCCGCACGGCCGCGGTATTCGGCGATTTTCCGCTTCAGTTCGGCGATCGTGCGAACGACCTCCGGCGATGCCGCAACGGCATGGTTCATTGCGAATTCCCCCCGTACAACGAATTGGTCAGCGGCTGTGCCGTTTGCGGGCCGGGTTGAAAGGCGTGACCCTCTTCGGGGAACCGCTCGCCCTTCACGTCGCCGACATAGTCCGCGATCGCCGCGCGAATCGTTTCGCCGACGTCGGCATACGTTTTGACGAAGCGTTTGTCGCGAATATTCGAACCGTAGCGGATCAGATCGTGATACACGAGCACCTGTCCGTCGCATCCGCGTCCCGCGCCGATGCCGATGATCGGAATGTCGAGCGAGCGGGAAATTTCGGAGGCGAGCGGCTCGGTGACCAGCTCCAGCACGATGCCGAAAACGCCCGCGTCCCGGAGCGCCCTGGCGTCGGCCTTCAGCTTTTCGGCTTCTTCCGCTCCCTTGCCCTGGACCTTGTAACCGCCGATTTGCAGGACGGATTGGGGGGTCAAGCCCAGATGTCCCAGCACCGGGATGCCGGCTGCGACGAGCGTGCGCACTTCGTCCGCCAGATCCGCTCCGCCTTCGATTTTGACGGCGTGGGCCCCGCCTTCCTGCATGATCCGGGCGGCGTTGCGAAGCGTCGCTGCGCTTCCGAGACGGTACGTCGCAAACGGCATGTCGGTAACGATCATCGTATTCGGCGCGCCGCGAACGACCGCGCGCGTATGATAAATCATATCTTCAAGCGTGACGGGCACCGTCGTTTCATAGCCGAGCACGACGTTGCCGAGCGAATCGCCGACGAGAATCATATCGACTCCGGCTTCTTCGGCGAGCCGGGCGGAAGGATAGTCGTAAGCGGTCAGCATCGCGACCTTCGTTCCTTCTCTTTTCATTGTTCGCAAACGAGGCAAAGTTAATGGCTGTTTCATCGCGTGAAGCGCCTCCTCTTTTGGCCCGGACAAACAAAAAAACCTTCATTTGCCCGTGAGCAAAGAAAGGTTTCCATTCAGCAGGAACGCGCGCTTCACGTCCTTCTGTCTCGGTCCTTTCGGCTCAGAGCAGAATCCGCCGCGAAATGATCACGGTTATTCGTTTGTCCTTGAAAGCCTTGCGCAAGTGCGATTCGCGAACGGCGATAACGCCTTGCCGCTTCATTATAACAGACCGTTCTTCCGGCGTCCACGTTTTCCCGTCCGCCTCTTGTCGCGCAAGTCCGGCGGGCGGGACATATTAGCCTTCCCGCCAAGGATTGATTTCCGCCGAATAGACCGTTTCGATCGAGCCGTCGGGCAATTCCACCCGAAGCCCTCCCATGTCGCTCAAGCCGCGCGGAACGCCTTCGATGACGCCCTTGGGCGTATGCAGGACGGCGGGGCGGTTCAAATTGACCGAACGCGCTTCCCACAGCGCGCGAATCGGTTCGAACCCTTCCTGCAAGTACAGCTCGTACAGGTTTTCGAATTCTTGGAGAGTGCAGGCGATCAGCTCCGCCCGGTCGACCGGGCGGCCGGCGGCCATTTTGAGCGAAACGGCTTTGCCCGCGACCTCCTCGGGATAATCCTCCCGTTCCAGGTTGACCGAAACCCCGATCCCGACGACGATATACCGAACGCGTTCGTCTTCGGTCGCCGACTCCAGCAAAATCCCGCTGATCTTCCGCCCGTCCACGAGCAAATCGTTCGGCCATTTGATGCCGATCGAAAGCGGCACGACGGCGGAGATCGCCCGGCTGAGCGCGACCGCCGCCAGCAGCGTCAGCTGCGGGGTCGCCTGCATCGGAAGCCGCGGCCGGAGCAGCAAGCTCATCCAGATGCCCTTGCCCGCCGGCGACACCCAGGAGCGGCCCATTCGTCCCCGGCCCGCCGTTTGCTGCTCGGCAATGACGAGGGTCCCTTCGGGAGCGCCTTCTTCCGCGAGCTTGCGCATGACATCCTGCGTCGAGTGCACGCTCTCCAGCAAGTGGAGGACCCGGCCGAACGAACGCGTCTTCATTCGCCCGGCGAGCTCCGCCTGCGACAGCCTTTCCGGCCGTCCCGCAAGCCGGTAGCCGAGCCGGGGCACCGCCTCGATCCGGAACCCTTCCGCTTCCAGCTTGCGGACCTGCTTCCAGACGGCGGTGCGGCTGACGCCGAGGCGGCGGCTGATTTCTTCGCCCGAAACATAGGCGTTCGGTTCGGCCGATTCCAGCAAAGCTAACAAAGACGTTGGTTTCATTTCGTTCCTTCTTTCGAATCCCGATTTCCGCCGATATCCCCTTCGACGGCGGCGGCCTCCGCAAGCAGCGCGTCCCGCTCGTTCGGCAGCCGGCCAAGCGCGACGGCCTCAAGCAGCCGCCGCAGCGTCTTCGCGACCCAGGGGCCCGGTTTTTTGCCGACGGCCTCCGCCACTTCGTCGCCTCTGACGGCGAGCCCTCCGATCGCGGTCGCGGCCATTCGGCCCAGCCAATCCCGGGCCCGTTCGGCAAACCCGGGTTCAAGCGATCCGAGCGCCGCTTCGGGACAGGCCGCCGCCAGCGCGAGCCAATCTTCCGCGGCGGGACGGCCGAATTCGAGCACCGCCAGCGTCCAGCTCCGGCGCAGCTGCTCCCGGACCGGCCCATTAACGTCCGTTCTTTCCGTCTCCCCAAGCTCGTCCGTCCGGGAAGGGGCGGTCTTCGCCGCGTTCGCGTCCGCCGCAAGCCTCCGGCTCAGGCCGACGACAGCCGCGACCCGGGCGCCCCGCTTGACGCCGAGACATAGCGAGCGAAAAACCGCTTCCGCTTCGTCCGGCGCGGCCCCGCCGCCAAGAAGCAGCGCGCACCATCGAAGATCGGGGTCCGCCAGCCGCTTCAGGCCGGAGGCCCCGCCGCCGGTTCCGCCCGTCGGCAGCGCTGCCGACGGCGGCAGCGGCTCGCGGGCGAACCGGAGAAGCCCGCTTTCGGCCAGCAGCGCGAACGCGCGGTCGGGATCACTTCCGGCCATCATTTTGTCCAGTTCCGTTCCGACCCGCTCCATTGCAATATGCCGAAGCCGTTCCCGCTGTCCGAGCAGTCCGTCCCACGTCTTGGGCGCGAACTCGAATCCGAATTCCGCCGCGAACCGGATGCCGCGCAGCAGCCGGAGCGCGTCTTCGGAGAACCGTTCCGCCGCCTCGCCGACCGTGCGGACGATTCCACGCCGCAAATCCGCGGCGCCCCCGAACGGGTCGACCGTCGCGCCGTCTCTTCCCCATGCGATGGCGTTAATCGTGAAGTCCCGGCGCGCCAGGTCCTCCTCGACATTTCCGACGAACGACACCTCGTCGGGCCGGCGGGAATCGGTGTATTTGCCTTCCCGCCGGTACGTCGTCACTTCGAACGAGCGCCCCTCGTCCCGTACCGTTACCGTGCCGTGGGCGAGTCCGGTCGGAATCGCGTTCGGGAACATCGCGATAACCTGCTCCGGCGTCGCCGAGGTGGCGATATCGATGTCGTGCAGCTTGCGGCCGAGCAGCCGGTCGCGCACGCAGCCGCCCACCAGATAGGCGGTATGGCCGGCCGATTCGAAGCGGGCGAGCAGTCTCAACGCCGCGGCCCAGGCAATAGGATCCGTATCGGTCAAGCTGCCGCCCTCCCCGTCAAGGCGCCAAGCAAACCGGAAGCTCGAGCTCCTTGGGAATGCCTAAAACCTTGTAATAAATATTTTCGTATTGGGCGGTGATTTTATCGTTGCAAAATTCCGTTCTGGCCCGCGTCAGGCAAGCTTCCCTGAATTCGGCGTACAGCTTTTCGTCGGTCAACAGCCGCAAGGCGTTCTCCGCCATTTCCGCGGTGTTGCCGATAGCGGACAGAAATCCCGTCTTCCCGTTTAACACCAGCTCCGGGATGCCGCCCGCCGCCGAGCCGATCGTCGGAACGCCGCAAGCCATCGCCTCCAGCGCCACGAGCCCGAAGCTTTCTTTTTCCGAAGGGAGCAGCATCAGATCGGCAAGCGAAATAACTTGCGCGACGTCGTCCTGCTTGCCCAGGTAGCAAACCCGATGGCTCAAGCCCATCGCGTCGATTTTCGCCTGAATTTTCGGCAAATCCGGACCTTCGCCGACAAGCAGCAGCTTCGCCTTCGTTTTCTCGTTCACCCTGGCGAAAATGTCCACGACGTCGCAGGCCCGCTTTACCGGCCGGAAATTGGAAATGTGCATTAAAATTTTTTCGCCGGGCTCCGCATAATCCGCCCTCATGTCCGAAACGTCCCGCGGGTAATACACCCGTTTGTCCACGAAATTGTACGTCAGCTCGATCGGCCTTGCGATGTCGAGAAGCTCGCGCGTTTCCCGAATCAAATCCCCGCTGACCGCCGTGACCGCATCGCTGTTTTGAATGCCGAACCGGATCAGATCCTTGAGCGACTCGTCCTGGGCCAGCACCGTAATGTCCGTTCCGTGAAGCGTGGTGACGACCTTGAGCCGGTCGCCGGACATTTGCTTCGCCAAATAAGCGCACAAAGCATGAGGAACGGCATAATGAACGTGAAGCAGGTCAAGCTGCTGAAGCTGCGCGACCTGGTGCATTTTGCTGGCCAGCGAAAGGTCGTAGGGAGGATAGCGAAACACGTAATAATCGGTAACTTCCACTTCATGATAATAAATGTTGCGCTGGAACTTGCCCAAGCGGAATGGCACGCTGTGCGTAATGAAATGAATTTCGTGGCCCTTCTCCGCGAGCAGCTTGCCGAGTTCGGTCGCCACGACGCCGGAACCCCCGAGCGATGGATAACAGGTGATGCCGATTTTGAGCGGCCGATCCATTCCCTCTCCTCCTTTCTACATCCTATTCCCCGAATGCTTGCTTTCTTGACACAAACGAATCCGCTGCCGCGGCGTCAAAAACGATCCAGGCTTATCGGCCCTTTCGCGATGAAGCCTTCCGCAAAAACGAATTTGCGGGCTTGTCCGAACAGCTTGTCCCGCGCCGCCACGTTGTCGAGGTACCCCATCGTCAGCGGAGTCGGCACCCAGTCGCGCAAATCTCCGGCAGGCTCGAATTGCGAACGGTACGCCCGCAGCGCCTCCATTTTGCGTTCGTGCACGTCGGTGACGTCGACGACGAATTGGGGAGCATGCATATCGTTGATAAAATAATAATACAGCATGTCCACCGTCCACGCGGCTTGCTCCGGCATGTAGCGGCGCAGCTTGGCGTTGAACGCCGCTTCCTCCACCATACGGCTGCACATGACGTGGTCCGGATGGCGGTCCGCGAAATAGGGCGCGAAGACGACGCGCGGACGATACCGGCGAATGGCCGCCACGATTTTGCCGACTTGCGAGGAATCGCTTGCCGAAAGCCCGCGATCGGGCAGCTCGAGATTGTCCCGGACGGCGAGGCCGAGAACGGCCGTCGCGGCATCCGCCTCCCGCTTGCGGGTCGCTACGTCGCCGTTCGAGCTCATTTCGGCTCGCGTCAAATCGACGATGCCCGTTCTCTGCCCGCTTGCCGCCGCTTTGATCAGCGTGCCGCCCATTCCGATTTCGACATCGTCGGGGTGCGCGCCGAACGCCAGCAAATCAAGGCCGAATTCCGTACGTTCGCTCATTCTTCCAGTCCCGGCTTGTATTTGTGCACAAGCTCGCGCCACGCGAAGTCGCCGCGCTCCAGCGATTTGACGAGCAGCTCGGCCGTCGCGACGTTCGTCGCGACCGGAATGCCCTGCACGTCGCACAGGCGAAGCAGCGCTATAATGTCCGGCTCGTGCGGCTGGGCCATCAGCGGATCCCGCAAAAAGATGATGAGATCCATCTCGTTTTGCGCCACCAGCGCTCCGATTTGCTGGTCGCCGCCGAGCGGACCGGACATGAACCGGTGCACGTTAAGCGACGTGTTTTCCATAATGCGGGTGCCCGTCGTTCCGGTCGCATACAGCTTGTGCGGCTTGAGCACATGCTCGTAGGCGATCGTGAAGTTGACCATTTCGTCTTTTTTTCGGTCGTGGGCTATCAATGCGATTTGCATCATCGTCCGTTCCCCTCCACGTTCGATCGGTTTAAATTACTCTATAAATTAGTCGAGAAAATGCTCGAAGCCGTACACGAGTCCGGTTACGGTCATCACTTTTTTGATCGCGGCGTTGACGCCGGGCATGTACCCGGACCGCTCGTACGAGTCATGGCGGATTTTCAGCGTTTGGCCGTGGCCGCCGAAGATGACCTCCTGCTGGGCGAATACGCCCGGAAGACGGACGCTATGTATTCGAAACCCGTTGTAATAACCGCCTCTTGCGCCTTCGATCGTTTCCTCCTCGTTCGGATTGCCCTGGCGAAGCTCCTGCCTCGTCTGCGCGATCCATTCCGCCGTCTTGATCGAAGTGCCGGAAGGCGCGTCCAGCTTCTGATCGCCATGGTATTCGATAATTTCCACGTGAGGCATATATTTGGCCGCCATCGCGGAAAATTTCATCATGAGAATCGCTCCGATGGAGAAATTGGGCGCGATCAGTCCGCCAATGCCCTTCTCCGCGCACAGCTTGTCCAACTGTTCGATTTGCTCGGGCGTGAACCCGGTCGTCCCCACGACGGGACGAACGCCGTGCCTGATGCAAGCCTCGGTATGGGGAACCGCCGATTTCGGGTTCGTAAAGTCGACCAGAACGTCGGGCTTGGCCGCCTCCAGCGCTTCGTCCAGCCGGTCCGTCACGAAGACGCCGGTGTCGGGCTTGCCGACCAGCGCACCGGCGTCAACCCCCGCGGAAGACCTGCTTATCGCCGCCACCAGCTGCAGTTCCTGATCTTCAAGCACCATTTTGACGACTTCCCGGCCCATCCGGCCGGCGCTTCCTGCTACCGCTACTTTAATCCGTTGCGACATTCCGTTCACCTGTCCCTTTTCCTATGATTGCGAAAGTACGTTAGCTTCAAATTGCGGCGGCGTTCCGCCTTGACGAGGTCAAGCCATTTTTTCGCCTCTTCGTGCTGCGGGTGAAGCTGGAGCGTTTCTTGCAGCGCTTGGAGCGAACGTTCCAAATCGCCTTGCAAACGGTAGGCGATGCCGAGCAGAAGAAACGATTCCGCATCCAAAGGATCGAGCCTCGTTGCGTCGTTCAGCAGCCCGATCGCAAGCTCCGTCGCCGGAGGCTGCCGCTCGAGCAGCGCTTTGGCCTCGCTCGTCAGTTGTCTTGCTTCCAGCGTTTGCACATAATAAAGATAAACCGTCGCTTCAGGGTCCAACTCCGCCGCCCGCTTCGCATGGCGGATGGCGACATCGAGCTTTCCGCTTCTCGACAGCGTGACCGAAGCTTTATAATGATAGGATGCATTGTCCGGCTCCAGTTCAACCGCGCGAAGAAACCAGGCTGCGGCGGCTTCGAAGTCTCCGCGAAGTATCGCCTCGTACGCCTGCCCGACGCAACTTTCCCCATTCATGGCCGATCATCCCTCCTCATCTCGGAAAGGGGATGATACAGCATATGAAGCTTACGGAGCGTCGGTGTCCTTCTTTGTCCAGCGGTCGGCATCGCGGGTATTGAATTTATGCATGACCTTGTCGTGCGCTTCCGTCAGGTCGATGCCGAGCGAATTGGCGAAGCAGAGCACGATGAACAGGACGTCGGCGAGCTCCATCTCGATGGAATTTTCCGCCTCGTCCGGTTTTTTGGGCTTTTCTCCGTAAAGATGGTTCACTTCCCGCGCAAGCTCTCCGGCCTCCTCCGTCAAACGGGCGAGCAAGGCGAGCGGGGAAAAATAGCCTTCTTTAAACTGCGAAATATAGGCGTCCACTTCGCGCTGGATATCGGCGAGGGTCTTTTGGGCCAGCGGCTTGCCGGCGATGCGCGATTCTCCCATAAAACCGGTTCCTTTCCGTCGCAAGCTTCGGCTTGCTTGTCATTATGGACTGCTGCTCGAAAAAAGTCGAGGAAACGAATCCTTCGACTTATCCCTATGTTAGCTTAAGACGGATTCAAAAACAAACCAAATTTTTGGCGGAGGGACGGCTTGTGAACAACAAACGCTTGGAAGATTCGGTCCGATCCTGGCTCGTTCTGATTGCGGGAACGGCCATTTACGCCTTCGGGCTGGAGTACTTCATTTTGCCCAACCGGCTGATGGAAGGCGGCGTGACGGGAATCGCGGTGCTGCTGCACTATGCGGCAGGTTGGCCGACCGGGCTGTCCACCCTGCTCATCAACCTGCCGCTGTTCCTCATCGGCTGGCGTCAGCTCGGCAAAAGCGCGATGGTCTTCACGGTCGGCGGCACCGTGCTCCTGTCCTTGTTTTTATGGATATGGGAGCGCGTCATCGCGCTCGGGTGGATTCGGCCGTTCGCGACGGAGTACGACTTTTTTCTCGTCGCGCTGTATGCCGGGGTTACGCTCGGAGCCGGGCTCGGCCTCGTCTTCCGGTCGGGGGGCACGACCGGCGGGGTCGATATCATCGCCCGGATCGTGCAGCGGTGGCGGGGATTCAGCATCGGGCAAATCATTTTGGCGATGGATATCGTCATCATCGGCGCCTCGTTGTTTTTCATTCCGAAGGAGCGGGTTCTCTATACGCTCGTCAGCGTTTTTATCGCCTCCAAGGTGATCGACTTTATCCAGGAAGGGGCGTATTCGGCCAAGGCGTTCACCGTGCTGTGCAAATCGCCGGAGCAGCTCGCCAAGACGATCGCCAGGGAACTGGACCGGGGCGTCACGCTCATGCCCGCCGTCGGCGGCTATTCGGGCGAGCCGAAAACGATGCTGTACTGCGTCGTCAGCCGCTTCGAAATCCGCAAATTAAAAAGCCTCGTCCGCCAGCATGACAGACAGGCTTTTATCGTGATCAGCGACGTGCATGACGTGCTCGGCGAAGGCTTCCGGGAAGGCGAAGAAGCGACTTGAACCAACGGTCGGCCGCGTCCTTGCGCTCCCGGTCCGAACCGTAATTCGGATGCGAGCGGTCGAAACGGAACCGCCTCCATCCGGCCCAGGTCAAGATCGCCACGATGATCGAGCCCAGCGTCGCGCTGAACCCCCAGGGAGGAGGCACCACCGCCGGGACGGTCGCGGGCCGCTCCCCTTCGGGCGGGAACAATCCCTCCATCGCTTCCCGCAAAGGCGGGATCAGCTCCCCGAGCAGCTTCGGGTCGGGCGTCTCCGACCGCAACAGCCGGTCCGCGTAGCGAATGACCGCATCCCCCCGCTCGACGACGTAAGGCTCTCTTTGCAGCGCGACCGCCGTCCGAATGAGCCGGTAATGATCCGCCAGGCCGTTCCATGCCGCTTGCGCTTCCTTCGTTACGCGCCCCGGGCTTGCGCCAAGCTCTCGTTCCAATACGCTTACGTCTTCCCGCAGCACCGGACGATATTGAAGCCACAGCGGCTTTCGCGGCTCGGCAAGGGCATCCGCCGCAAGCCGCAATTCCGCCGCAGATGTCTGAATCCGTTTGGCGTCTTGCGAGACGGCGGCCATCGCCCGCTTCATCTTGGCGACGCTGTCGGCGAGCGCCTGGATCCCCTCCGCCGTGGCGATCGCCGTCATCGGCAATTTTCGCAGCCGAAGTTCCGCTTCCTGCAGCGAACGGGCGGCGGCAAGCCTGTCCCCTTCGCCTACCGCTTTGTACAGCGCTTCGGCCGCGTTTCGGAACGCCCTCACCGCCTGATCGTCGGCGGCCTGAGCGGTCGAAGAAGCGTCCGCGCCGGCGGACCGTTCGGGAGCGTCGCCTGCGGCTTTCGCGCCGGCGGCCGCCGAAAAGAGCAGTACGGCCGCCAGCGCCAGCAGCGGCATGAGCCGAAGCCCGCACATATGAAGGAATCGGGACCATCTGCCGTTTCGTCTTTGACGGCGGCGGTTCCGATTTGTCGATAACGAATCAGCGCAAACCATGGACATCCCCCTCCTGCCTTACCTTATGAGGGGATGTCCACGCTTAGAACCGGTTCGAATCCGCCGAAGCCGGGATGCCGCGAATCGTATCGAGATAGCGAAACAGGCCGCCGGCCATGACGCTGAAGGCGGTCAACAGGAACGTAAACAGGGCGACTTCCTGCAAATAAGCGGGATCGAGCTGCCTCGGCAAATAAGGGTAAACGCCGTACCCGTAGTCGACGGTGTCGTTCAAAAACGTCCAGAACGCCGCCGCGCCGAGCGCCCATCCGCCGAACCGGAAAAACCGGGCGTACGCGCATGCGCAGACGGCCATCGCGGTATGGGACGCGACGAGCATCCAGTCTTGCCAGACGAGCTGGTCGCCGAGCGCCGCTCCCGCGAAAATGACGGCCGTCGCCCAAATGCCGTATTTGATCGACGTGACGACCGCCAGCGCTTCGACGATGGCGCGAACGCCGCCCCAAAATCCGCCGCCCGTCGGTTTCGGCCGCAGCCAAAGCCACAAAACGGCGATCGCGAAAAACAGCGACGCCGTCGGGCTGTCCGGCACGAACGGAAGCTGCCACAACGGATGCGTTTCCCACGTGTCCTGGAGCTGTCCCCCGTACCAGATATAACCGTAAACCGTGCCGGGAACGTAAAAAATCATCAGCAGCGTCAGCGTCGTCGGGTGCAGCAAACATCCCCGGGACAAAAACCATTTCCAGCTCATGCCTTGTCTCCTCTCGATTGAAACGACGCGCCGAAACGCTTCGAATCGTTGCAAAAGACCTGACCGTTTCCGGTCAGGTCTGCTCGTGGTTCGTCTTTATTCCGCCGCTTCGGCCTTCTGCGTCGAAAGCCAGGTGGCGATTTGGTCGATTTGCTCGTTCGTCAGTTCGGCAGGTCCGCCTTTACCCTCTCCGAACGCCGGCATCGCGCCTTCGCCCGCGCCGTTCGTGATGATGTCGACGAGCTCTTCCTTCGACATCGTGTCGCCGATGCCGCGAAGCGACGGCGCGCCTCCGCCTTCGAGCTCCGCGCCGTGGCAGGCGATGCATTGCGCTTCCTGCATGATGCTGAACGCGGGATCGTCGGGGTTGACGAGCGCCACGACGTTCTCCTTGCCGGCGATAAATCGCCCCTTGCCCTGTTCGATCGATTCGCGCGATCTCTCCTCGCGTTCGATATGCTCGGGGACGACGCCGTTTTTCTCGAGTTCATGCTGGTAGTGATCCCAGGATACCCAGGTCAGGTATACGCAGGCGACCAGCGAAACGATCATCAGCGAGGAAGCGATCGGACGGCGGTAGAAGCGGCGCTCCTTGCCGGTATCGAGAAACGGCGCGAGGAGCAGAGCTCCGAACGCGATCCCCGGAATCCCGATCGTGCCGAGCACGATGTAGCTTTCGGATGCGTAATGATACTTGAGCAGCTGGTAAATAAACAGAAAGTACCAGTCCGGCATCGGGATGAACGATCCGTTCATCGGATCCGCCGGGTAACCGAGCGGAGCCGGATGAGCGATCGTCAGAACGAGAAAGCCGACCAGAACGACGACGCCGGCCATCCATTCCTTGAGCAGGAAGTTCGGGATGAACGCTTCGGACTTTCCGGGGAAAGCCGTATAGTCCGGAGGCGTCTGAAAGCCCTTGCCCTTGCGAATGCGGGAATCGCCGATATAAACGACTTTTTCATCGGATTTGGATCCGTGTCCGTGTGCCATAAGCTTGCCACTCCCCTCTTTCTTACAGCGGCCCGGAGATGCCCTGTTTTCGAATCATGAAGAAGTGCGCAGCTAGCAGCGTAAGCAGCAGGCCCGGCAGGAAGAAGACGTGGATCGCGAAGAAACGCGTGAGCGTTTGCGCGCCGACGATCGTGCCCCCAGCCAGCAACTCCTTGATGTACCCGCCGATCCAAGGAACCGAACCGGCGATTTCCATGCCGACCTTGGTCGCGAAGTACGCCTTGTTGTCCCACGGCAGCAAATAGCCCGTGAAGCCAAGGCCCAGCATGACGAAGAAAATGAGCATTCCGACGACCCAGTTCATTTCGCGCGGCGCTTTGTAAGAACCGGTGAAAAATACGCGAAGGGTATGTAGGAACATCATAACGATAACCAGACTCGCTCCCCAGTGGTGCATGCCCCGGACGATCGCGCCGAAGGCTACCTGATGCTGGAGGTAATCGACGCTGTAGTAAGCGTTGATAATGTCCGGCACATAATACATGGTCAGAAACATCCCCGAAAGGATTTGGATGACGGTAATGAAGAACGTCAATCCGCCGAAGCAATAGACGAATGCGGAGAAGTGATGCGCCGGGTTGACGTGCTCCGGCACCTCGTGGTCCGCGATATCGCGCCACAACGGCGTAACGTCGAGACGCTCGTCAATCCAGTTATACATGCTTTTAAACATGGGACGAAACGCCCTCCTTCTACGTGCGCGTATTCGATACTAGCGGTCCGAGGTACACCCACCCGTTTTCGATCTTGACCTCGTACTCGTCGAGCGCCTTGGGCGCTACCGCCAGATTTTTGCCGTCTTTCGTATACCGTGCCCCGTGACAAGGACAGTGATATTCGTCCGGCTTCTCCGTGCCCCAGCTGATCGTGCACCCCAAGTGCTTGCACACCGGCGACAGCGCAAAGATCTTGTTGTCGTTGCCTTTCGCGATGTACGCTTCCAACTGCGGATCGCTCTCGTACCATCCGTCCACCTGATGGATCTTGAACGAAATCTTTTGCGGATCCTGCGTCACCTTGGCTTCTTCGACGACCTTCACGAAGCCGGTTTCCGTTTTCTTCTGGAGAAGCGGATCGACGGCGAAACGAAGCATCGGAAGGATGGCGCCGCCGGCCATAAATGCGGTCGCGCCGCCCAGCGTATAGGACAGAAATTGACGTCTTGTCATTTCCTGGCGTTTGATCGGCTTATGCGCGGCCTCGTGCTGCTCGTTATGTTCCATTGTTCTACCCCCTTTGCCCACCAATGTCGCTGTCCACCATGGACATTGCCTTACTGTTCACAAGACATAATTTATAATAGTACACGCATATGGGGGCGTCAACAATTGCCAAGACGAATAACCGGCTTGTGTGAAAACGCAGGTCAAAAATGTTTCAAATTTGTCACATTTGTCGGACTTGTGGAGACGGTAATTGGTATTCCCCAAACGTGGAAAATTATGCGTCTTTCCACAGGGCTGCGACCGGCCTGCAGATCGCTTCCGCATCGGGCCTCTCTTCCGGACGGGCGGGCTGAACGAGCAAATCGGCCGAGGCCGGCAATGCCTTCAGCAAGCCCGCCGTTCCGGAAACGACCACGACGAAGCGGAAGCCGGCGGCCTTAAGCGCATCGCAGCGCCGCTCCAGAAGCTCCCCGTCGGCCGACGCTTCCGCGTCGAAATAATGATACGCGGGCAGCGTGACGGCCCGGCCTTTGAACGCCGTTTCGAGCGGGGACAGCCAGTCCCCGACGGCCGCCGCCTTGTCCGTCATTTCCGCCGGCGTCTCCCTTCCGGTAAGGCCGGTTACCGGGAGCAGGCATGTATCGAAGTACATTTGCAGCCCCGGCCAGGTAAGCGAATCGAATTCACTGAATTTCATGCCGTGCATTCTTCCTTTGCATAACGTTTTAGAGCAGCGAGCCGAAAAAGGTCATGATCTTTTCGTCGATTCCCGGCAGGCCCTCGTGCCCGAAATCCGGATAGACCGCCAGCTGCTTGGGGGCCGTAATTTTGTTGTAGGCCGCGAATTGAGTCGAAGGCGGCGTAATCGAATCCATCAGCCCGACCGCCATCAGCACGTCCCCGCGGATCCGCGAAGCGAGATGCTGGACGTCGATGTAGCCGAGCCGCTCGAAAAATTCGTTCTCCCGCTCATGCAGCGGATCGAACAGACGGAAATACGTTTTGAGCTCTTCGTAGGCGTCCTTGGCCAGGTCCATCTCCCAAACGCGCCGATAATCGCTCAAAAACGGATAGATCGGCGCGAGCTTGGCGATCCGCGGCTCCAGCGCCGCGCACGCGAGCGTCAGCCCTCCGCCTTGGGACGCTCCCATCGCGGCGACGCGGCCGCCGTCCACTTCCGGCAATTCCATGACGATGCCGGCAAGCTGCGCCGCATCCAGAAAAACATGACGGAACAGCAGGTTGTCCGGATCGTCGTCGACCCCGCGGATAATATGGCCCCGCAGCGTATTTCCCTTGACGCCTCCCGCATCCTCGGACTGCCCGCCCTGGCCGCGCACGTCCATCGCCGCGACGGAAAAGCCCAACGCGGCGTAGCCGAGCTTGGAAACCCAATCTCCGGCATGTCCCGAATAGCCGTGGAATTGAACGACGGCGGGGTGCGGCGAGGGCGCGTTTTTCGGCCTTGCGTACTTGGCATGGATTCGGGCACCGCGAACGCCCGTAAAGTAAAGATCGAAGCATTCGGCAAAAGGCACTTGAAAGCGGGCCGGGACCAGCTTCAATTGAGGGTCCGTCGCGCGCATTTCGGCGAGCGCCCGGTCCCAATAGGCGTCAAAATCGGAAGGCTTCGGATTTCTCCCTTCGTACGCCTGCAATTGGCTTAGCGGCATGTCGAGCAGCGGCAAGTTCGTTCATTCCTTCCTCTTATTTAACGGTAAAATCCTCCTTTCTTCATCCTACTGCAAATTCCGTCCGCAGAAAAGCGTTTTCTTTTTCGAAACAAACAACCTCCCGATCCGCCGCGCGTGGCGGCGGCCGGGAGGTCGGGCCGTATCGGGAAAGCTGGAAGGATCGTCCGTCGGCATTACGGTTGAATTGCCTTCAATTCGTCAGTCAGGCGCCGAAACGATTCGGCATCCCCTTGGACAAGCGCCGCGTCAATTGCCTCGTAGATTTTTGCCATCCGGTATTTTCGCAGCGCTTCGTCAAGGACCATCTCCGCCTCCAACCCGAGCATTGTCTCATAGGCGATTTTCATGTCCATCGGTTGCACCTCCAAAATCCGGCGATAGGGCTCTATCTGTCGGCTCCCCTTAAAGCATATTCATCGCTGCCGTCTCCGTTCAGGTCAATAGCCCCTTGCCGATCCTCGATATTGGTTAAATCTAAACCTTTTCTTTCATCGCGCTTTTTCCGATAGGCGTCAGCCGAACGAGCGGCACCCCGTCGTTCGTCTCTCCCCACCGCAGCAGGCCCAGATGCATCATCATTTTCAAAATCCGCAAGTGCAGCACGTCTTCCGCCGTATCGTAATAGTAGGGACGAACGAGCGGAAGCAGCACGGACGCGAGCGATGCCGTCGTCGTCCAATCCGCCGCCAGACGCATCGTCCATTGGGCCAAAGGCAGCACGTTCGGAATCGGCCCCCGGTAGCTCCGCAGCCAGAAACGATACATCTCCGCCGGTTCGATCGGCCGTCCGCCGCCCGCCGCGAGCAGCCCCGCCTCCGTTAATTCCAGTCTCTCCCCGCTTTCCCTTACCCAATTTTCCTGGCAGCAAAAATCGTAGAGAAGCGAGAATCGCTCGGGATATTCCCGAAAACGGCGCCCGTACCCGAATCGCCAAGCGGTTTTTCCCGGCAAAGCTTCCGTTACGGACAAAGACTCGAGCAGCTGTCCGAGCTGCCTTTTGTACAGATAGCCTTCCGAGGTCAGCAAAATGTCGTGATCGCGCACGTAGCGCAAAAACAGAACGGCATCCTCGCATAGCAGGTTCCGCTCGTCCCGGTAGACGCCGGGCTCTTCGCGGACGTCCAGCCGATTGCGAAACCGCTCGTCCAGAACGTCGGCAAGCCGGCTTTTGACGTCTTCCGGCACCTGTAACATGTAACGGGTATGCTGCGTAAAACCGTTGAACAGCCATCCGAACCGCTTGAACCTGGCGATTGCCTGCCGGGCCGAATGATCGGGTACGGGAGGCGCCTCGCTCGCCGCTTTCCCTTTTCGGCGGCCGCTTCCGGATTTCGAAGCGCGCCCTTTCGGCGCCGGAGCCGTCTTGACAGCCGCGGGTTCCGCCGCCGGCACGGACGCCCGGGCATTCGTATCGGATGCCGTCCACAAAGCCCTGGCCGTCAAATCTTCCAGGCTGTACAGCTCCCTGGGCTCGAACAGAAGCGAATTCAGAAGCCGCAAGTCTTCCTCGCTCATTCCGTCCACCCTTTGCGCGATTGCCTCCCGTCTTTGCACCGTCGACAAAATCGATTGGATCAACTCGTGCTTCGAGTGGCTGCTCGTTTCGCAGCCATACGTTTCGGCAATGCGCGTCAATTGCTCGATGTCGGCATAGGTGAGCATATCCGCTAAATTCATCGGCATTCCCCGTTTCCGGAGGATTTATATGCCATTATCGGTGGATTTCGCGCCGTTTAAACGTCCGGCCAACAAAAAACGAGCGGCAGCCCGAAAGCCGCTCGCTCGTTATTCATGGAAATCGTCGCGCAAATGAGCCGTACAATTGTGAAGCAGGGGAATCCATCCGTCCTCCCGCCTCTCCAGAACGGTCAAGGACAAATTCGCGATATGGCCGTCGCCGGCGTCCGCGATCAGCGCTTGCAGCATTTGCGCCAAAAAGCTGCCGTGCGTCACGACCAACCAATTCTCGCCCGGGTGGCTCGCGGTAAACTGCTCGACGAACGCAAGGCCGCGTTCGCGGACGCTGCCGTCCGTCTCCTGATCGGGAACGCGCCTGCGCCAGTCGGGCCCCCAGCGTTCGATCCGTTCGGCCTCCGTCGTGCCTTCGGCTTGGCCGAAGCTTCTTTCCTTCAGGCGAGGGTCGGTCAAAAAGGGAATGCCAAGCCGGTCGGACAAAATCTGCCCGGTTTTGGCGGCGCGTTTCAAATCGCTGCTGACGACGCCGTTCCACAAGCCTTTCTCCCGGAGCAGCCGGTCCGCCAGCCTTTGGGCTTGCATCTCTCCGACGGCGCTAAGCGGAATGTCCGTCGTGCCTTGAATTTTCCCGGCCTTGTTCCAGGCGGTAAGCCCGTGCCGTACCCAACCCATCCGCATGCAGGCGTTCATGTCCGCACCCTCGTGAACCAGTTCAGCACCAGAAGCGTCATGACGACGCCGAGCAGCGACAGAGCGATCCAATATTCGGGATAGGCGGGCGATGCGTGAAGCACGATCGGGTCGCTCAAGCTTGCCACCGGCACGTCGACGGACAAGCGGGAACCCGAGCTGGCGACGGAAAACGCGGAGGCCGTTTCCATGACGCCCGTCCTGCCGGTATCGGAAGACATCATGCGATCCGCGAGCACGTACAGAAACCCGCAGGCGAACACGGCCAGCAGGGAGGCAAGCAATCCGGCGACCCGGATGCGGAACGCCCTTCCGAATGCGTAAGAGCGCTGCACGGCGGGCATGAACCAATTTTGCTCGGCGTAAATCCGGTTCATGACGTTGCGGTTCATTTCCTCGAGGTTAACCGATTTTTCCAAATAATTCTCGAATTCCTCGTCCATCGGCAGCGACCGGATCAGGCTGGCGCTTTCCTCCCAGAGTCGATATTCCTCGAAGCAGCAGGCGCAAGAGCTTAAATGCTCCTCGACCTGGCGCCGCTCCGATTCGGAGGCGGATCCTTCGCAGTAATCGCTGAATTTCAATCGTATCAGATCGCACCCGGTCTTCATCGCGATTTCATCTCCTCAATATCCTTCAGCAGAACCGGCTCGCTAAAATAAGATTCCATTTGCGTCTTGACGCTGGCCCTGGCCCGAAAGAGCAACGATTTGACGGCGCTCACCGTCTGTCCCAATATGCCCGCGATTTCTTGATAGTCCATGCCTTCGTACTCGCGTAGAATGAGAGCGGAACGCTGCTTCTCCGGCAAATTGTTGATCGCTTCCCGCACCTTCAACACTTTCTCGTTTCGCAAAAGAGCCATTTCCGGGGTCGCCTCCGGAGGAGCGGCGGGTATGTATGCGGAGTCGTCCAGCGACATGTGGGCGGCCTTCTGCTTCCGAAGCTCGCTCAGAACGGTGTTTCGCGCGATCGTATACAGCCAGGTCGCGAACGAAGCGTCCACTTCCCGAAACGAGTGCAAGCTGCGGTACGCTTTGTAAAACGTTTCGGAGCACAAGTCTTCCGCGAGCAGCTCCAGCTTGGCGCTGCGCAGCATATGGTATATAAATGAAAGAATCTTCTTCTGGTAACGCGTCATTAATTCCGAATAAAGTTCAACGTTTCCGTCCTTGATTTCCCGAATCAGTTGCGAATCGGTCATCGACCCTGCGAGCCTCCCCTCTTGTGCAGGGATTCGCTTGCAGCCGGCTTATACCAATATACCGGCCATAAACGAAAAAGTTGCGCGAAGCGCGCATCTTCCACACAACCCCATTATTTTACATAGGCTATTTGCTATTGTAACACACCGCGAAGAGCGCAAAGCTTAAAAAATTCTAAAAATGCTTTTTTGGCGAATGGAACCGATTCGAGGTCCTTGAAGCGAATGTCGCAATAAAAATTTCGAAAACGCTTCAAAAATAATGAAAACGCTTATTGACAAAATGAAAACGGATACATATAATAAAAGTACAGTATGGTTTCTCTCCACTCCTATCCAATATCTGAGCGTTCGACGTAACGCTCGCGCCACTCCTTGAGTGGCGTTTTTTGTTTGTGATCCAATGGGCGGCCTTATGACGCATGCCGTGATTCCGAATATCCCGGGTAATGCGGGAAGCGCAATAGAAAAGTTATTCCTTAACCATAAAACGTTCGCAAGCCTTGATTTGTTGCACGATTTTTTTCGTTGGCAATTGGATCTTCTCGACGGTATGATTTCACACCCTGTAATGGGATGGAACGCGACCGAAGTCTCGAATACGTCGGGCTTGCGTCACGATTATGCGTTATTCGCGTTCAGACTTCCTCCGCTCGCGAACGGGGATTACGGGCAATTGTACGAGAGAAGGCAGCGACTGGCACTTGGCCGTATTCCTGGCGAGGATTCGAACGAGGGTAATGCAGGAATGGGCAGGAGTATGCGGGATTGGACGGAGGATGCAGGATTGGCCGGGGATGACGCAAATGGGTTCGCCTAAGCTTGGTTGGATTTTATCCAACCTAATTCGGCTTTTTTGAGATACATTTCGGCTTCGTTGGATTTTGTCCAATCTGGCGAGGCCTTATTAGCGTTTTTGTCCAAATTCCGAGTCCCTCATTGGATATAATCCACTCTAGGCAACGATTTCCTCGTTTTCCGCTCCCTTGATTGGACGAAATCCAACATAGGCCTCCCTCCGCTTGGATGCTCCTTCCTTCGCTTGGACGGTCCCCCTCCGAATCCCTCCGCTTGAACGCCCCCTCCGCCTTCCCTTAAGGCTCCCGCATACGCCTCTTAAGGACGCGAAGGACTTAAACTTATCCCATACGACAGAAAAAGCGGCCCGCCCGAATCTCCCCGATCCGGAGGCGGCGCCGCTTATTTTCAGAAAAACACTTCATGCCCAAGCGATCGAAGCAGTCCGACCGCTCGGTCGAGATCGTCCTGCTGCCGGAACGACAGGCGCAATACGCCGGGAACGTCCTCGCGGCTCTCGATGATATGCAGATTGCTCAGATTGATTTTCTCCTGGCCGAGCTCGGTCGCGATTTTGCCGATGATTCCCGGCTGGTCGGGAACGTTGACATAGCATTCGTGCAGCGAAGAAATCATGCCCTTGCGCCGTTCGGGAAGCTGGTTGCGAAACGCCCCGGCGCTGCGGAACTGTTCCGCTACTCCGTCTCCGTCCCCGGCTTCGAGCAGCGCCGCGAACTTGTCGATGCCGAGCCGCCAATCGTCCAGCAGCTTCAACAGCACTTCCTTGTTGTTGAGCAAAATATCGCGCCAGATCGTCGGATCGCTCGAAGCGATGCGGGTAATGTCGCGGAAGCCGCCCGCCGCCAGGCTGCGGTACAGATCGTTCGAATCGTTGTAGGCGGCGATCTGGTTCACGAGCGCAACCGCAATAATATGCGGCAAATGGCTGATGGCGCCGACAATGTCGTCGTGCATCTTGGAGTCCGTTTTCACGATTTTCGCCCGGGTCCAGCGCAGCAGCTCCTCCAGCCGTTCCAGCGCCCCGCTCGGCGTCCGATCCGTTGGCGTCAACACGTAGTAGGCGTTCTCGAACAGGTCGGGCGACGCCGCCTCGACGCCGCTGCGCTCCGATCCGGCCATCGGATGGCCGCCGATGAAAGCCGCGCCGCCAAGCTCAAGCCGCTCGGCGAACGCGACGACGGACGCCTTCGTGCTGCCGACGTCGGTGATGACGCAGCCGGGCTTCAGCGGCAGCTTCGCCAACTGTTCGATATAATCGTTCAGGCGTCCGACCGGCACGCACAGAAAAATAAAGTCCGCATCCGCAGCCGCTTCGGCGATCGACGTCGTGCCGACGTCGACCACTCCGAGCCGCTCGTATTTTCGAACCGAAGCCGGGTTGATCGAATGTCCGACGATTTCATACCCCGGCTTTCCCTTCCAGCACAGCGCAAGCGAGCCCCCGATCAGTCCGACGCCGAAAACGGCGATGCGGATTTTCGGCGGGGCGGTTGTTTCCCCTTGTTGGATAAAGCCGTCGAGATCCGCCGCCATTCGCTACACCCGCGCCCCGAATTGTTGGAGAACGGTTTCCAGCGCGGCGACGACTTTCGCGTTTTGCTCGGCGCTGCCTACGGTTATGCGCAGGTGCGTCGGATATTTCTTGTGGCCGGCGCGAACGATAATCCCTTTGCGCAGCAGCGCGTCGAACACCTCGCCTGCCGGGTGCCCCACATCGACCATAATAAAGTTGCCGTAAGCGGGAAACGCGGACAGACCCAGCCGGTCGAATTCCGACCGCAGGTAAGCGAGCCCTTCCTTGTTGGCCTTCCGGCAGCCGTCGATGAACGCTTGGTCCTGCAGCGCCGCGAGCGCGGCGGCTTGCCCGAATCGCGACGTGTTGAACGGTTCGCGCACCTGGTTGATCGAACGGATCACCTCCGCGCGTCCGATGCCGTATCCGATGCGAAGCGAAGCCAGCCCGTAAATTTTCGAGAACGTGCGAAGCAGCACGAGGTTGGGATACTTTTTCAGCAGGGCGAGGCCGTCCGGGAATTCCGGATCGTCGATATATTCGCAGTACGCTTCGTCCAGCACGACCATGACGCTTTGCGGCACTTTGGACAAAAACCATTCGACTTCGTCCTGGGTGACGATCGTTCCGGTCGGGTTGTTCGGGTTGCAGATCCAGACGATTTTCGTCTTGTCGTTCACTTTGTCGAGCATCGCTTTCAGATCGTGCGTGCCTTCGCGAAGCGGGACCTCGACGAACACGCCGTTTTCGATCTCGACGTTGTGCTTGTATTGCGGGAACGTCTGATCGGCCGCGATCGTCTCGTCCCCCGGAAGCAGAAACGCGCGGGCGATCATCAGAATCACTTCGTCCGAACCGCAGCCGAGAATGATTTGATCCGGGTCGACGTTCAAATATTGGGCCAGGGCGGCGGTCAGCTCCACGGCTGCCCCGTCCGGATAAATGCTGATGTTGCCCAGCTCGTTTTTAATCGCTTCGAGCGCCGCCGGCGAGCTGCCGAACGGGTTTTCGTTGGAAGCGAGCTTGATGACTTCGGTCAGTCCAAGCTCGCGCTTGACTTCTTCGACAGGCTTGCCGGGCTGGTAAACCGGCAAATGGACGATATTCGGTTTGGGTTGCATCGGGGTTCCTCCTGATTTCCGCTTTTGTGACATTGAAAAAGAGCGCTGCGCGCTCCGACGTGCGATATGCTTCTATTTTGACACATTGCGCAACCCCTGTACAGATGCCAAGGGGGGAATCGGCCGCTCCGAAATTCGGCCGGCCGGATCGAAAATCGGGCCTGCGCCGACTGCGCAAGCCCGATTCGTTTCTTCTATTTCCGCAGCGAGACTCAGCTCCGCGGCTTCAAGCCGGCGATGAACGCCTGCACGGCTTCCAGTCCTTCGCGGCGCTTGCCGGCTTCCGTAGCCGTCAGCAGCGGCAGCGCTTCTTCCACTTTGCGGACGATGGCGCTGCCGACAATGACGCCGTCGCACGACGACGACAGCTGCTCCACCTGCTCGCGGGACGAGATGCCGAAGCCGACGCAGATCGGCACGTTTGCCGCGCCCCGCACCGTCGCCAGAAACTTGTCGATCCCCGAATAAAATTCCGACCGGACGCCGGTAACGCCGAGCGAGGAAACGCAGTAGACGAAGCCGCGAGCCCGCGCCGCAATGCGCTCGACCCGGGCGTCCGACGTCGGCGCGACGAGCGGAATGAGATGAATGCCGGCCGCCTCCGCCTTTTGCCTCGTTTCCTCGTCCTCTTCGAGCGGCAAATCCGGAATGATGACGCCGCTGAAATCGTTCGCCTTCAACTGCTCGAAGAAGCGGTCGAGGCCGAATTGCAGCACCGGGTTGAAATAAGTAAACAGAATGAAGGGCATGCCGACGCCGCGTTCGCGCGCCTTCGCCGCGACGGACATGCAGTCGGCGAGGGAAACGCTGTGCCTCAGGGCCCGCTCCGAAGCCCGCTGGATGACCGGACCGTCGGCCAGCGGATCGGAGTACGGGACGCCGAGCTCGATCATATGCGCGCCGGCCGCTTCCGCCGCCTGGACGAGGGAGACGGACGTTTCGAGGTCCGGATCTCCCATCGTCAGAAACGGAATGATCGCCGTCTCGCCTTTCGCCTTCAGTTCGGCGAACACAGCGTCGATGGCGTTCGTCGTCGCTACGCTCACGATTCGGCACCTCCCAGGTACTGCATGATCGATTCTACGTCTTTGTCTCCCCGTCCGGATAGGCTGACGACGATCGTTTCGTCCTTGCCCATCGTCGGAGCCAGCTTCAGCGTATGCGCGACTGCATGCGCGGATTCCAGCGCCGGAATGATGCCTTCCAGCCTGGACAGCAGCTGGAGCGCTTCGAGCGCCTCGGCGTCGGTAATCGGCACGTATTCGGCGCGGTTCGTATCCTTCAGGTACGAATGCTCCGGCCCGATGCCGGGATAGTCCAGCCCCGCCGAAATCGAGTGCGCGGGCAGCACCTGGCCGCCTTCGTCCTGCAGCACGTAGCTCATCGAGCCTTGGAAAACGCCCGGCCGCCCCTTGGTCATCGTCGCCGCGTGTTCCTCGGTGTCGACCCCGCGCCCGGCCGCCTCGACCCCGATCAGGCGAACGGACGCATCGTCCACGAACGGGTGGAAGATGCCCATCGCGTTGCTGCCGCCGCCGACCGCCGCCACGATCGCGTCGGGCAGACGGCCCTCGGTTTCGAGCATCTGGTCCTTCGTTTCCAGCCCGATGACGCGCTGAAAATCGCGCACCATCATCGGATACGGGTGCGGTCCCGTCACGGATCCGAGAATGTAATACGTATCGTCCACATGGCTGACCCAATAGCGCAGCGTTTCGTTGCACGCGTCCTTGAGCGTCCGCGTTCCGCTTGTGACGGGGACGACTTCCGAACCGAGCAACTGCATCCGGAATACGTTGAGCTGCTGGCGCTTCGTGTCTTCCTCGCCCATGAACACCTTGCACTCGAGACCGAGCAGCGCCGCGACGGTCGCAGAAGCGACTCCGTGCTGGCCGGCTCCGGTTTCGGCGATGATTTTTTTCTTGCCCATCCGTTTGGCCAGCAGCGCCTGTCCGATCGTATTGTTGATCTTATGGGCTCCGGTGTGGTTCAAATCCTCGCGTTTCAAATACACCTTCGCTCCGCCGAGATGCTGCGTCAGCCGTTCCGCATAATAGAGCGGGGTCGGGCGCCCGGAATACTGCTTCAGCAAATACCGAAGCTCCTCGAGAAACTCCGGATCGTCCTTGTAGCGATGATAGGCCTCTTCAAGCTCGAACAGCGCGTTCATCAGCGTTTCCGGCACGTAGCGTCCGCCGAACGAACCGAAACGTCCGGCGCTGTCCGGCACCTGCGTTTGCGTCATGATCTAAAGTTTCACCCTTTCCGCGAATGCGGCGATTTTGTCGTTGTCCTTCGCGCCGTCCGTCTCCACGCCGCTGGAAATATCCACGCCGTCGGGCAGACCGGCCGCAAGCAAATTCTTCACGTTATCGGGCGTGAGTCCGCCCGCGACAAACAGCTTCAGGCCGTTATCGGCCGCCTTCTTCCGATAGGCGGGAATAAGATCCCAACGGAACGGCCGCCCCGTGCCTCCTCCCGCCGTGTCGAGCAATACCGCGGATACGGCTCCGCGATAGGCGTCGAGCCGGTCCGGCCCCGCCGGCTCCGCGCCGCCGCGCCAGGCCTCGCCGGAGGCGGGAGCGGGAGCTCGGGCCGAGGCGCTTTCCTGGCCGCCGCCGGCACCCGCTTCCGCGCCGTCGCCCGGCTCGTCGACCGGGAGCGCGCGCCACACCTCGACGCCGAACCGCTCCGCCACCTCGCGGCACAGCTCGGGCGACTCCGAGCCGTGCAGCTGCACGACGTCGAGCCGCACTTCCGCCATGACGGCCGCGATTTCCTCCGGCGACGGATCGACGAACACGCCGGCGATTCGCGGCGGTTGACCTCCGGCCATGCGCGTGCGGCGGGCTTCCGCGGCGAGGCGCGCCGCCTGCGCGGCGGTCACCCGCCGCCGGCTCGGGCGAAGACGAACCCGATGTAATCGACGGGAAGTCCGTTCATCCCGCGCAGCGTCGCTTCTTCCCGGATGCCGCATATTTTGACGAGGGGCGCCGCCGCGGAAACGTCTTCGCGAACCGGGCCGCTCACTTGGCCGCGCCCCCGTTCGTCACGGGTCCCAGCAAGGCGAGCACGCCTTCGCCCGGATCTTCCTGCCTCATGAAATGCTCGCCGACAAGCACGGCCTGGGCGCCCGCCCCGCGAACGAACGCGATATCGTCCGGCGTTGAAATGGCGCTTTCGCTAACCGCGACGACGTTCGGCGGGAGCAGCGCGATGAGCCTCTCCGTCACGGCAAGATCCGTCTTGAACGTGCGCAAATCGCGGTTGTTCACGCCGATGAGCGTCGCCTTGCCGATGTCCAGCACCGTCTCCAGCTCTTCCCGGTCGTGCACTTCCACGAGCACGTCCAACCCGAGAGCGCGGGCGAGGTCGTGAAAATCGGCAAGCTGGCGTTTCGTCAATATTGCCGCGATCAGCAAAATCGCGTCGGCGCCAACGAGGCGCGCTTCGTATATTTGCCTCTCGTCGATCGTAAAGTCCTTGCGCAGCAGCGGCACGCTTACCGCTTCGCGCACCTGCGCCAAATAATCGTTCGAGCCTTGAAAATACTCGACGTCGGTAAGCACGGAGATGCAATCCGTCCCGGCCGTCTCGTACATGCGGGCCAGCTTCGCCGGATCGAAATCGGGGCGAATGAGCCCTTTGGAAGGACTTGCCTTCTTTACCTCGGCAATGAGGCCGACGGAACGGCGCCGATTCTCCGATCTTAACGCTTTTTCAAAGCCGCGGCAAGCGGGAAGTTCCGAAATGGCGCGTTCCGCGTCCGCCAGCGCGAGCGTTTCGCGCAGCCGTTCGACCTCGTTTTTTTTCGTTTCGACTATTCGATCAAGAAACATGGCTCACTTCTCCCGTCGTCGCAATCCATTGCTCCAGTTTCGCTTGGGCTTTGCCCGAATCGATCGTTTCCGCCGCCGCCCGAACGCCGTCCGCAAGCGTATCGGCGCGCCCCGCCACATAGATGCAGGCCCCCGCGTTGAGCAGCACGACATCGCGGTAGGCGCTTCGTTCCCCGCCGAGCACCCGGCGGATGATCGCGGCGTTTTCCCTCGCGTCTCCGCCCTTCACTTCGCTGAGCGGCACCGTCTTCAGACCCAGCTGCTCGGGGTAATATCGTACGTGGTCACGGTTCCGTCCTTCAGCTCGGATACTTGCGTCGGCGCCGAAATGCTGATTTCGTCGAGTCCGTCATGGCTTCCGACGACGAGCGCCCGAACGAGTCCGAGACGCTCCAGCACGCGGGCGACCGTTTCCGTGCGCGAGCGGTCGTACAAGCCCATCAGCTGCCGGTCCGCGCCGGCCGGATTGGCCAGCGGGCCGAGCATGTTGAAAATCGTCCGCACGCCCAGCTCCTTTCGCGGAACCGCGGCATGCTTGAGCGCCGGGTGGAACGCCTGCGCGAACATAAAGCAAATCCCCGTCCGTTCGAGGCACTCGGCGGCCTGCTCCGGCGTCAATCCGATCTGAACGCCGAGCGCCTCCAGCACGTCGGCGCTGCCGGCTTTGCCGGACATGGCGCGGTTGCCGTGCTTCGCCACGCGGACGCCGGCCGCCGCCGCAATGACGGCGGACGACGTGGAAATGTTGAATTTATGAATGCCGGAACCTCCCGTTCCGCACGTATCGAGCAAATCGCGGCTTTCCGCGCGGACCCGGCTGGCGAATGTGCGCATCGCTTCGGCAAAACCGGTAATTTCGTCGACCGTTTCGCCTTTCATCCTCAGCGCGACGACCAGACCGGCGATTTGAGCCGGCGTCGCTTCGCCTTTCATGATGAGGCTCATCACCTCGCGCGCTTCGCCAAGCGCCAAATCCCCGCCGCCCACGACCCGGGCGAGCGCGAGCGGCATCGAAATCGCTTGCGTGTTCGTCTCCATCTTTTCGCCCTCCAAGATTCAATCGTAGTCGAGATTGGTGCGGCGGTCGTACGCCGCGGCAGCCAGCTTCCGGGCCGGAGCCGGCGCGAACACCGCCTCCGCCGCGCGAATCGCCTTGAGCATGCCTTTCGCCTTGTTGACCGTCTCTTCGTATTCCTTCTCCGGCACGGAATCCCACACGATGCCCGCCCCGGCTTGGACGTAAGCTTTGCCATGCTTGAAAATGATCGTCCGGATCGTGATGCAGGTGTCGAGATTGCCCGAAAAGCCCAGGTAGCCGATCGCGCCGGCATAGGCTCCTCGCGCCTCGTTTTCCAGTTCGGCGATAATTTCCATCGCCCTCAGCTTCGGGGCGCCGGATACGGTACCGGCCGGCAGGCACGACAGGAAGGCGTCGAAAAAATCTTTATCCTTGGCAAGCTTGCCGGTCACGTTGGACACGATGTGCATGACATGGGAGTATCGCTCGATTTCCATGTAGGCGTCGCATTTGACGCTGCCGAATTCGGATACGCGGCCCAAATCGTTGCGGCCCAGATCGACGAGCATGACGTGTTCGGCCCGCTCCTTCTCGTCCGCGAGAAGCTCCCGCTCCAGCGCCTCGTCTTCCTCCGGCGTTTTGCCCCGCGGTCTCGTTCCGGCGATCGGGCGCGTCTCCACGCGGCCGCCGTCGACTTTGACGAGCAGCTCCGGCGACGTGCCGACGATGACCTCTTCGCCCAGCTTCAGCACGTACATGTACGGAGAAGGGTTCATCGTCCGCAGCATCCGGTATACCTGGAGCGGATCGACCACGGTTTCGATATGGAACCGCTGGGAGAGCACCGTCTGGAAAATATCGCCCGCGCGGATGTATTCCTTCGCTTTCTCGACGTTTGCGATAAACTGCTCCCGGGTCAAATTGGAGCGGATGTCGCCAAGCTCCGGATCGGACGGAGGCGTCCCGGTCGGGGCCGGCGACGAAAGCGCCGGCTGCCTTAAACGAGCGATCATCTCGTCGAGTCCCGCGCAAGCGTCGTCGTAAGCCGCCTCGATTTGCGCATCCGACGCCCCTTGGGGAACATGCACGTTGCCGATGACGAGCACCTGCTGCTTGAAATGATCGAACACGACGATCCGGTCGCAGAACATGAAGTGCATGTCGTCCATCTCCAGGTCGTCCACGCGATGCGAAGGCAGCCTGCGTTCGTAATACTGCAGCAAATCGTAGCCGAAGAAGCCGATCGCGCCTCCCGTAAACGGAGGCAGTTCGGGCAGCGCGGGAGAGCGGTACGCCCGCAGTCTCTCTCGCAGCAGCTGCAGCGGGTTATCGGTCGCAAACGATTCGGTCCGGCCGCCCTCCTCCAACGTAACCTTGTTTTTTTTCAGCTTCAGCGTCAAAAAAGGATCGGTTCCGATAAACGAATACCTCGCCCATTTAATGCCGCCCTCCACGCTTTCGAGCAAAAAAGCTCTGCGGTCCCGGCTCAATTGCTGAAAAACGCGAATCGGCGTTTCGGTATCGGCCAACAGGCGTCTGGCGACCGGAATGACGTTGTACTCGCTTGCGAGGCGAATGACCTGCTTCAGTTCCTGCGCGCGCTGCTCCATTTCTTTTCTCCCCTTTCCAAGCTTTCGTCCGGCAAAGCCGGCCGAAGCTCGCTAATGGCCGTTCGTCAAAGCGAGCATGAAAAAAGCATCTCCGCTTCGCAGAGATGCATCCGTAGACAAGGGTATATGAGGGCTTAAAATCCGCCATGCCCGGTTCCGGACATACGGCCGCCGCTCCTTGCCGACTACGAAGCGAAAATCGTTCGATTCCCGTTCGCCGGCAACTCCGCTCATCTCGTCTCTGCTCGTCGTTCATGGACTTTCGCGTAAGTTTTCGTCCCTGCGGCCGAAGGTTCCGCGCCAAGTCATACCATCACTATAGCATTGCGCGCCGCTTGCGTCAACGGATCAGCCCTTCGATTCGGCCAGATCCGGCCTGAGCGCCTGCGCCCTTCCCAAATAAACATGATGAATTTCCGACTGCGGAACGTCCGTATTGACGTGAACCATCAGCCGGATGCATTTTTCCAGGCCGCCCTTGACCGGAATTTCCACCGAGCACATGAGCGGAACGTATTCCCAGCCTTCCAGCATGCGGATCGCCTTCGCCGGAAACGCCGTATCCAAATCCTGCGTCACGGTGACGAAAATGCTGCAAATATCCTCGGGAGCCGTCCCGTTCGCCTCGACGATCGCTCTCAGCAGCTCAAGCGTGGCGTCCAAAATCGGCTGCGTTTCGTTCGTTTCGACCGTAATCGCGCCTCTGATTCCCCTTACGCTCATCTTCGTACGGATTCTCCTTTCAAGCTTTCCACGATTTCGCGGACCCAGACGGCCGGGACGTCGTTGCGGATTTCGACCGTTCCGATCGCCGTCGGCACGACGAACACCATGTTTCCTTCGCTGAACTTTTTGTCGTGCATCATCGCCGCCATGATCGCGTCGGTGTCGTAAGCTTCCGGAATCCGCACCGGCAGGCCGAACTTGCGCATGAGCGATTCCGTCTCCGTCTCGATGCTCGCCTCATATCCGAACTTTGCGGCAAGGCGGGCGGAACCGACCATGCCGATCGCGATCGCCTCGCCGTGCAGCAGCTCGCCATAACCCGCTACCGCTTCGAGCGCATGGCCGATCGTATGGCCGAGATTGAGAATGGCGCGCAAATCGTTTTCCCGCTCGTCCTTCGACACGACAATCGATTTGACGCGGCAGCCTTCGTAAAGCGCGCGTCCGAGCGCGTCCGGCTCCAGCCTCATCAAACGCTCGGCGTTGTCGCCGCACCAGCGCGCGAACTCCGCGTCCCAGATCAGCCCGTGCTTGACGACTTCCGCATAGCCGGCGCTCACTTCCCGCGCCGGAAGGCTGACGAGCGTGTCCAGATCGTACAGGACGAAATCCGGCTGATGGAAGGCTCCGATAATATTTTTCGCCAGGCGGTGATTGACCGCCACTTTTCCGCCGACGCTGCTGTCGTGCGCCAGAATCGTCGTCGGCATTTGCACGAAGCGGACCCCTCTCATATACGAGGCCGCAACGAACCCGGCAAGATCGCCGACGACCCCGCCCCCGAGCGCGACGACCGTCGACTTGCGGTCGAGTCCCGCTTCGAGAGCCGCCGTAATCAGATCGTCGAAAGCCGTCAGCGATTTGGACTTCTCGCCCGAAGGCACGACGGCTCTAGCGACCGCATACCCCGACTCGCGCAGCGATTGTTCCACCGTGCCGGCGTACAAATGTTCCACCGCGGCGTCGGTCACGAGCAAAATCGGCGATTTCGCCGGAAAGCCCCGCTCCTTGAACAACGTTCCGCATTGCCGGAGAAGCCCGCTTCCGATCAGGATCGGATACGATCTGTCGCCAAGCTCCACCTTCAGCTCCCGAATTCCCGTCTCCGCCATCAGTACTCCGCCACCTGTTCCAAGTAGCGGTCGTAATTCGCCCGGATTTCATCCATTGAATCGCCGCCGAATTTCTCGAGGAACGCTTTGGCGACTTCCCAGGCGACGACGCTTTCCATGACGACGCTCGCCGCCGGAACCGCGCACGCGTCCGAACGCTCGACCTGGGCCGTAAACGGTTCCTTCGTGTCGATATCGACGCTTTGCAGCGGCTTGTACAGCGTCGGAATCGGCTTCATGACGCCGCGCACGACGATCGGCTCCCCGTTCGTCATCCCGCCCTCGAAGCCGCCGAGCCGGTTGGAAGCCCGGTAATAGCCGCGCTCCGGCGAATACATGATTTCATCGTGCACCTGCGAGCCCGGAAGATTGGCTGCTTCGAAGCCGATGCCGAACTCCACGCCCTTGAACGCGTTGATGGAGACGACCGCTTGCGCGATCCGCCCGTCCAGCTTGCGGTCCCATTGCACGTGGCTGCCCAGGCCGACCGGAAGTCCCGCCACGATGCATTCGACGACGCCGCCGATCGAATCGCCGTCGGCCTTCGTTTTGTCGATAAGCTCGATCATCCGCTGCTCGGAATCCGCGTCCGCGACGCGAACCGGCGATTGCTCCGTCCGCTCGATCAGCTCGTCGATCGGCATTTCCGGCAGCGGGGCGCGGATGCCGCCGATGGAAACGACGCGGCCGGCGACCTTGATGCCGAATTGCGCGAGCAGCTGGCGCGCCACCGCGCCGACCGCGACGCGGGCCGCCGTCTCGCGCGCACTGGACCGCTCCAGCACGTTGCGCAGGTCTTTCAGATTGTATTTCAAACCGCCGTTCAAATCCGCATGCCCCGGACGCGGACGGTGAACCCGGCGCTTCGTTTCGTCGCTGCCTTCGATCGGCTCGATGTTCATGACAGCCGTCCAATGCTTCCAGTCGTTGTTCGCAACGACAAGCGCGACCGGCGCTCCGGTCGTTTTGCCGTGGCGGACGCCTCCTACGATTTGAGCTTCGTCCTTTTCGATTTGCATTCTCCGCCCGCGGCCGTGGCCCTTCTGCCGGCGCTGCAGTTGAAAATTAAGCGCTTCGAAATCCAGTTCCAAATTGCTGGGCAATCCTTCGATAATGGCGGTAAGCTGCGGACCGTGCGTTTCCCCCGCGGTCAAATAACGTAAACTCAACTGTAGTGACCTCCTAAAATTCAATCGAGCCGCACCCCGGTTCCTTGCACCGCCGGCAATCGCTCGTCAATGGCGTCCTGTAAACGTCTTTGCTCATTATAGTACAGCCCCGAAGAATTTGACAAGAAAACAGCCCGTCACGTGCGGACGGGCTGCTGCTTGGCGATATCGGGACGGCTCTGCGGCGTCTCGCGCAAAAAACCGATCAATGCCACGTTGTCGAGGCCGAGAATTTGCGCGCATTCCTGCGAAGATATCAAGCGGCGGCGATAAGCTTCGATCACTTTGCGCTTGTCCATGAATCCCTCCGGGACGTTAGGTTATCCATAGTATCGCGCGCCGCCCCCAAGCTCATACGGAACGGCGGTAGAAAAACGTCTCCGACGTTTCGAGCCCGTACTGCCCCGGGGAAAAAATTTGCTCGGTGCTCCCGACGAACAGCAGTCCTCCGGGCTTGAGCGCCTGAGCGAACCTCCTGTACAAATCCTGCTTCGCCTCTTCCGTAAAATAAATCATGACGTTGCGGCAGACGATCAGATCGTAATTGTCGCCGAACCGGTCGAGCAGCAGGTTCTGCTTCTGAAAGCGGACCGCCTTTTTCAGGCGGTCGCTCACGTGATAAGCCCCGTCCGCCTCCCGGAAATAGTTCCGGACGAATTCCGGAGGCACGTCCCTTAGCGACCGTTCCAAATAAACGCCGGCCTTCGCCTTCGCCAGCACCCCGTCGTCGATGTCCGTCGCCAGCACGCTGGACGCATCCAGCGCGCGAAGCGAATCGAGAATCATGGCGATCGTATACGGCTCTTCGCCGGTCGAACAAGCCGCGCTCCAAATACTCAAACGGGGATTGTTCTTCAGTATGGCCGGCAAAAACTTGTCCTTCAGCACCTGCCAGCGATTCGGATTGCGCCAAAACTCGGAAACGTTGATCGTCATCCGGTCCAAAAACTCGTTGTGAAGCCTGTTGTCGCTCATGAGCGCCTTGAAATAGGAAGCGAAGTCAAGAAAGCCGTGCTTGAGCCGCAGCGTCGTCAATCTCCTGCGCATTTGCGTCTCTTTGTATTGAGACAAATCGATCGATGTCGCTTTCCGGATGTCGGCCACAAAGCGGGCAAAATCTTCGTCCTCCGCAGACCGAGGCGCCTTGCTTGTCCCCCATTCAGTCATGCCCGTTTATACTCTCCCCGCGTGGATGCCGTCAAATCCAGATTTGAACGGCTTTCTCGTATGTAGCAAGCTCGCTTTCGGCGAAAAAAATGCCGATTTCCCGTTCCGCGCTCGCAACCGAATCGGAGCCGTGAACGAGATTGTAATTCGTATGTAAGGCAAAGTCCCCCCGAATCGTCCCCGGGGCCGCTTCCAGCCCGTTCGTCTTGCCGATCAGCTGCCTGGCGGCCGATACCGCCTGATCGCCTTCCCATACCATGGCGAACACCGGTCCCGAGGTGATAAACTCGATAAGCCGCGCGTAAAAATCTTTGCCCACGTGCTCCGCGTAATGGCGGGCCGCCAGCTCCGGCGTCACCTGCATCAGCTTGGCTCCGACGAGCTTCAATCCCTTTCTCTCCAAACGTCCGACGATTTCGCCGATGAGTCCTCGCTGCACGCCGTCGGGCTTGACCATCACATATGTCCGTTCCATGACGCTATTTCCCTCCCCGGAATCCGTCTTGAAAAGAGTTTACCATATTTTCAATATTTTCGCTCGGCCGCGAACTTCGCGATATCGGCCAGATTTTTTTTGGCCGGGATGTCCGGAATCGCCTCCAGCGCTTTTAACGCTTTGGCGATAAAGCGATCCGCAAGCCGCTCCGCTTCCCGGATGCCGCCGCTTGCGCGGACGAGCTTCACCGCTTGCTTCGAGTCGGCTTCGTTCTCGCTTTGCCGGATCCGTTCGATTTCCCGAAGCAAGGCCGGGCGGATGTCCGGTTCCTGCAGCGCGTACATGACCGGCAGCGTGATGTTTCCCTGACGCAAATCGCTTCCCGGCGGCTTGCCGATCGTTTTTTCCGTACCGCACAAATCCAGCAAATCGTCCGTAATCTGGTAAGCCATCCCCACCTGGTACCCGAAACGGTACAGGGCGCCGCTCACTTCCTTCGAAGCGCCCGCCGCGATCGCCCCCAACTGGCAGCTGATCGCGATGAGCAGCGCCGTCTTGCGGCGAATGCGGAGCAAGTAGTTGCGGACGGTTTGCTCCGTGTTGAAAAAATCGCGGATTTGCTCCATTTCCCCGATGCACATCTGCACGATCGCCGAAGATAAAATCTGGTGAATCCGCGGGTCGTTCAATTCGCTTGCCACGACGAGCGCCTTGCCGTTAATGTAATCGCCCGTGTACATCGCGATCCGGTTGTCCCATTTCGCTTTGACGGTCGGCTGCCCCCGCCTTGTCTCGGCGTCGTCGATGACATCGTCGTGCACGAGCGACGCCATATGGATCAATTCCAGCGAAGCCGCCACGTATTTCAGCCGGTCTAGCGAATAGTCGCCGAACTTCCCCCCGAGCAGGACGAAAACCGGACGCAGCCGCTTGCCGCCGGCCTTCAGCAGATGCTGGGCCGATTCGTTCAGAAGCGGCATCTCCGAGGCGACGCTTTGGGCGAGCGTGTCTTCGATCGCGTTCAGGTCTTTTCTCATCGCTGCGTACAGCTGCATTAATTTCATAAATTCACCCTTGGTATCGGATACCGGCCGCGTCGGCCGAAACGGATTCGGACCATTCGGACAGCGTCACCGCCTTGTCCATCAGGCCGAGCTCCTTCGCGTAACGAAAATAGAGCTGAAGTCCCGCCCGCTGCGAAGCGGAGAAATCATGGCTCAATCCGTCGAAATAACCTTTCCAGTACGTTTCGTCTCCGCCGATGCGGCGGACGGCCTCTGCGATCAGCGGCTCCGGCCGCCGCGCCGCGAGCTCCTTCGCACGAACGAATTCGCGGTAGATATCGCGAACGGCTTCCGGGTTGGCCGCCGCGGCATCCCGGCGGACCGCCCAAACCGCATACGTCATCCAATGGCCGGTCCGCTCCCGCCACTTTTCCCCCAAATCCATGACCTGGTAGCCATGGTTCTGCCACGAGGCGCGGATCGCGTGATCGCCGATGAGCAGCGCGGCGTCCGCCTTTTTCATCATTTCCTCAAGCGAAGGCTCCGCCGTTTCGTATGTCGGTCGGCCTCCGTAAAATTTCTCGACGATGATTTTCAACAAATTTACGGTCGTCGCCGAAGTCGTCGTCAGCGCGATCCTTCCGTTCAGCGCCTGGGCGAGAGGTTTCTTCAGGAACAACAGCAGCGATTGCACCCGGCCCAGGGAACTGACGGACAGATCGGGCAGCAGCCAGTAATCGTCGGCGGACAAGCCGAACGCGAACGAGGAAACGGCGGAAATATCGATCTCGCCCTCGCGCAGCTTCCGGTTCAGCTCCGCCGGCATGGCGCGCACCGTTTCGATTTCGCCATTCAGCCGCGCCGGATCGAAATAATGAAACACGGGCCACACGTTGGCGTAATCGATGCGGCCTACGCGAAGCGGGCGGCGGGCGTTATTCATCGGCCTCTCCCCACCTTTTGAACAGATGGTGCGGAATCCCCATGCCGTCCAGCACCTTGCCCACCATGAACCTGACCGCGTCCTCGAGCGTTTGCGGCCCGTAATAGAACGCCGGCATCGCCGGCACGATCCGCACCCCGAGACGCGCAAGCTTCAGCATGTTTTCCAGATGGATCGCGTGCAAAGGCGTCTCGCGGGGCACCAGGTGAAGCGGCCGCCCTTCCTTGAGCATGACGTCGGCGGCGCGAGCCAGCAAATTGTCCGACGACCCGTGCGCGATCGCCGACAGCGTCCCCATCGAGCACGGCACGACGACCATGCCTTCGACGCGGAACGAGCCGCTTGCGATCGAAGCCCCGATATCGGACGGGGGATGGAACGTCAGCCGCGGGTCGCCTTCTTCGACTCCGAGTCCCCGATATAGCGATTCTTTGCGCTTCGTCGCGTTCCAGCCGAGCTCTTCCTTGAGCACCCGCCACCCCGCCTCGGAAATGACGACGTGCAAATGATAGCCCGAAGCGAGAAGCTCGCGGCAAAGCGTCACCGCGTAAATCGCCCCGCTCGCTCCGGTAATCCCGACGACCCAGCGACGCGCGCCTTCCCCGCGTTCGGCCCTTACCATGCGCGCACCAATACGAGATCGACGAAGGTAAAGGCGAACATCACCATGCTGAGGACGCTGTTCATCGTGAAGAACGCCTTGTTAAGCTTGCTCAGGTCGTTCGGGCTGACGATGCGGTGCTCGTAGACGAGCAGCGCGCCGGCGACGACGATTCCGGCCAAGTACCACCAGCTCAAATCCGTCAGCGCGATCAGCGCCGCGAAGCCCGCGAACGTCAGAAGATGCAAAAAACGCGCGAACCGCAGCCCGCCGGCGATGCCGAAACGGGCGGGAATGGAGTGGAGCTTTTCCTTGCGGTCGAACTCCATGTCCTGGCAGGCGTAAATGATATCGAACCCCGCCGTCCAGCACGCCACGGACAAATACAGCACGATAGCCGGCAGCGAAATCGTTCCGGTCACCGCCACCCATCCGCCGAGCGGAGCCAGGCCGAGCGTCAAGCCGAGAAATAAATGGCAAGCCCAGGTGAATCGCTTCGTATAGGAGTAAAAAACGGTCATGAAGACGGCGATCGGCATAAGCTTGACCGCGAGGCTGTTGAGCTGGGAAGCGGCCCAGAACAGCAAGACGAACGAAATGACGATGAAAACGAGGACTTCGGCCGATTTCAGCAAGCCGGCCGGAATCGCCCGATTGGCCGTTCGCGGATTGCGCGCGTCGATCGCTTTGTCGATGACGCGGTTCAGCCCCATGGCGGCCGAACGAGCCCCCACCATCGCGAGCAGTATCCATCCGCATTGGGCCCACGTCGGCAGCGCGCCGTTTTCGGTGACGGCGCCGAGAATCGTTCCGATGTAAGCGAACGGAAGCACGAACAGCGTATGCTCGATTTTGATCATTTCAAGGAAGATGCGAATTTTGCGGATCATGGATGGTCGTTCCCTTTCGTGCCGATATGAAGCGCCGCGATGCCGAAGGTCAGCGGGTAAACGCGCACGTTGCGCGTGCCGGCTTCGCGGAACATCTCGGCAAGCGCCTGCATATCGGGAAATGTCGCGAGCGACTCGGGCAGCCAACGGTACTGCTCGTAGCGTTTCGCGATCCACTTGCCAAGCAGCGGAAGCAGCTTTTCGAAGTAGAAAAAATAAATGCCTTTGAACGGTTGCTTTTCGGGCTTCGACAGCTCCAGGCAGACGATTTTCCCGCCCGGCTTCACGACCCGCCTCATCTCTTTCAGGACTTGCATGTAATCGGGCACGTTCCGGAGGCCGAAGCCGATTGTCACGTAATCGAACGAATCGTCGGGAAAAGGAAGCGACATCGCGTTGCCCTGGATCAGCTCGATCTGCTTGTCCAGCCCGAGCTTCTTCACCTTCGCCCGCCCGATTTCCAGCATGTTGTTGCTGAAGTCGAGCCCGACGGTGCGGCCGGTGCCGCTCGCTTGCGCCAGCGCGATCGTCCAGTCGCACGTGCCGCAGCACAGATCGAGCGACGTCTCGCCGGGCTTCAGCGCGAGTTTGCGCATCGTGAACTTGCGCCACGATTTGTGCCTGCGGAAGCTCAATATATCGTTCATTCTATCGTACTGAGGCGCGATGCTCTCGAATACGGAATGGACATGGTTTTGTTTGGACTCGGCATCCATTCGGTTCACCCCAATTCGGTAGCTGCTGCGGATACGGGCGCCGCCGCCCGGAAAAACGGGGCGACCAGCGGAGCCAATTCCTGCGCGAGTTTGTCGGAAGGCATCCGCGCCAGCAGGCTCTGCAATTGCATCGCCGTTTGATGCAGCATGCCGGAAAGCTTTTCGGATACCGAATATTTGACCATGAGCTGGCGGAGAAGGCCGGCGTCCTCCCGCTTCTCCTCGAGCGCCCGTCTATCCTCGTCGGCGCCTTCCTCCAGCACGTGCCAAAACCCCCAGCTGCCGCTCAGGTCGGTCGGTTTCTCCAGCTTGCCAAGCTCCTGCAGAAGCAGCTCGCAGCGGCTGAACCGGTCCATGATTTCCGGCCACAGCCGTTCGTACAGGCCGGTCATCAGATGGTTAAACGACAAAAACAAGCCGGATTTCAATTCCGCCCCGTGAGTCAAATACTCTTCCGCGTTCAGCTTCATCTGTCTCATCTTCGCGTAGAACCCGATTTTGATCCGGTTCAGCTCGCAAATCGCATCCCCGATCCGGCGAATCATATCGACCTGGCCGGCCTGGGCGAGCAAATGGTAAAAGCGGCCGCTGAAATAATCGCCCGCAAGCACCTTAAGCTGCCTCGCGCGCATAACAAGCAATCCGCCGCGTTCCGCGGCGGATTCGTTCTCCACCAGATCGTGCGTGTCGAGTCCCATCTGCGCGAGCGAGGTGACGATCGCGAGCAGTTCCCTGTGCTGCGCGCTCTCCGCTTGGTACGCAAGCATCGCATGGAGCAAACGGATCCGCGCTTCCGGAAATTCCGGCAGCTCGGTATGGATCTGGATCATATCGTATTCCATATATTTCCCGGCCATTTGTGCCAATCGGTTACGTGTCATCGTTTATGCCTCCGAGCATCCGCAGCAAACCATTCGTTCTCTTAAATTTCATCTATTATAACATACCTGCCGTTCCCCCGCATAACTGCATGGCAGGTTTCATTCATTTGTAATATTTCCAGCCCAGCGTTTTCCATCCGTCGTCCAGGAAAGCCTCAGCTTCTCCGTCCAGGCGGGCGCGCGTTCCCCTGCCGCCTCGCGGTCCAGCCCGGCAAGATCCGAAGCGGTCCAGTCGCCGGCGCGCGAATCGGCGGATACGAGCAGCGTTCGGCCGCGTTCGTCTTCCCGGAAAAACCGGAGCAGCACCTGGCGAACATTCGGCATGCGCTCGAAAGACAAGCCGACGATTTGCCGGACGTCGTTCCACAGCCGCTCCGGCCGATCCGACTCCGGCGAAAGCGTCAAATCGACGGAAAGGATGCCGTTCTCCCAGATGACCCGAGTCAAACGGTTGGCAAACGGAAGCTTGATAAACGCATCCACGATCGTATCGTCCGACATTTTCGAGACGCGAATCGGCGTAAACACGGCCGCGCTTTCCCCGGCGTCCCGGGCCAAAGGCTCCCGCGCCGCGAATTGTCCAAGCGCGACCGCCAAAACGAATCCAAACGCGGCAAGTCCAAGCCACGCTCGCAGAAAGCTCAACGCCATCCCTCCCCTTGCCGCGATGTTGTCCCATTCTCATTGTACATCGCGAAAGGAGAAGCTATGACAGAGAGATCTGTCAAACGTCGGTTTCGACCACTCCGTACTTGGTCATGACCGTCGCTTTGCCGCGAATTTTGATCGCGGACGTATGATCGGTAAATTGCGCGATCAGCACTTCGCCGCGGTCCAGCTTTTCCGTATGATGGAACCGGGTATCCTGGCCTCGGGTAAGGCCGATCACGTTGACGCCGTTTTCCTTGGCTTTGACTACGATGTATTCTCCTTGAGCGGGAACAGACTCCATCTTCCCTTCCCCTCCCTCTTCTTTAGCTATTCTTTATCTTTCTATCATGTCCCATGATGAGGGATGCGTTTCTCTCTGTCAAACAAAAACTGCCTTTCCGCGAAGCCCGCGAAAAAGCAGTTCTGTGTAAGTATGTCATGGTCGGAGTAGCGGGATTTGAACCCACGACCTCACCCACCCCAAGGGTGCGCGCTACCAGTCTGCGCTATACCCCGAAAGAATACGAGAGTGATTATAGCACAGGACATCGGCTTTTCGCAACCCTGAAACCATCACAAAACTAAGCAAAAGCCGAATTTTTATTTGATGCCTTCTTTGAGCGCTTTCCCCGGCTTGAATGCGGGAATTTTTCCTGCCGGAATTTCGATTTCTACGCCGGTCTGCGGATTGCGCCCCTTGCGGGCGGAACGTTCGCGCACCTCAAAATTGCCAAAGCCGACGAGCTGGACCTTGTCTCCCTTTTGGAGCGCTTCCGAGATGACATCGAATACGGCGTCAACCGCTTGGGTTGCATCCTTCTTGGACAGATCGGCCAGTTCGGATACTTTGGCGATCAGTTCGGTTTTGTTCATGCTTTCACCTCCCCGGGCGGATACTGGCCTGTTAACTGTTTATCCGTTTCATCAGAAATTATACACACAACGGCGGCGAAGTTTCAAGCGGGACGCGAAGTTCGGCGTTCGGCGGCGTCGCGCCCCTTGCGCGGATCAGGATTTTCGCCGGGTCAGGTGAATGAAGGTGACGGCAAGCGCCAGCACGAGCACGCCGCCCTTGACGATGTCCGTCGCGTAATATTGCACGTTCAGCATCGTCAGGCCGTTGATCAAAATGCCGGTCAGCACCGCCCCGACAAACGTGCCGATGATATTGGGCCGGCCCGCGCCGAAAACGGAATAACCGACGAACACGGCGGCGACCGCCTCCATCAGCAGCGGGGCTCCGGCGTCGATCTGGCCGCTGCCGACGCGGGAGGCGAACAGGATGCCGCCGATCGCGGCGAACACGCCGGAGGCGACGTATGCCCACATCCGCACGCGTTTCACCTTGAGGCCGGACAGGCGCGCCGCCTCTTCGTTTCCGCCCGTCATGATCAGCTGCCTGCCCCAGCGGGTATATTTGAAAAACAGGTGCGCCGCCGCGACGGCAACGATCATGAGAATGACCGGAAACGGGACGCCGAGCAGCTTGCCTTGCCCGATCCACAAAAACGAGTCGTACATTTTGCCCGGGGCTTTCGAGCCGTCGGTCAACTGCATGTTGTTGTAAATGGAGTAGCCCTTCGTATACGTCCGGTGAAGACCGCTGATGATGTACATGACCGCGAGCGTCGCAAGCAAATCCGGAATCCGGATTTTGACGATGAGCAGCGAATTGAGCAGACCGACGGCCGCGCCGACGAGCAGCGGAATCACGATGACGAGCACGAGCGGCATTTCGTACCAGATCATGAGCGTGGCGGTGACGACCGTAGAAAGCGACACCGTCGAACCGACGGACAGGTCGAAGCCGTCCACCATAAGCGAAATCGTCACCCCGATGGCGACGAACGTGACGATCGAGATCGACCGGAGAATGTCGGTCAAATTCGAATAGGTGAAGAAATATTGATTGTAAAGCGAGAAAAACAGCAAAATGACGCCGATGAAAATAAGCGCCCCGTATTTGAACGAAAAATCCAGCACCTTGTTTTTCACTTTCATTCCTCCTGGCCGCCGCTGGCATAATAAAGCAAGTCTTCCTGAGTCGCCTCTCCGCGGGCGAATTGTTTCGCGATGCGCCCGTCGCACATGACGAGTATGCGGTCGGCAAGGCCGAGCGCTTCGGCAAATTCGCAGGTCAAGTACAGCACCCCTTTGCCCTGAAGAGCCAAATCGCCGATGATATTGAAAATGTCCCGCTTCGCGCCGACGTCCACCCCTTTCGTCGGCTCGTCCAGCACGAACAGCTCGGCATCGGTTTGAAGCCATTTGCCGATGACGACTTTTTGCTGATTGCCGCCGCTGAGCGTGCCCGTCAATTGGGACGGAGAGCTCGCCTTGATGCCGAGCCGTCCGATCAGGCCGTCGGCATAGTTCCGTTCGACCGCCGGGGAAAGGACGCCCAGACGGCTGATCGTACGCAGCACCGGAAGGCTCAGGTTGCGCAGCACCGACTCTTTCACGAGAATGCCTTCCTTGCGCCGCTCCTCCGGAACGAGAACGATGCCGTCCCGAAAGGCCGCGGCGGGCGAAGACAAGTCCACCGGCTTGCCGTTCATTTCGACGCGGCCTTCGTCGGCCGGATCGGCGCCGAACAGCAGGCGCGACAGTTCCGTCTTTCCGGCCCCGACGAGCCCGACGATCGCGACGATTTCGCCCCTGCGGACGTCGAAGTTCACGCCGCGCACCCTTCGCCCGGCCGCAAGCCCCTTGACCTCGAGCAGCCTTTCGCCGATGGCGGCTTCGCGCTTCGGATATTCCTCTTCGAAGCTTCGGCCGAGCATCGCCCGGATGACGTCGGGAGGCGCAAGCTTGTCCGTCTTCTCGGTGACGATCATCCGGCCGTCCCGCATGACCGAAATGCGGTCGCACATGCGGAACACTTCGGGCAGCCGGTGCGAAATGAAAATGACCGCGATCCCCGCGGACTTGAGCCGGTTCATGATGACGAACAGCCGCTCGGCCTCTTCGATGCTCAGCGGAGCGGTAGGCTCGTCCAAAATGACGACCTTCGCCTCCTCCACCAGCACCCGCGCGATCAGGACGAGTTGCTTCTCGGCGAGGCTGAGCTCGCCGGCCCGCTTGCGCGCGGGAATATCCAGCCCCAGCTGGCGCATCGTGCTCTCGGCAGCGTCGAACATGCCGCTCCATTTGACGAACGCTCCGCCGCGCGAGGAAGCCAGCCTGTCCAGGTAAATGTTTTCGGCCACCGTCATATGGGCAACGAGGGACGTATCGACCTCTTGGTAAACGCAGTGAATGCCCGCCGCTTTCGCATCGGCGGGGGATCCGACCGAAAGCTTCTCTCCGTTCAGCTCGATGCTGCCGTCATCCGCTTCGTACGCGCCGGACAGCACCTTCATCAGCGTGCTTTTGCCCGCGCCGTTCGCGCCGAGCAGCGCGTGAATTTCGCCGCCTTGCACGCTGAAATCGACCGATGCCAGCGCCGGAACGCCGGAAAACGATTTGGAGATGCGTTTCATTTCAAGCCCGCTTCGCTTAGACACTCGTAATTCCCCTCCTTCTCATGGTCCGGACAGCAGGAAACGGCGCGGAAAAATTCCGCGCCGGCTCCGAATGAGCAACTTCTGCAATTATGCGCCTACGGATTGCTCGAGCTGCTTCAGGTAATCCGTGTTCCCGGTTTCGGTTTGGCCCCATTCCGGGATATACTCGGAAAGCTCCGCCGTCGTCACCTGCTTGTCCTTCGGCAGCGCGTCGCGGCTCACGTATACCGGCTCCAGCTCGACGCGGGCATCGGTCGTGTCGCCGTGCAGCTTTTGATACAAGTAGCGGACTTGCACGACGCCGATCGAGCTCGGATCGACCGCCGCGCTGCCGACCCAAGCGCCGTCCTGGTCTTGGATCAGGGCCAGGTCCTCGTCCGTCAGGTCGATGCCGTACAGCTTGATTTCCGTGCGTCCCGCTTGCTTGATCGCCGTAGCCGCGCCCTTGGCGAATTCGTCCCAAGCGGCCCAGACGGCGGTGATGCTGCCTTTTTCCGGATTTTGCTTCAATACCGCTTCCATTTGCGTTTGCGCGTTCAATTGGGCGTTTTCGAATTGGCCGAAGCCGGAAATTTCCTTGATGTCCGGATTGGCGGCCAAAAATTCCGCGTATGCGGACTGACGGCGTTCCATCGGCGCGAAGCCGGCCACCCAAATTTTGACGATGTTGCCCTTGCCGCCCGCGTCCTTGGCGAGCTGTTCCAACGTTTTTTGCGCGAGCAGCTTGTCGTTCTGCGCGACGCTGGTGACGCCTTCGACTTCCAGGCCGGCGTCGAACTCCACGACCGGAATGCCTGCCGCAACCGCCTTCTGCACGCCGGCGCCGAGCGCCTCCGCATTGCCGTGGTCGATCAGGATGCCGTCGAACTTCTGGTTCACCGCGTTGTCCAGGTTGGAAGCCATGACGTTCAGATCGCCGTTTGCGTTGAATACGGTCAATTCGCCGCCGTATTTCGCGACTTGGCTTTTGACGCCGTCGACGTATTGAGCGGAAAACGTGCCTTGCATAAATTGCATGACGAGCGCGATTTTTTTGCCTTTCAGCGCTTCGACGTCGGCGGGCAGCGCTTCGGCCGAGCCGGACGGCGATGCGGATTCGGAAGGCGATGCCGCGGGCGAAGATGCCGAAGGGCTGGCGCCTCCGTTCGAGTTGCCTTGGCTGCCGCAAGCGGTCAGCGCCAGCACGAGCGCCATGGCCAGCGCAATCCATGCGCTATAACGAGTTTTGGTTTTCATTTCGTTTGTTCCTCCCCCAAGAAAGTCCGAGTACTCTAGTTTGCAATAGTTACTATATCCTCTATTACCAACTATGTCAATCGGTTTTATATAAATTATCGAATGACAACTAACAATATCCGATTTTATGAGAATTTTGTCGAAGTTTCAATAGTTTTGTCTAAAATCGCGAATTGCGCGGCTATCGGGGCGGCTGCCTTTCGCCCGTGATCGTCACCTTCAACTGCCTTCGCATTTTTCCCGTCCTCGCCACCTTCTTCTCGTGCCCCCTTCAACAGCCGTACTCGCCACCTTCTCCCGTCCCCGCCTTCCTCTTCCCCCGCCCGTAGATGAGCTCGATACGGCGTTCCCGGCACAGGGCACGCTTTTGCAATACTCTGCTATTAGACCCGCTCGAACCGAAACAACGGCTCTGCTGTCCGCAAGATTCCCGAAATGCCGCCTTCGCAATGCCCCCACTGCCTTGATTTATCCAGCTCAGGGTGCCTACAGTGGATTTTATCCAATCAAAACCGGCTTTTTCGTGAAACGTTTTGTCTACGTTGGATTTCGTCCAATCGGGGGAGCCGATTTCATTCATTTCCGGTCGAAATGGTCGTTTCTCGTTGGATAAAATCCACTGTAGATCGAATATACTTCGTTATTCGCTTCGCCGATTGGACAAAATCCAACATAGGTTTCAACGCGCAAGTTTCAACCGGCTTAATGGTTCCTGGTTTTCCGCTCCAGCGGCTTTCCATCCTTCGGCCGAGCGGAACCGGCGCGGCAAGCAAACCGTGTAATTTAAATGCGGTGAATTTGGCATAGACCGTTAGGATTACAGCGGCGTTCGTACGGAGGGCGGAGAGGAGTCATTTTGACTCAAGTACGTAAAGCCGGTTGCGGTTGGCGGGGCAAGTTGTGTCACCATGCCTCAACCGGGCCGCGGTAGGCAGGGCTGACTCCCGAAGCGGATGGGGGTGTTGCCGGAGAACGTTCCCGCAGCGCGAGCGGCGCGCGCCTGTGCCCGCAAGCTTGCCCGGGCGCTATCGCACGGTTGAGAATTGAATCAAAAAACCGCGCAAAGGTCTCCCTCCGCGCGGTTCAAAACATCGTATGGGGTTCGGTTTACAGAATAATGGCGATCAGGCCGCCCGAGCCTTCGTTGATGATCCTGCCGAGCGTCTCCTGCAGCTTGTAGCGCGCGTTGTCCGGCATCATCGCGATTTTGCCCTGAATGCCTTCGCGCACGATCGAGTGCAAGGAACGTCCGAACATGTCCGATTCCCATATTTTGATCGGATCCTTTTCGAAATCCTGAATGAGGTAGCGGACCAGCTCCTCGCTCTGCTTCTCGGTGCCGATGATCGGCGCGAATTCGGATTCGACGTCGACGCGGATCATGTGAATCGACGGCGCCGTCGCCTTCAGCCGGACGCCGAAGCGGGAGCCCTGGCGGATAAGCTCTGGCTCGTCGAGCGCCATTTCCGCCAGCGAAGGAGCCGCGATGCCGTAGCCGGTCGTCTTGACCATCTCGAGCGCTTCCGCGAAGCGGTCGTACTCCCGTTTGGCGTGCGCGAAGCTCATCATCAGCTGCAGCAAATGGTCTTTGCCGCGAATTTCGACGCCGACGACCTCCTGCAAAATTTTATCGTACAGCTCGTCGGGGGCGAACAGGTCGATCTCGGCTACCCCTTGGCCCATATTGATGCCGCTGAGCCCCGCCCGGCCGATAAAATCGTATTCCATAAACTGCGAGACGACGCGGTCGACGTCCCTCAGCCGGCGAATGTCCTTGACCGTCTCCCGAACGGAATTTTCGTAGCTGGCGCGCAGCCAGTGCTTCTCGTTCAGCACCATGACCCAGCTCGGCAGGTTGACGTTCACTTCGTGCACCGGGAATTCGTACAGCACTTCCCTCAGCACGCTCATGACCTCTTCCTCGCCCATCGTGGCGGCGCTGAGCGCGATGACCGGAATGTCGTATTTGATCGACAGCTCGCTGCGAAGGGACTGCACTTCCTCGCTGCGCGGCCGGGTCGAGTTGACCACCATGACGAATGGCTTGCCGACTTCCTTGAGCTCCTGGACGACCCGTTCCTCCGCTTCGATATAGGCGCTGCGGGGAATTTCCGCGACCGTTCCGTCGGTCGTCAGGACGACGCCGAGCGTGGAATGCTCCTGGATGACCTTGCGCGTCCCGATTTCGGCCGCTTCCTGAAACGGTATCGCGTCCTCGAACCAGGGCGTCGTAATCATCCGCGGGCCGTTTTCGTCTTCGAAGCCTTTCGCCCCTTCGACGGTATAGCCGACGCAATCCACGAGCCGGACGTTGACCTCCAGCCCTTCCGCCACTTTGATCTGAACGGCATTGTTCGGAACGAATTTCGGTTCCGTCGTCATAATCGTACGGCCCGCCGCGCTTTGCGGAAGCTCGTCGATCGCGCGGACGCGATCCGCTTCGTGCGTAATGTTAGGCAGCACCACGGTTTCCACAAACCGCTTGATGAAGGTCGATTTGCCTGTCCGGACGGCGCCGACGACCCCGAGGTAGATATCTCCGCCCGTGCGTTCGGCGATATCCTTGAAAATGTCCACTTTTTCCACTTCGATTCCCTCCCCTGCTTAATCGCGAAGCCTGCGTGAATCCGTCAGCGCGACGGAACTCGTACACGAACTTGGACTAGTAAAATAGTATGTGGGAAAATTCCGTTTATGACGGCTGAACAAAAAATTCGTGCGCAACGCAAACTCCTTAAGTCGCGCTCGTTCCCCCATGATTGTATGTATTCCGGGCAACGCGTATGTCGCCGTACGCAAAAAAACGCCCTCCGAAAAATCGGAGAGCGGCAAGCTTCGTTTTGCTAGACTTGTTCGCGCGTCGCCTGAGGCGCGCCTTCCACCCATTTGTAGACGGGGGATTTGACCGGGACGTAATAAGAGGCTTCCGCCAGCAAGCGGCGAAGATCGTCGTACGTACCGGGATCGGTTTCCGATTTGGCGGCGGCGGTCGCGATGTCGGCTCCGTAGTCGAGGTACACCGTCCCTTGTTCGTCCGTCAGGAAGGCGAGGCTTTGCCCGGAAAACATGCTGCGAATATCCGGCTCGCCGGTCCCGAGCTTGGCAAAATCCAGCACGTAAAACCCGGGATACAGCTGTTCGCCCAGCGGGACCTCTCCGCCGCGCTTGCTGACGTATTCGTCTACTTTTTTCTGTACGTCCGACGCGCTCTGGTAAACGGTCAAATCGAGCAGCTTGACGGTCGGATCGGTTTCTTCGTCGATAAGGAGAAACTGGTCCTTGCCGCCGTTTTCGAAGGCGACCCGAGGAATGCTTCCCAAATAGTCCATTCGCTGCAGCTTGGCCAAATCCACTTTGTATTTCTCGTAGATCGGCACCGTCTCGTCCGCCGTCACGATCGGCAGCAGGCCGGTCGAAGCCTGATACCGGTCCACCGCGTCCTGCACCGCATTCACCGCTTCGCGGGCCGAAGCGCTGCCGCCAGGCGTGTGGTCGTCCGGATACAAACATCCCCCGAGCGACAGCAGAACAAGGGCTGCCAATCCGCAGGCTGCCGCGCGCCGCAAGAGCCCGATCCGTTTCCCAAACGAAATCCTCATCGTCTTCCCCCTACGTTTCACCACAAATCTTCCTCCGCCTGTTCGGCCAATTTTTTGCGTACGGCCGCCTTGAGCGGATCCTCGGGCACCTGCACGACGGCATCCCGGAGCAGTCTGGCCTGGCAGGCCAAACGCGTTCCCTGCTCTGCAAGCGGTCCCAATTTCCGCAGCTCCGCCGCCGTCGGCTCGCTCAAACCGGACCGGTTCGCTTCGTCGACGGAAACCTTGCACATCAAACAGCCGGCCACGCCGCCGCAGCGGGTCCGAACGTTCGCCCGCGCCTTGCGCGCCGCTTCCAGGACCGTCGTGCCGGCACGGACTTTGACCGATTGGCCGTCGGGCAGAAACACGGCGTTAACGAATTCGCGGCGCGTCATCGGCGCGATCCCCCTTCTCGCCGATTCCGGCCAATCGCCGCGCTTCCTCGGCGACGTCGGAGGCCAACCGGTTGCGTTCGAGCAAACGGCGAAGCCCCGCGAGATGCGCCTCCGGATTCGCGCGGATAAGCCCCGCGACCGTCTCCACCCGATCGTAGCGCTCCCGCAGCAAATTAAAGAGCAGCTCGTGCCCGAGCGGAGCGAGCGCCAGTTCTCCCGCCGCAAGCCGCACCCGATCGCTCATCGGATACAAAATGGCGGCGACTTCCGTATTGTAAACCGAGTTTCTCGAGCCGACGCGAAACGCTCCGACCAGCTCCACCGTCGTTCCCATCAGATCGTAATGGGACAGGACGGAACGGTAGCGGCCCGTCCGATCCTCGGTCGGACGGTCGAGCGCCGCCTCGCTCAGACGGCGATGCAAAACGGGAATATCCTGCGCGTCCGCGTAAATATCCAAATCTCTCGGCGGACGTCCCAATTCCGCCCCGCGCATCGCAAGCGCCGCGCTGCCGCCCACAATCCAGCGTACGCCGCAGTCTCTCGTCAATTCGGCCAACCGTTCCGCGGCGAATTCCAGATTCGGCGTTAGCAAGGCATTCCCTTCTTTCCGGATGCGAAATTCAAAAATAAGTCCGATTCACCGCCGCGATCGTGCCGGCGCGTTCGATGACGGCCTGGCACCCGAGGCGGTAGCCTTCCTCCAGCTCTTCCGGATCCAAACGGTTCCATTCCGCGTCGTTCGGCTCGGCAAGCAACTCCCGGCCTTCCTTGACGAGACAGCGGCAGCGCGCGCACGTTCCTCGCGAACAATTGAATTGCCAATCGACGCCGAGCTTGACGGCGGCTTCGAGCAGCGTCGAGCCGACCGGCGGCTCGGCCGTTCGGGTGAGGGTTCGTCCGGTTAACGTCAGCATGCATGACCCTCCAATTCTCAAAAAACATTTTAAATGATGGAAAAGAGTCCGAAAATCATCCCCAGCATCAACACCGCGAAGGAAACAAGAGACAGGACGAAACGGATAATGCCCTTCGTTTTGGCGCGGGCGAACATAATGAGAATGGCCGAGACGATCATCAGGCCGATTCCGACAAACGATACCCACATTTTCGTCATTGGATCCATGTGCGCCGTTCCTTTCCGATTAACCCTACAAAACGGTAAATATTATAACATTTTAACGAGGAAAAATAAAACCGGGCCTTAGCACGAAAAAAGCCAACCGGATCGGAAACCCGACCGGCTGGCCCGTTCATTCGCGGACGATCGTCACTTGAACACTTTCACGCGCTGCTCGAGCGGCTGGAATTCTTTTTCCCCGGGGGCTGCCAGCGGCTTCCCGAACGGCATTTGCGCAATGAGCTTCCAGCTGTCCGGAAGGTTCCACGTCCGTTTCACTTCGTCGTCGATAATCGGGTTGTAGTGCTGCAAAGACGCCCCGAGCCCTTCGGCTTCCAGGCTTGTCCAAACGACAAACTGGTGCATCGCGGAAGCGTGCTCGGACCAAACCGGAAAATTGTCCTTGTACAGGGCAAATTGCTGCTGAAGCTGCCTGACGACCTCCTGGTCCTCGAAAAACAGCACCGTTCCGTGTCCGTTGCGAAAAGAGTCCATCTTTTCCTTCGTCGACTGGAATTTGCTCTCGTCGCCGACGATGCCCCGCAAGACGTTCTCCGTCATGTCCCACAATTTGTCATGCTGCGCCCCGAGCAGCAGCACGATCCGGGTGCTCTGGGAGTTGAATGCCGAAGGCGTATGCTTGACCGCTTCTTCGATCAGCTGATGGATCCGCTCGTCGGAAACGGGCGATTCCTTGCCGATCGCGTAATAGGAGCGCCTCGCCTTGACGGCCGTCAAAAAATCGGCTGCCGTTGCCGTATGGGACATAAGATCCGCTACCTCCTGTCGGTTGAATGACCGTCATCGGCCCGCGATCCGTTCCCGGGCCGATCGATTTCATTTTTCCCGCCGATGCGGGCGCTATTCGGAAAAAAAAGAACCTCGTTCTTCCAAGGAAGAGGAGGTTCCCGCAGCGGCCGGGCGACTACTTTTTCATCATCATTTTCATGAGGCTTTCCAGATTATCCAATTTCATTCCGCTTTTTTTGACGGCGGAAATAATTTCGCGGGTCGTTTCTTCCGAAACCGGCACGCCGGCCATCGCCGAAACCTGCTTGACGAGCTGCCGGATCTGCGCCTCGCTTTGCAGCGTATTCGGCGTTACGTGGCTTGCGATTTTTTTGATCGACGATTCGGAAATCGCTTTGCCGGTTTTTTTGTTGACAGTATTCAAAATATCTTTGGAAATTTTCTTGTCCATCGTTTCCCTCCTCCGGATCTTCTGCAATGTATCCTATGAGGAGAGGAGGAAAACGGTGAGGGCTTGGGGCGCCAGCCTTCTATGCATCCGCTAATTGCGTTGTTCGTCCCCTTCGGATGCCGACAGGGCGCCCGGCTCGATTTCGTGCGTGCGGACCCGGCCCATCAAGGCGCCGACAGCCTCTTCGGGCGCCTTCCCCTCGAACAGCACCTTGTACAGTTCGCGCGTAATCGGCATCTCCACGCCGTAACGCTGCGCCAGCCGGAATGCCGCCTTCGTCGTTCGCACGCCTTCGACGACCATTCCCATGCGCTCCAGCACCTCTTCCAGCCGAAGGCCTTGCGCGAGCATCGAACCGGCCCGCCAATTGCGGCTGTGCTTGCTCGTGCAGGTGACGATCAAATCGCCGACGCCGGCCAGGCCGGCAAACGTGAGCGCCTTTGCGCCCATCGCCTCGCCGAGCCGGCCGATTTCGGCGAGTCCGCGGGTAATGAGCGCCGCCTTGGCGTTGTCGCCGAAGCCGAGTCCGTCGGAAAGCCCCGCCCCGAGCGCGATGATGTTTTTGATGGCGCCGGCCGTCTCCACGCCGACGATATCCGGATTCGTATAGACGCGGAAATAGTTGTCGTTCATGAACAAATCCTGGGCTTGCTCCGCGCGCTCCTTCGAGCGGGAGGCGACGACCACCGTCGTCGGATGGCGCTCGATCACTTCCTCCGCGTGGCTCGGTCCCGACAGCACGACGATTTGTTCCTCCGGACGGCCAAGCTCTTCGGCGATGACGGTCGACATGCGCTTGAGCGTTTCCCCTTCGAAGCCCTTCGTCGCATGGACGACAAGCGCGTCCGGTCGAATATGTAAAGCGGCATCGGCCGCTACCTGGCGCATCGCGGCCGAGGGCGCGACGAACAAAACCGCTTCCGCGTCCTTCAGCGCTATCGCCATGTCCGAGGTTGCCGTCATCGATTCGGGCAGCTGCGCCTCCGGCAAATACTTGCGGTTGCGGTGCGATTCGCGAATTTCGGCGGCTTGCTCCTCGCTCCTCGTCCATAGCGTAACGGAGCGGCCGTTGTCGGCCAGCACGCGGGCCAGCGCCGTCCCCCAACTGCCGGCAACCAGCACGGCAACCGATTTAGGCGCCATGGGGCTCCTCCTTTTTGCTTCCGAGCTTGTTTTCCGTGCCGTTCAGCAGCTTGACGATGTTTTTGCGGTGGCGGAAGATCGCCAGCACCGCCACGATGACCGCCCCCCAGACGACGGACCGGTCGAATCCGCCGATCGCGGCGATGATCGGCAGCAACGCCGCGAACAGCATCGAGCCAAGCGAGACGTAGCGAGTGGCGGCGATCACGGCGATCGCGACCGCTCCCGCGATCAGCGACGGCACGAGGGCGAGCGTCGCCATCGCGCCGATCGTCGTCGCGATTCCTTTGCCGCCTTTGAACTTGAAAAACACGGGCCAATTGTGACCGGCAATGGCGGCCAGGCCGCTCGCGACCGGCAGCCAGCCGTACTCGTCCCCCATCAGCGCGCGGCCGATGAACACGGCGGCGACGCCCTTGGCGATATCGAGAACGAACACCGCGATGCCGGGTCCTTTGCCGAGAACCCGCAGCGTATTGGTGGCGCCGGCATTGCCGCTTCCGTGGTCGCGGATATCGATTTTGCGCAGCCATTTCGCCACGAGAATGCTGAACGAAATCGATCCTAACAAGTAACTGACGACTATCGCTGCGATTACACCCGACACTTCCGTCTCCCCTATTCCTGATCGGACTTGCGGCGAGTGTAGATCCTAAGCGGGGTCCCCTCGAACTCGAATGCAGCCCGAATTTTGTTTTCCAAATACCGCTCGTAAGAAAAATGCATCAATTCCGGATCGTTCACGAACACGAGCAGCGTCGGCGGCTTGACCGACACCTGCGTCGCATAGTTGACGCGAAGGCGGCGGCCCTTGTCGGTCGGCGGCGGCGTTACCGCGACGGCATCCGCGACGATGTCGTTCAAGACGTGCGTCGGAATCCGCATCGCATGCTGTTCGGCGACGCGGTCGATGACCGGAAACAGGCGATGCAAGCGCTGCTTGGTAAGCGCCGACAAAAAGACGATCGGCGCGTAATGCATGAAAAGAAAATGATCGCGCAGCGCGTTCGTGAACTGCTGCATCGTTTTGTCGTCTTTTTCCACCGCGTCCCACTTGTTGACGACGAACACGGAGGCTTTGCCGAGTTCGTGCGCATATCCTGCGATATGCTTGTCCTGCTCGATGATGCCTTCCTCGGCATTGATGACGATAAGCGCGACGTCCGCCCGCTCGATCGCCTTCATCGAGCGCATGACGCTGTATTTCTCCGTCGTTTCGTACACTTTGCCGCGCTTGCGCATGCCGGCGGTGTCGATCAGGACGTACTTCTGGCCGTCCTTCTCGAACGGCGTATCGATCGCGTCCCGGGTCGTTCCCGCCACGTCGCTGACGATGACTCTTTCTTCTCCCAAAATCGCGTTGACGAGCGACGACTTGCCTACGTTCGGCCGTCCGATCAGCGCGACCTTGATGACGTCGTCGTCGTAATGCTCGTCCTCCTTCGCCGGCAGCTTGGACACCGCCGCATCGAGCAAATCGCCGATGCCGATGCCGTGAGCGCCGGATACCGCCACCGGATCTCCGAAGCCTAGCGCGTAAAATTCGTATATATCGTCCATGCGCTGAAAATTGTCCACTTTGTTAACCGCGATCACGACGGGCTTGCCCGATCGAAACAGCATTTGGGCCACATCTTCGTCGGCATTGGTCAGCCCGGACTTGGCATCGACCATAAAGACGATCACGTCGGCTTCTTCGATCGCAAGTTCCGCCTGCATGCGGATCAGCCTCAGCAGGCCGTCTTCGCCGTCGATTTCGATACCGCCCGTATCGATGACGCTGAAAGCGACGCCGTTCCATTCGGCCGTTCCGTATATCCGGTCGCGCGTTACTCCCGGTTTGTCTTCCACTATTGCCAGCCGGTCGCCGATTATCCGGTTGAAAATCGTCGATTTGCCTACGTTCGGCCGACCCACGATGGCGATGACGGGTCTTGCCATTCAAGTTCACTCCTCAAAATTGGTAACCTCGATACACTCAGCCTACATCATAACAAAAATATTTCGCCTTGGCTAACGGTTATTCCGCGCCAAGCCCGTCAATTTCGGTCCACGATAATGATCAAATCCTCATGAAGCTGATGGGCCGCGCAATCGAGCACCTTTTCGAGCAAATTGGCCAGTGTCTGCAGCTTCTCGCGGTCCGGCGTCCAGAAGATCGGAGCGCCTCCCGCCGTTTCCTCCTTCCGCGTCGTGACGATCGCGCTGATTCTAGCCATGCTGCACGCTCCCTTTTCGGCGATTCGCTTCCGTCGGCATCCGGACGGCCGCTTCGAGCAGCGGCACTCCGGTCACGGCCTTCATCGCTTTCTCCGGATCGCGCTCCCTCGGCAAAACGAGGAGTCCGAGCTGGCCCGTCGGCAGCCTGAGCTTCGCGAGCGGCAGCAAAGCCGGATCCCCGTCGTCCCTGTAGACGCCGAGCCGGGTCGACACATCGTGCAAAATCGCCTGCCGCTGTCCCAAATTCGCGAGCGTCACCTTCGCATCGTCCGATTTCGGCGATATGAGAAAGCCGATGCCTTGCTCCGCGATAATCCGGCGATTGTCCTCAAGGCCGACGTTCATCATATACACTTCCCCACATACAGGTTCGGTCCGTCCAGCTTGATGTCGGCAAGCTCGATGTCGGCGACATCCTTGAGCGTCTTCCCGTTCCGAAACCGGAGCATGAGCGCCAAATAGAGCAAACCGACGATAATGCCGGTCCACCATGCCGCAACGTTTACCGCCAAACTCGTCAAAAAAGCGGCCAAAATCGACAAATAGTTTCTTCCTTCGAACACGACGGCTATGCCTTCGATATAAGCCGCGCCCCGGGGCACGAGCTCCAGCTCGTCAATCGCCGTCAGCGTGTTCCGCTCCATATTCCGCACTTCCCGGAACTGCTGGGCGGCAAGCGCCAAAAACGTTATCGCGGTATAGTCTTTGTCGAGCAGGGCCGGCACCGCGACCGCTCCCAGCGCGCCGGCAATAAGTCCGAGCGCCGAATGAATGATGCGTCCGTGCGGGTAGGCCGGATATTGGCGGTAATCGCTTCGGAGCATAACAAACCGGGACAACACGCCGAACAAGGTGCCCAAACCGACTCCGAACAACGCGATATTATCGCGGATCCAATGCAACATCAAACCTTTTCTCCTCCTTCGTCCCAACCGTCCGGGTTTTCCCGCCCGCCGAAGCGGTTCGATAAAAACCTTAAAACGAGCGAGAGCGATCTTGCCGCAAAAACGGATAGCCACCACGGGTGAATCCCGACCGATCCGGCCGCGTCCGAATGCTGAAACCACGTTTGCCCGAACAAACCCGACATGGCGAGCGAAGCGGCCAGGCAGCCCAGGAATACCGCCGCAAGCTGCTCGACGGCGGTACCGAGCATCGTCGCGGCGACAATCCCGGCGGCGACGGCCGCAAGCGAAAACGCGTCGAATTTCTCCCCCTTCGACATCGACGCCAAGCTGAAGAGAAACAGCACGGCCGCCGCGATAAACATCGCCGCCGCAAGGCTCATCCACCTCTGATCCGCATCCATCAGGCCAAATAAAGCGAGCGCAAACATGACCGTCCACCCAAACGAGCCGTTCAACGAAAATCCGTCAGGGACCATCCATGCCGCCGCGCAGGCGAACGGCCAGCCGGCCAAATACAGGCCGGCCCAGCGGCCGGGCACCCCTTCCGCCAATTCGTTCCGCCAGCCGCTCCACCATAAAACCGATGCGATGAGCCAGCCGATTCCCGCCGCAAACCAAACAGGCATATGGAAAACTCCTTCCCCCTTTTCCTGCCGTTAGTATGCTCTGAAAATAACGGCGAGCCTTCGCCTTTCGGACCCGAAAGACAAAAAACCGCCCCGAGGCAGTTTCCTGCTTCGGGACGGTTATGGATTGGGGACAACTTCTTATTTGAATTTGCTCAGCTTGTCGCCGAACTTCTCGCCGAGCGTAAAGCTCATGCTTTCCGGAGCCGGGAGGTTCGACTCTTGCTTCGGAGCGCGGGGAGCGCGCTCTTCGCGAGGCGGCGCTTCTTCCGTTTCCTTGATGGAAAGGGAGACGCGTTTCTCGGCAGGGTTGAAGTCCAGCACTTTCGCTTGCACTTCCTGGCCTTCTTTCAGCACTTCGAACGGAGTCGCGATATGGCGGTGCGCGATTTGCGAGATGTGCACGAGGCCTTCGACTCCCGGCGCGATTTCGACGAACGCGCCGAAGCTGACAAGGCGCTTGACGACGCCGGTTACGATGTCGCCGGTGTTGAATTTGCCGGCGGCGCTTTCCCACGGACCCGGTTGGGCGGCCTTGATGCTCAGGCTGATTTTGCCGATCGACGGATCGACTTTAAGCACTTTGACTTTGACCGATTGGCCTTCGGAAACGACGTCGGCCGGATGGGCGACGTGCGTCCAGGCGATCTCGGATACGTGAACGAGGCCGTCGATGCCGCCGATATCCACGAACGCGCCGAACGGCGTCAGGCGTTGAACGGTTCCTTCGATCACTTGGCCCGGTTCGAGGGAAGCCATGATTTGCTGCTTCTTTTCCTCGTATTCCGCTTCCAGAACGTCCTTCTGGGACAAGATGACCTTGTTGTTTTCGCGGTCCAGCTCCTTCACTTTGACGCGAAGGGCGCGGCCTTTGTATCCGCTGAAATCTTCGACGAAGTGACGCTCGACCATCGAAGCCGGGATGAAGCCGCGAACGCCCACGTCGGCGACAAGGCCGCCCTTGACGACGTCGGCGACCGTCACTTCGAACGCTTCGCCGCTATCGAATTTGGCTTGCAGTTCGTCCCATGCGCGGGCGCTGTCGATTTGGCGTTTGGAGAGGACCAGCTTCTCCTTGTCGTCGTCGATGCTGACGACTTTCGCCTCGACTTCCTGGCCGATTTGCACGGCGTCGGATGCGTTATCCAATTGAACGGAAGACAGTTCCCGCAGCGGAATGACTCCGTCGTATTTATATCCAAGGCTTACGAAAGCTTGGTTATCATCGATTTTAACGACGGTTCCTTTCACGGTATCGCCTTTTTTCAAGGATACGATGTTCTCAAGCGCATCCTGGCTGACCGTTTCGGCGGCCGCCGTTTCCTGGACATTCAGTTCTTCAGACATGAAAATACCTCCTCAGTTCTACCACAGCTTTATTTAAACCCGCAGGTTTGGCGGTGTTTAAATCGATCCCATCTTTAATCTTAAACCAAATGACGGCTGTAAAAAAGGGCGTTCGAAAGATAATCGATAGAAGTGCCGGCAAATCGTCTTGCTTGCCCGTTATCGCGGCCGTCCGGTCGAAGCCATTTCGCGGATTCGCGACATCATGTCCTCCGTGGCGGCTTCCATGTCCACGCCCGCTGCCGCCGACGCTTTCAAGTCGATCGGAGTCCCGTAGACGGCGATCATCTTCCGGAACAGGCGATAATTGCCGATGAGGGCGACGGGAACGATTTTCGCGTCGGACCGAAGCGCCATTGTCACGGCTCCCCGCTTGCCCATCCCGATATCTTCGTTGCGGGTTCCTTGCGGGAAAATGGCCATGACCCGGCCGTCCTGCAGCAAATCGATCGCGTTCCGGATCGCTTCCTTGCTCACGCCGCCGCGTTTGACGGGAAATGCGCCCAGCTTGCGAATGAGCCCTCCGAACAGCGGAATCCCGAACAGCTCCGACTTCGCCATAAAATGGATCTGTCTCGGAACCGCGATCCCGAGCGCGATCGGATCCATGACGCTCTTGTGGTTGCTCGCCAGAATGACGGGACCTTCGAGCGGAACGTTGCCGATCCCCCGCGCTTCGAAACGGTAAAGCGCCGCGAACAGAACTCGAAGCAACGCCCGACTGAACCGGTATAACATCCTTTACTTCTCCCCCGCGGAAATGGTTCTTGAAGCCTTAAGCCCCCATTCGACGATCTCGTCCACGACTTCCTCGATCGATCGCCCGGTGGAATCTATGTACCTGGCGTCGAGCGCCTGAACGAGCGGAGCGAATTCGCGTTCGCGGTCCATTCGGTCGCGTTCGGAAATTTCATGCTCCAGTTGGTCCAAGGTGACTAGCGGAGCTTCGCCCATCTCGCGGTAACGCCTGATCGCCCGCTCTCTCGGAGAAGCGGTGAGAAACACTTTAAGCTCCGCATCGGGCAGCACATGCGTGCCGATATCCCTTCCATCCATGACAACGCCTTTGGATTTGGCCATTTGCCGCTGAAGATCCGCCATTCGAAGCCGGACCGCCTCGATGGCCGAAACCCGCGAAACGTTGCGGTTGACCTCCAGGGAGCGGATTTGCGAGGTGATGTCCTCTCCGTCGGCCAAAACCCGCTGTCCTTCGTCGTCGGGAAGCAGTACGATATCCAAACGCTCCGCGAGCTCCCCGATCCGCTTCGAATCGTCAGGCGAGAGCCCCTGTCGCAAGGCGATATAGGTAACCGCTCTGTACATGGCTCCGGTGTCCACATAAATATATCGCATCCGGTCGGCGACCAGCCTGGCAACCGTGCTCTTGCCGGCGCCGGCGGGACCGTCTATCGCGATGTTGATGGGAAACGTCGAATGTGGATTCATGGGGTATGAAAGGTCCTCCTACTCAACACAACCGTAAGAAAAAAGCAGCAGGCGCGGCCTGCTTGCATTCGAGAAAATTATACCACACCCCTTTGGCAGATGCAAAAAAAGCATGCCGCAAAAAGGCGTCAACGGGTATGGTAAACGATTCCTTCATACGATTCCGCTCCCGAGAGAAAGTGCCGGACGGAAGGGATTTGCAGCAGGAGCTGGGCGACCAGCAGCGCCGCGGCCAGCGCGGCCGCCGTCCTCAGCAAGCCCCGCTCGATGCGGCTCGTCCACCGGATAAAAGCCGTTTTTTCGTTCGGGCGTTCGTTCATGAGATCATTCCTTGCGAAAATCCAGCTGCCTTTCGAAACAGTAGCGGATGATTTTCTGCCGTTCCGAATCCTGGATATCGTTGAATTTGACCATCGCTTTCAGATGGTTCGGCTCCTCCGGCACGACGCGCACGACTTCGGCTTCGAAGCTGGCGTGCGAAACCGTTCCGGAACGGTACGGGATCAGCAGCCAGCCCGTGAGCTTCATTTCCGGCGTGAGCGGAAATTTCCGTTCGCAACGAAAGGACAATCCGCCGCCTCCGACGTCTTCCGTCAGCGCGGTGAACCGGATTTTGTCGCCGATGCGGATGGCGGTTTCCAATTGGGCATCGACCCGGAGAAAGCTTCGGCGCTGATCTTTGGAAATTTCCTGCGGGTCGGGCTTGCGGATCGCGACGAGCATGACGGCGTCCTTGCGAAAGCCGGTCACCTTCGAAACGAACTGATGCCTGACCCCTTCGGCCGTAAAGTAGAACAGCCGCAGCTCCTCGCCGATTTCCGCCCGGTACAGCTTTCTCGTCTCTTCCACGAGCGGAATTTCGATAAACAGCGCCCGTTCGTCGGCATCGGCGAGCCGGGAGCGCAGGGTAACGGTTCCGCTTTCGGCGCCTTCGGCCGACGCAGGATGAATGAATATCGTCTGGTTGATTTTCGGGAGCACCCTGACCCCTCCATGGGCGATTTGATGAAAGGCGAAATATACCTTTCGATTATACCACGCCGCGGAAGATTAGGTACGCCTCCTCGCGAAAAAAGCCGCCTGCCGCGCGCGTCGCGGCAGACAGCTTCCCGAACCGGAGCCGATTATTTCAAAATCGCTTTTGCCGAATCGGGCAACATTTCGATTTCCTCTTCGATACCAGTATCGGCATTCATGTAAATCCGATACCTGCTTCCGTTGATTTTGCCCGTAAATTCGTGGCAGAGCACTTGCTTTTCTTCTTCGTTCTCGATGACGGCCAAATGATGGTCCTGAACCTCGAAGTCCGGGTGAAGCCCTTTTCGCGCTTCCTCCATCTTCATCTTCGGCTTGCTCGCGGAGAGCGTCTTGCCGGCGAATACGTGGTCCGCGGCCTGCAACCCTACCGTCTCGCCGTTGTCGAGAGCCACCCGCACCGTGACCTTGTCCGGGTAGACGCGGACGCCGTCCTTTTCGCCTACGAACGTGAACACCGCCACATGATCGTACTCGTCGTAAGTGACCGGGGTCATGCCTTCGTAGCCGTGGCTTTCCAAAAACTTGGCGGCCTGCGCCTTGGCCCCGGCCGTGTCGAGATTGCGCTCCTTGACGGTTCGCGTGTTCATGAACCAGAGCAGCTCGCCGCCCTTGCGGGTATAATCCAGTTCGACGTTACCGCCTTCCGCGGTTTTCATGCGCACCGAATACGTCTGCATATCGGTGTTTTTGCCGTTTTCCGTAACGGTCATCTCATGCCCGCCCCCCGATTGAACGGTCATTCCGGCAAACTCCAGCGCTTTTTGCCTGATTTGCTCTTCGCTGGCGTCGGGCTTTCCGGACAGCGCCGCCATCGTCTTCTTCCGGTCGGCGGACATCGACGACGGTCCCCAGTCGTTTTCCGGGTACGCGGCGATTTTTTTGTCGACCGCCTTGAAGCCGTCGATAATCGTATTGTCGTGAGGCTCGTCCTTGCTCGCCATCGCGACTTCCACGTCCATCCACCGCAGGCGGTCCGTCAAGACGGCCTCCCTCATTTTGCCGAGGTCGTTATTGATGTCTTCCGCTTTCGCATAAAGGGACTTCATCGTCTTCATTTCATCGTCGGAAAGCGGCTGCTTGGCCAAATCCCGGACGGCGGTCCGATAGGCGAAATCGGAAATTCGCGAAAGAAATTGTTCGGCTTTGTTGAACGGCAGCAGCGCGAGCGGAAGCTGATTGATTTCGTTTTGCGCCTCGCTCGTCAGACGCCAGACGTTCACGAGGCTTTTTCGCTGTATTCCTTGCGATGCGGACGATACGGCCAGCGATTGCCCGAGCTCGTCGTGCAGCTTTCCCATATGATTGGTCAAGTCGTGAAACGCGCGTTGGTACTGGTTTTCCGCTTTGATTAAAACCGCGTTTTTTTCCTGATGTTCCTGATATCCCCACAACAGCGCCCCGACGAACAAAAGCGCGGCGATCGGAAACAGGACGGAGCTAAGTCGAGCATACATGCAAAAGCCGACCCCTTTCTTTCCCAGACTACTTAGTGGCGTTAGTGTGGGACAAAGAGATCGGCTTTATGCACGGAATTTGCTTGCGGGCGCTTAAAGCGCCGCCTATTCCTCGGAAATGTCGAAATCGTTCGCGTTGTTGCATATGCATTGCTTGAAGCCGGTATCGACGCGGCCCCGTTCCCTGCGCCCTCTCAGGACGAATTTTTCGCCGCATTGCTTGCAGCGGATGACTACTTTGACCCGTACCGCCGTCATGAACCTCGCGTCCACTCCTCATCTGATATTGTCATTCAGAGTATGGACGGGTCGAGAACGTTTTAACCTCGTCGTCCCGTTTCAGGATGCCGAACGGCGAGCGGGCGTTGGCCCGATTGACGCTGCGGATGCCGCCGAACCACAAAATGAACATGAACGGCGCGAAAATCCAGATCCACGAACGGGACACGGTCAGCATCAAAAAGTCGTAAAGCCCGTGCAAAAACCAGGGCAGCAAAAACGCCATCCACAGATGAAGCCGGGTTCGGGCCCCGTGGGAAAATTTGGCTCGGCCGAGCGAATAGCCCATGAACACCCCGAACAAGGCGTGACCGGACACGGGCAGCAGCGCGCGCACGAGCAGCGTGCCGAACGTCACCGGCTCGAGGAAGGCGTAGAGCACGTTTTCCAGCGTCGCGAAGCCGAGCGACACGGCGGTCGAGTATACGATGCCGTCGTAAGGCTCGTCAAACTCGGTATGATTGTAAATGATATGGTACAAAACGAACCATTTGAAAAACTCTTCGACGGCCGAAGTGACGATGAAAGAGAACGTAAAAGGCGATTCTCCCAGCCAGATCATGAGCGCGCGCTGCACGATCATGATCGGCAGCACGATCAGGATGCCGGTCAGAAACAGCTTGAGCACCATCGATAACGGTTCCGAATCGTAGCGGTCTTTCCAGTAAAAATAGGCAAGCAAAGCGATTCCTGGCGCGACAGCCGCGGCGACCAGCGAGAAAATCGTCACCTTACGTCCTCCCTCCCTTCGTTGTAACCATTATACAACGTCCTTCGGATTCAAGCACCCGCTTGGGAAAAGGTTCCGAAATATTTAATCGAAATTTAAACAAAAAAGGATATTGTCCAAATAACGTAGCCGTCATTCGGGCAATATCCGTCATTTTCCGCATGCAACGATTTGCAAAGCAAGACAAGGGACTTCATGTTTAGGCAAAATGCTCCGCCAACGTCTTGACCGCTTCGGAAGCGATGACCAGTTGGCCGTATTCCTCGAGCACCGCCGGCGTAACCGTGGACGCTTCTCCGTATTCAGCCAGCACGGCGATCAAGGCTTGGTAGGCGCCGTTCTCCCAGCCGGCAGGGTCGAAGCAAAGCACCCAGTCCTTCTGGTAACGGTACATCCGGCCTTCGTCGGTCAGCCGTCCGCTGAGCGTTTTGGCGGCATCGATGACGTGCTCGATGTCGCGGAAACGATATATGATGGCTTCGCTCTGTTCGAGCGTCACTTCCATTTCGTAAACGTCTTCGTCCAATTCTTCCTCGGGGGACGAATCCGCATCCCGATCGAGCTTTCCGCGGGTGACGATGACGACCATGCCTTGAGCCGGCATCGCGAACACTTCGACCGCCAGCGGTCCCGAAGCGTCGAATCCAAGCTCGTTGTACGCCTGATCCATCATCTCGCTGAATAGTTCGTGCACTTTCGGAATTTCTCGCCACATATCTTCCTTTTGAATTCCGCGTTCGGTCAAATCGTCAAACGTAAGGAAAATCCTAATCTTGTCTTGGCTTAGCCGCTCCATCCTCATGACAGGATCCTCCTTCCCCCACCGATGGGTGATAACAGCGTATGTTGTGGCATATAATGTGTGCTTGAAATGCGTTTTACAACATGTTATCACTTCTTCACATGAAATGCACTAGGAAAAAGCACCGAAACGCAAAAAAAACGGCGCTTTTCTCCCGCTTCGGAAGAGAAAGCGCCGCTCTCGTTTCGAGGTTGCGTCAATTGGGATGCTTGGCGTTTTCTTCGAGGATTTTATCGACTTGCCGCTTGACCTCCGAGTCTTGGGACGCCAGCTTCGCGACATGGCCGAGACCCTCGTTTTCCCCGCGCTCACGGGATTGGTCTTTGCCGCTCCAGCCGCGCTCGCCGCCCGTCCCCATCGAAAACAGCCGTCCGAGCGCCTCGCCCTTCATTTCGCCCGCCCTGCGCTTCAGGCTTTCGCCGGCCGTTCCGGCCATCGCCATCATGCGTCCGTTGCGCTGCATCAGCATGACGACCGCCGCTCCGGCCAAACCTCCGACAATGAAAGAACCGATTTTCACATTATTCCCTCCTGATGCCCTATTTGCTGCCCGTTTATCGGGTATTGACGGGTATAGTGTGGCTCGCGGCGCCCCGGGTCATGCTCCATCAAAATCAGGAAGCGAAAGGCCTCGTCATTCTCCGTAATATTGCCTCCCCATCCAAAACATAAAAACGACCAGGCCCGTAAAAAGAACGACGAGCGCCCGGTAAAACCAGCGCGAGTAGCCCCTCGAAGCCCGTTCGTGAATGCCGGCGCGCGGCGGCAATCCCGTCTCCGGAATGCCGGACAGCTCGGCCGTTCTGGCGATCGCCGCTTCCAGTTCTTCGAGCGTCCGCGGCTCTTCGTTCTCCGGTTTCTCTTCCTCCGTCTCAAGCGCGATCCGCTTGGCTTCTTTGTAGCGCGTCCATACCGAAGAATGGTCGCTTTCTTTCATTTCTGCTCTTCCTTCCGAAAACGAATGATCAACCCCATGACGAAGTCAAAAAGGAAATGCGTCGCGATCGGCGCCCAAAGCGTGCCGGTAAAATCGTACAGCAATCCGATGCCGTAGCTGATCCCGAAAACCATGCCGGTCGGAATCCAGTGCCGCAAATACCGAACGTGAATGGCCGCGAACAAGATGCTGGTCCAATAGGGCCCGATCGAATGCTGGATCGCTCCCCGAAACAGCAGCTCCTCGCATACGGCAACGATAAACGAGATGAGGGCGATGTGCCAGACCGCGCGCTTTCGGAAAATTTTTTCGTTTACGCCCCCGTCGTCCATCGCCTCCTCCGGAACCCAGCGCGAGATGCCGATGTCGAAGGCGACGATGACGGCCGCAAGCCCGGCCGCCCAGCCGGCGAATTCGAAACTGTCAGGAATTGCAAATAAATTAATCGCGTTTCTGCCCTGCAAAATCACCCATATGAAACCGATAATAAGAGTAAGAAGTTGGGTCAAGTACAAATTGACGAGCAGCATGTTGTCGTCGAGCTCGTCGACGGTCACCTTGCGTATTTTAATGTTGCGAATGTCGAATTTTTTCATAATACCTCTAAGGTTATCGAATTGGGATATGTTCAAGCGCCGTTTATTTTTTTATACTTGACCTACGCGGCTTGCGCCGACTCAAATTTTGCTAAAACATGTCGTTAAAGGAGTATCCGATGGAGAAACGTCTAACTCGCACCGACCTCATGCTTGCACTTGGATTTATCTTTTTGCTTATCGTCGCGGTAGGAGCGTTCTTCTACGGGGTAAAGATCGGCACCGAGCGAACCGAAGCGCGTTTCGAAAGCGGCGGCGAAACCGCGTCCGTCCGGCAGGTTTCCGCCAACGCATACCAACAGCAAGACCTCGTATCCTTTTATCATACCGTATTTTTGCCTTATCGTGAATTCATAACGGAGTGGACGACGGCCAAGCAGAAGTGGCTGTCCGATCCGACGGCGGATCGTTCCGCGTCCCTGAAGGAACTGGCAAAATCCGCCAACCAAAAATACGACGCGGCGAAAGTCGCCTATATCCCGCCGGTATCGCCGCTTTTGCAGGATGCTCAAGTCGCCTACCTCAAAAGCCTCAAGCTGTTCGCGACCGGCTTTGAGGCGAAGGCCTCCGAAGCGAACGAAGGGCCCGCCACCGCCCTGCTGAACGCTCTCGCATCCGACGCGTACTATACGCAAGCGCTCGAGCAAGGCTTGTCCGCCCAGGAAAACTATTACGAATCCATGCTCCGCTGGGCGGCCACCGTCGATCCCGACATCGACGCCGAAAGCGAGCTCGATACGATGGTGGATTTGGCGCGATGGCAGACGCTGCCGCTCGTCCGCCGCAACTTGTTGACCGCGGAATTTCTGGCCGATCAGCGCGAGCTCAGCGACTATATGCCGCACGATTTGACCGCGCGAATCGACGCGTTCATCGCCTCCGGCCAAGCCGGCAAAATGAAGCTGAAATCGATGGGTGCCGTCGGCGAGCTGCTGACGCAAACCGACGCCGTTCGCGACGGCGACTTTCTCCAGTTGAAGAACCGCTTCTACGGCGGGCAATTGCTTCCGCAGCTGCCCTTCTTTTTCCCGGACAAGTAGATTTACGTTCCCTTTCACCTTTTTGTTTCAGTTTGACCGTTGCATTTGGCTGTCCGATTGCTTTAAAATAAGAAAGGCTTTTCGAAGTGACCTTGCGGAGTTCACCCTCATCGCACCGTTCGGCCGCTTGCACGCGGGCGGAGGACTGATTGAGGGTGTTTTCAATATTGCAAACAACGAACCTAGGGGGATTCACATGTTTAAAGTGTTGGTATCGGACCCGATCAGCGACTTGGGCATCTCGCAACTGGTCGAGGCTGTCGACATCGCCGTCGACAAGAAGACCGGACTTAGCGAAGACGAGCTTGCCGCGATTATCGGCGAGTACGACGCCCTCCTCGTCCGCAGCCAAACCCGCGTCACCGAACGCATTATGACCGCCGGCAAAAGGCTGAAAGTCATCGGCCGCGCGGGCGTAGGCGTCGACAATATCGATCTGGAAGCCGCCACCAAACGCGGCATTATCGTCATTAACGCGCCGGACGGCAACACGATCACGACGTGCGAGCACACGTTCGCCATGATGATGGCCCTGGCCCGCCATATTCCTCAAGCTTATTTGAAAACGGTCGGCGGCGTATGGGACCGCAAATCGTTCGTCGGCGTGGAATTGCGCAACAAGGTGCTCGGCGTGCTCGGCATGGGCCGCATCGGCAGCGAAGTGGCCGCGCGGGCGAAAGCGTTCGGCATGACCGTTCTCGGCTACGATCCGTTCCTGACCGAAGAACGCGCCCAAAAAATGGGCGTCAAGCTGGCTTCCGTCGACGAAGTGATCAAAAACGCCGATTTCATTACCGTTCATACGCCGCTGACGCCGGAAACCCGCCATATGATCGGCAAAGCGCAGTTCGCGGTCATGAAGCCGGGCATGCGGATCGTCAACTGCGCGCGCGGCGGCATTATCGACGAAGCCGCGCTCGTGGAGGCGATCGACGCCGGGATCGTCGCCGGGGCGGCGTTCGACGTCTTCGAAGAAGAACCGCCGAAGCCGGAGCATCCTTTCCTGTCCCATCCGAAAATTATCGTCACGCCGCATCTCGGCGCTTCGACCGTCGAAGCCCAGGAGAACGTGGCGATCGACGTTTCGGAGCAGCTCCTGCACATTTTGCGGGGCGAACCGTACAAAAACGCCGTCAACATGCCTCCGGTTCCCGCCGACGTCCTGGCGAAGCTGGAGCCGTATTTCTCGCTCGGCCGCAAGCTCGGCAGCTTTGCCGCTCAAATGACCGAAGGCCCGGTGAAGGAAATTGTCGTCGGCTACGCGGGCGAGCTCGCCGACGTCGATACGCAGCAGCTTACCCGGTATATCGTGCAGGGCGTATTGTCCTACCACCTCGGAGCCGAGCAAGTAAATGCGGTCAACGCGATGCATCTCGCCAAAAAGCGCGAAGTCAACATCGTCGTCAACCAATCGTCGGCCAGCAAAGGCTTTACGAATCTCGTCACCGTTACGCTGCGTTCGGCCAAGGAAGAGCGCATGGTCGCCGGCGCCCTGCTGAACGGATTCGGCGCCCGAATCACGCAAATCGACAAATATCCGGTGGACGTCGAGCCGCAAGGCCACCATGTCCTGATATCGCACCATGACAAGCCGGGCATTATCGGCCGGGTAGGCACGCTTCTCGGGACGAACGACATCAACATCGCCACGATGCAGGTCGGCCGGAAAGACGTCGGCGGCGCCGCGATCATGGTGCTCGGCGTCGACAAAGCCGTGCCGAAAGAAGTGCTCGCGCAATTGGAAAGCTTGCCGGATCTCGTCAAAGCGAAAGAAGTGCAATTGCTCTAATCGACGGAACGAAGGGGCCGTCCCGAAAGGTCGACATGGACCTGAGGGACGACCCCTTTTCGTTCAAGGAGCGCGATTCGCCGGCCGGTTATCCCTTTTCGGCCGCCTGCCGCCGGCGTTCTGCCGCAACGGCGTTGCCCGCAGGCCGCTCCGCCCGTCCGGCCACCAGAAAGACGATGCCGAATTGCAAAATCGACGACGCGACCAGGACGACGGGCAGCGCGGCCGATTCCGGGTTGTCGGCGAACGAGATCAGCCCGAAAATGGAGATGACGCGTCCGATGTTGAGGAACAATTCGCGAATGACGACCGATTCGATCCGGAACTGTCCTTTGAGCGGCAAAAAGTCCATAAGCCGGTAATAATAGACGTTCAAGGAATTGACGGTCAGCGGATTGAAGACGGAAAACACGATCATAAAGATCAGCACCGTCCACCAGCTGATGTCGATCAGCAGAACGCACGCGGCTCCGGCGGACATCAAAGTGGACCAGAACACGTCCTGTCTCGCGCGGTCGTGCGATTTTCGGCGGGAGACGAAGAATGCGGTTCCAATCGTAATGAGAGCGAAAAACACCGTCAGCAGACCGACCCGATCCTCCCGGCCGTAGGTTTGATAAAGCAAGATGTTCGGAAGGAAAAGCATGATGCCTTGAAACAGGCCGAGGATGAAATAGCCGAACAACGAGTTCAGCCACAGCCGGTTCCGCTTCATCATTTCGCCGGCGTAATTCAAATAATACGTGCGGTGGCGCATTTTCAGCGCTCCGATCTTCAAACTGAACATCGAAGCCAGGGCGAACATGACGAACGCGATCGCGAACGTGACGATGTAGCCCTGCAGTCCTTCGAATTGGCCGATCAGGTATCCGGCCAGCGCCGGCCCCGCGAGGCCGGCCGTATTGAACACGATCAGGTTCAAGCCGAGAAAGCGTCCCCGATTCCGCTCGCTCGTCACGTCGTACATCAGGACAAGGTACCCGACCCAATAAAACCCGAGAGCGGTGCCGTTGAACAGCGCGAACAGAGGATAATAGGCCGCTACCTGCTCCCGCGCGAAAATGACGCCCAAATAAAAGACGGCAATGAGCATAATGCCGATCCGGTACGTCACCATCCGGTCTTTTTTCTTGGCGATGTAGCCGCCGGCCGCGAATGCGAGCGGAGTAATCCCGTAGACGAGCACGTTGAACATGCCGTTTACCCATAAATCCTCCGTCAGCCGCCACAAGTACAAGTTCAAGAAAAGCCCCGACATGGACGCGCCGAATTGGAAGCAGCCATGAATAAACAAGGTGACGAACGCTTCCGGCGCAAGCGTATGCGCTCCGCCCGTTCTCGAGCCTTTCAGACGTTCTTTCCACTCCCGAAGAAGTCCCACCGAAAGTTCCCCCATCGTCTGCGAGCTGCGTCGCCAGTTCGCCGTTTATGGACGTGCCGTTTTTCCCGCCGTTTTGGAAGCGCCGCCGATCGGCAGCGTGATCGTAAACGTCGTCCCGCTCCCCGGCTTGCTTTGGGCGCGAATTTTTCCATGATGCGCTTCGACCAGCGTTTTGACGATGAACAGTCCCAGGCCGGTGCCGCCGCTCGATTCGCGTTTGCGAGCCTTGTCGGCTTTGTAAAACCTCTCGAAAATATACGGCAAATCGTCGGAGTGTATGCCCTCTCCTTCATCCTGCACGACAAGCTCGAGCTGGGGACCGCCCTGCGTTTCCAGCTTTCTGGCCGTCAGCCGGATTTCGGCCCCTTCGGGCGTATGCCGGATCGCGTTGTCGAGCAAATTGGTCAGTACCTGCTCCAGCCGGTCCCGATCCGCCGACTCCAGCACGAGGGGCTCATCATCCGTCGATTTCGTCAGGGCAATCCCTTTCTCCTTCGCCAGGACGGCAAATTTGCGGTATACCCTGCCCAGCAGCTCGCCCATGTCGAGCCGCTCGAAATGCAAGTCCATATGGCCGGCTTCCATGCGGGCAAGATCGAGCAAGTCTTTCACGAGCCGTCCCATGCGGAGCGATTCGTCATGAATGACTTGCGTCATCTCGCGGCGTTCCTCCGGCGAACCTGCAATGTCGTCGAGCAGCGCTTCGCTATAGCCTTGAACCATCGACAACGGCGTGCGAATTTCGTGGGAGACGTTGGCGACGAAATCGTTGCGGAATTTTTCCAGCCGATGTTCCTCGGTCACGTTGCGCAGCACCGCCACCACGCCGCGGACGCCGCTGGTCGAAGCAAGCGGCGTCATCGCCACCGACCAGACCTCGTTTTGGACGTTCAGCTTCGCCGTCGTCTCCTTGCCGCTGGAAATGACTTCGCGGTACGCTTCGAGCAGCGGCTCGGGAACGCGCCCCGGCTTCGGCAGGTCGTCTTCCTCCCACCCGTAGGCGTTCCATTCCTCGAGCAGGCTTTGGCCCTGGGGATTGGTCAAAATGACGCCGCCGTCCGCGTTGAAGGAAATGACCGCGTCGGTCATGCTGCGCAGCACGCTGCTCAGATGATCCCGCTCGTGCTCCAGGATGCGGATGAGCGAGTCGATCTCGGAGGCCATTTGATTAAACGTATTGGCCAAATCCCCGATTTCGTCCGTCGAACGGATGGCGACCCGAACGGTGTAATCCCCTTGCGCGATCTGGTCGGCGGCTTCTTTCATTTCGCGAAGCGGCTGCGTGATTTTCGTCAGGAGAAAAAAAGCGAAAAAGGTTGTCAGCAAAAAACCGACAGCCCCCGCCGCTACGAACAAATGCTTTACTTTTACCGAATTTTCGAACGTCAAATCGATATATTGAAGAAGGAACAATCCGATGGTGCTGATGACGACGGCGACAAGCCCCATCATCGTCAGCCACAATTTTCCGACTACCGTTCTCCATATCGCCATCGTCTACTTGGAAACCTCCAGTTTGTAGCCGACGCCCCAAACCGTCGTGATCATCGCCGCCGCTTCGGTCGACACCCGGTTCAGCTTTTCGCGGAGACGCTTCACGTGCGTGTCCACCGTCCGCAAATCGCCGAAGAAATCGTAATTCCACACATCCTTCAGCAGTTCCTCGCGCGAGAACACTTTATCGGGAGAACTGGCCAAATAATGCAGCAGTTCGTATTCCTTGGGCGTCAAATTGACTTCCTGGCCCCCCGCCGTCACCCGGTGCGCGTCATGCTCGATGACGAGGTGGGGGAACACGATATTGTTGCTGGCGTTCAGTTCCTTGGACAAAAACGCCGTCGCGGAAGAACGGCGCAAAATCGCCTTGATGCGGAAAATGACTTCGCGCGGGCTGAACGGCTTCACGACGTAATCGTCCGCGCCGACCTCAAACCCCTGCACCCGGTTGACTTCCTCCCCTTTGGCCGTCAGCATGACGACCGGGGTCGCCTTGCTTTGACGCAGGCGGGTGCATACTTCGATGCCGTCGATGCCGGGCAGCATCAAGTCCAGCACGATTAGATCGTAATTATCCTGAAGCGCTTTGCGCAAAGCCGTTTCCCCGTCTTCCGCTTCGTCCACGGAGTACCCTTCTTTTTCCAAATACATTTTGAGCAAACGGCGAATCCGTTCCTCATCGTCTACGACCAAAATCCGGTTGCCGGCTTGGTTTGCCATATGCAATCCCCTCCATTCTTAGGATGTCCCTCGGCCTTCTCTTACACGCCCGCGTAGGAGTGCAAGCCGGCGATGACGAGATTGACGCCAATCAGCGTAAAGAGGACGACGATAAAACCGATCACCGCCAGCCACGCCGAACGCGTTCCCTGCCAGCCGCGCGAAAGACGCAGGTGAAGATAGGCGCTGTAGAACAGCCAAGTAATCAAGGCCCATACTTCTTTCGGATCCCAGCCCCAGAACCGGGACCAGGCGATCTGCGCCCAGATCATCGCAAAGATGAGCGCCCCGAGCGTAAATACCGGGAAGCCGATCGCGATCGCCCGGTACGCGATTTCGTCGAGGTCGTCCGGATCGATCCCTTCCAAATGCGGCCGGATGACGGCCGCGATCGGCTTGCGGGCGATCAGTCGAATCAGGGCGTACAAGATCAGCCCGCTGAGGATCGACCAGATGATCGTGTTCAGCTTGCGGCCGGCGTTCACGCCGTTCATCCACGACGGAGCCTCGAACAACGGCTTGTCCATGCCGATGAAGCTGTCCATTTCCAGCGTTTCGCTATTGTACGGGGCGACGATCGGCGGGAGCGTATACTCGACCCTTTCCACCGTCGTCTGTTCCTGGCCCGCATCGTCGATCCGGAACTTTTCCTGGCTGAACTGGGCTTCGTACCCCGCCGCGCGGAAGCCGAATACCGAGACGAGGAAGCCGATCACGATGACGATAAAAACGAGCACCAGCTCGGTCCACTTCTGCGAGCGGCGAGCCGCCTTGTCGGTGCGCGAATAGTCGAGCACGCGGATCAAATGCACGAGGGCGGCCGCGAAGCCGACCGCGAAAAACGCTTCGCCCAGCGCCGCCGTCGTCACGTGGATCGACAGCCAGATCGAATTCAGCGCCGGGATGAGCGGCTGTACCTCGGAAGGGAACACCGAAGCGTAAGCGATAATGATGACGACAAGCGGAAGCGCGAAAGCCCCCAGCATAACTTTGCGGTAAATCAAATATACAATAATGAAGGCAAGCATGATTGCCATGCCGAGGAAGGTCATGAACTCGTACATATTGCTCGTCGGAATGTGCCCCGCGCCCTTCCAGCGCGTAAAGAAAAAGGCGAGGTGGGCGATCCAGCCGACGACGGCCAGAATAAATCCGATCTTCCCCCAACGCTTCACGTGGGCTTCCGGATCGCGGTTGCTCCATTTTTTTCCGGCTACCGCCACCGCATAGACGATAAATGAGGCGCAGTACAGAAAAAAGGCGGCCAAAAAGGCATTTTCACTAAAAGCAAGCCATTGGTTCAACGTTAATTCCTCCTGTTATCCAGCGCTTTCGGATCGACCTTGATGCCGGTTTTGCCGAGCGCGGCGGCCACTTCCGCCCGGATGCCGTACGTGTTTTTGTTCGTGTGCGCGCCGATCGTAAGCTTGTCGCCGTCGTCGATCCGGAGCCAGATCCGGCGGTGCTGCCAGTAGAAGCCCATAACGAGCCCGATCATCGAAATGGCGGCCCCTACCCAAATAAACGGCATCGCGCGATCCACGCGCACGTTCAGGGTCGAATTGTACAGCGAAAACTCGACGTTTTGCATGTCGCCCACTTCGAACGAAAAACGGCCGGTATTGGTGCCGAGCTTTCGGAAGCTTTCGTTCAGCTGGCTTTGCAGCGTCTTGTTGTCCGCCGACGGCAGCGGGAAATACATATACATTTCGCCGTCCGCTGCGATGCCGGGTCCCGTCACGACAAACACGAAGGCGGGATTGATCGTTTCGCGCGATTTCGTCATCGGGCGGTTGTACTCGTCCAGGCCGAAATCGGGAAAAAGATTGCTCAACTTCAGCGTATAGGGCCCGGCCTCGTAAGTCAACGGAGGATTGGTCATCGGAAGCTCGAACGGGCCGTACGTTTCGCCGGTTTGCGTGTCGATCAGCTTCGGCTTGACCGAAAGGAGCCGGATCCGCTCGTCGTAGTTGTACTGGTACAGCTTCAACCCTTCGTAAGATAGCGGGCTGTTCACCTGGATGTCGTGCTGCGCCACCTGCGTCAGCACCGGCTCTTTGACCGGATCGTCGCAGTCCGCCGTGCATTCGTACAGCGTCGCCTTCGTTTCGTACAGCTTCGCCCTTAGCGTGCCCTTCAGCCTTTCGGGAAGCTCGTCGTCCGTGTAGTACTCGACCGTGAATTTCTCGTTCTTGACGTAGTATTGCGTGTTCGGAATTTGCTTGATCTGCCCTTCGTCGAGCGAGACGTACGCGTCCATATGCCAGGCCGGAACGGCCCGTCCCAGCACCGCCAGCAAAAACACGATAAGGCCGATATGGTTGATGTAAGGCCCCCAGCGGCTGAACCGGTTCTTCTCGGCGAGCAGCGCCGTTCCGTCGTTCGGATCCACCCAAACCCGGTAGCGCTTTCGCTTCAGTTCCCTCTGAAACCTCTGCATCCACTCGCCGGCGTCGATCTCGAGCGTCGTTTCGAATGCGGTCTGCTGGCGCTTCAGAAACGTCATATGCTTGCGCACCTGCTGCTTGGACAGCGCCTTGTAAAGCGGAAGGACGCGGTCGAGGCTGCAAACGACGAGCGACGTGCCGATCATGACGAGCAGGCCGATGAACCACCACGATTCATACGTTCGGGACAATCCGAGAAATTGATAAATCGCGCCCCACGTTCCGTATGTATCCTTATAATACTGCGCCGGATCGTACAGATTGACGAACGAGCTTTCCTGCGGATAAATCGTGCCCAGCGCCGCGCCGATCAGCGTAATGACGATCAGCCAGACGGCGATTTTGACGGAGGAAAAAAAGTTCCAGATCCGGTCGATCCAGGACGGGTTCGACTTTTGCGAGCGGCGGGCGACGCCGTCGTACCGCATCTCCAGCGGACTGTCCAGCGGCAAGTCTTCGACAAGCGGCTTGCCGCAAGCTTCGCAAAGCACCGTTCCCGTCGGATTTTGATGTCCGCATTCGCATTTCGTATTTTGAAACAATGAAGCTTATGCCTCCTTGCAGGGAGCCTGCGGCTAGAACAGCCGTTCGACCCTCTCTTCGATAAATGCTTCGCTCATCGGCCCGCCGATGGCGATTTCTTCGATGGTGCCGTCCGATCCGATAAAAAACGTGGTCGGATATTCCCGCAAGCCGTACAGTCGTTCGATTTTGCGATTTTTGTCGAGCAGGATGGGAAAATTCACGCCGACGCTTTGCGCGAAGCTGCGAACGCTCACCCTGTCTTCGCTCAGGTTGATGCCGACGACCTGGAGCCCCTGGTCCTGCCACTTTTCGTACACCTTCTGCAGGTCGGGCATTTCGTTGCGGCACGGAGGACAAAACGTTCCCCAGAAATTCAGCACGAGCGGCTTGCCTTTATAATCGTCCAAGGAATGCGTCTCCCCGGACAGATCCGCGAGCGTAAATTCGGGCGCCCCTTGGCCGGTTTCGAGCACTTCGGACGTTTTGAAAAAAGATTGCCCGATCGCGTATCCGCCGATCGCGACGACGAAGGCGAGGATGATATACTGGATGGGCTTCCGGTAACGCTTCAATGATTTCACCGCCGTATTTCCGTTTTTTTTCGCGTAAAACCTTCGACTTGATTATAACGAAAATACCGGGGCCGCAGGCAAGCGCCCGGACCTCCGGTTATGAACATTGTGTGACGTAAATCACTCCGCCCGGTTCGCGTCTTCCGCCCCGTCCGCGGCCTCCGTCAGCAGCCGGACTTCGTCGCCGGACAGCTTGCGGTATTTGCCCCGCTGCAAATTGTCGAGCGCAAGTCCCCCGAACGAAATGCGCTTGAGCCGGATGACGGGGTGATGGATCGCCTCGAACATCCGCCGCACCTGCCGGTTGCGCCCCTCGCGGATCGTAATGCGGATGGTGGCCTGCTTTTTGTCGGGGTCCACGTCGTGGTATTCGACGTCGGCCGGCGCGGTCATCCCGTCCTCCAGCTTGATGCCCCGCTTCAGCTTGTCCAGCGCGTCGCCGTGCGGCACCCGCTCCACGGTGGCCAAATACGTCTTCGGGACGTGGTGCCGCGGGTGCATCAGCTTATGCGCCAGCTCGCCGTCGTTCGTGAGCAGGAGCAGGCCCTCCGTATCGAAATCGAGCCGTCCCACCGGATAGACCCGCTCGTTGACGCCTTTCAGGTAGTCCGTCACGACGGGGCGCCCTTTCGGATCGTTGACGCTCGTGATGACGCCTTTGGGCTTGTTGAACATCAAATAAATCTTTCGTTCGGAGCGGATCCGCTTTCCGTTCACCGCGATATCGTCCTTGGCGGGGTCGGCTTTCACGCCGAGCTCGGTCACGACTTCCCCGTTGACCGTCACTTTCCCCTCTTTTATCAGTTCCTCGCATTTGCGCCTCGAGGCGACGCCGGCATTCGCGAGTACTTTTTGCAATCGTTCCAATGATGTTCACCTCATCCTTCATCATACATGGACGAAAGGTTTAAAACAACAACAAGCATGCGGCGACGGCGGCGAAAAAACCGACGACGTCCGAAAACAGGCCGACCTTGAGGGCGTAGCCGGAACGCCGGATGCCGATGGCGCCGAAGTAGACGGTCAGCACGTAAAGCGTCGTATCGGTGCTCCCTTGAATGGTCGACGCGATGCGGGCGATCATCGAATCCGGGCCGAACTCCTTGATCAGGTCGGTCGTGTAGGCAAGGGCGCCCGCTCCGGTAATCGGCCGCAGCAGACCGAGCGGCAGCACGTCGCCGGGGACGCCGATCCGTTCGAAAAACGGGCGGACGAGGCCGACGAGGGCGTCAAGCGCTCCCGAAGCGCGGAACATGCTGATCGCAGTCAGCATGCCGACCAGATGGGGGATGATGCCGATCGCGGTTTGAAAGCCGTCCTTCGCCCCGTCGACGAACGTCTCGTAAACGGGCACTTTCCGAAACGCGGCATAGAGCGGAATGAAGACGATGAGCATCGGAATCGCCCAGGCGGACAAAGCGTGAAGAAAGGAGAGCATCGATCACCCTCCTTTCGTTTCCGCCTCGGCCGGACCCAAGCGAAGCGGCGGCGCTTTTCGGTTGCGGCTCCGGTACCATCGGTCGGCGGCGATCGCAGCCCCGGTCGAGACGATCGTGGCAAGCAGCGTCGACGAGATAATGTCCGCGGGATGAGCGGAGCCGAAATTCATCCGGATCGCGATCAGCGTCGTCGGCACGAGCGTGATGCTGGCCGTATTGAGGGCAAGCAGCGTGCACATCGCGGGCGTGGCCGTGTCGGGACGGGGATTGAGCTTCTGCAGCTCCTGCATCGCCCGAATCCCCATCGGCGTTGCGGCATTGCCGAGTCCGAGCAGGTTAGCGCTCATATTCGAAAGGATAAAGCCGAAGGCGGGGTGGTTGTTGGGCACGTCCGGAAACAGCCAGCGCACGGCAGGAGCGACCGCTCGCGAAAGCAGGCCGACCAGCCCGGCCGATTCGGCGATGCGCATCATGCCGAGCCAGAACACCATGATGCTGATCAGCCCGAAGCAAACGGTAACGCCCGTCTGCGCTCCCGCGAATACCGCCTCCGTCACCTGCTGAACGCGGCCGTTGACGGCGGCGTAGCCGACGCTGAACACGATCATCCCGAGCCAAATCCCGTTGACCAATTGAACCGCCCTCCCCCAAAATCAAAAATCATTCATGGCTTGCCTCTGTCAGGCCGATCGTTCCGATCGTCCGGTCGCCGATCCGGAAGATCAGCTTGCCGCGATACCCGAACGCATAATCCAGGCTTGTCGAAGCGGCCGGCGCGAAATGCGCTTTTAGCTGCTCCCGCTCTCCCTGCGCGAGAGGGTAAGCGAATTCGGTCATCGCGATATAAGGATAGCCCGCGAAAGGTTCTCCCTTCCCTATAATTCGCTGCAGCGGATAACGGGCGAATCCGTAATCGAGCATGTTTCGATGGTCGAGCCAATCGTCCCGATCGTTCAGCGTTACCGCGACGAGCTGCTGGCCGTTTTTCGTGGCGGAACTGACGAGGCAGCGCAGCGCTTTTTTCGTATAGCCCGTTTTGACGCCGTCCGCGCCTTCGTACTGAAACAGCATTTTATTTTTGTTGACCCACTTGTAATCCCATGGATCGTACGGATTCGGAGCCGTCTTGACCTTCGTTCTGACGATTTCCCGAAACAAATCGTTATGCAGCGCGTAAGCGGCAAGCTTGGCCAAATCGTTTGCGGTCGAATAATGGCCGTCCTGGTCCAGCCCGCTCGGATTCGCGAAACGGGTGCGGTCCAGCCCGAGCTCTTCCGCTTTGCGATTCATCAAAAAAACGAACCCTTCCACGCTTCCGCCCACATGCTCGGCAATCGCCATGGCCGCGTCGTTGCCGGACCGAAGCATGAGGCCGTATAGCATATCGGCCAGCTTCATTTTTTCCCCGGCTTTCAGATAGATGGAGGAACCTTCTTTGCCGGCGGCGCGTTTGCTCACGGTGACGACGCCGCTCGGATCTCCATGCTCGATCGCGACGATCGCGGTCATGATTTTCGTCAGGCTCGCGATTCGCATTGGCTCGTCGCCGCGGTGATCGTACAACAGGCGCCCGGATCGGACGTCGATCAGCGCCGCCGCTTGGGCGTGCGTCGACGGGCGGCCGACGGCTCCCGGGCCGTGCGGCTGCGAGGACGAGGCGTACGCGCGGGAAACGTGAAACGCGGGCGGAACGAGCGCGAGGCATCCGCCGAACAAGGCGATTATCGCGTAGCGGGTTATGGATGCTACGGCGTGCTTCATGTTGTGCCTCCTGATTCAAAATATGTCGGCATGTCCAAAAGTATGTCCGCTCTCATGCGAAATGAAAAACCGGCCAAATCGGCCGGTTTCCCTCTTGCTGCCATAGGCCAGTTCGTTTCGGGCTACATCAGATCCGGAGACGGAGAGCGAATGGCGATATTTTCGTTCCCTTCGCGTTGCGGACCCGTTTTGATCAAGCCCTGGAGTTTTTCGACCCAGGCCGGTGCCGCATCGATCAGCCTTTCGAGCAGATGGGTCTGATTGTCCAGGGGAACGATTTTGACTCCTTGCACGCCGACGACCAGAAACGCGATCGGCGTGATCGAAACGCCGCCGCCGCTGCCCCCGCCGAACGGAAGCGCGACGGACGCGCGGTGCGCGTCGGACGGGCTGCCGCCGGCGCCCGCGCTATCGGTTTCGTCGGCCGCCTGAAATTCGCTGCCCCCGGCCGCGAATCCGAACCCGACTTTGGAAATCGGCATAATGACGCTGCCGTCCGGCGTTTGGACCGGCTCGCCGACGATGGTGTTGACGTCCACCATTTCCTTGATATTTTCCATTGCCGTTTGCATAAGGCCTTTAATCGGATGCTCGGACATCGTGACACTCCTTTTCTTTTTCGCATTCTACGCGGTTTCATTTTGCTACAACGCCGAGCTTTTTATTCGCCGGCCGTCGGCTGGCCGGACGCTAAGAACCGGGAGCCGCGCGCCACGATCGCACCGTCTTCGCGATTCGCAGGGCGCCGGTTCCGAATTTGGCCAACTCGACGAACGCATCGCCGAATCGGAGACGAAAATCCGCTTCCCAGACGATCGAAAGTTCCTCGCCGGAATAATTGGGCTTCACGCTGCCGTGGGGATGGGTTTTAAGCGCGACGAAATGACCCGTCAGGGCGGCCGCGCAACCGAGAACCGACCAGGCAAGCCCGGCTGCGGTCCCGGTCAGCGCCGCGTCGCCCAGCCCGATCTCGATGTCGAGACGCCACCTCGTGCATTCCACCTTGCGCAGCAATTTTCGAACCCTTTTTTTGAAATGGAAAACGTTGCCGAGCAATGTTCGGTACCTTTTCATAAACCGAGAAGCGCCGCGCATGCCGATCCGCTTGGTCGTTCGTTTCTTGCGCCGGATCAGGCCTGCTTCCTCTTTTCCCCTTTGCCGATAGACGATATCGAAATCTTTGATCATGATCGAAGGAATGGCCGTCTGGATCCGGACAAGCCCGAACAACGCTCTCGCGATGACGACCAGCTGGTCGAAATGGCCGCTGCGCGAATAACGGATCCGAATTCTGATGGACGAAGCCCATACGGCAATCGCCAATGCCAACACGCATCCGATCGCCAAGAAATGCCAAAAAGCCATACGTTCCCCGCCGCCTTTCGTGTGGGAATAGTATGGCCTTTTCCGGTTTCGGTTCATACGGCTGGAACCGATTCAATTCGTTTCCAATGCCCGGTTCAGATCGTCCATCGTCAGCTGGCGGCCTTCGATCCGGTCGAACAACAGCTTCGTGCGCTCCTCCAGCTCGTCGTCTCCCTCGGCTACGAGCGGGTCGGGAAGATGCTGGAGATCCGGCAGTCCGAAATAGTCGAGAAAAGCTTTGGTCGTGCCGTACAGGATCGGCCTTCCGATCGCGTCGGCGCGCCCGACTTCCTCGATCAAGTCCTTCGCGACGAGCGTATGGATCGGCCGATCGGATTTGACCCCGCGGATTTCCTCGATTTCGACGCGGGTGATCGGCTGGCGGTAGGCCACGATGGACAGCGTCTCCAAAGCGGCCTGGGACAGGGCGGTCCTGGCGGGCGAGTAGGCCAGCTTTTCGAGATACGGCGCGTGCTCCGGAGCCGTCGTAAGCCTGAATCCTCCCGCCACCTCGGCAATGCGCAGTCCGCGATTGTGGCGAACGTAATCGCTTTGCAGGTCGCGAAGAACGTCAAGCACGACGTCCGCGTTCATTTCGACGACTTCCGCCATCGCTTTGGCGCTGAGGCCGTCTTCTCCCGCTACGAACAGGAGCCCCTCAAGTACCGACCTCAATGTCGAATAGTCCATCGTCGCCCTCCCTTCCCGTCCAACTGACGACAATATCGTCAAACAGCTTGTTCTGATGGCAAAGCACCCAGCGACGTTTCATCAATTCCAGAATCGCGAGAAAAGTCGCCACGATTTCATTGCGGTCGAACCGGTCTCCGATCAGTTGGGAAAACAGCACTTTGCCTTCCCCTTCGGCCGCTTTGCGCTTGAGCGCGTCCATGATATCGCGGATCCGGTCCTTGACGGAAATTTCGTCGCGGGCAATCGAGGCGACGCGATTGCGGCCGGCCTCCCTCCGCAGCGCCCTGCGGAAGGCCCGGACGAGATCGTCCACGTGCAAGCCTTCCACGGGATTGATTTGAACGTCGCGAACGTACGGGGACAAATCGGCCGGCTCGCGCGTGAATACCCGGCTTCGCTCCAGTTCGTGCTCGCGAAGCTGGCTCGCGGCCGCTTTGAATTTCCGGTATTCCAGCAGCTTGCGGATCAGTTCCTCGCGGGGATCTTCCCCGTCGTCGTCCATCGTGACCCAAGGCTCTTCCGTCGCCGGAGGCTTGGGCAACAGCTGTCTGCTCTTCATGGAGAGCAGGGTGGCGGCCATGACCAGAAACTCGCTGGTCACGTCCAGCTCCAGCTCCTGCATCGCTTCCAAATATTCGATATATTGATCCGTTATTTCGCTGATGGAAATGTCCTGAATGTCGATTTCCGCTTTGTCGATCAAATGCAGAAGCAGATCGAGCGGTCCTTCGAACGTTTCCAGCTTGTACAGCACCGTCACGCCGCCAAGTCACCCTTTCTGCGGAGCGCAAACCGAGCGGCTTGCGCCGACCGCGCGGAGCCGCGGCCGCGATCGTCCGCTCAACCTTTCAGCGCCCGCGTAAGATTGGCCATTTCGATCGCCGTCGTGGCCGCTTCCCAGCCTTTGTTGCCTGCTTTCGTGCCGGCCCTTTCGACCGCTTGCTCGATGCTGTCGGTCGTCAGCACGCCGAAAATCGTCGGCACGCCCGTTTTCAGTGCGGTCGCGGCCACGCCTTTGGCCACTTCGTTCGAAACGAAATCGAAATGCGGCGTGGAACCGCGAATGACGGCCCCGAGCGTGACGACCGCGTCGTACTTGCCGCTTTCGGCCATTTTCTGCGCGACGAGCGGAATTTCGAACGCGCCCGGCACCCAGGCGATTTCAACCTCGTCCTCTTGCGCGCCGTGGCGTTTGAACGCGTCCAGCGCCCCGCTGAGCAGTCTCGTCGAAATAAATTCGTTGAAACGGCCGACGACGACCCCATATTTTAAACCGGTGGAAATCAGATTGCCTTCATATACGACTGCCATATTATTATTCATCCTTTCTTCGGCGTCAAGCCCGGAATTTGTTCGTTTTGTTCGATGACGTTCAAGGGTTCGGTCCGGCGGCCTTCCTCCGGGAAAGAAAACAGATGGCCGAGCTTATCTTGCTTCGTATGCAAATAGCGGGCGTTGTCTTCGTTTTCCGGCATTTGGATCGGGACGCGCTCGACGACGCTCAGGCCGTAGCCTTCCAAGCCTTTGATCTTGCGCGGATTGTTCGTCAGCAGCCGGATTCGGCGGACGCCGATGTCTTTCAGGATTTGCGCTCCGATGCCGTAATCCCGCAAATCCGGGGCGAAGCCCAATTTGATATTCGCTTCGACCGTGTCCAATCCTTCTTCCTGCAGCTTGTACGCCCGGAGCTTGTTCAAAAGCCCGATGCCGCGGCCTTCCTGACGCATATACAATAACACGCCGGAGCCCGCTTCATCAATTTGCCTGAGCGCCGCTTCGAGCTGCGGCCCGCAGTCGCAGCGGTGCGAATGGAAGACGTCGCCCGTCAAGCACTCGGAATGGACGCGAACGAGGGTCGGCGCCGAACCGTCGATGTCCCCCTTAACCAAGGCGACGTGCTCCTTGTAGTCGACGACGTTCGTATACCCGATCGCCCGGAATTCTCCGAAATCGGTCGGCAGCCGAATTTCCACTTCGCGTTTGACCAGCTTTTCCTTCTCGTTGCGATAGCGGATCAAATCCTGGATCGTCACGAGCTTCAGGCCGTGGCGCTTCGTGAACTCGATCAGATCCGGCAGGCGGGCCATCGTCCCGTCTTCCTTGATGACCTCGCAAATGACCGCGGCCGGGTACGTGCCGCACAAGCGCGCGAGGTCGACGGCCGCTTCCGTATGGCCCGCCCGGCGCAGGACGCCGCCGTTTTTGGCGATCAGCGGAAACATGTGGCCGGGCCTGCGGAAGCTGGCGGGGCCGGAAGCCGGATCGATGAGCGCCTTGACCGTCTCCGCGCGCTCGAACGCCGAAATGCCGGTCGTCGTCGCGACGGCATCCACGGACACGGTAAACGCGGTGCCGTGGTAATCCGTATTGTGCTGGACCATCGGCGGCAAATCGAGCTGTTCCGCGCGCTCCTCCGTAATCGGCACGCATACGAGGCCTCGGCCCTCGGTAATCATGAAGTTGATGATTTCGGGGGTCGCTTTGTCCGCCAGCGCGATCAAATCGCCCTCGTTTTCGCGATCTTCGTCGTCCACGACGACGATCGCCTTGCCTTGCAGCAAATCCTGCATCGCTTCTTCTATCGTATGGAAGTTGAAGGCGTCCATCCTGTTGTCCTCCTCTGTTCTCGCGCTAACTTAAATCCGATTGCCGGGATGCCCGATTGTCCGAACGGTTGACCGAATGCCGATTTATTCGAATCTCGGTTATGCGAATGCCGGTTGTCGGAATCTCGGTTGTCCGGGTGCCCGTTTGTCCGGATCTCGGTTGTTCGGATCTCGGCTGTCCGGGTGCCGGTTATGCCGGTTGCCCGGATACTCGAATGTCCGGCAGCCGATCATCAAAATCCGTTTTCGCGCAGCATCGCTTCCGTCAAGCCTCTGCCGGCCGCCCCGGGGACAGCCGTGCCCGCAGGCGGTTCGCCGAACCGCTGCCTGAGTAAATGATCGACGTATTTGCCCAAAATGTCGCACTCGACATTGACCGTGTCGCCCGGCTTCCTGAACTGGATCGCCGTTTCCTTCAGCGTATGGGGAATGATGGAAACGGTAATCGTTCCGGCGCCGTCGTCGACCGATACGATCGTCAGGCTCGTGCCGTCGATCGTAATCGAACCTTTCGGCACCGATTGGCGGACCAATTCCGGACTGTGCGGCTTGATCGCGAAAACGATCGCGTTCGCTTCCGCCCGGCGGGAGACGACCGTTGCCGTGCCGTCCACGTGCCCTTGCACGATGTGTCCGCCGAATCGCCCCCCGGCAAGCATCGCCCGTTCCAGGTTGACCGGATCGCCGGGCTTCAGTTCGTGCAAGGTCGAGCGTCGAAACGTTTCCGGCATGACGTCCGCGTCGAACGAAGATCCGTCGAACGAAATGACCGTGAGACACACCCCGTTGACGGCGATGCTGTCTCCGAGGCGCGCGCCTTCCAGCACCTTGGCGGCGGCGACCGTCAGCACCATCGCCTCACCGCGCCGCTGCACGCGCCGCAGCGTTCCGATTTCTTCGATAAGTCCCGTGAACATGTCCGTTCCTCCTTCCTAGAGCCTCGGCTTGGCGGGATAACCGCTGACGCACCAATCGTCCCCGTAACGCTCGATTTCAATCCGCTCGATCGAAAGCGCCTCTTCCATTCGTTCGGGACCGGTAAAGGCAAACGCCGGCGGAGCGTCACCGCCGACCAGCTTCGGCGCGTAGAACAGCATGATCTTGTCGACGAGGCCGGCCTCGACGAGCGCGCCGTTCAGCGCGCCGCCTCCTTCCACGAGCAGCGAGGCGATATCCCTGCGGCCGAGTTCCGCAAGCGCGGCGGCGAGATCGACCTTCGGGCCCTCGCCGCACGCGATTACTTCCGCTCCCCGCTGCCTGAGCGACCGGGCCCGATTTTCGTCCGCGCCCGCCGTCGTCAGCACGATCGTCCGCGCCTCGCCGTTCAGCACGCGGGCCGAGTCGGGCAGGCGGAGCTGCGAATCGACCACGATCCGAATCGGATGAAGGCCGGGAACGCCGAGCCGCGTCGTCAATTCCGGGTCGTCCGCGAGCACCGTCCCGATGCCGACCATGATGCCGTTGTTCCGATGGCGGAGCGCATGAACCGCTTCCCGGGCCGCCGGCCCGGTAATCCATTTGCTGTGCCCTTCGCGCGTCGCGATTTTGCCGTCCATCGTCACCGCCGTCTTGATCGTGACGAACGGCAAGCCGGTAACGATGTACTTGTTGAACGCTTCGTTCAGCTTCTCGGCCTCGGCTTTGAGCACGCCGACTTTCACCTCGATGCCGCTCTCGCGGAGCCGGGCCAGCCCCCTGCCCGCCACGAGCGGGTTCGGATCGGTCGTCGCGACGACGACGCGGGCCACGCCCTCGCGAATGAGGCGCTCGCAGCAGGGCGGCGTCCGGCCGTGGTGGCTGCACGGCTCGAGCGTCACGTATGCGGTGGAGCCCTTCGCGTCCTCTCCCGCCATGTTGAGCGCGTGCACCTCGGCATGGGCTTCTCCCCTGCGCAGGTGGGCGCCGATGCCGACGACGCGTCCGTTATTGACGACGACGCAGCCGACCATGGGATTGACTTCCGTCTGGCCGGCGGCGGAAGCGGCCGTATTCAGCGCAAGCCGCATGTAAAATTCGTCGTTGATAATGTCCATTTGCCTCCCACGCTCCCGACGCCGAAATAAAAACAAAAAAACCCGGAGCGGCAAGCCCCGGGGGTGGTTACACAGCGTTATCCGACCGAAAAAACGCTTCGTCCAAAGGCAAACAAGTCCCAAGCTCGCTCGCATGCGAGACAAGCGGACAACGAAGACAACCGACGCGGCGCGAAACGATGGCCGGCCCCGAATCGCGTCTTCCGCAGAAGTCTTGACTCGAACAAACCGATCCCGAACTCGCCGTACCGAAAGACGAATCGATGCGCGCAACATGGTCCCATGTGAAAAATGGTACATGCCAAGTCGCTTAAACGATAACCTGTTTGCGATTATCGTTGAAAAAGCGTTAGCGCCTGATTAGCGCAAGCGCCGCTCGTTCGCTTTCCTGTCGATTGGATGCCTAAAGACGCGGCCCGGCCGCGCTGCGCTTCCTTCTCCCATCCAGACTGTTACTGTCGGTCCCGGATTCGCACCGGGTCCACCGCATCACGCCCGCCGGTTATCCGGTAGCTGCGATGACGGGTCACGGACTGACGACGGCGGCGTCCGCTTAGCGGCCTGCGCGTTCCGTCGATCACCGCCGGTGGGGAATTGCACCCCGCCCCGAAGGTAAGTCGCTGATTGAAAGAAAGTTTACCACTCGCCTGCATAAATTGCAAGCCAAAAAAAGGCGCCGCCCCTCCGCAGCCGCCAAGCGCCCCCGCGCTGGCCATTGGGCGGTCCCCCCATTAGGACAGGCTTTGCGCAGTTACATGATTCGGCGCCATCGGGCTCCCGGCGCCAACGTTAAGGGGCGCCGCACGAACGACGCTTTTTCGTCCGGAACCCCGGAACGCGTGACCTACGTTGGATTTTATTTCGCAAGCGCCGTTCTCCCCAATCGCTCCGCACCGTTTCGCCGATTACTAGCCTAAGTTGGACTTGATCCCGACTAAAAGCACCGTTTTCGCCGATCGAACCGCACCGTTTTCGTTAATCGCTCCGCCCACGTTGGATTTCATCCAACCAAAAGCGCCGTTTTCCCCAATCGCTCTCCCTACGTTGGATTTTATCCAATCGGATGACGCCTTGTCCGTCCATTTCGCCCGAAATGCCCTTTTTCGTTGGATAAAATCCAGCGTAGATAGCACGTTTCCCGATTTTCGCTTCGCTGGTTGGACAAAATCCAACGTAGCTCGTCAAGCGGTTCATATTCCCCCGGTAACGGTTTTAACAAATTTTTAGTTGTAGGCGCCTAAACGTAAGATGACGGGAGTGTACGAAAAATCATATAAATGCGTATATACATAACCGCCTGACGGGGCGATTTTGTACGATAAATCGCGCGGCCTCATGAAACGACCATCAGCCCGTGCAATCAGCCCCCGCAATTCAGCCCGCGCCCACGCCGAAGAAGCCGTCCGCGCGTGAGGCCCGAAGCGGGACCTCCCGAAGCGAACGGCTTCCTTGACGCGATTTACGCCCCTTCGCCGACGCGAACGGTTTCCATTTTGTCGCGGCCTTTGAACGCGTCGACATGCTCCATGCCGGACGTCACCTTGCCGAACACGGTGTGCACGCCGTCCAGGTGCGGCTGCGGCGCATACGCGATGTAGAACTGGCTGCCCCCGGTGTTCGGGCCGCGGTGCGCCATTGCGAGCGCTCCGCGCTCGTGCTTATTCGGGTTGATTTCGCACGGAATCTCGTAGCCGGGCCCGCCGGTTCCGTTGCCGTTCGGGCAGCCGCCCTGGGCGACGAACCCGGGAATGACGCGGTGGAACGTCAGGCCGTCGTAAAATCCGGAGTTCGCGAGCTTTTCGAAGTTCGCCACCGTTCCGGGAGCGTCCTTCTCGAACAGTTCGATGACGACTTCCTTGCCGTCCTCAAGCTTGATAACCGCTTGCTTTGCCATATTCGATTCATCCTCTCGTCTGTCGATCGCCCGGTCCGGGCATTACTTGGCCACAGCTTGCTTGCGTAGACGCTCGGGAATGATGTCGTTGCCGACGATATTGTCGAACGATTCGCGGGATACGACCAGATCGGCCTGTCCGTCGCGCACGAACACGACCGCGGGACGGCGGATCCGGTTGTAATTGCTGGCCATTGCATAATTGTACGCTCCCGTGCAAAATACGGCAAGCAGGTCGCCCTGACGGACAGCCGGAAGCTTCAGGTCCCAGATGAGCATGTCGCCGCTTTCGCAGCATTTGCCGGCGACGGATACGACTTCGTCGGCGGCGTCGTTGCAGCGGTTGGCGAGCACGGCCTCGTATTTGGATTCGTACAGCGCCGGACGCGGATTGTCGGTCATCCCGCCGTCGACGGCGATATATTTGCGCACGCCGGGAATGTCCTTGCTCGTTCCGACGGTGTAAAGCGTCGTTCCGGCGTCGCCGACGATGCTGCGGCCCGGTTCGACCCAAATTTCCGGCAGCGGATAATCGTTTTCCTTGAAATGAGTAATGATCGCATCGGTGATGGCTTTGACGTACGTTGCCACCGGAAGCGGCTTATCCCCTTCGACATAGCGGATGCCGAAGCCGCCGCCCAGGTTGATGACCGGGAACGTGACGCCGAACTTCTCGCGGACTTCGACGGAGAACGCCGCGACCTTCTCGACGGCCATGCGGAAGCCTTCGACTTCGAAAATTTGCGAGCCGATGTGGGAGTGCACGCCGAGCAGCTTGAGCTGCGGCTGTTTCAGCGCTTCCTCGACCGCGCGCAGCGCGGTGCCGTTGCCGACGTCGAAGCCGAACTTCGAATCCTGCTGGCCCGTCGAAATATAATCGTGCGTATGGGCTTCGACCCCCGGCGTGACGCGGAGCAGGATGTTTACTTGCTTGTCCTTTTCCGCGGCGATGGCGTTCAGCATCGCCAGCTCGACGAAGTTGTCGACGACAAAGCAGCCGATTCCCGCGTCCAGCCCCATTTCGATTTCTTCCGGCGTTTTGTTGTTGCCGTGGAAATGGATGCGCTCCGCGGGAAAGCCCGCCTGCAGCGCCGTGTACAGTTCGCCGTCGGAGACGACGTCGAGACTCATGCCCTCTTCCTCGGCCACCCGGCACATCGCCATGACGCAAAACGCCTTGGACGCGTAGGCGACCTGAAAGCGCAGGCCCGTCGCTTTAAACGCTTCGACATATTCTCTCGCGCGCTGGCGGACGAGCGCTTCGTCCACGATATACAGCGGCGTTCCGAACCGCTTGGCCAAATCCGTAACGTCGCAGCCTCCGATTTCCAGATGGCCCAAGTCGTTGATACGGCTCGTTCCGTGCAAATACATTTGGAATTTCCCCTTTGACAAATAAATTCGGATAAACGGTTCGGTCGCAAGACGGCCGCATCCGGTAATTGCGCATGTTACTTAGAGTATATCCGAAACCGTCTCCCGGGGAAATGGAGGATTTGCCACATCATTTGCATTCGTCCGCCTTGCGGGTCCGCCTGCGCGCGTCCGTCCCGCCGCTTCCACAACTTTCGGCGCCGCCTTATACCGGCTGCTTGCTGTTGTCTCTGGACCGGTTGATCGACGGGCGGAACTTGCTTCTCGGAATCGGCCTTCTGAAAATGACGCCGATCAGGGCATTTGCATTGAACGGCACCAACGGCCACATGAAAGGAGCGTTGAACGACCGCATGAGCGCCAGCCAGACGAAGATGACCGTGGAGCCCACGACAAACCCTTCGGCGTTGAACAAAAAAGTGGCGACCAGCAGCACGAGCCTGACGATCCGGTTGGCGAAGCCGAGCTCGTAGCTTGGGGTGGCGAACATGCCGACCGCCGCCACGGCCATGTACAATATGACTTCGTTTACGAACAATCCGGTCTGCACCGCGATATCGCCGATCAGAATGGCGGAGATCAGGGACATCGCCGTCACGAGCGGCGCGGGCGTGTGCACCGAAGCGAGCCGCAGCAGATCGAGGCCGAGCTCGACCAAAATAAACTGCAAAATGAGCGGCAGATCGCCCTTTTCGTTCACGCCGATAAACCACAGCCACTCCGGCCGAAGCTGCGGATTTTGCGCGTACAAGAACCAAAGGGGGAGCAAAAACACCGAAGCCAGCATCCCGAAAAAACGCACCCACCGCAAATAGGTGCCGATGGCCGGACTTTGGCGGTTTTCCTCGGCATGCTGGATCAGATCGAAATACGTGGTGGGCAGCAGCATGATGCTCGGCGACGTGTCGACGATGACGGTGACGCTGCCGTCAAGCAAATGCGCGGCCACGACGTCCGGACGCTCCGAGTAGCGCACGAGCGGAAACGGATTCCAGCCCGTTTTGACCGTCATTTCTTCCAACTGCTTGTCGGCCAGCGGAATGCCGTCGATGTTCACCGCCTGGATTTTGTCGCGAACGGATTCGACCAGCTTGCGGTCGGCAATGTCCTCGATATAGCCGATCGCGACGTCGGTCTGCGTTCGCGTGCCGACTTTCAGGATCTCGAACCGCAACTTCGGATCGCGCAGCCTGCGTCGAATAAGCGCGACGTTGACGAGCAGCGTTTCGACGAACCCGTCCCTGCTGCCGCGCACCACCTTCTCCAGCGCCGGCTCTTCCGGATTTCGATTCGGATACTGCTTCGCGTCGATGAGCAGAACGGTATCCTCTCCGTCCACGTAAAACGCGGAATTGCCCATCATGACGTCGTTGATCATTTCGGACATCGATTGCGACTTGCGGACCTGGACCGCCGGCAAATAATAGGTAAAGAACGATTCGAGCGCGTCATGGCTTAACGATTGCGGCTCGAGGAACGTCAGGCGCTTGACGATTTCCGTAAGCGACGGATCCTTCGTCAGCGAGCTGATAAAAAGTAGGGCCGTTTCGCGATCCCCGAACGTCATTTGCCTTACTTGCACGTCAAAATTGAATTCGAGGCCGATCCGTTCGCGCAGCTTGTCCATCCACTCGTCCATACGCGGAGGGATTCGGTCTTCGGGCGGGATGTCGTTTTGATGTTGCTGACGAGGCGCGGGCCCGTCTTCTTCCCGCGCTTCCTCGTTCTCATCGGGCGGGACCTCGTTTTCATGATGCTGACGAAGCGCCGGCCTGTCTTCTTCCTTCGCTTCCTCGCGCTTCTCGCGGCGCAGCATCTGCTCGATCGTCTTCGGTTTTTTGATGGCGGAAAACTCGTGCTCCGAGTCGTCCGGCCCGCCGCCGCGGGATTCGGGAGGCCGAGGCTCGCGGTCGAGATTCATGGGGCCGTGTTCGGTCGTTTCCATGGCTATTCGCTCCTTCTTGCGTTATTCGGGCTGCAGCAGCAGCCAATCGACGATGGATCCCGCCACCTTTCCGAGAACCATCGCCATCAGCAGCGCGAACAGATACCGGTCCAATCGAAGGCGTTTGGCAAAAATGGGGATGACGTTCAGCACCTCCGTGAGCGCGGCCGCCATCATGCCGACGAAAATTCCGCTAAGCAAGGACGGCACGAACAAAACCGTCGCCGGCAGCGGCGTCTCCCAGTGAAACAGATCGGCGGCGCACCAAAACAGCGTTCCCGACAGGAGGGCGGATTCGAACACGATCGAGCGCCTGTAGGCGCGAGTCAGCTGCACGAGCCGGGGAACGACGTCGAGTACGATCAAAAGCGCGACGAACGCGCTTCCGACCGCAACGCCGCCGGCCAATCCCGCTACGGCCAGTCCGAGTCCGCCCCAAAGCTCACGCATCCGGCTTGCCTCCCCCGGCTTCGTGTTTTTTCCGGTATTCTTCCGTAATGACGTAATGGTTCACGTTCTCCTGGTACATGAACATTTCCACCTCGAGCGGATTCGGCTCGTCGTTGAGCCGCCGCTTGAACAGACGGTTGAAAAACAGCAGCATGCCGAGTCCGAGCCCGATCGAATAAGGGATTTGGAACAGCCACGGGTGCCATTCCCTCCGGCCGGTCATCAGCTCCGTTATCCGCTTTTGGACTTCCGGCATATCCACGTCCGCGTGAAAGTTGATGATCGTCATGCCCGAGCCGAAAAAAAGCACGAGCCAGGCGGCGACGAGCAGCGCGCGCCGCGGCCGGATCGTCCCTCGTTCGGCCACCTCGACCAACACGTGCGGCGCTCCGAACGCTTCCACGAGCATGTCCGGCATCGCGTCGCGGATTTTGCGGACGATTTGCAGCATGTCGATGACGATCAGGCTGCCGTCTTCCGGCTTGACGGTCCAAACCGGAAGGGCGGCGAGCTTCCGTTTCGCCGCCTCTCCCGTCTCCAGCGCCGCAATGCTTCCGAGCGTGATGACCGCCTTCGGGGGTACGACGACGCGCCGCCGCAAACGCAAATATACCGTATTGTCCATCGGGCGCCCCCTCCCTTCCCATGCTTTCGAAATCCGGCTGCCGCTTCGGAGCCGCCGCTGGCATATCCTGTAGTATGAGACGAATGCGGCCAAAAAAAACGCCGGGAACGGCAAGCGTCTTCGCGCTTCGCCGTTCCCGGCGTTCGCCCGTCACTGGGCGATCTGATTTTTGATGTTTTGCAATATTTTTTTCTCCAGCCGGCTGACCTGCACCTGCGAAATGCCGAGCCGGCTTGCGACCTCGGACTGCGTCTGGTCGCGGAAGTACCGCAAAAACACGATGAGCCGTTCCCTGTCGCTCAGGCTCTGAATGGCCTGCGTAAGCGCCATTTTGTCGAACCACTTCTCCTGGGACTCGTCGGCGATCTGGTCCATCAGCGTGATCGGATCGCCGTCGTTTTCGAACACCGTTTCGTGGATCGAGGTCGGCGGCTTGTTCGCTTCCTGCGCGAAGACGATATCTTCGGGCGTCGACCCGATTTCGTCGGCGACCTCGCCGATCGTCGGCTGGCGACCGAGCCGCTTGGACAGCTCGTCCTTCGCCTTGCGGATACGGTTCGCCATCTCCTTCAGCGACCGGCTCACCTTCAGCGTCCCGTCGTCCCGCAAAAATCGCTGGATTTCCCCGATGATCATCGGCACGGCGTACGTCGAAAACTTGACGTCATACCCGAGATCGAACTTGTCGACCGATTTCAGCAGGCCGATGCACCCGATTTGAAACAGATCCTCGGAATCGTACCCCCGTCCGGAAAACCGCTGAACGACGGACCAGACGAGCCGAATATTGTTTGACACCAGCGTTTCCCTCGCCGCGCTGTCTCCGGATTGGCTCAGCGCAATCAGGCGCTTCACTTCCGCATCGTCCAAATATCCCGGCGGCGACGTTCGCTTCGCTTCCAATTCCATGCTTCCAACCCCTGCCGCGCGGATTTAATTGTAGAGCGCTTTTTTGGATTCGATGCGTTTCTTCATCCACAGCCGCGTGCCTTTGCCCTGCTCGCTCGCCACTTCGAATTCGTCCATGAAGTTTTCGATGATCGTGAAGCCCATGCCCGACCTTTCCAGCTCGGGGCGCGAAGTGTACAAAGGCTGGCGCGCCAGATCGATATCTTCGATGCCGCGCCCTTCGTCGCTGACCGTAATCGCGACGGTGTCGGCCTCGATCTCCGCTTCGACGCGAACGACTCCGGTCGGCTCGTTTTCATAGCCGTGAATGATCGCGTTCGTGACCGCTTCGGAAACGACCGTCTTGATGTCGTTCAGCTGCTCCATCGTCGGATCCAGTTGCGACACGAAGGCGGCGACCGCGACTCTCGCAAACGCTTCGTTCTCGGAACGACTGGCAAACGATAGCTTCATAAAATTGGCTGCGCTCATGATACGACCTCCAGACTGGCGAGTGCCGAGCGTTCCGTGTCGTAGAAGGAGATAATTTTGAACAACCCCGACAGCTCGAACAACCGTTTGACGTTCGCGTGCGTGTCGCATACGACCATTTTGCCCCCGCGGCTTTTCACCAGCTTGTAGCGCCCCAGGATGACGCCGAGTCCGGAACTGTCCATAAACTGCAAATCTCGCAAACTGAGCAAAACATGATCGCAGCGTCCGCGCAAAATCGCATCCTCCATTTTAAACCGGACGATATCCGCGGTATGATGATCCAGCTCGCCTCTCAAGCGAACGATGAGCACGTTGCGGTGCTGCTCCAGCTCCACTTGCAAACTCATGCCGATTCTCCTCCCACCTTAACATGACCGTCTCCTGCTTCCCGGCTCTATTCTCCCAATTCTACGGCCGCGAGCCGCATTCCTGCCCCCCGACAAAACTAGAAAAAGCCCCCGTTTACCCGACAAAATACGGCAAAGAGGCGTTGGCGGCCGGGAGCCGGAATCGCCTTCGGGAAGGGCCATGCCGGCATCATTCGAACGCCGCAAAACCGGCTGCGCCCCCAACCCGGAGGCGCACCCGGTCCCATCCGCTATTCGTTCATAAACAGCTTGCCGGCCGATCGCTTGAACAGCGTCCACAATCCCGCGCGTCCGACGGATTCGGGAGCTTCGACCGGGAATTCGCTCATCACTTCGTCGCCGCGGTAGACGATGATTTTGCCGACCTGCTGCCCGGCTTCGACCGGAGCGGTCACCTTGTCGTACAGCACCAGCTCGTGGCGGATGTTGCGGCCGGCGTCGCCCTTGCGCACGAGCACGCTGTACGAACGGTCGGCCACGAGCGGCACCTTCGCGGTCTCTCCCTTTTCGACCTGGAGGGTTCCGATGGCGTCGCCCTTTTTGTAAATCGGCACGTTCGTAAATTGCGCGAAGGCGTAGTCGAACATTTTGGACACTTCCGCGTTGCGCGTTTTCGTATCCGGCTCGCCCAACACGACGGCGATCAGGCGCATGTTGTCGCGCCGTGCCGTTGCCGACAGGCAGTATTTCGCCTCGCCCGTGAAGCCGGTCTTCAGGCCGTCCGCCCCGTGGTAAAACCGGACGAGCTTGTTCGTGTTGACGAGCCAGAACGGTTTGGGCGATTCCTTGCGCAAGTAATCCTGATACATTCCGGTGTATTTCGTAATGCCTTCGTGCTTAAGCAGTTCGCGGGACATGATGGCGATGTCGCGGGCCGAAGAAGCGTGACCCGGCGACGGGAGGCCGTTGCAGTTGACGAAATGGGTATTCGTCATCCCGAGTTCCTTGGCTTTCTCGTTCATCATCTTGACGAACTCTTCCTCGGTGCCGGCCAGCTTTTCCGCGAGCGCGACCGAGGCGTCGTTGCCGGAAGCGAGCGCCACCCCTTTCAGCATCTCCTCCACCGTCATCTGTTCGCCCGGCTCCAGAAAAATCTGCGAACCGCCCATCGAGGCGGCATATTCGCTCGTCTGCACGGGATCCGACAGCTTCAGCCGCCCTTCGTCGATCGCTTCCATGACCAGCAGCATCGTCATGATCTTCGTGATGCTGGCGGGCGGCAGCTGCTCCTGGCTGTTCTTTTCGAAAATGACGGTTCCGCTGTCCGCGTCCATCAGTATGGCGGAACGGGCGGAGCTCGCGAGCTGCGCCTGGGGCGGATTCGCGCCCGGTTTGCTCTCTTCGGCCAGCGCCTGCTGCGGCCCGACCGCGAAAACAGCCGTCGTCATCGACAACAAGCCGGCCGTCAGCAAACGAGTCCAAGGGCGATTGCGAAAAACGTTCATGTCGATTCGTTCCCCTCCGGAAATGGCGGTTTGGTAGCGTTATCGCTGCTTCCAACCAGTCTGCCCCGAGGCCGAACAAAATATTCCCAACCTTTCCGGTTATTCGATTTCCGCGAACATCTCGGCCAAACGGATTTTCCGGCCGGTTTTCGAGCTTTCGAGCGCTCCCAGCACCATCGCCATGCTTTGAATGTTGTCCCTGCAATCCGTGGCGGAGCGGCGGCCGGCGGCAAGCGAGGCGAACATCTCGTCCAGGCAGCCGTTATGGAACGTTCGGCCGCCCTCCGTCACCGGCGCGTCGACGCGCCGGCGATTTTTGTGAAAGCTGCCGGATGCGTCGACCAGCTCGACCGTCTCGGCGAACGGGGCATCGTTCCCGTTCCAGATTGCGGTGCCTCTTTCCCCCATGATGCGCCACTCCGCTTCCCACGACGTCGGAACGCCTTCCGCGCACCAGGAGCCCCGATAGCAAAACACGGTGCCGTCCGACATTTCGAAAATGCAAACCGCCGCCGCGCTTCCCTCGTACCACGATCCGGGGGGATTGAACTCCTGGCAATAGACCGTTACCGGATCCGAGCCTAGAATGAAGCGGGCCTGGTCGAACGTGTGGATCGCCATATCGAGCAGGAGCGGACTTTCCATCGCTTCGCGAAAGCCGCCGAAATGCGGCCCGAGAAAAAAATCGGCGCACGCGAATCCGGGCCGCCCGATCGTCCCGGAGGCGATCAGCTCCCGGTAGGCGCGGATGCGCGGATCGTAGCGGCGGTTTTGCATGACGGCATGAAAGCGTCCGGTTTCGTCCGCTTTTTTGACGATGTCCGCGCATTCCGCAAGCGTAGCGGCGAGAGGCTTCTCGGCCATCACGTCGCAGCCGAGCGACATCGCCGTCGTCGCGATCCGGTGATGGGTCGCCGGCACCGTGACGTCGAACAGCAAATTGGCGCCGGACTCGCTTGCCGCCAGGCCGAGATCGGCGTAGACGCCGCAAGCAAGGCCGTAACGGTCGGCCATCGCCTGCGCGAGCTCCGGCTTGATATCGATGAGAGCGACGATTTCGGCATCCTCGCGGCCGAGCGCGTGCTCCACCCATGTCCTCGCCATGCTGCCGCAGCCGGCGACGGCGATCCGAAAACGCTTTTTCGACATTTTTGCGCACCCCGTTTATAATGGATTTACTCGGAATTCACTTCGATTATAGCCGGGTAAGCAAGCGTTTTCTCTATTCAATCTTGGCTGAAAACAGACGAATCTTGTGCGAAGGGAACTTGCGATGACCTATCCGATCAACTTGCGGGAAAACACCGTCCTGCCGGACAAGAGCTACCCCGTCAATTTTTTTGCGAACCGTCCTCTCGCCGGGGCCGGGCAAGGCGTGCTGTACTTGCATTGGCACGAGCATATCGAAATCATCGTCATGAAAAAAGGTTCCGCGCTGTTTCTCATCGACAGCCTTCCGTTCGAAGCCGATGCGGGCGACGCGCTCGTCGTGCCGTCCGGAAGCCTGCATGTCGGCTACAACCGGTCCGACCTCCCCGTCGAATACGTCTCGATCGTCGCAAGCCCCGCCCTGTTCGGCGATTCGGCCCGCGATCCGGTCTTCGAGGCCTTCGTCAAGCCGTTCCTGGAAGGACAGATTTCCTTTCCGATGAAGCTGGACGGCCTCGACCCGGAAAACGCGCGGCTGATCGCGCTCCTTGACGATGCGATCGCCGAATTCAAAAGCAAGCGGCTGGCCTATCAGCTCGTCGTCAAAAACGATTTGCTGCTCGTTTTTGCGCTTCTGTCCCGTTCGCTACTCCCCGCCGCTCCCGCGCGAAACGCAGCCGAACCTACTTTTCGCAACCGTGACCGGTTCAAATCGCTGCTCGCCCGGATGGAATCGAACCCTTCCGGCCGGACCTTCATCGATTATTCGAACCTGCTGCGGATGAACGAAGCGCTGCGGCTGCTGCGGCAGAGCGACCTGACGGTGACCGAAATCGCCGAAAGCATCGGATGCGGCAATCCGAACTATTTTACGAAGCTGTTCAAGCAATATTTCGGGCATACGCCCTCGCAGGCGAGAAAGCAAGAGCTGCCTTAATCGGCCGGGGCTGCCAATGGTTCGATCGGCTTATTCGGTCGTTTCTCCCGATATCAAAGGATCTCTTGGGAAACGGGGTGATCGTTCGGATGAAAATGAAAGAGGTTCTGGCTTTGATCGGATTTGCGGCGCTTCTGTGCGCAGCCGTGGCGTTGCCGTCCGCCGACACAAAAGCTTCAGGAGAAGCCACGTTGATGGACGAATTACGGGCAGGCACCGCGCATATCCGGCATGAGGAACCGATGTTTGCGCAAATGAAGGACAAGGAAGTCGTTCAGGCCATCGTGGACAGCTGGGACCGGAGCGAAGCGATCTTGCGAAGGTATTGGGACCGCGAGCTCACCGCTTAAAAACGGCTGGCAGCGGATCAACAGCGCGGACGCGGGCATCGAGTTTACGAATTTTTTGACCCAGAAGGAGGCTTTTTCGTTCAATGCGGCAATTATGGGGAAAGCGCATCGAGCCGCCTTGCAGGTCGGGGATTTTTGACCGGCGCTGCTGCTGAACAAAGAGGAAGGCAAAGCGGTCCTCTTCTGGGAACGCAAAGACGGAACCGCCGTCGCGGTCACGCTTCTGACCAGAGAAAACGAGGACGGAAGCCGGGATTGGTACGAAAAGGGGCCGGCAGAGGAAGTTGCGGCCGCGCCGAGCGGAGGAGCCTCCGACCTTTAAATGTTCGTGGCATAGGGTCGGCAAGGCGTTTAGCGCACGGACTTCTTGACCGCATTCCCCGCCGAACTGCCCCCATGCAGCGCACCGGGTGCACTTCTTGACCGCATTCCGCGCCGAGCCGCCCCCATGTAGCGCACCGGGTGCACTTCTTGACCGCATTCCCCGCCGAACTGCCCCCATGTAGCGCACCGGGTGCACTTCTTGACCGCATTCCGCGCCGAGCCGCCCCCATGTAGCGCACCGGGTGCACTTCTTGACCGCAATCCGCGCCGAGCCGCCCCCATGTAGCGCACCGGGTGCACTTCTTGACCGCAATCCGCGCCGAGCCGCCCCCATGTAGCGCACCGGGTGCACTTCTTGACCGCATTCCCCGCCGGCTTTCTCTCATTGGCATCCGATTTGGCACTATGCGTTTTAATCCGTTCCGAGCAATTCATGCAAGGAAACCTGGCGCGAACTGTCAAGCAGCAAAGCGCGCGTGCCGTGGCCCCGGGCCGAGGCACGCGCCGCTCGTCTACGAGACGATCTCGTAGATGAGCGGATTCGCGCCCGGCGCCGCGCTCTCGATGCGGTAAGCCGCGGCCAGCTGCCGCGCGAGCTCGTCCGCGCCTTTGTCGTTGCGAACGTGCAGCAGCGCCAGCGTGTCGCCGCCGCGCACGCGATCGCCGCGCTTGCGAACGAGCTCGACGCCGACGGCGTGGTCGATCCGATCCTCCTTGGCGGCCCGGCCCGCGCCCAGGCGCATCGCCGCGAGCCCGACGCTTTCCGCGTCGATGCCGTGCACGTACCCGTCCGCCGCCGCCGCCACGGGCACGAGCAGCCCGGCCTGCGGCAGCAGCTCGTCCGGCCGTTCGACGACCGCCGGGTCGCCGCCTTGCGCGGCGACAAGCTCGGCGAACTTCCGCAGCGCCGCCCCGGAGGCGATCGCCTCCTCCAGCATGCGGCGCGCCTCCGCCGCATCGCTCGCCTTGCCGCCGAGCGCGACCATGTGCCCGCCAAGCTCAAGGCACAGCTCGCGCAAGTCGTCCGGCCCCTCGCCGGCAAGCACGTCGATCGCCTCCCGAACCTCCATCGCGTTGCCGATGGCGCGGCCCAGCGGCTGATCCATGTCGGTGATCGCCGCAACCGTGCGCCGCCCGACCTCCCGGCCGATGGCGACCATCGCCTGCGCAAGCGCCTTCGCTTCTTCCGCCGTCTTCATGAACGCCCCGCTGCCGAATTTGACGTCGAGCAAAATCGCGTCGGCTCCGGCCGCGATTTTTTTGCTCATGACGGAGCTGGCGATTAGCGGAATCGACTCGACCGTTCCGGTTACGTCGCGCAGCGCGTACAGCTTCTTGTCCGCCGGGGCGATGTTGCCGCTCTGGCCGATGACGGAGACGCCGATCTCGTTCACCTGCGCAAAAAAACGCTCGCGCGGAAGCTCCGTCCTAAACCCGAGCATCGACTCCAGCTTGTCGATCGTTCCGCCGGTATGGCCGAGCCCTCGGCCGCTCATTTTCGCGACCGGCACCCCGCAGGCGGCAACGAGAGGCGCCAGGATCAGCGTCGTTTTATCGCCTACTCCTCCGGTGCTGTGCTTGTCCAACTTGATGCCGCGTATGCCGGACAAATCGACGCGATCGCCCGAATCGGCCATCGCCAGCGTGAGAACGGCCGTTTCCCTGGCGGTCATTCCCGCAAAGCAGACCGCCATCAGCCAGGCGGACGTCTGATAATCGGGGATCTCGCCGGAAACGACGCCTTCGACCACAAACCGTACTTCCTCCGCGGACAGCTCCGCTCCCGATCTTTTTTTTCGGATGACATCCACCATGCGCATGCTTGTGCGCCTCCCTTCGTGCTATTGTGATTGGCTTATTCAACATTTAACGTCAGAGGGAAGTTTACGTCCTTAGGCGGGCGGGCATATGAAAATTGCCGCCTCGGCAAAGGCCCGACGGAACCCGAAAAATGCAACTCCGGCTATGAGCCCGACGGAACCCGAAAAATGCAACTGCGGCTATGAGCCCGACGGAACCCGAAAAATGCAGCTGCGGCCTGCCCCCTGCGGAAACGGAATCGGCGGCTCTGGCTATACGTCCGTCGAAAGCCCGAATTTGCATTTTTCCCAACACGCCCGCCGATACCCGAAATTTACAGCTTCGGCAGCAAGGCGAGCACGAGCTGAATGAATTTCGCCTTGACTTTATCGGTCGTTTCCATGACTTCATCGTGCGACAGGGGCTGATCGAGAATGCCCGCCGCCATGTTGCTGATGCACGAAATGCCGATAACCTCCAACCCCGAGTGCCGCGCGACGATCACCTCGGGAACCGTCGACATCCCGACCGCGTCGGCCCCGAGCGCGCGCAGCATGCGGATTTCCGCCGGCGTCTCGTAGTTGGGACCGAGCATGCCGGCATAGACGCCCTCCTGTACCGGGATGTTCAGCGCGGCCGCCGTTTCCTTCGCGATCCCGCGGAGACGGCGGGCGTATGCATCGGACATGTCCGGAAAGCGCACGCCGAGGGAGTTGTCGTTCGGACCGGCCAGCGGATTGCGGCCGGTCAGATTAAGATGGTCGGAAATGATCATCAAATCGCCAGGCTCATAGTTCAGGTTCACCCCGCCTGCCGCGTTCGTCACGAGCAGCGTCCTCGCTCCCAGCTCCTTCATGACGCGCACCGGAAGCGCGGTCCGCTCCGGTTCGTACCCTTCGTACATATGAAACCGCCCCCGCATCAAAGCGACGGCGCGCCCCTGCAGCTTCCCGACGACAAGCTCGCCGGCATGGCCCTCCACGGTCGAATCCGGAAAATGCGGAATGTCCCGGTACGGAATCGTCACCGCATCCTCCATGTCTTCTCCGATAACGGCAAGGCCCGATCCGAGAATGAGGCCGATTTCCGGACTCAGCGGGGTAAGCGATGCGATGTAGGCCGCCGATTCGTCGATAACGGCCTTGGTGGACTCGTTCATCCGACTGTTCCCTCCTTCAATGTCCGCTTAACGGATCTCGTTCAAAAAGCTGGTTCCGTTTGCCGGAGCCGCAACGCCGAAATTTTCGGCGATCGTGGCGGCCAGGTCGGCGAACGTCCGGCGAGTGCCGATGCTGCCGGGCGCCGCCGCGCGCGGACTGTAGGCCAGCAGCGGGACGTATTCCCGCGTATGGTCCGTTCCCGAATGCACGGGATCGTTGCCGTGATCGGCCGTGACGACGAGCAGATCGTCGTCTCCGAGCGACCGGAGCAGCGAGGGAACCGCGCGGTCGAATTCCTCCAGCGCGCGGGCGTAGCCTTCGGGATCGCGGCGGTGGCCGTAAAGCGAATCGAAGTCGACCAGGTTCGTAAACAGCAAGCCGTGAAACTCTTTGGCCAGCTCGCGGACCGTCGCGGCGATGCCGTCTTCGTTGCTTTTCGTCGGAATCGCTTTGCCGATGCCTTCCCCGCTGAAAATATCGTTGATTTTGCCGACCGCGATGACGTCCCGGCCGCCGTTCTTGAGCGCGTTCAGCACCGTCGGCTGCGGCGGCTTGACCGCATAGTCGTGCCGGTTCGGCGTCCGCACGTACGCTCCCCGCTTGCCGACATACGGCCGGGCGATGACCCGGCCTACGGCGTACGGTTCGTGCATCGTCAGCCTGCGCGCCGTCCGGCAGGCGCTGTACAGCTCGTCCAACGGAATGACGTCCTCGTGGGCCGCAATTTGAAATACGCTGTCGGCCGACGTATAGACGATCCACGAACCGCTGCGAATTTGCTCGTCGGCAAGCTCGTCCAAAATCTCCGTCCCCGAAGCCGCCCGGTTTCCGATGACCGTCCTCCCCGTTTCGGCTTCGAATTTGGAAATGAGCTCGTCCGGGAAGCCGTTCGGAAACGTCCGGAACGGGGTGTCGATCTTGAGCCCCATAAGCTCCCAATGCCCCGTCATCGTATCTTTCCCTTTCGAAATTTCCGCCATTTTGCCGTAGCTTGCCAGCGGCCGGGGCTCCGGCTCCCAATCGGCGATCGGAGCGATATTGGCGAGCCCAAGCTTGCGAAGGTTCGGCAGCCGCAAATCCGGAACGCGGGCGGCGATATGGCCCAGCGTGTGCGCTCCCGCGTCTCCGTAAGCGGAAGCGTCCGGCAGTTCCCCGATTCCTACGCTGTCGAGTACGATAACCGCAATGCGCCGAAAAGTCATTCCTGTTTACCTCCTTATTCGACTGCCGTCGGCTCTTGGATGAGCGCGATCGTATTCTTCCTTGATCCGGATTTTCGCCGGAGGCCGATAAAATTGCGTCGTCGCCGGGTCGGCATGCCCCATCATTTCCTGCACGGCGCGCAGATCCGCCCCTCCGGCCAGCAAATGCGCCGCGAACGAATGCCGGAGCGTATGCGGCGTGAGCTCGACCGGGATCGAGGCTTCGGCCGCGAGCTTTTTGATCGTTTTCCAGCAGCCTTGCCTCGTCATCCGGCTCCCCAGCCGGTTGACGAACAAGGCGCGTTCCGTCGAGTTTTCGGACAGCAGCCTGGGCCGCGCTTCCCGCATATAGCGCGAGACCCATTCCGCGCAGACGGACCCGATCGGCACCATTCGCTCCTTGCCGCCCGGACCGGTGCAGATCAAAAAACCGAGCTCCGTCTTGACATGCTCCACATTCAGCGCGAGCAATTCGGACACTCTCAAGCCGCAAGCATAGAGCACCTCCAGCATCGCCCGGTCGCGGACGCCGGCGGGATGGTCGGTTCGGGGCGCATCGAGCAGCTTTTCCACCTGTTGCTCCGAAAGGACCTGCGGCGCTTTTCGTTCCGGTTTGGGCGCTTCGAGCGACAATGCCGGGTTTTCCGCGATTTTTTTCTGAAGCAGCAAATATTGAAAAAAAGCCCGGATCGACACGATTCTTCGGGACAGCGTCGCATTGGAGCGGGCTTGTCCCCGAAGGCTTTGCAAATAGCCCGACAAATGGTAGGACCTGATGTCGCGAACGTCGGCCGCCCCCAGCGCTTCCAGCGAACCGATAAAATCGTTCAAATCCCGGCGATACCCGTCGAGCGTGTTGGCGGCCAGCCCCTTTCCTGCTTGCAAATATTCGATAAAAGCATCGAGATCGCTTCGCATCGCGTTATCCTTTCTATTTTCATGGCGGCCCAATTGCTTTTATTCCACATTCCGGAACGGAATCCTTCCCGCTGGCTATTCCCCAAGCCAAAAAAACAGCTTCAACCGTTCCAGCGGCGACGTTTCCTTCCCGGGCTCGCCCGTCATAAACACCTTCACCGCTTCTCCCTCCGGCACTTTGTACGGGTCGACCGGGTCGAGCCAGACGCGCATCCAGCCGAAAGCGTAGTGCACAAGCACGGTAAGCGCAAGAAAAACGAGCGTGAATTGCAGCCGATCCCTCCATTTTCCGAGCTGCCGGTTCAATTCGGTTCTCCCCTTCCGTTTGTCCTAGTAAAACGTTATGTTTCCGGAAATCGGACTAGACCAGGGCGTTCTTCGCAAAAAAACGGCCACGGCGCCAGGGCGGTCGGCACGCGGCGGCACGCCGGCCCATACATTGCATAGGAAAGCCAAACCATTCCGAGTCGAGATCAGGGAGAGTTGCATTTGATGAAGCCGGTCGAGCAAGTGCTTACGGGCTGCGTCCGCCCAAAATCGACGCGATATACCGAACGGAGAATCGTCGTGCTCCGAAAAAACGCCGACTATCGCAAATGCTTGCGGCAGTTGGCGGCTTCCGGCATTCAGCCGGTGAAAACCGTTTCCGGCGCGCGGCTCATTTGCTGTTACGCGGACAAACGGCAAAAATGGAAAGAGCTTCGAAACCATCCGATGGTCGCCTACGTGGAAAAAGACGAAAAAGTTTCGGCGCACGGAAGCTCCGTTTGGCTTCGATCGCGTCCGGATCGCCCGTCCTCGCCGAAACGGTCCCGGAATAAAATCCCGTGGAACGTTTGCCGGGTGGAATCCCCGGAGGTTTGGAGCCAAACGCGCGGAGAAACGATCAAACTGGCCGTCATCGATACCGGAATCGCTCCCCATCCCGATCTTCGCATCGCGGGCGGAGTCAATACGATGGGCGGCACGTCGTACAAGGACGACAACGGCCACGGCACCCATGTCGCCGGCATCGCCGCGGCCACCGGCAACGTCCGGATATTCGGAAACGCCCCGAACGTTCGGCTGTATGCGGTCAAAGCCCTGGATCGGCGCGGCGACGGGTTCGTTTCCGATATTGCGGAAGGGATCGACTGGTGCATCGCGAACGGCATCCGGGTGATCAACATGAGCTTCGGCCTGCCAAGCGACAACCGGACGCTGCGGGAAGCCGTGAAGCGGGCGAGAAAACGCGGCATCGTCATGGTCGCCTCGGCCGGCAACGAAAATTCCGCAACCGGAGAGGTCGATTATCCCGCGCGATACGCGGAGACGATCGCCGTCGCGGCCACGACGCGAAGCAACCGAATCGCTTCCTTTTCCAGCCGGGGAGCCGGAATCGACGTCTCCGCTCCGGGCGTCAACATTTTGTCCACGTATCTTTACCATACGTACGTTCGCATGTCCGGCACGTCCATGTCCGCGCCGCACGTGTCCGGAGCCGCCGCCTTGCTGCGGGCGCTGTGCCCGAAGCTCGGGCCGGCCGCCGTCTCGCGGCTGATCCGGGCGTCGGCCCGCCGGCTTCCCGGATTCGCGCCGATCGCGGCCGGATCGGGCCTGCTGCAGACGGCCAAAGCCGCCGCCATCGCTCGCCGCCGCGCCGCCTGTTCGCCGCGGGACGCCGGGCCGCCCGGGAAAGCGGCAACCAAGTGAGCCGGGCGCAAGCCCGAGACTCAACCGAGCGGATTGGCCGCCTTCATTTTTTTCAGCAGATTCGTCGCTTCGCGGTGCAGCGCGAACACGTCCTCCAGCGGGATGCCGAATTTGCGGACGATCGCCTCCGGAATGCCGCAGGCGTCTTCCCGCAGCCGGTTCCCTCGTTCCGTCAACGCGATATAAACGTTGCGCTCGTCCTCGCCGTCCCGGGTTCGGGTGACGAGTCCCTGGGCCTCCAATTTTTTGAGCAGGGGGGTCAGCGTTCCCGAATCCAGGAGCAGCCGGCTCCCCAATTGTTTGACGCTGACCCGGTCCTCTTCCCACAGCGCCAGCATCGTGACGTACTGCGTGTACGTCAGTCCGAGCTCCTTGAGCAGCGGCGCGTACAGCTTCGTAATCTCCCGCGAACAAGCGTATATCGCAAAGCACAGCTGATTGTCGAGCTTCAAATGTTCTTCCCGTTCCATAGGGCGCCTCCTTTTCGAAGCAAACAAGGTTTGCGGATCGAGCTTCGCAAAGCCGATTTTCGGCCCTTGACTTTCCAATTAAATTTCATACAATTTAATTGTATCATATTTTTCGGAGGTGACAACGTGTCCATATACGATTTCGAAGTCGAAACGATCCAGGGCAAGCAAGAGAAGCTGGCGGACTATGAAGGCAAAGTGCTGTTGATCGTCAATACGGCCACCAAATGCGGATTCGCCCCGCAGTTTCAAGGCTTGCAGCGGCTGCACGAGACCTACGCGGACAAAGGCCTCGCCGTTCTCGGCTTTCCGAGCAACCAGTTCGCGAATCAGGAGCCCGGAGACAACTCGGATATTTTGCAGGCTTGCCAGATCAACCACGGCGTGACTTTCCCGTTGTTCGCCAAAATCGACGTCAACGGACCCGAGGCTCACCCGCTGTACCGCTACTTGACAAAAGAAGCCCCCGGCTTCCTCGGGAGCAAGGCGATCAAATGGAACTTCACCAAGTTTCTCATCGACCGCCAAGGCCGGATCGTCGGGCGTTTCCCGCCGACCGCGAAGCCCGAGCAAATCGAAAGCCGCATTCAAAAGCTGTTATAGCCGCCGAACGCCCTCGTCCCGGCTCCTTCGCCGCAAATGAAAAGGGATGCCGCGCCCGCGCCTGTCGCGCTCCGCAGCATCCCCCGGCCGCTACGCTCCGGACGACACTTTGTCTTCCGGGCTGCCGCCCGTTTCCTGTTCTTTTTCAATGGCGTTGCACTTGGCGCAAATGCCCTGGAAATCCAGACGGTGGTCCAGAACCGTAAAGTTGTACTCGTTCTCCAGCCGTTCTTCCAGCGGCGTCAGCCAGTCGTCCATAATTTCCGACATGGACCCGCATTTGACGCAAATCAAGTGATGGTGATGGTGCTTGTTCGTCTCCGCGCGCAAATCGTAGCGGGCAACCCCGTCGCCGAAATTCAGCTTTTCAACGATGTGCATTTCGCTTAACAGTTCAAGGGTTCGGTATACCGTGGCGAGACCGATCTCCGGCGCGATATCCTTGACGAGCATGAACACGTCTTCCGCGCTGAGATGGTCTTCTTCGTTCTCAAGGAGCACCCGGACTGTCGCTTCCCGCTGCGGAGTCAGTTTGTAGCCCTGCGATTGCAGTTGTTGCTTCACTTTCTCGATTCGGGCTTCCATCGTCTCTCCCCCTACAGCCGAACGGCGCACTTGTTTCCATTATAGGGGGAGGTCCTTCACGAAGTCAAACATCGGCCGCGGCCGGTGTCAATATGCTGTAAAAATGTCACCATAACTCGTCTGTAAAAATGTCACTTTGCTAATTTGGGCAGCCGCCCGTTCAAGTGACTTGGACGGCTGTCGTTTTTGTGTTATCCTGTTGTTGTCTACAGTTCCATGCCAACCTCCAAGGGTGGTTGGCGGCGGGTTTGCGTGACTGCGCAGGCTCCGCCTTTTTTGTTTTGGACATCGGTTTGCGTACCGGCTTTTCCGTCTCTTTCAGCGGAATCGCCTGGCCATTGTGCCAAACGAGCACTTCTCCAGAGAGCGTTTTACGCACCTCTACCGTTGTTCTGGCTTCGAAACGGAAATCACAGGGCTTGGCGAAGGTATACACTTTCCCGTAATAAGAGAGTGTGTTTCCGTGTCCTAACTTTCGGTACTCGCGAATCGTGAACACATGATTCAAATTGACGGATGGATCCAGCTTCATATACGCCGATTCTACTTTTTTGGGCTGAACAGCAAATTTGCGATTGTGCTTCTCCAACAGCATGGGCAACGCCGCATTGGCCTCCTCAATCGTCTTTGCGCCGAGCAGCCTGAGTTCGATGACCAGGCGATCTTGGAACGTCTGCCAAAGCCTTTCTACACGGCCCTTAGCCTGCGGCGTAATGGCCTTGATATGCTCAATGTGAAGTTCGGCCATCGCCTTGCCAAAGTGAGAGAGCGGCTTCGTTTCACCAGCCAGTTCCTGCTCTACGGTCAGCTTTTCATTAGGAGAGCGAAAGATGGTGTGTCGGTCGCTGTACAGGCCGAGCGGTACGCCGTATTTCTGAATGCCTTGCTGCATGACGAGCGAGTATCCTTCGCGGCATTCGTTGAGCCGGAATATGGCGCCGACAACCGTGCCTGTGGCATCGTCGATGGCTGCATGGAGGGCAAAGGCAGGACCCCGGTCCTCCAGCCAAGCAAATGGCGTCGCGTCGATCTGCCACAGCATTCCGGCTTGCGGCTTGCGCTGACGTGGTTGATGAGCTTTGCTACGTCTGCGCTGCTTGGCTTGTTTGATTCCTTCAGAAAGCAAAATACGTCTTACACTGGAAGGACTCAATTTCAATGCTTCATGTTCCTCCAAAAGCTCCGCAAAATGGCAGTTGTTGCTACCATAGTATTTTGTGTTGTACAACTCAACGACCTGCTGTTTAACTTCCTCGGACAAGGCGTGCTTCGGCTTTTTTCCGCGATTGCGGTGCACCAGTGCCTGCGCTCCTCCCTCTTCCACATACTTTTTCTTCAGCCGAATCATTTGTCGCACTGTTAGTCCGAGTGTCGCTGCTCCTTCCACATTAGTCATGTGTCCGTCTAAAATCTTCTCCACGACAAGTACCTTTTTCAGTTCTGCTCTGGTCAATGTTAATGTCTCCTGTCCCATAGTGACATTATCTCAGAACAGTTACAGGGTGACATTATCACAGACGAACAACAACATCGGCCGCGGCCGGGACGACCAGCTCGAGCAGCATCGGGGACAAGTACGCTTCGTACGCCGCCGCGCACCCAAGCAGGAGCAGCATGACGAACGCGACGGCCGAATGCTGCAAAAAAGGCGGCAGCAGCTTGCCTTTTTTCCGGAACAGCCTTTCCCGCACGATATAGTAGGCAAAGCGGGAAGCCGATACGCTGGCGATCATGAACGCGGGAACGACGACGGCGTTTTGCGGCGCCACCGCGGCGAGCGAAACGAGTACTCCTTCCCACTCGAGCTGTCTGACGAACAGGCCGACCGCGAAGCCGATCAGCATGCCTTTCATGAAATCGAGCGCCAGCACGAGCGGCAGGCCGATGACGGACAAGCCGAGCAGCCAGATCAATCCCATCCATTTGAAATACAACGCAAATCGGCTCCAGAACGCCTCGCTCGATTGCAAGGACAACGGGTCGCCCGCGGAAGACAAATAAACGCCAAGCTCGTCGGCCAATTCCTGCTGCTGCTCGAAGGTGAGAGCGTTCACGAGCATCACGCCGAAAATAGCGCCGCAAAGCATGACAACGCCGATAAAAACGTACAGGTTCAGGTTGTCCCGCGCCGACAGACTCCAAGTACGAACGCTCACCGCATGCCCCCTCCCCGTCCGGCCAAGCTCCGTTTCGGTGATTATGTGTATGCCGGACAAGTCGGGTTTATTCGCCTTGCTTGATTTTGCCGTAAGCGCCGCCGGCGCCGGCGGCAAGCGCGAGATCGCCCGTCCGCGCCTTGACGATGAGAGATGCCAGCGCCTCTCCCGCGACGGCGGAGAGATCCGGATAGGGGACGAGGTGCAGCACGTTCATTTCCGAGCCGAAAGCATGGAGCAGCTTATCGAGCATGCGAGGGCCGAGTCCCGGAAAAAAAGAAAGCGGCACCTGACGGCGGTACGGGGGCCGCCCGGACAGCCGGAACGGCCGCTCGCGGTCGGCGAGCCGTTCGATTCGTCCGGAGACGCCCCGGACGAGCCGCTTGCTCCCGCAATCGGGGCAAACGTCCGCCTCTTCTTCGTGCGGCCGGAACGCCCGGCCGCACGCGGCGCACTGCGTGCCGTGGTACTTGCCGAGCAGCGGATGCAGCCCGATATTGGCCGTAATCCGCCGTCCTTGCTCGCCCGACAGCGCCTTGGCCCATTCGTCGAACGACGGCTCCTTCAGCAGCAGCTCGTTGCATTCCCTGCCGATCATCCGGGTCGAATGGGCGTCCGAATTCGTCAAAAACGGGTAGCGATCCAGCTCGGACAACCGGCTCGCCATGTCGCTGTCGGCGCTCAAGCCCAGCTCGACGGCGGCGATGCCGTCCGGCTCGAGCCTCGCGTCCAGCCGGTCGGCCGAGCAGCCCAGCAACCCGCGATGCGGCGTAAACGCATGCGCGGGCACCAGCTTGCCGCCCCGCGCGAGCACCTCCGCCTGCACCTCCCGGGCCGTCGTCCGGATGCGCTGGGAGCTCAGCCGGACGTTGGCCATTCGCGGCCGCATCCATTCCGTCCACCGCTTCATCGCTTCGAACGTCGGCAGGTAGGCCAGCAGGTGGAACGGCCCGCCTCCGGGCTCCCGGATTTCCAGCTCGCAGCCGAGCAAAATGACCGTCCGCCGATAGCGGATCCCGCCCCCGGCAATCTCCTCCATCTCCCCCTCGTCCAAAAGACGGGCGATATCGTCCTGCACGGGCGGAGAGTGGCTGTCGATGACGCCGACCAGCTCGACGCCCTTCCGTTCCGACGCTTCCTCCGCGATGGAACGGAACGTCAACTTCCGGCTGGCGCTGATTTTGACCGCTTCGCCGGACTCGCTGCTGCCGATATGCACGTGCAAATCGGCGAACACCCTTCTCAGCTCTTCCACTAGAACGTCCCGGTCAATGTCTTCAGGCGCCACAGCTGCACGGCCATCAGCGTTTTGGCGTCATAGATCCGGCCTTCGCGAATATATTGCTCCGCCTGCTCCAGCGTAATCGACTCGCAGGTGAGAAACTCTTCGTCGTCGAGATGGACGTCGCCCGGCTCCAGCTCGTCGGCGAAATACAGGTGAATAATCTCGTCCGCGAAGCCCGGGGAAGTGGAAAAGGTATGCAAATGGACGAGCGATTTCGCCCGGTATCCGGTTTCTTCCTCGAGCTCGCGAAGGGCGGCCTGCTCCGGCTCCTCGCCCGCGTCCAGCTTGCCGGCCGGAATTTCGACCTGGACAAGGTCGAGCGGCTTGCGGTATTGCTCGACGACGAGCAGCTTGCCGTCCAGCAGGGCTATGACGGCGACCGCGCCCGGATGGCGGATGATCTCCCGGGTGGCCGTTCCTCCGTCCGGCAGCCGTACCGTATCTACCTGCAAAGAGATGATTTTCCCCTCGAAAATCGGCTTCGTTTCGATCGTTTGTTCGTAAAAAGGATGCTTGCTTGCGTCCGTCGGATTCATTCGGTCGGGTTCCTCCTGTCATGAAAAAACGTAAAGCTGCATACCTTCAACATAAAGGCATGTCCGACGGAATGCAAGTCCGCCGCCAACGAGGACAAGGAGGAATCGCCATGTTGAAGCGCTACGTTTCGCAAGATCGCGTGCAGTGGACGGGAAAAGCCTGGGAGGTCCGCTACGCCCTTCGCCGGGCGAAACGGCAAAGCGGCGGAGACGTCCGGCTGGCGGACTGGCTCGCCGAGTCGGCCAAAGCCGCCAAACGCTAGACAGCCCGGATCGCCGGCGGCCTGAAGCCGGGAATGGAGACGCGAAGCCGGGTTCCGGAATTCCCCCACGGCCGCTTACCGGGTGCTCGTCAAGGAAGCGATACGTACCCGAACATCGCGGCATCCGGAGAGGTCGGGTGCCGGCTGCCGCCCTTCGGCTCCATCGTCAGCGCGATCGCTTCCCACAGCTCGGGCCGAACTCCCCTGCTGTACAAATGGGCATGGTTATTGTTGAACTCCAGCACGCCCAAATTGGCCAATTTTCCGCGCACAAGCGCCCACGCCTGCACGTCCAGCTTGTCGGAAGGGAGCATTCCGTCCAGCAGCAAAAACAGCTCCTGCGTCCGCACGTTGATCCATACCGTCTGTGTCGTTCCCGACGCAAGCGAAACGTTCGCAGCGTCTGATCCGGCCCCGAGCCGGTACATCACCGTATCCGGCCGGCTCATCACCGCTTCGCCGACAGGCACATGCTCTTTCGCGTAGCGCTGCGATTCGAGCAGAACCCGATCGCCGTCGGGCGTTTGCAGCAAGGCGATCGCGCCGGCCAGCAAGGCGAACGCCAGCCCGGCGGTGACGCCGGCCGCGCGCCAACGCTTCCCTTTCCGCCTCGTTTTCTCTTTCAGGCCGCGCCAGACGACATGTGCCTGCAAATGCCGCTTCCGCCACGTGCGCAGCTTCGGCCGGCTCTCCTCCGCATCGTCCCGGGCCGCCCGCCGCAGGAGGCCGCTCCACTGTTCGCTCGCTTCGTCGCAATCCGGGCAAGCTTCGCGATGGCGCAGCAGCTCGCTCGCGGCCATCGGGTCAAGGCGGCCCGAATGGTAATCAATCCATTTTTCCTCCGGCACTCCGCATTTCCGCAGTTCCATCGCCCGGCCTCCTTTCCGCTTCCGCCCAGCCCATTTTCACGAGCGCCCGCCTTAAATGATGAAGCCCGTAACGCATTCGCGACTTGACCGTCCCGAGCGGAACCTTCCAGGCTTCCGCCAGCTCGCTTTGGCTCCTCGAGGCGAAATACGCTTCGGCCAGCGCTCTCCGCTGCAAGCCCGGCAGCTCCTGGAGCGCTTTGCGCAGCGCTTCGCCCTCCAGCTTGGACAAGACCGCTTCCTCCGGCGAGCGGCTCGATCCGGAAGCCCGGCCGGCTTCCAGGTCCTCGCGCTCCGTCAGCAGCAGCTTCTTGTTGCGGCGAAGCCGGTCCAGGCAGCGGCTTTTCGTCTGCACGGCAAGCCACGCTTCGACCGAGCCGCGTCCCGGATCGAATTTTTCCGGATGCGAAATGACGGCGAGAAGCACGTCGTGGCATACGTCCTCCGCCTCCATCCGGTCCCCGAGCAACTGGCGCGCGATCGGCAGGATCAAGGGGACGGCCGACTCGTAAAACCGCTCGAACGCTTGCAGCGAGCCGCCGTTCATTTCCTCCAGGCATTGAGCCAATTCGGACGCCGAACCTTTCGTAAACGTTCCCATTTTGCTCCTCCGTATTTTCGGTATCCCTTATTTCATTCATATCAAAAACGAAATCCGTTGAAAACGATCCCGAGCCGTTTTTTACGTTTTTTTAAGCTCGTTTTAAGCAAATTTTTATCCTTTTTTTCGCCCAAAACGTAAATCCGTTCGCTTTCCTGGCGCGTAGATCCGATGAAAAAAAACAATATCCTCAGGAGGGTCCAAAGCGATGATCAAAGCATGGAAAGCAAGAACGAAACGGCTGACGGCAGCCGTGCTGCTGTTAAGCCTCGGGCTGCTTGCCGTATCCGGCCCGGCCTTCGCGTCCTCGGTCTACACGCCGTATACGAGCCTGTCCGCGGCGCCCGGCGAAACGGTATCCTACAGCGTCGATCTGATCAACGACAGCGGCTCGATCATGACCGCCGACCTTTCGCTCGACAAGGGCGGCACGAGCTGGGCGACGGAGCTGACCGCGGGCGGGCATCCGATCAGTCAGATCGCCGTCAAGCCGGGGGAGCAGCAGACGGTCAATCTGTCGGTTACCGTCCCCTACGAAGTAAACAAGGGCGCTTATACGTTCAGGCTCAACGCGGGAAGCTTCGGCGCGCTGAGTCTTAAAATCAACGTCTCCGAGCAGGGCTCCTACAAATCGGAGCTCACGACCGACCAGGTGAACATGCAGGGGACTTCCGATTCCACCTTCACCTACAGCCTGACGCTGAACAACCGGACGGCGAACAAGCAAAACTATGCGCTCACGGCCGAAACGCCGGCCGGCTGGTCCGCCGTATTTTCGGTCAACAGCAACAACGTCACCGCCGTCGAAATCGAGCCGAATTCCTCGTCGTCCATTACCCTGACCGTCACTCCGTCCGAAAGCGCGACGGCCGAAACGTACCAGATTCCCGTCCGGGCGACGAACAACAGCACGACCGCGGAAGCGACGCTGGAGGCGGTCATTACCGGAACGTACGACCTGCAGCTGACGACGTCGGACGAACGCCTGAGCACGGATTTGACGGCGGGCGGTTCCCGCAACCTGGAAATGGTCGTCCGCAACACCGGCACGTCGGACCTGAGCGACATCAGCCTGACGGCGACGACGCCGACGGATTGGGAAGTGACGTTCGAGCCGAAAACGATTCCCGCGCTCAAGGCGGGCGAATCCGTTCCGGTCACGGCGACGATCAAATCGACGGACAGCTCGCTCGCCGGAGACTACGTGGTCGGCATGACCGCCCAGGCGGCGGAAAAATCGTCGGACGCCACGATCCGGGTGACCGTCGAAACTTCGGTGCTGTGGGGCTGGATCGGGGTGCTCATCATCCTTGCGGTGCTCGCCGGCATTTACGGCCTGTTCCGTAAATACGGGAGGCGGTAACCGGTGATGGAATCGGTCATCGAACTCAAGGAGCTGACGAAAAAATACGGCGAATTCACGGCCGTCGACAGGCTGAACCTGACGATACGGCCGGGCGAAATTTTCGGCCTGCTCGGACCGAACGGCGCCGGCAAGACGACGACGATTCTGATGATGCTCGGCCTCGCCGAACCGGACGCGGGGACGGCGACCGTCTGCGGCGTCGACGCCACGCGGCAGCCGATGCAGGTTAAACGGCGGGTCGGGTACATGCCCGACGACGTCGGCTTTTACGAGGACCGCACCGGCCTGGACAATCTCGTCTACACGGCGCGGCTGAACCGGGTCCCCGAGCCGGAAGCGCGCAAGCGGGCGCTTGAGCTGCTCGATCGGGTAGGCTTGGCCGCGGCCGCGCGCAAAAAAGTCGGCGCGTATTCCCGGGGATGCGGCAGCGGCTCGGGCTTGCTGACGTGCTGATCAAAAAGCCGGAAGTGATCATTCTGGACGAGCCGACTCTCGGCATCGACCCGGAAGGGGTTCGGGAGCTGCTCGTGCTCATCCGGGATTTGAGCCGCAACGAAGGGCTCACCGTGCTGCTCTCCTCCCACCACCTCCATCAGGTGCAGCAAATTTGCGACCGCGTCGGCATTTTCGTCAAAGGCCGGCTGATCGCCGTCGGCGACCTGGACGAATTGGCCCTGCAGTTGGAGACCAAGGCCAACTATAAAGTAGAGCTGGACCTGGAAGGCTGGAACGAAGAGACGGAAAAAGCGCTCGCCGGCGTCGATTCGGTGCTGGAGGTCGAGCGTACCGAATCCGACGCGCTGAAAAGCGGCGGCCAAACGGGGGAGAAATCGGATATCGCGACCGTTCGCGTCATCAGCAGCAAGGACGTCACGCCGCTTTTGGCCGCGGCGGCCATCGGCCAAGGGGCCGCCCTGCACGGACTGCGCCCGGTGCGGTACGGGCTTGACGACATTTATCATCGTTATTTCGAAGGAGGCGGAAAGCCGTGAACGCATGGATCGAAAAGCTTCGGTCGACCTGGGGCGAACGGTTCCGCTTGCGGCCCGCCGGCGGAGAAGCGGCCGAAGGAGCGGCGCAGGCTGCCGTTCGCGCGCCCTCGCCGTTCTGGGTCATGGTGCAGAAAGAATTCGGGGACCACATACGGAGCTGGCGCTTCATCATCCTGATGTCGATCGTGACGCTCGCGTGTTTCGGCTCCATCTATACGGCCGTAACCGCCCTGAAAAGCGGTTCGGCGGCCTCGGCCGGAAGCGACACGTTTCTGTTTCTGCGCATGTTCACCGAGTCGGACGGATCGCTGCCCAACTTTTTGACGTTTATGTCGTTTTTGGCGCCGCTCATCGGCATCGCGATCGGCTTTGACGCCGTCAATTCCGAACGAAACAAGGGAACGCTCGGGCGCCTGCTGTCGCAGCCGATCTATCGCGACGATTTTCTGATCGCCAAGTTCGTCGCCGGGCTGCTGCTCATCGCGGTCGTCATTTTCTCGCTCGGCTTTCTCGTCATGGGCATGGGGCTGTTTACGATCGGCTATCCGCCGACGCCCGAGGAATTTTGGCGCGTCGTCGTCATGCTGGTCATGACGATCGTCTATGTCGGCTGGTGGCTGAACCTGTCGATCTTTTTCTCGGCGCGGTTCCGCCAGGCGGCGACCTCGGCGCTTTCCGGGATTGCGGTCTGGATCTTTTTTCTCGTGTTCTACAGTATGATCGTCAATCTCGTCGGCAATCTCCTCATCTCTTCCGACATGGCGGACGTGCAGTCGTACATCGACGCGCAAAGCAACCTGACGCTGCTGTCGCGGCTGTCTCCCTCGTATTTGTTCCAGGAGGCGACCTCGACCCTGCTGTATCCGGACGTCCGGACGCTCAATCCGTTCGTGACGCAGGATCAGGCCTATCTCGCCGTCAACGCGCCGCTTTCGTTCGGCCAGAGCCTGCTGCTCGTATGGCCGCAGGTGACGGCGCTCGTCGCGGAAACGGCGCTTATCTTCGCCGTTTCCTACGTGACGTTCATGCGGCAGGAAGTCCGCTCGCGCTCCTGATGCGGGCGGCCGCAAACGAACCGCCCTCCGGCTGCCGCCTGGCGAGCCGGAGGGCTTTTTTGGGGGAATGGGAGGACTCGGCGCATCGGAGATAACCTTTGTTGGAATTTATCCGATTAATAAATGCCGGTTTCGATTGGACAAATTCCACTGAAGCTGCGCCAACTCCACGCTCGCCGATGACGAAGCTCCGCCAACAAAAACGCGCCGCCGGAGCTTCCTCCGGCGGCGCGTTGATGCTATCGGTTATCATCCGTTCCACAGCATGAGCAGCACGACGACCGCGATAATGCCGAGGATATAAATCCCTCCGAGACGAAGCCATTTCCGGCCGGTTTGCTGGAAATAACGGGGATCCTCTTCCCGATTGCTCTTCGACTGGCCGATGACGATCGTCGCCGCCAGACCGATCGCGATAATCGCGACTCCCGCGGCCAATAACCACCCCATCCTGATCACCGCCAACTTGTCATTTCGTTCGCGAAGCAATTCCATTATAAATGACTTGCGCCTTCCGCGCACCAGCCATTCGCGAACGCCGGGCCCGTCCATCGGGATGAACGCCGGAGCCGCGTGCATCGGCTCGATCGCTTCACTCGACCGAATAAATCCGCGCTTCGTGCGGACGAAGCGTCGCGGGAAGCCCGGACTGCCCGACGTCCGCCGGATAATTGGCGAGCAGCAGCCGCACGTTCGCGCCGCGCAGCCTTGCCGGCCATTCGAGAGGGCTCGGCTCGTCCGAGTGGTTCAGCGCGATCAGCCAGGTCGTCCCCCCAGCGTGCGCGTGTATACGTACAGCCGCTCGTCGTCCATCCATTCGGGAAGCTCCGCGAAGTCTCCGTACGCCATGACGTCGTTCTCCTTGCGGATCCGGATCAGCTGTTGATAATACCGGTAGACCGAATCCGGGGCCGCCAAATCCTTGGCCGCATTAAGGTCCCGGTAGTTCGGATTGACGCGGATCCACGGCGTGCCGGTCGTAAAGCCGGCGTTCGGCGAATCGTCCCATTGCATCGGCGTCCGGGAATTGTCGCGGCTGAGCGGCTGCAGGCTCCGCAGCGCTTCTTGCGGATCGGCGCCGCCCCCGACGAGCTCCGCGTACTTGTTTTTCATCGCGATGTCGTCGTATTCCTCGATCGAGCCGAAGCGCACGCCGGTCATCCCGATTTCCTCGCCCTGATAAATATAGGGCACGCCGGGCAGCGTGTGGAGCATCGTCGCGAGCAGCTTGGCGGACTGGACGCGGTAAGGCCCGTCGTTGCCGTAACGGCTCACCTGGCGCGTATGGTCGTGGTTGTTCAAAAACTGCGAGTTCGTGCCTTTTCCCCAAAGTCCTTCGTACCATCGGCGCTGAATCCGCTTGAAGCGGAGCATGTCCCATTCCGGCATTTCGTCGCAAATTTCGAAGTGGAAAAGCATGTTCAGCTCGCCCCGGTCTTCCCCGACGAACTTCAGCCCCTCCTCCGGGGTCACGAACGCGGCTTCGCCGACCGTGACGATATCGTAACGGGCGAACGTCCGCTCGTTCATCTCGCGCAAATAATCGTGCAGCCCGGGGTTGTTCGTCAAATACCGGATATCCGCGGGGTTTTCCGCGTCGGGAAACCCGTCGGGCTTGGCCAGCAGCGCGATCGCGTCCAGCCGGAAGCCGTCGATTCCCTTGTCCAGCCAAAACCTCATCGTCCGGTAGATTTCCTCGCGCAGCTCGGGGTTGCGCCAGTTCAAATCCGGCTGCTCGGAGGCGAACGAGTGAAAATAGTACTGCTCCGTCCGCTCGTCCCACGTCCAGGCCGACGGAGAGAAGTAGGAGCGCCAGTTGTTCGGCGCCCCGCCGTCCTTCGGATCCTTCCATATATACCAATCCCGCTTCGGATTGTCGCGGGACGAGCGCGACTCGACGAACCACGGATGCCGATCCGACGTATGATTGACGACCATGTCCATCATCAGCTTCATTCCGCGCCGGTGCGTCTCGCGAAGCAGCCGCTCCCACGTCTCCATCGTGCCGGCCTTTGCCATGACGGTTTCGTAATTCGAAATGTCGTAGCCGTTGTCCCGGTCGGGCGATTCGTACACCGGGTTCAGCCAGACGATATCGACGCCCAAGTCCCGGATATGGTCGAGCTTGCGGATCACCCCTTCGAGGTCGCCGCAGCCGTCGCCGTCCGAATCGTAAAAGCTTCTCCAATACACCTGATACACGACCGCTTTTTTCCACCATGCCTGGTTTGCGGCTGCCGCCATAGGTTCAACCCCCGTTCGTTTCTTTGGATGTCTTGGCGGGCGATCGCTTATTTTACCGCGCCGGCGGCAATGCCCTTAATGATGTATTTTTGCGCGAACATATAGAAAATGACGACCGGAATAATCGTCAGCGTCAGCCCGGCCATCGCGAGATTCCACTGAATCGTAAATTCGCCGAAGAAATAGAACGTCGACAGCGGAATCGTCCTCAAGCCTTTGTCCGACAGCGTCAGCGAAGGCAGCAAATAATCGTTCCACATGGCGATGACGTCGAGAATCGCGACGGTGATCGTGATCGTTTTGAGCATCGGAAACACGATCCGCCAGAACACGCCGAATTTGCTGCAGCCGTCGAGCGTGGCCGCTTCCTCCAGCGCGACCGGCACCGACTTGATGAAGCCGTGGTACAGAAACACCGCCATGCTGGCGTGAAAGCCGACGTTCATGAAAATCAGGCCGCCGTGCGTGTTCAGCATCGGGATGTGAAGGTGGGTGCGGATCCAGTCCATCACCTGCATCAGCGGCATCATCAACGTTTGGAACGGAATGAGCATTGTCGAAACGAAGACGAGAAAAATGACGCGGCTCAAGGCGTTGTCGGTCCGCACGAGCATCCAAGCCGTCATCGAGGCGAGGACGACGACGAACAGGACCGACACGAGCGTCACGAACAGCGAGTTGCCGAAAGCGGTAAAAAAGTTCATCTTGTCCATCGCTTCCGCATAGTACTCGAAGCTGAAGGAGGACGGGAGCGCAAGGGCGTTCTTGTACAGCTCCGCCCGGTTTTTGAACGAGTTGACGAGCATGATGTAGATCGGCGACAGGAAGGCCAGCGACAAAAGGACAAGCAGCGCTCCGAGCGCCGTGCGGCTTGTTGTCTTCATCAGAACTGGACCTCCCTTTTCTTCGTGATGATGACCTGCGTCAGCGTGACGGCCGCCACCAGGACGAAAAAGACGATCGCTTTCGCCTGTCCGAGCCCGTAATTGCCGTAGCCGAAAATTTCGTTGTAAATGTTCATCGCGAACAGCTCCGTCGCGTTGTTCGGCCCGCCCTTCGTCAGCGACAGGTTGACGTCGAATATTTTGAAGGCGCCCGACAGCGTCAGGAACAAGCATATCGTAAAGGAGGGCATCAGCAGCGGGAAGATGATTTTCGTCAGCCGGTGCCACAAATTCGCCCCGTCGACTTTGGCGGCTTCGTTCAGTTCGTCGGGAATGCCTTGTATGCCCGCGATGTACACCACCATCGTATAGCCCGCCATCTGCCACGTAAAGACGATCACCATCGCGTACAGCGCGAACTGCGGGTGAATGAGCCAATTAAAGAAAACCGATTCCATGCCCGTCTTTTCCCCGATGAACTTGAACGCGTCCGTAAAAATGAACTGCCAGATGTAGCCGAGAATAAGGCCGCCGATCAGGTTCGGCATGAAAAACATCGTTCGCGCCGCGTTGCCGCCGCGCAGCTTCGACGTAACGAGCAGCGAAAAGACGAGTCCGAGCAGGTTGACGAGCACGAGCGCCAGCACCGTAAATTCGATCGTCCGCCAAGCCGAAGTCAGAAAGCGCTCGTCGCGAAGCAGGTCGGCATAGTTGGCGAAGCCGACGAACACCTTCGGATTGGCGGGAATGCCGTCCCAACTGACGAAGGAATAGGCGATCCCGATAAAAAACGGAATGATGACCACGGTCGTAAAAACGATCAGCAGCGGCAGCGTAAACAGCGCGTACCAGGCTCTTTCTTTGCGTTTTCGTGTCGTCACATCGATTCACCGCTTTCCGGATGATAAAACGAAAACCTAACCCGTAAGGCGGCGTTAGGTTCTCGCGGGTAACGCTTGCAGCCGAAGCCGATTATTTGGCGCCTTTCGCCCACGCGGCGTCGAGGTTGGCCAGGAACTGCTCGCCGGTCATGTCCTTGTTCAGGAAAAATTCCTGCGCGGCCGGAGCCAAATCGTTGACGATGATCCCTTGCGGGAAGTAGTTCATCGCCCATGGAATCGTTTCACCGCTGTTCGTCGCTTCGTAAACCGCCTGTGACAGCGGATCGAGATTTTCCGCTTCGATGTTGGTCATCGCCGGGATGAACTTGAATTCGTTCACGATCGCGTTTTTGCCCGTTTCGCTCGTGAACATCCAGTTCAGGAACGCGTTGGCGGCCTTGATTTGATCCGCGCTCGCCTTGGCGTTGACAACCCAGTTGCTGGCGACGCCGACGGCGATTTTGTCGTTGCCGGAAAGCGGAAGCGCCGTCATGCCGATGTCGAAGCCGAGGTCGCCGAAGTCCGCAAGCATGCCGTAGCTCCAGTTGCCTTGATGAACCATGGCCGTTTCGCCGACGGCGAAGTCGCCCATCTGGGTGTCGTATTTCACTTCGAGCGGATTTTCCGCGTTGGCGCGAATCGCCTCCAAGAATCGGGCGAATTCCTGGAACTCCTTCGTGTCGGCCATCTTGACCTCGCCGTTGTTCAGCTTGGCGATGAAATCCTGCGGATCGGCCTGCAGCGCGAACGGCGTGTTCATGATGTGGCCGATGAGGAAGTAAGCTTCCTGGGACAGGCTGATGCCGTTTTTGCCTTCCGCCTTGAATTTCTCCAGCAGCTGCGTGAACGAAGCCAGGTCCGTCATTTGCTGCGGATCGACCAGACTCTTGTTGTAGACGAGCCCGAAGCCTTCCACCCCGTAAGGAACGCCGACGACTTTGTCGCCATCCTTGAGCGCCATGTCGGGCGCGATGTTTTTCGCATAGTCTTCATTGCTCAGATCCGCGAAATAAGACTTGAACTTTTCCGCCTCTTCCCCGGTGGCGACGCTGAACACGGTCGGCCCTTCGCCCGCCGTCAGCTTGGCCTGCAGCTGCGTCGCGTAAGCGTCGCCGGCCGAGCCCCACACTTCCACTTCGTTTCCGGTTTCTTCCTTATATTTCTCTGCTAGCGCTTCCAAAGGCTCGGCAATTTCGACCTTCGATTGGAACAGCGAGATTTTCACCTGCTTTTCGGCGGCGCCGCCCGGCGACGCCTCGGGAGACGACGTGCTGGAAGCGGTCGGAGAACCGGCTCCCGCATTCCCGTTCGACGAGCCCCCGCAAGCGCTCAAAACTCCGATCATGGCCGACACGGTTAGTAAAATTATCGATCTTTTTACTTTCCTCATCTGGTCTTCCCCCTCGTTTTTAGTGAATGGAGTAAAACTTTATTAAAATACGCTTTACACCCCCATCATATGCAAACATTAAAGCGCTGTCAACCGGTTTTGGTAGCGTTATCAGTAAATTTTAAGTAAAATATTTAGTAAAACATAGATTAGTCAATAAATTTTGTTCGCAAAATTACCGCGTCGTTTTTCGCCACTTGATGCCTGCGCCGATTTTGAACGGCATCGTGCTTTCCGTCCCCTGAATCATTTCGAGCAGTTTCTTCGCCGCCAGGTAGCCGCTTTCGTAGCGCGGAATCGAAATCGTCGTCAGCCCGGCGACGGCGGCCGTTTCCGAATCGTCGAAGCCGGTCACCGCCACGTCTTCCGGCACGCGGACGCCGTTTTCCTCGAACGCCCGGATCGCGCCCAATGCCATATTGTCGCTCGCGCAGACGAGCATTTCCGGCAAATCGTTGCTGAGCAGCATCAGCTTGGCCGCCTGATAGCCGCTGTTTTCGCGGTAGTTGCCGTGATAGTAATGCTTCTGGTCGAAGGCGATCCCGTTTTTTGCAAGCGTTTCCACAAGGGCGGCGAACCGCTCCTTGTTATCGAGCGTAAAACTGTGTCCCCCGATGAAGCCGAATTTGCGGTAGCCTTTGTCGACGAGGGCCTGCACCATCTCGCACATGATCGGATAGTTGTCCACGATGACGCTTTTGGCGTTGACCCGGTCGCTTTCGAGAATCCGGTCCATCATCACGACGGGCATGCCGGGACCGGCCGCGGAAACGAGCGCCTCGTCCGTCATGCTTCCGTCGAGGATGATCGCTCCGCTCGCAAAACTCGGCCGCAGGAAGCTTTCGCTGGACGAATGGGTGCAGATAATAAAATCGTACCCGTTTTCCGTCAGGCAATCGCTCAGCCCCTGAATGATTTTCAAATAAAAATCGCGGTCGAAATCGCTGTATATGAACACGATCGTGCGGCTCGCCCCCGCCCGTCCCTTTTTCGCCTCCGCCGCGGGGCTGTAACCGTATTCGGCGCAAATTCGAAGAACCTTTTCCCGCGTCTCCTTCCCCACGTTTTTGCGTCCGTTGAGCACGTTGGAAACGGTGGAAATCGACACCTCCGCCATTTTGGCGATTTCCTTCAGTCCGACCATTTCGGCGACCTCCAATAAAACGTTTTAATAATTTAACTATAACAACGGTTTATTTTTTTGTAAATTTTACTTTTGTGGAAAATGGCGAATTTTCTTAAGCGATTGCGGCAAAGTTTGTTTCGAGGGGGGAAGCGAATTTCGAGTTCGCCGCATCATCGTTCGCTTGGGCGCGACAATTTCGGCGATTTTGGGGTTGGCTTGCTCGGAAGTTTTTCAATAAAAAGAACTCCTGAACGGGATGACGTTGGGTTCGTCGAAGCTTGGTTGGATTTTGTCCAATCAAAACCGGTATTTTCACGAAATACGTTATCTTCGCTGGATTTTGTCCAATCTGGCGAGGCCTTTTCCGCGTTTTTGCCCAAATTTCATGCTTCTCGTTGGATAAAATCCACTCTGGACAACGGTTTCCCCGTTTTCTGCTCCCTCGATTGGACAAAATCCAACATAAGTTCCCTGCGCTTGGACTGCCCCCTCCTCATCCCCTAATTTTCTACAAAACTCTTTAGCTAGATAAAGACTTGAATTTTCCGACTATGCCAAAAAACCATCCGAGTCGGGTGGCGGAATACCTTCTCTTCCCGTCCGTCGACCGCCGACATGCAGCGGTACGCCGGTGCCGGGACGTCTGCCCACGGACCGCCGACATGCAGCGGTACGCCGGTGCCGGAGCATCCGTGCGCAAGGGGCCCGGCTGTATCGCGCACGGTACAAGCCAGAGCCCCGCGTGACGTCAAGACCGGCCGCGCTCTCGGGCCATCTCCTGCGCGATGAGATGTCAAGCCCGGCCGCGTTCGGCCATCTCCTGCACGATGGCAAGCACGAGCTCGGTCGTCAGGACGAGATTGTCGGCCTTGATTTGTTCCTTCGTCGTATGAATGTTCTCGTATCCGACGGCGAGATTGACGGTCGGCACGCCTTTGCCGTTGAAAATATTGGCGTCGCTGCCGCCGCCCGATTTGAACGTTCTCGGCTCGAGGCCGATCCGGCCGATCGCCGCTTTGGCGACCTGCACGACCTCGTCGTCTTCGCCGAACGAGAACGACGGGTAAATGATTTCGCTCGAAAACTCGGCCTCGGCGAGAAACTCCCGGGCGGCCGATTCCACCGCCTCGCGCATCGCCGCCACTTGCCGGTCGAGCTTCGCCGAATCGATGCTTCGCGCTTCCGCGTCGATTCGCACGTAGTCGCAGACGATATTGGTCGGCCCGCCTCCGGCGAAACGGCCGATGTTGGCCGTCGTTTCCTTGTCGATCCGGCCGAGCGGCATCCGGGAAATCGCCTTGGACGCAACTTGGATCGCGCTGATCCCGTCTTCCGGATTGACGCCGGCATGCGCGGATTTCCCTCGGATCGCGAAGACGATCTTCGCCTGCGACGGCGCCGCCGCCGCGATATCCCCGATCTTGCCGTTGGAATCGAGCGCGAAGCCGATTTTGCCCCGGAGCCGTTCCGCGTTCATCGCTCTCGCTCCGACCAATCCGGACTCTTCTCCGACCGTGATGACGAACTGGATCGGTCCGTGGGCTATTTCTTGTTCCCGGATGACGCGCAGCGCTTCGAGCATAGCCGCAAGTCCGGCCTTGTCGTCGCTGCCGAGAATCGTCGTGCCGTCGCTGCGGATATACCCGTCCTCGTCCAAACGCGGCTTGACGCCGCGTCCGGGCGTGACCGTATCCATATGCGAAGTGAACAGCAGCGCCGGCGCCGATTCGAGCCCCGGCGAGGCCGGCAGCCAGGCGAACAGGTTGCCCGCCCCGTGCCCGGTCGCCTCCCGCGCGTCGTCTTCGGTCACTTCGCAGCCGAGGGCGGCGAATTTATCGCGCAGCTCGCGGCTGATTTCCTGTTCGAATCCGGTCTCGCTGTCGATTTGGACAAGCTCCATAAATTCGGCGATAAGCCGTTCCCGCTGCACCATTCGTATTCCTCCCGCTCGCCTTGGATCTTCATTTGCGTTACAATATACAGGATGGCCGCGCAGCTTATGCGCTTGAAAGACGATTCAACTCGAAAAGGAGGATCGCCCATGAACAACAAACGGCTGTTCAAGATTATCGTCTACGTCATGCTTTTCGCCATGGTCGCCTCGACCGTGCTGATGTCCGTCGGCACGTTGATCGGCTGATTCGCTTCGTCATAGCCGAACACGCGGATAAAATGCGGCAGCAGCCGCCGGCCGATCTCGTGCACCTCGTACTCTTGTCCCGTCAAGGCTTCCAGCGATGTGACGCCGAATTCGCTGATCCCGCACGGCACGATGCTCTGGAAGCCTTCCGCCTCCACCTGCCGCTTGACGTTAAAGGCAAACCCGTGGCTCGTCACGAAACCTCTGCGCGTTTTGGCCCGGTTGAACTTGACGCCGATCGCGGCGATTTTTTCGTCTCCGACCCATACTCCCGTGTACTCCGGCTTTCGCCCGCCCGTTATGCCGAACTCCGCCAACAGCCCGATAATCGCCTCTTCCAGGCTCCGCAAATAAGCGTGCAGGTCGAGACCGACCGCATCTAGATAGAGCAGCGGATACCCGACGAGCTGTCCCGGCCCGTGGTACGTGATGTCTCCGCCGCGGTCGATTTGATAAACGCCGATCCCCCGCCGTTCCAATTCCTCGGGCCCGATCAGCAAATGCTCCGGATGCCGGTCCGAACCGAGCGTGTAGGTAGGCGGATGCTCGAGCAGCAGCAGCGTATCCCCGATCCGCTCCCGGTCGATCTCTCGAACGAGCCGCTTCTGGAACTCCCATGCTTCCCCGTAATCGACTCGCGTAACGAACGCGGCTGTCAACGTTTTCATCCTGTGTGCGCCTCCCGTTTGCGGCTTGCCCCCGATACGGCCAAGGACCGCGCCGCCGGCTTGTCGGCAGGCTCGCTTTCCGAACCCCCGATCGGCCGGCGGGCAGTCCTTCGCTTTTCGACTAAAACGGCAGCTTCGTCTTTGCCTTTTCCCGCATGGTTCTCGTTCAATACAGCTTCGTATTCTTGTCGTAGCTTTCCAGATTGGCTTTGACCCGCTGGTGGAATTTTCCGCAAATGACCCCGTCCAAAATCCGGTGGTCGAACGACAGGCACAAATTGACCATGGAGCGGATGCCGATCATGTCGTTCAGGACGACCGGGCGCTTGACGATCGTTTCGAACGTCAATATCGCCGCCTGAGGGTAGTTGATAATCGGCACGGACTGCACCGATCCGAACGTGCCGGTGTTGTTGACGGTAAACGTGCCGCCCTGCAGGTCGGCCAGCTTCAGCTTGTTTTCGCGCGTCCGGCGCGCCAGGTCGTGGATCTCGTGAGCCAGGCCGACGATGTTTTTCTGATCGGCGTTGCGAATGACCGGCGTCAGCACCGAGTCCTCGGTTCCGACCGCAAGCGAGATGTTAATATCCCGTTTGACGATGATTTTATCGTCCGCCCAAACCGAGTTCATAATCGGGAACTCCTTGAGCGCTCCGACGACCGCTTTGATCAGGAACGGCATGTACGTAAGGTTGATGCCCTCCTGCTCCCGGAAATCGTCCTTCAAAAGATTGCGAAGCTCGACAAGATGCGTAATGTCGACTTCGACCATCGTCCAGGCGTGCGGAATTTCGCTCACGCTTTGGCGCATGTTTTTGGCGATCGTTTTGCGGATCGGCGTGACGTCGATGTAATACTCGCGGCCCGGCCCGACCTTGCCTTCGACCTCGACCGTCGGCATTCGGGCAGCGTCGGCGGCGGGTTCCGGGCGACTCGGCCGGGCGGGGGCTGCCGACGGCTCGGGAGCAGGCCGTCCGGCGGACGGCGCCGGCGAAGCGGCGAAGCCTCCCGTCTGGACGGCCTGCAGCACGTCCTTGCGCGTAATGCGCCCCCCGAGCCCGGTGCCGTTCACCCGGCTCAAGTCAAGCCCATGCTCGGCCGCAAGCCGTTGAACGGCCGGCGAATAGCGCCCGCGCATCGGCGCGCCCGGGTCGAACGCCGCCGCCGGAGCCGGGATCGCCGCGCCCGGACGGGCGGAAGCGGGCGCCGCGGGAACGGAAGGAGCGGCGCTTCCTTCCGCCCGCTCAGGAACGCCGTCCGCTTCGGCCGCCGAATCGGCTTCCGTTTCGATCAAGCCGATCGGAGAGCCGACGGCGACTTCCTCGCCCTCTCCCACGAGCTTTTTGACGAGCACGCCGGCAATCGTCGCCGGCAGCTCGGCGTTTACTTTATCCGTTTGAATTTCGCACAGCGGCTCGTACATTTCCACCCGGTCGCCCGGCTCCTTGAGCCAACGGTCGATCGTAGCCGACACCAGCGACTCGGCCAGCTGCGGCATGATGATTTCCGCGATTTTTTTTGCCATGTGCGCCGTTCACTCCTCTCCGGCATATTGGGATTCGTCGTTCAATACGGTCAATAGCGGGCAAGCTCCAGCATGGCGGCCTTCAGCTTTTCCTTATTGAGCAAAAAATGCTTCTCCCCGGGCGGATTGATCGGCATCGCGGGAACATCCGGCCCGCACACCCGGCGAATCGGGGCGTCGAGATCGTACAGCATTTCCTCCGCGATCATCGCGGCCACCTCGGCTCCGATGCCCCCCGTTTTGTTGTCTTCGTGAACGATCAGCACCTTGCCGGTACGAGCCGCCGCCTCGAGAATGCCCTCGCGGTCGAGCGGCTGCAGCGTGCGCAAATCGAGAATGTGGCAGGAGACGCCTTCCTCGCGCTCCAGCTCCTCGGCCGCGGCCATCGCGAAATGCAGCGGCATGCTGTACCCGATCACGGTAATATCGTCCCCTTCGCGCAAAACGTTCGATTTGCCGATCGGAACGGTGTACTCCCCTTCGGGAACCTCGTCGCTGATGAGGCGGTAGCATTTTTTATTTTCGAAAAACAGCACCGGGTCGGGATCGCGGATGGCCGACAACAGCAGCCCTTTGGCGTCGTACGCGGTTGCCGGGGCGACGATTTTGAGACCCGGCGTTCCGAAAAACACCGATTCCGGACATTGCGAGTGGTACAGCCCTCCGAAGATGCCGCCGCCGATCGGAGCCCGAATGACGATCGGGCAGTCCCAGTCGTTGTTCGAGCGGTAGCGGATTTTGGCGGCTTCGCTGATGATCTGGTTCGTCGCCGGGAACATGAAGTCCGAATACTGCATTTCGGCGACCGGCCGGAGTCCCGCCATCGCCGCGCCGATCGCGACGCCGGCGATCGCGGACTCCGCCAATGGCGTATCGAGCGCGCGCAATTCGCCGAACTGCTGCTGCAGTCCTTTGGTCGCGTTGAATACGCCGCCTTTGAGCCCGACGTCCTCGCCCAGGACGAAAACGCGGTCGTCGCGCTCCATCTCTTCCTTCATCGCCGTGCGAATCGCTTCGATATATTCGATAACCGGCATCTTAACGCCCTCCCCTCGCTTCCGGCTGCTCCGCGTAAACGTGCCGGAACGCCTCCTCCGTCGATTGAAACGGCGCCCGCTCCGCGTACGCCAGCGATTCGTCGAGTTCCTTGCGGATGCGCGCCTGCAGCTCGTCTTCCCGCTCGTCGGACCACAATCCGATTTCCGTCAAATAATTGCGGAAGGCCGGGATGCCGTCTTGATCCCGGTGCAGGTCGACCTCTTCCTTCGTCCGGTAATCCATGTCGTTGTCTGTCGTGGAGTGAGGCGTAATCCGGTAGGTCATCACTTCGATCAGCGTCGGTCCTTCCCCGCGAAGCGCCCGTTCGTGCGCTTCCTTGAATACGCGGTACACTTCGAGCGCGTCGCTGCCGTCCACGCGAACGCCGGGAAAGCCGTAGCCGTTCGCGCGATCGCAAATGCGGCCGGCCGACTGCTTGGCGAAGGGCACGGAAATCGCATAGCCGTTGTTCTCGCAAACGAAAATAACCGGTAGGTTATGCACGCCCGCGAAGTTGCAGCCTTCGTGGAAGTCCCCCTGGTTGCTCGAGCCTTCGCCGAACGAAACGAGCGCCACGGAGCTTTCGCCGCGGTACTTCGCCGCGTACGCAAATCCGACCGCGTGCGGCACCTGCGTCGTCACGGGGCTGGAGCCCGTCACGATACGAAGCCGCTTGCAGCCGAAGTGGCCGGGCATTTGGCGGCCGGCGCTGTTCGGATCCTCCGCCTTGGCGAACAAGGAAAGAAACAGCTCCCTGACGGTCATCCCGACCGACAGCACGAAACCGTAATCCCGGTAATAGGGCAAAAACCAGTCTTTTTCGAGATCCATCGCGAACGCCATCGCCACTTGGGACGGCTCCTGATGAATGCCGGAAATATGAAAATTGACTTTTCCCGCGCGTCGCAGCAATTGGCTTCTTTCGTCAAAACGGCGTGCCAGCATCATCTTCTCGTACATGTCGACGACTTGCCGATCCGACAGGCCAAGCTCGGCATGACGCGAGTTGTGCCGAACGGCTCCCGATTGGGTCATAGCTCGTCCCTCCTGGCTAACACTTAGTTTTATAACCTGGTCTTAATACTTGAATCTAAAACCTATTATACTCCCCTTCCCGGCAAAAAGAAACGTCCAACCCGCGGACATGGCTCAAGGATGCCCGATCGCCGCAGGTTGGCCGTATTCAAGTCGTTATGCATGTCCGGCGCCGCCGCCCAGCGCGGCCGTCACTTCGGCCAGCGCTTCCGACAGCGTCGGGTGGGGATGAATCGAGCGGGCGATCTCCCACGGGACGGCGTCGAGCAGCTTCGCAAGCGACGCTTCCGCGATCAGCTCGGTCGCATGCGCGCCGACGAGATGAACGCCGAGCAGGTCGCCCGTCGCCCGGTCGGCCACCACCTTGGCGAAGCCTTCGGTCTCGCCGTGAACGAGCGCCTTGCCGAGCACGCGCAGCGGGACGCGCGCGGTCTTCACGTCGAAGCCGCGCTCCTTCGCCGCGGCTTCGGTCCAGCCGATCGCCGCCGCTTCCGGCCGCGAATAGACGCAGCGCGGAATGTCGCGATCCGCCGACCGGACGGCCGGCACCGGCGCGCCGAGCAAATGATCGACCGCGACCGCCGCTTCGTGCATGGCCGCATGCGCAAGCTGCACGCCGCCGATGCAGTCGCCGATCGCGTAAATATGGCGCTCGCCGGTCTGCAGCGTCAGCGGATCGACCGCTACGAAGCCGCCGGCCGTTTTGATGTCGGTGTTTTCGAAGCCGATGCCTTCGACGTTGCCCTGGCGGCCGACCGAAACGAGCATGCGCTGCGCGGCGAGCGGCGATTTGCCGGACGGCGACTCGATTTCGCACGCGACTTCGCCTTCTCCGATCCGGACGGAGGACGCATCCAGCTTGACTCCCGTATGAATCTCGACGCCGCGCCTTTCGAGCGCCTTCCGGATTTCGGACGAGATCTCCTTGTCCTCGCCGGGCAGCAGCCGCTCCGCCGTTTCGATCACCGCGACCTTGCTTCCGAAATCGCTCAGCATCGAAGCCCATTCCACGCCGATGACGCCGCCTCCGACGATGATGACCGATTCCGGGAAGCTTTCCCAGGCAAGCGCTTCGTCGCTCGTCACGATCGCTTGGCCGTCGTAGGGAACGCCTTCGAGCCTGCGCGGCCTCGAGCCGGTCGCCACGATCAAATGACGCGGCACGACCGTCTCCGACTCGCCGTTCGCCAGCTCTACGAAGACCGATCCGCTGCTCGGCGAAAAGATCGACGGCCCCATGATCCGTCCGCTGCCGCTCAGCACCTGAATCCGGTGCTGTTTCATCAGCGCCTCGAGCCCGCGGTGCAACTGGTCGACAATGCCGGCTTTACGCGAGATGACGGCCGGCCAATCGACGGCGACTCCCTCCTGCGGCACCATGATTCCGTAGGATGCGGCGGCGCGAATCGTCGCAAACACCTCCGCGCTCCGCAATAAAGCTTTCGAAGGGATGCACCCCCGATGCAAGCAGGTGCCTCCCAGCTTGTCCCGCTCGATCAGGACGACGCTTCGTCCCGCCTGCGCGGCTCTGATCGCCGCCGTATATCCCCCCGGTCCGCCGCCCAAAACGGCGACATCCACCTCTATTGGCATCGTATTATCCTCCGATCGATACTGGCTTGTCCGTCATCGCGACGTTATGTAAGTCCGTCTACTATTGTACCTGTTTTTGCTTGTCCAGTCGATTTGCCGGGCGGCCGTCCCTTTCATCCCCTTTCAGCTTTTCGTGGACAGAATCCGGCAAAATCGGTATGATAGGAGAAGTGGAAGGAGGGATGTCCGGTGAGACTCGTTATTTCCCGCCTAATCGCCATTTTACTCCTAGTCGTGCCGGGTTTGGCAGCGGCGTACGGATTTTTGCTTATGAAGGACGCATTGTACGAATATTTCGTTCAGCTCGGTGACGTGCAAATGCAGGACCCGCGCTTTGAATGGCTCTCGTTCGCATTCGGATTCATTTTATTTTTTGCGGGCGTCGGTTTTATCGGAGGCTGGATTTTTTTCCGCGACCGCAAGCATAAATACGTAGCTCCCCGCTTCATGCCGAAGCGCCCGCGGCCGACCAAGCCGTCCGGGCCCGATTCCGGCGGAACGGCGGAATAATTTCGCGAATAACGCTTGAAGGCTCCCGTTGCCGGATTCCGGCAGGGAGCCTTCTTTCGTGTCCGTCAGCGGACTTCCGTCCGCCCGCCTTGCGCCTTCGCTTTCCGGTACTCGGACGGCGTGCAGTCGTATAAGGAGCGGAACAGTTTGCTAAAATAGCTAAAGTTGTCGAATCCCGCTTCCGCCGCCGCCTCGCCCACCGTCGCGTCCGAATCGGACAATCGCCGGGCCGCGTAGCGCAGGCGAAAATGGTTGACGTATTCGACCGGGGTCCTTCGCATGTACGTCTTGAAGACGCGGCAAAAATGGCCTTCGCTCATGCCCGCCGCTTCCGCGAGCTCGCGGACGGTCAGCTTGCGGCCGAAGTTCGTCTCGACGAATTTGAGCGCTTCCTTCAGCCGTTCCAGCGTCCGGGCTTCCGACGGCGCTTCCGTCTCGCGCGAAACCGAAACGCCGGCCGACCAGAATTCGGCCAGCAGCAAATATAGCTCGCCGGTTATTTTCATCTCGCGGGCCGGGTCGGCCGATTCGAACAGCTCGAACATCCGTTCCAGGCGCCCGACCGCCCGCTCGCCCCATTCGGTCCCTTTGCCGAAATGCGGAGGAAGCGCGAGCCTGCCTCGCTGCAAATGCTGCAGGAACCGGGCCGTTTCCCCTCCGCGGCCGCCGATCAGCATCCCCGGATCGAAGACGATGGCCGTATAGGTGCAAGCCGAATCCTCGGCGGGGTAGCCGCCGTGAATTTCGCCACCCGGCACGAATATCGCATCCCCGGCCTGCAGCTCGTACTCGAAGGCGCCGATTTGGAATATGGCCCGACCGCTCTCGACGGCGAGAAATTCCGTTTCTTCGTGCCAATGATTTTCCAGGATCGGATGCCCCGCCGGCAGTTCCATCCGGTACACGCCGACCGGAAAATCCTGCGTCCCGTGCCTCCGATTTTCCCGAAGATGGGTCAAATCCATTTCATCACCCCCAATATATCAGAATCGTGTTAAATGAAAACGTAATAGTGCAAGATTTCTTGTGTTTTAATCAGTATAATGACAGTGTAAACGATCAAGCGAGCTGCGACAAGAAAGGATGAATTCCGATGAAATTCAGCAACGGCTACTGGATGACCCGCGAAGGGTATCAAGTGCTGAGTCCTTACGAAATACACGACGTCCAAGTCGGCACGAACAGGATTACCGTCTTCGCTACGTTCAGGCACCTCGAACACCGGGGCAACACGTTGAACGAGCCGCTCATGACGATGGAATTTTCGTCGCCGGCCAAGGACATGATCCGCGCCCGTTTTTACCGACACAAAGGCCAAAAACGCGGCACCCCGGATTCCTTTCCGCTGCTGCTCGAAGGCAACGCTCCCGTCGAAATCGAAAACACCGACGAAGCCGTCAGCCTGACGAGCGGAGACACGACAGTAACGATTACGAAAAAACACCCCGTCTCCATTCGGTATACGCACAAAGGACGCTTCCTGACGGGCAGCGGCACCCGATTGACCGCATTCGTCAAAGCGGACGACGGACATCATCATTTCCGCGAGCAGTTGAACTTAAGCGTCGGCGAAACGGTATACGGGCTCGGCGAACGCTTCTCCGCCTTCGTCAAAAACGGCCAGGTCGTCGACATTTGGAACGAGGACGGGGGCACCGCTTCGGAACAAGCGTACAAAAACATTCCGTTCTACGTGACGAACCGCGGCTACGGCGTTTTTGTCAATCACCCGGAAAAGGTGTCGTTCGAGGTCGCGTCGGAAAAAGTGTCGAAAACGCAGTTCAGCGTTCCCGGCGAAATGCTGGAATATTTCCTGATCGGCGGCGATTCGCTGAAAACGGTGCTCGGCAATTATACGGCTTTGACGGGCAAGCCGGCGCTTCCGCCTTCCTGGTCGTTCGGCCTGTGGCTGACGACGTCGTTCACGACCAATTACGACGAAGCGACCGTCAACAGCTTTATCGACGGCATGGCCGAACGAGACATTCCGCTTGCGGTGTTCCATTTCGACTGCTTCTGGATGAAGGAATACGAATGGTGCAACTTCGAGTGGGACGAGCGCGTCTTCCCCGATCCGAAAGGCATGCTGGAGCGGCTCAAAGCGAAGGGGCTTAAAATCTGCGTATGGATCAACCCGTATATCGGGCAGCGTTCCCCGCTGTTCGACGAAGGGATGAAGCACGGCTACCTGCTGAAACGTCCGGACGGCAGCGTATGGCAATGGGACATGTGGCAGTACGGCATGGGCATCGTCGATTTCACGAATCCGGACGCCTGCAAATGGTTCGGCGACAAGCTGCGCGCGCTGGTGGACATGGGCGTCGATTCGTTCAAAACCGACTTCGGCGAGCGCATTCCGACGGACGTCGTTTACCATGACGGCTCCGATCCGATGCAAATGCACAACTACTACACGCAGCTGTACAATAAAGTGGTGTTCGAGGTGCTGGAAGAAAAGCTCGGCAAAGGCCAGGCGGCCTTGTTCGCCCGATCGGCGACGGCCGGCGGCCAGCAGTTCCCGGTTCACTGGGGCGGCGACTGCGAGGCGACGTACGAGTCGATGGCGGAAACGCTGCGCGGCGGTCTTTCGCTCGGCCTGTCCGGCTTCGGCTTCTGGAGCCACGACATCGGCGGGTTCGAGCAAAGCGCGCCGGCGGACCTGTACAAGCGCTGGGTCGCCTTCGGCCTGCTGTCCAGCCACAGCCGCCTGCACGGAAGCAGCTCGTACCGCGTTCCGTGGCTGTTCGACGAGGAAGCGGTCGATGTCCTGCGTCACTTTACGAAGCTGAAGCTGCGCCTGATGCCCTACCTGTTCGGCCAGGCGGTGCAATCGACGAAGCTGGGCTTGCCGATGATGCGCGCCATGCTGCTCGAATTCGGCGACGACCGGACGAGCGATTATTTGGACCGTCAATATATGCTCGGAGACTCGCTCCTCGTCGCTCCGATTTTCAACGAGGAAGGCGCATCTTCCTATTACCTGCCCAAAGGAACGTGGACCCACTTCCTGACGGGGGAAAAAGTCGAAGGCGGCTCCTGGCGCAACGAAACGTACGATTACTTCGGGCTTCCGCTGTTCGCGAAGGCCGGCTCGATCGTCGCGGTCGGCAGCGAAGACGGCCGTCCGGATTACGACTACGCGGCAGGCGTGACGTTTCACCTGTTCGAGCTTGCCGACGGCGCAACCGCCTCCGCCGTCGTGCCGGACGCTAGCGGCAATACGGCGCTGACCGTCACCGCTTCCCGCAGCGGCAGCCGCATCGACGTGCGCGCCGAAGGCGACACTCGCGACTGGAACGTGCTGCTGCGCGGCATTTCCTCGGTCGAAAGCACCTCGGGCGGCACGGCCGAAACGACGGCGGAAGGCGTCCGCATCGCGGCCGGCGGCTCGTCGCTGTCGATTCAGCTGTAAGGAAGAGAGACGCAAAGAGGCCGAACCCCTGGCAGACGATTCCTGCCGGGGTTCGGCCTCTTCGCTTTGCATTACGCTTCGTTTCGCAACATGCTCCCGTAGCGCGGCTTCCCTCGCGCTCGACGCCCCTATTCCGCCGTCCTCTCCTCCAGCACCCGCTTGAGCTTCCGCAGCTCTTCTTCGGCCGTCTCCACGCCGTTCAGAAATTGCTCATGCGTCATGTCCGGCTGCTGGAACACGGTTACCATCACCGCGCACCCGTCGGGCCCTCTCGGCAGCACGCGCATCGGGTTCAGCGTTTTCCGCGCGGCCTCTTTTCCGTTCAACGGAACGACCCAATGATCCAGCACGCCGCTCTCGTTCCGCCCGGCAAAGCGGACGGCGGCTTCCCCTTCCGGCGTATCCGCAATCCATTCGTTTCCGGACTTGCGAAGCGATCGGAAAAAAGCGGGGGCCCACAACGGAAAATTGCCCGGATCGGACAAAAAATCGTAAGCGAGCGGAAACGAACATTCCGCAGGTTGAATCAGCGTTTTGGAACGCAAAACCGGTATCGCCATCGGCACCTCTCCTTGTCCCGACTTCTCCCTTCCTTTTCATTTTATGGGTACGCTCAGCTTCGTATGATCGGTCATTCCGGCATATTCGGCGGCGGCAACGAGCGGCGATTCGCCGTAAAAGCGCTTGAATTCGCGGATCATGTGCGCCTGATCGGAGTAGCCGAAATCCGCCGCCATCCGGGAACCGTTCGCGATGCGCCCGTTTCGTACAACGGTCAGCACGTTCTGGAAGCGGACGATTTCGGAAAATTTTTTCGGGCCGAGGCCGACCCACCGGTCGAACACCCGGTTCAACTGGCGGGCGCTGACCGTTTCCGCCTTGGCCAATTCGCTCACGCTGCCGCATCCCTTGGCAACGAAAATCCGATACAGCGCGTTCGAAACGAGGCTGTCGTCGGGACGCCCGTTTTTCTCCAGCCTGCTCATTAGAAAACGGTCTGCGACTTCGGCTTGCCTTTCGAATGAAGGCTGCGCGAACAGGCGCTCCGCAACCGTGCCGGCTCCGCCGGGGAGCAGCTCGTCCAGGCTGAATGCCCGCCCGGCAAATTCGGCCAGCGATGCTTTCAGCAGCGGATAAGCGCCTCCCGGGAAAAACCGGATGCCGAAGCTGCGGACAGGGCGATCGTCATGCTCGATCGCGAACGGTTCGTCGTATATGCCGCAATACCGGACGTTTACCCGGTTCGCCCCGGCATCGCATGCGAAAATAAAGTCCGAGCAGCCGTCCGGCACCACCCGGTCGATCCCCTTGCGAGCGGCAAGCGGCGCCGTCTCCCGATACGGTTCCGCAGGCTCGGAAGTCCAGTAGCAGGATACGTATGGGCGCAGCGGCGCGGCGGGCAGCCGCTCCGCATAACGATAGGAAGCGACTCTGCCGCTTGCCTGGATCGGGCGAAACAGCGCGTGCAATTCCATGCTCATCCGGCGGCACCTCCCTTTCTTCCCATTATACCCGCTTGAGCGCGGGAACGCAGGATCGCGCAGGAGCAAGCGGGTTTGCTAGGCGAATAACTTCCGCATTCCGAAAAAAACCTTTACGGCCGCAGGCCGCAAAGGCAATAACGCGCAAGTCATTTCTGCTTCGCTCTGGAGAGCAGGTAAAGAAAGTAAGGAGCCCCGATGACCGCCACGACGATGCCGGTCGGAATTTCCGACGGCTGAAGGATGACCCGGCCGATCGTGTCGGCGACGAGCAGCAGCAGGCCGCCGGTAAGCGCGGATGCCGGAACGAGCACCTCGTGCCGCGATCCGACGAGCCGCCTGGCCAGGTGCGGCCCGATTAGGCCGATGAAGCTGATGCCGCCGCCGACGGCGACGCACGACCCGGCCAGCGCGACGGCTGCCAAGAGCAGCAGCAGCCGTTCCCTGCCGACGGGCGTGCCGAGCCCGGTGGCGAGCTGCTCGCCTAGGCTAAGGACGTTAAGCGTTCTGGACTTGTAGAGAATGAACGGGAACAGCACGGCGATCCACGGCAGCAGCGCCAGCACGTACTTCCACGTTGTTCCCCAAATGCTCCCGGCCATCCAAACTTGCACAAACTGATATTCGTTCGGATCCAGCCGAATCGTCAAGATAATCATCGCCGCCTGGATGGCCGCCGCGATCGCGATCCCGACGAGCACCATCCGCATCGGGGATATGCCTTCGTTTTTTTTGTAGGAGAGCAGCATGAGCAGCCCGGCCGTCGCGAACGCCCCGACCAGCGCCAGCACCGGGAGCAAAAAGACGGGCGCCGCTTCGTTCATCGGATAAAAGGAAACGAACAGGACGACCATCAGCCCGGCACCGGAATTGATGCCGAGAATGCCCGGGTCCGCGAGCGGATTGCGCGTAATGCCTTGCAGCACGCATCCGGCCAACGCCAGACCCGCGCCGACCAGGATCGAGACGACGATGCGCGGCAGCCGAAAATCGAAAAGAATCAGATTTTGCTGCTCGGTTCCGTAGCCGAACAGCGTTTTGAAGACGTCGATCGGGGAAAGGCGCGTGTAACCGGTGTTCATGCTAACGACAAAAGCGATGACGATTAGCACGGCCAACACGATAATGATCGTCCAGGAGCGGGCCGTCTTTCTGCCTTTCGCTTTTTGCAACGATGCGGTGCTCACGTCGTCTCCCTCCTCATGCGGCGAATCAAATACAGGAAGAACGGAACGCCGATGACCGCAATAAGCGCCCCTACCGGCGTTTCGAAGCCGGGACGGACCATTCTCGCCGCGATATCGGCGAAAACCATCAGCAGAGCACCGAGCACGGCCGAGCACGGAATGATCCAGCGGTAGTTGGCGCCGACGAGCATGCGCGAAATGTGCGGAATGACAAGTCCGACGAAACTGATGCCGCCCACGGTGGCGACCGATGCGCCGGCCAAAATGAGGACGAGCACGGAGCCGAAAAATTTGACCCAGGCGGTCCGCACGCCGAGTCCAGACGCAACCTCGTCCCCGAGACTAAGCAGCGTAATCGAGCGCGACAAAATAAAGGCTCCGATCAGTCCGACTCCGATCCAGGGCACCATAACCTCGACCTGGGACCACTTCGTCCCGGACACGCCGCCCGCGTACCAGAACGCGAGCTCTTGCCCGATTTTGAAATGGATCGAAATGCCCTCGCTGAGCGCGACGAGCAGCGCCGTGATCGCCGACCCTGCCAGAGCGAGCCGGACCGGAGACATGCCCCTCTGCCCGCCGAACTGATGCCGAACACGAGCACCGTTCCGAGCGCGGCGCCCAGAAACGAAAACAGCGTCACCTGGCCGAACGCCATTCCCGGAAAAAACGCGAAGCAGATCGCCAGCGCGAAAGCGGCTCCCGCATTGATGCCGAGCAAGCTCGGATCGCCCAGCGGATTGCGGGTCATCCCCTGCATGATCGCGCCCGACACGGCGAACGCGGCGCCGACGAAAGCGCCGACGATCGCGCGGGGCATCCGCAGTTCGCGGATGATTTGATGCTGGGTCAAGTCTCCGTTGAAGCGGAATACCGCTTCCCAGACGGTTGCCAGCTTGATGTCCGCGGCGCCGACCGAAATGGACAGCGCAAGCGCGAAGGCAAGGGCCGCCACGCCGCCGATCAGGATGATCGTGGCGGTAAGCGGCCGCGAACGCACCTTCGGCGCTTCTTGCGACACGGGATCGATGGATGATGTCATGAGCGTGAGAACCTGCCTTATTCGAATTAAGTGAGTCGGATACGGAATTCCGGCTTTCAGTTCAAGGTGCCGAACTGGGCCCGATGCAAACGGCTGTAGATGCCTCCGGCCGACACGAGCTCCTCGTGCCTGCCCTGCTCGCCGATGCCGTCCTCGGTCACGACCACGATGCGGTCGGCGTTTTTGATCGTGGCGAGACGGTGGGCGATGACGAGCGTCGTTCGCCCTTGCGACAATTCCGCCAACGATTGCTGAATGGCCGCTTCCGTTTCCGTATCGAGCGCGGACGTCGCCTCGTCCAGGATGAGGATCGGCGGATTTTTCAGGAACATTCTGGCGATCGCGAGCCGCTGCTTTTGGCCTCCGGACAGCTTGACGCCCCGCTCGCCGATGACCGTCGCCAGCCCTTCGGGCTGGGCCGCGATAAACTCGTCCAGCTTCGCCCGGCGCGCGGCTTCCCAAATTTCTTCGTCGGACGCGGTCAGCTTGCCGTACGCGATATTTTCCCGGATCGTGCCGGCAAACAGGAACACGTCCTGCTGGACGATGCCGATTTGGCGGCGCAGCGACTCCAGCTTGATCCCTTTGATGTCCATTCCGTCGATCGAAATCGTGCCGGAGTCCGCCTCGTAAAATCGGGGCAGCAGGCTGCAAAGCGTCGTTTTTCCGGCGCCGGACGGACCGACGAAGGCGACCGTTTCGCCCGGACGGATCGTCAGGTCGACGTTTCGCAAAATCGGCGAGTGCCGCTCATAGCCGAACGACACGTTTTGAAAACGGATGTGCCCTTTCAAATAATCGACCGCGACCGCGTCGGGCGCGTCCGCGATATCCGGCGCGGTATTCAACAGCTCCACGTATCGATTGAAGCCGGCAAAGCCTTTCGGATAGCTTTCGATGACGGCGTTGATTTTTTCGATCGGGCGAAACAGGACGTTGACGAGCAATATAAACGCCATGAATTCGCCGTACTGCAAATCGTCGTTGAATACGAACCAGGCGCCGCAAATCATGACGAACAGCGTCACGAGCCTCATCAGCATATAGCTGAGCGAGCTGTTTTTGCCCATGATCTTGTAAGCGATCAATTTGGCGGTACGATAGCGCTCATTGTTGACGGCGAACAGTTCCTTCTCGTATTTTTCGTTGGAGAAGGCCTGCACGACGCGAATGCCGCCGATGTTGTCCTCGACCCGCGCGTTGAAGTCGGCCATGTCCGTGAACATGCGGCGGAACGCCTTCGTCATTTTCGCATTGAAATAAACCGCCAGCACGATCATGAACGGCACCGTGACAAACGTCAGCAAAGCCAGCTCCGGATGGATGTTCAGCATGAGCGCGAACGCGCCGGCAAGCGTCATCACCGCGATGAAGAGGTCTTCCGGACCGTGATGGGCGACTTCGCCGATTTCGTTCAGATCGTTGGTCATTCTCGACAGCAAATGCCCCGTCTTATTGTTGTCGAAAAAACGGAACGACAATTTTTGAATATGGTTGAACAACGTTTTGCGCATGTCCCGTTCGATGTTGATGCCGAGCATATGTCCCCAATACGCAACGACGAAGTTTAGTACCGTATTGATCGCATAAACGGCCAGCAGCCCGGCGCAAGCCCACAGAATCAGTTCCCAATTCTTGCTCGGCAGCAAATCGTCGACGACGCAGTTGACGGCAAGCGGAAACCCGAGCTCGAGCAGCGCGGCGATGACGGCGCAAGAAAAATCGAGAAAAAACAACGCTTTGTAAGGGCGATAATAGGAAAAAAACTTGCGAACCAACTACGAGGCACCCCCGAGATTCAATCGATTATGTATGAAGCGTCATGCGGCTAACGTCCTCCGATCGCCAAAAATGAGAATGGTTATCAATTGCATTCTATTGTACCGCATTCCCCGCCTCCTATCAACGGTCATTTACGATACTTGGATCGCGTGAAAACAATAAAAACGCCTCCGGCGGGTTTTCCCGCCTGGAGGCGCATTCTCGCGTATCCTCGAAGCCGTTATTCCGTTGCGCCGCTTGCGGCCGGGGATTCGGTTTCGGCGCTTGCGGCCGGGGATTCCGTTCCCGCGCTTGCCGAAGGCGCCGTTTCGGCCGCCGTCGCGTCTTCGCCGGTCAAAAGATTTTTGTATGCGGCGTCTTTCTTTGCCTGCTCGTACCATTCGTTGAAGCCTTCGTTCGCCTTGGCGTCCAGGTAAGCCGCCTTGACCTTGTCATGAACCTCTTCATAAGCCGGAACGGACGCTTCCTGCTTGTCGGTCACTTTTATAATGTGGAACCCGTTCGGAGATTCGACGACGCCGCTCAATTCTCCTACGTTCAGGGCGAATGCGGCCGTTTCGAACGGTTCGTTCATGACGCCTCTTCCGAAAAAGCCGAGATCTCCGCCGCTGTCCTTGGAGCCGGGATCCAGCGATTTTTCCTGGGCGAGCGTCGCGAAGTCGGCGCCTTCCTTCAACTGCTTGAGAACCGCTTCCGCTTCTTCCTTCGTGTCCAGCAAAATGTGCGAAGCCTTCACTTGTTCCTCGGTACCGAAAGAAGCTTGGTTTTCTTCGTAATACGCCTTCAAATCCTCGTCGCTGGGAGCCAGTTTCTCTTCGAAAATGCCGCGGAGCAGTAGTTGCGGACGAATCGCCTGCTCCTTGTAGTCTTCAAGCGTTAAATTGCTGTAAGCGAGCGCCTGCTCGAACTCCTCGTCGGTCGTAAAACCGTTTTGCTGCTTGATCTCCTCGATCGCCGCATCGTACTCCGCATCGGCTACTTCCACGCCGGCCTTCTCCGCTTCGTACTCGAACAGCCTGAGCAGCATGTATTGATCCAAAATTTGACCGGCTTGCGTTTCGCCCCCGATTTGCTTGACGATTTCATCGTAGAGCTCGGTTTTCGTCACCTGCTCGCCGCCAACCTCGCCCACCGCTTCGCTGGCTTCGCTTTCGCCCGCTCCGCCGAGGGAGGTGATGACCAGCGCGATCAGCGCGATTGCCGTAATGATCCACGGCAGAACCGAATTGACGCTCGCGCCGGATTTTTTCGCTGTCGGCGCGATTGGCGCGGCGACCGGCTTGTCCGGTTCCCCGCCGTTTTGTTGCCGTTGACCCTGTTCCTTTTCCAAATCGCTCATCCTTCAAAAATCCTCCCTCAATAAATTAATCTTTTCTCCGTTTTTCTCGCATTTTCTCAGGATTTCAACTTTGACATCCGAGGCTCCCTTGGATAAGATTTGACGCGGAGCGAATATTTGGGATCGACCTGTTGGCGGGAATAGAGGTGGGGACCACCCCGCTTTTTGAAAGCCGTATGGTCGCATATGGATCTCCACATGTGCCCTTGCGGTTTACCCTCCCATATCTCCCTGGGTCGTTGCCCTTACATTCCTTCGTTCTACCTCTCAAGGGGTGGAGGCCAGGTTAGCTCCTTTACGGGGTCGTTGCCCTAATGGAATCGATTACTCCCAGCCTATCCGTGCTTCGTTTGTCAAAGATCAACATGTGTGTAAGCGATGAAACCAAAGTGAGTTATCCATCTGTGAATGAATTAAGCTGCCGCTTGCAATTGAGCCTCCCGATGGGGCCGAGTACTTTGCTGACGTCATAGTTCTTCTGTTTACGGCCTAGCTCAAACATGACTCGAATGAGCTTGCTCGAAATCGCAATCATCGACTGCTTTTTTTTCAGCGGATTATCCCGGCGCGTCGTGAAGTACAGGTGCAGTGCGCGGAACTCCGGATTTTTGGCAACCAAGGTCAATGCCGCCCGGTACAGCAAAGCCCGGAGACGACAACGACCTCGCTTGCTGATGGTCGTTTCCCCTTTGTGAAGCCCGGAGCTGTTTTCTCGCAGGCTGAGACCGGCGTGACGAACGATTTGCCTGCTGTGATCGTAGCCGCTCAAGTCTCCGACTTCCGCCAGGAATCCTGCCACAGTGATGAGGCCGATACACGGAATGCTCATCATGTGGGTGGCGCCCGGAATCTGTTCCACCAGATCCGCCACATGCTCCATCAGTTGTTCGATCTGCCTGCACAGCATGGCGTACTGTTCCAAATACATGGCTAGCTCATGTTTGGCCGCCGTAGCGCCTTCCGTGAGGCCGATGGACGTTTGGGCTTTCCGGTAGAGCAGTCCCGCTCTCTTGGGGCCCACAGCTCGTTTCACATCGTTCTTCTTCCAAGTCGCCACGACTGTCGTTTCGCCGGCGGAGACGACGTCTTGTGGCAGCGGAAAGTGTTGCAACGTAATGAGCGAGGCCTTGCCTTCCCAGTCTTTAAACACTTGCCTATATTCGGGAAAGAAGCGATCCAGCCAATTGTGGATTCTTCCTTTCACCCGATTCAAATCCCCGCATAGACGGTCACGCTGGTTCATCAGTACACGCAGGTCGGCGTAAACACCCTCCGGCAGCTGCGGCTGTGTATAGCGTCCGTCGATGACGAGTTTGGCGACGACCTTCGCATCTTTGATGTCGTTCTTGGTCGGCGAGTTGTCGTCGAGTTCCTTGCTTTTCTTGACGTGATGCGGATTCACGAGCACCACTTCGATGCTGCGCTGCTTCAGGAAGTGAAACAGCGGGAACCAGTAGTGCCCGGTGGGCTCTACGCCAAGTAGTACGTCCGTCAGTCCATGTTCTTGCTGGATGGATTCGGCCCAGGCCAACAAGTCCAGTAGGCCATTCTCGTCGTTCTGGAACAGGCAACGCTTACCGAGCTCAATGCCACGGTAGGTGAAGGCCCGAGCGACATGGTTGTGCTTCGCGATATCCGTCCCGATGACCAATGTTGTTTCAGAAATTCTCGAAATCCGTTGATTTTGCTTGCTCGATTGGTTAAACTTCATAGTGAGCGTCCTCCTCTTAATTAGGGCAGTGAATGTGCACCATTCCGAGACCCAGCATACAGGAGGCGCTTTTTGTTTTGCAAACCGCATTTTAATTCATTACAGGAATGGCTCCTTGTATGAAATAAGCCTATTGGTCTACTATAACAAATTGTCGCGGATTTTCCTTAATGTAACCTAAAAATCGCAAAAAATAAGCGCCCGGACCGAAAAGAACCGAATACCCGTTTACAGATGAGCTCTGTCTATACTATAGTAGAAGAAAGTGAATGCAGACAGGCAATGAGGCCCATTCGGGAAATCGTCCCGAACCGGGTCTTTTTTTGTTTTTTCCAGCCTGCAGGCGCTTACCCGGCCGGATGCCGGAATCACTTCAAAGGAGAGAGGCAAGCGATGTTTAAAATGAATCCGAGAGTTCAGGGGACTTCCGAAGAAGTAATCGCGCTGTATCGGCAAGTGATGCCTTCCACTATCGGCCATATGACGGATTTCGGCTTTCTCAAGGGACTTCGCCCGCTGTTTCCCGGCTCTCGTCTTGTCGGCAATGCCGTGACGGTCCGCATTCCGCACATGGATTCGTCGGCCGTTCATCAGGCGTTGACAATCGCCGAAGCGGGAGACGTCATCGTGGTCGATATGTCTGGAGATACCGAAAGGTCTTGCTGGGGAGGGGTGCTGTCCTATATCGCTAGGCAAAAAGGGCTGGCCGGCGTTGTGGTTGCCGGGTGCGTGAACGACGTGGCGGAAATTATCGACCTGAAGTTCCCCGTTTTCTCTTTAGGGGTCAGTCCCTTGACCACCCGAATCGTCGGGATCGAAGGGGAAATCAATACGGTAATCAGCGTTTGCGGCACAAGCATCCGTCCCGGCGATCTCATTGTGGCTGACGACGACGGTGCGTTTGCCGTCCACCCGGCGGAAGCAGAGTCCTTCGGCCGCAGAGCGGTGGACATCCAGAACGCCGAGGTCGAGCTTAAGCGTAAGCTGCAAGCCGGAGCGACCATCGCCTCGATCAGCGGAGCGGAGGCATTTTTTACTCGGATTGAGGAGACGGGCGAACGGTAACAGCCAACGCGATGGCTTTCGGCTACCCCGTCGCCCGTTATGCGCATCGATTGCGCAAGTACTTCATCGCAGTAGAAAAACCCGGAGCGCCGCTCCGGGTTTGAGTTTTGGGTCGGAATGTTCCAGAGAGTGCCGAATCCCCGTTCCGCCGCCGAGACGGCTGCCGCCGCTCGGGCTCCGGAAGGTGATCTCGGATTTTCATCCGGCTACCGCCTCAGTTGCCCCCCAACCCCTCCAGAAAAAATTTAACGGCGGGAAAAAGCTTGACGCCTTCATGCTTGACGCCGGGAATCTCGTCGAGCCTGACCCGGATGCCGTGCTTCTCCATGCTCCTCTTCAAAGAGCGAATTCGCGCAATCCGGCTGTCGCCCGCATAGTCCACTCCCTCCTGCCAGAACGGACTCTCATCTCCTTTCGGCAGTGTCTCGCAATCTAGCGCTCCGACGACGAGCTGGACCGGGATGTCCCGGAGCTTGTCCTGCTCGATTGGGCTGCCGAATTGCTTCCGGAAATCCCGCGTGCCGACGAACCAGTCCAGCGAATCGTCGAGCAGCGTAACGTTGCCCGGGGAGGCGATCGAGACGGCGCTCAACCTTTCCGGATGCAGGTAGTAAAAACGATGAACGAACTGGGCTCCGCCGGAAAAGCCAAACAGGGCGAACCGGCCGAACTCGACGCCGTATTTCCCGGCCAGCTCCTCGACCATCGCCAGCAGAACAAGGTCGAACCGGATATCGTGGTATTTGACGAACTTGTATGCGTTCAGCTCGTTTTCCTCGATAATGCCGGCCGGAAAAAGCGGCGCCAGCACGAACGCGCCGTGCCGCTCGGCGAAATCGATCCATTCGTCCCGGTAGCGCTGGGCGGCACGGTCCGTACCGTGGACAAGGACGACGAGCGCATGCTTTCCGGGACGAACCTCGTCATAGCTCTTCGGAACGTAAGCGCAGTACGAAAATCGCTGATCGTAACGGGAGGCGCAAAGCATCGTCGCCCCCTTCTCCAGCCAGCGCCCTGATCGGGCGCCGCTCATGCCGTGGCCTCCCCGGCATTGCGCGGATGAAAACAGGCAGCCGCATGTCCGTTCGCGCCTTCCAACCTCGGTGCCGATATTTTGCACCTTTCGTCGGCGTACCTGCAGCGAGTGTGAAACGCGCAGCCCGGCGGCGGATTGCTCGGCGACGGCAGGTCGCCCGTCAGCACGATTCGCTTGCGGGTTCTTTCCTTGTGCGGGTCGGGCAGCGGAATCGCGGACAGCAGCGCCTCCGTATATGGATGCTTCGGCTCGCGGAAAAGCCGGGTGCTGTCGGCCGCTTCGATCAAGCGGCCCAGGTACATGACCGCGATGCGGTCGGAGATGTGCTTGACGACCGACAAGTCGTGCGCGATGAAAATGTAGGCGAGACCGAATTCCTTCTGCAAATCCTTGAACAGATTGACGATTTGCGCCTGAATCGACACGTCCAGCGCGCTGACCGGCTCGTCGCAAATGACGATTTTGGGCTTTAGCGCGACCGCCCGGGCAATGCCGATCCGCTGACGCTGTCCGCCGGAAAATTCGTGCGGGTACCGGTAGTAATGCTCCGGCTTCAACCCGACAATCTCCAACAGTTCCTGCACCTTGGTTCGGATGTCGCCTTTTACCCGATGGGATACGAACGGCTCCGCGATCAGATCACCCACGGTCATTCTCGGGTTAAGGCAGGCATACGGGTCCTGGAACACAATCTGCATGTCACGCTTGACCTGAAGCATCCGCTTCGCGCCGAAGCCGAGAATGTTCTCGCCCTCGAACAGCACCTCCCCGTCGGTCGGTTGTAGAAGCCGGAGAATAAGCCGGGCGAGCGTGCTTTTGCCGCAGCCGGATTCGCCGACAATGCCCAGCGTCTCTCCGGGCCGGATACTCAAATCGACGCCGTCCACCGCCTTGACATGACCGACCGTACGCTTCAAGAACCCTTCCTTGATCGGAAAATGCATTTTCAGATTTTTCGTCTCCAACAAATATGAGCTCAATGCTTGTTCGCCTCCTCTTCCTTCCGCATCAAGCGTTCCAACTCCTCCAGCGACAAATGACAGGCAGCGCGATGACCGGGAAGCTTCTCGGCCAGCTCGGGCTTTATCGCTCGGCATTTGTCCATGGCGAACGGGCACCTGGTACAAAAGGAGCAGCCGACAGGCAGATCGACCAGGCTCGGCGGCTGGCCTGGGATGGACGGCAGCCGCTGCCGGCCTTCATCGTCAAGGCGGGGCAAGGAACGGATTAGCGCCCAGGTGTAGGGCATAAGCGGCCGGTCGAACAGATCCTCGGTTCGGCCTTCCTCGACGACTTCGCCCGCATACATGACCATAATCCGGTCCGCCGCCCGCGCCACGACGCCGAGGTCGTGCGTGATGAGCAAGAGCGCCGTTCCATACCGCTCCTGAACGGAAGCGAGCAACTCGAGAATTTGCGCCTGGATCGTCACGTCCAGAGCGGTGGTCGGCTCGTCGGCGATCAGCACCTTCGGATTGCAGGCGAGCGCCATGGCGATCATCGCCCGCTGCCGCATTCCCCCCGAGAACTGGTGCGGGTACTCGTAAAACCGCTTCTCCGGATTGGCGATACCGACGTCCTTTAGCACTTGCACTGCCTTGGCCTCGGCTTCTTTGCGCGATACCTTCCGATGAAGGCGAATCGCCTCCGAAATTTGCCAGCCGACAGTGCGTACGGGATTCAGGCTCGTCATCGGATCCTGAAAAATCATCGCGATCTCATTGCCGCGTTTGCTTCGACGTTCGGTCTCGTCCATGGTCAGCAAGTCGCGTCCCTCAAGCACGATGCTGCCCCCCGGATATACCGTGGGCGGTACCGGGTTCAGTTGCATGAGCGACAGCGACATGACGCTTTTGCCGCAACCCGACTCGCCGACGATGCCGAGCGTTTCGCCTTTATCGACGGAAAACGAAACGCCGTTGACGGCCCGGACGACGCCTTCCCGCGTATGAAACTCGGTTTTGAGCCGACTGACTTCAAGCAATGCCATGTGCTTACCCCCCCTTCCGGTTGTCCGATATTGGCTCGGTCCGCACGGCGCGGGCGAATTTCGGCCGAAGCCTCTTTCTGAATCCGGCGGAATGGGGACCGGCCAAGTCCCTGAGCTTGTTGCCGAAAATATTGAGCGAAAGCACGACGAGCATCAGGACGATGCCCGGAAGAATCGAAAACCAGGGCGCAGTCGTCAAATAAATTCTCGATTCGCCCAGCATGCTTCCCCAGCTCGGCGTCGGGGGCTTGATCCCGAGACCCAGAAAGCTGAGCGCCGCTTCCGCGAGGATCGCCTCGGCAAAAATAAACGTCGCCTGAACGATAATCGGCGTCAACGCATTCGGCAAGATGTGCCTCGCCATAATGGCGGACGGCTTAGTTCCGATCGCTTTTGCCGCTTCGACATATTGCATATTCGCGATGAGGAGCGTCGAGGAACGCACGATTCGGGTCATGATCGGCCAAAACGCGATGACCAAAGCAACGACCAGATTAAACAAATTGCCACCCAGCGCGGCTACCATTGCAATCGCCAATAGGATGGAGGGAAATGCCATCATTCCGTCGATAATCCTCATAATGAACGAATCGGCCTTGCGATAATAACCGGCGACCAACCCCGTCGCCGTGCCCAGGACGACCGAGAACAGGGTGACGAGAAAGCCTACGCCGAGCGATATTTGCGCCCCGTACACAACTCTTGCGAAGATGTCCCGTCCGAAGTGGTCCGTTCCGAACGGATGTGTCCATGTCGGAGACAGCAGCCGGGCAGCCGACTGGATTTGCGTGGGGGACTGGACAACCCAGAGCGGCGCCGTAACGGCAGCCGCTATCGTAACGGCCAATATCGATCCGGCGATAGATGTCGCCGTATTTTTTCCTCTTTTTTTTGCGGTTGCAGCCATGCGTGCCCTCCTTTGTTAGTCGTAGCGAATTCGCGGGTCGAAGAAGGCATAGGCAAGATCCACCAGCAAATTCACGATAACATACACGACGGCGATAAACAGGACGCCTCCTTGCAGCGCCGGAAAATCCCGCCGCGAGATAGAATCGGCGATCAGCTGTCCCAGACCGGGAATCGCGAAGACCGATTCGACGACGATGGCGCCGCCCAGAAGTCCGGCTACGGACATGCCGACGACCGTAACGGTTGGAATCATCGCATTGGGGAGAATATGCCGGAGCAACACCTTCTTCTCCGCCGCCCCTTGGCCCGCGCCGTGCGGACGTAATCGTGACCGAGCACGTCCAGCATGCTGTCCCGCAGCATGCGGGCGATCAGGCCGATCTGCTGCACGGACAGAACGACGGCCGGAAGGAGCAGATGAGAAATCCAAGGGCCGAAGCCCTCGGCAAGCGGAACGTAGCCGGCGACTGGCAGCCAACCCAGCGTAACGGAAAACAACAATATGAGCAGCAGAGCCATCCAGAAGCCGGGCATGGAAATGCCGAACAAGGAAAACGATAAAAATACCGATTCGAACCATGAATTCCGTTTCCATACCGCAAGCAATGCCAGCGGCACCGCAATGACGAGACTAAGCAGCGTTGCCAGCAAAGCGAGACCCGCGGTCGTACCGAACCGGTTCAAAACGAGAGACAGCACCGGCTCGCCGGAGAACACTGATTCCCCGAAGTCTCCTTGAAGCACATTGACTAACCAATTCAGGAACTGCTCGTACAACGGAGCATTCAAGCCGAGCGACTCGCGCATCGCCTCGAGCTGCTCGGCCGATGCGGTATCCCCCAATATGGCGGTCGCCGCATCCCCGGGCGTCATATGAATAATGAGAAACACGACGATGCTGACGATCAGCAGCACCGGTATAAGGGAAACAAGCCGACGGGCAATGTAACGGGTCATTTCAAGATGCCCTCCCTTGCCGAAAAATCACCGTACCCGATTACTCGTTCACCCACGTGTTCCAAAAAATGATCCCCATCCATTGCGGCAGGTCGTGCAGCTTGTCGCTGTAAGCGTCCAGTCCAACCTCGTTGATCAGCTTGACGATCGGGATTTCCTCGTATACGATTTTGTTTGTTTCCTCCAGCAATTTTTTCTGCTCTTCGGCGTTGCCCGTCGAATTCCAGGCGTCCAGCACGGTGTTCATGGCTTCGCTCGTGTAATTTTCGGACCCCGCGTAGCCCGGTTCCAGCCACAGCGTCAGAGGCAGATCGAACACGGGCGCGAAGCCGATGACGAACAGGTCGAATTCGCCCGGCTGCGTAATCATCTCGGTCAGCGTCGTATATTCGTAGGTTTGCAGCTCGACATTAAAGCCGACTTCCTGAAGCTGCTGCATGACGATTTGTGCCGACTTGTAATGATCGTCGTAGCTTGTCGAAGCGATAATGCGGATAGGTTCGTTGTTATAGCCGGCTTCGGCCATCAGTTGCTTGGCCTTTTCCGGATCGAAGGCGTAGGCCTCCGCATTGGCCGTCGAGTACAATTCCTTTTGCGGTGGAAAGAAAATCGAAGGATCGACCTTGTAAAAATTGGGATCGCCGTACGTCACGAGACCGATTGCGTCACGGTCGAGCGCGTAATTGACCGCTTGGCGGAGACGGACATCGTTGAAAGGAGCCTCGGACTTGTCGGGAATGACCGTAAGGAACTTTTTCATTTCGTTGACCGGCGTTTGCACGCCCTCGAACGTTTGGACGAGCGAATACAAATCCTGCGGCACCGCCATCACATAATCGAATTGTCCCGAACGGAGGCCGTTGACCCGAACCTGGGGATCGGAGACAATGTCGAAGCTGATCTTGTCGGCATAGGCGACTTTCTTGCCGGTAAGCCCGCCCCAATCCTCCTCGCGGGAAACGTAGTCGTCGAACCGCGTAAGCGTAATTCGTTGGCCTCTTTGCCAGCTTTCCAACTTGTACGGCCCGGTGCCGACGACGAGCGAATCGTCTGTAAATCGCGTGTCGCCCGCGGCCTCGGCGATTTTCGCCGGCATAATGACAAGCGCGTTTTGCGGACCGGCAAAAAAGCGGATCAGCGGCATGTAGACTTCGTTCAAGCGGATCGTGAAGGAGTAATCGTCAACTTTGTCAATCGACTCGATTTTTTCCGCAGCGAGCTTGCCGAAGCGGGAGACGACCGTCCACCGGTCGATCGACGCGATAACGTCGTCCGCCTTCATCTCGGCTCCGTTGTGGAATTTGACGCCTTGCCGAAGCTTGATCGCGTACGTCAGCTGATCTTCGCTCAATTCGTATCTGTCGGCCAGCATCGGCTTGACCGAAAGGTCCTTGTCCAGCGCAAACAGCTGCTCGTAAATATGGTAGGCGACATTGGCGGTCGAAAAGGAGCCGGAGCTTGTCCAGTCGAGAGCCGGAAGATCGGCTTCGATGGCGACGGTGATGGTGCCTCCGGTTACAGGTTCCGTAACGGAAGAGGCGGAGGCTTCGGCAGAAACGGAAGATGAGGACGCGGGAGACGAGGTTGACGTCGGAGTCGCCGAATTGCCGCCGGTGCACGCAGCCAATGCCGCCATGCTTGCGATAAGCAGGGTGAGAATCGCTTTTTTGGACAAGCTCTTCGATTTCATTGGTTATTCCTCCTGAAATTTCGATTGATTTTTTTGAATTTTTAATTATTTGACCACAAAATCATGCTGCCGAATGCCGGCAAGATGAGAGCTTAAAGCCTGGGTGAAAAAAAGGACGTCGATAGGCGGTATCGTGAAAAAGGTACAGCCCCAGTCGGCATATCGGGCCACATCGTCAGCAGTAAAGGCCGGAATGCCGATGCCGACGCCGGCTTCGCGGGAAATCCGCACCGTCTCCTTCATCGCCTCGATCACTTCCGGATGATCGAATCGGTCCTGGTGTCCGAGCGATGCGGCCAGATCCGCCGGTCCGATGAACAGGGCATCCAGGCCGTCGACGGCGACAATATCGCGAATGCGATCCACCGCTTCCGTGTCCTCGATCATCCCGATGACGGTTACCCGATTGTTCTGGCGCTTCAAATGCTCCTGAAACGGCACCGCTCCGTAACGGGCGGCCCTGGACGACCCGTCAAGCCCCCGCTTGCCGAACGGACGGTATTTGGCAGTGTCGACCGTTCGCTGAGCCTGCTCCCGGGATGTCAGATGCGGAACCATAATGCCCTCCGCTCCCGCATCGAGAACCCGCAGCATTGCGTCGTAATCGTTTTTGGGCGTACGGATGATCGAATGAATTCCCGCTCCTTCCGCGGCGCGAAGCATATGCTCGGCCGTACCGAAATCCAGCGTCGTATGCTCCATATCGATCACCGCAAAGTCGTAGCCCGCATATCCGGCCATTTCGATAACGGCCGGGTCCTTCAATGTCGCAATCATGCCGTATGCCGGCTGTCTACCGTTTAACCCCGAACGAAGCAGATTCATGTCAGTCGGACTCCTTCTTGTTCCTCATTTCGCTTTTACGTATAAAGTTCGGTTCTTCTGTGTCGATGGGAGGGGAGGGTTTTCCGAACGCTTGCGATCCTGCCGAGGTCGATTTCGCAAGGAATGAGAGCTTCCGATTCTGGACCCGTGACAAGCTGCACGCCCATCGGATCGACGATCAGGCTCTGTCCGGTGTAAAAATCGCTCGCCTGGTTGCAAGCTACCACATATAAGGTATTTTCGAGGGCGCGGGTGGTAACGAGGTTCGTCCAATGAAACTCCTTCATCGGCCCCCGTACCCAGCCTGACGGAACGACGATAATATCCGCTCCGCGCAGCGCCTGGTAACGGGCGATTTCGGGGAACCTCAGCTCGTAGCATACAAAGACACCAAGCTTGCCGAACGGAGTGTCAATGGGGTCGAACAAGACCGGGCCGGGTTCGATCGAATCCGATTCCCGGAAGCCGAAAGCGTCGTACAGATGAGTCTTGCGGTAAACGCCGGCCACTTCGCCGTCGTCCGACACGACGACCACCGTGTTGTACACCCGGTCGCTACGATTCGGCAGCTTCTCCTTCATGCCAAACACAAGCCAGGTCCGGAAGCGGGAGGCAAGCTCCCGCAATTGCGCCGTGAACGGGCCTTCGAGCGTTTCTGCGTCTTCGACTATCGTTTCAATCGGCGTCCCGACGGGAAAATAGCTCATAAAAATTTCCGGAAATACGACCATTTGCGCCTGATACCGCGTAGCCGACCGTTCGACCGCGGCCGCCGCTTTTTCATAATTCGCGCGTTTGTCCGAAACGGAGCCCAATTGGGCCATGACGATTCGAAGCGGGGAGTCGGATGCCGGCAAATCGCTTCACGTCCTTTAGATTGGTTTTTTTGGATGCAAATTAGTATACAAGATATTTTTGGAAAGTTTTTTTGCCGGCCCTCTATGTTTGGAGATAGCCGGTTACAACTTTCCTTTATTCAAATGCTCCTCCAGCAAGAGGACGGCACGATCGGCGTCCTTATCGATGATCGCGTTCAAAATGTTCCGATGCTCTTCAATAAAAATTTCGAGTATGTCCGGCTTGTTTCGCAGCCATTTGCCCGAACGGACCGTAAACTGCCTGTCCCTCGCTTGCCGGTACATTTTGATGAACTGACGGTTTCCCACAATCTCAAGCAAATAATGGTGAAACATCGAATCTTTCTCCAGAAGCTCGTAAAAATCGTTCTTCCGGTAGGCCTCCTCCTGCATAGAGATGATCGATTTCAGTTCATCGATGTGGCGGTCGTGCAGTTGGTGTACCGCGAGCTTCAGGGAGTACGTCTCGATGGCTGCGCGCATCTCGATCAGCTCGTTTCGCTCTTCTACGGTCAGGTCGGTAAACACGATGCCCCGGTTTGGCATGATGCGCAGGAAGCCTTCGTGCTGCAGCCGGTTAAGCGCTTCGCGAATCGGCGTACGGCTCATCTCCAGTTCCTGAACAAGCGTATTTTCGGAGGTGTAGCCTTCTTCTCCCTTCATCATCTTCTCTTTAATTTTTTCATAAGCGATATCTTTTAGAAGAACTTTCCTTTTATCCTGGATCATCGACTCACACCTGTCTGCTATGTTATATACCAACTTGTATACAGCTTGGGGAAGATAAGTTGATTATAAAAGCAGACCCCCGCTTTTGCAATTCTTTTTATGAAACCAACGCGTCCAGGGGATTGACGTATTCGAAGCCCAAATCCTCGGCTGTCTTTCGGAAGGTCATGAAGCCGCCCGCCGTATTCAGCCCCGACTGCAAGGCATGCGATGCGCGAACGGCTTCAGCGGCGCCCCGTTCGGCAATTTGCAGCATATAGGGAACCGTTGCGTTCGTCAAGGCGATGGTGGACGTACGAGGCACCGCTCCGGGCATATTCGCCACAGCATAATGAACCACTCCATGCTTGACGTAAACCGGGGCGTCATGGGTCGTCACCCGGTCGGCCGTCGCGAAAACGCCTCCTTGATCGATCGCTACGTCGACGATGACCGAACCTTTTTTCATCGTTTGCACCATCGCCTCCGATACGAGCTTAGGTGCTTTTCCTCCCGGTATGAGTACCGCGCCTACAACCAGATCGGATTGCTCCAGGCAGCTCGCGATATTCGCCGGATTGGAGATCAGCGTTTGCAGCCGCCCCCGAACGTCCGTTCAAGTTCGCCTAGCCGGTCGCCATCGAGATCGAGCATCGATACGTCCGCGCCCATTCCAAGCGCGATCTGCGCCGCATTGCCCCCAACGACGCCGCCGCCGATGATCGTCACCTTCCCTTTCGGCACCCCCGGAATGCCTCCAAGCAGAATACCTCGTCCGCCTTCTTTTTTCTCAAGGAACCGGGCGCCGATCTGAACGGCCATTTTGCCGGCGATTTCGCTCATGGGCTTGAGCAGCGGGAGCACCCCATTTCGTTCGACCGTTTCGTACGCGATGGAGGTTACCTTGCTGTCGGTCAGCGCCCGAGCCAGTTCCGGCTCTGCCGCCAAATGCAAATACGTGAACAAGACAAGTCCCTCTCGGAAATGGACATACTCCTCGGGCAATGGCTCCTTGACCTTCACGACCATCTCCGCTTGCCAAACCTCGGCGGCGGACGGCACGATTTTCGCTCCGGCGGAGGCGTATTCCCCGTCGGCGAAGCCGCTTCCCTCTCCAGCGCCCCGTTCCACTGCGACATGGTGGCCGGCCCGAACGATCGCGGCCGTCGCCGCAGGGGTCAACGCTACGCGGTACTCGTTGTTTTTGATTTCCTTCGGCACTCCGATTCTCATGTTGATGTTACCCCTCCCGGAATAAGGTTGGCCTATCCTCAAGCTGCGGCATGCGGAAGCGGACGACCGACTCGACGGCGCAAGGCTTGCAGCATTGATTGATCTGCACGTCCCCGGCCACTCCCATCAGCATGTACGCATCCGTTTTCGAAAGCGACCATTCCTGTACGATCAGTTTCTGCATCGTTTCCGCCGCCAGCCGGACGGCCGTCAGCAGCTCGTGATTGGACGCGATGGCGTACCATGATCCGTCCTTGATCGCGATCGGCCATTCCGGCGCCGACGCGGTTTTAAGCACCGTCAGCCGGACGTCCGCGTAACCGGCAATCTCGATGCCGACGCCGCAAATTTCGCCGTCTCCCATCGCGGCGTGCAAATCCCCTAAGGCGAACAGGGCGCCCTTCGCGCGAACCGGCAAATACAATACCGCGCCGGACGTCAGGACGTTCGCATCCAAATTGCCCCCATGGGGACCGGGATGGCCGCACGGGATTTCCCCCTCTGCGGGCGCCGTCCCGATCACCCCGATCATCGGCCGGATTGGCAGCTCGATTCCGTCCGCAAAAAGGGCTTTCCCGTTACGAATCGGCACCGTTCGGACAGCGCTTTGCGCAGTGTGCTCCAGCGTTCCGATGCCGGGGATGGAAGTAACGACGCCTTGGCCGTCAAGACCGATATCCAAGATCTCGACCTTCAACACGTCTCCCGGCTTGGCTTCTTCGATACGGACGGGGCCCGCGGCCGGATTGATTCGGGAATAATCGATCCCTTCGACGGTTTGGCCGGGGGAAGAAATCGCACCGGAAAAGCAATCCAGCGTATGAAACCGAACGACGGTTCCGCTTCGAACCGTCAATGCGGGGACATGGTCCTTGGAAAAGCTGTAAATATGGGTATCTTGAATCGTTTCGAGCAAACCTCTCTCTCCTTCCGGTTATGGCATTACGAGTCCGACTCCGCTCGTCTCCTGTTCGATCATCGCCTTCAGCATGGCCCCGATATAGGCTCCGGCCTCCACCGGCGGCGTGCCGCTCCGATGAATATTCGAGATGACGTTGCGTCGGGATTCGAGCGTTCCTGTACAGGGCCGGTAACACATGTACGCGCTCATCGAGCTGGAGCAGACGAGTCCAGGGCGCTCGCCGATCAGCAATACGAGCGCCTCCGGCTGGAGCGCGTCCCCGATAGGGTCCATGCAAGCCACCCGGCCCCTTTCGACGTAAAACGTCGTGCCGCGGCTCAGCCCGTAATGCGTCAGCGAATCGTACAAAGCGGGAAGCACGTCGCCCAGGTTCGCGGTAATTGCGTTAGCGCTTAGCCCGTCGCTTACGACGATTTGCACTTGCGGCCTGCGCACGCAATTTTCGCGCAGCCATTCGGCGCCGGCCGCAGACAAAACTCGGCCTTCGTCCGGACGCCGGAGGTAGTCCTCCTTGGATAAGCTTGCGGTTTGAATGCTGTGCAGGCCGAACCGGTCGAGCAGCGCGGCGGGAACCTCGCTGTAGACCGCATCGACGGCGGATGCGTGGTCCACCCGAAAGTTCAGCATTTCCCTCGTCGTCGGCCTTGAGCCCGCTCTCCCCACGGCAATTCTTGCCGGCGTGGCGTCTTTCATTTTCCTCAACGCCGCGTTATCCGCCGGATTGGATAAGGACCGGATTTCTCCGGCCGCGCTTGATTCCGGCGTCTCCCTGTTTCGGTCCTTCATGCCGGAAATTCTCACCTCCTCTCGAGAACGAACGGTTTAAGCGAAAAACGAAGCGTCGCCGGCAAGCCCGGTCAGCCGCCCGTCCTTCATCAGGCCGTTGTCCGTCAGCCAGCGTTCGAAAGCCGGGGCCGGACGAAGCCCCAGCAGCTCCCTGACGGTCGCGATGTCGTGAAAGCTAAGTGACTGGTAGTTGAGCATGCAGTCGTCGCCCATCGCGACGCCGATCAAAAAGTTGACTCCCGCCGAAGCCAGCAACACGCCCAGATTTTCCATGTCGTTCTGGTCGGCCTTCATATGATTCGTGTAGCAAACGTCGACTCCCATCGGCAAGCCATGCAGCTTGCCCATGAAGTGATCCTCGAGACCGGCCCTTGTAACTTGCTTGCTGTCGTACAAATATTCGGGTCCGATAAAGCCGACGACCGTATTGACCAGAAAAGGATCGTATCTCCTCGCGAGGCCGTAGCAACGCGATTCCAGCGTCACCTGGTCGATCCCGTGATGGGCTTCGGCCGACAGCTCGGAGCCCTGCCCGGTTTCGAAGTACCACCGATTCGGCCCCGTTGCCGTCCCGCTTGCGCGAATCAGTTCGTCGGCTTCGTCAAGCAACGTCGCATCGATGCCGAACGAACGGTTGCCGGTCTCCGTTCCGGCCAGGCTTTGAAATATCAGATCCGCCGGCGCCCCCTGGCGGATCGCCTTCATCTGGGTCGTCACGTGCGCCAGCACGCAGTTCTGCGTGGGTATGCGCCACTTAACCATCGCGTCCTTGGTCGCTTCCAGAATCGAACGGACGCTGTCGGACGTATCGATGACCGGATTCACGCCGATGACGGCATCGCCGATCCCGTAACTGAGCGCTTCGAACAAGGCGGACACGATACCCTGAATCCGGTCGGACGGATGATTGGGCTGCGCCCTTCCGGTCAGCACTCCTTTTTGCCCGATGCTCGTATTACACGTCGTGATGACTTCGATCTTGGCGGAAGCCGCAATCAAATCCAGATTGCTCATGATTTTGGCGACGGCCGCGATCATTTCGCTGGTCAAGCCTTGCCCCAGGCGAAGAAGTCCGGCGGAATCGGTATCGTGGCTTAAGATATGTTCCCTCAGCTCCGCCACCGTCCATTCCTTGACCGCTTCATAGACTAGTTCGTCTACCCCCTCTTCGATCAGGCGGGACACCTCGTCGTCTTCCGGCGGCAGCAGCGGAAACTCCCGGAAATCCCGAAGCCGCAGTTGCGCAATCGCCAGCTTGGCCGCCATTCGCTCTGTCGCATCCGAGGCCGCAAGACCGGCAAGGCGGTCTCCGGACTTTTCCTCGTTAGCTTTTGCCATCACTTCTTTTAAATTGCGAAACGAATAGCGGGTTCCTCTAAGCGTGATGTCGGTTTTCAAAGGGATCCTCCTTTCGGCAAATCGTGAAAGAGCAGAGTTTTCACCGTTACCGGGATGGCCAGACCGCCCGCAAGCGGCATCCCTAAATCCAGGTAGTCTCCGCGGCTGCCGTCGACTTGATCGATGCAAATAATTTGCGGACCATCCGGACATCGGGAGCTTAGTGCATGCCCTAGCGCCTTGGCCATATCGAGCTCGCACAGCACGATCAGAATTCCGACTTTGCCGAAGCGGCGGATATAAGCGGCGGCCAGCGCATCGGCGAGCGCGACGGTGTCCTCATAGCCGAAATACGCGGGGCCGCTAATATAGACAGCCACCCCTTCCGTATTCGACTCGCCATAAAGCAGCGCCCACCCCCGAACGCTTCGTCGGCAAGCGCTGCAAACCGTTCGTTTTTCGACTCGGCGAAGCTCGGTCCGGCCAGCCGGAGCGGTGTCATCGGAATATTTCGCAGCGGCAAAAGGACGTTCTCGACAAAGCAGGTCGACCCGCTGATGTCGTTGTGCTGCGTGCCGGCCCCAATCACCGTGGCCCTGAACGCCTGCTCCGGAACAACGGGAACGATCCCCCTATTCTCACATTCCCTTTTAAGCATATGGGCCAGCAAAGGACCGATATCGCCATATCGGCTCACGGCTTCCAAATCTTGCGGAGGAGGCCCCTTCATGCATTCGGCGATCCCGCCGGAAAAACCCAATTCGGTTATCGGTGTCAGCGCGGATGTCGCAGGCATGTTCAGTACCAAGCTTCCGAAACCCGGTGCCACGTTCGTTCCTGTCAAGAAATTGATCAGTTCGACGGCAACGCGGCCGAAAATCCGCTCCAACAGACGGTAGGTAACGGTTTGCCCGATCGAGATCTCGAATGACCGGAGCCGGAGCCATCTGGAGAAAAAAGGAGAAAGCCCGGTGACGACGCCTTCTTTCGTAAGCCGCAGCATTCGACCTCCGACATGAAAGCATGCCGTATCGGAAACCGCTCCGGACCGGAACCAGACCGCATTGGCGGTGCCGCCACCAATGTCAATATTGGCCAACTCCCTGCTCGCGGCTGAGGACCTTGCGGCGACGCCTGCTCCTTTTCCGGCCAATATGCCCTCAAGCGCGTCTCCAGCCACTGCGACAACGAAGTTGCCAGCCTTTCCCGCCAGCAGATGCAAAATTTGGCGGGCATTTTTTTTGAGGGCCGTTTCGCCGGTAATGATCACCGCCCCGGTTTGAATGTCCTGCGGATCGATGCCGGCTTTGGCGTACTCCTCTTTAAGCCACTTCCATAGCGGCTGGACAGCAATCAGAAAATTTTTTTTTACGGGCGTTTCGATAACCGGACTTGCGTACAAAAGATCCCGGCCTACGGTTTCATACCGCGGCAACGAAGAATAGGAGGAGGTTTGCTCGATGACGAGCCTGGAGACAACCATTTTCGTCGTGCTGCTTCCCAAATCCAAGCCTACGCTTAAAACGGAATAGCTACGTTTCATGAACCATCTTCCCCGCCAGCCGATGTTTGGATATCCCCGTGGACATGCTCGTTCGCAGCAGCATCCGATGAGCCTCGTCTTCCGTAATCCTCAACTGCTTCATCAACTTTGCTTTCGCGCGCTCTATCTCTTTATTTTGTTGAAGCAGAAAGCGCAGTTTCTCGAATTTTTGGATCAAAACCTGCAGCCTGCGGCGATAAAACAAGGCGCTTTCGATGGCGGCCGCAAGCTCTCCGCCTCTTTCCGGCTTGATCGCATAGGCCGCCTTCCCTCTCTTTGCGGCTTCGCGAACCTCGTGCTTCTGCCGCTCACCGGCCAGGAGAAGAACAGCGCTATCGGTAAACTTCCCGATCAATTCGGCGGCCTTGAGCGCATCTTTTTCCAACCAATCCATATCCAGAATAATCAAATCCGGTCGATCAGCATGTGCCCTTTCCACAACGGCCTCACCCCTAACTGCTTCATGATCAAGTCGGCAATCGGAGGGTATCCAGTCTTTGAGTATGGAAGTCAAGTCGGGCCCGCATGCCGCTAGCGCTGTGTACGCCACAAAAGCGGCCTCCTTTTTTTCTAGATTTATATTTGAAATTATAGAAACAAACTTGTATTCCAACCGGTATACAACTTATTATAGTAAGAGAAAGTGGTTTTGCAATGGTTTTTTTGAAATTTAAAAATTATTCATAAAGGCGAGGTTGGCTTCGGGATTAATTATGGTAAACATTCGATAAAATAAAACTCTGGATATGAAAAAACACCGCTTATCTGCTGGTTAAGCGCAACCAATAGATAAGCGATGTTTGCAGAGAATCACTCATTGATTTCCTTAATTGAAAACTTTAGCTCACCTTATGCTCGATCCGCAGCTTATCCGCCACCATCGCGATGAACTCGCTGTTTGTCGGCTTCGATTTGCTGATATTGATCGTGTAGCCGAACAGGTGGCTGATGCTGTCGATGTTGCCGCGCGTCCAGGCGACTTCGATCGCGTGGCGAATCGCGCGTTCGACGCGGGACGGCGTCGTTTTGAATTTTTCGGCGATCGCCGGGTACAGCGTCTTCGTAATCGCGCCGAGGATTTCGATGTTGTTGTACACCATCGTAATCGCTTCGCGCAAATATTGATACCCTTTAATATGAGCGGGTACGCCGATTTCGTGAATGATGCTCGTAATGTTGGCGTCGAGGTTTTTCGGTTTGCCGATCGGCACGATGTTCGAACGCGCCACGCTGGCGATCGAGGACGTCGATACCGGAGCCGAGACGGCCGAATATCCGGCCAGTTGACGAATTCGATTGGCGAGCACATCCATGTCGAACGGTTTTAATATGTAGTAGGAAGCCCCAAGTTGAACCGCTCGCTGCGTGATGTTCTCCTGCCCAAACGCCGTAAGCATAATAATCTTCGGCATCGGAGACAAATTCATATCCCGAAGCTTTTCAAGCACGCCTAGTCCGTCCAAGTGCGGCATGATGATATCGAGAATCATCACATCGGGTACGAGACGATTTTCTTCCAATTGGCGGATGACTTCTTCTCCGTTGTACGCCACCCCGATGACCGTCATGTCATCCTGCTCTTCAATGTAATCGGACAACAAATTCGTAAATTCTCGGTTGTCGTCAGCCAGAAATACTTCGATCCGCTGCAAGGTTGGTCCTCCCTTATCTACATTTAGGTTAGTGTTGCTCTGTGTATCCAAATTCGACACGACCACTTTGAATCCTTCTTGATTAGAATTTTTTTCTTTATTTTTTATCCGAGATGCTCTATAATGAAGTTTTGTGCCAAATGACGTCTTTTTTCGAACTTTTTCGACAAAAGTTCCTGCTTCTCCCAATAACGCAAACATCCAAGGCGTTAAACCGCCTTAGATGTTGTTTGGTTCGGTTGCAGGACGATGCCGGCGTCTTGCAGCATCCATTCGATATAACAGCCGTATCCCGAAGTCGGATCGTTAACGAATACGTGGGTTACCGCTCCGACCAGTTTTCCTTTTTGAATAATCGGGCTTCCGCTCATCCCTTGCACGATCCCGCCCGTTCGTTCAAGCAGCCGCGGGTCGGTAATTCGGATGACCATGCCTTTCGTTGCAGGCGACGTTTGTTTGGCGACATGAACGATCTGAATGTTGAACTTCTCCACTTTTTGTCCGTTGACGACCGTTAAAATTTCCGCCGGACCTTCCTCGACTTCCTCGGCGAAAGCAACCGGCACCGGCTTCTGATGAAGGCCGTGATCGGGAAGTTCGCGCATTTTGCCGAAAATGCCGAACGATGTGTTGCGTTCCACGCTTCCCAGCGTTTTTCCTTCTTTTACGAAGTTGGCCCTCTTTTCGCCCGGTTCGCCGTTCTGGCTTTTGGAAATCGACAGCACGTTCGATTGCAAAATTTGACCGTCGCCGACGACGATCGGCGTTTGAGTATCCATGTCCGTGATGACATGGCCCAGCGCTCCGTACACGCCTTGATCCGGCGCATAAAACGTAAGCGTTCCGACGCCGGCGGCCGAATCCCGGATGTAAAGCCCGAGCCTCCACACCTTGTCCTCCAAATCGAACGCCGGCTTAAGCTGCGTGCGGAAACGGCTTTTGCCCCTTTGGACGACAAGATCGAGCGGCACGTTGCTTTTGCCGGCTTGTTCGGCCAGCGCCGCCACCTTCGAAACGTCGTTTAACGGCTGCCCGTTGATCTCGACAATCAGATCGCCGAGCCGAAGCTTCGCTTCCTCGCCGGGAGACATCCGGGTTTCCGGGCTCGTGCGGATCAAATGATGTCCGACGACCATGATGCCCGCGGATTTGACTTTGACTCCGATCGTTTGCCCGCCAGGAACGACGCGCAAATCGGGCACGACCTGCAGCTTAACCGTCTTAAACGGGATTTTGCCGAACAACCGGAGCTTCAGTTTCGTGACTCCGCTGTTTTTGGACTCGATCGATAACGGTTTGTTCAAATCGACAGGGAAATGCTCCCGATTCGCGCCGTTGACGACCGCCACCTGAGGATCCAGGCTCCCTTGGGCATGGACGGGCATGGCGTAATGAAGCCGCTTCGATTGGCCCTCGAACAGGCGGAGCTCGTCAGGAAAAGCGGCATAATGCCGAATCGGACCCGAGGAAGCGGCTAGACAAAGAAATAAAACGAGAACGATGCCGATTTTGCGTCGTATGGAGGCTGTTCGGTTCAAATTCTCACGCTCCCTTACAGTCTTTCCGGCATTTCGATCAGCCGGCAACGTAACTATAAGGTAACCGTGCCCCCCTGCTTTTATGTTCCCAAAAAGCTTCCTAAACCTTTAAATTTTCGCGCCGTTACGCGTTTTTTAGGCGTTTAGCCAGCGCCAGCATTTCCTGAGCGTGGTGACGGGTTTTTGCCGTTACTTCCACTCCGCCGAGCATTCGGGCTAGTTCCTCCACCCGTTCCTGGCTGGAAAGCTCGCGCACGGCCGTTGCCGTTCTTCCGTTGTCGGTAATGCTTTTGGCGATTTCGTACTGATAATCGGCCATGCATGCCACCTGGGGCAGATGGGTGATCGAAAAAACCTGGCAATGCTTCGCAAGCAGCGACAATTTCTCCGCGACGGCTTGAGCGGCACGGCCGCTTACGCCCGTATCGACTTCGTCGAAAACGAGCACCGGAATCCGGTCGATGCGGGCGAAAATCGCTTTGAGGGCGAGCATGACGCGGGACATTTCCCCGCCGGAAGCGATTTTGGACAACGGCTTGGGCGGCTCCCCCGGGTTCGTCGACAGCAAAAACTCGGCGCTGTCGGCACCCGTGGCGTCAAACGGAACAGGCTCCAGCTTGACTTCGAATATCGCCCGCTCCATTTGCAAATCGCGTAGCTCCTGAACGATGATCGCCGACAGCTTGTTCGCCGCGTTTCTTCGGATGGAGGTCAGCCGATCGGCAAGCTGCGACAGCTCGCGCTCGAGCTTTTCTTGTTCGTCCGCAAGCTGCTGAAGCCGTTCGTCGCGATTTTCCAGCTTGTCCGTTTCGGCTTGGATTCGTTTCCGGTAGGCCAGAATATCTTCGATCGTTTCCCCGTATTTGCGTTTCAATCCGCTCAGCAAATTCAGCCGCTCTTCGATAAAGGCGAGCCGTTCCGGATTGAATTCGATTTGGTCGCGGTACCCGCGCAATTGATACGCCGCGTCTTCCGCGCCGTAATAGGCCGATTGCAGCTGCTCCACGAGCGGACCGATTTTCGCCGGATCGACTTTGACGATGTCCTCGAGCCGCGCGATCGCCCGCGAAAGGACGGCAAGCCCCTTGGAACCGTAAAGCAAATCGTAGGCTTCCGATACGGAATCCGCCAGCTTTTCCGCATGGCTTAGTTTGCGTTTCTCGTCGGCCAGGGATTCGTCTTCACCCGGCATAAGCCGGGCTTCTTCGATTTCTTCCAATTGGTACCGGTACAGGTCGAGCATTTGCATTTGCTGGCGGGACGATTCCTCGAGCTCCTTGCGCTCGCGCTCGATTTGCCGGAATCGCCGGTACTTGTCGGCGTAGGCGTTTTTGTCGGGGACGATTTCGTCTCCCGCGTATTGATCCAGCCACTCGAGATGCCGATCCGTTCGCAGCAGCGATTGGTGCTCGTGCTGCCCGTGGATATTGACCAGATGCTCGCCGACTTCCCGCAGCATCGACAGCGTCGCGCTTTGGCCGTTCAGCCGCGCGGAAGATTTGCCGTGCAGCAAAATTTCCCTGCGAATCAACAGCATTTCGCGCGGATTCGCGTCGATTCCGAATCGGTTCAGCGTCGCCCATACCGGATGATTTTCCGGCAAGTCGAAGCTTGCCTCGATGACCGCGCGGTCGCGCCCGTGCCGAATCATGTCCGCCGAACTTCTTCCCCCGGCGATAAGCCCCATCGCATCGATGACCATCGATTTACCGGCGCCCGTTTCTCCCGTCAACACGTGAAATCCGCGATGAAACCCTACGGTAACCTGTTCGATTACCGCCAAATTGCGAATAGACAGCTCCCGAAGCATTGCCTTGCGGCCTCCCCTCTTTTGCTGACGCCTGCGCTTTTATTGCATCATTTCATGGATCCGCTTGACCATCACGGGTCCCTGCTCCTTCGACTTGCAGATCAATAGCGTCGTATCGTCGCCACCGATCGAGCCCAGCACCTCCGGCCAGTCCATGCCGTCGATCAACGCGGCGATCGTGTTGGCCGTTCCCGGCAGGCAGCGGACGACTACCAAATTTTCGGCGGCATCGGCCTGAACGAAATGGTCGAGCAGCGCCCGCTTCAGCTTCAGCGCAGGATTGAACCGCTGATCCTGCGGCATCGAATATTTATATCGGCCGTCTTCGAGGGGCACTTTGATCAGCTGCATTTCCTTGATGTCGCGGGAAACGGTCGCCTGTGTCACATGAACGCCTTCGTTGCGCAGCGCTTCGACCAATTCCTCCTGCGTTTCGATTTCCCGCTTGCCGATCATTTCCCGAATTTGCCGTTGTCGTTGAACTTTCATTCCTTGTCATCCTCCACTTTAAATCGCACCGTACGCACGGTCCGTTCTTTGGGATCGGCAACGATAATCCCCGCGCTTTCCGGAAACAGCAGAGCATAAGGCAGCAGACGCTCCCTGAGCCCGCTGGCGCTCCACTCGGTCGGCTTTCGGGGCCGTTCGAGCTTGACTAAATAGTATTGTTGATCCTTTTTGGCCAAATAATCGAAATAAAGGCGCGTAGGCTGCGAAGGAAAGTCGTCGACGGTCACGCGAAGCGGAATGCGATGCTTGCCGGACAACACCTCGTAACCGTGCTCTTCCAGCAGCGTTACCGCATCGGCCGGTTCCACTTCTCCCGCATGCGCGAGCTTCCGAAGCCTGGCGCTGGGCGGCTCTAACAGCCACAAATGCAGCCGCCTCGCCAGCCACCAGACCAGCAGCCCCGCAACCGTCAAAAACAACAGCCAATCGCCGAACCGCTCCACGATCGCTCCCCCTCCGCATCGAACGTCGGCGTTATCGATTGTCGAGTTCCTGGAGGTTCGCCGCATCTAATCGTAGTTCGCGCCGCAAGCCCTGAATTCCTTTTTTCCGCGAAGGAACGCAAAAACGGAGCATGCCCGCGAGAAACCGGTTATTCGATCCGGCCGTTCTTCGGCAGCTCCGGGACAGATGTTCCCTTGCTTATTTCGTGCTAAGATCAACCTTTGCGGTGAAAAGCGTTCGAGGCCTCGTCCACGACCGAGCGAACGAGCGACGGAACGGAATCCGGAGAACTTTCGTCCTCTAACGTTTCCGAAGCGTTCGCTTCAAGCCGCCAATAGGCCAAAAATTCGATGTTGCCTTCGCCCCCGGTAATCGGGGAATAGGTCAGCCCTTGCAGCCGAAATCCAAGCTTCTCCGCGTGAGCCAGCACTTCGATCAGCACCGATTCGTGAACGCCCGGATCCCGGACGACGCCGGATTTGCCTACTTGCTCGCGGCCTGCCTCGAATTGGGGCTTGATGAGCGCGACCGTCCCGCCGCCGGACTGAAGCAGCTCGGCCAGCGTCGGCAAAATCAGCTTCAGCGAGATGAACGAAACGTCGATCGTCGCAAATGCCGGCGCCGGCCCGTCCAACTGGTCCGCGGTCATATGACGGAAATTCGTCCGTTCCATGACCCGGACCCGCTCGTCCTGGCGCAGCGACCAGTCCAGTTGGTTGTACCCGACATCCACCGCGTAGACGAATGCCGCGCCGTTCTGAAGCGCGCAATCGGTAAACCCTCCGGTGGAGGCGCCGATGTCGAGCATAACCGCATCCTTCAAATCGAGCCCGAAAAATCGGATCGCTTTCTCGAGCTTGAGCCCCCCGCGGCTGACATACGGATGGGGCGCTCCTTTGACGACGATGGCGGCGTCGCGCGGCACCTTCGTCCCCGCCTTGTCGACGCGCTCCGTGCCGACTTGAACGAGCCCCGCCATAATCGCCGCCTTCGCCTTTTCGCGACTTTCGAAATAGCCTAACTCCACAAGCAAAACGTCGAGCCGTTCCTTGACGGGTACGTTCATCACGTCGCTCTCTGGCGCTTGCGGACGACGCGCTTGCGCAGCTCCTGCGCGACGTTTTCGGGCGTCAGCCCGACTTCGGCCCGCTGTTCCTTGATCGTCGCGTGCTCGATGAAACGGTCGGGAACGCCGAGCATGCCCACCGAGATGTGCTGCTGGCCCGCCAATGCGTAAAACTCGAGAATGGCGCCGCCCAGTCCCCCTTGCTCCGATCCCTCTTCGAGCACGAGCAGCGGGATGTTTTCCTTGGCCAAGGAGAGCAGCATCTCCTCGTCCAGCGGTTTGACGAAGCGGGCGTTCACGACCCGGGCCTGAATGCCTTCGCGCTTCAGCAGTTCCGCGGCTTCTTCCGCGACTTGAACCATCGGGCCGATCGCGATGATGGCGGCGTAATCCCCGTCGCGAACCGTTTCCCAGCTGCCGATCGGGATCGGCCGAAGCTCCGGATCCATCGGGACGCCAAGTCCGTTGATCCTCGGATAACGGACGGCGATCGGGCCGTCCTCGTATTCGACCGCGGTCTTGAGCATGTGCCGCAGCTCATTCTCGTCCTTCGGCATCATGATGACCATATTCGGAATATGCCGCAAGAATGCGATATCGTACACGCCTTGGTGCGTCTCCCCGTCTGCGCCGACAAAGCCGGCCCGGTCGATCGCGAACACCACGTTCAGTTTCTGGCGGCAAATATCGTGCACTACCTGGTCATAGGCGCGCTGCAGGAACGTCGAATAGACGGCGAATACCGGCTTCATGCCTTCCAGCGCCATGGCTGCGGCCATCGTGGCGGCATGTTGCTCCGCGATGCCGACGTCGAACATCCGGTTCGGGAAGCGTTCCGCGAAACCGAGCAGTCCGGAACCTCCCGGCATGGCCGGGGTAATCGCCAAGATGCGGTCGTCCCGCTCCGCGAGTTCGATCAGCGTTTTGCCGAAGACGTCTGTATAAACGGGAGGTCCGACCGACTTGACGACTTGTCCGGATTCGATCTTGTACGGCGTGATGCCGTGCCATTTGAACGAATCCGCTTCCGCGGGCGAATATCCTTTGCCCTTGATCGTGAGGATGTGAATGAGAACCGGACCGTTCACCTTCTCGGCTTGATGAAACGCCTCGACCAGCTTCTCGATATCGTGGCCGTCGACCGGCCCGAAATATTTGAGCCCGAATTCCTCGAACAGCATGCCCGGGACAACCAAATATTTCAGGCTGTCCTTGAGCCGTTCGGCCGTCTTGGCCAGCTTGCCGCCGATGGCGGGAATTTTGCGGACGAGCGTTTCGAATTCGTCCTTCGCTTTGCGATAGGTTTTGTCGGAACGAACCTTGCCCAAGTAGTTGTGCAGAGCGCCTACGTTCGGCGCGATCGACATCTCGTTGTCGTTCAGGACGACGATCAGATTGCGCTTCTCGTGACCGATATGGTTCATCGCTTCGAGCGCCATGCCCCCGGTCAGCGCGCCGTCCCCGATCACGGCGATCACTTTGTTGCTTTCGCCCTTCAAGTCGCGCGCAAGAGCCATGCCGGCCGCGGCCGACAGCGAAGTGCTGCTGTGCCCGGCTTCCCATACGTCATGCTCGCTTTCGGAACGCTTGACGAAGCCGCACAGGCCGTCCTTCTGGCGCAGCGTGCCGAAGCGGTCTTTGCGGCCGGTTAAAATTTTATGAACGTAGGCCTGATGGCCGACGTCGAAAATGAATTTGTCCCGCGGGCTGTCGTACAAATAATGGAGCGCGAGCGTCAATTCGACGACGCCCAAATTCGGCGCGAGATGCCCGCCGGTCGCGGATAAATTTTCGATTAAAAACTGGCGGATTTCTTGCGCCAACTGAGGCAGCTCGGCTAAGGAAAGCTGCTTAAGATCAGATGGGCTGTCGATACGGTCGAGCAGCAATGGAGTTCCCCGCTTTCCCGGATAAGTCCGTGTACGTTACAAAATTTGATATCATTATAACACATGCGGCAGACAAATGCCCAATACGGGGCCAAGCTTGGCAGATCTTGACGAAATGCGGACGCAAGCCCCCGCGACGGTCCGCTGCGGTTATGGTATCCCATTCCATACGTTTAACCGTGAAAATCGTTCCGGGATTTTGCTGCAAGGCGAAGTGTTTATTTGTACGGGTTGAATACTTCGGTTCGGAAACTTTAATTCAAGATTGGCGCGAGGATCCGGCCCGGTTTCTAGTTCGCAAGTTGGGGTGGAAGTTTGTGTATCCTCAAAGGTTCGAAAGGGTTCCGGGTGAATTCGGCGTGAGTTCGGCGATTGCACGCAAAAACGATCACCTGCCGTTTTCCGCCCCCGACTGGCGTTAGCCGTCAAAGGCAAGGATCCTCATCCATGGGCGCTCGGCACGGCCAAAAAAAAGACCGCCCCGGCGCGTCGACAACGTCGACATCCGCTCGCCGGGCAGTCCGGATAAAGCGCAAATTCTTTTAAACCGGTGCAACGGCTAGTGATCCCGATTCATGATGGAGCGCGCGATGCCGGCCAGCAATTCCGGCTTGGCAAAACCCGCGGCCATTACCGCCTCGATCGCCTCTTCCGTAAGACGGGACACGCGCTCCCGGCTCGCGTCCAGCCCAAGCAGAAACGGGTACGTCACTTTGCCTTGGCGCTCATCGCTTTTCAGCGGTTTGCCCAGTTTCCCCTCGTCGCCGATCACGTCCAAAATATCGTCCTGAATTTGGAAGGCGAGGCCGATATTGCGGCCGAACAGCTCGAGCGCCGCCAGCTTGTCGGCTTCCGCTTCGGCCGCGTGCCCCCCCGCCCGCAACGAAAACGCGATCAGGTCGCTTGTCTTGTGCAAATGGATCGACTCGAGCTCCTCGAGCGAGGTGATTCCCTGCTCTCCCAGCATATCGCTCGCTTGGCCGCCGACCATGCCCGAAAGTCCCGCAAACCGGGCCAGCTCCGAAACGACGGCGAGCGCCCGGTCTGCCGGAACGCCCAAAGAAGCCGCCTGCGAAGCGACGAAGAAGGCGTGCGTCAGCAACCCGTCGCCGGCGAGAATCGCCATCGCCTCTCCGAACACTTTGTGGTTGGTCGGACGTCCGCGGCGAAAATCGTCGTTATCCATCGCCGGCAAGTCGTCGTGAATGAGCGAGTAGGTGTGGATCATTTCGACGGCGACGGCAAACGGCATCGCCCTGGCGTGGATCCCCTCGTCGCCGCCGACGCTTTCCGCCGACGCCAAAACCAATATCGGCCGCAGGCGCTTGCCCCCGGCTTCCAGCGAGTAAACGGCCGCGTCCCTCAGCGGGGCCGGAATGCGCCATTCGGCCGGTATCGCTTCGCGAAGCCGTTCTTCGACGCGTTCTCGCAAAGCCTTGATATACGCTTCGATGTTGCCAGATACCGTCACTTCCGCTACTCTCCTTTATCCGCTTCGGCCTCGCCCTGCAAAGGCGCGAACGGCTTGCGCTGAAATCCGGTTTCGTCCTCCATCAGCATTTCGATCCTTTTTTCCACTTGTTCGAGCTTCTGCCCGCAAAGCCTGGACAATGCGATTCCCTGCTGATAAAGCTCGATGGCGGTTTCCAGCGGGACGTCCGAATGCTCGAGGCGGGCCACGATTTCCTCCAGCTTCTCCATCGCTTCCTCGAAGGAAATAGCCTGCGCGGCATCCGCGCTCGCCGCCGTTTCCGCGCCTGCCGTTTCCCGTTCCGGTTTAAGGCTCATTCCCGACTCCCTCCTCCTGCAATCCCCATACTTGGCAATCCAGCGTTCCGTCCGCCAAGCGGACTTTGACCCGGTCTCCCGGCTGAACTTCCTCTATCGAACGAATGATAGCTTCTTCCTGTTCGTCATAGACGAGACTGTAGCCTCTGCCCATAATTTTGAGCGGGCTGAGCGCGTCAAGCTGGCGAACGAGCGCGCCGAAGCCGCTTTGCCGTTCGCGCAGCACGCTTCGCATCGACTGCGACAGCCTGGCCGCAGCCGCATCGGCCCGCTTGCGCGCGAACGACGCTTGCGCCCGCGGGCTTGCGGCCGACAACCGGCCCGCCAGCCGCGCAAGCCGCTCTTGCGACCGGGCGAATCGCCCCTCGGCGCGGAACTGCAGCCGATCCCGCAGCCGGTCGAGCCGTTCGGCCTGCGAGAGCAACGCCCGCTTCGGCTGCAAAAAATACGGCGACTTGGCCGCGCGCTGCCAGCGTTCCCGCGAATGGACAAGCTTAAAGCGCAGCGATTTGTCCATTCGCCGCCGCAGCGACTCGATCGTCTGGCGCAGCTCCGCCGCGTGCGGAACCGCGAGCTCCGCGGCCGCGGTCGGCGTCGGCGCGCGCAAATCGGCGACGAAGTCGGCGATCGTGAAATCCGTTTCGTGGCCGACCGCCGAAATGACGGGAATGGCCGACGCGCGAATGGCTCGGGCGACGATTTCCTCGTTGAACGCCCAAAGCTCTTCGAGCGATCCGCCCCCGCGGCCCACGATCAGGACGTCGGCCTCGCCGAGACGATTCATCGCCTCGATCGCCTGCACGATCGAGGCCGCCGCCGCCTTCCCCTGGACCGATGCCGGATAGAGAAGCACCGGGACGGACGCGAACCGCCTTTGCAGGGTAATGATAATATCCCGCACCGCCGCCCCCGTCGGCGACGTAATAACGCCGATCGCTTTCGGGTATCGGGGAATCGGCCGCTTGACCGCCTCGGAAAACAAGCCTTCCTCGCCAAGCTTCCGCTTCAACTGCTCGAAAGCGAGATAAAGGCTGCCGACGCCGTCCGGCTGCATCGCCGTAACGTAAAACTGGTACTGGCCGTCCCGCTCGAAGACGGACACCCCGCCTCTCGCCAGCACCTTCATGCCGTCCTTCGGCCGGAAGGGCAGCCGCTGATTGTACGAGCCGAACATGATGCTTTTCAGTCTGCCGCTTTCGTCCTTGAGCGTAAAGTACATATGTCCGCTCGAATGATGGGTGAAATTCGAGATTTCCCCCCGGATCCATATATCCTGAAGCTTGGCGTCTCCTTCCAGCTTCAGCTTGATGTACCGGTTCACATCGCGGATGCTCAGCACGCGCGAAGGCTCCAAACGCGCCGCCTCCTCTCCTTGGCTTCGAACGCGACCGTTTGCGTCTGTATTTCGTTTACTTGGCTTTGCCCAATGCCGCTTTCAGCGTATTTTTCATCAGCATCGTAATCGTCATCGGCCCGACGCCTCCCGGAACCGGCGTAATCCAGCCCGCAACTTCGGAAGCTTCGGCAAAATCCACGTCGCCGCACAGCTTGCCGTCAGGCAGCCGGTTGACGCCGACGTCGATCACGACGGCTCCGGGCTTGATCCAGTCGCCTTTGACCAGCTTCGGAACGCCGACCGCCGCCACGACGATATCGGCTTGGCGGGAAACTTCCGCCAGATTCGGCGTGCGCGAATGGCAAATCGTCACCGTCGCATGCTCCCGAAGCAGCAGGAGCGAAACCGGCTTGCCCACGATGTTGCTGCGTCCGATGACGACCGCATGCTTGCCGGCGGGAGAGTTGCCCGTCCGCTTCAGCAGCTCGATAACGCCCGCCGGCGTGCAAGGCAGCAAGGCGTCGTCTCCGATGACCATATTGCCGACGCTGACCGGATGAAAGCCGTCCACGTCCTTTTCGACCGCGATCGCGTCGATGACCGCCTTCTCCTCGATATGCTTCGGCAGCGGCAGCTGCACGAGAATGCCGTGCACGCTGTCTTGGGCGTTCAACCGGCCGATCAGCTCCAGCAATTCCGCTTGCGAGGTCTCCGCGGAAAGGCGGTGCACCTCGGAATAAAAGCCGAGATCTTCGCAAGCTTTCGCCTTATTGCGAACGTAAACCTGGGACGCCGGATCTTCCCCGACCAGAATGACGGCAAGCCCCGGTTGAATGCCCGAACTTTTCAGCTTTGCGACTTCGTCTTTGATTTCCGCCCGGATTTGGTCGGAAATTTTTTTGCCTTCGATCAGCTTTGCGCTCATTGCGGTTCCTCCTCGCCATTCGTTTCGAATTCGGGCTTCGGATCTTTTGCGGATTCCGGCTTTCCGCCCCCGTCTCGCGCAGCATGCGTCCGAGCACGCCGTTGACGAATTTGCCGGATTCGTCCGTGCCGAAGCGCTTCGCCAGCTCGATCGCTTCGTTTACGACAACCTTCGGAGGCACTTCCTTCCGGTGGGCGAGCTCGAAAGCCGCAAGCCGCAAAATCTGGCGGTCCACCCGCGACAGGCGATCCACCTGCCATCCGGTCAAATACCGGGCCAGCGAGCGGTCGATTTCTTCCCGGTGGGCCGTAACGCCCTTTACCAGCTCGCGGGTAAACCCGTCGACCGCGCCGACGTCTTCGACGTTCGCGCCGATTTCGTTTTCTTCGCGCGCTTCCGTCAGAACGGTCTCCACCGCGGCCTGCGCGTCCACGCCGTTCATTTCCATCTGGTACAGGCTCTGCACCGCAATTTCCCTTGCCAATCTGCGCTTCATGAATCCTCCCGCTTCGACAACTTGTTTTTTGGGCCAACCGAAATAGCATTCAGAAAAAACGACGAGCCGTCCCGCCCGATCCCGAAACGGGATGGCGGCGCGAGGCGCCGCTTCGGGCAAGAAGGCTTCACGGCTTGCGAATCAGCGCGGCCACGGCCACCGATCGGACATCCAGGAGACCAGCCGGTCCCACGGCAGCAGAGGGCCCCGCTTCTTGTCTTTGTTATATCCGATTCCATATCCCAAACCGACAAGCAATATACAAAACAGCATATCCCAAAATCCGCTAATTAAATAGATGACCGCGCAAAAAAGTCCCGCCAAAATGCCAAGCGCCCGTCCTCCGTAGGCTTCCAGCCATTCTTTCCACATGGGCGGCCGTCCCCCTATTCCACTCGGCTTTTATACGTGGTCGGCGACTGCGTCACGTTGGCGATAAAGACGGAAACCTCGGAAACGGGAATTCCGGTCGTCTGCTCCAAATGTTCGGATACGGCTTTTTGCATTTCTTCGGATATCGAAGGAATGGAGTTTTCCCCGTCGACGAAAGCGCGGATCATGATTTGCAGGCCGGATTCGGAAGCGCGGACCCGCGCGCGCAAATCCTTGACGCCCCGGGAACGGGATGCGGCCTTGAGCGCCAAATTCTCGATCGTCTCGACCGAAATGCGAATATCTCCGTGCTCGGTGCGCTGAGTGATCGACTCGGACGAGCCGCCGGTGCGCCGAAACGAAACGACGAACAGCCGGAAGCTGATCAAAAACAGCACGACGCCGACCGCGATGACCGATGCCTGAACCGCCCGGTAGCCTCCCGCGGCCTCCTCGACGAACTGCTTCAGCCATTCCGTATCGAAGCCGCCCAGCGCGACGACGACGGCGATTACGGAAGCGGCGCCCACCGCCAGCGTGTATAAAAATAACAGCAGCCTGTCCAGCATTCTAATCAACGACAGTCTCCTCCAGTCTCGACGCGCGTATGCCCCGCCTTACGAAAAGGCGCCGAAGCTCGGCCTCCCCCTGGGTTCGGCCGCTACGGCGCCGTCATCCGCATTCCGGTAATCGCTTACCTCAGGGAATCCCGGGGGGCGCTATCGGACACGCGCATGCGAATCGTCTTCTTCCGGTTTCTCCGGAGTTTTGAAATGAACGTCGTGAATATGTACATTCACTTCCACCACGTTCAGCCCCGTCATCGTTTCGATCGAACGCTTGACGTTGCGCTGAATTTCAGCCGCGATTTCGGGAATGCGCCTGCCATATTCGACGACGATATTGACGTCGACCGCCGCTTCGCGCTGGCCGACTTCGACTTTCACGCCTTTGGACAAATTTTTGCGTCCGAGAAGTTCCGCAATTCCGGAGGAGATACCGCCGCTCATTCCGGCAACGCCTTCCACTTCGACCGTCGCGAGACCGGCGATCACCTCGATGACTTCCGGCGCGATTTGAATGGTACCCATTTCCGTGCGTTCGTAATCGGTCACCAATGTTTCCATTCGTGAATCCACCTCCTTCAAAATGGTACGGCTCTTCGCCCAAGCATCGGCTGTCAGAGGCGCCGGCAGCCCTCGGCATGGCGGCTGGGCCGTCATGCCGGATTGGGCCATGCACCTCTTTATTATTCATACTATAGCATTGCGCGTTGATTATGACAAACCGGGATCATAGATATCGTGTTCTTCGAGAAACTTGATATCGAACGTGCCTTTTTGGAACAGGGGATGATCCAGCAGCTTCAGATGAAAAGGGATCGTCGTTTTGACCCCTTCCACGAAAAACTCCGCGAGGGCCCTCCGTCCGCGAGCGATCGCTTCGCCGCGCGTCGGCGCCCAGACGATCAGCTTCGCGATCATCGAATCGTAATGCGGCGAGATCGTGTAGTGGGTGTAAGCGCCGCTGTCCACGCGCACGCCGGGACCGCCGGGCGGCAAATAAAAGCCGACGCGCCCCGGAGACGGCATGAAATTGCGTTCCGGATCTTCCGCATTGATCCGGAATTCGAACGCCCAACCGTCCCATTTGACGTCTTCCTGCGCAAAGGAAAGAGGCGCTCCTTCCGCGACCGAGATCATTTCCTTGATCAGGTCGACGCCCGTGATCATTTCGGTGACGGGGTGTTCGACCTGGATGCGGGTATTCATTTCCATAAAATAAAATTGGCCGTCGGGACCCAGCAAAAACTCGATCGTGCCCGCGCCGCAATAGTCGACGGCTTTGGCCGCCCGTACGGCGGCTTGCCCCATCCGTTCGCGGAGGGCCGGCGTCATGACCGGGCACGGCGCTTCCTCGACGAGCTTCTGGCGCCGGCGCTGCACCGAGCAGTCCCGTTCGCCGAGGTGAACGACGTTGCCGTGCTTGTCGGCGATGACCTGAATTTCGACGTGCTTCATGCCGGTCAAATATTTCTCGATATAGACGCCGGAATTGCCGAACGCCTTCTGGGCTTCCTGCTGGGCGGTCGTAATCTCGCGAACGAGCATTTCTTCGTCGTCCGCAAGGCGAATGCCGCGCCCGCCGCCACCGGCCGTCGCCTTGATGATGACCGGATACCCGATCTCGCGCGCTACCCGGACGGCTTCGTCCAGATCCTCGACCAGGCCGTCGGAACCCGGGATGACCGGAACGTCGGCCTCCTTCATCGTCTGCTTCGCCACGGACTTGTCGCCCATCCGACTGATCGCTTCGGCGGAAGGGCCGATGAACGTGATGTTGCAGCTTTCGCAAATATCCGCGAAGTCGGCGTTCTCCGACAGGAAGCCGTAGCCCGGATGAATCGCGTCGCATTCCGTCAGCGTAGCCACGCTCATAATGTTGGTCAAGTTCAAATAGCTGTCTTTGGAGGCCGTCGGACCGATGCAGTACGCTTCGTCGGCCAAGCGGACGTGCAGCGATTCGCGGTCGGCTTCGGAATAGACCGCGACGGTCGAAATTCCGAGCTCCCGGCACGCCCGGATAATGCGGACGGCAATCTCGCCGCGGTTGGCCACCAAAATTTTATGGATTTTCAAAACAGGAGATCCCCCTTCGTTGATACCAGTTGACGCTCGAAAGCCGGAAATCCTTTATTCCGGTCTGACGAGGAACAGCGGTTGGCCGTACTCGACCAATTGTCCGTTCTCTACCAGAATCTCGACGATCTCGCCTTTCACTTCCGCTTCCAGCGGATTCATCAGCTTCATCGCTTCCAAAATGCAAACGACCGTCTTCTCGGTCACCTTGTCGCCGGCATTGACGAAGCTCGGGGCATCGGGAGAAGGAGCCCGATAGAACGTTCCCACCATCGGGGAAACGATCTTGTGCAGGCCTTCGCGTTCGGAAGACTCGCTCTTGGGCGCTTCCGGGGAAGCCGCCGCTTGGGCGGGCGCCGCGGCCGGCGCGGATGCCGCCGCGGGCAAGTATGTATGTGCCGCCGGAGCCGTTTGCACGTTGACGACTTCGGTCCGGCCCGGTTTGCGAATGGCGAGCCTTGCCCCTTCGTTTTCGATTTCCAGCTCTTGAACGGACGTTTGATCCACCAATTTGATCAGTTCTTTGATTTCGCTAAGTTTAAACATTGTCTCGGACACTCCTTGGTTCGGGGTTCCTTTGCAGGCCATGCTTGTTCGTTCCCATAACGAAGTTATTATATCACATTCGACTGAAATGGAAAGAGTCCGGCCTTATGGCCGAACTCTTTGCCGCAGCGCGCCGTTCGTTCAAGGAATGTATTGCACGGTCAGCCTGTCGGGCGAAACCTCCAGCTCCTTCATGGCAAGCTCGACGATGGTTACGGCTTCGTCCTTCTCCAGCTTGTCGGCCTGAACAACCACCTTGTAGTTGCTTTCTTCCTCTTCCACGACGACGTTGCCGTAGGTGGCGACCAACTTTTCCTCCAGGGAAGTCATCCGCTCTTCGATCGCGTCGAGCCGGCTCAGCTCCTCCATCGCGGACTGGGCTTCCTCGGGCGTCGTGTTTTTGCTGTCGGCGATAATCGCGTTCAGCCGTTCCTGCTCTTGCGAGTAATTTTCCAATCTTTCAAGCGCGATCCGATCGATATATTCCCTGCCGCCCAAATTGTTGTTCATTCCGTTCAGCACGGCTTCGTCCTCCGGACCGCCCGTTTCGGGTTCCGCCGCCGACTCTTCGCCCGCGCTTCCCGCTTCCGGCGACGGCTCGCTCCCGGAAGCCGGATCGCCGGATTCGGAAGGCTCTTCGGCGCCCGTTTGCGAATCGGGAGAGGCGGACGGGGAGGCCCCGGCTTCGGTTTCATCGCCGTATGCTCCGTCGACCTGCGTGATTTCCACGCCGCTTCCGGGATCCGCCTGGGCATACCCGCCGGCCTGGTCGGCCGTCTGTCCGGCCGGATTGACGTCCTCCGTAAACAGGTAGTATGCCGACAGAATGACCATCAAACTGAGCATCGACACCAGCCAAATCGTTTGCCTTTTGTTGTTCATGCTCTCCTTGCCTCCTTGGATTTTGGGCTTTTTTTGAACCGCCCCGGATGGGCTGCGTTATTCGATTGTGCGTTTATTTCGTCTCCTTATTGCTTGCGCGGAACGACCGATATCCGGTGGATCGGGACGTCCAGTCCCCGGGAAACCGCTTCGGCGATCAGCTTGTGCACGGTGGCGTTTTCCCCGCCTTTGGCTACGATCAGCACGCCCCGGACGCGAGGCTTGATTTTCTTGACCACGATCGGCGTCTGGCTGCCCGACACTTCGTACAGGACGACCTGGCCGTCCCTCGTCACGTCGGTAATGTGCCGCTTGGCCCCGTTGCGGTCGGACTCTTCGGTAATCGTCGACGTATCCCGTTCGTTCTGCTGAACGACCGTCTCCTCCGTCGATTCCACGGTAACCATCACGTCCGCCGTCCCGACGCCGACCATGTTTTCGAGCATCTCCTTCAGCCGGGTTTCCAGCGTCGTTTCGATTTCGACGAACGGATCGTCGACCCGGGCCGCTCCCGCGGTCATCGTCTGCTGCTCGGGCGAATCGTTGTCGCCCAGCGGAGCGTAATCTTTGTCGCCCGACGGATCGATCGTCTTCACGTTGAGGAGATTGGCGACGAGAATGAGGGCGGCTCCGATGAGCCCAATCAGCACGAGCCAGCGGAACGCCTTGACCCGGCGCGGTCCTCCCGGTCCTCCTCCGATGAACGTTTCCAACTGCTGCAGCCATTTTGCCATGGAACACCCCCTTATCCCGAATTTCCGCCGCCGGCCTCCGTCACGACCGCGATGCGGTCGGCCGAAACCCCCCACCGCGCGGCGAGCTGCGCGGCAATCTTTTGCCTCGTCCGGCTGTCGGCCTCCGATTCGCCCTCAAGCCGTTCCGGGGAAGCTTGTTCCGGTTCGACGCCCGCTCCGTTTTCGGCGAAGACGGGCAACTCGTCCGTCCCGATCCGGACGTCGACGGGCGCTACCGGCTCCACTTCCGCAATGCCTCTGCCCGGCGACGATGCCGGGCCGGCAGGCTCGGCGGGGGCGGCGAGAACGAGCGTTATCCCCGCAACCCGCTGCCCTTCCGGCGTCGTTTCGACGTCCACCTCCACCCGGCGGACGTCCACCCCTTGTTCCCGTTCCACTTCGCGCTCGATCTCCCCGGCAAGCCGATCCGTCGCGAGCGTTGCCGCCCGCTCCGCCCACACCGCCTGCAGCCGCTCGCCGTCTTCCCGGATGCGGGCCAGCTCGTCCGCCGACGACTCCGGCGAGCGGCTTGCCGATTCGATCCCCATCGCCAGCCGTTCCCCGAAATCGCCGCGTATCCATTGCAGGAGCGGCGTCACCATCGTCAGCAGAATGAACAATCCCGCGACGAGCCGGACATAGCGCTGCATCACCCGGTTCGGCAACAGAAGGTCGGCGAGCGAAGCGAGCAGCACGACGGCGATGATTTGCTGAAGCCACTTGGCCAGCGCGTCGATCATGCGTTCACCTCCCGCGTCGTCAGCGCAGCATCACCGAAGCGTTGCCCGCCGTCAAAATAATCGTCACGGCAAGGAAGAACATCAGCCCGACCGAAGCCAGCGCGGCAAAGACGTAAATGAGCGTTTTCCCGATCGTTTGCAGGCAGCCCGCGATCGGCGAGTCCCCGAGCGGCTGCAAAACGGCTGCCGACAAGTTGTAAATCAGCGCCAGCGTCAAAATCTTGATCGCCGGGAACGCGCACAGAAAGAGCAAAATGATGACTCCCGTAAGTCCGACCGCGTTTTTGACGAGCAGGCTGGCCGACAAAACGGTATCCGCCGCGTCGGAAAACATTCTGCCGACGACGGGCACGAAATTTCCCGTGACGAACTTGGTCGTCTTGAGCACGATCCCGTCCGCCACCGCCCCGGTCGCCCCCTGAACCGAAAGAACGCCGAGAAACAACGTGAGCAGGATGCCCAGCATGCTGACGCTGACGCTGCGAAGCAAATTGGCGAGCTGCGTCACCTTGTACCGGTCCGACACGGCGCTGGCCAAATGCAGGACGGCGGAAAAGAACAGCAGCGGAAAGACGACCAGGTGAATGAGCGTGCCGATCGAGTGAATCATGAACACGATCAGCGGATGCATGACCGCGACGGTCGTGACCCCTCCCGAACCGGCAAGCAGCGTCAGCAGCAGCGGGACCATCGCCAGCATGAACTGCACCATGCCGCTGATCGCTTCCTCCGCGTAGGCCGTGGCGCTGCGGAAGCTGTTGACGGCGATGATGAGGAGCACGATGTACGCGATCGAATAGGCGACCCGGCTGACCGCGTTCCGCTCGAACGCGTTTTGCATCGTTTCCAGGATCATCGCGAACACGGCGAGCAGCACGATCGTCACGACGAGCTTGCCGCTGTACAGCAGCTCGTGAAGGAAGTACCGCGCGAGTCCTCCGAGCGCCTGGGAAACACTCCAGGGCTTCCCTTCCGGAAACATCATTTGACTGAGTTCCGGTATTTGTCCTTCCGGAAAGTAGCCGCCGTATTCGCGCCCCAGCTTGTTCCAAAATTGCTCGATCTGGCTCATGTCGACGTCCCCGGACTGCTGTACGGCGAGCTCCCCCGCCAACTCGCCCGCATCCGGTTGACCGGAAACCTCTTGCCGCCCTTCGGCCGCCGGCGCCGCGGAGAAGGCGAGCCTGTCCGTTCCGGCCCGCTCCCCGGCGGAAGGAGGCGGTTCGGAAGATGCGAACGCCTGCGCGGCATGCGGCAAAAACGACAGCGCCAATGCCGAGAGCAGCAGCGCCAGCTGCGCCCAGGCCGAGTTTTTTGCGAGAAGCGCCCGGTTTCGCATCGTTCCCCCCCGTTCCCGTTCCTCCTCAAGCCGGCAACAGGTTCAAGACCGTCTCGATCAAAACGCCGATGATCGGCACCGCCATGACCAGGATCAATACTTTGCCGGCGAATTCGATTTTGGACGCCACGCTTTCGAGTCCGGCGTCGCGCACGATTTGCGCGCCGAATTCCGCGATATAGGCGATGCCGATAATTTTGAGCATCGTCTTCAGGTACACCGACGAAATGCCGGACCGATCCGCCAAATCCTCGAGCACCGACACGACGCCTTCGATTTTTCCGATCATCGTCAGGAAGATGGCGACGCCGACGAACGCCGCCAGCAAAAAGGCGAACATCGGCTTCTGTTCCCGTATGACCAGAATGAGGATGGTCGCCAGCAGTCCGATGCCTACAATTTGAAGGATATCCAGCGTCCTCACCCGCTCGTTCCCGCTTCGCGCTACTGAAACAGGAATATCGTCTTGATCTCCTGGAACAAGTCGTTCAGCATTCTGACAACCATAAACAGCACGACGACGAATCCGATCACCGTCACCCAATGCGCCATATCTTCCTTGCCCATCTGTTTAAGCACGGTATGGATCATGGCTACGATAATGCCGATCCCGGCAATCTGAAAAATGGTGCTGACATCGATGTTCATGACTAACGGCCTCCCTGCTTACAGCATCAGGATAACGACCAGGGCCGCCCCAAGCACTCCCAGATTGCGGCTAAGCTTCTCGTAGCGCTGCTGGTCTTCCCGTGCCGAAGCCTCTTCCGTCTGCAGCTGCAGCACCGCCAAACGCATATGCTTGAGCTGATCTTCCCGCCCGCTGCCGCCGAGCGACGCTCCGAGCCGGAGCATCGCTTCCTTCTCGCCCGCCCGCATCGCCGTTTTCGGCCAGCCCTCGTGAATCGAGCTTTCCCAGCATTGCTGCACCGTCGCCCCGGTCCCGTCCCGCAAGCGCTCCGAAGCGCCGGCGAACAAAGCCGCCAGGGGCGGCGGGTGAAGAAGCGAGGAAATGCGGTCGAGCGCGTCCGGCAGCGGCGTCTGCCCGTAGCCGATTTCCGTCTCCAGCCTTTGCATCGCATGCAGCAGCTGGCGGATCTGGCGCGGACGTTCGGCGAACTTGGCCGCCTGAAGAAAACCGAGCAACGTTCCGGCAAACAGCACGAGCGCCGCTCCGACAAGCTTAAGCATGTTCCGCCTCCCGTCCGGCATCTTCCGCCCGGGACGGAGAGCGGATGCTCGGAAACGGCCGCGGGACTCCGCCCCCGCCGCCCGGCGATCCCGCCGCCGAACCGGACCGCGTTTCCTCCGTTTCGGGCGGCGCGTCGCGCGGCGAAGCGCGCGAACGCGTTCCGCCGCCGCGCCATTTCTCGTCCGCATCCCGGTCGGAATAGACGAGGTGCCGCACTTTGTCGCCTTGGCGGGACAACAGCACATAAGCGCCGAACACGCGCTCCCGGGCGAGCTCCGACAGCACCGGGCGCATAAGCACGTCGTCGAGGCCGGCCGCGTGAGCAGTGGCGATCACCCTTACGCCCGCGTGAAGCGCTTCGCGCAACGCGTACGCATCCTCGCCGCGGCCGATTTCGTCGACGACGACGACCTCGGGAGACATCGAGCGAATCATCATCATGATGCCTTCGGCCTTCGGGCAGGCGTCGAGCACGTCGGTGCGGGGGCCCAGATCGAACGTCGGGATTCCTCTTTCGCTGGCGGCGATTTCCGACCGCTCGTCCACGATCCCGACTTTCCGTCCCCCCCAGCCCGCCGCCTGCGGATGCCCCCATTCCCCGGAGCTGACGGCTCGGGCCATATCGCGAAGCAGCGTCGTTTTGCCGTGCTGCGGCGGGGACACGATCAGCGTATGCTTGACCGTCCGGGCGGCCGGATCGAGCAAGCTGGGCAGAACGGCCGCCGCGCAGCCGACGCGAGGACGAGCTATGCGCACGTTAAAGCCCGCGATGTCTTTGACCTGGCGGACCGCGCCGCCTTCCGTGACGGTTCTTCCGACGAGGCCGATCCGGTGCCCTCCCGAAACGGTCACGTATCCGCGGCGAAGCTCCTCCTCCACGGCATAAAGCGAATGATTCGTTATCGTTTCGAGCAATGCCCTGCATTGGTCCCGATCCGGCTTATAGGCGGATTTGAAATCGCCGGTTACCGAACCGTCGGACCGGACGAAGCCGTAGCGCCCTTCATAGCCGATTTCCAGCGGACGATTTTCCCGAATCCGGATTTCCTCCAATGTCCCGGCGATCGCTTGCGGCAGGCCGGCCAAAAGGCTTCGCAAAACGGAAGGCATCAGGTCCAACCAGTTGGGCGCCATCAGAGATTCCCCCCTTTTTTCGAGACGTTGTCCATTTCTGATTCATATGTATGCTTGTACGAGGCGATTATGTCACCTTGTCCGCATTTCGCCGCGTCCGCCGCTACTTTTTGAGAACGCCGACGAGCAGGCAGGCGACGCCCGCGGTCACCCAGATGAAACGGCCCGGGGACAGCTTGTCCGAAATGCCCACCAGCCCGATCGTCGTCGTCGCGACCAGAACGAGCGGCCCGACCAGGGCCAGCATCGAGTTGACGACAAGCGCCTTCTGCACGTCGTTCAGCTTCAGCATGACGAGCGCGGCCGTGAGCTCGATGCTTCCGGAAAGAAGGCGCAAAATCGCCATTCCGAACACCGTTTTATCCATGAACCGATCGTCTCCTTCCGGCAAGAGATAGTCCTTTTTTGTACTATATGCGCCGCCTGCGCCAAACAGGACAACCTTCCGGGAAATTCGCGGGCCGGGACGAAAGTCGAGGGACACCCGCCTACGCCGGGCCGCATATATTGCTCTTGCAAGGAAGTCGCGCCATGCGCCGCCGCGCCTCGCAAGGGGAAACGAACGGCGGCAACCTCAACCTTTCCAACAAGGAGAGCTGCTTATGAAATCGACGATCGGCTCGCCGTGGCATCCGCGCCTCACGGACCCGAGCGACAGCCGCGAAGTCAAACCCCGGACCTCGGGTCTGACGATGGTCATCGACAAAGGGCTGGGCCCCCATGCCTTTCAAGACCTGCTGACGACTTCGTCCGGCTACTTCGACCTTCTCAAATTCGGCTTCGGCACCTCGTCTTTGTACCCGTCTCCCCTGCTCAGGGAAAAGCTCGCGCAGGCGAAAAACGCCGGCATCGCCGCGTTTCCCGGGGGGACGCTGCTGGAAGCCGCGTTTCGGCTGCGCGTCGTGCCGGATTTTTTCCGCTCGGTGCTGGAACTGGGCTTTGACGGCGTCGAAATATCGGACGGAACCGTTCATTTGAAGCGTTCGGAACGGGACGAATTGATTCGGGAAGCCGGCTTGCTCGGGCTTCGGGTGTTTACGGAGTACGGCAAAAAAACGCACGGAGCCCGTCTCGATATCGACGATCTGTGCAGAACCTTCGAACGGGATTTGAATTGCGGGGCGGAATTGGTCACGGTCGAGGCGCGCGAATCCGGCCAAGGCGTCGGCCTGTTCGACGACGACGGGGCCTGCCGCGAGGACGAATTGGAGCTCGTTTTGAAACGAATACCGGACCGTACGAAGCTGATGTGGGAAGCGCCGCAAAAGGATCAGCAGGCCGCGCTGCTCCGCATCGTGGGGCCGGATGTCAACCTGGGCAACGTTCAGCCTCAGGAGGCGTTTGCGCTCGAAACGATGAGGCGGGGGCTTCGTTCGGATACGTTCGGCTTGCACCGCGTCATTTCGGATTACGTCATTTAAACCGCCAAAGCCCCGGCTGCCGTTCTAGTGCCGGGGCTTGTTCCATATTCCTATTATAACGGAACCAAATTGAAATGAAGCCGGGAGCGTGGCGAACGTTGAACGGAGATATCGTACTGGTTGCTCTAATCATTATCGGATTGATAGGCCGTTCTCCGATCATTGCGACGGCGGCGTGCTTTTTGCTGATCATCAAGCTCGTCCATTTGCAGCGGTTTTTGCCTTCGATCGAGCGGCGGGGCCTCGAGCTCGGGCTGCTTTTCCTGACGATGGCCGTGCTCGTGCCGTTCGCGTCCGGCCGCGTGCAGGTAAAGGACGTCATCAGTCCGTTCACGACCTGGACAGGCTGGGTGGCGCTGATCGGCGGGGCGCTCGCGACCTACTTGAACGCCAAAGGGCTCGATTTGCTCAAAATCGATCCCCAATTGATCGTGGGGCTTGTCATCGGCTCCATTTTCGGCATCATCTTCTTGCGCGGCATCCCCGTCGGTCCGCTCATGGCGGCCGGACTCACCGCTTTGTTCCTGAAGCTGTTCCAATTTTTCGCGGAAAAATAGCGGCCACGGCACGCTGTACTTAACGTTCCGCGATATCCGAGCTGCCGTCGTTTTCGCCTGAATCCGGATCGAAAAAAGCCCCTCGAGACGTTGGCCTCGGAGGGGCTTGCTCATGCCGTCGCCCATTAACGGCGTTCCTGCGGGCCGCCGACGAAGGCGGTCGTCGCCGCATCGAGACCGTAGGCGGTGTGAAGCGCGCGCACGACCTCCTGCAGCGAATCCGCGGAAATGACGCACGAGCATTTGATTTCCGACGTGCTGACCATCTTAATGCTGACGCCGAGGCCGGCGATCACTTCGAACATTTTGGCCGCGACTCCGGGATTGGACACCATGCCCGCTCCGACGATGGACACTTTTACGAGCCCCTCTTCGAACGTCGCTTCGCGGTACGGGACGTTTTCGCGGATGTTTTCGATCACTTGAATCGCTTTGGCCCGATCGCCGGTCGAGACCGAAAAGGCGAAATCGGCCTTGCCGTCCTGCACGCCGCTTTGCACGATGATGTCCACGTCGATGCCTTCGGACGCCAGCGCGCCGAATACGTTGGCAAGCACGCCGGGAACGTCTTCCACTCCCAAAATGCTGATTCTCGCCACGTTTTTGTCGAATGCGATGCCGCTTACGACGACTCCTTGCTCCATTGCCGCTTCCTCCCTCACCAACGTGCCTTCGTTCTGCGTGAAGCTGGATCTTACGACCAGGTTCACTTTGTTGTGCTTTGCGTATTCCACGGCGCGGGGATGAAGCACGGCAGCCCCCAAGTGCGCCAGTTCGAGCATTTCGTCATAGGAAATTACATCCAGCTTGCGCGCGTTTTTGACGATGCGCGGGTCGGTGGAATAAATGCCGTCGACGTCGGTATAGATTTCGCAAACGTCCGCTTCGAGCGCCGCGGCCAAAGCGACGGCCGTCGTATCGGAGCCGCCGCGCCCCAGCGTCGTGATCTCGCCGTCTTCGGTCATCCCCTGGAAGCCCGCCACGATGACGATTTCCCCCTGATCGAGCGCCGCGTGAACCCGGGTAGGCTTAATGTCCAAAATTCGCGCCTTTCCGTGAACGGCCTCGGTAACGAAGCCCGCCTGCCAGCCCGTGAAGGATTTGGCCGCGTGCCCGAGTTTATGAATGGTCATCGCCAGCAGCGCAACGGAGATCTGCTCGCCGGTCGTCAGCAGCATATCCATTTCCCGTGCGGGCGGCGAATCGTTTAATTCCTTCGACTTGTCGATCAAGTCGTCCGTCGTGTCTCCCATGGCGGAAACGACGACGACGACGCGGTGGTCCTGCAGCTTTTTATCCACGATCCGCTGCGCCACTCGCTGCATCCGTTCCGTCGTGCCCACGGAACTGCCGCCGAATTTCATTACGAATAACGACAACTCGCCTTCACTCCTCAAAAAGACATCAGTTGCATACAGCAGTATATTATAGCATAAGTTCAAATGCCCATAAATGAAAAAAATCCTTGCTTCGCGGCGCGCGCGGCGCGGGAAGCAAGGATCGGCCCGGCCGTCAGGCGCGGGAAATGTATTTGCCTTCGCGGGTGTCGATCAGCAGCACGTCGCCTTCGTTGATGAAAAGCGGCACTTGAACGTTGAGCCCGGTTTCGAGCTTGGCGTTCTTCGTCGCGCCGGTCGCCGTGTTGCCCTTGATGCCCGGCTCGGTTTCGACGACCTTCAGATCGACGTTGTTGGGCAAGTTGATGCCGATGATTTCGCCTTGGTAGCTGGCGATGTTGACGGTCATGTTTTCTTTCAGGAAATTGATTTCCCACTCGAGCTGCTTCTTGTCGAGGGTAAATTGGTCGTACGTTTCGTTGTCCATGAACGTATACTCGTTGCCCGAGTTGTACAGGTATTGCACGGCGCGGTTTTCCACGTGGGCGCGCGCTACGTTTTCGCCTGCGCGGAACGTTTTTTCGATGACGTTGCCGTTGCGCAGATTTTTCAGCTTGGAGCGGACGAAGGCCGCGCCTTTGCCGGGCTTGACGTGCTGGAAGTCGATAACCGTGCACAAATCGCCATCCACTTCGATCGTCAGACCGGTTTTGAAGTCGTTAACCGAAATCACTGTAAAAATTCCCTCCTGTGGAAACGTGCTCCCCTAATCCAGAACGATAAGCTCCTTCGGGGAATGTGTAAGTATTTTAATCCCGGTATCGGTAACGACGACATCGTCTTCGATCCGAACGCCTCCGAAGCCGGGCACGTAAATGCCGGGTTCGACGGTGACAATCATGCCGGGGGTTAAAACCGTATCGTCCGTTCGGGACAGCCGGGGAGATTCGTGAATCTCCATGCCGAGCCCGTGTCCGGTGCCATGTCCGAAATGGTCACCATAACCATACCTCGTGATGATATCTCTCGTCAAGGCGTCTCCTTCCTTGCCGGTGAGGCCGGGACGGAGATGCTCGAGCGCGTAAAGCTGGGCTTCGAGCACGATATCGTAAATTTCCTTCTGCTTGTCGGAAGGCTGACCGACGACGACGGTGCGGGTCAGGTCGGAGCAATAGCCTTTGTAATAGGCTCCGAAATCGAGGGTGACGAATTCGCCCTTCCCGATGACGCGGTCGCTCGCGACGCCATGAGGCAGCGCCGACCGCGGGCCCGATGCGACGATCGTATCGAAGGATGTCGAGGTCGCGCCGTGCTTCCTCATAAAAAATTCCAGCTCCAGCGCGACGGCCGCCTCGGTCGCGCCGGGCTTGATGAAATTCAAAATATGGGCAAACGCCCGGTCCGCCAAGTCGGCCGCTTCCTGGATGACGGCGACCTCCTGCTCGTCCTTGACGATGCGGAGCTGCTCCAGAATCGCCCCCGCCGCCGCGATTTCGGCCGGCTTCAGCTTGTCTTTCATCGCCGCATAGGCGGCGAAGGATACGTGTTTGTCTTCGAAGAGCAGGCGCGCGACGCCCCACTGGCCGAGCAACTCCGCGACCGTCTCGTAGACGTCCGGGGCGTGCTCCACGATTTCGAAGCCGACGGCCTGCATCGGCGCCTGGTCGCGATAGCGGAAATCGGTCAGCAGCGCCGCTTTGTCGCTTGTTACGAGCACGACGCCCGAAGTTCCCGTGAACCCCGTCAAGTAGCGCCGGTTGACGGCGTTCGTGACCAGGATCGCCTCTTCCCCTTTGTCCTTGAGCAAGGCGCGAAGCCTGGCTACCCGCGTATTCGGCATCTCGTTTCCCCCATTCGATTTAATGAGCGATTCCCAAATGTTCGCACAAGGCGAGCAGGCCCAATTCGTAGCCGTACGCGCCGAAGCCGGCGATTTGCCCGAGCGCGACCGGGGCCGTCAGCGAAACGTGACGGAACGCTTCCCGCTTGTGAATATTCGAAATGTGCACTTCCACGACCGGCAGCCCGACGGCGGCGAGGCCGTCGCGCAACGCATAGCTCGTGTGCGTATAAGCTCCCGGATTGATGATGATTCCGTCGTGCTTGCCGAATGCGGCATGGATTTCGTCGAGCAGCGCCCCTTCGTGATTCGACTGAAAAAACGCCAGCCCGACGCCCAGCTTGGCGCCGAGCTCGCGCAGCTTCGCCTCGATCTCTTGCAGCGTTCCCGAACCGTAAATGCCGGGTTCGCGGACGCCGAGCATATTGAGATTCGGCCCGTTTAGCACCAGAATGCTGGACATGTCCGTTCTCCTCCGATTATGTAGTCCGCTCCGATTCACTCGCTTATTTTATCATAACCGGAGGAGCGGCGACCAGCGGAATTACGAAAAGGACGGCTCGCGCCCGGATTGGGGGTTTCCTTTTTCGTCCGGCTCCCGGCCCGCTTCGTCGTGATATTCGAACGCGATGCTGTAGCCGATGAACAAGCCCCATGCCACATAAATGCACAATTCGGAAATCAGGCTCTTCCAGCCGATCTCGCGCGCCGGGAGCGTGGCCCCGCTCATCGGGCCGACCGCGAAAAACAGCGCGGCCCACCATGCCGCCCCGTAAACGATACCCGGCCACGGCCCCCGCAACGCTCTCAGCAAGAGCCAATAGACGAAACCGGCCAACGCCGACATCAGCATAAACAGCAGCAGCCCGCCCCATTGCCAGTACCAGTGGCCCAGCGCGGCTCTGCGAACCCACGGATCGGCCAAAAAAGCTTGCGGAACGTCGGTGAATTTCAGGGCGACGACAAGCCAGCGTATCAACCCCCAGATGAATCCCGCGTACAGTCCGATGAGCGTCGAGTAGACCGCCGGGTGAAGCGAACGGGGCTTTTCGGCGCTCTTGCGCGCCTCGCTATTGCCTCCGTCGGTGCGTTCCTTTCTAGTCGGATCGCGATCGTCCGCCATTTTCGCGCCCCCTTCGAGCTTTTTTTCCGTTAGTATGGACCGGCGGACGCCGGCATAACCGGAAAAGCGAACGCGCCCGTTTCCTGTGGCATTGATTCGGGTTATCCTGTAAAATAAAGCATAGCTTGATAAAGCGCATCGAAAACAAAGAAGGTGAAGAGCGTTGGCACAGCAACCGGTTACCGCTTACGGAGGACAGGCCGTGATCGAAGGCGTCATGTTTCAGGGCAAACACGTGAACGTCACCGCCGTTCGCCGCAAAAACCAGGAGATCGATTTTTACGAAGTACCCCGAGGTGCTACGCCGAATATCGTAAAGTGGTTAAAAAAAATCCCGTTCGTCCGCGGCGTGGTCGGCCTGATCGAATCGTCGGCGAAGGGGTCCCAGCATTTGAACTTTTCCGCCGAAGCGTATGCGGAAGACGAAACGACGCCGGAGGATGCGGCCAAATCCTCCAAGGAAAAGGAAAAATGGAGCCTTACGATGGTGCTGGGAGTCGCCGTCGTCGGCGTCCTTTCGTTCGTTTTCGGAAAGCTGATTTTCACATCGGTTCCCGCGTTTTTGGAAAGCCTGTTATTCGAGTGGGCTTTCGACAACAAGATTGCGCATAATATTCTCGAAGGCGTGATCAAAATTGCGCTGCTCCTGTTCTATCTCTGGATCATCTCCAAGACGCCCATGATCAAGCGTCTGTTCCAGTATCACGGAGCCGAGCACAAAGTCATCACGGCGTACGAGGCCGGGCTCGAGCTCACCGTCGAAAACGTCCAAAAAATGAGCCGGCTGCATTATCGCTGCGGCAGCAGCTTTATTATTTTTACGGTCATCGTCGGCGTCGTCATTTATTCCTTCCCGATCTTCACTTGGGAGACGATCTGGGACCGCATCTGGATCCGCATCGCCTTGCTCCCGGTCGTGCTCGGCGTTTCCTACGAAGTGCTCAGACTGACCAACGCGGTTCGCGACATTCCGGTGCTGCGGTTTCTCGGATATCCGGGCCTGTGGCTTCAACTGCTGACGACGAAGGAACCTTCCGACGACCAGGTCGCGGTGTCCATCGCTTCCTTTAACCGTATGAGAGAGCTGGAACGCCAATATAATCCTGTATAAAGGTGCGCGCATGAGCCGATCCGCGACACCATATCACAAGGAGTGATCGCATGCGCAAACGTTTCGGTCCCATTCATTTTTTCCTGTTGGCCCTCATGCTCATCGGGCTGACGAGCTGGCTGCTCAACGGGCTGAATTCGCGCCAGCTGCTCACTCCGCTAATCATCGTCGCCATCGTCTTCCTGCTCTACAAGTTTCCGCCTTCCCGCTGGTCATCCAAAAGGTCGGAAAAAGCGCGTTACCGCGAGGCGGCGATGAGAAGCCAGCGGAGGCATGCGAGCCGCCCGACGGGCAAAACGAAACGCAAATCGTTTCCGTTCAAAGTGATCGAAGGCAGCAAAAACCGCGACGACGAACCTCGACCGCCCTATCATTGAAACCAAAAGCCGATCTATCGTGCAGCGGCAGCGCTGACGAACGGATCGGCTTTTGCATTTGTTCATCTGGCGGAAAAACGGATTAGAACGCCCCCGGCCCGCTCTTCCTGCGGCGAGCCGCGGCTTCCGGCCGGCCGCAGCATTCCGGTTTTGCGGTCCCACTGCTCGAAAAACCGTTCTCCCGCGGCGAGGCCGGACAGATACAGCCGCTCGCTCTCCTCGGCCGACAGATGAAAATCGGTCGTCCCGATGCCGAGCGTCGGAATTTTGATCGTCCGGATCGCATTGTACCGCTCGATATAGCGCTCGTCGTGCGCGCTCAGCATCGTTTCGAACATCGCCTGAAGCATCGACAACGGACCGCCGATCGTTCTGGGCTTGGCCTCGCTCCGCCCGACCATCTGAAAGCCGATGACCGGCCGCCCGTTTTCCTCGGCTTCCCGATCGAACAGCCACAGCGGAAAATTGCTCAGCAACCCCCCGTCCACGACGCATACCGTCCGAACCGCCTTCGCTATTCGCCGCCGCCTTCTCTCTCCCGTCCCCTCGGGTCTTAGCGGAAGCAGCACCGGCTCGAAAAAAAACGGAATGCTCGCGCTCATCCGCACCGCCCGCGCCACTTCGAACCGCTCCGGATCGAGCCCGTATTCGGAAAGATCGTCCGGCAGCACCATCAGCCGGCCGTTCGTGATGTCGGAGGCGACGATTTTCAGCTTCCCCTTTTCCAGATCGCCGAACGTGACGACCCCCTTTTGCCGCAGCAGGTTGCGAATCCATCGCTCGAGCGCGTCGCCGGAATACAGCCCCTTTTTGAACAGCAGCCTTAAAGCCGGCCCGACCAGAGGCAGGGCGAACGCTTTCGATCTTCGCAAAAAAGAGGCGGACGGCGCGGATTCGATGATGAGCTTCATCTCCGCGGCGGTGTAACCGGTTGCGACAAGCGAAGCGACGATGCTTCCGGAAGACGTTCCCGCCACGCGATCCAGTTCCACCCCGTTCAGCTCGGCGGCACGCACCGCGCCGACAAGCGAGATCCCCTTGACGCCCCCTCCTTCAAATACACCGTTTGCTTTTATCCGTCTCCCCCCCCCCCGTCGCCAGTCTCCCGAAATCCAGCTTATGCGGCGGGCGGCGAGATGGGACTGCGAAACCGTGGGCAGGTCTTTAAAAAACAAAAAGCGGCTCCGAGGGGCGCGCTCTTTGCCTTGTTATTCGGTATCCAATTCCGCCTGAATGCGCCGCAGTTCGGCGACGCGATTTTCGTCCCGGCGAAAATATTCGACCAGCGTTTCGATGCATGTTATGGAGTCCCAGCTCAAATGGTGCTCGATTCCTTCGACATCGCGGTAAATATTTTCTTCCTGCACGCCGATCGTCTGAAGGAACGATTCGAGAAGATGATGACGATCCACTAGCCGCTTGCCGATCTTTTTGCCCTTGTTCGTCAGAACGAGTCCGCGATACTTTTCGTAAATCAGGTAATTGTCCTTGTCCAGCTTCTGGATCATCTTCGTCACCGAGGATGGATGCACTTCCAATCCTTCGGCTATGTCCGAAACGCGCGCATACCCCTTCTCGTCGATCAGACGGTAAATGCGTTCCAAATAATCTTCCATGCTTGGGGTCGGCACCGCGTAGTCCCCTTTCCGACGTTTTGCTCTTAAGTATCATACACCGGAGCGGGGGGAAGGGGCAAGCTCGACAAGCGCCGAATCCCCGTCCCCGGCGTATGGAAGCCGCATTTTAGAAGCACACTTTGTTCTACGGAAGGAGGAGATTAAACGTTGAGCACCGATATAAACACGTCCCGCCGAACGCCGAAGGAAACCGCGATTTTCGTGCCGGAGCTCGTTTATTTCGAGCCTGCCGCGCTCGACTATCCGAAAGGCAAGCGGATTTGGGAATGGGTCAAAGAACGCGGCCTGCCGCACCGGACGACCTCGTCGCACAACCGGATTACCGGCCTGCCCGGCGAAACGGAGCTGGAGCAGTACAAAATCGCGAAACGAACGCTGGTCGTAGGCGTCCGCAAAACGCTGAAGTTCGATACGTCGTTGCCATCGGCGGAATATGCGCTGCCTCTTTCCACCGGCTGTATGGGGCACTGCCATTATTGTTACTTGCAGACGACGCTCGGCGCAAAGCCTTACGTGAGGGTTTACGTCAACACGGAGGAAATATTGGGAGCGGCCCGAAGCTATATCGAAGAGCGGGCTCCCGAAATCACCCGCTTCGAGGCTGCGTGCACGTCCGATCCGGTCGGGCTCGAACATATAACCGGATCGCTCGCGGAAACGATCGAATTCATGGCGAAGCAGCCGCTGGGACGGCTCCGGTTCGTGACGAAATACCACCATGTCGATCCGCTTCTCGGTTTGACCCACAACGGACGCACGCGAATCCGTTTCAGCGTCAATTCGGATTACGTCATCCGGAACTTCGAACCGGCGACGTCCCGCTTCGAGGAGCGCATCCGGGCGGCCGGCCGCATCGCAAGAACCGGCTACCCGCTAGGCTTCATCATCGCTCCGATTATTTGGTATGACGGCTGGGAAAACGGATACGCGGAATTGCTCGAGAGGCTCGCGGCCGAGCTGCCCCCCGAAGCGAACGACGATCTCACGTTCGAGCTTATTCAGCACAGGTTTACGAAGACGGCGAAATCGACGATCGAAAAGCGATATCCGAAAACGAAGCTGGAAATGGACGAGGCGATTCGGAAGAAAAAATGGGGCCGCTACGGCCGGCACAAATACGTGTATCCCGACGAGAAGGCCGAAGCGTTGAGAGAATATTTAACCGAGCGGATTTTCGCTGCGTTTCCCGCCGCGAAAATCGAATATTTTACCTGACGGCGGCGGCTAGAACAGCATCCATTCCGGCGTAATGCTGTTGAGCCAGATCGTAATGTAAGTCATTCGGTCGGTAAACAGCAACACGCCCATGACGAGCATCAAAGCCCCGCCGATCTTCATCAGCCGTCCCGAATAGCGAACAATCCACTTCGTCGAACCGATAAAAAAGGCAAGCACGAAAAACGGCACGCCGAAACCGAGCGAGTATGCGGCGGTCATTTGCAGCCACGTGCCCGGCTGACTTCCGGCGAGCAGCAAAATCGAGGACAGAATCGGGCCGACGCAGGGCGACCAGCCGGCCGAAAAGCCGACGCCGAAGATGAACGAGCCCAAATAGCCGGCCGGCCGCCAGCTGACGTTCATCTTGCGTTCCTTCATCAGGAGGCGCGGCTGAAAAATGCCGAGCAGGAACAGCCCCATCAGCACGATCAAAATCGCCGAAATCTGGCGGATCAAATCCTGGTATTCGCGAAATGCCGCCGCGAACGCGTTGGCCGTATAGCTGAGCGTAAAAAAGACGAGCGAAAAACCCAATATGAAAAAGAACGTATGGGACATCGTTTTCAGCCGCACTTCGCGGCTCGTGTCGGTTTTCAGCTCCGTGACGGATATGCCGGTAATATAAGATAAGTACGAGGGATAAAGAGGCAAGCAGCAGGGAGATATAAACGAGGCGATCCCCCCGGCGAATGCGATCCCGATGTTCAATTCGTTCAAGCCGACCTCTCCTTTGCCTAGAGTCCGCAGCCGTTCCCCTGCACGCTGATTTTACCTATTGTCGGCAAAACGAGCAACGCCGGTCGTGTAGGAGTATAGCCGCCGCCGCATAGGATGTCAAGCGGCAAGGGACCGATTCGCCGGCGGACGAGAGTCCGCGGGAAGGATCGGTCCCTTTGTTCGGTTCAGCCGGAATTCGTCCCGGGCTTTTATTTGACGATCGCGCCGTTCGGCATGCCTTCCGGCACGGTGGCGAGCGTAAGCTTCTCGCCCTCCGAGGCAGCGAGGATCATGCCGTGCGACCATTCCCCGCGCAGCTTGACCGCCTTCAGGTTCGTCACGCAAATCACCTTGCGTCCGACGAGTTCCTCCGGCTTGTAATGCTTTGCGATGCCCGAGACGACCTGCCGCGTTTCGAAGCCGAGATCGAGCTGAAGCTTCAGCAGCTTGTCGGCTTTCGGCACCGGCTCGCACGCGACGACCTGCGCCACGCGCAGCTCGACCTTCGCGAAATCGTCGATCCCGATTTCGTCCTTGCGGTCCGCCGGCGGCGCTGCGGGCTCCGCTGCCGGTGCCGGGGCCGCTTCGGCGGCCGGGGCGGCCTTGGCGCCGCCTCCCATCGCCCCGGCGATCCAGGCGATCTCTTCGGCCATTTCGAGACGCGGGAACAGCGGTTCGCCCTTGGCGACGCGCGTGCCGGACGGGATTCCTCCGCCGAAATCGCTCAGGCTGTCCCAAGCCGTCGCCTGCCCCTCCGCAAGTCCGAGCTGCTCCCATATTTTGCGCGGAGTATGCGTAAGGAACGGCTGCAGGAGGATGGATACGATCCGCAGGCTTTCCGCCAGGTGCGCCATGACCGACGCCAGTTCCGGTTTCGCCGCTTCGTCCTTCGCCAGCGCCCAGGGCTTCGTTTCGTCGATATATTTGTTCGTCCGTCCGACCAATCCCCAGATGGCCGCGAGCGCGACGGAAAACTCCATCTCTTCCATCGCCGCTTCCACCTTCGCCACCGTCTCCGCCGCCGCTTGCTCAAGCTCGCCGTCGAAGGCTGTTGTTTTGCCGGCGTAGTCCGGCACGATGCCTTCGAAATATTTTTCGACCATGGCGACCGTCCGGTTCAGCAAGTTGCCCAAATCGTTCGCCAGATCGTAATTGATCCGCTCGACGAAGTTGTCGGGCGTGAACGTGCCGTCAGCGCCGAACGGCACCTCGCGCAGCAGGTAGTAGCGGAGCGCGTCGAGGCCGTAGCGGTCGATCAGCGTCACCGGATCGACGACGTTGCCTTTGGATTTGGACATTTTGCCGTCCTTCATGAGCAGCCAGCCGTGCGCGAACACTTTTTTCGGCAGCGGCAGCCCGAGCGCCATCAGCATGATCGGCCAGTAAATCGTATGGAAGCGGACGATTTCCTTGCCGACCAGGTGGACATCGGCCGGCCAGAACGTCCGGTACAGCTCGTCGTCCTCCGAGCCGTAGCCGAGCGCCGTGATGTAGTTGGACAAGGCGTCGATCCAGACGTAGACGACGTGCTTCGGATCCCCTTTGACGGGCACGCCCCAGTCGAACGTCGTCCGCGACACGGCCAGGTCCTCGAGCCCCGGCTTGATGAAGTTGTTGATCATTTCGTTTCGCCGCGATTCCGGCTGGATAAAGCCCGGATTTTCCTCGTAATACTTCAGCAGCCTGTCGGCGTATTTGCTCATCCGGAAAAAATAGCTTTCTTCCTTGACCAGCTCGACCGGATGGCCGCTGTCCGGACTTTTCGCGGCGACGATGTCGCCCTGCTCGTTGCGCTGGATGTCCACCAATTGCGTTTCGGTATAATACGTTTCGTCCGGAATGCTGTACCAGCCTTCGTACTCGCCTTTGTAAATATCGCCCTGGCGAAGCAGCTGGTCGAAAATTCGCTGCACGACATCCTTGTGCCTGGGCTCGGTCGTCCGAATGAAATCGTCGTTCGAAATTTCCAGCTTCCGCCACAGCTCCTGAATGCCGGACACGATTCCGTCAACGAACTCCTGCGGCGTTTTCCCGGCTTCCGCGGCTTTCCGCTGGATTTTTTGCCCGTGCTCGTCGGTTCCGGTCAAATACCGCACCCGGTACCCTCGCAAGCGCTTGTAACGCGCCATGGCGTCGCCCGCGACGGTCGTGTAGGCATGCCCGATGTGCAGCTTGTCGCTCGGATAATAAATCGGAGTCGTTAGGTAATACGTCTTCCTGTCATCCGTCATGAAACGTTCATCTCCTTTGAAATCGGTCGATCGCCGGGGCCCCGGAAAACACAAAAGCCCCCGTCCGCATGGGACGGGAGCGCGCGCTCACGTGGTACCACCCAATTTCCCCCAACGCCTTGCAGAAGCATACGGGGCTCGTGCCTGCCGAACCGATCGGCAGTCCGTTAACGCCGGAACCGCGTCGCCCCCTTACCGCGCCCCGGCCGAATACGGCCGCGCGGCTCGAAAGCGATTCCTCCAGGACCATTTTCCGCAGGCGTCGTGCGCCGGTTCCCAGCTGCTCCGGCTCTCTGTGGCAGACCGCTCAGTCGTACTTATCCCTTCGACGGAAATATGCAAGTTATGCTATTGGCCCCAATATACCGAACTCGGAACCCGAATGTCAAGCGGTTACGGCGTGTTGCCCGTCGCGGAAGACCGCGATCCGCCCTTCGGAGGGACGGGATCGATGCCGCCGGGGTGAAACGGATGGCATTTGCAGATTCTCTTGACGCTTAGCCACGTTCCTTTGACCGCGCCGTGGGTTTCCAGCGCTTCCAGCGCGTACTGGGAACAGGTCGGATAAAACCGGCAAGTGGGCGGCTTCAAGGGCGAAATGAACTTCCGGTAAAAGACGACAGGTGCTTGCAAAGCCCGGCGCATCATTTCTCCCGCCTCCTCTCTATCCGCAGTTTCGTTTTTATTCATCATGAACCATCGGACTCGGCAAAGTCAATGCCGCGACCGGCGAAACGGATTTCGGGCAAGCGGGCGGCCGCCCGCAACGACGACAAAGCCGCCCCTCGACGGGCGGCTTTGAAAACGAAACGCGGCACGATTATTTGATCGGAATAAAGAGCAAATTCATCGGCAGATAAGAGCCGAGCGCCGTAATGAACGAGATTTCGACGACTTCGTCGTAAGGCCCCGTCCGGTACAGAACGGCGGCTTCGTTCGGATTTTTGAGCATGCTGTTGTTCGCTACGATAACGTCCGTCCCGTTGATCTGGAACGCCCCCGAATATTCGCCCCCGCGGCCGTTGGCCGCGATCAGCGTATTCGCTTTGACCGTTACGACCGTGTGATAGACGACGCCGTAGTTGCCCCAGTTGTTCTCGTAGACGCCGTTCAGCATGTCGCGGCCGATGAGCGACGGGTCGTGATTGTTGTCTCCGAACAAAATGCGCTGCGGCTCGGTGCCGAGCACCGTCGAAATTTGGAAGTCGCGGTCCGCGCCGAAAAACGTCCCGCGAATATGCTTCGTATCGCGATTGAGGACGGGAAGCGTCGGCAGCGCCTCAAGCGGCTCGCGGTTTTCCTTGATGGCGACCAGCGTAAATTTCACCGAAGCCGAGGTGCTGAGATCCGCGTACGCGGAATAGGTTTGGCCGGGTTTGAGAACGGAGCTTCCGATCTCCGGGATCATCACTCTCGTTTCGCCCGGAGCGAGCGTCGTCGTCGAGGACTCCCCGATTTTCGCGGAATCCAAATACCGGATCGCCGCCTGCTTGCCCGTCCACGAGCCGTAAATGTCCGGCCCCGCCTTGCCGAACGCTCCCGTGTTGACGAGCACCGGGTAGTCGTTTTCATTGGTCGCGATCAAATAAATTTTCATGCGGTCCGCGGATTTGTTCATATGGTACAGGAACAGCCGGAAATCCCCGTTCATCGTGTCGCGGTACAGGACGCCTTCCCGGTCCATCTCCTCCGGGCTGTTGGAAGCGATCAGCGTACGGTCGGAAACGTTGTACGTGTACGGAACGGCGGCAAAGCTCAGCACGGATTGCCCGTCGATCGGATACTTGTCGCCGGCCGGCGTAAACCGTTGGTAGAACTGCTCCTCGGTATACATGACTTCATCGGTGACCGTAATGGTCTTCACATCCTGGGACATCAGCCCGTGCCGGTCCGTTACCCAAAGCGAGATCGTCTTTTCGCCGGGGGTGAAAAAGGCCGCTTTGTTGTTGTCCCAGGCGGTTTCCGCGATCGCGTTCTCATCGTCGGTGGACAAATCGGTATACTTGATCGGTTCGCCGATTTTGTAGACGGTTTTGTCCGTCGTGAAGGAGGCGACCGGGGGCTGGTTTTCCGGGAGGACGGTAATCGTCACCGAATACGGTTCGCTCCAGTTGCCTTCGTAGTCTTGGACGGATCTCGTTACGGTATAAATGCCCGGCTCGGCGAAGACCGGCTGATTGCCTTCCCAATGCTCTCCCGCGATATTTTCCGGGTTGTCGGATTCGCTCGTATAGTTGACCGTCGTCTGGTTCGCGTAAATGACGTCCGGGGTCACCTTGAAATTGGCGGTCGGCGCCGTGCTCCAGGCAAGCGTCAATTGACCTTGGGACGCCGAAAGCGTCGAGCCCGTCGCGTTCGCCCAGGCGCGGACCGGAATCATCGTCGAGCCGTTGCTTGCGTAGGGCTTGCCGGCGGCGCTTTTCGCTTCGCCGTTGATTTTGTAAGTGGTCGAGCCCGCTTTGAACCGGATTTCCGTGTCGTTCAGCTTCGCGACGGATTCCTTGGTGACGCTGTCGTAACTGACTTTGTACCCGTAGCGCGCCGCCATCATGCTGAACGCGGCGTACGTGACGCCGGCCTTGATGACGGTCGGTTGGGCGGCCGTGTATGTAGTTCCGTTGAACGATACGTCCGTTGTGTCCGTGTAAAGAATTAGCGTATTTCCTCCGGCAGCGGCGCCTTCGGCCCCGGCAAGCGGAACGGCCGACAGGGCCAGCGATGCCGAAACAAGCAGGGAAAGCATTTTCTTCTTCATAATCCGCAATAACTCCTTTGGTTCGATTCGATGGCGATAACGAATAGGCATTAAAAAAGAAACGTTGTTGATGTAGACGAACGAACCCGCAAAAAGTTGCGATGCCGGCCGGAAAGAAAAATCCGCCAGCAGACTCTGGCAATCTTCTTCTATCGAATGTCTTTCAGCCTTCCGCCCTTCCCCGCGCGCACATGAAAGAAGCCCTCCGGCTTGGCAATAGCCGGAAAGCTCCGGACAGCGCCGCCCGTCCATAGGCATTCGGACCCGGGCGGGAAATCCCCGTCAGGCGAACCAGCGGTCCACGACGAGGACCATGACGACAAACGACAACGCCGAGCCCGCAAGGTAAAGTCCGCCCCGACGGTTGCGTTTTTGAAAAAAGCTGACCACGCCCAGACTCAGCAACGAGCCGACAAGCAGGATAAACAAAACTCCCGTTACGAAAAGCCCGAACGAAACATAGGATACGTCCGTTATTTCCACTATTCCGATCCTCCCTGGCACGTCTTCGGTCCGTCCCGGCCCATGCTCCCGTCGCGGACGCCTTAAGCTCGATTATAACGGTTCATTCGCGGATGAACAATTCCACTTCGTCGCGTTGCGGCGGGCGCCGCCGGAACCGCACCTGCAGCTTTCCCTCATTCCAGTCGGCCTTTCCGGATCGCGGCAGAACGAGCGCGGGCAATTTTACCGCATGTTTCCGGCCGTTCGGCAGTCCGGTCAATTTGACCCGGTCCGGGGCGGCGAACAAACGAACGTCTTTGAGGGCGGCATTCGCGGGCAGCCAAATTCGAACCGTCACAAATTTGTCGTTTTTCGACACATCAGTCCGCAGCGTTTCTTTTTTTTCCATTCCGGTTCCCGCGTTCGTGCCCGTTCCCGCGTCCGCGCCCGTTCGCGCTTTCCGCAACACCGATTGGATATAGTCGTTCAGCCACGAGCCGTCATTGGCTTTGTCCCATTGTTCGGCCAGCTTCCAGGGCAAATCTTTTCCGAGCCACTTTTGGATTTCCTTAAAATCCGGGAGCGGGCCGCTATCAAAAAAGGAACTCATCGTCTTCCCTCCAAACGCGGAGCCTCCAGTCATCCTATGCCCGGCTCGACGTCTCCGTTCCAGACTGCTTGTCCATGAACCCATGGGCATTCGCCTTCATACAATGCAGCATGATCCCTGCAAAGGAGTCGTTGCGCCCATGCCATCCATCGTCGGAGCCGTTAAAATTTTGAGCGTCGGCTCGGGAGCGATCGTGCAGTTCGGGATAACCTGCAAAACAGCCCGTCCAGCAATTCCAAGTCGTACGCGGGGGCCGGATCGTTCGTCACCGGCGACCTGTCGCGGACGAACAACGCCATCAGCGCAACCAATACGAATGACGAGGACATTCAGGACTCCAGCGAAAATAAGGTCGGCGGAAACAGCGGTGTCGCAACATGATCCAGTGGAATGTTCATCAGCAAATCACGATTCAGCAGCTGCGCGTGGATGCCGTCACGAACTCCTCGGTTTTGCAAATCGGCAGCGCGGGCAGCATTCAATCGCTTTCGCAGCTGTACAATATGGGCGGATATACCGGCCCTGCCGCTCCGTTGGGCGAAGCGGGCGAGGGGGCGCAGGAGATTTCGTTCGTCCCGCTTCCGAATCCAAGCTAGCGACAGCGAGCTTTTGACAGCGTCGGGTCAGGAGATCAGTGGGGGGCAAAGGAGGAAGGAACATGACGAACTTTTGGTACGGCCCCTCCCCCGCCCAATGGCAAGCGTGCGTTCAGCATATCCGCAATCTGGAGCAGCGGCTGGAGGAGCTTCGCAATCAGCTTCAAGCCATGCAAAACGAAATGCAGGAGCTGAAAAAAACGCCGCCGGTCCATGTGGAGTATCATTTCGATCAATTGAAAGTTTCCCGGCTGGACGGGACGCTGAACATCGGGTTATCGCCCCAGGGCATGCAAGCCCCGGAATCGTTCGACGTATCGGCGCCCGGCATGTGGACGGCGCCCGCAAACGGAGGCGACGCGGAGGACGAACAAATCCGCGCCCTGCAGAGAGAAGCCGCTACTTACATGGACAGCGAGGCGCCGGCGATGCTCGACGAACTATCGGATCGCATGGGAGTTCCGCTTGACGGCGCGCACCGGAAATTGATCGTGAAAGACATCAAGTCGCAACTGAATCCGAGGGTCCATTATTACGCGAAAAACGTTCGGTATCCCGCAAACGGAACCGATGCGGAGAAGCAAGGCTGGAAGGATTCGGTCATGCAAAAAACGAAACGCGATATCGAAGCGGCGATATCCGCCTATTTGAACGGGATGAATGGAAAAAGCGAAAGCAAGGGGGATGAGACGGAATGACGCCAAGCATGGAAATGAACGTGCGAAACGGTCCGGTGACGGTCGGATCGATCCGCGTCGTCGGCATTTCCAGTTCCTCCTCGCTGCTAGTCGGGGATACCGAATCGCTGACGCTGTACTCCTATTTCGACACGCCGCCCGAATCCGTCATCGTCGGCCCTCTCGCGCCGCTGCCCGCGCTCCCCGAAGAGGAAACCGAATGATCGCGTGCCGCACCTCGGTCGTCAAGCGCGTCTTCGTCAACACCGTCTCGCAGGCGGGAATCGTCCAATTCGGAGATACGAAACGGCAGTCGGATCAGCGCAACCGGGTTATTGCCGTTCAGCGGGCCGTGCCGAATTTCGAAGGCGACGAAGTGAAGTTTGCTTCTTACCCGCTTTTTTTCCTGCCGCGGCCCAAGCCCGGCGAACCGCTTGACGTCGCCGTTACGACCGCATCGGATGACGGGGCGATTCGCGTCGGCCGCGTTTCCGTGCTTGGCGTCTCCACGTCCTCCATCTTTCGCGTAGGGTGCGGGGGACCTCATGACGCGTTGGCGCGCGTTTTGCACATCCGGCATTTCAACGACCGGGTCATCCGCTGATTTTCGAAGCAAGGACGTTCCGACCGGTGCAAACGCACAGGTCGCCGTCCGCCTGCCGCATATGCTGACATTGTGATACGCCATCACACACACTAATGCGGGAGGTTATCGCTATGGGTTACCCGGTTGCAGGAGCAGGTTACGGCCAAGGATATGGCGGCATGGGAGCGGCTGCATTCGCCCTCGTTCTGTTTATTTTGCTCGTCATCATCCTTCGCGCCTGCTGGTAAGCGGCTCATCATAATCCGTCCGTTCGACGGCCGAGAGCCTTGCCGAATGCATCCGGCAAGGCTCTCGGCCGTCGTCGTTTTCAACCCGTTCCCGCTCCTCCGGGCGTGATGTGGCACAGTTTGAGCGATAACTGCAGTTGAAGCCGGTCCTCCGGATCGTCCAACGAAATGCCGAGAATGTTCTGAATTTTCTCGAGCCGGTAGACGACCGTGTTGTAGTGCGCGTACAACTTCTCCGACGTCAGCTTAATGTTGCCGTTGCAGCGGAAAAACATCTCCAGCGTTTCCACGAGCCGTCCCCCGCCGCGCTTGTCGGCATGCTGAAGCGGAATCGAAAAGCGCTGCAAAAATTGATCCCGTTCCTCGCTCGAAGGAATCAAATAAAGCAGGGAATAGACGCCAAGCCGGTCGTAAGTCACGATATTCCCGTCCAGTCCGCAAACGTCCGCCGCCTGCCTCGCCCTCCTGGCCTGGGACAAGCTTGCCGACAGCTGTTCCGGACGTTCCGCCGGGCGGCCCGCGAACAATCGAAGGCTTTCTTCCCCGAGAAGCTGCCGCAATTCGTCATGCAGCCGCTGCATCACGCCCGATTCCGTTATATCGGCTCGCGCTTCGAGCCGGCCCGTATCGGGCACCGGCACGATCAGCACCAGGTCGGCGCCGACCGGCGCCGACAAGACGGAATCCGCCGCCTGCAGGCGTTCCGAGCGAATTTTCCGCGCCATTTCCCTAAGCTTCTCCTGGGACTGCTCCCCTTCGCCGAATCCCGCGAGCACGGCGCACAACGGCGTCTCCTCCGGCAGCGAGCAGCCGCACACCTCCGCCCGAAGCTTCCAGTCTTGCTCGGAAACGAGCTTGCCCGACAGCCAATCCTGGAGAAACTGGTCGACGTACTTCCCCTCCACCTCGCGAACCGCCTCCACGTTCGCCAGTTCGAGACCCGTCAGCGACGCGAGCCGGTCGACCGTCACGACGTCAAGCGGCTGAATTTCCCGGTTGCGTTCCAAAAGCACGAGGCATGCCGGCTTGAAGCGGCTGGCCGGCACCGGACTCGCGTATACCCGGCAGACATTCTGCATCAGCGTAAAGCCGCCGCTTGACAGCTTCCCGGCATGACGGCCCGCCAGCATTTGCACGAAGGGCCATACTTCGACCGCATCGGCGCTTCGCAAGCTTTCGGAAAGCCATGGCTTATCCTGATCCCTGACGATTGCAACGGGATTGCCGAGCATATTTTCCATCGCGTCCAAAAAGGCATACAGCCCGTTTCCGTCCAGAAGCAGGCGTGTCATATGGTGAATTCGGCCCTGCAATTCGGTCAACTGAACCGATTCCTGCGCGAGCAGCCGTTCCATGACCGATCGAACCAAATCCGAAAAGGACAAGGCGTACGGCAATTCGACGATCGGCAATCCATGTATGGCCGCTTCCTCGGCGACTTCCTTCGGCAGCTCGCCGGAAGGGCGATCCGGTTTGAACCCGATGGCGGCGCAACCGCGTTGAACGAGGTCCGGGATCATCTGCCGGAAACGGTCCGACTGTTCGCGCAGCATCGCTCCGCCGGCAAGAAGCAGCTCGCCCATGCGAACCCGAGGCGAGACGTCCGCCGTTTCCAGCAAGCTGATCCGGGTAATCGCGGCGGATACGCCCCTTTCCCCGGCGATTAGCTTCGCCTGCTTAAGCAGCGGCAGCATGAGCAATTCTTTGACGGTCAACGAGGCATGTTCCGGTTTGCTGCCGGATGCGGTTTCCTTTCGAGGCATTGCGGCCATCCCTGTCCCTCCTGTGCGTGCATAGACCCAGTTTTAAATAAACCGACACACTAGCTCCCCCCAGCGCTTCGATTTCTCTGTGTCATTAATCGTAACACAAAACGGGATATTCTTTTTTTCTCTATCTTAATGTAATATTTTATAACATATTTGTTGAAATGTCTTCAAAATATTGCGCATAAGCCGGTATAAATTTCGGAATCGCAACAAAAAAAACCGGCCACCCCAAAGGGTGACCGGAAATGACGTTACGATATCTATCGTTTACGCCGGCTCTGCGGCGTTTCCGCAGCTCGGACAGAACCTGGCCTCCGCCGCCAACGGTTCGCCGCACCGGGCGCAACGTTTCTCCGTCTCGACGGAAAGGACTTCCTGCGCCGGCCCGGCATCGGCCGGCTCGATCTCGTCTTCGCGCGCTTCTTCCAAGGGGAGCGCGGCCTGCTCCCGCTCCGGCGACGCGTCGACCACTTCGGCGGCCGCATGAACCGGCTCTTCGAATTTCCGCCCGCACGCCGGGCAAAACTTCGTGTCGAACTCGACTTTCTGTCCGCATTCGCACTCCTTTTCGTTGCGGAGCTCGCGAATGCGGTCTTCGAGCGCGCTTATTTCCCTGCGGATGCCTACGATCGCCTCGCAGATCGGGATGATCGACTGCTCCGCCTTGGACAGATCCTTCTCGAGGTAGGCGCCGAACACCGCCTCGCCGATCGCGGCCTGTTTCTTGTCGATTTCTTTTCGTTTGTTGGCGATTTGCGTATGCAGCTTTGTAATTTCAACCGTTTGCTGAGCCTTTTCCGTCGCGGTGGATACCCCTTTGCTCACGGTTTCGGTAATTTTTTTGAATATGCTCATCGTGAACGCCTCCTAGCTTTTTCTTATTATCTCATACGAAAGCCCGCTCGTCATGGTTCCGCAAGCCGGATTTTCAAGCCTTTCCCTTCCGGTAGTCGGTAGGCGTGACGCCGTACTGCCGCTTGAACGATTTGGAAAAATAAAGCGGATCCGCATAGCCGACGGCGGCCGCGACTTCCTCGACCGTGAGCGGCTCGCGCAGCAGCGCCCGCGAGCGCTCCAGTCGCAGTTTCTGCAAATAGCGGACGGGCGGCATCCCGAACTGTTGGCGGAACAGCTTGGACAAATGGGTCCGGTGGTAGCCCAATTCCTTCGCCATCCGTTCGATCGTGATGGGCTGCCCCAACTGCGCCTGAAGCCAGAGAGCCGCCCGCTCGGCCTCCCGCGCCTGGACGCCCGATTTCCCGACTCCATCGGCAGACGGCCGATTCTCCCCGTTCGCTTCCGCCCACGAGGCAAAGGCCAGCCGCAGCCAGCCTTCCGCCTCGAGATCGGCGGCGGCCCCGCCCCGCCGGAAGGCGCTCTCGGCCGAGGCCAGCGGCGCCAGCGGCGCCTCGTCCTTCTGCCGAATGACCGGGCGGGCCGGGGAGATGCCGGCGCGCCGCAGCCAGCCGGGAAGCGCGGGTCCCCGGAAGGCGATCCAGCGGTACTTCCATGGGGTTTCCGAATCGGAACGGTACGAGTGAATAACGCCGGGAAGGATGAAAAAAGAATCGCCGGGCCCCAGCTCGTATTCGGTCTCTCCGCAACGGAAATAGCCCTTGCCTTCCTCGACGACATGCACAAGCGCATAATCCAGCACCTGGGGACCCAGGCGGTGATCCGGTTTCGTTTGCGACACGCCGGAAAACAGGACGGTCATCTCCCCGTTTTCGCCCGGATTAGGATTGACGGCTATTCGCTCCGAAAAGGGTTTCATCAGCCCATCGCCTCCGCTCACCTGACTACAAAATTCCATATAGACATCGCTTCCATCCATATCCGAAACGAGGCTTATTCCTCTATTCTAGAACGCAGAAGGCCTTCTCACAAGCGAAAAATCCGAAAGGGTGTCGATCATGTCCAAAATCGCTTTTCTCGGTGCGGGGAGCACCGTTTTCGCCAAAAATGTACTGGGAGACTGTTTGCAGACTCCGTCGCTTCAAGGCTTTGAAATCGCGCTATTCGACATCGACGCCGAGCGGCTGTCCGACTCGGAGCAAATGTTGAACAACCTGAAAGCTTCCGTCGGCAGCACCTGCGTCATCAAGGCGTACGGCGACCGGCGCGAGGCGCTGCGCGGAGCCAAATACGTCGTCAACGCGATTCAGGTCGGCGGATACGACCCGTGCACGATTACCGACTTCGAAGTTCCGAAGAAATACGGCCTGCGTCAAACGATCGCCGATACGGTCGGCATCGGCGGCATTTTCCGCAACCTTCGCACGATCCCGGTCATGCTCGATTTCGCGCGGGATATTCAGGACGTCTGCCCGGACGCGTTGTTTTTGAACTATACGAATCCGATGGCCGTGCTGACGAACGCGATGATTACCCTCGGCGGCGTCCGAACGGTCGGCCTGTGCCACAGCGTGCAGGTGTGCGTCCCGCATCTGTTCGAGGCGCTCGGACTTTCGACGGAAGGCGTCAAAACGAAGATCGCCGGCATCAACCATATGGCGTGGCTGCTCGAAGCGACCAAGGACGGCGTAGACTTATATCCGGAGATCAAGCGCAGGGCGGCCGAAAAGCAAAAGGAAAAGCATCACGATATGGTCCGTTTCGAACTGATGCTGCGTTTCGGCTACTACGTCACGGAATCGTCGGAGCACAACGCCGAGTACCATCCTTATTTTATTAAGCGCAATTACCCCGAATTGATCGAACGCTTCAACATTCCGCTTGACGAATATCCGCGCCGCTGCGTCGAGCAGATCGCCAAATGGAAGGACATGCGCGAATCGCTCGTCAACGACCGCAATCTGACGCATGAAAGGTCGCACGAATACGCTTCCTATATTTTCGAAGCGATGGAAACGAACGTCCCGTTCAAAATCGGCGGCAACGTCATGAACACGGGGCTCATTACAAACCTGCCGAAGGAAGCTTGCGTCGAAGTGCCGTGCCTGGTCGACACGAGCGGAATCAACCCGACCTATATCGGCGATCTTCCGCCGCAATTGGCCGCCCTTAACCGGACGAACATCAACACGCAGCTGTTGACGCTGGAAGCCGCCCGTACCGGCAAGAAGGAGCATATTTACCACGCGGCCATGCTGGATCCGCATACGTCGGCCGAGCTGTCGATCGACGATATCTTTTCGCTTTGCGACGATTTGATCGAAGCGCACGGCAACTGGCTTCCCGCCTTCCGTTGAGCCCGCCCGAAAAAAGCGCCGCCCCGTTGCCTCTCGGGCATCGCGGACGGCGCTTCTCTTTTATGGCTTAAGACGACGCTTCGATTCTCGAAACGCGGCTTACGGTTCGTTCCCGCCGGCCGGCTCCGGATCGGGCCTCGCGCTTTTGGGCGTTTGCATCGTCAACGAGCCTAGACCGTACAGCGACAAGTAAACGATCAGAATGAGCATGCCGAACAAGAGGGTGAAAATCGCTCCGCGATGATCGAGGCCTCCCAGCACGCCTTCGATCAGGCGAAACGGGCTAAAAAGAACGTCCCAGCTGTTCAGGCGGACGACCCTGCCGAGATAAACCCCGAATCCGCCCAGAAACGACGTCGCGAATATAAACGCCCAGCCCGCGACGGGACCGCCGTAATGGCGAATGATGTGGTGAAACTGACGCATGGACAAATAACCGAGCAGCAACCCAGCCCAGGAAAATATAAAAAAGATGACGAGATCGTACCAGACGAGCAGCGACTCGTTGATTTTCGACCAAATGTAATTCGGGTCGGCGATCAGATGGATAAGATCTGTCGTCAAATAGGGCGCATTCGGATAAAACAGCAGCCAGACGATCGCCAACAGGAAAAACGCGAAGCCGGGCTTGCCGCTTCTCCTCCGTCTTTCCAGGCTCATGGTCGCCATCGAAACGAACAGCGGAATCCACGCCAAAAACAAGTTCCACAGCAGAAAACGATGTTTGATGAAATCCAGTTCCAATTGATTGGCCCGTACGATCAGCAGCAGCAGGCAAAGAAACGAAGTGCCCGTCAACACGAGCAAAATGGGGGTGCCCAATGCCCCTCCGATCGACGCATGGCGCGTTTGGCGGCTCATCGGCGCGCACCTCCTTTTTCAGCTTCATCCCGGTATCATATCATACTTGATATCCTGGAAAAAAGTTGCGGCAAAACGGAACGCCGTCCGAATTGACCGGGAAAAAGATGATGCGGGGAGACGTTGACTCTCGTTACGCCCTTTCGTTCCGGCGCTTCCGCCGAACGGATCGTGTGCTAGAATGTAACCGAATTCACTAGAATTCATTAGTCGGTATATATTGCTTTTCCAATCGATAGCCAAAAAGCTGAAGGAGCGTGTTCGCCTTGTTCAAGCTGTCCGTATTTACCGTGGCAACTCCCGATCTGGAGCCGGCCGAGCTGTGCGCCGTTGCCCGAGCCGCCGGAATCCAGGGCGTCGAATGGAGATGCAAAGAAACGCCTCCGGAACGAATGGCCGAGCCGCCTTCGTTCTGGGGCAACAACCGCTGTACGATCCCGCCGGACGCTTCGGAGGAGCAGGCGGCGCGCATTCGCGACCTGGCATCGGCCAGCGGCCTGACGAATCTCGCCCTCGTACCGTATTTGACGTGCGGGGATGTCGAGGAGACCGAAGCGAGATTCCGTCTCGCCGCATCTCTCGGGTGCGGCATGGTCCGCATCGGGGTGCCCGCCTATAACGAGCGGGTCCGCTATCCGGAACAACTGGAGGCGGCGTATGCCTACATGGATCAGGTGGACGAGCTGGCCCGCGATTACGGCGTCAAAGCGCTCGTCGAGACGCATCACGGTACGATCGCGGCGAGCGCGTCGGCGGCTTGGCGCCTCGTATCCCGATACTCGCCGGAACGTTTCGGGGTGCTGTACGATCCCGGCAACATGATTCACGAAGGAATGGAAGAATGGCGGCTTGGCGTCGAGGTTCTCGGCCCCTATCTTGCTCATGTGCACGTCAAAAATGCCGCCTGGGCGCAAGTCGCGCTCTCGGAGAGCGGCGAAACTATGCCCTTTGCGGCCGCCGCCTCCGGCGGCGAAGCCGAACCCGATCCGCTCGCGCCGGCAGAATGGAAATGCGACTGGCGGCCGATCGCAAGCGGTATCGTCCCGTGGAAGCGCGTGCTGTCCGCGCTGAAATCCGTCGGCTACGACGGCTGGCTTGGCGTCGAGGATTTTAGCCGAACGTACGGCTCGCGCGAGCTGCTTCAAACCTTCGTTCGGCAAATCCGCGCCTGGGAAGAGGAACGATCGTAAGCGACCCGGGAGCTGCACATTCCGCATACACGGTTCAGAATCTTTGCAAATCGATCTTTGCCAAATAGGCGTCGAGAGCCGAAAGGATCTGATATGCCGTCTGTATTCCCGGTTTAGTCCTTGAGTCAGGGACTGCGCGTGTCAACCGATGGGCTGGGGGCTTTGCGCAAGTCCCCTTGAAGCACTTGCCGATAGTAGCCGAGAAGCTGCTCGGAGGGCTCGTCCCAGCCTACATGGCTCGCAAGTTCGGCAGCGCCGCGCGAAATTCGTTGCCGCAAATCGGCGTCGCCCGCGAGTCGATCGACCGCCTCCTTCATGCCTCTCGGCCGGTCCGCATCAAACAGCACGCCCGTTACTCCGTCTTCGATCTGCTCGCACGTCGGGCCGCTGCGGCCGGCTACGACCGGAAGCCCGGACGCCATCGCTTCCAGGATGACAAGACCGAGCGTTTCGGTCGTGGACGGAAAAACGAAAAGGTCGGCCGAAGCGTAAGCTTGCGCCAGCTCCTCTCCGTGCATGAACCCGGCAAACACCGCATTCGTCCCTTGAAAATAGCGCTCCAAATAAGGACGATGCGGTCCGTCGCCGACAAGGGCAAGGCATGTGCCCGGGGAGCTTGCCAGCACTTCCCGAATCCGTTCGATGCCTTTTTCGGCGGCGAGCCTGCCGACATAGAGCAGGATGGTCGAAGCCGGCTTTCCTCCGGACAGGCGCAGACGCATGCTGTCCTTCCGATGCTGCGGCCCGAACCGCGCCGTGTCGACGCCTCGTTTCCACAGTCGGACGCTGCGGAATTTTTGCGCGATCAGCTCCTCCTGCACGGATTTGGAGGTGCACAAATTGAGGTCGGCGCGGTTGTGAAGCAGGCGAAGCCACGTCCACAAGATCGGCTTCAGAAACGGAAGCCGGTAATAATCGGCGTATTTCGGGATTTGTGTATGGTAAGAGGCGACCAAGGGCAAGCGCAGCTTGCGGCCATAATAAATTCCCGCCACCCCCAACACGGCCGGGTTCACGACATGCAGCAGGTCTGGCTGAATTCGGCGCAGGATGGCGCCGACCCGGCGGCTGGGCATCGCCAGCTCCTTGTCGGGATACAAAAAGAAGGGACGGGCGGGAATGCCTTCGACTTTTATGCCGTCATATTCGCTTATCCCAAGGTCGGGCGCGATGACCGTAATCTGATTCCCCTGATCCCGAAGCCAGCGGACGGTCGCGAGGAGACGGGTCACGATGCCATCCGTCGAGGGGAGGAACGTTTCGGTCACGATGGCGATCTTCATCCGCGCTTCCTCCTTTCGCTATTTCCAGGTTACTTTGGGCAGAACGTTTTCCGTCAGCACGCGGTCCTTATGCTTGATAGCCGTTTGTAAAATGTCGAGCAGCGCTTCGTCCGTCAGCAGATGAGGCTCGAGACCCAAATCCTTCAACTTCGTGTTTTTCGCGAAATAGTAATGTTTCTCTTTCTCGACGCGCGGATTGTCCAAATGGACGATGCGGCTGTTCAAGCCTTCCCGCTCCGCAACCCTCCGTACCTTCTCCGCAAGGTCCAACACGGAAAATTCCTCCGTGAATTGGTTGAACACCCTGAATTCGCCGCTTTCCGCGGGATTTTCAGCCGTAATCTCGATACAGCGGATCGTATCGCGAATGTTCAGAAACCCACGCGTTTGGCCGCCTTCGCCGTAAACGGTCAAATCGTGGCCGATGGCGGCTTGAATAAGGAATCGGTTAAGCGCGGTGCCGAACACCCCATCATAGTCTAGACGATTGACCAGCAGAGGATCCATCTGCGTTTCGTCGGTATGCAGTCCGTAAACGACCCCCTGGTTCAAATCGGTTGCCCTCAGCCCCCAAACCCGGCAGGCGAACATCAAATTGTGGCTGTCGTGAACTTTGGAAAGGTGGTACATGGAACCCGGCTGTTTCGGGTAGGGCAGGACATCTTCCCTGCCGTTATGAACGATCCGAATGTAGCCCTCCTCGATATCGATGTTGGGCGTTCCGTATTCCCCCATCGTTCCGAGCTTGATCAGATGGCAGTTCGGCACGACCTCCTTGATCCCATAGATGACGTTAAGCGTGCCTACCACGTTGTTCACTTGGGTAAATACGGCGTGTTCCCGGTCGATCATCGAATAGGGGGCGGAACGCTGTTCCGCGAAATGCACGAACGCTTCGGGCCGGGTTTGCGCAAGTACCGTTCTTAAAAAGTCATAATGATTCAAATCCCCTATGTACAATTGAATTTCCCGCCCGGTAAGCTCTTTCCAGCGGGCGATCCGGTCCTCGAGCGAGGCGATCGGCGTCAGCGAATTCGAACGAAGCTCCTCGTCCCATTTGCGGCGAACGAGGCTGTCGACGATCGTGACTTCATGTCCCTTTCGGGATAAATAAAGGGCGGTAGGCCAACCGCAAAATCCGTCTCCGCCTGCGACGACGATTCTCATGTACGCAAAAACCTCCCAGGGAATCTGAATAATAGTGAACGTCCATCATTAGCGTAACATTCGATTATTAAATGCAGATGAAATCAGGCGGAACGGCGTTCTGAACGTTTGAGACTTCGGATATCAAGTTTCGATTCGAAGCCGCTCCAACCGATAGTCTTCGACGAACACGGCGTCTCGGTTGTCTCCCGTCAGATAGCTTATTAGTTGAGGCGCAATATTGGGGATAAGCAAAACGGAATCCAGCTCCGTGACGGGAACCCACTTTACCGCGGACTGAAGCGGGTCCGGCAGCGGCGGCAGCTTTGGCTCCGAGCCTTCTTTCAGAGCGCATTCGAAAATGAGATGGAGACCATGTTTTTCATCGCGCCCGTAATCGCCGGACTGCTTATGCGGAGCCATTTCGTACACGAGCGCAAGCCGCCCAACCTCCACTTCCGCGGTCGTTTCTTCCCGTATTTCCCGCGCGACGCCTTCGACGATCGTTTCCCCCGGCTCCAGTCCTCCTCCCGGCAAATTATAATGAACGCCGTTATCGTCGTATTCGACCAGCAAGACGGCATCCTTTTTGACGATCAATCCCGTACAGCGAATTCTGACATGCGGCAATTTAGCACCTCCTAACTTATCCACATCGGTTGAGAACGGGACGTCAAGACGATTTGAACGGAGAATCCGCCAAATATTCGTTCGCTTGGCGAATAGACGCTTTCACAACGGTCAGCGTTTCGGAATTACGGACGACTTCCTCGTATATGGCGTCCTGCTTACGCTCGATACGGTCAAGACGCATATCCATACTGTCCAGTCGCGTGTCCACGCTGTCTAAACGCATATCCATACTGTCCAGTCGCGTGTCCACGCTGTCTAAACGCATATCCATACTGTCCAGTCGCGTGTCCACACTGTCTAGACGCATATCCATGCTATCCAGTCGCGTGTCCACGCTGTCTAAACGCATATCCATGCTATCCAGTCGCGTGTCCACGCTGTCTAAACGCATATCCATACTGTCCAGTCGCGTGTCCACGCTGTCTAAACGCATATCCATCTCATCGAAACGTCGATAAACTTCTCCGCGAAAGGATGTTATGTCCTCTTCCATCGAAATCATGCGACTTTCCATCGAAATCATGCGACTTTCCATCGAAATCATGCGGCTATCCATCGAAATCATGCGGCTATCCATCGAAACGAATTGGCTATTCATCGTTTCCATGCTGCAGTCGAGCGAATCCATCCGGCCGCCCAGCTTTTTCACTTCGTCTAGCACCTGGATCAGCAAGTGTTCCAACCGGATCCCCCTATTCGGAATACAAGGACTTCTTCGCTCCGCGGCTTTTGACAACAAAAGCACCCCAGCAAAGCAACACGCCGCGTGTTTGGCTTTGTAAGGGTGCTTCCCGAACATCTTTTCCTATATTATGATGAACCTTCGTTTTTTTGTCAATGCGGATTTAGGCGGTTCGATTTAGCGTCCCAAAGCGCTATTTTCCGGTTCGCGCGGCCAGGACGCATTGCCGGACGATTTGCTCGTCGGTCATCGAGCTCATTTCCGCGTACCGAATCGTCGTTTCGTTGACCAATTTTTCGGTATCGTTTTGACCGATCAGCACTTTGGCAAGCTTGGATAAAAATTTCCGTTTAGCGTACACGCGTACTGCCAGCGTACGCTGCCTTCCGTCCCAAATGACCCGCACGAGTTTGTCCGTGCCGTCAAATACGGCGTAACGCGTATCGGAAAGTTGGGGCTGATGCTGCTGTTTCGTTTTTTGAAAACCTTGCGGAGCGAGCTCCGAACCGATTTCCTGCAAGATAAGCTCGAACAAGGGCTCTGTCATTACGAAATCACCTTTCGTCTTTATGCGTTACATATGCATTCATCTAATCAGTTAGCCGTACGTTCAAGCACGGCTTTGTTTCCGACCATGTTCGGCGTTAATCCCAATTTTCTCAGTCGTACGTACACTTGATCGTTCACGGAAAATAAGTCCGCGCCATTGTAATACGAGTAAGAGCAATGAAGCGTTTCAGGCCTCGCGTCCGGCAAAGAGAACGTATAAGCGCTTCCCTCCTGACTCAGGTAGCTGTAGAAAACTTTGGCTCGAATATAATATTCGCCATCCAGCAGCGGAAGCGGATACGGGATTTCATTGTTCGGGTAAACTTCAAAATGAGGCGAGTCGACGGAAAAGGCCGGGGATTTATGCAAGATCGCGAGCAGTTGGCTCGTTGTGAAAGGAATATGCAGCGCCTGATTGTGCAACGGTTCGACCAGCTTGATGATTCTGGATAATGCCAGCAGCGTTAGGCCGCAAAATAGTCCCCGAAGATCAAGACCAAATTTTTGCCCGCCAATCCCAATAACAGACCGAAGCCTAGCAAAACGAAGCCCATTACGTTTAAAGCGCTTCTCAACCATCCCGCCCCCAGCTTTTATCGTCTTTTCCGAAGTACTTTTATCCATAGCAATCGGATCGAATAATAGATAACGAAAAACAGGAAAAACCAAAGGGCAAATCTCCCCCAATCGAACGGCCGGTTCCACGCGATCACAACGCGGCCGGAAAGTTGGGTTATCTCTTCATAATCATAAAACAAGCCCGGCTTATAGGATTTTGTCAAAAGATATCCACGTATTGCCAAGCAAACCGCCAATAGGACGACAGCCAAAACCGAGACGATCGCCGATTCGAACATCAGCTTCACTTCTTTTCTCATGACCGCCAACCCCCTCCACTCTCGCACGTTTGCAGGCGAGCGGACCCGGGACGTTATCCGGACGCCAAAAAATCGAGCAACTGGCCGATATGATCGATTTTGCCGTCCGGTTCGACGCCGGATTCCCTCATTTTGGCGATATCGGTCCCATACGCGACAAACCGGATGCCCGCCTCCTGCGCCCCCTTGCCGTCGATCCAGGAGTCGCCGACGGAAATCCACTCCGAAGCCGGTATATCCGGATAACTTTCGAGAACGTAGACAAAACCGTCGGGCGACGGCTTCAGCATGGCCATTCGTTCCCGGCCCGCAACGAGATCGAAAAAAGAGAGAATGCCGTTTTCGGCCAATGCGGCACGCGCCGCTTCCTCCGAGTTGTTCGTGACGACCGTCAAACGATAGCAGCCGACGAGTCCGTTGAGCAGTTCCCTGACGCCCGGCTCCAATTCGGCGCCGGCCATCCCCTTCACCTCGTGCTTCCTGACGATCGCCCAGGTTTCCTCTTCCAGTTCTTTCGTCAACCGGCCCGTCTGACGAGCCTGCCGAATTAGCGTCGAAGACGTCTCCCGCTGGAACGCACAATCCTCGTCCAGAAGCCGGTGGCCGGCCAAAAAAGCGTAAATCTCCCGCTTCATCTCCGGAAAATCGATGGCCGAGCGAAGCAGCGTATTGTCCATATCGAACATAATGCCTTTTATCCGATGCATTGTGTCTCCTTGCGATCCGAGATCCGGTTTTTTTCCATCCTTGTCCTTTATCATAGCATAATCGGGACCTGGAAAAACGGGAGAGTTTCATCTTCAAAGTAAAAAGGCCAGCCGGATATCCGGATGACCCCGATTCAAGCGAATCATTTTCGCAAGTAGCCTAGTGCTTTACATATTTCCCATAGTCGGGTACGGCGACCGAATCGAATTCCTCGGCCAATTTTCGCAGACTCTCTGCCAGTCGCTCGCCTTCCATCGGCATGCCGTGACCGGCAATGGCCGATTGCGGTTGAAGATCCCGCAGCTTGCGCACGGATTGGCGGGCAGCCTCCCAATCGGTCGTCAAATATCTTGGGGGGCCGCTCATGTCCGGCTGCTGTGTAAATACGTTCAAGAGCGAATCCTGGCGAACCGTCACGAACGCGTCTCCCGCGACCAAAGCGCGGTCCCGCTCCCGGAACAGCGAGATATGCCCCGGCGTATGACCGGGAGTATGAATCCATCGCCACTCCGGAAGCACGGGAATCGATCCGTCCATCGGCAGGTTTTCGACCCGGGTTCCCAGATTTACGGGTTCTACGGGAAAAAGAGAGGACAGCTTGGCGACCAGCCCGCCTTCGACGGCCGGATCGGGCGGAGGGTACGATTGCCGTCCCGTCAAAAAAGGCATTTCCAGTTCATGCGCATAAACCGGAACATCCCACTCGTCGAGCAGTTCGACGATCGCGCCGACATGATCGAAATGGCCATGGGTCAAAACGATCCCTTGCGGCTTGGCGTTTTCCCCGAATCGCCGTTGGCAGGCCGCCCGAATTTGGGCCGCCGATTGCGGCATTCCCGCATCCGCCAGCACCCACTCGCCGCCCGGCTTCCCGATGAAAACGACGTTGACGATCTGGACCGTTTCGCAAAACAGATCCGGCCCGACCTCCAGGCCCGTTCCGTTTTTTATAGACGTAAAAGGCAAAAAGCGGTAGTCCTCGCCGTATGACATTTCCTTATCCATTTATGTTTCCCCCTTTTGCAGCCCTTCCCCGTTCGCTCGGGTCCGCAAACGATTTTCGCCCGTTTATCGTCCCCTTTCGCTCCGGTTGTTATCCTTTCCGGATCGACAATAAATTGGAAGGAGTTTCGAAAAGGCTGCGATACATAAGTGAGCGAAAAAGACGAAATCTTAATGCAAGGAACAAATAAAAACAAGTAGGTGGAGACGACAGATGAACAAAAAGGTGGCAAGCGGCCTGATGGTGGCCGGTATTTCCCTGATGCTGACGGTTCCTGCAGTCGCGGAAGGAACGACTCATTCGATGGGCACCAACGGCACGATGACTAGACCGGGAGTCCATGGTACCTACACGGGAACCGGAACCGGCGCGGGAACGGTCGTTCCGAATACCGGCTATACCGGCACGACCGTGCCGGGCAACGGCTATACGACCAGAGGGACGACGAACGGCACGGCGAACGACGGCTTTGCGAACGGCGGAAATTACCGGACGAGAGCTGCCGCAAACCGCGCCGGGAACAACTGGGGATGGCTTGGTTTGCTCGGATTGTTCGGCTTGCTCGGCATGCGCAGCCGCAATCCCGAGCGGGATCGCACGTAAACGTCAATCAATAACGGATGAAAGAACACCTCCCGATCCGTCGATTCGGGGGTGTTCTTGCGAAAAACAAGGAGGATCGTGATGACGAAACGGATTTTTCCGTTGCTTGTGTCGGCTGCGATTTTTTTCGGTTTTCCGCCGGCATCGTCGCTTCATGCGCAAAGTTCCGAAACGCGTGCGGCAAGCGTCGCGTTGAGCGTGCGCACAAGTCCCGAAGCCGCATTCGCGACCCGGCTCGAACTGAGCGATCGCGATTTAGCCGAAGCGCTGAAGCATGCGGCCGCCGCGGAAACGGAATTTGCTCCGCTTTTAACGGACGTTTATGTAGAGACGGAAGTTTCGCTTCCGATGGCGTTGCGTTTGGACATAACCGGAAATTTATGGAGCGATGCCGAAGGAAAGCGGTTCCTCCTTCCGGAGAAATGGTCGGACAAGCTGCGCAACGAAGCCCTGAAGCTTCGGCAACGCCACTACGGCGAGCTTCTTTCATGGGAAGAAGCCAAATCGTTCTTCCCGCTTAAGAGCACTTTTCAAGTTCGGGACGCGGAAACCGGTTTGACGTTTCGGGTTCAACGCCGCGCCGGACGAACGCATGCAGACGTACAGCCTTTGACCAGGGAAGACACGGCCGTCATGAAAAAAATATATCAAAACCGCTGGAGCTGGAAACGGAAAGCCGTCATCGTCTCCGCGAACGGCCGAAATGTCGCAGCTTCGATGAACGGCATGCCGCACGGCGGCGACGGCATTCCCGAAAACGGCTTTTCCGGCCATTTCTGCATCCATTTTTTGCACAGCACGACGCAGCGGTCCGACTCCCCTGACCCCGCCCACCAATTGATGATTCTCAAAGCCGCTGGGCGGTTGCGGCCGTATTTCGAATCGTCCGGGCCCGCCTTGCTTGCCCAAAGCATGATCGAGGCGGCGAACCATCGGGAAGCGGAAATCGTCCGGCTTCTGACCGAGGGAATGCCGAAGGAACGCTCTTCGTCCCTCATTCGGGAATTGAATGCCGTGACCGCCATTCGGACGGAGGACGCCGGGCCGAAGGAGACGGAAGACGGCGCGCTGAACGCCTGTGCCGAATGGAAAGCCGTCGTGTACCGCAATCGCGAAAAATCGGACCTCGTGTTCCGTTTCGCCTATTTCCGGCAGTCGCCGTTATCGCCTTGGCGCCTGCGGGAGATGACCGCGGATCCCGCCTAATGACTCGCAATCTTCCGGTTCCCGGCGGGCTTCTCTTGCTTGATCTCTTCAGGCAACCGCTCGGAAATTCCAGGCACTTCTCGCGGCGAATATTCGATTTCGTCGGAGGAGTATACCGTGACGAAAACCCGGCCCCCTCCCGTAAAGGTACGAATCAGAACCGGCTGATTGTACGGATTGAGGAAAACGAAGTCCGGTCCGCCCCAGCTAACCGTGGCATCCCGACCGGGCGGCACGTAGGGGACGTTCCGGCTATGCGAATAGCGTTTGACAATCGTAAGTCCCGCCCGGTCGATCGCATTAAACAGCGTGGAGGATACTTGACAAATGCCGCCGCCGATCCCTTACGACAATTCGCCCCGCACGATAATCGGCGCGGGCAAATATCCTCTCGAGATCGTGCGAATGCCGACGGCCCGATTGAAGGAAAACGTCTCCCCCGGGAACACGACGGTGTTGTTGATCGCTTTGGAGGCCAGGCCGATGTTGTGGGACCGGTTTTTGTTTCGCGAATTAAAATAGGTGACGTAGTGGCCGATCGGCTTCTCTCGAAGCGGCGCCAGCAGCTCGCTGTCGACCCGCGGATAAACCGCCGTCCGCGGCACTTCGATCGAGGGAGATCCGCTGCCGAAGAGCGAATCGTAAAATTTTTCGGCAAATCGGTTGCGATCCAGCCTGTAACCGACTTTTTCCGGCACAATTTGCCCGCTCTCGCCGATCGTGGCATTTTGCGGCCGTTCGTAGACGCGCTCGTGCAGACGTTCAAGCAGCCGCTCGAATTTTTCCGGGTCGACGATTGGCAGGGCGGGCAATAATTCGTAGTCGGCACGCTTGACGTTTTCCACGATTTGTTCCTTGTACCGGATCGAGAAACTGTCGGGAAGCGGCGCGGAAAGCAGGAGCAGCGCCCAGGATATCGTTAACCATTTCAATTTCGGATAGCACCTTTCGTTAGGATAATCACAACGATACGGTTTCCCAAACGGCTGCCTTCCATTCATTTCCCTTTATTTCGTTTCTCGTTTCCTCCAGGCTTTCTTTGGCCAGTCCTTTCAACTGCGTCAGCATCTCTCGGGTTTCCCCGCCGGACTTCAACCGGTAAACCTCAAGCTGCATAAGCAAGGCGCTCAGCTTGTGTCCGACGGAATCGTGGATTTCCCGTCCGACATAAGCCCGTTCCTCCTGCCTGGCCGCTTCTTCATCCGAAATCAGCCTGCGCTTCAACCGCCGGTATTCGCTTAGCAGCGCTTCGCCGCGCGCGGCCGTCTCCTCCCGCTCGGAAAGCAAAACGCGAAATTGGATCAGAGCGACAGCGGAAATCGCCGTAAATAAAACGAGAAAGAGGAGCGGCAGGCTCGGATAACCGGCCAAAACCGGCAAAAACGCTGCCAGGACGGCAAAAGCGCCCGCGACCGCCGCCCCGGCGGACTTCAGGCTGTATGCCGCATGGCCGACAAGCAGCGCGAACAAGATGAGCGGGTACGGATTCGGAGGACCGTCGGCTGCGGGCCAGAGCGCGACGGCGGCGAGCAAAGCCGCAAGGCTCGTTGCGAACGTCAACAGCGCCGGCCTTTCCCGAATTAACGGCAAAAGAAAGTAAACGGCAAAAAACATGGCGCTCAGCAGCAAGCGCCATGCGATCTCGCGTTCTAGCGGATAAATGTGCAGCATCGCCCCCAGCCACGCCGCGATCAAGAAAATCAGCCAAAGCCAATACGAACGCATTTTTCCTCCCGTGGGCTTGCGGCAAGCTTCTGCCCGCCTCGACGTATGGTTTCGACGCGGCCCGGGCGGGTTCCTGCTTCCTTGCCCCGATTATGAAAACGGGGAGCGTACCGGGTGACGGCCGGTTACCAAATCGTCAGCTTTTTCTCCGCGGGAGTGCGCGGTTTCGGATTCGGCGCCTTGTCGAAGTATCCGATATGCAAAATGCCGACGATTTGTTCTCCTTCCTTGACGCCAAGGCCTTCGCGGAAAACGGGAGAGCGGATGAACTCGAAGGTCGTCCAGGTCATGCCAAGCCTTCGCTCCCACCCGAGCAGCTGCATGTTCTGCATCAGGCAGCAGACGGCCGCGAAATTCTCCTCCCGCTTATGTTCGTTTTTCTCCTCCTTCATCACGACCACCAGGCTGGCGGGAATTTCGGCCATCTTCTTCTTCATCAATTCCTTTAATTTCGCCGGAAGCAGCTTCATCCGCATCATATTGCCGGAAGCGTTCACCGCCAAATCGGCCAGCCTTTCCCGCCCTTCCGGGCTTTCGATCAAAATAAACCGCCAAGGCTCCCGAAGCCCGTGATTCGGCGCCCATACCGCATCGTTCAGCAATTCCAGAATCAGCTCTCGGGATACCGGCAGCCGGTTGAACGAGCGGATGCTCCTTCTCTCCCTTACGGTTTGCGCGACGCTCATCGGTTTTTCGCCCCTTTCGGCAATGGATTGGCGTTCCAATGCGAAATCATCGTCTGGAAAAATTTCAAAATCGTATGCAGTTCCGTTTCCGAAAACGAATTCAAGGACCGCAAAAATTTGCTTTCTTGGATTCCGTGCAACGTCTCGTGCAATTCGAAGACTTCCTTGCCCTTCGGGGTTAGGCTGAAGTAAACCTCTTTCTTGTTGTCGTTAAGCCGGCTGCGTTTGATAAATCCTTCCTCAAGGAGCTTGGCGCTGATTTTCGTGATGCTCGCTTTCGACAAATTCAATTTTTCGGCAACGGACGTGTTGTTGATCGGCTCGTTGTTGCCGATGCAGTCGATGACATGGATGCTGGTCAAATTGTTCGGGAACGCGGTCAGATTCAATTCCCGCGCTTTGTCGGCGAACTCGCGAAATTCGACTTCCATGCGCTGTTCGTTCAGATGCATAAAATGAATAAACTGGCCGTATATCAGTTGCCTGAGCGTTAGATCCGCTTCCATTAGGGGTCACCTGCTTAAAAAAAATATTTTGTTTATTAGTTAACAAAATTTACGAACGAGCTTCAAATCATAAAAATTAAATCAAGCTTAATCAAATATTTTTTTGTTAACTTGTTAATAAACATAGCACGATCTTGCCGGAAAATCAATATTGGCGAGCACAGGTTCATTTCCGTTCAGGCTCGTTCCAGTTTTCCTTGATTTGTTCCGCGTTCTTTTTCAGCCAGTCCTTCTCCGAAGCGACTAAGTACGCGATGCCGACGATCAAGGACGCGATGCTCGCGATAAGGGGACCGTTTCCGATATAGCCTAACATTGCCCGGAACAGCTCGTAGCTCCAGCTTGACGCGTTCGAACCGAATATCGCAGCGCTAATATAGCGAATTCCGTACAGGAAAGCGGCGATACAGATGAAAACGACCCCGGCTGTTCTTCGTTGCATCGTTCTCCTCCTCTTCCTTCACCCCGACAATTCCATCCGCAACCTGATCATATCCCGGCAATGAATGCCGTTCTCGTAAATGTCTTGCGCATAATTCCGCACGAAAAAATCGACATCGACGCCGACGATTCGAAAGCCGCAGCTTTGATAGAGCTTCAGTTGCCAAATGCTTGAATTGCCCGTTCCGATTTCCAGCGCGGTCGCTTGACGGCTTTTTGCTTCCCTTATGGCCGCTTGAACCAGTTGCCTTCCAATTCCTTGGCCTTGCCGAGACCCCTTGACGGCCACGTTGACGATTTCCATCGTCCGGGGTGCGTATGAATCAAGACGAATTCGCCGACAAGTTCGCCGTCCAAATAAGCCCCGTAACAGTACCCTCGGCCGACGTATTCGTTCACGAGCTCCCGGGACGGATCGGCCAGCAGCAGAAGATCGTACGGAATTTCGTTCGGGTCCTCCAATAATTCAATGGTTAAGTTCATGTGTTGCCGCTCCCCCGCTTCGATCGCAGATCATCCCCTATTATAACCCATATCATGGAAAAAGGGACCCCTCCGATCGGCGGCATTGCCCGCCGATCGGAGGGGTCCCTTTTTAAAAATATTCGTTTTCCTACTTCGCCGCCGCGAGCTTCTCCCGCTTCTGCAAGTACTTGCATACGGTGCTCACGTAAGTCGCGTGCGACCAGGTGAGCGGCGCCACCGACAGCGGCGAGCCGTCGTGCGGGTGCAGCTGCTCCGGCAAGTTGCCGCCCGGCAGCGTATGCTTCGTGACCTTCTCGAGCGTCGCTTTCGGCGGTTCCAGATCCGCCAGCGTTTGGGCCGTCGCGATCTGGAAGTTGGCGACCCAAAGCGTGCAGATGATCCACGGGTTGCCAGGCACCTTCTCCACGTCGCCGCTCTGTTGGAAGTAGTAGTCGTTCGTATAGCGGGCGATGCCGCCCACTTCCGTCTGCACGGCGAGGCCTTGCGCGATCGCGCCCATCGTGCGGACGACCCGGTCGTCGTCGGCCGGCAGCACGCCGAATTCGAACAGGCCGAACAGGCTGCTTTCCAGCGTCATGTCCTTCACCCACTGGCCGTCCCGCTGCACGAGCCCCCGCGCGAACCGGCCGGCATCTTCGTCCCACAGGTGGGCGATCATCCCCGCCTTCATGCGCTCGGCCACGCTGCGGTAACGGTCGCTTCGCTCGTAATCGCCGAACAGGTCGGCGAAGTACGACGCCGCCATCAGACCGCCGTAGACGGACGCGGTCGTATACGTCCAAATGCCGTAGCGCTCCTCCCACAAATCATAGCTGGGCAGCGGAAGACCGAGCGTCGGCTCGATAAAATCGCACAGGAACGAGGCGGCCATGCGAACGAGCGTCGGATACAGCGCCTGGGGAAGCTCGATTTCCCCTTGGCGCTCGTAATCTTTCCACAGCGCATAAAGCACCAGCGCCGTCTCGTCCTCCTGAATCGGCAACCGGGGGCTGCCCTGCACGACGTAAGGATGCCAGCTGGAACCGACCGTTCCGTCCGGATTGTATTTGTGGTACAGATAGCCTTCCGGGGAAAGCGCCCGGTTGCAGAAATCGAAAAACGGGGCGATCGTCCCGTGATACCCGGCCAGCGACATCGCATCCGCGATCAGGGCGCCGTCGCGCGGCCACATGTAGCTGTAATGGTCGCGGTTGTACTGCAGAATGTCGGTATCGTTGGCCGCCAGAATCGCGCCCCGCTCGTCGATTTGCGTCCGTACGATCAGGAGGCTGTGCTTATACAGCTGAACGACGGAAGCGGGCAAATCCCCGAAATCCGCGTCGGCTTTGGCAAGCCAGTGATTCCAGTAAATGACGATGCGGCTGAGCAGCTTTTCCGGATGGCTTTCCTGAACGTATTGATCGAGCCGTTTCACCTCTTCCAAATCGCTGCCCACCGACATCCAGTAATAAAAGGTGCTTTCGCCGCCGGCCGCCAGTTCCGCCCGCAAGCTGATCGTGCTGTCGACCGACCCTTGCGCGATCGCATTGCCCATCAATTCGCCGTCCTCGGCGTCCCTCCACGTGCCCTCCGCCGAGTGAAATCGTTTGATGCCGGTCGTAAACTGATAAATGCCGCCGCCTTGCGACCGTCCGTTGAACATGAAATAGGACGATCTTTTGTAATGGAACACCGTCCGGTTCGCCGGGAAAAAAGCCGCCGTATCGCCGACTTCGCTGTCGTCGATCATCAGGTCCTGGTGGAAAAACACCCGGACGTCCTTCGGCTCTTCCGTCAAATTCCGCACGACGACCCGCTTCATGTAGATGCATTCGCGCTGGTGAATGCCGTCGTTGATATGTAGCTCGATCCCGAGTTCCTCGTTCCGGGCGGACACGTTCGTGACGAGGGAATTTTCGATGTAGCCCAGTTCGATCCGCCAGGACGGATCGTCGAGCCAGGAAAATTTGCCGCCGCACCAAATGCCGAACCGGCACGGATGGCCGCCGGTATGATTCAGCTGTCCGACGAACGGGAAATAAATATCCCGGATGAAGCAGCTTTTGTCCAGATTAACTAAAATTTTGCCGTTGCCGATGACAAGATGTCGAGCCATTAGGCATCCCCTTCCTTTATATCGCAAGCTCGCGGTACAGGCGCTCGTACGCTTTGGCGGACGTCTCCCAGCCGTAGTCCTGCTTCGTGCCGTTTTTGACGATTTTTTCCCAGACTGCATGATCCTCGTAAAAGGCAAGCGCCCGGCGGACGGTAAATAGCAAGTCGCGCGACGATGCCGGCCCGAAGCTGAATCCGTTGCCCGTATCGGCAAATTCGTTGTACGATTCCACGGTGTCGCGCAGTCCGCCCGTTTCCCGCACGATCGGCACGGTCAAATACCGGAGCGAAATAAGCTGGCTCAACCCGCACGGCTCGAATCGGGACGGCATGAGAAACATGTCGGCGGCCGCGTAAATCCGGCGGGCGAGCCCTTCGTTGAACCCGTACCAGACGAACAATTTGTCCCGATGCCGCTCCATCGCGCCGCGCAGCATGCTCTCGATCTGCGGATCCCCCGAGCCGAGCACGAACATCTGCACGTTCTCTTCCAGCAGTTCCGGCAGCGTTTCGCCGACCAGGTCGAAGCCTTTCTGGCTGACGAGGCGCGACACGATGCCGATCATCGGAACGTTCTCGTCCTCGGGAAGCCCGAATTCGCGCTGCAGGTCGATTTTGTTTTTGCGTTTTTTGGCGAGGGAATGACGGTACGGAACCGGAACGTTCGGATCGTTCATCGGATCGTAGCTCTCCGTGTCGATGCCGTTGACGATCCCCGTCAAATCGCCCGATCGCTGACGCAGGACGCCCTCCAGCTTTTCTCCGTATTCCTCCGTTTGAATTTCCTTCGCGTACGTCGGGCTGACCGTCGTCAGCTTGTCCGCGAAGCGGAGTCCCGCTTTCATGCAGCTGCCCGCTCCGTAAAATTCCAGGCCGTCCTCGCCGAACAGCTCGTCGCCGGCGGACAGCAAATCTTTGAGCCATTCGCGCGAGAACACGCCCTGATACTGCAGGTTATGAATCGTAAATACGGTCCTTATTTTGCGGATTGCGGGATCGTAGGCGTACCGGGTTCGCAGCAGCATCGGGAGCAGCCCCGTCTGCCAGTCGTGACAGTGCACGATCTCGGGCAGCGCGTCCGTCCGCAAAAGCGTTTCCGCCGCCGCCAGGCAAAAAAACGCGAACCGTTCCGCTTCCTGCTCGCCGTACCCGTACAAATAATGCCTTTTGAAATAATATTCGTTGTCGATCAGCAGGAACCGCACCCCGTCGGCGAACGTCTCCAGCACTCCGCAGTATTGCGAACGCCAACCGACTTGAACGCGGAACGTATCGAGCGTCCGGGCTTCCTTCGTATACTTCTCGGGAATGGCGCCGTACTTGGGCAGCACCACCGTCACGTTCACCCCCAGCTTCGCCAGCGCCTTCGGCAGCGCGCCGACGACGTCGGCGAGTCCCCCGGTTTTGACCATCGGCACCGCCTCCGAAGCCGCAAACCAGACGTTCATCGAACCCCTCCGTTTTTAAATGACGTTTCGCTTCACCGCCAGAAACGGCATGTCGGCCGAACCTTTAAGCTGCTGCTGCTTCCGAATTTCCACCTCTTTGTCCAAAATGCAATTTTCGATCGTGCCGTCCTCGCGGACGACGCCGTTTTGCATGACGATGCTGTTGCGGACGACCGCCCCCTTGCGCACCTTGACTCCCCGAAACAAAATGCTGTTGCGGACCTCGCCTTCGATCTCGCAGCCGTTCGCGACGAGAGACTGTACGACTGTGGACCCGTCCCGGTAGCGGGTCGGGGGTTCGTCCTTTACCTTCGTGAATACGGGCCCCGGTTCGAAGAACAGCTCCCTCCACACCTTCTGGTCGAGCAGCTCCATATTGTGCCGGTAGTAGGCCGGGATGCTGTTCACGACGCCGAGGTAACCTTCGTGCATGTACGCCTCGACCCGCAGCTCCCCGAGCCGGGACAAAACCGCATGGCGTACGAAATGGTCCTTGCCCTGGGCAAGCGACGTCTCGACCAGATCGACGAGAAGCTCCTTGCGAAGCACGTACATTTCCATCGATACGATATCGCTGGCGAGCCGGCCGAAATGATCCTGCATTTCCGCGATTCGGCCGTCCGGGTCGAGCCGCGCCTTGCGCGTCAGTCCGGTCGTCGCGTTCGGCCAGCGCTTGCAGACGACGGTGACGTCGGCGCCGCGTTCCCGATGCTGCTCGAGCACGAGCGAAAAATCGATGTTGCATACCATATGGCTGCGCGTGATGACGACGTAATCGTGCTCGCTGCGCCGGAAATAATCCCGGTGGCGCCAAAAATGGTACAGATCGCCTTTGCCGAAATCGGTCTGGTTTTCCATCGCCGGCGGAAGGACGAACAGCCCTTTTTGCTTGCGGTGCAAATCCCAGTTGCTGCCGGAGCCGAGATGGTCCATCAGCGAGCGGAATTTCGTATGGGCAAATACCGATACGTTGGAAATGCCCGAATTGACCATCGAGGAAAGCACGAAATCGATCAGCCGGTAGCGGCCGCCGAACGGCACGGTCGCCAGGCAGCGGCCTGCGGTCAGCGCCCCCATTTCCTCCGTTTCGTGAATCAGGTTGATGATGCCCATCAGCGGCAGCTTCACAGCGGATTCGCCTCCTCCAGCGGAATTTCCGGCACGATATGGTCATAGCTCGCGACGACGGCGATATGCTCGGAATCGACGCTTCCGACCTGGCAGCCGGAGCCTACGATCGCGTTCTCGCCGACGATGGCGCGAACGATTCGCGCGCCGGGCTCGATGACCGCGCCGGGCATAATGACCGAGTCTTCGATGAAGCTCCCCTTCCCCGCCTTCACTCCGTGAAACAAAACCGAGCGGTTGATCCTGCCTTCCACGACGCAGCCTTCGTTGATCAGCGAATTGGTTACCGACGCTTCGGGAGACAAATACTGCGCTGGCTGGTTGGGGCTTACCGAGTAAATCCGCCAGGAGCGATCGTTCAAATCCAGCGCGGGGGAATCCTCCAGCAAGTCCATATTCGCTTCCCACAAGCTCTCGATCGTGCCGACATCCTTCCAGTATCCGTCGAACCGGTACGAAAACAGCCTCGCCTCTTCCCCCAGCAGCTTGGGGATGATGTCTTTCCCGAAATCGTTGGAAGACATCTTGTCTTCGTCGTCCCGAAGCAGCGCATCGCGGAGAACCGGCCAGGAAAACATGTACACGCCCATGGATGCGAGATTGCTTTTCGGCTGTTTCGGTTTCTCTTCGAATTCAAGCACTTTGCCGTCCTCGTCGACGTTCAGAATGCCAAACCGGCTCGCGTCCGCCCACGGTACGGATATGACGGCGATCGTCGCGTCCGCGCGATTCGCCTTGTGGGCTTCGAGCAGGAGCTCGTAATTCATTTTGTAAATGTGGTCTCCGGAAATGATGAGCACGTATTCGGGATCGTACCGTTCGATAAAGCCGATGTTTTGAAAAATGGCGTTGGCCGTTCCTTTGTACCAGGAACCGCCTTTCTGGCGAACGTACGGCGGCAGCACGTGCATACCCCCGTCCCGCCGGTCGAGTCCCCACGGACTGCCGATGCCGAGGTGTCGATTCAGCACGAGCGGCTGGTATTGGGTGAGCACGCCGACCGTTTCGATGCCCGAATTGACGCAATTGCTGAGGGTAAAATCGATAATCCGGTACTTCCCTCCGAAGTGGACGGCCGGTTTGGCCAAATCCTTCGTCAGCACGCCCAGCCTTCGGCCTTCTCCTCCCGCGAGCAGCATGGCGATACATTCGTTGCGGCGCATATGAACGACTCCTCTCTCTAAACGAAGCTTCCGTGCTTCCGACGGGGTTTGTTACTCGACGGCGATCGGTTCCGGCTCCAGCAGCAAAAACGACAGCGGAGGAACGGGAAGCTCCAGGCTGAACGATTGTCCGTGCATGGGCTTGCGCTCCGCCTTGCTTTGCCGCGGCAGTTTGCGGCCGAAGCCGCCGTAATCGGGGACGTCGCTGTTCAAAATGATTCGGTACACCGTCCCGTAGGGTACGCCTATGCGAAAAGCGGGGTAATTCATGCGGGAAAAATTGCATACGCAGACGAGATGCCGCCTCGCGTCGGCGCCGCGGCGAACGTATGTCAACATCGACTGCGGCGCATTGTCCGGGTCAATCCAGCGGAACCCGTCCGGATGGTGATCCGATTCCCACAAAACGGATTCCGAGCCGTACAGCGCGTTCAAATCGCGAACGAAGCGCCTCAGCCCGTCGTGAAGCGGGTATTTCAGCAGCATCCAGTCCAGTTCCCCGGCGTCCTTCCATTCGTCGAACTGGCCGAACTCGCCGCCCATGAACAGCAGCTTTTTGCCGGGGTGGGTCATCCAATAACCGTAATACAGACGCAAATTCGCGAACTTCTCTTCGTAGGTGCCGGGCATCTTGTTCAGCAAGGAGCGTTTTCCGTGCACGACCTCGTCATGCGACAGAGGGAGCACGAAATTTTCGGAGTAGGCGTACAAAAGCGAAAAGGTCAAAAGCGAGTGAACGGCGGGCCGGCGGTCGGGATCGGTTTGCATGTATTTCAGCGAATCGTTCATCCAGCCCATATTCCATTTGTAATTGAATCCGAGGCCGCCCATGTAGGTAGGAGAAGTAACGCCGGGCCAGGCGGAGGAATCTTCGGCGATCATCAACGCGTTCGGAAAGTACCGGAACACGGTTTCGTTCAATTTGCGCAAAAAGTCGAGCGCGTCCAGATGCTCGGTGCCGCCCCTGCGGTTATAGGCGCGCATTTCCTCGGGCTTGTCGAAGTGAAGATCGATCATGCTGGCCACGGCATCGACCCTGAGGCCGTCGATATGAAACACTTCAAGCCAATACAGCGCATTGGAAATAAGAAAGCTTTGCACTTCGGGCTTGCCGAAATCGAAGGCGAGCGTGCCCCACAGCGGCTTTTCCGCCACCCGCCAGTCTTCCGGCTCGAACTGGGGCGATCCGTCGAAAAGCCGCAAGCCATGATCGTCCTTGCAGAAGTGGCCGGGCACCCAGTCGAGCAGCACGCCGATGCCGCGAAGGTGACAGCGGTCGACAAGCCGCTTCAATCCGTCCGGCGGGCCGTAGCGGCTCGTCGGGGCGAAATAGCCCGTCGCCTGGTAGCCCCAGGATTGATCCAGCGGATGCTCGGCAAGCGGCAGAATTTCGATATGGGTGTACCCCATCTCCAGCACGTAATCGACCAATTCGTCCGCAAGCTCGTCGTAGGTGCGAAACCGTTCGGGGGCGTCCGACCTCCAACTTCCGAGATGAACTTCGTAAATGAGCATCGGCTTGTCGTAGGGCGCCCGCGCGCGGCTTCCTTCCATCCAGGCCCGGTCCCTCCATTCGTACCCGTCAAGCCCGGCGACGACGGAAGCCGTCGAAGGGCGCGTCTCGCAGCGGAAGGCGAACGGGTCGGATTTAAGCCGCAATTGCCCGTCAGCGCCGACGATTTCGAACTTATACAGCATCCCTTCCTTCAGACCGGGGATGAAACCGTTCCACACTCCTGTCGTTCCCGCCGGCTGAAGCCGATGATTCGCCCCGTCCCATCCGTTGAACTCGCCCGCGACCCGGACTTCGCGCGCCCTTGGAGCCCAAACCGTAAAACGTACGCCGGAAGCTCCTTCGTATTCATCCATATGTGCGCCGAATGTCCGGTACGCATGAAATAATTGGCCGCGGTTGAACAAATACAAAATGTCGGAAGAAACCCGGGGAGAAAACATGGTCATGCCGGAGATCACCTCCTTCGTAGGGGAAAGGCATAGGCAAAAAGGAATGCGGAAGTTATTTTTCTGTCAATTTTCCTTACAATTCACACATATGTTACATTTATTATAAAGGAAATATCGCTAGTTTTCATCCGAATTTTCAAAAAAATTTTTCGTTTTTTCCATAAAAAAAGCTCCCGACGGGAGCTTCTCATTTCCGGCGGCAAAACCGGACGGATTTATTTGAAAAAGGCGACCTGCCCTTGCAGATCGGACGATTTGGCGCGCAGCGATTCGGACGACGCCGCGATTTCCTGCATGACCGCCGTCTGCTCCTGCGAAGCCGAGGACACTTCCCGGGCTCCGGAGCGAATGGCGTCCGCCACCTGCGCGACATTGCGCGCCTCTCCGAGCACGCCCTCGACCTGTTCGGTCTGGCTGGCCAGCCGGGCCGCGATCGCGTTGACGATTTCGCTTACCCGTTCCGCTTCCTTGGCGACCGATTCGAGCGAGTCGGCCGAAGCCTGACCGCGTTTGAACCCTTGCTCGGCTACGATCGTCTGCTGCTGAATGTGCATGACCGCGTTTCCGACTTCCGTCTGAATTTGCGCGATCAGCTGGCGGATATCCTTGACCGCGCTGCCGCTCTGCTCGGCCAGCTTTTTGACCGCTTGCGCGACGACGACGAAGCCTTTTCCTTCCTCGCCCGCCCGCGCCGCTTCGATGGACGCGTTCAGCGCGAGCAGGTTGGTTTGCTCGGCGAAATCCCCGACGACGTTCGAAATCGAGCCGATTTTGTCGGCGTGCTCGTCCAGCCTTCTGACGACTTCAAGCGCTTCCCGATTCAATTCCGACAACTGCTGCATGCCGACCACCATCGACTGAAACACCTTTTCGCTCTCCTCGACCGAACGGTTCATGACCAGGGCGCGATCGCGGGCGTCCGAAGCCTGATCGTTGATTTCGGCCGCCGTTTGCGAAAGCTCCTCGACGGAAGAACGCATCGTCTCGGCGGATTGATGCTGGCGCACCGTCCCGTCCGTGATCGTCTCCGCCTGTTGGGAAATCTGCTCGATTTGCATAGCGGCTTCGCCGATCGCCGATTGCAAGTCCGCCACGTGCCGGTCCGTCGATTGCGAATTTTCCCGAATGCCGTTAATAATCGAAACGAGCTGCTTGAGCATGTTATCGAACGCCTGGCTCAGCATCGACAGCTCGTCGCGGGTCCGTCCGACCGCAACGTGCACGCGCAAATTCCCCTCGGCCGCTTCCCGGGCCGCCGCCGTCAGCGACAGCAGAGGCTTCAGCAGCCACTTGGAGAAAAAGAATCCGAACAGCCCGGTCCAGAACACCCCGACGATCAAGGTCAGAAAGACAAACAGCCCTTCGGGAAGAAAATCGAACCATTCCCTGAGCACAAGCAGAAAAAAGGCGCTTGTCATATACGTAATGCCGGATACGGTCGTAATGCCGATGACCATTTTTTTCACGATTCCGAAGCGAACCTTCATGACGTCTTTCCCCCGTTGAATTTTGTAGAATAATCCTAAAGAACTAGTTCCCAATCTGTACCTATATTCTCTTACTGCCCTATTATTCCTGTTGTCGAAATTGTGACATTTTTAACAGGAGCGAGGCAATAAGGAGCGCTTCCTTCTCCATCATACTTCGTCTCCGAATTTTGTCTGTGATGCATATCACACCGGGGCCAGCCGTCTCTCCCCAGGTTTTAGATAATCGACAAATTTCGACCTAAATCAACTTGTCCCCTCCCCTGTGGTCGAGCCTACTTTGCGAGTCGGACTTCTGGCGCAATGCGGGCGAAGCTTCGTTGGATTTTGTCCACGTTGCTCGTTGGATAAAATCCACTGTCGACCGTGGCATTCCCGTTTTTCGCTTCTTCGATTGGATAAATTCCAATATAGGCACGCGTGACGGAGGCATGTAAGCGGCATTGTAAAGCACCGTATTGCGGGTGATCCTCCAGGCCCAGGCCGTATCCGTACTGAACAAATACTTGAAGTTATCCAGTCCGGCCCATTCGCTTCCGAAAATTCCGAGGTCGTACCGGTAATTTTTGAAGGCGATGACGAGACCGACCATCGGCAAATAAGCGAAGATCAGCTTGTACAAAACGCCGGGAAGCGATAACAGCAGCAACTCCCGGTTGCTCTTCAAATGCTTAAGCTCTCTTCCGATGAACGATTTCGCTTTCTTTTCGGAAAGCGGCGGATCCGCTTCCGTTCCGATGCTTCGGCCGCTGTTGCCGCGCCAAGCATAAGATGCCTTTTTCATTTCGAATGCCCTTCCTTTCCCGCCTCGCTCTTTCCGGCTTGCACGACTAACGATAGCGCAACGGGCGCCGCAAGAGGTACTGTACATATGCAGGATTCCTGTATCCGGCGGTTGTACGTATCCCAGAATCCTGCAAGAGGCGCCGTTCGGGGCAAAAAAAGAGGCCGGCCGGCAAACCCGGCGGGCCTTCGTTACGTGTTGCGGTCTATAGCGAATTTCAAGCGGTATTCTTTCGGCGTCACGCCGTACCTGCGCTTGAACAGCCGATAGAAATAGCTTTCGTTGTCGAATCCGACCCTCTCCATGATTTCCGCGACCATCAGATCCTGCTGCTCCAGCAGAAGCCTCGCCTGGGCAAGACGGGTCGCGTTGATCCGGTCGACGACCGACTCCCCTTCCTGGGATTTGTACACTTGACCCAGGTAGACCGAATTCATTTTGAGCATATCGGCGATTTTTTGCACGTTCAGATCCGGGTCCGAGTAATGCTTTTCGATAATTTCCCGAATCGTATCGGAAAGCAGCTTGTTTTTATCTTCCTTTCCGCTTTGCATTTGCTCGAACACTTCGCGGATGACGGCCAGCAGCACCTCGCGCACCTCGTCCAGCGTTTCGGTGCCGATCAGCCTGCGGTTGATCGCGCGAAGATCGACGGATATCGGATGCAGATGATAATGGTTCATCTCCCCGAGCGTGTTGCTGAGCGTCACGCCCATATGAAGCAAGGCGGAAAACATATTTTCGAAGCTGAACGTTCCGATCAGCCGCTTCCAGCGCTCGATCGCCTCCGACGTTCGCTCCCGGTCTCCGCTCTTCAAGCCGTCGACCAGCTGCTTCTCCAGCTCCTGCGGAATGCGGAATTGCTCGTTCCGCTCGTTGTCTTCGACCCTCTCCGGTTCGATAATCGATCCGTGACCCGCGATCATCCGGTAATCCGCCAGACGCAGCGCCTGTCCGTAGTGGGCGGTAATTTCGCGGTAATGACCGAACGGCCGGCTTAAAGCGACAGTGAACGAAATCCGGTAAAAGTTCCGGATCGTCCTCTGCAGTTCGCCGAACCGCTCCGCAAGGCCCGCGAGCCCGTTCTCCTCCCGGCTGCTGACGATAAACGCCAGATGGCCGTTTTTCATGTCCGCGTACACGCAGCCGTTTTCGCGGCGCAGCAGTTCTTCTCCGATATTGGCTATGGCGAAGTGGAACAGCGACTCGGCGCCGGCTCCCGAAGCCGCCGACAGCTCCTCCCTGCGATCGAGCCGGACGACCGCGAGCCGCAGCACCCCCGACGGAACGATGTCGATTCCGTACTGCTCCCTGTTTTGCGAAAATTCGGCTTCGGGCACGGCATCGCTCCCGCCGAGCAGGCTGCGCAAATGATAAACCTTGGCGATGTTCCGCCTGGACGCTTGATCTCGCTCCATGCCCTTTAGCTTGTCGAGCATGTCGACGTAGTTGGCCGCGATAAGCGTCAACTCGTCCTTCGCCTGCGGAACCTCCCGCTGATCCTCGCGAATAAGGTTGAGAAGCTGTCCGACCGGCCGGTATAACCGCAGAGAGAAATAAACCTAAATTACGAAAGCCTATAGAATCAGGCTTTTGAAGACGCAGAACTTGGATTTCACAACCAATTATGGAGGCAGAATATGCAGTTAAAATGGAATGCGAGCAAAAATGCCGTTACTTTCCCCCTCCCCACATGAAGGGGCAACGGGATTTCCAAGACACAAATTGGGATTATCGTTTATTCCAATAAAATACTTTTTCGCTCCATTCGTCGCCATGCCCACTGGTTTTGGAAAGACGTACTCAGTTTCAATGTCATTTGGCGGGCATGCTGGACAAACACACCTGCACAAACAAAAAACGTTCGCCGGAACCGCTGGATGGTGTAGGATCGGTGAATCGGCTCACAACAATGATGCTTGAATCGCTCAAAGAGATTATAGGCGAGCAGCTTTAAGAGCAGGTCGATTTCATTGGCGGCAAACGACTGCGTTGGAATGCGGTGGATGGCAAAGCCATTCTTGCCTTCCTTGATGTAGTTCTCCATGCAGCAGCGCTGGTTGTAGAACCGCCACACATCGATGGCTTCCCATTCCTCCGTTGTGACCATGGCTTCGTATTGCCAAAGCAAATCCAGTTCCAACTGAGACTGATCCCCGTCCCAACGCGGCATTTTGCGGATGACAGCAACACGACGCATCTTCTTCCAACCGATCGCTTGGTAGGCCAGCACGATGCCTTCAATGATCCAGTCCTCGTCCACAAAGCGTGTCCAATGCGCACAGGTTTTGACTTGGTCCTGGAGACGACTTGTCCATTTCAGCTTGCCGACGTAGCCGATCTGACGGGACTCCCAGAACGCGTAGAAGTCTTCTCCGCCAAAGCCTTTGTCAAACCGGGCATAGCGTACGTGGTGGGATTCCAACAACGCCAGCGTTTGCCGGGCAAACGAAAGGACGTCGGTCGAACTGCTCGTGTTGCCGGGACGCAGCGCGGCATTCACTAGCATTCGCGACTGCCCTTCGTACACGAGAAGGGGATGATAGCTCTTTCGGCCGCGCTTCTGACTGTTAAAACCGACTTCCGCTCCCTGCTGGTTGCCGTACACCGTCTCAACAGTCGAATCCAGATCGAGAATCAAGGAGTCGGGTAGCTGCGGTGCAATGATTTCGACATTCAGGTTTCGCAGGGCTGGCGCTAAATGGTCGTGGGCTTTGCCCAGACGAAGCAATTCCTTGTTTAACAATGTGTGATGCGGCACCCGGCCGCCCAGCGCCTGGGCGATCAAGGCATCACCTTGTAGGGATTTGAAATGAAAGAGACGTTCGCAGCCCAAAATCCAGCCGATGATGAGCATCTGCAGAATGCGATGCGTCGGAAAGATGGCATTCGCCGCTTTGGCTAGTCCAAGGCTCCGAAGGGCTTGATTCAAACCGATGTTTTCAAGAAATCCGAGGATCACCTTGCTTCCTGCAAAATTTGTTGCATTTCTCATAGAAAATGCCGTTTTCAATGACGCGATTTTTGTGGTAGACTTCACCTTAAGGGTGCTCCTCTCTTGGTTGGTGATGTTCTAGGCAAACACCATTCTACCAAAGATCTGGGCACTTTTTCATGTTTTTATGAGGTGGTACTTTCGTAATTCAGGATAAAAGGACAGCAAAACGGCGAACAGCACGACGGACACCGTCACCCCGATCTCCGTCCATTTCAACTGCCGGACATGGCCGAGCACCGCATCGTAATCCCGCAGGCTGATGATTTGCCAGTTGTTCATCCCATTGCTTAAGTACGCGACCTTATATTTCTTGCCCTCGAACCGATACATAAAATCGCCGAGCGTGCCGGAGGAATTCTCGATCCGCGGCAGCAGCTCGTCCTTGAGCTGCAACTGCGCGGGCGGCATTCGGCCGTTCGAAATGAGGACGTTGCCTTCCCCGTCGGTCACGAAGAGCACGTCGTCCTCCCGCTCCGCCAGTTTGTTAAGCGCTTCCACATTGTCCACCATCCATCCGGGCTTCACGGTCAGCACGAGAACGCTGCCGTTAACGGAGCCCAGCGAAGGACCGTCGTACAGAAAAAAAGCGAAAACGTCGATGCCTTCGTTCCCGCCGGCCAAATCGAGCGGAATGAGCTGCAGCTTCGGCACGTCCGGGTGAGAGGCCATATAGTCGCTTAACGCGGAATACAGCTGGTTGTTGTCCATTTCGTGATTGAGCGAGGAGAAAAACCGGCTCTGCGCCGGATTATAAAACGCGACGGCATGCAGATAAGGCGATTCCGCGACGGTTCGATCCAGGCGGTCGATTTTCAGCAGGCTTTGGCGATAGTCCGAGCCGGCCTTCAACGCGATGAGTTCGTCGTCGTTGTAAAGCGAAACCGCCAAGTCCTTGACGATCCCGTTCATGTTTTCGATGTTGTAATGGATCTGTGAGCAGCTTGCGGTCGGCTTCGTTCTGCATCTCCACGATTTTGCCGCGGGCGTTGACGTTGAGCAGGTAAGACGTCACCGCGAGCGTTGCGACGATCAACATGAAGCCGAGCAGAATCCGCTGCAAAAATTTGCGCGTGCGGAGCAATCGGAACGCGTTCATGAGGCTTTCTCTCCCGGACTCTCGTGTGCCCTTACTATAATCGTTCTTTCCTTTTACTGTCAATGTCAGGAGCCGAAGTCATAACCACCGGCTTAGCCGGTGGCTTCCATCAGCCCTATAAGGGCATGTTACAAGCAAGCGCCTCTAAGGCGCTCTGAAGATCTGCCAACCGCGTGTTACCTCAGGCTAGCCCCTGGAAAGGGGCCTCTTTATACGCCCTTTTTCACCGACTCACCCGTAAACGGGTCGATCAGTTCCTTCATCGTGAGTTGTTCGTAGTTCTTGTCCTCTGTTCGTTGATTCCGAATGTATTCGGCGATAACCTTTTTGTTTCGTCCCACCGTATCGACGTAGTACCCTCTACACCAAAACTGTCGATTGCCGTAGCGGTACTTCATATTCGCAAATTTATCGAAGATCGTCAGTGAACTTTTTCCCTTTAAGTATTCCATAAACTCGGACACGCTTAGCTTCGGCGGAATACTCACGAGCATGTGGATGTGATCCGGACATGCTTCAGCTTCGAGAATTTCTACCCCTTTTCGCTCACATAACTCCCGGATGATTTTTCCGATTTCCCTTTTTAATTTCCCATAGATCACTTGCCGCCGATACTTCGGGGCAAATACGATATGATATTTACAGTTCCATTTCGTGTGTGCTAGACTGCTCTTGTCCATCCCTTGTCCTCCATTGATGTTTGGTAGCGGTTGGCAGACCGGCTCCCATATTATCATTGAAGGTCAAGGGATGACTACTCATAGCTATAAGCTTTCCTGAACCCCCAGTCGAACTGGGGGTTTTCTTATACAAAGAAAGGGCCGGACGAGAACGTTCGTCCGGCCGCGCAACGTCCGCGTCAATTTCGTCCGTAATAAAGCTTGCGGTTCGCGATATCGACGAGATAAAGAATATCGACGCCGTTCGCGTTCCGCTCGACGGCAAGCCGCTCGATCGGCTTGCCGGGAGCGATCGAAACCGCGCTCCAGCCGGTGCCGCCCGACTGAACCGCCATAAACGCGCGGTCCGTTCCGCTAGTCTTCGCGTAATAAACCCTTGCCTGCGAGCCGGTCCACGTAACGTCCAGCGCCGCTCTCGTTTCGGATTCGTCATAGACGGTTTGCAAATTCCAAGCCCCTCCGGCGCGCGTCGCAAGCTTGACCGAGAACGTGCCGCTGCCTTCCTCCCGGTACCTGTACGCAATGACCGGTTGATTCGAAGAGTCGACGGTCAGCTTGGCGCTCTGCACGCCAGGGCCTCCCGGATCGCTCCCGCTTTGCACGTAAGCTTCGCTTGCCGCCAGCGGTTGAACGATATCCGCCGCGGAAAGCGGTACGGGCACCGATACGGGGGTGCCGTCGGCCTTGGAAAACGTTCCGGTCGCCGGGCTGTACTTGAGATAAGACAGCTCATGGCGAAGGGCGCTTGCCGCAAAATGCGACCATTCGAACAGGAGGTGCAGATCGCCGTTCGAATCGAAAGCCAGATCGTCCGGGTACACGGAGCGGTTCAGCGTCGACGCGACGACCGCGATCTGGCTCCATTCGGACGCCGCATTGTCCCAACGGAAAAGCACGCCGTTGCGTTTGCCGGCCGGGTCCTGAGAGGCCCGGACAAGCAAGTAAAGGTCTCCGTTGGGAGCGGTCTTCACGATCGGATACGTAATCTTCATGTTCGGGTCGGGCATGTCGGCCGAATGGTTTTGCGGCGGACCCCCGACCGTATCCGAACGGAAATAACGCCACTCGTTGTCGTGCATCGAGGCGAACACGTGGAACCGGCCGTTGCCGTCCCTCGCGATCGAAGGCTGGTTATGGCCGTTGTCGTCGACGTATTCGGCGACGGCGGTTCCATTCATCACCGGAATATTCGACCAAGCGCCCGTCCCGTCCCTTCTCGCGATATAAACTTTGTGCGTGCCGGCCGCGCTCCCCGGCGCGTTATAGGCCATATAGGCGTACTCGAGTCCGGTTCCGTACGTCGCGAGCGGCGACCACCAGCCCGCCTGATTGCTGGAGTCCATCGCGTAAGGAACCTCGGTCAGCGCCGCGGCGGCGCTTCCGGTGCCGGCCGGCGTCAGCGAGGCCAGCAGGATTGCCGCCGCCCAAACTCTTAAAGCTCTCTTCCACTTCATGCCCAGTCGCCTCCTGCGAACGAATGACTTTCCATCAGTGCTTGCGTCTGCGAGATTTGCGTCTGCGAGATTTCCGCAGCCAGATTCGATAAAGCGGTTACATAAAAGCGGATTTCAATCGGCGCCGCAATCATCGTACCATGGCGAATCGGGCCCGGGCATGAACGATTTCTTGTTGTTCATAGAACGAAATCGTGCATGTTCGTGCCGGTTGGAGCCGCGATAGAACGATTTCTCGGCCGCTCTCCGCTCGCAAGCGCATTGTTCCGGCTCGGCACCGGAGCGGATTAGATTAAAGGCCATCTTTTCAAATGGCCCTTTCGGGGTCTGTCAATAATTCTGTGTAAACTCCTATATAGGAATCTCCCCCGAGGGGAAATAGGCCCATCAAGGTAAGTGTTGCCCGATCCTGTCGGGAAAGAAGACGGAGAGTTGCAAAAGCATCTGCCCCCAGTTTTGGACACGGCCCGTCCATTTCCGTGTGACGTCCATGGTGACCAGGTAGAGCATTTTAATCAGCGGATACTTGGCACCCCACGTCTCTTCAAAGCGATCCAGCTCGACCAGCGCCATGTCCTCGGTAGCCTTTGTAGATCGGCTTTAGGTCTGCTGTGACCTTTTTCAGATCCTTGTAGGAAACGTACCGAGTAGAGTTGCGGATCTTGTGGATGATACATTTTTGAATCTCTGTCTGGGGATAGCAGGCGGAGATGGCTTGGGAGAAGCCGTTGAAGTTGTCGACACAGGTGATGAGAATATCCTGAACGCCGCGGTTCTTGAGGTCGTTTAGCACGCTCAGCCAGAACTTCGCCGACTCGTTCTCGCCGATCTACATGCCCAGCACATCCTTGTTGCCGTCCAGATCTTTGCCAATGACCATGTATATGACCATGTATGCAGCTTTGTTCGACGAACGGTATGTACCGGTCATGCTCCTCTCCATTGGGAAGGCTAAAGAAGAGGGGCATGAATCTGTGCGCTTGCCTAGTGAGCAAATTACCTTTTGGCGCTAATATGAGTTCGCATTTCCCATAAAACCTAGAGTCGGACCGAGTAACCGGTCCGATCTCCTCATCTATTATGCCAATCTTATGTCAAATCTTCTCAATACGCCTAGGACTTCCTCGACCTCCTTCACTTAGGATTCGGCCACTGCATCATAAATTATTTGGATTCTTCCGTATATCGCTTGAAATTGTTCATAATCGCTTGCCAGCCCGCCTGCTGAAAATCAACGGGGTGACTACTTTCGGCGTCGAAGGTTTCAATGACCTTCGTTGTCTCGCCTTGATCGACGAACGTAATCTCTACCTTACGGCCATCTCCCAGAGTGTAAGATATCGTCTTATGAAGCTCAACTTCATCATAAACTCCGCCAAAATCAAAGCCCATGCTGCCATCCTTCGCTTCCATTCTGGTTACGAACTTTCCGCCGACTCGCAAATCATTTTCCGCATGTGGCGCATGCCAGTCTTCAGAAGCCTGATTCCACTTCATAATGTGCTCCGGCTCGGTCCAAGAGCTCCATACTTTTGCTACAGGGGCTTGAACGACGGCCTCTACCGTTACTTTGATTGGGTTGCTTGTTTCCATTGTGAATGACACCTCTCTAAGGGTATTTTTTTGTCTCTCCCTTATATAGACGAAATCCAATTGCTAAATTCATCGGACTAATTGTTCCGGAAGCCCCAATCGAGAAAATAATTTTGTGTTTATGAAATTTTGAACATGTCGTATGCGACTATCCTTCACTTCAATCACGTGGATTCCCCAAGGCACCAGAACAGATCCATCCTTGCTCGGCATATACTGTGCCAAAGCCGGATAACCGCCATTCACTATGGTCGGCAAAAATTTAGACCCTTCGCAATGCCAGCGCGTAAGCGTAAAGAACTTGAACAAGTCGTCTTGGCCGCTTATCCACATAGGGAATGGAGGCATAGACATACAACCTTCTTCATGGAACAGCGACACAAGCGCGTTAATGTCAAATTGTTCGAAGGCCTCCACATACCGGGAGAGGAGATCCGGATCGGGGTCCGCATCCATCCTGCTGATCTCGTCGGAACGAAGCTGCGTCCGGTCCATCGTCTCTCTGGCACGCTGCAAAGCACTGTTCACCGCCGCCGGCGACATCCTTAAAGTTTCCGCGATTTGTTTGGAGGACCATTCAAAAACATCCTTCAAAATAAGAACCGCCCGTTGACGAGGCGGCAAGGCCTGTAAGAGGGCGATAAAACAGAGCTGAAGGGTATCCCTGCGAACGAGAATATCCTCAGGGTTTCCGCCAAAATCAGGTGAAGGCCAAATCCAGGCCGATTCCGGCAGCGTCTCGCTCGGCGTGACAATGGATACCGCCGGATCGGATAGGTCAACGGGAAGAACCCGGCGCTTGGCCTGCCTCAGCTTGTCCAGACATAAGTTCGACGCGATACGGTAGATCCATGTTTTAATGGATGCTTCCTGCCTGAACACGTCCCAGCTTTGCCAAGCTCGAATGTACGTTTCCTGAACAGCATCGTCCGCATCATCGATGGAACCAAGCATTCGGTAGCAAAACGATGTTAACCCCGGCTTATAGCTCTCAAATAGCTTCATATCAAAAGCTGCTCCGCTCATCTTGACCTCCTCTGACCGATACTCGGAATCGTTCTCCTCCCATCATAATCGAAGCGTCCGGATGCCTCAATCCATCATTCGCAAGAGGGCGGGGAATAATGGTCGGGCGCATAGTTAAAAATGGTCAATGTTTATGTGCCAGAATATTGACAAGCTTACCAAAAGGATCGCGCACATAAAATCTCCGAACACCCCAAGGCTCGTCCACAAGCCCATATTCTACCGAAAATCCCGCATTCCTCATTCGTTCAAACGCAGCGTCGACATCATCAACTTCAATCGATAGATCAGGTGTAGCCGTATCGGAGCCCCCCTGTGAAGCAAAACTAATTTGAATGCTCATCTCCTCATTTGAACCATAGGTTCGAATCCACCCATGATCCATTAACAATTCAAGACCGAGCACGTCATGGTAAAAGCGTTCGGCTTCCGCGATTTCTTTCGTATTTATATTGGCAACGATTCGTTTGACCTTCATTTCAATCCTCTTTTCTTTATGTAGCGTGAGTAGTATTGTCACATCCCACTCTTTACGAACCATCCATATTAGACACTCCAAGTGCGTTGAGTACCTCGCCATCCGAGAAATGTTGCCGGACCGAGCCACCCGCCGATGCCCCGCAGCCTACTCCAGCATCTTAGCGCGGTGATGGCTTTATTTTTGCCAAATAAAAAGCCGGACAGAGACGATCTCCATCCGGCCATGCTACCCGATTATCTCTGATGGTTCCAAACGACGTGGCCCCATTTCAGCTCGTTGCGGAACTGGCGCGTGTTCGTGTTTTTGTCGATGACGACGGCCTCGATTCCGAACAAATCGGCGAGATCCAGCATCTGCTCGGTCGACAGCGTTTGGGAGTACACCGTATGGTGGGCGCCCCCCGCCAAAATCCACGCTTCCACGCCGGTTTCCAGCGATGGCTCGACCTTCCATAGAACGCGGGCTACCGGAAGCTTCGGCATTTCCTTCTCGACCTCGACGCCGACGACCTCGTTGACGATCATCCGGAAACGGCTGCCCAAATCGATGACGGAGACGTTGATCGCGTCGCCGGCCTGACCGTCGAACACGAGGCGGGCCGGGTCGGCTTTGCCGCCGATGCCGAGCGGATGAACCTCGATGCGCGGCCTGGATTTGGCGAGCGTCGGGCAAACTTCGAGCATGTGGGAGCCGAGCACCATTTCATTGCCGGGCTCCAGATGATACGTATAATCCTCCATAAAGGCCGTGCGGACGTTGCCGGACGCGATTTTAAGCAAACGCGTCAGCGCGGCCGTCTTCCAGTCGCCCTCGCCCGCAAACCCGTAGCCCTGCTCCATCAACCGCTGCGCCGCCAGTCCCGGCAACTGCTCCAGCCCGTGCAAATCTTCGAACGTCGTCGTGAACGCCGTGAACCCGCCATCCTCCAAAAATCGCTTAATGGCGATTTCCAGCTTTGCCTGATAGGCGATCGCGTCGCGAACGGGACCGGCCGCGCGTCCTTCGGGCACGATTTCGTAGCGCTCCTCGTACTCGCTCATCAGCTTGCCGACTTCTTCGTCCGTCACAGCATCGACCAAGGCCACGAGATCGCCGACGCCATGCGTATTGACCGACCAGCCGAATTTGATTTCCGCCTCGACCTTGTCGCCTTCGGTAACGGCTACCTGCCGCATGTTGTCCCCGAAGCGAACCACTTTCAGCGTGCGGCTTTCATTGTAGGCGACCGCGATGCGCGTCCATGCGCCGATTCGGGAGCGTACCGTTTGATCCTGCCAAAAGCCGACGACGATTTTGCGGGAAATGCCGAGACGCGCTCCGATGAAGCCGTATTCCCTGTCGCCGTGGGCGGCCTGGTTCGTATTCATAAAATCCATGTCGATCGAATCCCACGGAATATCGCGATTGTACTGCGTATGCAGGTGAAGCAGCGGCTTGCGCAGCTCGGTCAAGCCTCCGATCCACATTTTGGCCGGGGAAAACGTGTGCATCCACGTGATGATGCCCGCGCAGGTTTCATCGGCGTTCGCCGCCATGCAAAGCTTGCGGATTTCCTCCGGCGTCGTGACGACAGGCCTGAATTCGATCGGATAAGGAATTCCGGCGTCCGCGTTCAAACTTTCCGCAATCTCCCTGGAATGCGCATTGACTTCGTCGAGCGTTTCGGGCCCGTAAAGATGCTGGCTTCCGGTCACGAACCAAAATACATACGGTTTCACTTGTACCATCATGCACCCTCCTGGAAAGAGAACGTTTTTAACTTGTACGTACATCCTTTCAACCTCAAGTTTACTCCCAATCTTTCGATTATTCAAGACATGTTTTCGTTTTCATTATGTGAAAAATTGCAGCTGCTTTCATTTCTTTCGTTCGACTTGTACTTACAACAAAAGCCTCGCGGCCGCTGTTTTTCGCCGGCTTAGCGTACGGGGGATGGAAAAAACAAAGGCCCCGCCTCCGCCGCGGGCGGAAACGGGGCCGAACTGAATCCAAACTTAAAACGGCGGCAAGTTGTCCAGGTTGTTGTCTTCGCGCCCGTCCGGATCCGAACGCAGATGCTCGTCGCCGTCGCGTCCTTTGAACACGTTGACGTTGGCGATCAAGCCTTCCTTGGCCATTTGCTGGGCTTGCTTGTAATCGACGACTTGTCCGGAGGACAGCTGAAGCTGAACGATATCTCCGTCGCCGTTTTTGCGGACGGCGACGACTTGCTGAGCGTTTCCTTCCATTTTGCAAACACCTCCCGATGGAGATAGCTTGCGTAAGCGATGGAAGGATTATGCATCCGCAAGCCGTTCGTTCACGGCTGCGGCCGGCCGCTCAGCCGGAAGGCGAACTCGTACGTACGATTGGCGAATAGCGTATATTCCGGCTGCGTGCGGGAGCCCCAGCTGTCGTCGCCGCCGACGCCCATTTGCTTGTACTGCACCCGAACGACGGTCTTCTCCGGCTCCGGCAGCAAATGGAAATGATCGTACGCTTCGAGCTCGATCGGCGCGTACGGGCTCGCGTTCCATTCGAACGTCGGCAAGCCCTCGATTCGCAGTCCGAATCCGGTTTCGTCCGTAACAGAAGCGTGCCGCACGTCCGTCTTGTTGCCGTGTTCCTGCGGCCGAAGGTAGGGAACGACCTGTCCGGACACCGTTCCCGAATACAGACCGAGCTTCGCGCCGGCGCGGCGGTCCCAATAGTTTTCGTGCGGTCCCCGGCCATACCAGCTCAAGCGGTCGAACGCCGTTTCCATCTCCCACATGATGCCGATTTCCGGAATTTCCGGCAGCCCTTCGCCGGGTTCGAGCTTCATCCGGATTTCCAGCGTTCCGGCGCCGTTCATCGCATACGCGATCGTACAGTACGAAACGGGGTTCGTAGGCAGTTCGTAGCGCACGGTTATGGTATAGCTGCCGCCTCCGGCCGGGCCGCCTTCGAATGCAAGCAATCGGCGTTCCGCGCCCGCTTCCCGCCAAACCGCGCTGCGCTCGTGCAGCTTGCTTCCCCTGTCGTTGTCCGTCATCGCGCGCCAAAAATTCGGAGCGAGCTCCGACCGCAGCAATTCTCGCCCGTCCACCCGGTACGAGACCAGATTGCCGCTTGCACGGTCAAACGTCGCCGCGATGCGGCCGTTCGACAGCGTCAGCTTGCCGTCCTTCTCGGCAGCTTGGGGAGGGTTTCCTTCCGCGGCGGCCGAGCTTCCGAACGCAGCTCCGTCGCGAGCCGGCAGAACGAATTGCCCGAACGCAACCTCGTGCCCCGCGTTTGCCCATGACGTGTCCCGGTTCAGGCAGGCGCTTATGGTCAACGCGTATTCGGCCGAAGCGCCGGTCGCCATTTCGCAGGCTGCCGCCAAATCGAGCTCCGCCGTTTCGCCGGGTTTGGCGGCGGCCGAAAACGAGCCGTCCGCGATCTTTTCTCCGTTTGCCGTTACGGTCCAGACGAATTCGAATTCCGCCAGATCGGTGAACAGGTACCCGTTCGCGGCTTCGAACCGGCCGGTCCGCAAATCCGCCGCCCGAAAACGAATCGATTGATAGCAGGCTTGTACTTCAAGCAGCTTGGGCGATACGGACCGGTCCGCGAAAACGAGCCCGTTCCCGCAAAAATTCCCGTCGTGCGGAGATTCCCCGAAATCGCCGCCATAAGCGAAATACGGCCGTCCCTCCGCATCCTTCGTCCGAATCGCCTGATCGACCCAATCCCAAATGAAGCCGCCCTGAAGGATCGGATATTTTTCGAACAGGTCGGTGTACAAATGAAGCCCGCCGCTGGAATTGCCCATCGCATGGCTGTATTCGCATAAAATGAACGGCTTTTTGTCCGGCCGCGGTTCCAGCGCATAGGCTTCGACCGCCTGCGGGCGGGTGTACATCTGGCTTTCGATGTCGGAAGCGGCTTCCGACTTCCGGCAGTGAAACACGCCTTCGTAATGGACGATTCGGGACGAATCCCTTTCGCGAAGAAAGTCGTGCATCCGGATAAAATTGTCCCCGCCCCACGATTCGTTGCCCAGCGACCAAATCACGACGGACGGGTGGTTTTTGTCCCGTTGAAACATCGAATTGCAGCGGTCGAGCACGTTGGCCGTCCATTCGGGCTTGCTCGCCGGGACGGTATCGCCTTCGTCCTCCGCTTTTTGCCCGTAGCGCCAGCTGCCGTGGGTCTCGAGATTCGTTTCGTCGATGACGTAAAGCCCATACTCGTCGCACAATTCGTACCAGCGCGTATCGTTCGGATAGTGGGAAGTCCGCACCGCGTTGATGTTATGCGACTTCATCAGCCGAATATCCGTCAGCATGTCTTCCGGCGAAGGAACACGGCCCGCGTCGCAGGAAAATTCGTGGCGGTTCACGCCTTTGAACAAAACCCGCTGCCCGTTGATCTTCATCAAACCGTCCTTGATTTCAAAGCGTCGGAATCCGATTTTGCAGCTCGCCAGCTGCAGCGTCGCTCCCGAGTCATCCTTCAATTCGAGCACGAGCGTGTACAAATTCGGCTTCTCCGCGCTCCATTGCAGCGGGCTTTTCACCTTTGCGGAGCCGAATGTTGTCGCGGTGCCGTTCCCGTTATCAAAAGCCTTCGTCTCGTCAAGCGAGGCTTCAAGCTTCAGCGGCTCGGCCCACACGGGCTCCCGGCCGGCGTACAGCTGCGCTTCGACGGTCGCCGTTCCGCTCCGGCCGAAATAATTCGCCAGCGCCACGTTCAGCTTCAGCAGCCCGTCCCGATAATCGTCGTCCAAAGCGCCTTCCGCGAAAAAGTCATAGATGTGAACAGGCGGCGCGGTATACAGATAAACGTCGCGGAAAATGCCGCTCAGCCGCCAAAAATCCTGATCCTCCAGCCAGCTCGCGTCGCACCACCGGTACACTTCCACCGCCAGCTTGTTTTCTCCGCGAACAAGGTAAGGCGTCAAGTCGAATTCTGCCGGAGTGAACGTGTCTTCGCTGTATCCGACCAGCTCCCCGTTTACCCAAACGTAAAATGCCGATTCGACGCCCTGAAAGCTGATGAAAACCGGCTGATGGTCCCACGCTTCCGGAACCGTGAACGTCCGCACGTACGAGCCGACCGGATTGTATTTCGTCGGCGCTTGCGGCGGAAGCAGCTCCTCCCGATGAACCCACGGGTACGTAATGTTCGTGTACTGCGGGTAATCGTAGCCATGAAGCTGCCAATGGGACGGCACGGGAATATCCGCCCAGTCCCCGTGATCGAAGTCCCGTTCGTAAAAATTCGCGATGCGGGCGTCCGGATTTTCCGCCCAGGCGAATTTCCACGTGCCGTTCAGGGACAAGCGGCCGGTCGTCTCGTCCCGTCTGCCCGACAGCGCCGCCTCCAGCGAATCGTATGATGCGAACGCGGCATGGGCGGCCAGCCGGTTCAGTTGAAAAATTTCCGGATTCCGGTTCCACTCGGGGTATCCGTTCGCCGGCGGCGAATAGACGAATTTCGACGGTGCGCCTTTAACACTGGGCATTTTATCGTTTCCTCTCCTTGTTCCCTTGGTTGTCGCTACCCGAGCGGACGGACGGCGTACGTCTGGCCGGGGGCCGCTTCGAACATGACCTTCGTGCCGTTCGAAGCTTTCGTTTCAACCGGCCGCCCGTTGACGGATTCGATGACGACCGGCATGGCGGCGTCGATCGTGTACGTGCCGCCGGCCGGCGATACCAGCTTCGCCTCCGAAAGCTTTCCCTGCTCCCACCGGATGGCGATTTCCGCCCCTCCTCTGGCGCGGAGTCCCCGGACGAAGCCTTCCGGCCATGCGTCCGGAAGCGACGGCAGCAAGCGGATGCAGCCGCCGTGGGACTGCAGCAGCATTTCGGCAATGCCCGCCGTAGCGGCGAAGTTGCCGTCGATTTGGAACGGCGGATGCGCGTCGAACAAATTCGGGTAGACGCCGCCGCCCTGGCTGCGCTCGTCGTTCTCGCGAACAAGGGTAAGCAAATTCGACAGCAGCCGGCGGGACCGGTTGCCGTCGCCGAACCGCGCCCAAAGGCCGATTTTCCAGCCGAGGCTCCAGCCCGTTCCGCCGTCGCCGCGGCGTTCGAGCGAGCGTCGGGCCGCGGCGAACAGCTCGGGCTCCGCTTCCCCGGTCAGCTGCCGGCCGGGATAGACGCCGAACAAATGGGAGACGTGACGGTGATGCACGTCCTCGTCCTCGAAGTCGCGCGACCACTCCTGAAGCTGCCCGTGCTTTCCGATCTGCAGCGGGAGCAGGCGCTCCCGGGCGGCAAGCAGCTCGCGGAGGAACGCTTCGTCTTCCCCGAGCGCCTCGGAAGCTTCGATGCAGTTGGTGAACAAGTCCCAAAGCAGCGACAAATCCATCGTTGCCGCGGGACTAAGGCTGGCCAGCTCGCCCGAAGGAGCGACGAATCGGTGCTCCGGCGAAGTCGACGGGGACGTGATCAAATGGCCGTTGCCGTCTTCGATCAGCCAATCGAGACCGAACAGCGCCGCTTCCTTCATGATCGGGTATGCCCGGTCGCGCAGCCACTCCTTGTCGCCACCGAAAGCGTAATGCTCCCAAAGATGCTGGCAAAGCCAGGCTCCCGCCATCGGCCAGAACGCCCACGAAGGGTCGCCGTGCCCGAAAGCGCCGACCGGCGCCGACTGGCACCAGATGTCGGTATTGTGGTGCGCCGCCCAGCCCCGCGCGCCGTAATTGACGCGGGCCGTTTCCGCCCCGTTCGCCGCGAGATTGCCGATCAGGTCGAGCAGCGGTTCGTGGCATTCGGCGAGATTGCACGTTTCGGCCGGCCAATAATTCATCTCGGCGTTGATGTTCAGCGTCCAGTTGCTGCTCCAGGGGGCGCGGGTGTGCTCGTTCCAGATTCCCTGCAGGTTGGCCGGAAGCGTGCCCGGCCGGGAGCTGGCGATCATCAGGTAGCGCCCGTACTGGAATATCAGCTCCGCAAGCCCCGGATCCGCCAGGCCGTCTCCGTACCGCTCGACGCGCTTGTCGGTCGCGAGGCTTTCCGGATCGGCAAGCGCGTCCGTCTCCTTCGGCGCTCCGAGCCGAAGCTCCACCCGGTCGAACAGCGACCGGTAGTCCTCGATATGCGCGCTGCGCAGCGCTTCGTAGGATTTGCCCAGGGCGGCGTCCAGCCAGGCCGATGCTTTCGCGTCCGGGTCGACGCCTTCCCGTCCGGGGGAGCGGTCGAACCCGTTGTAGCTGGTCGCCGCGCTGAAAATCAACGTGGCGCCCGACGCGTTCCGAACGCGCAAGCCGTCCGGATCGGCACTGAAGTCGCCGTCGTCGAGCGCGGCCGCCAAATAACCGGCAAAGCGCATGCCGTCGGTCGCGCCGGGCTCCCCGTATGCGAACGACCGGTCGCTGTGGTAATAGTTCGGGTCCGCGTTTTCCGGCGCCTGGCCGCGCAGGACAAGCCGCGTTCCTTCCGCCCGGACGTACGACCGCAGCGGGCTGTCCAGCTTGGCCGTAAAGTTCAGCGTTCCCGGGTGCTTTGCCGTCAGACGAACTACGAGCACCTGGTCCGGGCAGGAAGCGAACGCCTCCCGGACGTACTCCGCCTCTCCGACCCGGTATTCCGTCCGCGCGATCGCCTCGCCGATATCGAGGCTGCGCTTGTACGGATGCCCCACGTTCCCATGTTCGAAGTGAAGCGTCAAATTGCCGAGCGGCAAATAACTTTGCGCATACGGCCCCAGCATTTCCTTTCGGCACAGCGCGTCCGCTTCCTCGTATTTCTCCTCCGCGAGCAGACGCCGGATTTCCGGCAGCGCTTCGCGGGCGCGCGGGTTGTTGCCGGCCTTCGGGCTTCCCGACCAGAGCGTATCCTCGTTCAGTTGAAGACGCTCGCTTTCCACGCCTCCGAACACCATCGCGCCCAGCCGGCCGTTGCCGATCGGCAGCGCCTCGGTCCAAACCTTTGCCGGCGAAAAGTAGTGCAAGTTCAAGCGAAAACGCCCCTTTCTCAAACCGTCTCGATAATCATGACGCCTCTGCCGGGTACCGCAACGTTGCCTTGCGCGGCCTGGCCGGACAGCAGATCCGTCCCGCTTCGGCCGCCCAGATCGACCGCCGATGCCTCCGGGTTATGGTTCAAGAGGAACAAATACGATTTCTCGCCTTTGACGCGCAGCGTCGCCTCGACGCCGGCGGGCGCCTTCACCAGCGGCTCGATGCCTTTTTCCGCGCACAGGTTGGACAAAAAGTCTTTCATGAACCGCTCGTCCGGGCTCGTCGCCACGTACCAGGCCTGCCCATTGCCGAAGCGGTTGACGGTCAGCGCCGGCATGCCTTTGTAGAAATCGTCGCCGTATTCAGCCAGCACCTCGGCGCCTTCCGAATGGATCAGATCGCACAGCAGGCCGCATTCGTACGTTCCGTTCAGCGCGCCGCGCTCCCCTTTCATGACGACCTGATTGACGGTGCCCGGGAACAGGGCGTCGATTTCTTCCGCCCAGATGCCGAGCACTTTGCGCAGTTCGCCCGGGTAGCCGCCGAGCGTCACCAGATCGTTCTCGTTGACGATGCCGCTGAAGAACGTCGTCACGAACGTTCCGCCCGCCTCGACGAACGCTTCGATTTTCGCGGCATAGCCGGTTTTCACCATGTACAGCACCGGAGCGATGACGATATCGTAGCCGCTCAGGTCGGTTTCGACCCCGATCATGTCGGCCGGGATGCCGAGCTTGTACAGCGCGTCGTAATATTTGTGCGCTTCGTCCACGTACTTCAGGGCGACGGTCGGCCCGCTCGTCAGCTCGGTCGCCCACCGGTTTTCCCAATCGTACACGATCGCGACCTTCGCCGCGACGCGGGAATCGAGCAGCTTGTCTCCGAGCTGCTGCAGTTCGCGGCCCAGCTCCGCGCATTCGCGGAAGACGCGCGTATGCTCGTGGCCCACGTGCTCGATCACCGCTCCGTGGTATTTCTCGCACGCCCCGATCGAGCGGCGGAGCTGGAAGAACATGACCGTATCGGCGCCCCGGGCCACCGCCTGATAGCTCCACAGCCGCATGACGCCCGGGCGCTTGAGCGCGTTGTACGCCTGCCAGTTTTGCTGGCTCGGCGTTTGCTCCATCAGCATGAACGGCTGCCCGTGCTTCAGGCCGCGCATCAAATCGTGCGTCATCGCGGTAAAGCTGGGCGGCGTGTCGAGCGCGGGATAGTTGTCCCAGGACACGACATCCATGTATTTCGCCCACTCGAAATAGTTCAGTTCCGGATAAAAGCCCATCAGGTTCGTCGTTACCGGAACGTCGGGCGTGTATTTTTTGATCTCTTCGTATTCGATTCGATAGCATTCGAGCAGCGCGTCCGATTGGAAACGGCGATAGTCGAGCGAAATGCCCTGGAAATTGGTCCGGTTGCCGTTCCATTCCTCGCTGAGCGCGTTGGGGGCGACGATTTCGTCCCAATCGTAAAACGTATGGCCCCAGAACCGCGTATTCCACGCCTTGTTCAGCTTGTCGAGCGTGCCGTACCGCTTTTGCAGCCAGACGCGGAATTGGGCTTCGCACAGATCGCAATAGCAGTAGCCGCCGTACTCGTTCGACACGTGCCAGATCAGCAGCGCGGGATGATCCTTGTACCGGCGGGCCAGCTCGCCGGCGATCAGGCGCGAGTAGTGACGGTAAACCGGACTGCTCGGACACGAGTTGTGGCGGCCGCCGAATTTGCGTTTCCGGCCGTTATAGTCGACGCGCAGCACCTCGGGATATTTTTTGGCCATCCATGCCGGATGCGCGCCGGTACTCGTCGCCAGGCATACGCCCACTCCGTTGGCGTGCAGCCGCTCGATCGTTTCGTCCAGCCATTCGAAATGGTAAACGTCCTCGCTCGGCTGATTCAAGGCCCACGAAAAAACGTTGATCGTCGCGACGTCGATGCCCGCCAGTTTGAACATGCGATCGTCCTCGGCCCATGTATCCGCTTCCCACTGTTCCGGATTATAGTCTCCCCCGTACCAGATTTTCGGCAATTTATCGTTGATCATCGTCGGCACTCCTTTTGGCATATAAAGATATCCCTATTTTAAGGCATGGCCGAGTACGGTAAAATATAATCATCTGTTAAGGCGATATAAGAAAATTACAACATCGTGAGGTGCCGCGCATGCGCAGATTCGCGTTCACTCCCGGCGGGGAACAAACGCTGCCGTTATTCGTGGAAACGATCGGAATCGTCATCGAGAGGAAAATGGTGCGGACCGAGGGGTATCCGTTTTTTCATTGGCTGCAGACGACTCGCGGCGAGGGATCGTTCACCGTCAACGGGTCAACGTTCGCCTTGCCCGTAAACAGCGGAGTGCTGCTGTATGCCGGCACTCCGCATCAATACGAAGCCAGCACGGAATTGTGGGAGACCGCTTATTTGACGTTCGGCGGGCCAAGCGTTGCCGAAATGCTGCATACGCTGAAGCTGCAGGAGGGCGTTCCGGTCCGCTGGGACGCGGACGCGCCGTTGACCGGCCTGCTTCGGGACATGCTCGACCGCCTGGAGACGGAGCCGGACTTGTTCGGCCTGAACGCTTCCGCCGACGCCTACCGTTTCCTCATCGCTTTGCGCCACTACGGCCGTTTCGACAACCGGACCGACATCGCGCACGGCTCCGAACGGCTGCGTCCGCTGCTGGAATGGCTGGAGCTTCACTATGCCGACGCGGAGATCGGGCTCGCGGAAATGTCCGGAGCGCTGGACGTTCCCGTCAGCACGCTGAATTTGTGGTTTCATCATACGTTCGGCCTTTCGCCGTACGCCTATCTCGTTCAGCTCCGGCTGCGCAAGGCGAAGGAGCTGCTGATCGGCGCAAGCGGCGTTACCGTGAAGGAGATCGCCGAGCGCGTCGGGTTCCGGGACGCGAGCCATTTCGTGGCGACGTTTCGCCGCAAGACGGGACTGCCGCCCCGGCAGTTTCGGAGGTTGTACGAATAGCGGAGAAGGCCGTCCACGATCCCCGGCGTCCGTTGCACAGGCGGAGTCATCGGCTCCGGTTACGGTCTAGACGATTGGCTCTTATCGATCGCATAGTGGCGAAGCGGCGTCCCGAGCGCCGCGACGCCCAGAACGATCATCAGCCCGGCCATCGCCGCATACGAATATGGAACGCCTATGCCGGAAGCGGCTAGCCCTCCGAGCAGCGCGCCGAAAGGAGAGCCTCCGTATGCGATCATTCTGCCGCCCGCGTGCACCCTCCCTTGCAGCTCGTCGGGCGTCAGCTGCTGACGCAGCGTAATTCCATTGACGATAATCAACGTGCTGCTCATTTGCCACAGCAGATAGGACACGGAGACGGCAGCCAGATGGCCTCCCAACGCAACCCCGAATAAAGACAATCCGCTTGCCGCGAGTCCCGCGATCGTAATCGCGCCCGGCTTGAAGCGGCTGCGAAGCGCAGGCAGGCTCAAGCTGGCGAACAGCGCTCCGATCGCCCCGCAGGCAAACAAGAGGCTCATCTGCGGAGCGTCGTCCGCAAAGCCGAGAACCTCGGCGCCCAGCACCACGATCAGCCCGGAGGCGGCTCCCCCACGAAGCTGTTGCCGAATCCGACCAGCGTCAGACTGCGAATCAAGGGCTGGGACCAAATGTAGGACAAGCCGATCGCGATATCCTCCCGAAGCCGGCGCAAGGGGGGCGCCGGACGTTCGGCTCCTGCCGCGGGCTTGGCTCCCGCCGGCTGCCGGACGCTCTGAAACGGACCTTTGATCGAATGAACCAAACCCGCAGCCGTCAAATAACAACAGGCCGTTGCCGCGATCGCCCATTCGGCTCCGAAGGACGAGATGAGAATGCCGGCCGCGACCGGGCTTGCGATCCGGATGACAGCGTCCGCGGCAATCAGCGCGCTGTTGGCGGCGACCAGCCGCTCGCGGCCGACCAGCTGCAGCAGGGCGCCGTGGCTGGCCGAATCGAAACCGACGAATGCCGTCGAGGCCGCCAAAGCGACGGCGAGCAGGTGAAGCGCCGATACTTCGCCCAAAACCGCGGCGGCAAGCGGAACGCTTGCGAGCGCGGCGGCGCTGAACAAATCGCATCCGATCATGATTCGCTTCCGGTTGCCTCTGTCCGCCAGCGCTCCCGCCAACAGTCCGAAAAGCAAATAGGGCAGGCTCGTCATGACCGAGGCAAGCGAGGTGTAAATCGGAGATAACGTTTTTTCGTAAATGGCGTAAGGCATCGCCACGACCGAAATGCCCGAGCCGAAATAGCTCAGAATGCTAAGCAGATAATACTTTCGGAAACCGCGGATGTTCCATAACCCGACGACCTGGCTCACGATTTATCCGCTCCCCGCATTTTAACCGCCGTTTTGCGAAGCAAATACAGAAAGAAAGGCGCCCCTATCAACGTCGTGACGGCTCCGGCCGGCAGGCTCGTCACGTGATGTTCCAGGCCCGGAAGCGTAAGCTTCAACGACACGCTCTGGCTTGCCCAGTCGGCGGCAACCAGCAGCAAGGCGGAAAACAAGCCGCTCACCGGAAAATGAAAGAGAGGATTGCGGCCGACGAGCAGCGCCGCGATATGCGGTCCGATCAGTCCGATAAATCCGATGGCGCCGACGACGGAAACCGAAGCGGCAGTGAGGGAAGCCGCGATAAGCAGCAACAGCAGCCGAGTGCGGTTGACGCGAAGCCCGAGACCCGTCGCGATCGAATCCCCCAGCTGCAGCAGCGCCGACCTGCGGGCAAGCGACATGGCCAGCAGAACGAGCGCCAAGCCCCACGGCCAAATGAGATTCCAGTGCGGCCATGAGCGTCCGTTTAAAGACCCGAAATTCCATAACAAAATGGTCGCAAGCCCCTCTTGATTGCGAAGCAGCAGAAGAGAAGTAACCGATTGAAGCACAGACGTCGCAACGGCTCCGGTCAGCGCAAGCCGCGCGGCGTCGTTGCCACCCCGGCGGCTCAAGAAATAGATCGCTCCCGATGCCAGCGTCCCGCCGAACAGGGCGGCGAACGGAAGCGGAACATTCGCCGCAGGCGCATACAGCGTCCAAAGCACGGCGAACAGCACCGCCCCGGAGGTGGCGCCGATCAAGCCCGGCTCGGCCAAAGGGTTTCGCAAAATCGTCTGTAAAATCGCCCCCGCCATTCCGAGCATAAAACCGGCGGCTATCGCGACGAGCAGGCGGGGCAGGCGCAAATTCCAGACAATGTGCCGCTGCCCCGGGTCGTCGGACAGATCGGCCAGCGCCTTGACCACCTCTTCTATGGAAAAAGCCGTGCGCCCGAAAGCGATATGCAGCACCGAAATTCCCACGAGAAGAAGCAGCAGCGTTATCGTCGTCCATCGGACCCTGCCCGGGACGGAACCGGCGACCGCCTTAAGTCCCTTAACCATACGTCCCGCTCCTTCCCCGTCTCAGCAATAACAGCAAAAAAACGGTCCCGCCGACGAGCGTGGTCCATATGCCGACCGGAATTTCCAGCGGAGACAGCAGCAGGCGGGCGATCTGATCGGCAACAGTGAGCATCGCCGCGCCGCATAAAGCGGAAACGGGCAGCACGAAGCGCGCGTCTAGCGAACGAAGCGCCAGTCGCGTCAGATGCGGGGCCAGCAAGGAAACGTAGCCGATCGGCCCGCATTGCGCAACGGTAATGGCGACAAGCGCCGCGCAAACGGCCAGAATGAGAAGCCGGGTCCGTTCGACCTTCATGCCTAGTCCCGAAGCCGTCTCGTCGCCGAGCTGAAGAAGATTGACGGCTCGCGCGAACAGCATCGCCACGGGAAGCGCGACGAAGAACCAGGGCAGCATGCGGTCGACATGCTCCCATGTCCGGTGAGCCAGCGACCCGAGCAAGTACGAGTAGAGCAGATTGACGTCGTTGCTCGTCCCCATGGCGATCAGAACGATAAGCAACCCGTTCAAAATCGCCGTTACCGACATTCCGACGAGCAGCATCCCGACCGCTCCCTTGCTTCCTTTTGCCGAGAGCGCGACGACGGCGCCCCCGGCGAGGCCGCCAGCCAAAGCGACCAGCGGGTGCAAGTGAAAAGAAACGGGCAGATGCAGCACCGTCATCGCCGCCGTCGCCAACGAGGCTCCCGCCGAAATGCCCAGCAGCTCGGGCCCCGCGAGCCGATTGTTCATCGCGCCCTGCATCAGCGTCCCCGCCGCCGCGAGCATCGCCCCCACCAGCAAGCCGAGCAGAAATCGGGGAAGACGGATTTCCCATACAACCGTACGCTCAAGCTCGCTGCCGCCGTTTGCAAGCAAAACGCCGGCGAGTCCTTTCCAGGTCAGGTCTGGCGTTCCCTGCTTTACCCCGATCAAAAATACCGCGCCCAGCAAACCGAGCATAACGAAAACCGGAAGAAGAAATCTTCTTCCGGCACCGGCAGCCGCGGGCAATGGAGAATTCCGCATGAAAAGGTCCTCCTAGTAGAGGTCCGGATACAGAATCGCCAGGGATTCGTCGAGCATGACGCCCAATGAACGCGTTCCTCTTCCGTCTCCCCAAATCGGGGAACGCACCTCGTGCACCTGCCCGTTTTGAACCGCCTTCAGTTTGCTCCAGATCGGGGATGCCGCAAGCTGCTCCGACACCGGCTTCGTCCCCGGACTATAGGAATAGCTTTCGACGAAAATAACGTCCGGATTTTCCTCCAGCAGCCTTTCCAGCGAATACGGAACGCTCCCTTCGCCGTAAGGATCGTCGGCCGGGTTCTCGACCTTCCAGGGATAGTCCGAATCCTTCATGACGGTCCCGCCCAGCCCGCTTTCCGTTACGATCGAGAAATTGACGTCGGAACCGTACAAAATCAGCGCCTTCTTGTCCTTGGGGCCTTCGCTTTCGCGTCGGCCAGCTTGTCGAGAAACCGCTGTTTGGCCGTTTCGGCTTCCGCCGTTTTGCCCGTCACTCGACCGATGGTTTCCAGAAACGCAATGGAATCGTTATAATGCCGAGGGCTCGACAGGAAAAGGGGAGCCACGTCCTTCAGCCCTTCCCTTAACGGCTCGTGGACGCCTTTCAGACCGATGACCAAATCGGGTTCCATCGTTACCAGATCCTCAAGGCTGGGCTCGAAGAAACTGCCCCCGATCGAAGGGAACGTTTCCCCCTTGCTTCCGAAAAATTCGGGCGAAGCCGCGATCACGCGCACTCCGCTTTCCCCGATCGCGACCGGTTCCATTCCCAATTCGGCCAGAACGTCCACGCAAAGCGATACGACGCAAGCGACTTTCTCGACGGGCCGGTCGAAAACGAGCGTTTCCCCCGTGCCATCCTCCACGGTGACCGGTTCGAATTCCGAAGCCGGAGATTCCGCCGCGGACGATTCCGGCGAAGCCGCAGCAGACGATTCCGATGGCGCCGCCGCCTCTCCCTCCTTGATCCCGCTTCCGGCGCAAGCCGTCAAAAGCAACGGCAGCAGCAGCAGTGCCGGCAACAGCCATTTTTTTACGTTAATCCTCATGTTATGTAGCCCCTTTATTTAATGTAATTATTACGATTTGACGACAATCAAAAAAACGGCCTTGCATCCCCCGCAGGTCGGATTATTTGTCTGGCGTCGATCGGACAAAATCCGACATGGCAGACCAAGGGGAATTGTAATGTTTACGATTAGAAATGTCAATCCTATTTTTCGGAGATTGTTGTTCGTCTGTGATAATGTCACCCTGTAACTGTTCTGAGATAATGTCACTATGGGACAGGAGACATTAACATTGACCAGAGCAGAACTGAAAAAGGTACTTGTCGTGGAGAAGATTTTAGACGGACACATGACTAATGTGGAAGGAGCAGCGACACTCGGACTAACAGTGCGACAAATGATTCGGCTGAAGAAAAAGTATGTGGAAGAGGGAGGAGCGCAGGCACTGGTGCACCGCAATCGCGGAAAAAAGCCGAAGCACGCCTTGTCCGAGGAAGTTAAACAGCAGGTCGTTGAGTTGTACAACACAAAATACTATGGTAGCAACAACTGCCATTTTGCGGAGCTTTTGGAGGAACATGAAGCATTGAAATTGAGTCCTTCCAGTGTAAGACGTATTTTGCTTTCTGAAGGAATCAAACAAGCCAAGCAGCGCAGACGTAGCAAAGCTCATCAACCACGTCAGCGCAAGCCGCAAGCCGGAATGCTGTGGCAGATCGACGCGACGCCATTTGCTTGGCTGGAGGACCGGGGTCCTGCCTTTGCCCTCCATGCAGCCATCGACGATGCCACAGGCACGGTTGTCGGCGCCATATTCCGGCTCAACGAATGCCGCGAAGGATACTCGCTCGTCATGCAGCAAGGCATTCAGAAATACGGCGTACCGCTCGGCCTGTACAGCGACCGACACACCATCTTTCGCTCTCCTAATGAAAAGCTGACCGTAGAGCAGGAACTGGCTGGTGAAACGAAGCCGCTCTCTCACTTTGGCAAGGCGATGGCCGAACTTCACATTGAGCATATCAAGGCCATTACGCCGCAGGCTAAGGGCCGTGTAGAAAGGCTTTGGCAGACGTTCCAAGATCGCCTGGTCATCGAACTCAGGCTGCTCGGCGCAAAGACGATTGAGGAGGCCAATGCGGCGTTGCCCATGCTGTTGGAGAAGCACAATCGCAAATTTGCTGTTCAGCCCAAAAAAGTAGAATCGGCGTATATGAAGCTGGATCCATCCGTCAATTTGAATCATGTGTTCACGATTCGCGAGTACCGAAAGTTAGGACACGGAAACACACTCTCTTATTACGGGAAAGTGTATACCTTCGCCAAGCCCTGTGATTTCCGTTTCGAAGCCAGAACAACGGTAGAGGTGCGTAAAACGCTCTCTGGAGAAGTGCTCGTTTGGCACAATGGCCAGGCGATTCCGCTGAAAGAGACGGAAAAGCCGGTACGCAAACCGATGTCCAAAACAAAAAAGGCGGAGCCTGCGCAGTCACGCAAACCCGCCGCCAACCACCCTTGGAGGTTGGCATGGAACTGTAGACAACAACAGGATAACACAAAAACGACAGCCGTCCAAGTCACTTGAACGGGCGGCTGCCCAAATTAGCAAAGTGACATTTTTACAGACGAGTTATGGTGACATTTTTACAGCATATTGACATCCTATTTTTCGGAGATCCGGCCGCCTGATCGAAAAAAAGGCGCGCGGCTTCCGCATGATCGCTTCGTACCGCGCGCCCTATCTTCTACCAAACCCATTCCGGTCAGCGGGTCGTTTCTCTCCCGCCCGACAGAAAACGTTCGACCTCGCTCAGCTTCGGAAGCCCTTCCCAATCGCCGCGATACTGCGTCGCCAAAGCGCCCATCAGATTGGCCCGGGCAAGGGCGGCCTTCAGGTTCCGCTCGTCGTCGCTGGAATCGAGGTTCAGCCACGACGACAAAAAGCCCGCCGCGAAAGCGTCGCCCGCGCCGACCGTATCGATCACGCGGCTGACCGCATGCGGCGCGACCCGCGCGGCGGCGAGCGGCGTAAAGCCGATCGACCCGCGTTCGCCCAGCTTGAGCACGACCACCTTCGCGCCCAGCCCGATAAAGTGCGCGCCGTACGCCTCCTCGGTCATTTCGCCCGCCAAAAACTCGGCCTCCTCGAGGCCGGGAAGAAAGATGTCGCAGAGCGGGATGAGCGACAGCAGCGCGGCGCGCGCCTCTTCCTCGCTCCACAGCTTGCGCCGCAAATTGGGATCGAACGAAATCGTCAGCCCCATCTTGCGGGCTTCGATCATCGCGGCGCGCACCGCGTTCGCCGTTTCCGGCCCAAGCGCCGGCGTAATGCCCGTGACGTGCAGGTGGCGCGCGTTTTCGAACCAGCGGGACTCCACATGGTCCGGCGTCAGGCGGCTGACCGCGGACCCTTTGCGGTAATAATATACGTTCGGATCGCCGTAGCCTTTGAATTCCTTGAAGTAGACGGACGTCGGATACGCCGGATCGCGCTCGGCCAGCGACACGTCGACGCCTTCTCCCGCGAGCGTCGAGACGATAAGATCGCCGAACGGGTCGGCCCCGAGCCGGCTGATCCAGCGCACGTTAAGTCCCAGGCGCGACAGCCCGATGGCGACGTTCGATTCCGCGCCGGCGATCGAGCGCGTGAACAAGGGAGCGTAAGCGAGCGGGCCTTCGCTCATCGGCTGAAGCAGCACCATGCTTTCGCCGATCGTGACAACGTCCGCCGGTTGAAGTCCCTTCATCGTCACTTCGCTCCCTTGACCTCGGCGACGAACGATTGCGCCAGCTTCGTCAGTTCCTCGAACTTGCCTTCCGCGACGAGCTGCTTGTTAACCAGGTTGCCGCCCAGTCCGACCCCGACGGCGCCCGTTTCCAGCACGCTGCGAATATTTTGCAGGTTGACGCCGCCGGTCGCGATCATCGGGATGTGGTCCAGCGGCGCGCGGATTTCCTTCAAGTAATTGACGCCGAGCGAGCCGAGCGGAAACACTTTGACGGCGGATGCGCCCGCCTTGTAAGCGCGCACGATTTCCGACGGGGTCATCGTTCCCGGCCAAACATCGACGCCCTGCTCCACGCCGTAATAAACGACTTCCTCGTCCAGGTTCGGGGAAATGATATACTCCGCGCCGGCCGCGACCGCTTCCTTCGCCTGTCCGATATCGAGCACCGTGCCCGCGCCGATCCGCATGCGCCCCTCATATTGCTCGCGGAACCGCGAGATCATGCCGATCGCCCCTTCGGTGTTCAGCGTAACCTCGAGAAAGACGATGCCGCCGTCGGCCAGCGCCTTCGCCGTCGCGTCGCCGTCCTTTGCGGAAATGCCGCGAATGATGGCGACGATCTTTTCCTCCGATAAAGCCTGCAACAATTTGGATGACATAAGAGCTCCTTTCGGCCAAGCCTTAAGGTTACAGCTCGACCATCGCTTTAATGACTTTGGATTCGGGCTTCAGCCAATGTTCGAATTGCCCGATCATGTCCGCAAACGGCGCCCGGTGCGTGATGTAGCGCTCCGCGCTCGCGCCTCCGGATTTAACCGCTTCCACGACAGCGTCGAAATCTTCGGACGTCGCGTTTCGGCTGCCCATCAGCGTCAATTCCCGCTTGTGGAACTCCGGATCGGAAAACGCAATATCGGCTTTGACCAGTCCTACGAATACCAGTTTACCACCATGCGCCGCCCATTGAAAAGAATTCGTCATCGACCGGGCGTTTCCGGTCGCGTCAAACACGACCGTCGGCATATCGCCGCCCGTCCATTCCCGCAGCTTGTCGCCGGGCGCGTCGAGCGCGTTGACGAGATGATCGGCCTTCGCCCAGTCGCCGGCGAACGCCAGCCGCTCCTCGTTTACGTCCATCGCGATCACGTTGGCTCCGCGAGACTTGGCGAACGCCATGACGCCGAGCCCGATCGGCCCGCCGCCGACGACGAGCGCCGTTTCGCCCGCTTCGAGCGCGGACCTGCGCACGGCGTGCGCTCCGATTGCCAGCGGCTCCAGCACGGCGGCCTGATCGAGCGTTAGCCCGTTCGCGCGGATCAGATGCGTGACCGGAAGCGCCACGCGCTCCCGCATGCCCCCGTCGATATGCACCCCGAGCACCTTCATGTCGACGCAGCAATTCGGCCGCCCTCGCCGGCAGGCAATGCAGGCGCCGCAGTGCATGTACGGGATGACGCTCACCTGATCGCCGGGCACAAGCCCTTTGTCGTTTTTCCCGATTTCCTCCACGATCCCCGCCAGCTCATGGCCGAGAATGCGCGGATAGGAAAAAAACGGCTGATTGCCTTTGTAAGCATGCATATCCGTGCCGCAAATGCCGACCCGGCGGATGCGGACGATCGCTTCGCCCTCGCCTCGCACAGGTTCCGGCAAGTCGATCCGTTCCAGACGATCCGGCCGTTCGCAAACGATGCCTTTCATGTTCATCCCCCCGCTCACGTCCTGATGTTCCGATTGTATTCGGGCCTTCCGCTCGGCCACGTCTGATCCGCGACCGGCTTCAACATATCCAGCACTTCCCCCAGCAGCTCCTCGTCCGGCGGCTCGTCCGTCCATCTGGCGTTGTTGCGGATGTTCGCCGGATTCGCCGTGCTGACGAGCGTCGTCGGAACGCGTTCGTTCGCCGTCGAAAACTGCACCGCAAGCTTCGCGATGTCCGCGCCCTTCTCCGCGCAAAACTCCGCCGCGCGCCGGCAAACCGCCTTCAGCTCGGGCGAGGCCGGGTGCCATTCCGGCGTCCCCCGCGCGCTCAGCAGCCCCATGGACAGCGGCGAGGCGTTGACGAGTCCGATTCCGCGCTCCTCCAGCAGCGGAAGCAGGCCCAGCAGCGTCGTGTCGTTCATCGAGTAATGGCAGTAAGAGAGAACGACATCCATTTCGGCCTGCGGAACGATCGTCTCGAACAGCTCGATCGGCAAGCCGCTAATGCCGTAATAACGGATTTTTCCCTGTTCCTTGAGCTTCGCGAGCGCCGGCAGCGCCTCCTGCAGAATGACAGCCTGCGGAACGAACTCGATATCGTGCAAAAACATCAGATCCACGTAGTCCGTATTCAGCCGCCGAAGGCTCTCCTCCAGGCTGCTCGCGATGCGCTCCCCGGAAAAATCGAACGCATCGGCGCCGTAGCGCCCCGCCTTCGTCGAGAGCAGAAACCGGTCGCGCGGGAGCTCCTTTATCGCTTTTCCAAGCACCGTTTCGGCTTTCGTCAGGCCGTAGTATGGCGAAACGTCGATATAATTGATCCCTTCCTCGAGCGCGGCGAACACCGTCCTGATCGCTTCGGCTTCGCTCGTCTCGCGAAACACGGAGCCGAGCGACGAAGCGCCGAAAGACAGCGCGGATACATCCAGTCCGGTGCGGCCCAACTTGCGGTATTTCATTCGGTTCAGCCTCCCGTATCCAGTTTGTAAAATGCCGCGGCGTTGCCGCCGAACAGCTTCGCCCGCTGGCGCTCGCCCCATTCCCCGGGCAGCGCGCGGACGAGCACTTCCATGACCTCGTCGTATTCGGCCGCCAGCAGACACACCGGCCAATCGCTCCCGAACATGACCCGGTTCTCGCCGAAGCAATCAATGGCATGGCGAATATAAGGCACGAATTGCTCCGGCTTCCAGGCGCGGTGCTCCGCCTCCGTCACCATCCCCGACAGCTTGCAGTACAAGTTCGGAAAAGAGGCCAGCCTGCGCATTTGCCCCGCCCAGGGCTCCATCGCCCCCGCCGCGATGTTCGGCTTGGCGATATGATCGACGACGCCGCGAAGCCCCGGCACCTTCTCGATGAGCCGAATGACCGGTTCCAGCTGCCCGGAGACAAGCAGCAGATCGACCGGCACGTCCCGCTTTTCGAAAGTCTTCAGCCGCTCGACGAACGCCGGCTCCAGAATGCGGCCCGCGTCCGGCATGTCCTGGATCATGATCCGGAAGCCGACGAATTTGGGATGACGGGCGAACCGATCGTAATGCACGAAGCATCGATCATCCGCCAGATCGAGCCAGCCGACGACGCCGAGGATGGAGTCGCTTCCGTCCGCCAGCGACAATAGATAATCCGTCTCCGCTAGCGTCGGCGCGGCTTGAACGAGAATCGTCCCGTCCAGCCCGTGCTTCCGCAGCGAAGGAAGCAAATTACCGGGCAGAAAATCCCGGTACAGCAGGGGGATGTCCGGCGTAATCCAGCCATAGTCGCCCCGATCGATTTTCCAATAGTGCTGATGCGCGTCGATTCGCAACGTTTCCTTCCCCTTCCCGGGCGCAAGCCGCCCTCGATTCGTTGGCCTATCCAATCGCTTGACGTGTTGATGTAAACGCTATACCTTTACTTTACCAGCAATTTTAAACAAAAAAAGAACCGATTCTTGCAAAAATGTACTGTTTTTTGATACCGTCTAGCTATACGATCCTGATCAGAAAGGACGACCGCCGATGAAGCCGTTGCGCAAGCGTTTCGACGCCTCGCCGGCATTCCCTTTTTCCTTCGTCTACCGGGATACGAAAACCGAACAAAGCGAGCTTCCGGATCATTTGCACGATTGGTACGAGCTCGTATACGTGCATAGCGGAAAGGGCTCTTTTTTTATCGACCGGGAAATTTACGATATGGGGGCGGGGGATTTGTTCGCCATTCCGGGCAACACCATTCATCGGGCTTTTCCGGACCGCGCGGACCCCGTCACGTCGACCGCCGTTTTCTTCGGCGCGGCCGCCCTGCAGCAGCCTTCGCTCGGAGAATCGTTCTCTTATTTGCGGTGCTTCGAATTATGCCGGAAAAACAAAAGCTTCAAGCTGGTTTTGCCGCAGCGTTTTCTGCAGACGGTCGAGCCGGCGCTTGCGAGCATCCATGACGAGCTGAACGCCAGGGAACCCGGGTACCGCCATGCCGTCATGCTTCATCTGCAGTCGCTTTTGCTCGGCATCGACCGCGCCGTCGGCCGGGATCCGGGCGCGCCCGAGCCGCTGCCGACGGTCGGTCCCGCCTGGCTGAAGGACGCGCTGCTGCACATCGACCGGCGCTTCGCCGAGCCGATCGGCCTGGCCGAGCTGGCCGAGCGCGCCGCCGTCAGCCCGGCCCATTTCAGCCGCTTGTTCAAGCGCCTCGTCGGCATGAACGTCACCGAATTTATCGCGACCAAACGGATCATCCGCGCGATGGACTTGCTGGCCGACGGCGAGCTGGGCATATCCGTCGTCGCCGAAAGCTGCGGCTTCGAAAGCATGCCGCATTTTCACCGGACGTTCAAACGGATCGCCGGCATGACGCCGGCGGCCTACCGCAAAAATCGCTCCGGGTAACCGAATTGCGTCCGATACCCGCGCCCGCCCGCGGCATAGAGGGGCCGAAACGATCGCTGGCGAACGTATAGTGGATTTTATCCAATAAAAATCGGCTTTTTCCGTGGGCCGTGCTGCTTACGTTGGATTTCTTCCAACCGAATGCAGCCTTTTTTGCGTAAATGTTTCGAAGATCCCTTCCTCTGTGGATAAAATCCACTCTAGCAAGCCTTTTTCCCGGTTTCCGCTTCGCCGGATGGACGAAATCCAGCGAAGGCGGGGGAGCCTTACCTAGTCAGGAGCCGGTTTCCAGACCAATAGGCAAGCCCGCCGGCAAAAGACTCGGTTTGCCGGCGGGCTTGCCTTTTTAACTGTCAAGTTGTTAGCCTATGCGTTCGCCGCTGCCGAAGCATCGGCCGCGCCGGCGGAATCCTCGCCGGAAGCCGGCGGGGCATCCGTCCCCTACGGCTGTCCCGGACCGCCGCCGCCTCCCATGCCGCCGCCGAAGGCTCCGAGCCGGATCGAGGAAGCCTCCTGCGTCCCCTCGGCGAGCCAAATCGTCAGCACGTCGCCTTCTTTCAGGTCGGCCAGCGCCGCGTCCGTCGTCGTCATCTCGTTGTTTTCGAACGACGTTTGCCGAATGACGGTCGCATCGGTAACGGTGATGTCGACGGTTTCCTCCGTGAACATCTCGTCCATGCTCACCCCGCCCGGCGGCCTGCCGCTCCCGCCGTCTCCCGGCTGCGCGCTGCCATCGCCGCCCGGCGACGGCGCAGCCCCATTCGACGTCTCCGCGTCCCCGCTCGGGGGCCGCGCCGCGCCGTCCTGCCCTTCGCTGCCGCCGCTACGCATTCCGCCGCGGCCGCCTCCCGTTTGCGACGGATCGATTTGCGACTTGTATACGGTGATCGTATTGCCGCTGACGCTTTTGATTTTGCCGATCAGATCCGCCGCATTCCCGTTCTCGTCGGTCATCCCGAAGCCGCCCCCGGGTCCCCCCTGCCGGGCTTGTCCGCCACCGTCCGCCGTCTGCGCTTGTTCCGTCTGGGCGGCGGCGCCCGCCGCCGCGGATTCGCCGGCCGCGCCGGACTCGTCCGACCCGCAGCCCGCGAGCATGGCCATCGCCAGAAGCCCGCCCAGAAGCAAATGCCATTTTTTCATCCGGATCATCCCTCCCGCTTTTCGCTATTCGAAAGTTACCACGGGAAAATGAACGGAGCGTGAACGGAATCTGAGGAACGGATTAATTTTCGGCTGCATTCAACGGGAAATCGCGCTTAACGTAGCAAAAAGTCCCCGAAGCCGGCCAAGCCGGACGTTCGGGGACTTGCAAATGCCCGGTCAGACCGCGCTTGCTCGCACTCTTCCGGCAAACTGGCTGTTGTAAAGCTCCGCGTAAAATCCGCCTTGCGCCAGCAGCTCTTCGTGCGTTCCCTGCTCGATGACGGTTCCCTTGTTCATGACGAGGATCAAGTCCGCGTCGCGAATCGTGGACAGCCGGTGGGCGATGACGAAGCTCGTTCGGCCGTTCATCAAATGGTTCATCGCCTTCTGAATGAGAACTTCCGTCCGCGTGTCGACGCTGCTCGTCGCTTCGTCGAGAATCAGAATCGACGGATCGGCCAAAATCGCCCGCGCGATCGTCAGCAGTTGCTTCTGTCCTTGCGAAATGTTGGAGGCTTCCTCGTTCAGCACCGTGTCATAGCCGTCCGGCAGCGTCCGGATGAAATGGTCCGCATGCGCGGCCGCGGCCGCCTCGACCACCTCGGCTTCGGTGGCGTTCTTCCGCCCGTACGCGATATTGTCGCGAATCGTTCCGTTAAACAGCCACGTGTCCTGCAGCACCATGCCGAACATGCCGCGCAAATCCGCCCGGGACAAGCGGGTAATGTCCGTCCCGTCGACCGTGATCGATCCGCCGTTCAGCTCGTAGAAGCGCATGATAGTGTAAAATCTCTGTGGGTGTAGGAATTGGAAAAAGCGGATATAGAAAAAGAGCTTCTCCCTTGGTAAAGTGATGTTTGCGCACAACACACCAAGAAGGAGGAAGCTCCTGTGAGCCACTTTACCACAACAATGCCGACGATGAAAGAGATTGAGCAATGGATTTTCCGGAAAATGCAGGAGGAATTCGCTCGTGCGATGAAGCAGGTACTGGAGGCGCTGGATCAGCAGATCCTGGAGCAACGGGACCGAGAGCGTTATCGAGTAAAGGACGAGCGTGAAACAAGCGTCAACACAGTGTTCGGGAATGTGCGCTTTAAGCGGAGATTGTACTGTGACCGTAGAAGCGGCAAACACGTGTATCTGCTGGATCAGCTGTTGCAATTCGAAGGGCGCGGGAAAGTCAGTCCGCATTTGGAAGAGACAGCAATCGCATTCGCAAGCCAAGGACCGTCGTACCGGGACAGCGCAAAGAGGCTGGAGCAGCTTTTGGGCTACAATGTGCTGAGCCACCAAGCGATCAGGGAAAAACTGATGGAGCGTGCGCAACAGCCGATGCCAGCGGTGAAACGGCGCGCTGCCCGCGTGCTGTTCGTGGAAGTGGATGGGCTGTACACGAAGCTGCAGCGGAGCAAAAAGCGCGGGATGGAGAACGCAATTGCAGTCGTACACGAAGGCTGGGAGAAGAACGGCAAGCGGGTACAGCTGAAGAACAAACAGCATTACCTGCATACGAGCGGCGGCGACTTCTGGGAAGGGTTCGGGGACTTTCTGGTGGAGCGTTACGAAATCGACGAGAACACGTGGCTTGTGGTGAACGGAGACGGCGCGGCGTGGATCGGGGAATGTACATCCTACTTTCACCAATGTCTGTACATGCTGGACCGCTTTCATGTGGCGCGTGATTTGAAACGCTTTGTTGGTCATTTGCCGCAGGTGTGGGAGACCGTGAGACGGTCTTTGGCCAAACAGGATGCAGCCGCGCTTATGGCGGTCCTGGAAGGCGTGTCGGAGCAAGAGATAGCGGAAGAGAACCGGAAGGATTGGAAGCCGTATAAAAGATTTCTAAAGCGGCATGAGAAGCATTTGGACGACTACCGAAAAACACTCCAGGCGAAGGGGATCGACACAAGCGGTATGCGCCCGATGGGAAGCGCGGAATCGCAGATGCGTATATTCGCCAAGCGGACGAAGCGTGGCGGGTACAGTTGGAGTGAGCGAGGCGTCAGGGCGATGCTGAGGACGATGATGAGGATTCAAGAAGCGGGCACGGTGGTAAGAACGGTTGAAGGACAAGCGAGTAAGCAGGCAACGCCGCAGCAGTCGATAAACATGCGGCAATTGCTCAAGAACGTGACGCAACCGGTCAAGGGTTGTATCGCTGGAATGATTCGCATGCTGCAAGGACCGAAGCAAAGCAGCACAACGGGTATGGCACTCAAAGCACTTCGCGGATAACGGCAAAAAATTCTGACAAATCACTTGTGTTTGATGAAAGAACGAAGCAAAGCGCTTACAAGGAAGAGGTTCCTTCGGGGTTCGCGTTCCAGGCATCTTAAATGACTGCCCACGCTAGCTTGACACTGACGAAGCGCATGAGCAGGTTGACCAGCGTCGTTTTGCCCGCGCCGGTCGGTCCGACGATCGCCACCGTCTGCCCGCTTTTGACGTCGATGTTCATATTTTCAATAAGCGGCTTATCCTCGCTGTAGCCGAAGCGGACGTCACGGAACGCCACGTTCCCTTTCGGCGCCGCGAGCCGGGCCGGAGCCGCCGCTTCCGCCGTCTCCTCCGGCTCGTCGAGCAGCTCGAACACCCGCTCCGCCGAAGCGATCGTCGATTGGATAATGTTCGCGATATTGGCCGTTTGCGTAATCGGCATCGTGAACTGTCTGGCATATTGGATGAAAGCTTGAATATCCCCGACGCTGATCGATCGTTGGATGACGAGGACGCCCCCGACGACGCAGATGAACACGTAGCCGATGTTGCCGATCAACGTCATGAGCGGCATGATGATTCCCGAAACGAATTGGGCTCTCCAGCTCGCTTCGTCCAGCTTGTCGTTCACTTCCTCGAAGCGGGCGATCGATTGGCGTTCGCGTCCGTATGCCTTGACGACCGCATGCCCGGTGTACATTTCTTCCACATGCCCGTTCAGCTCGCCCAAATGCGCCTGCTGGGCTTTGAAATACGTTTGCGACCGTTTCGCGATCATGCCGATGACAATGAAGCTCAACGGGAGCGTCAGGACAAGAATCAGCGTAAGAAGCGGACTGATCGTCAGCATCATGACGATGACGCCGACCAGCGTCACGATCGACGTGATCAGCTGCGTCAGGCTTTGCTGCAGCGTGTTGCTGATGTTGTCCACGTCGTTGACGACGCGGCTCAAAATATCGCCGTTCGTCCGCGAATCGTAAAATTTCAGCGGCAGCTTCTCCAGCTTTTCGTTCACGTCGTTGCGCAGCTTGTAAACCGTTTTTTGCGCCACTCCCGCCATCAAGTATTGCTGGAAAAAACCGAAAAGGGAGCTTACGACATACAAGCCCGCCAACGTCATGATGATGACCCAAATGCCTTGAAAGTCGATGCCGGATCCCGACATGAACCCTTCGAACAGCTTGTCGGTCGCCTGGCCCATAATTTTCGGACTTAAAATGGAAAAGACTGTGCTGATGATCGCCGTTACGAGTACGGCCAGCAGTTTGAAGCGGTGGGGCCGCAAATAGCCGACAAGACGCCTGAACGTCGCTTTGAAATTTTTCGGCTTCTGGACCGGAATCCCCGCCATGCCCGGCCCGCCGGGGCCGCCCGGGCCCGGCGGTCTCGGAGGCATTCCGGCTTGCGTCCGGTTCGGTTCCTTGCTCACGCGATCTCCTCCTCCGAAAGCTGCGACGATACGATTTCCCGGTAAACGTCGCTGCTTGCCATCAGTTCGCCGTGCGTGCCGATTCCGGCGATTTTCCCCTCATCCAGCACGATAATCCGGTCGGCGTCCATGACCGTGCTCACCCGCTGGGCGACGATGATGACCGTCGCGTCGGCCGTTTCGCCGCGCAGCGCCGCCCGCAGCTTGGCGTCCGTTTTGTAGTCGAGCGCCGAAAAGCTGTCGTCGAACAAGTAGACGTTCGGCTTGCGCACGAGCGCCCGGGCGATCGACAGCCGCTGCTTCTGCCCGCCGGACACGTTCGTGCCGCCCTGGGCGAGCGTCGAATCGAACCCTTCCGGCATCCCCGAGACGAAATCGAGCGCCTGCGCCACTTCGGCGGCCTTTCGAATTTCCTCGTCCGTCGCATCCTCTTTGCCGTAGCGAATATTGTCCGCGATCGTCCCGGTAAACAGAACCGCCTTCTGCGGAACGAGCGCGATCCGCTGCCGGAGCTGTTCCTGCGTCCAGTCGCGGACATCGATCCCGTCGACCCGGACGGAGCCGCTGTCGACGTCGTAGAACCGGGGGATGAGATGAATGAGCGTCGATTTCCCGGAGCCGGTGCCGCCGATAATGGCCGTCACCTCGCCCCGCTTCGCCGTAAACGTAAGGCCCTCGACGGCCGGCTGCTCGGCTCCCGGGTAGCTGAACGCGACGTTGTCGAACTCCACCGTTCCCCGTTCCGTCGGCGCGTTGGCCTTCTCCGACCGATTCGTGACGGTCGGCTCCATGTTCAGCACCTCGTCGATGCGAACGGCCGATGCCGAAGCCCGCGGCACCATGACGAACATCATGGAGAACATGAGCAGCGAGAACATGATTTGCATCGCGTATTGGATAAAAGCCATCAAGTCGCCGACGCCCATATCCCCGCTGCCGACGCGCAGGCCCCCGAACCAGACGATCGAAATCGACGAAAAATTCATGATCAGCATCATCAGCGGCATCATGACGGCCATGATCTGATTGACTTTGATCGCCGTATCCGTCAAGTCGCGATTCGCTTCCTTGAACCGTTCTTTCTCGTGTCCGGTCCGGTTGAAGGCGCGAATGACCCGGATGCCCGTCAACCCTTCGCGGAGCACGAGATTAAGCCGGTCGAGCTTCGTCTGAATCGCCTTGAAATAAGGCATGCCTTTGCGCGCGATCAGAAAAATCGCGAGCGCGAGCACCGGCAGCGCCACGAGCAGCACAAGCGTCAGCTTCGCGTCCTTCGACAGCGCCATGATGATTCCGCCGATGCACATCATCGGGGCCATCACCATCAGACGCAGCATCATCATCAGCACCTGCTGAACCTGGTTGATGTCGTTGGTCGTGCGGGTGATCAGCGAAGCCGTGCCGATTCTGTCGAACTCCTCCAGCGAGAAGTTTTCGACGTGCTTGAACACCTTGGCCCGGACGATCTTGCCGTAGCCCGACGAAATTTTCGCCGAAAAATAGCTCGCCATGATCGAAACGAACGTTCCGACAATCGTTACGGCCAGCATGAAGCCGCCCATCCGCCAAATGTAAGGCGTATTCTCCCCGACGACGCCGTTGTTGACGATGTCGGACATCAGGGTGGGCAAGTACAGCTCGCCCAACGACTGAAGCAATACGAGCGCCATGACGAGCGCGACGCCCCAACGGTAGGGCTTTAAAAACCGGAAAAGCTTTACCATCGATCGACCATCTCCAATGTCTTTTCCTTTTGACCGTTCATAGCGCAAACTATAGAACGCTATTGTGAACTGAATATGAACCGTGATTCGGGCGCGAGCGAAAGCTTACTTCAAAGCCCCGTGCAAAATAAGATCCGTCAACTGCTTCGACGTGACGACCGGAAGTCCGCTGTTCGAGCCTCCGGTGCGGCCGATCGACAGCACGATGGCGAGCACCGCGCTTGCCATTTCGGCGACCGGAAGGCGCAAGCGCGGTTCGTCCGGCTCCAAAATTTTGCACACGGAGGCGTGAATGACTTTATACCGTTCAAACCATCTTCGCTGCAGTTCTTCGGCTCGCGGCCCGGGAACCTTCGGACCGGACGGAGAAGCCAGACGGATCGCGTTCAGGATCGCCCCCGTTCTTTCCGAATGGTCCCGCATCGTTTCGATAAGCTTCGTCAAGCGCTCCTCCAAGCCGGCTTCCAGGTCGATTGCCTCCAATTCAATCGCGATATGCTCCGGTTTGGTCGCTTCTTCCAGGCTTGCCTCCAACACCTCTTGCTTGTCGGCGAAGGCCCGGAAGATAGTCGGCTCGCTGATCCCGGCGGCCCGGGCGATCTGCAGCGTCGTGACGCTCGGCCCTACCTCTTTCAGCAGCCGAAGCGTCGTTTGAACGATCATCGCTCTCCGGTCCTGGAGATTCATGCCTTTGGCCCGTTTGCGCGACGGTGGAGTATTGTTCGTATCCATGCGATCATTATAAATAGTGAGGACTCACTACGTCAATGGCATTTTTATATGGAAAAACAAATAGACTGCCCGAACATCGCGCTCCGTTCGGACAGTCTTTGATTCGCTACGCCGGCGCCCGCCGTCAGTTCAATACGCGATCGATCAGCCCGTAGCCCATCGCTTCTTCGGCGGTCATGTAATAATCGCGGTCCGTATCCTTCTCGATTTTTTCGAGCGGTTGGCCCGTTCTCCCGGAAAGGATCCTGTTCAGGCGGTCGCGCGTTTTGAGAATGTTCTCCGCGTGAATGGCGATGTCGGACGCCTGGCCGCGCACGCCGCCGCCGCTCACCCACGGCTGGTGAATCATCACTTCGGCGTTCGGCAGCGCGATGCGCTTGCCGTCCGCGCCCGCCGCCAGCAGCACGGCGCCGAACGATGCCGCCATCCCGACGCAGATCGTCGATACGGCCGGCTTGATATATTGCATCGTATCGTAGATGGCGAGGCCGGCCGTCGTGGATCCGCCGGGGCAATTGATGTACATATGGATGTCTTTGTCCGGATCCTCCGCCGCGAGAAACAGCAGTTGGGCGATGATCGCATTGGCCGTTTGGTCGTCGATCGCCGAGCCGAGAAACACAATGCGGTCCTTCAATAGCCGGGAGTAAATGTCATAGGACCGTTCTCCGCGGCTCGTTTGCTCGACGACGACTGGAATGTAACTCATGATCGGGCACCTCCTGAAATGAATTGGTCATTTGGGAAAAACCTTGGAACGGAACGGTCGCCAAACGGGCGGCCGGCTTAAGCCGCGCAGCGCAGTTCCGCGTTCGGGTGCGCGGGAAGCGGCTGCGCCCCCCCAAAGCCCGACGAGGCGATACGGATGACGACCGCTCCCTCCGGCAGGCCGGCGGAATCGGTCAGCGGCACGAGGCGAACGGTCGCCTCCCCGCTTGCCGGCGGTTCGCGCAGCGGGAGCGGAGCGCCGGCGTTTCCTTCGCCCCGCTTGCCGCCGCGGCCGTCCCGGCGCGTCTCCCATACGACGATCGGCCTTTCGCTTTTTTGTTTCGTTTCCTTTTCCTTGGCCGGACTGTTTTCACTCATCGCGTTCTCCTCCTTGTTTGACTTCCGGATAAACGGCCAATACGGCGCGAAAGGCTTCGCCCCCCGCATCCGGCGAAGCCGCCCGGTACCGCTCCGCCACTTCCCGCACCGCTTGCGCGTAATCGCGCAAAAACGCGGCCCTCGTCTTCTCGTCCGGAAGCGCCACTTCCGTCTCCAGCACCGCGCTCGGCACCTGCTCCCGCGAATCCGACGCCTCCATCAGCGCCATCGCGTCCCTGCGGATTCGCTCCGCCGCGTTGACGAGCTGCCTCAGCGCTCCCTGATCCTTCATCCGCCGCGTCAAATGCTCCGGCCAGCCGAACGTGTCGGGAATGACGTACGTGCGCGCGACGGCTTGGTACATGACCTCGATCAAATTGCGCACCTGCCTCGATCCGCTTCGGCGCACGAGCCCGACCTTTTCCAGCCCTTTCAGATGGTAGTTTACCTTTTGCGCCGATTCGCCGAGCTTGCGGCCGATTTCCGAAGCGGAGCCCGGCTCCTCGAGCAACCGCAACATTTCGGCCCGCAGCGGGTTGAGCAGCGCCAGCGCCTGCTCGGGCGTCTCCAACCGGTACACGTCCATGATCTCCTGGCTCTTCATTCGATTCACCTAAAAATTTATTTTTACGTAAACCAATTTTATTACGTGAAACTCTTCATGTCAAGCAATCCGGATGCCGAAAACGGCCCGATTTGTTCTCCGCCTCCCGCTGGCGTAAAATAGAAGTCGTGATCATCTTCGCGTAAGGAGGATACCGTCTTGCTGTTCATCGACAACGGCAACAGCCATGACCCCGCGTTTAACCTCGCTCTTGAGGAATATACGCTGCGGAAGCTGCCGGCCGAGCATGATTATTTGCTTTTCTATATTAACGAGCCGTCCATCATTATCGGCAAAAACCAGAACACGGCCGAAGAAGTGAACGCGGAATACGTCGAAAAGAACGGCATCCATGTCGTCCGCCGGCTCTCCGGAGGAGGGGCGGTCTACCACGATCTCGGCAATTTGAACTTCAGCTTCATCACCCGGGACGACGGGGATTCGTTCCACAACTTCCGCAAGTTCACCGCCCCGGTCGTCGCCGCCCTTCAGAAGCTCGGCGTCGAAGCCGAATTGTCCGGCCGCAACGACCTGCAGGTCGGCGAACGCAAAATTTCCGGAAACGCCCAGTTTTCCACCCGCGGCCGCATGTTCAGCCACGGCACGCTTTTGTTCGATTCCCGCATGGAAAACGTGGCCTCGGCCTTGAAGCCGAATCCGCTCAAATTCGAATCGAAAGCGACCAAGTCGGTGCGCAGCCGGGTCGCCAACATCGCCGAATTTTTGCCGGAGCCGATGACGATCGACCGGTTTAAGGAATTCCTGTTGACGTCCATTTTCGAAGGCCGGGAAGTTCGGCGCTACATATTGACCGAGGAAGACTGGGCCGGCGTCAAGGCGCTGGCCGACGAGCGTTACCGCAACTGGGATTGGAATTACGGCCTGTCCCCGGCATCCAACGTCCGCCAAATGAAACGGCTGGCCGCCGGCACGTTCGACGTCAGGTTGAACGTCGAGAAAGGCCTTATCGCCGAAGCATCCATCTACGGCGACTTTTTCGGGCGGGGAGAAGTGTCCGACGTGACGAGCAAGCTGATCGGCGTTCGCTACGAACGAGAGGCGATCGAAAAGGCGCTTGAAGGCGTGGACCTTGCCTTCTATTTCGGTCCTGTCGACCGGGAAGAATGGCTGGGCCTGCTTATATAAATAAGGCAAACCCCGATTGGAGGAACGAACAAATGAGTGGAAGCATTCAAGACACGATCGTACTGAACAATGGCGTGCGCATGCCCCGCCTGGGGCTCGGCGTATGGAAAGTAACCGAGCCGGGGGACGCGCGGCGCGCGATTCATGCCGCCGTGGAAACCGGCTACCGCAGCATCGACACGGCCCGCATTTACAATAACGAAAGCGACGTCGGCGAGGCGATCCGCACCTGCGGCATCTCCCGGGACGAGCTGTTTATTACCACCAAAATATGGAACGAGGATCAAGGCTACGACACGACGCTGGCCGCGTTCGAGCAAAGCCGCAAACGCCTCGGCATCGACACGGTCGATCTGCTGCTGATCCACTGGCCGGGCAAAGACAAATTCGTCGACACGTGGCGCGCGTTCGAGAAGCTGTACCGCGACGGCTATGTCCGCGCGATCGGCGTCAGCAATTTCCACGTTCATCACCTGGAGACGCTGCGCCAAGCGAGCGAGACGGTGCCCGCCGTCAACCAGGTGGAGTTCCATCCCCTTCTGACGCAAAAGGAATTGCTCGCCTACGCGAAGCAGAACGGCATCCAGCTCGAAGCCTGGAGTCCGCTCATGCAGGGCAATCTGGACCAGCCCGTCCTCGCGGAAATCGCGGCCAAATATGGCAAGACGCCGGCGCAAGTCGTGCTTCGCTGGGACTTGCAGCACGACGTCGTCACGATCCCGAAATCGATCACCCCGTCGAGGATCGCCGAGAACGCCGACATTTTCGATTTCGAGCTGAGCGCGGAGGACATGGAACGGATCGACGGCTTGAACCGGAACCGCCGCTTCGGCTCGAATCCGGACGAGTTTTTGTTCTAAAGCGAGTCAGGCGGTTTCTTGGCGGGGACCGGCGGTTTCTTGGCGGGGACCGGCGGTTTCTTGGCCGGGATCGGCGGATTGCCTGACGATATCAACCTTTAAAGTTTGGGTCTGTATAGGTAGGCGCGATAGCGAAGCTACAGTGGATTTTGTCCAATCTACACCGGCTTTTGCGCGAAAAGGGTCTGGCCTCGCTGGATTTTATCCAATCTGGCGAGGCCATTTCGTTCTTTTCGCCCGAAATGGCTGTTTTTCGTTGGATAAAATCCACTCTAGACCAAATAAGCATCGATTCTCGTTTCGTTGATGGGATGAAATCCAATATAAGCAGCCCATGCTGCCCAACGTTTACCCAACTGCGTGCGGCTGTGCGAGCATCACGGGTCAAAATGAGTAGTCACGACTCATCTGAACCGCTGCCAGTCGTGCGGAGGAGCTGAGATGGGTCATTTTTACTCAACTGCGCGCGGCTGTGCGAGCATCACGGGTCTAAATGAGTAGTCACGACTCATCTGAACCGCTGCCAGTCGTGCGGAGGAGCTGAGATGGGTCATTTTTACTCAACTGCGCGCGGCTGTGCGAGCATCACGGGTCTAAATGAGTAGTCACGACTCATCTGAACCGCTGCCAGTCGTGCGGAGGAGCTGAGATAAGTCATTTTTACTCAACTGCGTGCGGCTGGATACGGTTGGCGGGCCGAGATGAGCCGCCGCGACTCAACCGGGCGAGAGTATAGTAGAAAAAAGGCCCTTTTGCGGGGCCGTTAATTTAGTTCTCCTCCGACAACGGAAGCGAAAGCCCCGCCTTGACCATTGTGCTTCGCATCCGCTCGGGAAGCGGGGCGCGAAATTCCCTGCCGTCCGGCAGAACGATCCGCCAGGCGTGCAGAAGCTGGTGGTTCACCCCCGCAAACGGCCGCCCCCCGTATTTGACGTCGCCCAGCAGCGAGTGCCCGATGCTTTGCAGGTGGGCCCGAATCTGATGGGTGCGTCCGCTCACCAGCTCGATTTCCAGCAGCGTGCAGCCTTTGCCGTGCTGCAGCGCGCGATAATGCGTCGTGGCGCTCTTTTCCTGGGGGCCTTGCCGCGGTCCTTGCTGCGGGCCTTGCCTCGATCCTTGCTGCGGGCGTTGCTCCGCGCTTCCGCCCCCTGCCGCGCTTCCGATCGCGCCGTTGCCGCCGCCGTCCCCTTCCGGGCTTCCGCCGGCATCTCCGACGACGCGCGTCCGATTGCCCTTCTCGTCGCGGACGAGACTGCCGGTTAACGTTCCTTCGCCTTGCAGCCGGCCTTCGGCGATCGTCAAATAATATTTTTGCAGCTCGTGCTTCTGAATCCATTGGTTCAGCCGGTGCAGCATGCCCGCCGTTTTGCCGACGAGGACGAGACCGCTCGTGTTCCGGTCCAGACGGTTGGCCGTCGCCGGCATGAACAGCGCGCTGTCCAGCCCTCCCTTCCGGTACAAATACGCGTGCACGCGGTTGATGAGCGAATCCTTCTGGTCCGGACGGTCCGGGTGCGTAAGCACGCCCGCAGGCTTCGCAACGACCAGCAGCTCGTCGTCCTCGAAGACGACGTCGATGTTGGCGTTGACGCCGACGTATTTCGGCTTCGGCTGCCCGACGGAAGCTTCCTTGAATGACGCGTCTTCCATATAAAGCGTCAATTCGTCTCCAGCCGCGAGCTCGTAGTTTTGTTTTTTGCGTTTTCCGTTGATTTTGACCTTGCCCTGGTCGATCATTTTATAAATTTGACCCAACGGAATATTCGGCATGAGCTGCCGCAAGTAGCGGTGCAGCCGCTTGCCGCTTTCCGACGGGGATACCGTGCGCGTAATCATCGCCTCGTCAACACTCCCTGAACGTTGTCCCGCCATCGCGGCGGATCCTTTCAAGCGTAACAATCGGCGGCCGCAAGTTCAACCCCCTCGTCCAGACAACCGCAACAATTCATAGCGGCCGGCCCGGAAGCTCATCCTAACCGGGCAAAAAATCGCAATCCGTTCATTGACACCATATAATTGCACCATATATAATTGCTATAGCAACTAAATGACTGGGCAGGTGAAATCACGCATGACGCTTGACGACTCCATCGGTTTTATCATCAACCAGACCGGACGCCGGCTGACTCAACTGCTCTCTTTGCGGTTCGCTCCCTATGACGTGACGACCGAGCAATGGTCGGTGCTGGCCCGCCTCAACGAGCAGGAAGCGATCACCCAGAAAGAGCTTGCGTTCCGGGTCGGGAAGGACCAGACGAACGTCACTCGCATTCTGGATCAGTTGGAGCGCAAGAAGCTCGTCGTCCGGACGGCCAATCCCGAGGATCGCCGCTCCTTCCTGCCGCAAATTACGGACGAAGGGAAACGGCTGTACGAAGAACTGTGCCCGATCGAGCGGGAAACGGTCCGAATCGCGACCGCCGGACTTTCGCCCGGCGAATTGAACGAACTGAATCGCCTTCTCGGGCAGATCGAAACGAACACGAATAACCGGCTGCGTCAAATGAACGAAAGCTAGAAGAGGCGAAAAAATGAAGCAAAAATTATGGACGAAAGACTTTCTCAGCATCTGCTTTAGCAGCTTTTTTATTTTCATTACGTTTTATTCTCTTTCCGCAACCCTCCCGACGTTCGTTACCGACGAACTGGGCGGGGATCAGCAGCAGGCGGGCTGGGCGATGACCGCTTTCGTCATCGCCGCGGTTATCATGCGGCCGTTTGCCGGACGCTGGCTTGACGGTTCGAAGCGCCGTACGGTGCTCCTGCTGTCCATCGCGCTGTTCATGGCGTCGATGTTCGCCTATTCGGCCGTCGCCGGCTTCGGCCTCCTGCTGCTGCTCCGCTTTGTCCACGGCCTCAGCTTCGGCGTCGCCACCACGGGCAACGGAGCCGTCGCGATCGAGCTCGTGCCCAAAGAACGAAAAGGGGAAGGGATGGGCTATTACACGCTGGCGATGAATTTGGCGATGGTGCTCGGTCCGTTTCTCGGCTTGCTGATCGTCGAGCACAGCGGGTACAATCTTTTGTTCGTCGTCTTTTCCGTCCTGGCCGCGCTCGGGATGGTTCTCGGCTTCGTCGCCAACATTCCGAAGCCCCGGCCCGCGCCCGCGGGGCCGCTCCCGCCTTTTCCAAATGGCATTGGAGAAGCTTCGTCGAGCCGAAAGCCATTCCGATCGCGATAACGTCCATGCTGATGGCGTTTGCCTATGCCGGCATTCTGACGTTCGTGCCGGTATATGCCAAAGAGATCGGCATGAGCTCCGTCGCCAGCTATTACTTTGTCGTCTACGCGGTGATGATCGTCCTCTCCCGTCCTTTTACCGGCAAATTGTTCGATAAAATCAGCACGCATTATCTTGTCTATCCGACGATTTTGCTGTATGCGGTCGGTCTTGTCGTCCTGTCGGCGGCGAATAATCCGTTTGTTTTTCTGCTGTCCGCCGCTTTAATCGGACTCGGCTTCGGCACGATGGCGCCGATCCTGCAAACAATCGCCGTTCAAGCGTCCCCGGCCCACCGGACGGCGATGGCCACCGGCACCTATTTTATTTTCTTCGACGGCGGCGTCGGCATCGGGTCCGTCGTTTTGGGAAGCATCGCCGCTTCGGCCGGCAACAGGAGAATGTATCTGGCGTCCGCGGCGGTCGTAGCTTGCGGCGCTCTCGTCTATTATTTCCTGACTCACCGCAAAGCCCGCCTTGCCGACCGGACGAACCGTCCGGCGAAAGGGTGAACCGCGGCGGATCGCATACGGCAAGCGGGGTTCCGGCTTTTATCGTGCGGGAGCCCCGCTTGCTATATTTCCGCTCCCGATCATGATACAATCGGTACGATCGGGAATGCTTCAATGCAGGGAGGCGACGGATCGTGGACTGGTTTCAATCGATCGCGAACGAACGCATTATCGAAGCCCAAAGAAAGGGCGAATTCGACGATTTGCCGGGCAAGGGAAAGCCCCTCCCCCGGACGAGCTCGCTTCGGTGCCGGAAGAGCTCCGCATGGGGTTCCGGCTGCTCAAAAACGCGGGCGCGCTTCCGCCGGAAATGGAGCTGCGCAAGGAGATGGTTACGCTCGAAGACCTGCTCCGGTGCTGCCGCGACGATAACGAGCGCGCCGAGCTGCGCGGCCGGCTTGCCGAAAAGCGGTTCCGCTACCGGATGATGATGGAGCAGCGCGGCTGGAGCGGAATCGGAGCGTTCGGCGAGTACGAGGACCGCATCGAGCGGAAGCTTGCGGGCGAAGCCGAACCGGCCGAGGCGCGAAATTTCGAGCCGAAATCGGAAAAGCAGCCAAAAAAATAGGCGGATTTCCCCCCGAAAAGGGGGTTAACTTTTGGTCTAAATGTGTTATAATGAAAGCGCTACCAAGCACACTTTCTGAAGGGGGTCTTGGAAAGATGGACGTAGCTATGAGCAGGTACGAGGTCATCGAGCCCAAAAGGGACACGCTCTACTTCCGGGTCGGTTCGCACGGTCTCATCAGCTTTCACGGACGCAATTACAATATAAAGAAGCGAATGTCCTCGGAACAGCGCAACGAATTGATGCGGGATGCCGATTTTCTCCGCGTCGGTTCCGACTGTTACGTGAATTTGAATAAAATTTCGACGATCGCGGACGATTACTTGTATTTCGGCGACCAAGGCGCCGGCTGCAAACGCTTGCCCGTTTCCAAACGCAAGCAGCAGATCATCCGCCAGCTGCTCCGCGAACGTTCCTCCCGGCCGCTCCCCCTTTAACGGGTTCCGCATCCCCTTCCGTCTCCGCTTCGGCGGCGCGGAAGGGGATTTTCGTTTTCCTTCGTTTGCACGCCCGCCCGTATCGGAGTATATTCAAGTTAACGACAGGAAGAGAGGTATACGCCTATGTTGTATCGCCATTTGGGACAAAGCGGCCTGAAGGTTTCCGCGCTCGGGCTGGGCACGAACGCGTTCGGCAAGCGCGCCGATCGGAGCGCCTCCGTGCGGATCGTCCGCGAATCGCTCGATCGCGGCATGAATTTTATCGACACGGCCAACATTTACGCGGGAACCGCATCCGAAAGCATCATCGGCGAAGCGCTGGAAGGCCGGAGATCCGAAGCCGTGCTTGCCACGAAGGCGGGCCTTGTGTTCGGGCCCGGCCCGAACGACCGCGGCTCCTCCCGCTTTCATCTGATGCGGCAGCTCGAGGAAAGCCTGAAGCGGCTCCGGACCGATTATGTCGACCTTTATCAGATCCATACGTTCGATCCGGCCACTCCGCTCGAGGAAACTTTGCGGACGCTCGACGACATGGTCCGTTCCGGCAAAGTCCGCTATATCGGCGCCTCCAACTATGCGGCCTGGGAATTGATGAAGGCGGTCGGCATCAGCGACCGGCTCGGACTGAACCGCTTCGTTTCGGTACAGACCAGCTATTCGCTCGCCGACCGCACGCCCGAACGCGAGCTGGTGCCGCTCTCTCTCGATCAGGGCATCGGCATCATCCCTTACTTTCCGCTCGCGGGCGGCATACTCACCGGCAAATACGAGGGCGACAATCCGAAGCCGGCCGGTTCGCGGGCCGATACGGATCCGAGCTTCGGCCGCTTTTTCAAAGACGACGGCAGATTGGAACTCGGCCAAAAGGTCGCCCGGCTCGCCGAAGAAGCGGGCGTTACGCCCGGCGCGCTCTCGATCGCCTGGCTGATGCGCCGGCCGGCCGTCTCCACCGTCATCGTCGGGGCGACGCGAACCGAACAGCTGCTGGAAAACTTGCAAAGCGTTTCCCTGGAGCTGCCGGACGACGTTGCGGGCAAGCTGGACGAAATGAGCGATCCGTACCGCAACGGCGAACCGTTCGCCGTCTATCGCCTGCCGAATTAACGGGAGGCATCGGGATAACCGGAGCTGCGCGTGGCTGGCGGCTCCGGTTTTTCGTTTTCGGTCCCGGGAACGGCCCCTGCTTCGCAAGAAAAATCAAACGGAACCGTCCGTTCGGGTGCTAAGCTTGGTTCAAGCGAAAGGCAGGTGAAAAAAAGAAAAACCGATGATCTACAACGATCACGCGGAGGCGATCGGACGCGCGCTCCGATACGTGGAAGCGAATTTGCAGGAAGACCTCCGCCTGGACGAACTGGCAAGCCGATCCGCTTTTTCGCCTTATCACTTTCATCGGCTTTTTCAGCAGCACGTCGGCATGACGCCGGCCGAATACGTGCGCAAACGAAGGCTCGCAAGCGCGGCGGGCGAGCTTTTGACGACGGGCCGGCGCATTTTGGAAATCGCGCTCGATTATCGGTTCGATTCCCAGGAGACGTTCACGCGCGCATTCAAGAAACAGTACCGAATGACCCCGGGCAGGTACCGGACCTACGTCATGGCCATTATGGAACAAACAAACCGGAAAGGGGAAACCCGAATGAACGAAACGACCGCAACCGATTTTGCACAGGAACCGAAAGGGTGGATCATGAGCGGAAGCCACCCTGCGAGCTATGAAATGGGCATCGACCGCAAATCCGCGCACCAGGGACAAGCGTCGGGGTATTTGCAATCCCGCGGCGAATCGGCCGACGGCTTCGGCACGATGATGCAAATGTTCAAGGCGGATGCGTATCGCGCCAAGCGGCTCCGGCTGTCCGGCTTCCTCATGACCGAAAACGTCGCCGGGTGGTGCGGCCTGTGGATGCGGATCGACGGCAAGGATCAGGAGATGCTGGGCTTCGACAACATGGGCAATCGCCCCATCAAAGGAACGACGGCCTGGACCCATTGCTCCGTCGTGCTCGACGTGCCGCGCGACAGCGTGGCGATCGCCTTCGGCATCCTTTTGTGCGGGCCGGGAAAAGCGTGGGCGGATACGCTCCGCTTCGACGTCGTCGACGAGTCGGTGCCGACGACGGGCGCGTCCGAAGAGGAAGAGCTGCCGGACGAGCCGGTCAATTTGAATTTCGAATAACCGCCGCCGGAAAGGCAAAGGCTCGCCCCGCGGACAGACGGTTCTGTCGGCAAGGCGAGCCTTGTTCGTTCAAGTGCCGGTATAAACGAGTCCGATGACGATCGTGACGGTCACGATGCTGAATAACGTGGAAAAAAAGACGGCCTGCGAAGAAAACTCCTTCTCGTTGTCGAACTCGACCGCAAGCAGAACGCTGCTTAGCGAGGTCGGGACGGCTGACGACACGATGAGCGCGGATGCGGTCAGCGCGTCCAGCCCGAGCGGCAGCGTAATCAGCCAGGCCAACGCCGGGCCGGCCGCCAGCCGGAGCAGCGCGGACAAGCCGACATCGAGCGCAAGCGTTCGTTGAAACGACCACTTCATGCTGCCCAGTTGGACGCCGAGCGTAAGCAGCGCCGTGCCGATGAACGCGTCGGCCAAATAGCCGACCGAGGTGTCGACAAAGCCGGGCAGCGGCACCTGGAAGCCGCGCAGCGCGAGCGCGACCGGAATGACGTAAATGACCGGCATGCCGATAATGATTTTGACGATTTTCCGCCAGTCCGCCTTGTGCGCGTTGACGTTGTAGATGCCGTACGTATTCGGCACAAGCGACTGCACGACCATGACCAAAATCTGAATCGCCAGCGTATGCGGATTGCCCGCGAACGCGAGCTGGTTGATCGGAATGCCGTAATTCGCGCTGTTGTAGAACAGGACGCTGTTGCGCATCGCGCTCCTCATGCCGCCTTTGTGCCCTCGAAGCCGCACGACGATCTCGACGAGCGCGTACTGGGCGGCGAAAAACAGGAAACAAAACAGCATGACGGTTCCGAACAGACGCGTCGAGATTTCCGTCGTATACAGCAGTTGAAACATGACCCCGGGGAAAATACGTAAAAATTCAGCTTCGACAACGTCCGGATATCGAGCGAGAACAAGCGCTGCATGACCGCTCCGATCAAAATCATGATCGACAGCGGCAAAACGTTGTTCCACAGAATCGTGAAAAAAAGAGTCATCGTCTCTCCTTACAAAATTGGCGATAGCAGCCGCGTCACCGATTCGCGAATTTTATGCAGGCGCGGCCTGTTCAAGTGTTCCTCCTCCGTCAGTTCGCGGCAAAACGCCATATCCTCCTCGAACGTCCGCTTCAGCTGTTCCGCCACGCCCCGATCGAATATAAACGCGTTCGATTCGAAGTTAAGCTTAAAGCTGCGGATATCGAAATTGGCCGTCCCCACCGTCGCCGCCTTGCCGTCGATGACGAGCGCTTTGGCATGCAAAAAACCTTTGCCGTACAGCAGGCAGTGCACCCCGAGCGAAAGCAAATCGCCGAGGTAGGACCGGCTTGCCCAGTACACCATTTTGTGATCGGGCTCGGCCGGAATCATGATCTTCACGTCCACGCCGGACAGGGCGGCGAGACGGATGGCGTTCAGCAGGCTTTCGTCGGGAATGAAATACGGCGTTTGAATCCAGACGGACTCCTTGGCGAGATGGATCATCCGGATATAGCCGTTTTTGATTTGTTCCATCTCCTGGTCCGGACCGCTCGACACGATCTGCATGCCGACTTCCCCGTCTCCGGTGAAATTAGGAAAATAAGGATCTCCCTCGAACATCCGTCCCGAAGCCAGGTTCCAGTCGAGCAAAAATTGCGATTGCATCTGTTTGACGGCGGAGCCCTGCAAGCGCAAGTGCGTGTCGCGCCAAAAGCCGTATCTCGCCACCAGGCCCAAATATTCGTCGCCGACGTTGATTCCGCCGATATATCCGACCTTCCCGTCGATAATCGCCATTTTGCGGTGATTGCGGTAATTGACCCGGAAGTTCAAATATGGGATGCGAGACGGGAAAAAAGCCGCAACCTCTCCGCCCGCCCTTTCCAGCGGCTCGAAAAAACGGGAGTGCAGCCGGTGACTGCCGACCGGATCGTACAAGAAGCGAACGGCCACGCCTTCGGCCGCCTTGCGGGCCAGGCAATCGAGCAGCTTGCGCCCGATTCCGTCGTCGTGCACGATGTAGTACATCAAATGGATGTGATGCTTCGCGGTTTCCAGCTCGCCCAGCAGCGCCTCGAATTTGGACGTGCCTTCGGTAAAAATCCGGACGTCGTTGTCCTGCGTGTAGAGCGACATCGCGCTGGAAAGGTTCATATAAATGAGATCGTCGTACTCGGCCGCCGTTTCATCGTTGTATACCAGCTTGTGCTGCCGGAACTGCTTCCGCTGGCGTTCGATAATGCCGCGGAAGCGCTCCTCGGTTTCTTTTTTGATTTTGTACATTTTCAGCCGGCTCAAATTTTGGCCGAACAGCAGGTATAGCGGAAACCCGACGACGGGCAAAAAAAGCAAAACCATCAGCCATGCCCAAGTAACCCCGACATTGCGCCGCTCGAAAAAAATGACGCCGATCGCAAGAATGAGGTTGGCAAGCAAAACGATATAGGAAATGTTTTGCGTAATGGAAGAAAGCGACATAGATGAAACCTCTGCGGGTTATTTTTGCTTGCCCTGCTCCGTCGTTAAGCCAAATCCTCGATTTTGCCCGCGATCGGCGTCCTTTCCTTGGCCGGCGGCGTCTCGGAGGGATAGCCGATGCCGAACATGCCGATGACGTCGTCCCCTTCCGCCACGCCGAGAATGCCCCGGCCGCGCGGCGATGCGCCGATCGACGACCAGAACACGCCGGCTCCGGCGTCGTGCGCGGCGAGCAGGAAGTTTTGCACGAAGCAGGCCGTCGCCATGACGTGCTCGTCGCGGTCCATCGGCGTCGGCGCCCCTTTGGAGATGACGGCGATCACGATCGGCGCGTCGTTGAAGTTCGTCTTGTGATTGATTTCCGCGCGGGTCTTGGGCCCGACGAATTTGATTTCCCACGGTTCGGTCATCCGATGGTTCGGCGCGTAGCTTGCCGCCTCCAGCCAGCTAACGACCAGCTCCCGATCCAGCGGTTCGGGCTTGAAGCTTTTGATATTTCTTCGCGTCTTGATGGCTTCCAGTGTTTGCATGACGGCGAAACTCTCCTCTTTTCGTAATTGAAGGCGGGCAATCGGCTGCTCAGGCGTCGGGCAGCGGCTCGGGGAACACGGCCCCAAGGTCGATCGACAGGCACGGAATCGCGGCGGAAACGAGCGTATCGCTTTCGGTCAGCGTTCCCGTAAAGCGATAGGTCCGATCCTCCGGCACGAACCGGTCGACCGTCCGGTACGTCGGGTCGGCGAGCCAGTATTCCTGATGCGGGTACTTGGGCGAAGATAGAAAATCATAGCGGACGCCGCCGATAATTTCAAAGCGTTCGTCCCGGAAATCTGCCATGACGCCACCTCGACCGCTTCATAATGCTTCCATTATAGCATATCGGAACGAGTGGGAGCCTCGCCCGTCGCAATTTGTCGGGAGGCGGTCTTACGGTTCGTTCCCGAAACCAAGTTTGGCCCCGAGCAACCCGACGGATAGGACTTGGACAAACAGGCCGGACCGTTAGGAAGCCGCCGAAAAGGGAATCAATGAGAATAAGTTTCGCATAAAACGCTTGCCCGCGAGCCTTCCCGTATGTAAAATCTACAAGGATAATGCAACTTCATGGCGAAAAACTGGAGGCTTCAACGAATGAAACGTACGATCGGGGTTCATGAAAGACCGCCTGCGGGCCAGAGCCTGATGCTCAGCTTGCAGCACTTGTTCGCGATGTTCGGTTCGACGGTGCTCGTCCCGACCTATCTTGGCGTCGATCCGGCCGTTTGCCTGCTGATGAACGGGATCGGCACGCTTTTGTATTTGTGGGTTTGCCAGGGGAAAATTCCGGCCTACCTCGGCTCAAGCTTCGCCTTTCTCGCGCCGGCCGGAGCGGTTATCGGCTCGCATGCCTCGCTCGAAGCGGGCTATGCGGCGGCGCTGGGCGGCTTTATCGCAGCCGGCGTCGTGTTTACGCTGATCGCCCTGATCGTGCAGGTAGCCGGCACCGGCTGGATCAACGTCGTGTTCCCGCCCGCCGCGATGGGCGCCATCATCGTCGTCATCGGCCTCGAGCTCATTCCGACCGCGGCGGGCATGGCCGGCTGGATCGCGAACGGAAGCGCCGACTGGAAGCCCGATTCCGATTCGATCATCCTGTCCGTCGCGACGCTGCTCGTCACGGTGCTCGGCTCCGTGCTGTTCCGCGGCTTTTTCCGCATCATTCCGATTTTGATCGGCATTGTCGCCGGTTACGTGCTCGCTTACCTGATGGGCGAAACGAAGATGGACGCCGTCGCGGCCGCTTCCTGGTTCGACACGCCGACCTTCACGATGCCGACTCTCGAATGGACCGCGATTTTGACGATCGTTCCGGCGGCTCTCGTCGTCGTGGCCGAGCATATCGGGCATTTGATCGTGACGGGCAACATCGTCGACAAGGATTTGTCCAAGGACCCGGGTCTCCACCGCTCCATGCTGGGCAACGGCATTTCGACGATGATATCCGGCTTTGTCGGCTCCACGCCGAACACGACGTACGGGGAAAACATCGGCGTGCTGGCGATCACCCGCGTCTACTCCACGTTCGTCATCGGGGGCGCTGCGATCATCGCGATCGCGCTGTCGTTCCTCGGCAAATTTTCCGCGCTCATCGCCAACATTCCGGTGCCGGTCATGGGCGGCGTTTCCTTGCTGCTGTTCGGCGTCATCGCCGCGTCCGGCTTCCGGATGCTCGTCGAGTCCAAGGTGGACTACAGCAAGCCGACGAACCTGTTTTTGACGACCGTCGTCCTTGTCACGGGGCTGAGCGGCGTCAAAATCACGGCCGGCGATTTCTCCCTTTCCGGCATGGCGCTGGCCACCGTCGTCGCCATCCTGCTCAGCCTGCTGTTCAAAGTGTTCGAAATCGCCCGGCTGTCCAACGACGAGGAAGCTTCCGGCGGCCATTGACGCGCGCAGCATAACCATTTCGAGGTGAATCCGCATGTTCGTCGGAATTTCCGCCAGGCAGACGCAGGCAAGCGAGAGCGCGATCAAGCAGAAGCGCCGAACGAAAATCAAGCAGGTCGCCGAGAGGCTGTTCATCCGGCAAGGGATCCACGAAACGTCGATGCAGCAGATTGCCGATGAGCTGGGCATGGGCCGAAGGACGATTTACCATTACTACAATACGAAAGAGGAAATCGCCATCGACATCCAGCAGGATTTTCTCGGGCGGCTTCAGGCGGTGGACGGGCTGGACGACGTCTTGCAAACGCCCAAGGCCGGATTCGGGAAAACGGAAGCGATGCTGGAGCTCGTGCTCGACCACTATTTGCGGCACATTTCGGAAATCGAATACTTGAACGAATTCGACCGCGTCTTCAAAAACGCCGAAAGCTACGAGTTCACGACGCCCGAGCTCGAGCAATACGGAGTGTACCGTTTACTGCATGCGGCGCTGAATGCCGGCATCGCGGACGGAAGCATCCGGCCGATGACGGAGCGGGAGGTGAGCGGCACGATTTTGACGATTAACCACGCCCTGTTCGCTCTCATTACCCGAATCGTCGGCAGACGGGAAATTTTCAAGCAAACGTACGATTACGATTTGAAGGATATCCGCATGCTCGTCAACCTGATCGCATACGGATTAAAAAACGGATAGCATTTTGGCGCAACGTGTGCAATTTATAATTGACACATGTTGTGCCATTTTTGTATATTGAAATCGGATACAGGTTTGATTTCATGATGAGATGCGGAGGTTGAACGATGGACATCGAAGCTTTGATCGGCAACATGACGGCGGAGGAAAAAATCCGCCTGCTCGCCGGCGCCTCTTTCTGGAGCACGAACGCGATCGAAAGGCTCGGCATTCCTTCTATCGTGCTGACGGACGGCCCGCACGGCTTGCGCCTCAGCGCTTCCGACGAGACCGGGGACATTTTATCGAACACGAAGCCGGCGACGGCGTTTCCGATCGAGGCGGCCATGGCGGCGACATGGAACGAAGAGCTGATCGGGGAAGCGGGACGGACGATGGCCGAGGAGTGTCAGCACTACGGCGTCGGCATTTTGCTCGGGCCGGGCGTCAACGGCAAGCGCTCTCCGCTCGGCGGACGCAATTTCGAATATTATTCGGAAGATCCCTATTTGAGCGGCCGCATGGGTGCCGCCTTCGTCAAAGGCGTGCAGTCCGGCGGCGTCGGGACGTCCGTCAAGCACTTTGTCGCGAACGAGCAGGAAACGAACCGGATGGTCGTCAGCACCGAAGCGGACGAACGCACGCTGCGGGAACTGTACCTGCTGCCGTTCGAGATGATCGTCAAGGAAGCGAAGCCGTGGACGATCATGTGCTCTTACAACAAATTGAACGGCACGCAAATGGCGAATAACGACGAATATTTGAACGGAATCCTGAAAAACGAGTGGGGCTTCGAAGGTCTCGTCATGTCCGACTGGGGCGCCGTCGGCGACAAAGTCGCTTCGGTCCGGTACGGCCTCGACCTCGAGATGCCGGGTCCCGGGGCGCGGGACGCCGAAGTGCTGGAGGCGTATCGGAACGGCCTCGTTACGGACGAGCAGCTTGACGATCACGTGCGCCGCGTGCTGGGCGTCATTCGCCAAGCGATCGAAGCGAGGCGCGACGTGCCGGCGCTCGAGACGGAGAAGCATCACGAGCTCGCCCGCGAGGTTGCCGAGGAAGCGATCGTCCTGCTCAAAAACGACGGCGGCCTGCTGCCGCTCCGAAAGCGGGCGAACGTCGCCGTGCTCGGGCGGTTCGCCGAAATGCCCAGGTTTCAAGGGGCGGCAGCTCCCATATGAATCCGGCCAAGCTCGATATCCCGCTTGACGCGTTGTCCGCCTTCGCGAATACGGTCTACGGCGCGGGCTACAGGGACGAATCGATCGACGAGGAGCTGATCGAGGAAGCGAAGGAGCTGGCGAAGGGCAAGGACGCCGTCATCGTGTTCGTCGGCACCACGGAAAAAATCGAAAGCGAAGGCTACGACCGCGCGGATCTGAATTTGCCGGCCAGCCACTTGCGCCTGATCGAAGCGGCAGCCGGCGTCAACCCGAACGTCGTCGTCGTCAACCATAGCGGCTCCGCGATCGACGTCGGCCCGTTCGAAAGCCTGGCGAGGGCGATCGTGCACGCATGGCTCCCTGGCCAGGCGGGAGGCTCCGCGATCGCGAACGTGCTGTTCGGCGAAACGAACCCGTCCGGCAAGCTGACCGAAACGTTTCCGCTCGCGCTGGAGCACAATCCGTCGTACCTGAGTTTCCCGGGCAATATTCGCAAGGTTCATTATAACGAGGGCATCTTTGTCGGTTACCGTTATTACGATGCGAAGAAGCTGGACGTCCGGTATCCGTTCGGCTACGGCCTCAGCTACTCGCGCTTCGACTATTCGCGCCTCGAGCTTTCCGCGGCCGATCTGAGGAACGGCGAGCTTCTGCGGGTCAAGTTCGACGTGACGAACCGGGGAGACCGTGCCGGCAAAGAAATCGCCCAGGTGTACGTAAGGGACGTTTTGTCTTCCGTCGCCAAACCCGAGAAAGAGCTGAAAGGCTTCGCCAAAGTGGAGCTGGCGCCGGGAGAGACGAAAACGGTGGAAATCGAGCTGGACGAACGCGCTTTTGCCCACTATTGCGAGCATCTCGGCCGCTTCGCCGTCGAATCCGGCGATTTCGCGATTCTCGTCGGCGCGTCCTCCCGCGACATCCGGTTGTCCGCGCAGGTCGCGTTCCGGTCGGAAGACGATATTCGCGAGCCGCTGACGGCCGATCACAGCCTGAAGGAATGGCTGGAGGACGAACGCTATTCCGCCCGGATCAAGCAAGCGTTCGCGGGCATGAACTTGAACGACGACAGCCCGATTTTCCCGATTTTGCTCGGCATGCCCCTCCAAAAACTGGAGATCATGATGCCGAATCTGAAGGCGTTCGTCTCCGAGCTTTCGGAGAGATAAGGCCTGATCGCCTGCAGCCTGCGTTCCCGGGTGCGTTCCCGGGACGACGGCACTCCTCTTTCGAAATCGAGTAGGAGGAGGCGCCTAGCCTCCGTCCTCTCACACCACCGTACATGCGGGTCCGCATACGGCGGTTCCAAAAGGTTAACAAAGTGCTAAATAACGAGTAAGCAAACTTTTCAGCCCTTTCGCTTCCCAGTAGGAAGTCGGGAGGGCATTATTTGTGTTTCGAGACATTTCCCAAGCACCGCGTCTGGAGTTAGCCATGACAAAACACGCCCATTCTGGGACGCCGAGTGCTCGAAGCTCACGGATTCGAGTACGTACACGTTTCCATTGCTTCCATAAGCACATACGCAGTCTGCGGCGAGTCCACTGGTCGAGTTTCTCGCAGTGTCCCTTTGCCGATGCTAGTCGGAAATAGCCAATCCAGCCGATGAGATAGCGGTTTAATTGCATAATCCGCTTTTCCATAGACATCGACCGCGAACGGTTCGTCAGCTCTCGTACCTTCTCTTTAAACCGCGAAATGGTCTGTGGGGCTAACCGAATCGTCGCCTTTTTATCCCACAGGAAACTGAATCCGAGGAACTTACGGTTCCAAGGACGATCTACTGCGCTTTTCTCTCGATTCACTTTCAGTTTTAGCTTTCCTTCTACGAAGCGCGTTACCGACTCCATGACGCGTTCGCCTGCACGTTTACTGGCAACGAAAATATTGCAGTCGTCCGCATAGCGGACAAATCGCAATCCTCGTTTTGTTAGCTCTTTGTCCAAGTCGTCCAGTAGAATGTTCGCTAAAAGCGGGCTCAGAGGTCCCCCTTGCGGCGTTCCCTCTCCCGTCTTTTCGAACACCCCATTCGCCATAACCCCAGCATTAAGATAGGCGCGAATGAGCTTTAGGACACGCTTGTCCGTCACTTTCCTTGCTACTCTTGCCATGAGCATGTCGTGGTTGACTCGGTCAAAGAACTTCGCTAAGTCCATGTCTACCACCCATCGAAAACCTTCCTGGATGTAGTGCTGAGCTTGCTTTACCGCGTCATGCGCTCGCTTTCCGGGGCGAAAGCCGTAGCTACGCCTCGAGAAGTCCGCATCGAAGATCGGATTCATCACTTGTAGAAGGGCTTGTTGAAGAAAGCGGTCCATCACGGTCGGGATGCCAAGCAGCCTCACGCCGCCTCCGGGCTTGGGGATTTCCACTCGTTTGACCGGCATGGGTCTGTAGGTTCCCGCGAGGAGTTCGGTTTTCACCGTTTCCCAGTGTGTTTTCAGGTAAGCTTGTAGATTCGCTACCGTTACACTGTCCACACCGGGCGCCCCTCCGTTCTGCACCACTCGCTTGTAGGCGAGCCTAAGGTTATCTCCTTTGAGCATTCGTTCTAACAAGTCGTTATTCGCTTCGCGAGAGGAAGGGGCGACTTGTGCCGTCGTAGAACTCGGCGCTTCGGCATACCCTGACGGCTTCACCGCTTCTCTTTGCCGCAAGCTCTCTTGCGAGATATTCTGCTGTCTTTGCTCCTCGTGCGAACGCATCGGTTTCCTCTCTCCTTTCGGTTCAGCCCTTCCGGTTTCCGGCGTCCCGTACTCCCGTACTATGGCCTCTGCTGACTCCTGCGGATTCAGCACAGCCTTCCGACTGTGGTTACGAAGTAACTTCGCATTTTCCGCAGGTCTCCCCAGATAAGAACGTCATCTTTCTGCCCGCAACCACCCAAGTTTACAGGGAAAGCCCTTGGCGACTTTGGATTTCGTCATGTGTAGGTGACTCATCCGACTAACCCTGCCTCAAATTGAGTTCGTGTACCTTGGCTCGTGCATTTGCCTCCAGCTTCCTTCAGATTCCGCCTCGCGGCTGACACCCTTGCTCTTGGCTAACGGTAGGCGTTCGCCAGCCCCCGTTCGGGACTTTCACCCTAGAGATGACGCCCATGCTGGGCGTACTACGGCAAAGCCGCCGGACCCCCAAGGTCCCGGCGGCTTTTTTTCGCGTCAATTCCCTCCGATCCGGCATGCGGTACGTTTTTCCCCAATTCGCCTAAGCTCGCCGGCTCAGTCGTTCCGGCCGTCGCCAAGCATCTCCATCAGCGCCGCGGGCAGCTTCATTTGCCGATTGCCCAGCATCAGCTTGCCCAGTTCGGCCAGGTCGTCGTCGGCCTGCACTTCCTTGATGAGCTCGATTTCCTTATGCAGCCGTTCCATCTTCCGATCCAGCGCGGTCGCGGAATCCGCCGCCTCCTTCAGCTCCCGAAGCAGACGAGCGGGCACCTCCTGATTGTACTTGTAAAAAATTTTATGCTCCAGGCTCGCCCAGAAGTCCATGGCGATCGTCCGGATTTGCACTTCGACGCATACGTTTTCCCGGCGGTCGGACATGAACACCGGCACTTCGACGAGCATGTGAAGGCTTTGATAGCCGTTCGGCTTCGGTTCCTTGATGTAATCCTTGATTTGGATAATGGTCAAATCGCTTTGATTTTGCAGCATATCGCCGATCCGATAAATATCGGAAATAAAAGAGCAGGTAATGCGGATGCCCGCGATATCCTTGATCCGCTCCCGGATGCTCGCGAAGGACAAGTCGCAGCCTTTGCGGGCGACCTTTTTGATCAGGCTTTCCGGGGATTTCAGCCGGGATTTCATATGTTCGATCGGATTGTAATCGTGAAGCATCTGAAATTCTTCCTGCAAAATTTCGAGCTTCGTTTCCATTTCGCTCAGCGCGAATTTATACATCATTAAAAAACGGGTAATCTCGGTTTTAAACTGCTTGAACTGTTCGACCTGAATCGCGCTCATAAAGCCGCTCCTTTCATTTGCCCCATCTGTCGGCCTCCTTCTATTGTCTCTTCCCGGCCGGCAAATTTCAAGTTTGGGCGCGGGCCGGGGCGCCGCGGCCGAAGCCGGGCGTCGCCCCGGCCGCGCGCGGAAAGGGGATGACCGTCTCGGGCATCCCCTTTTCAGCGTTCGTTCAATGCGCATCGGCTGCGCTTGCTACATTCCCATAATATGGTATCCCGAATCGACATGAAGCACTTCGCCGGTAATGCCGCGGGACAGGTCGCTCAGCAGGAACATCGTCGCGTCGCCGACTTCGTCCTGGTCGACGTTTTTGCGCAGGGGCGCCTTTTCCTCGATCGTCGACATAATATCATTGAAGCCCGATACGGCTTTGGCGGCCAGCGTCCGGATCGGTCCGGCGGAAACCGCGTTCACGCGAATGCCGTCCTTGCCGAGGTCTTCGGCCAAGTAGCGGACACTCGCCTCGAGCGCAGCCTTGGCCACGCCCATGACGTTGTAGTTTTTGACGACGCGCTCGGCGCCGATGTAAGTTTGCGTGACGATGCCGCCGCCTTCCGTCATGATCTTCCGCGCTTCGCGGGCCACCGCCACGAGCGAGTAGGAGCTGGCGTTTTGCGCGAGCAGATAGCCTTCCCTCGTCGTGTTGACGTATTCCCCTTTCAGCTCGTCCTTGTCGGAGAACGCGAGGGAGTGCACGACGCCGTGAACCGTCCCGACCTTCTCGCCGATTTCCGCGAACGCGCCCGCGACGCTTTCGTCGTCCAGCACGTCGCAGCGCACCTTCAGCAGCGGCTCGATGCTTTGCTCGGCCAGCAGCTCCGTCAATTTATCCAGCGAACGATCCTGCCGGTATGTAAAAACCAGTTTAGCTCCTTGTTTATGCAGAGATTTGGCGATTCCCCAGCCGATGCTCCGTTTGTTGGCGACGCCCATGACTACGATCACTTTGTTTTCCAGTAAATTTGACAAGAAAGTCCCTCCTAATCGAACTCGTCCGAGACAACGGAAACGGCAGCCTGTACGGCGCTGTTTCTCGCAAGTTCTATATTAAAGCAAACGATCGCAAAGTTCCACCGCCCCGACCGAAGGACCAAAGCCGCTTGCTATCCGATTTGTGGTAAAATGAGGAGCAAATGCCGCGAACAGCGTGCGAGCGGGAGGTCGTTCGAAAATGGGAAAGCAATTTCCGTCCATGCTGCCCGAGCATATCGCCTTTATCCGAAAACAGCATCTCTTTTTCGTCGGATCGGCCCCTTTATCCCCTGACGGCCATGTCAATCTCTCGCCCAAAGGGTACGATACGTTTCGGGTTATATCCGATAGCCAGGCAGCGTATCTCGACGTAACCGGAAGCGGGAACGAGACGAGCGCGCACCTTCGGGAAAACGGACGCGTCACGATCATGTTTTGCGCGTTCGAAGGGCCTCCGAACATTTTGCGGCTGTACGGCACCGGGACCGTCGTGCTGCCCGGCTCCGAGCGGTGGGATACGCTGTACGGGCATTTTAGTCCGGTTCCCGGAGCGCGGCAAATCATCGCGATCGACGTGCATAAGGTGCAAACCTCGTGCGGCTTCGCCGTTCCATTTATGACTTACGAAAAAGAACGGGACACGCTTGAGAGGTGGGCGGAGCAAAAAGGCGAGGAAGGCCTGACGGCTTACCGCCGGGAGAAAAACGCGAAAAGCATCGACGGCCTGCCGACGCCGCTCGGCCTGTTGCCGCGCGAGTAACGAAAGCTCGGGAGCAACGAAGCCGCGGCACCTTAAGCGGATTTCGAAACTTTCGGAGCAATCGACCCGAACCGAATTTCCCTTGCAGATTCGTGCATGAACTGCACGGATAGCGCGTGTCGGTCGAGCTATATTGAACTTGGAGGGGATCAACGCGAATGGATTGGGTCGACCGAATGAACGAGGCGATTCGCTATATCGAAGATCATATTACGGAAAAAATCGATTACGAACGGGCGGCGAAAGCCGCATGCTGCTCCGTTTACCATTTTCAACGCATGTTTTCGTTCATGACGGACGTTCCCTTGTCGGAGTACGTTAGACGGCGGCGGCTCACATTGGCTGCCTTCGAGCTTCAGAACAGCAACGTTAAAGTCGTCGATGTCGCGCTCAAGTTCGGCTACGACTCGCCCGAAGCTTTCGCCCGAGCGTTCCAGGCCCTGCACGGCACGACGCCGAGCGCGGCCCGAACCGCCGGAACGAAGCTCAAAGCCTATCCGCCGATCTCCTTCCAAATCTCGATCAAAGGGGTTTCGGAAATGAACTATCGAATCGAAGAAATGAAAGGCTTTTCCGTCGTGGGGGTGCAGGAAAAGGTTCCAACGAACGGCGCTTTCGACGTCGTACCCGCTCTCTGGGCCGGCGCCGCCCGCGAGGGACTGTTCGGGCGTCTGTGGGACCTGCGGGCGACCGTTCTCCCGCTGAGGGGAATTCTCGGCGTTTGCGCGGACGGCGACCACGGCAACAGCGAGGAATTCCATTACATCCTGTCGATCGTGTCGGAATCCGCTCCTCCGGAGGGGATGGTCAAGCGGGACTTCCCGGCGGCAACCTGGGCCGTCTTCGAAGCGGAAGGCGGGCCCGAAGGCATTGCGGGGTTATGGAAGCGGCTGTACGCCGAATGGGTGCCGACCTCCGGCTACGATCTTGCTTATTTGCCCGCCGTCGAATGCTATTTGCCCCCGGAAGAAAACAAAAACGAATTGTGGGTCGCCGTCGTCAAAAAGTAACGGCGGAGGGAGCCGGCAAGCAGCGAGGAGAACGAAAAAATGAAGCTTGGAATCTTGGATCAGGCCCCGCTTTCGAAAGGCATGGAGCCGCGGCAGGCGCTCGAGCGGGCGTTGAAGCTCGCTCAGGCCGGGGAGCGGTTCGGCTATTCGCGCTTCTGGATGGCCGAGCACCATCACCTGGGGGGCCTCGCATGCTCCGCGCCGGAAATCATGCTCGCCTACATCGGCGCGCAAACGAAGGCGATCCGCCTCGGAGCCGGCGCGATTTTGCTGCCGTATTACCGGCCCTACAAGGTCGCGGAAACGTTCAACATGCTGGCCGCCCTGTTTCCGGGCCGCGTCGACCTCGGCGTGGCCCGGTCGCCGGGCGGCGCGGCGGAAGCGTCGACGGCGCTGTCGGACCGCTACCTGGAACAGGTATGGAAGCTCCCGGAGGCGTTCGAGGAGCTGCTTCATTTCCTCTTTCGCGATTTTCCGGAAGACCATCCGCATGCCGCCCTGGATGCCGACCCGCTGCCGCCGGCGCCTCCCGAGCCCTGGGTTCTCGGCACCAGCGAGAAAAGCGCCCTGCTGGCCGCCCGTATGGGCGTCGCGTACGCCTATGGGCATTTTATGAACGAAGAAAATGCATTCCGCGCGCTCGACGCTTATCGAAGCCAGTTCCGGCCCGTCCGACAGCTGAAGGAGCCTTACGCGCTGCTGGCCGTTTCGGCCGTGTGCGCCGACACGGAGGCGAAGGCTCGCGAAGTGGCGGCAAGCCCGTACATATGGCGGCTTCGATCGGCGGACGGCACGGCCGGAGAAGGCTTGCCTTCGACGGAAGAAGCGAGGCGGGAAGCCGAGGCCCGGAATATCGACCTGGACGCCCGGGTCGGCAAAACGATGATCGTCGGCTCCCCCGACGACGTGCGGCAGCGGCTCGAAAGCCTGCACGCCGCCTACCGGCCCGACGAGCTGATGATTTTGTCCTACGCGTACGAATTCGAGGACAGGCTCCGCTCGTACGAGCTGATCGCCCGGGAAATGAGGGCGGGAGCGGATTGACGTCCGCCCTCCCGCCCGACGGTCCGGCTCGCTTGCGCGCCGCCGCCGCCGATTGCCTGCCTTGTAGCGCACCGGGTGCACTACATGCGCCTCGCCACCGCCGATTGCCCGCCATGTAGCGCACCGGGTGCACTACTTGCGCCTCGCCACCGTCGATTGCCCGCCATGTAGCGCACCGGGTGCACTACTTGCGCCTCGCCACCGTCGATTGCCCGCCATGTAGCGCACCGGGTGCACTACTTGCGCCTCGCCACCGCCGATTGCCCGCCATGTAGTGCACTGGATGCACTACTTGCGCCTCGCCACCCCCATTTTTCCACCATGTAGTGCACTGGATGCACTACATGCGCCTCGCCACCGCCGATTGCCCGCCATGTAGCGCACCGGGTGCACTACTTGCGCCTCGCCACCGTCGATTGCCCGCCATGTAGCGCACCGGGTGCACTACTTGCGCCTCGCCACCGTCGATTGCCCGCCATGTAGCGCACCGGGTGCACTACTTGCGCCTCGCCACCGCCGATTGCCCGCCATGTAGCGCACCGGGTGCACTACTTGCGCCTCGCCACCGCCGATTGCCCGCCATGTAGCGCACCGGGTGCACTACTTGCGCCTCGCCACCGCCGATTGCCCGTCATGTAGCGCACCGGGTGCACTACTTGCGCCTCGCCACCGCCGATTGCCCGTCATGTAGCGCACCGGGTGCACTACTTGCGCCTCGCCACCGCCGATTGCCCGTCATGTAGCGCACCGGGTGCACTACTTGCGCCTCGCCACCCCCATTTTTCCACCATGTAGTGCACTGGATGCACTACATGCGCCTCGCCACCGCCGATTGCCCGTCATGTAGCGCACTGGATGCACTACATGCGCCTCGCCACCGCCGATTGCCCGCCATGTAGCGCACCGGGCGCACTACTTGCGCCTCGCCACCGCCGATTGCCCGCCATGTAGCGCACCGGGTGCACTACTTGCGCCTCGCCACCGCCGATTGCCCGTCATGTAGCGCACCGGGTGCACTACTTGCGCCTCGCCACCGCCGATTGCCCGTCATGTAGCGCACCGGGTGCACTACTTGCGCCTCGCCACCGCCGATTCCCTCCAAACGCCGCTAACCGTACAAGTAGGCCGTCTAGTACCCTACTTGCTATTCAAACTCACCGCTATTTCGCCGTGCAGTCCAGTCCAGTCCAATCCCCTTCTTTGGCTCCATAGCCTCAATCAAACCAACATGCAGTCCAACCAATCCCCTTCTTGCCCATCCGAACAAACCCTAGCCCGTCCCGGCGGCTACAAAACCGTCTCCAGCCAAGACCAGGCCGTCTCCAGCGTCAGCTCCAGATTGGACCGGCCGCTCGGGCCGACGAACGGCGGCCGTTCGCGAAAATAGTCCGCGTGGCCGCCGACGATCGGCAGCGCCCTGCTGTGCGCCGGCGCAAACTTGTCCGCCGTCCACGACGGCAGGCGTCGCGGCCTTGCGGTCCAGCCGCCGAACGAGCCCAGCCGGCTGACGCGGTCGGCCGGACGGAACGAGCCTCCGGACGGCGCTTCGGCCCCCGCGGCGTACATATAGAGCACGTACGGCAGCATCGCCTCCGGAATGCGGCAGCGAGGCGAGCCGATCATGACGACCGGGCTCGGCTCCCCGCCTTCCAGCGCTTGCAGCCGCTGCGCGGCCTGCAAGCCGGCAAGCCCTCCGGCGCTGTGGCCGACCAGCAGCGTCCGCGTCCCTTGTTCCCGACCTTCGCCAAGCAGAAGGTCCAGCACGCGCCGCCCGCCGATCGAGCGCTCGGGGCGCCTGGCGCCTGCGCCGATGTCGCGGCGGATTTCCCACAGCTGCGGCACGACGCCGCGGCTCCAATCCCCGTACGGAAACAGCAGCCGCGAGCGAACGGATCGCCCCGACGCTTCGAGCCGTCCGTGCAGCGCGACCCGGAAGCCTTCCATAAAAAGCGGCGCCGTCCGCAGGCCCGCCAGCAAATAAAGCCGGACCTCACGCATCGGCCGCGGAAGCGAAGCGTTCGGCTTCGACAATCCTTTCCAGATCGCTCGGATGGCTGGACCGGAACCATTTCACGAGCAGCGGCGGGTCGATGTCGCTCAGCGACGCGATGGCCATTTTATGATGCATCGTGACCGCCCCTTCCGAACTTCCGATCAACTCGTAGGCGTAACGGTCGGCCGCCGCTTCCGCCTGCCTCGACACCAGATTGGTCACGGGCAGCGAAACGAACGACAGCGACGAAAGAAGCAGCAAAACGAGCGGAAGCGCGGCGATGTCGCCCGGCTTCCGGATGCCGAGCGCGTTCCCCCACCTGCGGACGATCCATTCGTACAGGCGGCTGCCGAGCCACAACAGGACCAGCGACGACCCGACGGCTCCGACGGCGCTCCATTCCAGATGATGCATGATGTAATGCCCGATCTCGTGCGCGACGATGATCAGGATTTCGTCCTCGTCCAGCTTCGTCAGCATCGTATCCCAGAGGACGATCCGCAGCGAAGAACCGATCCCGTTCACGTAGGCGTTGATCGCGTTCGTTTTCTCGGACATGTTCGCTTCGTACACGCGGTCGGTCGGAACGCCCGCATGCTCCGCCAGCTCCAGAATCCGGCCCTCCAGATGCGCATCGGACAAACGCGAAAATTGATTGTACAGCGGATCGATGACAACCGGCTGCACGTACATCATGAACAGCGTAAACGGGATCGAAAGCAGCCAGAGCCGCAGCCACCAGCGGCCGCCCCGCGAAATGAACCCGAACGCCACCGCGGTAACCGCCAGCATCGTGACATAGCCGACCCCGAATTCGACCAGCTTGTCCCGGATCCAGTCCGGCACCGGCTGGGTCGAGATGCCGTACGATTTCGAGACGGCGAAGCTGAATATCCGCAGCGGCAAATAGAGCAAAAACGCGGCCGCGTCCACGAGCAGCACGAACAGCGGGAACCGGATCCACCCCGGCAGCCGGGTGCGGTCGAGCTTATCCTTCCAGCCGCGAACGGCTCCGCCCATAAGCAGAACGAAATAAATCAGCCACTCCCAAGGGCCGCTCATAAAAAAAATCCAGTTTCGCGCGGCGTTCAGTTCCGCGCTTTCGCGCAGCTGATCGGCGGTAAAAAACGTGCCGGGATCCGCCGCCGTTCCCCGATACGCCTCGGGCACCTCGTTCGGCGACGTATGCCAGACGTAAACGGCCATCGCCAGCGCGTAAACGGCAACCGCAATGACGCCAGCCCGGATAAGTGCTTTTGTACGCATGACCCTCTCCCTCCAATAATACACATATTATATCCAAATTCAGGGCGGTGAGGAAAACGGGTATGGCAACGTACGCCATCATCTTAAGCGGTTTTCTCGGGAGCGGCAAGACGACGCTGCTCGTTCGTCTGCTTCGGGAAGCGAAGGCGCGCGGCTTGAAGCCGGGCATTCTGATCAATGAATTGGGGAAAAACGACGTGGACGGACTCGCCGCCGGCGACCATACCGACGGCACGATCGAAAAGCTGCTGGACGGCTGCGTCTGCTGCGATAAAAAAAGCGAGCTCGAAGGCGCGCTGCTGACGCTTCTGGCTGCCCGCCCGGACGTTCTGTTCATCGAGCTGTCGGGGGTCGCCGATCCGCAGGAAATCGCGGACGCGCTGGCGAGCCCGCGCCTGCGCGAGCGCGTCGCAATCCGGCGTACGGTGACGATGCTGGACGCCGAGCATACGCTCGATTACAACAATCTGTTCCTGTCGGACCGCCGGCTCGTCCGGACGCTTCGCCGCCAGATCGAAGGCGCGGACCTTCTCGTCGTCAACAAGACGGATCTGGCCTCGCCGCGAAAGTTGGAGAAGTTCGAGCCCTTCGTACGCCGGCTGAACGGCAAGGCCGAGCTTGTCCATGCCGTGCGCGGCGAAATCGCGCTCGCCCCGCTGCTGGACGGCATCGCCCCGACCGGCGAAGCGAATCGGCCGCGCAGCCTCCCGGTGCTGAGCGGCTATCCCGAACGGCAGCCGGCTCGCGCGCACGATCATCGCCCGGAACATTCCGGCTCTTACGGGCGGCTCCGCGCCTCCACGCTGACGATAACCGGGGAACGCCTGTTCGACCGGGAACGGGTGGAGTCGTTTCTTCGCCGCTGGGAGGACCGACTCGTCCGCGCTAAAGGTTACATTCCCGCCGCAGACGACGGTTCCATGCAATTTTTGCAATACGCCGGCAAACGATTCGAGTGGGAGCGTTCGAGCTACCCCGGCACGCCTTATCTGGTCGTCATCGGGGTGGATATGGACGAGAAGCGGCTGGCCGCCGAGTGGAACGAACTGGGGGCGGCGGCAACCTGACCCCGTCGTCCCCCCGGACAGCCTGCCCGGGCCGTTCTGCTTGCCTCAGGCAGACCGCCTGATCTTCCGCTTGCCTCGGGCGGTCGGCTTTGCGTTCCGCTTTCCGGCGCCCGATCCATGCGGGCACGCCGCTCGTCCGCCGTCTTGTCACCCCTTGTTCCCGCCCGGCAGCCGAACATTCAACTCATCGGTAAACCATAAGCGATAGATCAGCCCGCTCAGCAGCATGCTCATGACCGCGGCCGAACACGAAAAAGCGAACACGATCAAAATCTGGTACCGTACCGCCTCGACCGGATCGGCGCCCGCGACGATCATCCCCGTCATCATGCCCGGCAACTGCACCAGGCCGACCGTTTTCATGCCGTCGATCGTCGGGATCATACTGAATTTGACCGCTTGTTTCAAACGAATCCGGATCGCCTGCCGGGCCGTCGCCCCCAGGGAAAGCAGCGTCTCGATTTCCGCCCGGTGCGACTCGACCTCCCGGTTCAGGTGGTTGACGAACAGCCCCGCCACGATCATCGCGTTGCCGATGGCCATGCCGCTTAACGGAATTACGTACTGAGCCGTCGCGTCGACGATGCCGAGCCCGAGCAATACCGCCATGAGCAAGCCTTCGGTCATCGCGATCGCGAGGGCGATGCGCCAGAAGACGCCGCGCACGCCCTTGCCTCTTTTGGCCGCGTTATGCGAAGCGATGACGATCATGAGCGCGATGATGAGAACGAGCAGCAGCGGATGCTCCGCTTGAAAAACGAATTGAAGAATATAGCCTACCGCCAGCAGTTGAACGGCGGCCCTTACGGTGCCAACCGCGATATCCCGCTCCAGGCCGAGCTTTTTCCATGCCGAGACGAGCATCGTCACGATGACGAACAACAGCGTAAAGCTTAGCGCGGTTATCGTCATCGTCCTTCCCCCGTTTTCCCCGAGCTCGCGAACATGCGTCCTTCCGCCGTCCGGGGCTCGCGGAAAAACGATTCCGTCGGCGCGTCCTCCAGCAGCGTGCCGCCCGCCATAAACCAGGTTCTCCGGCTTACCGTTCTCGCCTGCTCCAAATCGTGCGTTACCCAAACAAGCGCGGTCCCTTCCCGGCGATTCCAATCCTGAAGCGCCCGCTCTACGTTCTCTCTGCCGCTTCGGTCCAGCGAAGCCGTAATTTCATCCAGCAGCAGCGCCTTCGGCCGCAGCAGCAGCGAACGGATCAGCGAAACGCGCTGCTTCTCCCCGCCGGACAGATCCGAGGCTTGCTTGCGGACGTCCAGCTCGACAAGCCCCATCCGGTCCAGAAGCCGTCCGGCAAGCCCGCGATCGTACGGCGTGCCGTGCAGCATGCTGACGGTCCGCAAATTGTCCTCGACGGTCCCCGGAAGCATGACGGCATGCTGGGCCACGTAACCGACGTCTTTTCGCCATATACGGGGATCGACGGCGCGGGCGGACGTCCCGTTCAGCAGCAGCTCTCCCGCGTCCATGACGTCGAGCCTGGCGAGAATGCGCAGCAGCGTGCTTTTTCCCTGGCCGGACGCGCCGAGCAGCGCAATGCGATCCGCCGGTTCGACGGCCGCCGACACCCGGTCGAACAGAAGCCTTTTCTCGTCGCCTTCGCCGGGTCCCGCGAAACTTTTTCGCAAATTCCGAAACTCCAACAGGTTATGCACCGCAGTTCCTCCAGCCTGGCGAAACCGATAACCGGACTTGAGGCACGGTTACGGCTCGTCGTTTTTCAGAAAAGGTTGGACCGAATCCAGCAATTCGTCCATATTCTCGATCAGCGGCGAATGTCCCGCGTTCAAGTGCCGGACCTCCGCCCGTTTGCCGTATTTCTTCAAATCGTCGACAATCTCCCGCGTCATTTGCTCGGTCGTCATGAGATCGTTTTTTCCCCACAGCACAAGGATCGGACATTCGATATTCCGGATTTCCCCGGTGCCTTCCGCAACTCCGTTTCCCTCGTCCCCGATGTTGAACCGGTTGGCCGCGTAGGCGACGTCGATCATGTTGCGCTGGTTGAAAATCTCTTCGACATACCGGTCGAACCGGCTTTCTTCCGGCTGTTTATCCCGATAGAGCAGTTGGGACAGCGCCGTTTTGAAAAACGGTTTATTCCTTTTGCGGGCCGCTTTGACAAGAAGCTGCATCCCTTTGTCGCTTGCGATTTCTTTTCTCGTTTTCAGGCGCTTTCGGCTTTTGTCGGATTTAAGCGCAGGATAGCCGCGCGTCGACATGGACGCGAGCAAAATCAATTTCCGGACCCGGTCCGGATAACGGGCCGCAAACTGCATGGCGACTCCTCCCCCGTTCGACCACCCCATCAGATGAAACGTCCGGATGTCCAATCGGTCGACGAACAGCTTCACATCCTCCGCGAAGTCTTCTATGCTTTCGATCGGTTTATGGTAGGAGGAGCCGCCATAGCCGCGCAAATCGACGGCGTAAATTTTATAGGCCGCATCCAGCCGTTCCATCAACACGTCCCAATTCAGGGAAGAAGCCATATTTCCGTGCAGGAGAAGCAGAGGCGTCTCCCCGCCCTCTCTCTCCCGATAGGCCATCGTTTCTCCGTTGGGCAAAGCCAGTTCCTTCAATACGATCTGCATAAGTTCTCTCCTTCTTGTTCGCGGGTTGTCTTTCGGCTGCGTCCAAAGCCCCGGCGGTTCTTTTCCATTAAAACATATAACGCCGGGCAAAGAAAAAACCTCCTTTCCGAAATTCGGACAGGAGGCCTTCGTTTCCTTCAACGCGTTATTTACAAAATGACTTCGTCCGACGGCGTCGCGATCTCGTTAGCGCGGTCCGGCGCGTCCCGGCGGGCGGATTCCTTCTCCAGCTGCCTCCGATACGCCCAATGGTTCGTCGGGCCGTGTCCCCGTCCGATTTCGATGCCGTCTTCGATGGCCGCCTGGATGAACGCTTTCGCTTGCCGCGACGCCTCCTCGACGCCCAGCCCGGAGGCGAGCCCCGCCGCCAGCGCGGCCGAGAAGGTGCAGCCGGTGCCGTGCGTGTTCGCGGTGGCGATCCGGTTCCCGGCCAATTCGGTAAAATCGCGCCCGTCGAACAGCAAGTCGACCGCCATCTCCCCTTCGTCATGCCCGCCTTTTATGATGACATACCGCGCTCCGAATCCCGACAAACGCTTGGCCGCTTCCCTTTTGTCCGTTTGGCTTCGGATGTTCAGGCCGACCAGCTTTTCCGCCTCGGGAATGTTCGGGGTCACGACCATCGTCAGCGGCAGCAGCCTTTCCGTCAAGGCGCGGACCGCATCCTCCCGCAGCAGCTCCGCTCCGCCTTTGGCGATCATGACCGGGTCGACGACGACCCGCTTCCAGCCGAACCCCCGAATCGTCTCCGCCACGACGCGAATGATTTCGCTGCTGAACAGCATGCCCGTCTTGACCGCGTCGACGCCGATATCGGTGCCGACCGCCTCGATCTGCTTGACGATCGCCTCTACGGTCAGCGGATAGACCGCCTGCACGCCGGTCGTGTTTTGCGCCGTTATCGACGTCAGGGCCGACATGCCGTACACGCCCAGCTCCTGAAACGTTTTGAGGTCCGCCTGGATACCTGCCCCGCCGCCGCTGTCCGAGCCGGCGATCGTCAGCGCCCGTCCGATCCGAGCTTTGCTAGCCATAAGTCCGTCTCCTCTCGCATGGAATTAACGCCGGCATAACGTTGAAACCGATTCGGCAAAAAGGCGCGGCAAAACGTTTCCGGCGATTTGCCGTCCGCATAATCCGCGGCGAGTTTGGCCGTCGCCGGGCTCAGCAAGATGCCGTTGCGGTAATGGCCCGCCGCGAACAGGACGCGCCCCGATGCGTCCAGCGGCCCGATCAGCGGCATCCCGTCCTGCGTCGAAGGGCGAAGGCCGGCCCACCGATGAAAGGGCGTCATCCGTTCCAAAAACGGAAACAGCTGCTTGTTCCATTTGGCCAGCCGTTCGATGCCCCTCTCCGTCACCGACGCGTCGAACCCCGCGACATCTTCGGAAGCCCCGCATACGAGCGTGTCGTTTTCCTTGGCCACCAAATAGCCCTGATTGCCGAACACCATGTGCTCGACCAGCTTGGCCCCCGTCGGCGCGGGCTTGGCTTCGTACGCGCAGATTTGCCCGCGAATCGGGTAAATCGGGATGGGGATGCCGAACGTTTCCGCCAGCCGGCCGGCCCAGGCCCCGGAGCAAACGAGCAGCCGGTCGCCGCCGAACGTTCGGCCGTCCGCGCTCTTCAGGGCGATTTCTCCCTCCCATTGCGCCACGCTTACTTCGCCGAGCCGTTCATGGATGTCGACGCCCGCGTTTCGGCAAGCCCGCTCCAACGCGCGCACGTAATCCGGCGCATACAGGTGGCTTTCCTCCGGCGTGTGCAGAGCGGCAATCGCCTTTCGCGACAGCAGCGGCTCCAGCAGCATTAGCGATTTCCCTTCCACGATCGTTCCGGAGGAGCCGTGCTCCCGCTGCCAGCGCAGCCTGCTCTGCAGCCCGAGCAGATCGGCCTCGTGGAAAGCGACATAAAGGCTGCCGGAATTCGTATATTCGAACGTCAGGCCGGAAAGCCGCCTGACCTCCGATTGCCATTCCGGGTACAAGCGCAGGCTTTCCAGGCACAACCGAAAAAACGGATCGGGGCTTTCCGGGTTTTCGCTGTACGGGGCCAGCATGCCGGCCGCCGCGCCGGAAGCCTGGCCGCCGCATCGGTTCATCTCCAGCACCGTCGCCCGGTGACCGCGGCGGCTAAGCTCCAGCGCGCACGATAAGCCGATGACGCCTCCGCCGAGAATGACCACGCGTTCGCTCATCCGTTTTTCGCCCCTTTCTCTTTCACTTCAGCGTCCATTCGCCGAGTCCGCTGCTGGCCGACGCGTATTTTTTCTTCTCGATCCGCCCCGACAAGTAGGACAGCCGTCCGGCCTCGATGGCCAGCTTCATCGCCAGCGCCATGCCGGCCGGGTCCTTCGCTTTCGCGACCGGCGTATTCATGAGCACCCCGGAAACGCCGAGCTCCATCGCCTGCGCGACGTCGCTCGCCGAGCCGAGTCCGGCGTCGACGATAATCGGCACCTTCGCTTCCTCGACGATCAGTCCGAGATGATACGGATTGAGAAGGCCGAGTCCCGTCCCGATCGGAGCCGCGCCCGGCATGACCGCCGCCGCCCCCGCTTCTTCGAGGCGCTTGCACAGGACGGGATCGTCGGACGTATAGGGAAGAACGGTAAACCCCTCTTTGACGAGAAGCTCCGTCGCCTTCAACGTTTCGATCGGATCGGGAAGCAGCGTGCGCTCGTTCGCGCTGATCTCGACCTTGATCCAGTCGCTCAACCCCGACGCGCGGGCAAGCCTCGCGATCCGAACCGCTTCCTCCGCGGTTCTCGCCCCCGACGTGTTGGGCAAATACGTAAAGCCCTCCTCCTGCACGTGCTGCAAAATCGAATCGTCCTCCGGCGATTCCAGATTGATGCGCCGAATGGCAAAGGTCAGCACCTCGGCCCCGGACGCCCGGATCGCTTCCCGCTGCACGTGCGGATTCGGGAACAGCCCGGTCCCGATAAAAAAGCGGGAAGACAGGCGGCGTCCCCCGATCTTGAGAGCGTCGTCTTTCACTCGGTTCAGCCTCCTCCTACGAAATGAACGATTTCGATGACCATCTTCTCGCGAACCGGCTCGTCGGCCCACTGCCCTTCGGTCAGCACCCTGCCGTCCGCCTCGACGACGACGGGCTTGCCCGCCAATCCGTAAAATTCGATAACGTCCAAAATCGTTCGCGCCTCAAGCCGCCGGTTTTGCCCGTTAACGACCAGTTCCATGCGCCTTCCTCCCCTGCTCGATTTTGCGGATGAACGCCCGGCACGTGCCCGTCACGTCCGGGCTGCCGACGATTTCGCTGACCGCGCAAATCCGCGTCGCCCCGGCCCGCAAAACCTCGTCCACGTTGTGCAGCTTGATGCCTCCGATCGCCACGAACGGAATGCGGATTCGCCGCGCGACTTCGCTCACGTAGCTCACCGTGACGGGGGCGACGACATCGGCTTTCGTCTTCGTCGGGAACACCGGGCCGACGCCGATATAATCCGCTCCGTCCCGCTCCGCCCGCAGCGCTTCCTCGATCGCATGGGTGGAAATGCCGATGATTTTATTGCCCATTCTTTTTCTCGCTTCGCCAAGCGGAAGATCGCCCTGGCCGAGATGAACCCCGTCGGCGTCCGCTTCCAGCGCCACGTCGAGATGGTCGTTCACAATAAACGTGACGCCGTGCCTGCGGGTCAGCTCCCGCAGCGCTTTCGCCTTGCGGAGCAGCTCCTCCTTGCCGCTTGTCTTGTCGCGCAGCTGAAGGATATCGACGCCGCCCGCTATCGCTTCCTCCATCACGTCGAGCAGCTCCCGGCCCGGATGGAACTCTTCCCCGGTAATCGCGTACAAGCGAAAGTCCTTCATCTTCGTTCGCCTCCTACATTCCGATATAGCGGGCATACAGCGTCCGCGCGCGCGCGAAATCGTCGGTTCCTTGCACGAGCACGCGCCCGTCGGGAAACAGCACCAGCCGCTCGCCTTCCGGAAGCTCCGCCCGCAGCAAATACGGGTTTGCCTTTACTTTGACCGCCGCGGGCTCCAGCCGCTTGCGCCACGTTTCCAGATCGAGCGGTCCCGCCCCCGCGATCTGGACCGATTCCCGCCCGCACAGAGAAAGCATCGCGTCCTGCGCCTCCGGGTCGAGAGCGGGATATTCCTTGCGTCCGCAGCAGGGGCAGTTCGGCGCCGGCTGCCCGAGCTTCATCTCGAAATGATGATTGTCCCACAAGTCGAACGTCACGAGGCTGCGTCTGACTTGCTCGCGCGCGCCGACGAGAACCTTCATCGCTTCCGCCGCCTGGTACGAAGCGACCATGTCGACGACCGGCGCGATGACGCCGACCGTATCGCAAGTCTGCCCGCCCGAATCCGCCGACTGGATAAAGCATCTCAGACACGGGGTCGCCCCGGGCACGAGCATCGCGCTCATTCCGCGGGAGCTGACCGCCCCGCCGTAGGCAAACGGGATGCCCAGCTTGAAGCAGGCGTCGTTGAGCAAAAAGCGGGTTTGAAAATTGTCCGTTCCGTCCAGCACGAGGTCGATGCCCGCCAGCAGCTCGCCGATGTTGCGGGCGGTTGCGTCGGCGACGACGGGCTCCAGGCGAACGTCCGAATTGATGCGGCGAAGCTTCGCCTCGGCGGCGATCGCTTTCGGATAGCCGTTTGCCGCGTCGTCCTCGTCGAACAGCATTTGCCGCTGCAAATTGCTGATTTCGACGTAGTCCCGGTCGACGAACCGCACCAGGCCGACGCCGGCCCGAACCATGTGATTGGCAAGCACGGTGCCCAGCGCGCCCATGCCGACGATGCACACCGCGCTGTTTTTCAGCCTTTCCTGTCCTGCCTCGCCGATCGGGGCAAATCTCGTTTGCCTGGAATAGCGTTCGTCCGCCATATTCGATCCCTTCCTTTTATTTATTCAAGCCGCACGAAAGCCTCTTCGGCTTCGATCGGCTTGCTCAGATGGCCTTGCTGCGAAAGCCAATCGATCACGGCCTGCCACGCTTCCGCGGACTGGCTGCCGAACGGCTCTTGACCAGCATCCATCAACGGAAGCAAAATGTCCAGACTTTCGCGCTCGATTTCGGGATCGAGGGGGAAATCGGCGCTTTCCTCCGCGAGCAGCGCTTCGAGCGCCTCGTCGGGATGGCCGGCGACATACGCCTGTCCTTTCGCGGCGGCCTCCAGGAATCTTTTGATCGCGTCCTTGTTTTTCTTCGCGCCTTCCTCGCTCGCGGTCAGCACCAGCTCGTAATAGTCGGGCACGCCGTAATCGGCCGGATCGAAGGCGAGCAGCTTGACGCCTTCTTTTTCGAGGAGCAGCTTCTCGTGATTGATGTAGCCGCCGACGATCGCGTCCACCCTTCCCGTCGTCATCGCCGGAATCAGGTCCCATCCGATGTCGACGAAGGTCAGCCCGGAAGGGTCGCCGCCGTCGGAAGCCACCATCGTTTCGACGAGCGATTCGTCCAGCGGTATCGAAGGATAGCCGATTTTTTTGCCGGCCAGATCCTTCGGGCTGTTCGCCCCCGCCGATTCCAGCACGAACAGCCGGTTCAGCGGATGCCGGACGATCGACGCGACCGAGACGACCGGAATGTCCTCCGATCGGGAAATCGCGACCTGCATCTGGTAGCTGATCGCCAGGTCCGCTTTGCCCGCGGCCACCAGCTTCAGCGCGTCGTTCGTGTCCGCCGGCGTCTGCAGCTTGACGTCAAGTCCGGCTTCCTCGAAATACCCCTGCTCCTTGGCGGCGAATAAAAACGAGTGGACCGCATTCGGATACCAATCGAGCAGGACCGTCAATTCGGCGGGTTTGGCCTCCCCGGACGGCGAGTCGGGAGCGGCCTGCCGCGGCGCGCCGCCGCATCCGTTCAGGACGAGAAGCGCCGCCGCGAGCGCGGCGAACAGCCGAAGCTTTTTCATCGATACGTTCATGTTACAAAGTCCCCTTTTTTATGATTCGATTCGCTTCATGTTTGCGATTTTCCGGCGTTTCCCGGGCTTCTGCCGGCCAGAATCGCCCGCTCCGCCGCCTGTGCGGCCAAAAACAGCAGCACGCCCATGAGCGACAGCAGCAGCACGCCGGAAAACACGGCTTCCCCCCGAAGCATGTTGGAGGCCCGTTTCGTGTACATGCCGAGCCCCGCCTCGCCGCCGAGCCATTCGCCGAGCGTCGCGCCGCCGACGCTGATCGTCGCCGCCATTTTCAGGCCCGTGAGAAACCCCGGCAGCGCGGACGGAAGCTTCCATTTCATAAACAAGTCGCGCTTGCCCGCTCCCATCGTCCGCATCAGCTCGCCGATTTCCGGGTCGGCCGAGCGGAACCCGTCCGCCGTATTGACCGCGATCGGGAAAAAGGTGAACAAAATGACGACCGCCACCTTGCTCCAGACGTCGTAGCCGAACCACATGACCATAATCGGCGACAGGGCGATGATCGGGACGGTTTGGGACGCGACGATGAGCGGGTAAAGCGTTTTTTTCGCCACTTTCGAGCTTTCGATCCATACCGCCGAAATCGTGCCGAACAGGATCGACCATCCGAGGCCGAGCAGCGCTTCTCCGAGCGTGACCGCGAAATGGGCGCCGAGCAGCCGGCGATTTTCCCATGCGGACGCGAGGACGTCCGACAGCCGCGGGATGATGTAATGGGGGACGCCGAACAACGGCGGCCCGATTTCCCACAAGGCGGCGAGCAGCAGCGCGAACAGCGCGACCGGCGCTGCCGAAGCGAGCTTGCGCATTATCGCTCGCCCCCCTTCCTGCCGCCCGTTCCAACCGCGGCGCCCGCGCCCGTGCCGAGCAGCGACAGCACCCGGCGCTTCAGTCCGATGAACGCCTCGTCCATGACGGCGTCGTACGAGCGGGGGCGGGGCAATCCGACCTCGACCTGCGCCAGCGCGGTAATCGGAGCCTTCGCCGCAACCAGCACCCGGTCGGACAATAGCAGCGCTTCGTCCACGTCATGCGTAATGAACAGCACCGTTTTCCGGTCGCGTTCCCAAACCTGAAGCAGCCATTCCTGCATGGCGACCCGTGTCATCGCGTCGAGCGCGCTGAACGGCTCGTCCAGCAAAAGCGGCTCCCCGCCGCCGAGCATCGCGCGCAAAAACGACACTCGCTGGCGCATTCCGCCGGACAGCTCGTGCACCCGCCTGCTTTCGGTCCCCTCCAGCCCGAACGCCGGCAGCAGCTCGAGCGCTCTCCGCCTGGCTTCCCGCTTGGGCGCGCCCTGCAGCTCCAGGCCGAGCGCGGCGTTGTCCAGCACCGACCGCCACGGCATTAAGCCATCTCGCTGCGGCATATAGCCGACCCGGCCGAGCCGTCCAAGCGAGGCGTTCCTTGAAGCTGCGGCGTTCCCGAAAGCGGCGCTTCCGGCTCGAACGTTCCCGGATCGGGCGCTCCCGGTTCTGCCGCTATCGGCTTCGGGACGTTCGATTCCGCCTCTGCCTGCACTCGCGCCGCCCAGGACGATCGCGCCCGCATGCGGCTCCAGCAAACCCGCGATCAGCCGAAACAGCGTCGTTTTGCCCATTCCGCTCGGCATGACGAAGGAGACGAACTCGCCCTCCCGCACCTCGAAATCCAGCCCCTCGAACAGAGGCGGCGCCCCGGCAAAGCCGTAGGTCAGCCCGCGCACGGTCAAGGCGGCGCTCATACCGGCCACACCTCCTGCCGATACGCCATGTCCCAAAACAAATACTCGAACTTCGACGTCACGACGAACCGCTCCGTCAGCACCTCTAGTTCCCGCTCCGGCAGCCCTTCGGCGAGCCGGTCGATCAGGCCGATGCACCAATCGGCCAGTTCGCCGAATTCCGCGGAGCCGTACATAAGTATCCATTCGCGATAAAGCGGATGGTCCAGCGCGCCGGGCGCCGCGGCGAACGCGCGGCCGATCTCGCGGTAGCTCCACATGCAGGGCAGCAGCGCGGCCGTCAGCTCCGCCAGCGACCCCTGGGCCGCCGCGTCCAGCATGTACTTCGTATAGGCGATCGTCGTCGGCGTCGGCACCGTCGCCTCCAGCTCTTCCCTGGAAATGCCGAACCGCTCGGCGTATCGGCGGTGGAGCTCCATTTCCACGTTCAGGGTCGAATGGAACAGCTCCGCGAATTTCGCCATCGTCCCGACGTCCCGCGCTTTGGCGCCTCCGAGGGCGAACATTTTGGCATAATCGATCAAATAGACGTAATCCTGCTTCAAATAGAACATAAAGCGCTTCGGGTCGAGCGTGCCGTCCCTCATCTCCGTCAGGAACGGGTGCTGGTGGCTCGACTCCCAGATCGGCCTCGCGGCCTCGTACAGGCGCTTGCTAAAGGGGAAGGGGTTACTCGGCATCGGCGCCGCACCTCCCCTCCGGCGATGGCCGCTTCGGCCGATTGCACCAGTCCGCGATAAATCCGATCATCACTTTCGCGTAATCGACCAGTTCGCGAAGCGCCACGCTTTCGTTTACCGCATGCGCGTGTTCCAGCCTTCCCGGACCGTAAATGACGGTCGGGATGCCCGCCCGGCCCAGCCAGCCCGCGTCGGTAACGCTCGGACTCATGCCGGTTTCGGGCGGCGCTCCGAGCGTCTTCGCGTGGCCGGCAACGAGCGCGCGGTAACCGGGATGCGCCGGGTCCGGCTCCAGCGACGGAAAAATTTCGCCGCGCTCCTCGAGCATCGATCTTCCGCCCCAGCGGAAGACCGGGGGGTGCCGGCGAAGCCAAGGGTCCGCCTCGGCCGCGCGGAGCAGAAATTGCTCGACCTCCGCCGCGACCGCCTCATGGTCCTCGCCGGGATAAAAATGGACCGTGATCCAGAGAGCGCACCGGTCCGCGATAAAGGCGGCGTTGCGTCCGCCTTCGATGACCGCCGGATTGATCGTGCTCGCGCCCGCCGGGAATCCGGGATAACGTTTCGTGACGGCCCAGTGGCGCTCCAGTTCCTGAAGCGCGCCGATCAGCTTCGCCATTTTCTCGATCGCGCTCGCTCCGAACTCGCCTCCCCCCGCATGAATAAGCCGTCTTCGCATGCCGTCGTGCCAGGTGACCGGACTTTCCACCGTCACCCAGCCGGTGATGACGCCGCCTTGGCCCTGAACGGCCATGCCGCTCGTATCGGCCACGACCGCAAAATCCGCCCGGCACCCGCGTTCCGCGCAAGCTCGCGTGCCCGCTTCCCCGGCTTCTTCGCCGATTACAGACTGAAACAGCAGGTCGCCCTTGAGCTCGACGCCGGCCTCCGCCAGCAGCCTGACCGCGAACAGCAGCGCGGCCAGCCCTCCCTTCATATCGGCGCATCCCCTGCCGTACGCTCGACCGTCCTCGAGAACGAGCCGGAACGGGTCGTGCCGCCATTCGCGATCGTCCCCGACCTCGGCCACGTCGACGTGGCCGTTCAGCAGCAGGCTCATGTACGCGCCGCTCTCCGTGCCCCGCCTTAGCGCCGTCACGTTCGGGTCGCCGGGATAGACGTCCCACAGCTCCGTTTCGAAGCCGCAAGCCTCGAGCTGCCCCGCGATAAACCGCTGGGCCTCCTCCGTATTGCGCGCCGGAGGGCTGACGGTCGGAAACGCGACCAGCCGCTCGAGCAGCCCGAACAACTCGTCCTGCCGTTTTTCCGCTTCTTGCTGCAGCTTTTCGATGATTTTTTCGAGAGAATTGCGGGCCGGATCCGGGATCGGATGCGGAGTGCTAGCCCGAATAGAATCTTGATTCCGGGTACGAGTCTGGATGGGACCCCGGGTGTTATTCCGGATGGGATTCCGGGCGAAACCCGGGTTCGAATTCCGGACGGAATTCGGAATGGAATGTCGGATGATCACGTTCGATTGCGCTCCCCTTTCGGAGCTGGCCGCAGAGCCGGACAACAAAAAAACCATTCGAGAAATACACGAATGGTTAAGATTCGATACATTCTCTACGCCAGCATTACCTGGTTCAGATTAAACGGTCAGGAACATAACGGTTCCAATCTCAGCCGGACTACATCCAGCCCCCGCAGTCATATGAAATTAAAAACAATATAGCTTAAACGGCGGAATTTGGCAAGCATCGAGAATCTTCCGGATCGCTGCCGAGTATTCCGCGGGCAAATCGGGTAAACTGAAAATGTCGAACAATAATGATTGTTCGACATTTTTCTGCGTCTTTATACCTATTGATCAGCATTATATCCTACTTTGAGCTTCAAGACAATGCTTGCCCTAACATATTCTGCATGCTTTCGGCTACAAAATCCGGGGCGGTTTTTTTCATTAGCTCTACCGTATGTAAATATCTTTGCGTTGTATTGATTTGCGCATGGCCGAGCGTATGCTGAACCTGCTGAAGAGAAGCGCCGTTCAGCAGCGCAAGCGTCGCGTTCGTATGGCGAAGCCAGTGCGGCGTCACCCTCTTCTGAATTCCGCATTCCCGGCACGCTTTCCTTATGATCCGTTCCACTTGCCGGCCGGAGATCGGGAACACGCGCCGACTGTCGGCGGCCGCGTTCCGACAGAATTTCATGCGCTTCCGAACGAACATATCGTTATGCAGCTTCCAAAGCGAATCCGGCACCTTCACCCGCCTGCTTTTCCCTCCTTTCCCGTTGACGACGGTCAACCAGACGTTCGTTTCCGCCGGATCCGTCATAAAATCTTCCCATCGGATCTGGATCAGCTCCGACACGCGCAGTCCCAGAATCACCATATACAGCGTCATGATCCATCCCCTGACGTCCTTTTCCCGCAAATGCTGCAGCAGGCTTGTCAGTTCCCGTCGCGTCAAAAAATGATGGCCGCTCGTCACCTGGACTTTGGGCAAACGGATTCCGGACGCCGGGTTGAAAGCGAACAACGCGATGTTGGGAGAGCTCCCCCATTTGTAGAAAGCGCGAATAGGGGCGAGCAAACTTGCGACGGTCGAAGGCGACAGTTGCTTGCGAACCGCCGTTTCGGGCAGCAGCGACGCTTTATAGCGCTCCAGATCGTACCAGGTGACTTCTCCCAGCCTCTTGTCGCCGATAAAGGACCGGAATCGGGAAAGCGCCCGTCCGTAATTTCGGACGGTATTCGGGCGGTCGTATCTGGCAAGAAAACTTTGAATCACTTGCTCTTCGCTAAGTCCGGGCACTTGTTCCGGAATCTCGTGTCCCTTTGCTTCCACACTCACCGTTAACGGCCTCCTTTCGCCTTCGAACAATCATTATTGTTCGACATCCCCCGCTCGAACTTCGCAAATGCCGATCTGAGAACAGGAAGTGATCGTCTTCGTGAGAAACATGCTTAACACGGGCCTCTTGACGTTGGGCCGACAATTTGATTCCGTCACCTTCTCGCACAGCTTGCGGGTAGGCATGCTGGCGCACGCGATGGCCGAGGAACTGGACATGCCGGCGCAAGACCGGCACCGGTTTACGCTCGCGTGCTGTTTTCACGACGTCGGCAAGCTGCTCGTTCCGCAAGCGATTTTGTCCAAGCCGTTTGCGCTGGACGAGGCAGAGCGCGCGATGCTCCAGGCCCATCCCGTGCTTGGAATCCGGCTCGTCCGCAAACTCGGCTGGCGCGACCGACGGATGATCGACACCGTTCGGTCCCACCACGAACGATGGGACGGCGGCGGTTACCCCGACGGGCTGGCCGGCGAGCGCATTCCCCAGTGGGCGCGAATGTGCGCGGTGGCCGACGCTTTCGACGCGATGGTTCAGCCCCGCTCCTACAACCGGGTCAGATCGATCCGGGAAGCCCGGGAGGAGCTGTATCGGCAGCAAAGCGTGCATTTTGACGGTACCTATGTAGATTTATTCCTGAAAATTCCGGAGCCCGCGATTCATCGCATTCAAAACCTGAACTAAATTCCAGCACAAGGCAGGGTCTCGTCCATGAAACAAACGGCGACACATACCGCTCTTCCCGGCCAAACGTTGGCCAAATCGGTCGTGAACAAAGACGGAATGGTGATCTTGAGCGCGGGAACGGAGCTTACCGAGCAGTACATCCGCCGGCTGAAAAAGCTCGGCATTTCGGACATTTTCGTCCGCCGGGAGGAGGCCGCTCCCCCGGCATCGGGCCGTTCGCCCGAGCCTTACCCGCAACCGTTTGCCCGCAGGCAAAGCATGGAGGCTTCCGGAATGGCCGTGAAAAAAACGATGAACGATCTGAAGGAAAATCAATCGGTTCAAAAGCGGTTGTCCGTCCCGTCGCTTGGTTATCGTTTTTCCGGTCTTTATCGGAAGCTGCTTGACGAGGCAGCAGGGCATCCCTATATCATGAGCCAGCTGGTTCGGCTTCACCAGAAGGATCCGTTCTTGTTCGAGCATACGATGCACGTGTCCGTCTTTGCGACGATCGTCGGATTCGCGAACCGTTATTCCGAGCAGCAACTTTACGATCTGTTCGTTTCTTCCCTGCTGTTCGACATCGGCATGCTGAACGTTCCCGACCGGCTGTACAGGAAAGCCGGACGACTGACTGCGGCGGAAAGGGAGCGAATCGAATACCATACGATCGACGGCCATCAGATGCTGGCCGCCCGTTCCGATCTTCCCCGCGCGGCCGCAGCGTGCGCCCTGCAGCATCACGAACGGTTCGACGGTTCCGGATACCCGTTCCGAATCCGGAAAAACGAACTTCACGAGTTCCCGCAAATTATCGGGATCGCCGATCTTTACGACGCGCTCGTCTCCAAGCGCCACTACCGGAATCCCTTTACCCCGGGCGACGCGATTGAATTTTTGTTGGGGTCGGGAGACCGGCTTTTCGATCTTTCGTTCGTGCAATTGTTTGTGCGCCACGTTTCCATCTATCCGCTCGGAAGCCGGGTGCTGCTCAACAGCGGGCAAATAGCGGTCATCGAAGCGGTCGACCCCTCCTTCGTTCAACGCCCCGTTGTCAAAGTCATTCAGGAGCCCGACGGCAAGCCGGCGAAATATCCATACGAAATCGATTTGAAAAGCCGACTGGAAGTCGTCATCGCCGATGTCCTCCCCTAGCTGTTTTGCATTTTCGTATGTTCCGTCAAATCCGGAAGCCAAAATGAAACTTAAAACATGTCTATATTACCTATATTCTTCCCATATAACAACAAAATTTGAGACTTTCGGCCCAATTGCAACCTCTAAATTCGGAGGGACTCCAGAAGCATGCTTAAGCGGCAGCGGGCTGCCTGAACAACTTCTCGAGCCGTCCCGTCCATGCAGGAGGCCTGCTGCATGGGCAGCCTGTGCTGCCATGCCGCTAACGTAAAAAAAGCCGTCCCACCCGGCAGTGTTGCCTGCCGGTGGAACAGCTCTTTTCCGCAAAGTAAATTCGGCGCCCCTGAAACACCTGAAACACCTGCACTAGCACTGTAACAGCACTATACTAACACCTGCAGCGCCAAAAGCAGCATCTACGCCAGCCCCCCGCAGCAGCGCCTGCAAGGAACACTACAAAAACGCCGCCAGAAGCCGGTCGAGCGCTCGGTCCGCGTCGACATCCACGCAGAAGCGGACATTCCGGCCGACGGACGGGGTCCCCCGGCGGTCGGCGACGACCATCCCCGCGGTGTGCTCCCCGCCGCATTCGATCGCCGCCTTCATCGTGCGCATCGTCACGAGGCTCGGATCGACCGCCACGAGCAGCGCGAGCGGATCGTGGACCGGACACGCGCCGATCCAGCGGTCGACCTGTTGATAGAACGCGAAATAATAGCTGAGCGCCGTTTGCAGGTAATCGATTAGCGCTTTGTTTTCCGGCCGCGCGTACCGGGCCAGCCGATCGAGATGGCCGACCGTCAGCTTCGTCTTCGTCGTGACGTCGAGCCCGACGGCCGTCAGGGCGAAATCCGCCGCGAAGACGCGCGCGGCCGCCTCCGGATCGCCGGCGAAATTCGCTTCGCACGCGGGCGTTACGTTGCCGGGCGCGAACACCGTCCCGCCCATCATGACGACCTCTTTGAATTTGCCGCAAATGGACGGATCCTTCTCCAGCGCCAGCGCCAGATTCGTCAGTCTCCCCAGCGTCACGAGCGTCAGCTCGCCCGGGCATTCATTGGCCTTGCGCACGATGAAATCCGCCGCCGATTCCGCCAGCTCCCGCTGCCCGGAAGCCGGAAGCTCGGCGTCGCCGATGCCGTTGCGCCCGTGCACCTCCACGACCGCTCCGTCCCATTTCCGGCTGAGCGGTCCGGCCGCCCCGGCGGCGACGGGCACTTCATAGCCCGGAGCCGCAAGCCGAATAAGCCGAAGCGTATTGTCCGTCGCCTGCTTCACGTCCGTGTTCCCGAAGCCGGTCGTAATCCCTTCGACGCGAATGTCCTTCGATTTGAGCGCATGCAAAATCGCGATCGAATCGTCGATGCCGGTATCGGCATCGATCAGCAAACGCGTTACATCCCTCATGGCGCAAACGCCTCCTTTTCGCAAATGGTCAACGACGGCGCCGCGAAGGTTTCAATCATAGCCCAAGTTCGGGCGTCCCCTCCGCGATGCGTGCCGTCTCTTCCTTTTCGAGCAGCGCCCCTTGCAGCTTCAGCTGCTCCAACCGGTAAAACGTCTCCAGCACGACCTTGATTTCCTTGTCCCACGCTTCGACGAGCTTGTCGTTCGTCGACTCGTAAATGACCTCGCCGGTCACGAGATTGCCGGATACGCCGCAGATGCACGCCGCGCGCAGCTTGCGCAAATGCGCGATCGTGAACAGCGCGGACGCCTCCATCTCGATGTTTTGCACGCCGAGCTTGCTCAGCTTCTCGATCCATTCCCGCGTTTCGCCGTAGAAGGCGTCGTCCGTCGCGCTGATGCCGACGTGCACCTTGTAGTCGAACTCCGCGCTCAGCTCGCGCGCCGTCCGGATGAGCAGATCGTTCAGCTCGTAATCGGGCACGGCCGGGAAGACGTCGGGCACGTAAAAACGCGACGTGCCTTCGTTTTTCATCGCGCCCGTCGTCACGAGCAGGTCCCCGATCGCGATTCCCGGCTGAACGGCCGCCGAGCTCCCGATGCGCACGAACGTTTTGCCCCCGATGTTGGCGAGCTCCTCCACGGCGATGGCGGTCGACGGACAGCCCATGCCGGTGGATGTTACCGAAATTTTAACCCCTTTATAAAAACCTGTAAACGTGCGGTGCTCGCGGTTATTCGCCACAAGCTCCGCGTCGTCCAAATATTTGGCGACCATGTCGCTGCGGGCCGGATCGCCCGGGAGCATGACGTATTCGCCGATATCGCCGGGCGACAGCTTGATGTGATACTGCTTCCGGCCGAGCGTCGTTTCCGCTTTGTCCAAAATGTTCGACACCTTCGATTCCTCGCTTTCAATGCAGTTTGGTAAAATGCTTCCCGACGGCGGCCGGGGCTTTTGCGTTTTTGTACGTGAAAATGAGGACGATCAGCGTAGCGACGTACGGAATCGATTCGATGACCTGCGACGGAACGCTGAAGCCCTGCATGCTGATTTGCAGCGCCATGACATAGCCGAAAAACAGCGAGGCGAGCAGCGAGCCGATCGGCGACCAGCGCCCGAAGACAAGCACCGCAAGCGCGATATAGCCGCGGCCGGCCGACATGTTTTTGGTAAACACGTTCAGCATGCCGATCGACAAATACGCTCCGGCCAGCCCCACCAGCGCGCAGCCGACGATAACCCCGAGGTATTTGTAACGCATGACCGGAACGCCCAGCGATTCGGCGGCGGCCGGATTTTCCCCGACGGAGCGGAACCGCAGCCCGATTTTCGTATGGCGCAAAAAGAAGTGAACCGCGGCCGCGATGCCGAAACCGATCAGCGTCAGGTAGCTCATATTGTGAAAAACCGGTCCTATAATCGGCACGCCGTCCAACCGATCGCCGAGCGTCCCGATCGACTCGACCGTCGGCGACTGGCCTTTGTTGCCGAAAATCATTTCGAGCAGAAACACGGTCAGGCTCGTGGCCAAAATGTTGATCGCGACGCCGCTGATGACATGGTCGGAACGAAACGCGATGCTGACGACGGCATGCAGCGCTCCGAGCAGCAGCCCCGTGGCGACGGAAGCGAGCACGCCGATCCACGGATTGTGCGTGTAATAGGTCGCCAGCACGGCGACGAACGCGCCGGACAGCATGATGCCCTCAAGCCCGACGTTGACGACGCCGACGCGCTCGTTCAGCAAGCCCCCGATCGCCGCGATAAACAGCGGCGTCGCAATGGACAGCGTGAGCACCAAAATATTCGCCGACAAAAAGCTATCCAAGCGCGCGACCCCCTTTCCTGCGCAGCGCGAGCTTTCCGAGGAATTGCGCCGAGGCGATGACGACGATGATGAGCGCCTGCAAAATCGGGCCGAATTCCCGCGGGACGTCGACCATCAGCGACATGGAGGAGGCCCCGTTTTCCAAAATGCCGAACAGCAGCGCGGCCGGAAGGACGCCGAGCGGATGATTGCGGCCGAGCAGCGCGACGGCGATGACGGTAAAGCCGTAGCCGTTCGAAAAGCTTTGCATGAAACGCTGGTAGACGCCGAGCGTCCGCTCCGCTCCCATCAGGCCCGCCAGCGCCCCGCTGGCCATGATCGAGATCAGCAGCACTTTATTGCTGTCGATGCCGGCAAATCGCGCGGCGATGCCGTTTATGCCGTTTACCCGGAGGCTGTACCCCCACGGCGTCCGGTACAGAAACACGTAGAGGAGCACGGCGCAGGCAACCGCGACGAAAAGGCCCGCGTTCAGCTTCGACGGCGGATTTAAAAAGGCGAGCGCCGCCGATTCGTCGATTTTCGGCGTTTGCGCGACCGCGCCCGGCTCCAGAAACCAGTGTACGGTCAAATAGCCGGTCAACGCATACGCGACGTAGTTCATCATGACCGTGGAAATGACTTCGTTGACGCCGACCCGGACTTTGAGTAGTCCCGGCGCGACCGTCCACAGCATTCCCCCCAGCATCCCCGCCAACACGCACAGCGTCACATGGACAAAAGCCGGCAGGCCGTGAAAGCTGAAGCCGACGATCGCCGCCGCAAGCGCCCCGACGTACATCTGGCCTTCGATGCCGATGTTGAACAGCCCCGCCTTGGAGGCCAGGGCGAAAGCCAGGCCTCCGATGATATAGGGGGTCGCGCGCTCCAGCGTATCCGACATGGCGGACGCGTCGCCGAGCGCCCCTTGGAACAAAGCTTTGTACGCTTCCCAGGGATTGACGCCGATCGCCGCGATGATCGCCGCCCCGAGCAGCAGGGCGATCGCCACGGCGACGACCGACGGAATCGTCTCCCGCAGCAGCTTGCCCGGCCAATGTTTACCCATGGGCGCGTCCCTCCTTTTCGTTGTCTGCGGATATGCCCGCCATCATCAAGCCGATCTGCTCCTTCGTGAAGTCGGAGGGCTTGCCGACGCCGATCAGCCGGCCGCCGCACAGCACGCCGATCCGATCGGACAGGGACAGCACTTCCTCGAGCTCCTGGGAGACGAGCAGCACGGCCGCGCCGCGCTTTCGCTGCCGCAGCAGGTTTTCGTAAATGTACTCGATCGAGCCGATATCGACGCCGCGCGTCGGCTGCACGGCGACGATCAGCTTCGGCTGCGTGACGAGCTCGCGCCCGATGATGAGCTTCTGCTGATTGCCGCCCGACAGGCTCGTCATTCGCGCCTCGTCCGAAGGCGTTTTGACCCGATAGCCCTCGACGATGCCGCGCGTCCATTCCCGAATGCGTCCGGCCGATAAAAACATCCCTTTGCGCAGCAGGCGGCTGCGATGATAGCCCAAATAGGCGTTGTCGCGAACCGAAAATTCGGTGATGAGTCCCTCCTTCAGCCGATCCGACGCGATGAAGCCGATCGACAAGCGCCGGAAATCGGTCGGCAGCCGGTTGGTCCGCTCTACCCCATCCAGCATCAACTGGCCGCCCGTCATTTTCCGAATCCCCAAAATGCCTTCGACCAGCGCTTCCTGCCCGTTGCCCGCAATGCCGATAATGCCGAAAATTTCGCCTTCCCGGATCGTAAGCGAAACCCCGTCGACACCTTGCTCGAACGCCTTCGTCCTTACCGTCATCTCCCGCAGTTCGAGGATCGGCTTGCCCGCATCCGCTTCCGGCTCTTTCGCCGCTTCAAGCAGCACGTCTCTTCCGACCATGCTGGAAGCGAGGCTTCGTTCGTCGACTTCGTCGATATTCCATGTCCCGACGGAGCGGCCGTCGCGGATGACGGTGACCCGGTCCGCGACTTCCAGCACCTCTTTCAGTTTGTGGGAGATAAAGACGACCGAGCAGCCGTCGCGCTTCAAATCGCGCATGATGGCGAATAAACTCTCGGTTTCCTGCGGGGTCAGAACGGCGGTAGGCTCGTCCAGCACGATGATGCGCGCCCGCTTGTACAAAATTTTGACGATTTCGATGCGCTGCTGCACGCCGACGGAAAGCTTCGACACCTCGGCATTCAAATCCAGATCGAGGCGATAGCTGCGGCAGATGTCCCGCACAGCCTCCCGGCCCTGTTTCTTTTTCAAGCGCAGCAAAGCCTGCGGCTCGGCGCCGAGCAAAATGTTTTCCAGCGCGGTAAACGCTTCGACAAGCATGAAATGCTGGTGCAAAATGCCGACGCCTTTGTCGATCGCTTCCTTGGCCGAACCGAATTCGACCTTTTTGCCGTACAGCCGGATTTCTCCCTCGTCGGGCCGGAGCAGCCCGCCGAGCTGCTTCACCAGCGTCGATTTGCCGGCGCCGTTCTCGCCGCAAATCGCATGAATTTCCCCCTGCCCGACGGTTATGTCGATGCCGTCGTTCGCTTTGACGCTGCCGAAATGCTTTTTCAACCCTTGAATCGCCAAGGCGTGGTTCATCGTTCCCCGACTCCTTCAGCTTATTGCGCCGTGATGTCGATGACTTCGATCTCTCCGGTCATGATGTTTTGCTGGATTTCGCTAAGCTTGCCGATGTTCTCGGAGCCGATGATGTTCTTCGTATACTTCATCTCGGTAAGGCCGATGCCGTTGTTGCTCAGACCGTATTCCTGCAGGCCGGCTTCGAAATGGCCGCCGACGAAACGGCTGATCGTGTCGTAAACGGCGGTATCCACGCGCTTGAGCATCGAGGTGAGGACAAGGCCTTGGGCCATGTCGTCCTGGTCGGAGTTGATGCCGAACGCGTATTTGTTCTGCTCTTTCGCCGCTTCGAACAGTCCGGTTCCGGAGCCGCCCGCGACCGGATAAATGATGTCGACGTTTTGCGAGTACATGCTGAGCGCGATGTTTTTCATTTTGCCGGGGTCGTTGAACGCGCTGTTGTCCGAGCCGATCGGCTGGTTCAGCACTTCGATGTCCGGATTGACGTATTTGGCGCCTTGCTCGTACGCGGCCGTAAACCGATTCAGGAACGGAACGTCCATCGCCGGAATCGTGCCGATCTTGTTCGTTTCCGTCATCATGGCGGCGAGCGCGCCGACGAGGAACGAGCCTTCATGCTCTTTGAACATCAGAGAGCGAACATTCGGCAGATCGACCGCCGCGTCGATAACGGCGAATTTTTTGTCCGGATATTCGTTTGCCACCGCCGTCAGCGGCTCGACCATATCGAAGCCGACGGCGAAAATCAGTTCGTTGCCGGCCTTCGCGAGATCGCGCAGCAGCCCTTCCGCCGCCGCCAGATCGCCCGGCTCGACGACCTTCAGGTCGATGCCGAAATCCGTGGCCGCGCTTTGTGCGCCTTCGTTCGCCAAATCGTTGAACGATTTGTCCCCGAGACCGGCCGTGCCCGTCAGCAATCCGACCTTGACGGGCTCGCCGCCGCTGCCCGGGCTCGACGGACTCGCCGAGGCGGACGGGCCGGCGCCGCCGCTCGCTTCGGAAGAAGCGCCCGAGCCGGCGTTGCCGTTCGAACCGCAAGCCGCAAGAGAAAAAGCCATCGCCAAAATCAACAGAGTATTCACAATTTTCAGTTTTAATTTCATGGGGAAAGTCCTCCTTCTGGTCTGCATGTTTTTTTTTAACGGATTAATTTTTGAACGGCTTGTAATAATTCACGCCGGAATGCCTGGCCGCAACCTCCACCATGCGGGCGGCGGCGCTTTGCGCGGCGGCGGCGAGCCGGCGTTCGTCGATGTTGACGAGCTTTCCGTCCTTGACGACGACTTTTCCTCCGACGACGGTCGTGTCGACGTTTTGCCCGATTCCGGTTACGACCGGCAAAGCGGTGTCGTCGAACAGCGCCCCCGCGAAGTCCAGCCGGCCGGAGTCGATCATGAACAAATCCGCGGCCTTGCCGACTTCGAGCGAGCCGATCGCGTCTTCCCAACCCAGCACCCTCGACGATCCCACCGTTCCGAGCCATAGGCTTTGTTCCGCGGTCGGACCGTTATTGCCGGAGTTCAGCTTGTGCAGCAGATAGGCTTGCCGGACCTCGCCCAGCAAATTCGAGGAATCGTTGGAGGCGGAGCCGTCCACTCCGAGCCCGACGTTCACGCCGGCTTTCAGCATGTCCATCAGCGGAAAAACGCCGGACGACAGCTTCATGTTGCTGCTCGGACAATGCGCGACGCCGCAGCCGCACAAGCCCATGCGGTGAATTTCGTCCCGATCGAAATGGATGCCGTGCGCATACCAGACGTCGCTTCCCGTCCAGCCGGTTTTCTCCATGTATTCCAGCGGACGGAGCCCTTTGCTTTGCAGGCAAAATTGTTCTTCGTCCTTCGTCTCGGCCAGATGGGTGTGCAGCCGGACGCCGTAGCTTCGGGCGAGCGCCGCCGATTCCCGCAGCAGATCCTCGGACACCGAAAACGGCGAGCACGGCGCGACCCCGACGCGCAGCATCGAAAACTTCGAGGCGTCGTGATACGTCTCGATCACGCGCTGCGTGTCTTTCAGAATGACGTCCATCTTCTGGGTCACTTCGTCGGGCGGCAGGCCTCCCTGCGATTTTCCCAAATCCATGGAGCCCCTTGTCGGGAAAAACCGGATGCCCAGCTCCCCCGCCGCGCGAATTTCCTCGTCGATCAGTTCGCCGGTTATCGCGTTCGGAAAGCAGTAAAAATGATCGGAAGCGGTCGTGCAACCGGTTTTCAGCAGCTCGCCGAGGCCGACCATGGCGCTCAGGTAGACATCCTCCGGACGCATGTGGCGCCAGATGTCGTACAGCGTGATCAGCCAGTCGAACAGCTCGACGTCCTGCGCCCGCGGGATATTGCGCGTAAACGTCTGGTAGAGGTGATGATGCGTGTTGACGAGGCCCGGGTATACGATTTTCCCCGTCGCGTCGATCACCGTATCCGCATCCTCGTAAGGAATGTCCCGGCCGATCGCCTTGATTTCCTGACCGTCCGCGAACAGGCTTCCTCCCGGGTGGGTGCTGCGTTCCGCATCCATCGTAATGATGTTGCGCGCGTTTTTGATGAGTAGAGTCGCCATTTCCATCTCCTTGTGGATTTCGGTTCCGTTCTGCAAAAAGCCCTTTTTCGCGATACGTTTCCTTACATAAGCACCCCGCTCCTTTGATTCCGTTGCCCGCGAGCGTCGGAGCGAAAACGCCCGAGTCGCCAAAAACGGACAACAAAAAAACCTAGCCGCGAGCGCAACGTCCACATTCCAGGACATTGCGTTCGTAGTTAGGTTTTTACGGATCCTAGTAGAGCCCCCGAACCGATTATCAGGGTTATACGAACTGCTTATTCAATTGTGTTGAATTTAGTTGTAGTATAAGCAACCCGAAAATCAATGTCAACAATGTTCACGCACAAAATGTCGAAGGGAAAGAATTTTCTGAGATTTCCCCTTATTATGTAAGGTTTATGATATGTGTTATTTGTGGTTTTTTTCTAATTTTTCAACCTCTCGATGAGCGCGATGCGGCGGAACCCGAGGGAGCTTGGTGTTGTCCGAAGGGACTTCGGTGTTGTCCGACAGGGCTTCGTTGGATTTTGTCCAATCAAAACCGGCAATTTCGCGAAACGCTCGGTCTTCGTTGGATTTTGTCCAACCGAGCAGGGCCATTTCGTCCGTTTCAGCCGATATGCCCGTTCCTCGTTGGATAAAATCCACTCTAGATCCGCTTTTCCTCGTTTTTCGTTCCGCCCGTTGGATAAAATCCAACATAAGACTCCTCGTGCACAGGCTTCCCTCTGCCCATCGGTCACTGTGCAGGATTTCCCGCCGCCCTTGGCTTCCCGCCGCGAATTTCCCGCCATAATCGCCTGCCCGACGCGAATTCCTCCCGGCGGGAAAAGTTTGCCCGGGCCCGGAAGGATTGACGGTCGGAGAGGCGTCCGCGGGACATGCCGGTTACTCGAACCTCCTCTTCAGCCACCGCATCGCCAGGTCGACCCACGGCTGAACGGCGGGATTGATATGGGCGCTTCCGCCCGCCGAGGTTTCGTCGGCGAGTGCGAGTCCATGCACGCCGCTTTCGAACACGTGCAGCTCGAACGGCACCTTGTGCCGGCTCATCGCCGCGGCGAAATTCAGCGCGTTCGAAACGTACACGAGCCCGTCGTCCGCCGTATGCCAAATGAAAGCGGGCGGCGTCCGCTCCGACACGTGCAGCGCCGGGCTCCAGCGATCCAGCAATCGTTCGTCCGGCACGGACGTTCCGAACGAGGCGAGGCCGGCGAGCTCCCACACGCTTTTCGTCGTCTCGTCCGCCTCGTTCATCCCGGAGAGCAGCGCCGGGTAATCCGTTAGCGGGTAGCCGAGAACGAGCACGTTCGGCCGCCAGCGCGAGGCGTCCCCGCCGAATTTTTCCCGCAAAAAGGACTCGTGCCAGTAGACGCCGAGGCTCGCCGCCAAATGGCCTCCCGCCGAAAATCCGCAGACGGCGATCCGGTCCGCGTCGACGAGCCATTCGTCGGCCCGTTCCTTGATCGTCAGGATGGCCTTGACGAGATCGAACAACGGCTGCGGCAGCGCCGAACGGGGATTGCCCTGCGGCAGCTCGGCGAAATCGCTTATCCTTTTGTTGAAATAAGTCGTATAGCGAAGGACGAACGCATGGTAGCCCTGGGCGGCGAACCGCAGCGCGACCGGCTCCGCTTCGCGGTCGGACGTGCGCAAGTAGGCGCCCCCGGGACAGATGACAACGGCCGGCCGCTTTCGGTCCGCCTGGAATTCCGGCGAGTTGTTCAGGACATAAGCATGCAATTGCACGTAGTCCGCGTCGTCCCATAGCGATATTTTTTCGATGATCATGCGGCGCACCTCCGGTTTGTTCCCGCCGTTTCGGCGTTTTTGCCCCTATCTATTGTAATCCTCTCGGACGGCTTGCGCCAACGGCGCGGACGGGCATCCGCGAACGATGCGAACGTCTCGGCCTTGAACGGAGGTGCGGTCCCGACCTTCCCGGATCGCGGTCGAAAGGCTGAAAACGGCGTTTCCGGGGGATCGGATTCTTATCCGCCGCGAAGGCTTCGAGCCTTGACGGCTTTTTGCTTCATCGCCCGGACGATGCGCTTCGATTCCGCGTCGACCCGGTTGGACTCGACGATTTTTTGCAGCGCCTTGTTGTAGGTGAAGTCGTCCAGCTCCCCGGCTTCCAGGCAGCTCATCGTCAACTCGGGAAACTTCGCATAGCATTCCGCCAGCGCCCAGGCCACCGCCATTCTCGCGTAGTAGCCCTCGTGGCGGATATGGGCGAGCCGCTGCAGCACGTCGCCGATATGGCGTTCGTCAACGAAGTAATCGAGCAGCATCACGACGCCGAAGCGGATTTCGAATTCCCGATCGGACCGCAAATACGGCTGCAAAAACTCCCATACGCGAGGCTTGTTCGCGCCCGCGAACTTTAACCCGACGCAAAAGCTGTCGCATATGGACCAGTTGTCGATTTTCGGAACAAAATCGGCCACCAGCCGAAGCCGCTCCTCGACGCCGGTTTTCGCATAGCCGATGACCATGCCTTGCAGCATCGTTTCCTCGAAATAGTCGTTGTCCGCGGAGGCGAGATACGACCGCCAATCCCCTTTGGCGATCGCCTTGGCCAGCTTGCGCAGCTCGGGCAGCCGCACGCCCAGCACGTTCCCGATATTCGGGATGAGCGACGCCGAAAAGGTTCGGTAGTTTTCGTCCGCCAGCTCCAGCAGCCGCTCCCGGATCGTCGTTTTCACAGCTTCAGCTCCTCGACCGGTCTTTTCGACTACTATACCTTATTTTTCCGAAAAAAATAAGGACATCCCGCTTTGCGGCGCAAGATGTCCCGGATTGCCTGCCTGCATCGTCCCCCGTTCCCGGCTTCCGCCCTCAAACGAGCGAATACACCCAATAATAAAACTCGTTCCAGGCCCGCGTCTCGCCGGCCTGAACATATTCCAGGCGAACGGCGATTTCGCTTTTCCCCTGCGTATAGGCGCCGGGAATTTCGAACTCGTCCTCCAGCCAGCGCTTGTACGGGTTGCGGTCGGCGTAATACCAGCTTCTCTCCTTGACGAGAACGCCGTCTATGTAAACGTTGGCTTTCTGCCTGCCCGTGATTTGGTCGGACCTTCGGCGCAGCCGGACCCCCTTGTTCTCCGGCGCGATCGAAGCGACGAATTCGCTCCAGCCTTCGACCTCGTGCCCCGTGTCCGAGACAAGCCGATCGTCGTCGTCCCCCTCGTAGCTCGATTCCAGCACGTAGTAGCCGCGGCTTCCCGCCGAGCGGTAGCCGTGGATTCCCTCGGACGCTTTGTTGCCGATGTCGACCTCGTCCGTGAGCGCCATGCCGGGCTCGTCGACCCCGTAATAAAACAGCGCGCCGGAATGCCGGATGTATTGATTGTTGAATTCCCCCGATTCGATTCCGAATCTCAGGCCGGTCCGGAACGGGTACCAGTCCCCGCTGCACAGCCTGACCATCGACCACGGATTGTCCGGAAGCCCGTCATACCCGCTCGACGGATTCATCTCCGGAGGCGTCGGAAACCCCCACCCGTAACAAATCCAGCTTTCCGAGCCGTCGCTCTCGACCTGCGGCGTCGCGATTCCGTCGATATGGACGCGCACGTCGCCCTCGCAGCTGATCTGGCCCGGCCGCCGGGCAAAGGCGGTAATTTGACCCGCGACAAGATGGCCCCTTCCGGCGATGTCGCCGATGATGCTGTCGGACCCGGAGGTCGCCCGCGAAGCATAATAAGGAGTCGAACGAAAATAACCGGCGCTGCCTTCGGGGTAGAGTCCGCCTTGTTCCGAAGCGACCGTCGTTTCCCAACCGGCGAACGAGGCGGAAGTCTCCCCTTTGTTGACCAGCTCGATGCGGGCGCTTCTCCAGTACGGCATCGGGAAAATGTTGTAATACCCGCCGTCCGGCTTCCGGCCGTGCGACAACAGACCGATCGCGTGCATCCCGAGCTCGTTCCCGAAAAAAACGCCGAGCGGACATTCGATATCGGGCGTCGGATGGCCGTCCCAGGTCGCCCGGATCCACACGTTTTGCGGGTCGAACGGCTGCCCCGCATCCGGCTCCGCAAGGACGGAAACGACGCTGCCCGCCCCCAGCTCGTCCAGTACGGTTGCGGATTGCCCGGGCGCAACAACCAGCTCCCGGCGGACGATCGCCTTCGACTCGACGGGCGGCTTCGGATCCGAGCCTACGCGGTTCCACATCCCGAGCAAGCGCTCGTAGCTTTCCCGGCCGGTAAACGTCGCGATTCCGTCGGGCGTGCTGTAACTATGATAGACGACATGCCCCCAGCCGCCGTCGCCTTTGGCCGCCCCTTTCAACCGTAAATCGGACGTAATCTTGCACGATTTCCGGAACGGCATCGGGACGAAGCTGCGCACGACGCGGATCGGTCCTCTGCCGTTGTCGTCCGGCCCGAGGTAAGCGTCGGCGAGGGGCCTGACGAACGGAAACTTTTCGCCGAATTCCGAATGCCGGATTTGAAACCGGGGGGTCTCCTCGTCGTCGAAGTAGAAGCGGAACGTCGGCTCCTCGCTTTCCGGATATCGATGCTGTACGAAATTGTAAATGCAGCCCGGCCCGTCGACGTCGAAAATGACCCATTCGTCGCGGTCCCGGTACAGCCACCAGTCCCAGTCCGCGTTAAATCCCTGCTTGTCGATGCTTCCTTCGTACCGGACCTGAACGCCGTCGCGCAGCAGCGGCAGCAAATCGAAGCGCTCCATGTTCGCCAGCCCTTTGGGCGGATACTCCGGATTGGAAATCGGATTGGATACGGACACCCGGCAACCCTCCAGCTTCACGTTTTATCGTAGATTTGTTTTTCTTTTTTATCGTTTATTATTATATATTATCGATTTGGAGGGGTGTCAATCCATTTATAAAAACAATTAATCAAGAAATGACTAAGCCTATTTGCCGTTCCGGCAAAATTCGAAGCATAAGAAACCTTTTTCGATCAAACAAATCGTGTTGCCGCCTTTGCCGTTCAGGAAATCGATCGCTTTCGTCACGCTGGGCACGGCAGGGTTCCCATAGTCATGCCAGCAGATGATGCCGCCTTTCCGGATTGCCTTGCGGGCCAGCTCCGTGTCCTGAAGGACGCCGGTTTTCGAATGGTCGCCGTCGATATAAATCAAATCGGCGACCGGCAGCTCCGCCGGCGTCACGTCCCGCGATCCGTTGGGCTTTACGATCAGGCGGACGCGAGGGTCGTTTTTGACCAGCTCGCCGGGCTGCTTCGGAACCTCGCTCTGCTGGACCGGCAGCGCGGTGCGGTGGCTCGGCGCGACGTCGATGCCGACATAGTTTTGGATCCACGGGCTGTTGTCGAGAAGGCATTTTGCCGTCTCTCCCCGCTGGATGCCGATCTCGATGACGGTTTTCGGAAAGAAGGTTCGCGAAAAAGCCAGCAGCGGCTCGACGTCCGTTCCCGTATACAGCGGGGGTTTTCCGGAAAAAGCGCCGCTCCCGAACATGCCGAAAAAGGTTTTTCTATGAATAACGTTCAATCGGACTCCTCCTCGATAGCTAGGATAGGACTTCCGATAGTTTATGCGCGCCGCCGCCTCAACGACTAAACTTGTCCCCGCATGGCCGTCCAAATAATTAAAAAAGGCCCGAAGCGCGAAGCGGCTGCAGACCCCGTTGCCCCGTCAATGCCGCCTTCGCGTTTCAAACCTATTTTTGCTGCAGCGCCCTGAATGCGGCGGGAGAAACGCCCTCGATTCGCCGAAACTGCCGGCTGAAATATTTCGGATCCGCATATCCGCAGGCGAACGCGATGTCCTGCACGCAGTCCCGGCTTTCTGCGAGCAGACGACGGGCTTTGTTCATGCACAAAAGCGTCAAATACATATTCGGCGTATACCCGTATTGCCTTTTGAACTGCCGCCGAATTTGCGGCTCGCTTAGCGGTATTTCCCGCATGGCTTCGAGCAGCACGTCTCTCCTGACGTCCGACTCTTCGACAGATTTCATCAGCAGATTCGCGAGCTCCGCCATTTCCCCGTTCTCCTCCGGAACGGCCTCCGCCCGCGCAAACCGGCCATCCGTCGCCTCGGCATAAGCGGTCCGGCCCTCCTCGACGTCCCGGATGAGGCGCAGCAGCAATTGGCAAAGCGCGACTTGGAGCTGCAATTGCCGGTATTTTTCCCGCGATTGAAAGAGCTTAACGATGTCGTCGACCAGCTCGGCGATTTCCTCGCTTACCGAACGAAAGACGACCGCACGCGGAAGCCAGATCGACCCCCGCCTGTAAAGCGCCGCGCTTCCGCTTTGCAGCTCGCCGGCCGGCCGATCGAGCGAAGCCGGCTCCAGCAGATCGTGCTCCCAATCGAAATGAATCGCCTTGTGGGCTTCGAACGGACCGGACAGCTTATGAACGGTGCCGGGAGGAATGAGCAGAAGGTCTCCCGCCCGGTAGGGAACCGAAGACGAACCGATCGCGAGCGAACCGGCGCCCTGCTCGATCCAGACGAATTCATGGTCGAATATGATGCGCGGTACCATGTTGACTGCCTGCACCATGTGATGGGCGTAACGGATATAGGGCCGGATCGTATTTCGCTGCAGAAGCTGCATAAACCGAAGCATGCCCTTTCCTCCGATGCGTTGGTTCCTTATCCATTATCCATTCGCGCAACCGATGCCGAACTCCTCCATCAGCCCGTAAGGGATGAAATCGTAGGCATCCGAATCGGGCTCGCGGCGCATCGGCGCTTTTTTCCAAAAGCCGGGCCATGCCGTGTTTCTCGGCCGGCTCGGATCCAGATGCGGACTGAGCAGGTTTTTAAAGCTGCCGCAGACGCGGATGGCGATTTCGTTCTCCCCGGGCAGGGTGTGCCCGGTAACGTCCGGATCGGCGTCATGGCCGGCTCCGAGCAGGCCGACCACGGAACCGTTCACCCATACGGACGCCGCCGTTCCCGCCCATTCGGGCACTTCGAGCAAAATCCGCTTCGATGGATCGTCGCGGACGAACGTTTTCGAATACCGGAACGCCCCCCCGTAGAACGGGTACCCTTGATCCGTCCACGCCCCGGGGAGAAGCTTCGCGGCCGGCCGGCCGATCGTCCAGACGCCGTTCCGCGGATAAACGCCGAACGTTCCACGCAAATAGACGGCTTCGACTTCAAGAAGAACGGAGAAAACGTCGGCCGTCAGCGTCACGCGGTTGTCGCCCTCCCGCACGAAAGACGAAATATCGGCTTCTCCGAGATGATGGTCGAGCCAGGAAGAGCCACCGCGCTTCCACGGGACGGGCCGGCCGTTGACAACCAACCGGTAGCGCTCGGCGCGCTCCGCGAACAGGGAAAGGCTTGCCGGGACGGCGCCTTCCTCGATCCGGAACGAGTAGCTCGCCTCGAATCCGCTGTCCGGACCGAAATCGTCTCTGTCCAACACTCTCCGCTTGTATTGAACCGCATTGTCCCAAGGGTTGCCGCCGAACCCACGATGCTCATAAACGCATCGTCCCGCCAAAAGCGTATGAATCCCCTTGTACTCGCGGGTGCCGACGGAAAGGTCGCAATAAAACAGCGGCAGCACGTTGTCCTCCTCGGGAACGACCTTGAGCCCGGAGGCTGCGAGGGCCGCGTTTGCCGCAACCGCGGAGGTTGCCGGTTGCGCGGAGTCCCGGCCAACCCGCGCGAAACCCGTTCCCGCGTCGCAGCCGGCGTTCGCGATCGCGCCGGAAGTGCCGATGCCGGCGGCGGCTCGGTCCGCCGCCGCGTTCCCGCTGCTCCTCTCCTCCGGTTTCCGTTCGAAAACCCGGTACAGAACCGAACCGAAAGCCGGCAGCTCGACTTCGATCCGGATCATGCCGTCTCGGACCGTACCCTCGACCGGGTGCACGCTGCCGTCCCAAACCTTCCAGAGCTCGACGCTTTCTCCGGCCAGCAGCAGGCCGGAAGCGACCCGCTCGTCACGGGGATTGGCGATGAAGTAAAGCGACGACCCGTCTTCAAGTATCCTTCGCAAATGAACGACGCCGGAAGGAACGCGGTCCGGATCGGTCCAGACGAACCGGAAGCCGATCCGCTTGCGGATTTCGGACGTCAGCTCCTCGCGGTTCACGCCGATCCAGTTCGGATGCCGCGAGAGGCGGAAAGCCTCCCGGTCCGGCAGTCCGTCCGCGCACGACGGACCTTGCGGACGAAGGGACAAGACGATGCCGCCGCTGTCCATATACCGGCGCACGAGGGAGACGGTCGAGCCCAGCATATGATCCATTTCTTCCGGTACGACGACAAGCGCGTAGTCTCTCTCGGCTACCGTCAGCTTGCCGTCCGCGGCGCTTCCGTGACGCTCCAGGATGAACTCGTCCCCGAAGTCGCAATCGATTCCCCTGTCGCACATCCATTCGACTAATCGTTGATAGCCTGCCGGATCCAGCGGCTGCGGTTCGTCGGGTTTTCCCTGTTTCCCCAAAAACGCGGTCGTCGTCGGATGCAGGAGAAGCACGCGATTGCGCGTTTCTCCTGCCGACAAGGCCAGGGACAAGCGCGCCTGGTAGTCCGCCATGGCCGCGTATTCGTCCCACCAAGGCTGCCGCCAGTCGAACGACAGGGGATGATCGCGTTTCCGGGCACCGACGATCGTCGAGCAGGTCATATGCGGGTTGATAAAATTGATGCCGTGCGCCATCAACCAATCGCCGATCCGCTTGAAGTCTCCGAAATCGGCCTCCCAGCCGCCGGCCCCGTAAGCCTCGCACAGCACGCGCGCCCTGCCGAACTGGTTGGCGGCGCTGTGCGCTTCCCGAATGGTCAACGTCAGCAGCCGTTCCTTGTCGGTTCGCTCGCCGGACGGCGAGGCCCCGTTTTTCAACAGCATCGTCGTCAGCATGTCGATCGCGGGCCAGTGCATGTATTCGTACATCGACATGACGGCGGGGGAAGCCATCGACCCCCACGGATACGGCCATTGATGCTCCATGTAATGGCCCGTAAAAGCGATGCCGCGCGCCTCGCACCATTCGGACAGGGGCTTTGCGAAATTTTCAGCCCAAAGCTCGCGCATCGTCCGGTAGTAGTCGAACCTCGCCTTGCAGGCCGGGCGCTCCAGCAGATCGCCTTCGATATCGTAAAAAAGCGCGGGCAAATAGGGACGCGGGTCGTAGCCGTTGCGCCGTTCGAATTGGCTGGAGAACCAGTACGAGAACGGGAGCGACAGCTCGCCCGCGCCATAAACGGCGCCCGTGCAAACGGCGGGTTCGTCGGTGAAAACAGCCGGGATCGTCGTGCCGAAACGGTCTCCGAAGCGGCGGAAGTAGGGCTCGTAGGTCGTCTCCAGAAACATTTGCGTCGTTTCGGGCCGCATGAGATCGGGATAAGCGTACCCTCCCATCCAGGAGGACGTTTCCGGCGATTTCAACTCGAAAAGAAGAAAACGCTCGCCAAATTGCTCCCATCGCTCCAGTTCGACATGCGTGACATCGTGCAGCAAACGCTTTTTCTCTCCTGCGTCCTCGTAGGCGTAAGCCTGGATCGGGCGTCCGGGACGGAGCATAAAAACCGAATCGGTTTCGAGCGCGTCCAGGACGTGATCAAGCCCGACGTCTTTGGCCGTCACGGCTTGGGCGAGGCAATCGGGCAATTCCTTCGATACGTGCCCCCCGCAAAACCGGAGGGATAGGAATTCTCGTCGTAAATGTAGAGCTTCATGCCGAGCTCTTCTGCGATGCCCATCGCTTCTCCCCAGAGCCGAAACCAGTCCTCCGACAAATATTCGGTGACGAGCCCCGGACGCGGGTGCACGAAAGCGCCGCCGAATCCGTGCGTTTTCAGCTCCGTCAAATGCTCGCGCATCCGCTCTGCGTCCATGTCGTCATTCCACGCCCATAAGGGCGCCGTTCGGTATTCGGAAGGCGGATTGCGAAACGTTTCTGCGGTCAGCTTCATTTCCTGGCCTCCATGCGACTGGGATTTAATTACCCTTCCAGTATAGATGCAGCCGCGCGCCGACCGGGAGAAGGAAACCGCCACCGAAGGTGGACATTTTGGACTTTTGAAATCGGGGGTGGACAGCTTTGCCTGCAGCAAGCCGATGTTGTTCGGAAGATCCTCGATCGTTCCTTCCCTCGGACCAGGCGGCCTGAAGACCGCCCGAACCGCATCTCGGCCGGAAAAATATGCAAACGCCCGGCGGCGGAACCGGTTTTCGCCGGGAACCCGCAGGCAAAACTAAACGGCCTCCGTCCCTTAAAAATCCGGGACGAAGGCCGCTCGTTGTTTGTATTCGTTTCGCGTCAGCGCTTCGGCTCGACGACCGGGAACCAGCCCGGACTGTTGACGATGGCTTGCCAGAGCGGATCCGGTACGACGAGCTCGGCCTGGTCGTCCTTCGTCAGCGTCGTCCGAATGTCGTCCTCCCGGCCTTCCTCGACTTTCGTCACCCAGTCGGGCTCCACGATCAGCTCCCGGCCGAGGGCGACGAATTCGACGCCCGACCGCAGCGCTTTTGCCGCTTCATCCGGCGTGCGGATCGAACCGACGCCGATGACGGGCACGCGCCCGGCCGCGCGTTCGACGATCCATTCGATGCGCGGCTTGCTTGCGTCCGCTCCGCGGCGCGGCGCGGACCAGAATTCCTGCAGCGAGACGTGGAGGTAATCGAGCGACTGTTCGGCCAGCGCGTCGATGAGCCGGAACGTCTCGGCCATCGTCAGTCCCGGCTCCTCGGGTTCTTCCGGGGAAAACCGGTAGCCGACGGCGAACGGCCGCTTCGCATGCTCCCGCACCGCAGCTTTCACCGCGTCGACGACGGCGAGCGGAAACGCCAGGCGCTTTTCCGCGTCTCCGCCCCACCGGTCGTTGCGGCGGTTCGTATGCGGCGAGTAGAACTGCTGGATCAAGTAGCCGTTCGCGCCGTGAATTTCGACGCCGTCGAAGCCGGCTTCGATCGCCCGTCGCGCGGCGGCGCCGAAATCCCGGACGATCGCTTCGGCTTCGTCTTCCGTCAGCTCGCGCGGCACCGCCCCGTTTTCGGCCGGCACGGTGCCGGCGCTGACGACGTCGCCGTTCGGGACGAGATTCGGCGGGCAAGCGCGGCCGCCGTGGAAAATCTGGAGCACCGCCTTGGCCCCCTGCTCCCGAATGGCGGACGCCAGCCGCCGCAAGCTCGGGATCATGTCGTCTCGGTCGGCCCCGAACTCGCCGGGAAAGCCTTTCCCGTTTGGCGTCACGTACGCGCAGGCGGTAACGACCATGCCGACCCCTTTCGAGCGGCGGGCGTAATAGGCGATTTCCGCATCCGTGACGGTCCCGTCCTCGTTTGAAGAAAAATTCGTCATCGGCGCCATGACGATCCGATTTTGGACGGCGATGCCGCTCCGAAGCGCGATGGGGCTCATCAAAGAACTAAATTTGGCATTCATGGCAGACGGTGTCCTCCCTGTGGTCTTTCTCAAGGTAATGTAAATATAGTTGTTTCAAACCGGCTTACTCATGCGCAAACGTGATGGAGGGAACGAACCTTTAGTTTGTCATGAGAAGGCGAAAACGACTCGGTCATCGCCATCCAATCGAGGGCAACAAACTGTTTCATTCATTCCTACAGTTTCCGTACTGTAATTATATGAGTAACAGATAGAGAATGTCAATCTGCCCGTCAATCGGACGAACCCCTCGCCTCGATCCGATGCCGGCAATCCCGCGCCGCTTACTTCCCTCTCGGCCATCGGAACGAAGGAACCTTGGCGACCATCGTTTGAAACAGTTTTGCCCATTGGGCTTCCCGCAATGCCATCGCCGGATCGCCGCGGTCCGCCGTCGCTTCCTTGTGCGCGATTTTGAGCTGCGGAGCGGTAAAGATGCCCTTCAGCGCCTCCGCCAACGGCAGCCGCGGATCCCGCAGCGCATAGGATGCGAACGCATGAAATGCCCGGTGCTGCCCGGGCCCGAGCAGCGGGCGCTCCTTGCGGACGATACGCAGGATCGCGCCGTCCACCTGCGGAGGCGGCGCGAAATGGGCGCGCGGCACCTCTTTGATCAGCTTCAGCTCGAAGTTCATCCGCCAGGCCAGCACCCGCGGGTCGGCCGTCCGTTCGGCCGTAAAACGCCGGGCGGCGCCGTATTCGATCAGGAGCGCGCCTCCCCGAAACGAAACGCCATCGGATCCCATCAACTTCTCCATTACCGCCGTCGTGATCGAAAACGGAATGTTGGATACGACGCAAAAGGGGCGATTCGGCAGCTTCATCTCCCGGAAGTCCTTTTCCGCCACCGCGATCTTGGCCGATAGCTCCGCCTTTTTCCGCAGCGCTCCGGCGAAAGCCGGATCGTTTTCCACGGCGATCACTCTTCCCGCTTTCCCGGCGAGCGGAAACGTCAAAGCCCCTTGCCGGCGCCAATATCCAGCACCAGGTCCTCCTGGCGGGGCGAAACGATCCCGATCATGTCTCCGATCGTTTTCGGGTTATGCAGCAGATGCTGGCCGGAGAAGTTCGGCCCGGACTTGCATTTTCTCGCCTTCCGGCGGCGTTTGTTTCCATGTTGCATCTCGTTTTCCTCCCGTTTTTCCTTTTTTTTGAAATGAAAAAAAACCGCAGGCTCGGGGCCTGCGGCGGAAAAACGGAAGGGACGCGCCCTTTTTCTAAATGCCCAAGTAAAAACGATTTCGTCATCCTGTAAACAGGGCTTATCGTTTTTGTCGGCAACGATTCGGAGGAGGGTTCCGCATGAAACCGATCCTTTCCGAATCGCAAACAAACCTTGCCCGAACGGCAAGATTCGCCCGGAAGGCGTGACGGGTCCGGGAACGTTCCCGTGCGAACGCCGCATATCCGGCGATTCGAAGGGGATGCCGCTCCTTCCATATACGGATGAATGAAAACGCAAAGAAGAGAGGGACGCACCGCCCCCTCTTGATCGCGCAAAATGGGTATCCTACAATGGGCAGACCGATTCCGTTTGCTCCGCGCGCAGGCAGAGCCTTTGAACGCTATTAAATTAATAGGTCAAAGCGTCGAAACGAAATCTTCCGTAATTAATAACACCCACTGTAGAACAACCCTCCGTTCCTAGAAGTTCTTTTTAGTATAGCATAAACGAGCGCATTGCGAAAGCGGCGTTGCCGCCCTTACCCTTTGACCGCCCCGGCCGCAAGGCCTTCGACGATCCGGTCGCTCAGGAACAGAAACGCGAGCAAAATCGGCAGCATGCTGATCACGAGCGTCGCGCCGATCGCCCCCCAGTCGGTCGTATATTGGCCGATAAAGTTCTGCACTCCGACCGTCAGCGTCTTGAAAGCGTCGGAGCTGATGAACGTATTGACGAAAATAAATTCGTTCCAGTTGTAAATCATGTTGATGATCCCGGTCGTCGCGACGACCGAGCCGGTCATCGGCAGCACGATGCGGAAAAACATCCGGTTCACGGAGCAGCCGTCGATGACCGCCGCTTCCTCCACTTCCTTCGGCAGCGCGTAGTAAAAACCGAGCAGGATCATGATCGTGATCGGCAGGTTGAACGCCACGTAGGCCAGAATAAGCGACAGCGGATGGTCGATCAGATGCGCCCGGTTGAACATGCCGAACAGCGGAATGAGCGTCGAGTGAACGGGAATCATCATCGCCGTCATGAACAGCCCCAGCGCGAACGAGCTGCCCTTCCACCTCATCCTCGCGATCGCATAGGTGACGAAGCTTCCGAGCAGAATCGTCGCCGCCGTCGAAACGAGCGTAATCCAGACGCTGTTGAAAAAATAAACGTCGAGGTTGCCCGCGCTCCATACTTTGGCGTAATTTTCCCATTTCGGATCGGCCGGAAGCGCAAGCGGAGGAAGGCCGAACGCTTCCTGGTTGTTTTTGAGCGAAAACAGCAGCAGCCAGACGAGCGGAAACAGCTGAAAAACGGCGACGGCGGTCAGCGCGGCATACAGGAAGGCATACCCGAGCTTGCCGGCCGTCCCCGCTCCGGCCCTCCGATGCAAGGGCTCCGTTTTCGCCGCGATTTCGGACATCGGAACCACCCTCCTACGAATATTCGATTTTATCTTTCGAGGCCGTCAGCTTGCGGATGCCCCAGGTGACGACAAGGCAGATGACGAGCAGGAAAAAGCCGATCGCGCTGCCGTAGCCGAAGTCGTACGATTTGAACGCCTGGCGGTACATGTAGGACGCCATCACTTCGCTCGCGCCGTTCGGTCCCCCGTCCGTCATCACGTAGATGAGGTCGAAATATTTCAGCGAGCCGACGACCGCGAGGACGACCGTCACTTTAACGACCTCCATGGCGAGCGGAAGCTTGATTTTGCGGGCGATCTGGAAGGCGTTCGCTCCGTCGATTTTCGCCGCTTCGACGAGGGATGACGGAATCTGGACAAGCGCCGCGTAGTAAATGAGAATATAAAAGCCCGCGTACTGCCACAAAATCGGAACGAACAAGGCGTACAGGACGAGCGAGGGCTCGGCCAGCCAGGCGGGAGGATTCGCGACGCCGACGGATTCAAGCAGCCGGTTCAGGATCCCGCTGCTCGGATGAAACACTTTCAGCCACAGCTGCGCGATCGCGACGGAGGACAGCAGCATCGGGATCAAATATATTTTGCGAAACAGGTTGACGCCCCGAAGCTTCGCCGACAGCAGCAGCGCGACGATAAAATAGAGGACGAGGCTCGCGGTCGAAAATACGGCGAGCAGCAGCGAGTGTCCGGCGCTGTCCCAGAACGTGCGGTCCTGAAGCAAAGCCCGGTAATGATCCAGGCCGATAAACGTCATCGCCCCGATCCCGTTCCATTCGTTCAGCCCGTAGTAGCCGGTCAGCGCGATCGGAACGTACACGACGGCGAGAATCAGCAGCAGCGACGGCAGCACATACAGCGCGATGACCCTCTTGTCCGATAAAACTTTGTCCAACGGGGCCGACTCCTTTCTTGACGGCGAGCGCTTGCGCGGCGATACGCCTTCCGCGGCAAGCGCCCGATCCCGCATTCGTCACTTCGCTTCGGATACGGCCGCGTCGTGCTCCTCGGAAAATTGCTCCGGCGTTACCGCTTTGCCGAACAGCGACTGAATCGCGTTCAGATGCGTTTCCGCGGCGGCGGCCGGCATTTGCACGTCGGCGAACAGCGTGATGCTGCTGGCCCGGTTCATCTCGTTGAACAGGTCGACGTAAAGCTGCGGCAGTTGCAGCGCGGACGTATCCACCTTCGTCGCCGGAATGACGCCGGCTCCGGTTACGGACAGCTCGCCCCATTTTTGCACGAAATATTCCACGAACGCTTTCGCTTCGTCCTTCACCTTCGAGTTCTCCGCCACGAACAGTCCGACGCCCGGCCCGCCGACCCAGCTGTCGATATTCCCCTTGCCTCCGTCCGCCGTCGGGAACTTGAAGAAGCCGACGCTGTCGCGGAATTCCTTCGGGATGTCTTCGTTCGTCGTAAAATTCGGAAGCTCCCACGTGCCCATCATGTACATCGCGGCGTTGCCGTTCAAAAACTCGGCTTTGCCTTCCTCGTTCGACAAGCCGTTGAAGCCCTTCACGAACGCCCCGGCGTCGACGAGCGCCTGCACCTCCGCGGCCGCCTTGACCAGGCTTTCGTCGCCGAACGAGCCGGAGCCGCCGATCGCGTTCGACAGCGCCTCTTGCCCCGCGAACCGGTCCGCCAAATACATGTACCAAAGCGAGCCGGTCCACCGGTCCTTGTTCCCGAGCGCGATCGGCGCGACGCCGTTGTCCGCGAGCGCGGCCACGACTTGTTTGAACTGCTCGTACGTTTCCGGTACTGCGAGGCTGTATTTTTCGAAAATCGCCTTGTTGTAGTAAACCGGCGTTATGTTGAATTCAAGCGGCAGGCCGTACGTTTTGCCATCGATGGCATACGCCTCGGTCGTGCCGTTGACGAACTTGCCGCTCAATTCTCCGCCCAGCAAATCGTCCAGCGGCGTAAACAGTCCGCCTTCCACGTAAGGCTGAAGGAAGCCCGCCGCCCAGGTAACGCCGACGTCCGGCAGCTGGTTGGAAGCCGAAAGCACTTTCAATTTGTTTTTGTACTGCTCGTTTTCCAGCACTTCCGGTTTGATCGTCACGTTCGGAAACTCGGTTTCGTATTGTTCGATGATCTGGTTGACGATTTTGTTTTGTCCGGCGGAGATGCCTTCCGGCCACAGGTGCATGAAGCTGATCTCCACTTTGTCGGAACCGCTTTCATTTCCGCCGCTTGCCGTCGCCTCGGCGCTTCCTCCGCTGCCGCTCCCGGAGGCGTTCCCGGCGGCATCGCCGGCCGTGCCGTTGCCGCCGCCGCAGCCGGCCAGGGCAAGGGCCAGGGACAAGGTCAGCAACAGGATGTTCCCGCTTTTTTTGAACACGTTTACAACCCCTTTTCCGCAAACGATAAATTTGGTTTCCACTTCCTCATTCTAGCAACGGCGGGGCTGCGGGATAAGGTCACGGCGGTTAGGAAAAATACTACTTTTATTGGATCGTTTTTTCGGACTCCGCGACGCTCCTCCGGTATTGGCCGGGGCTTGCGCCCTCCAGCGAGCGGAACACCTTGACGAAGTATTTGGCGGTTTGATAGCCCGTCCGCTCCGCGATTTCGTTCACGGAGAGGCGCGTGCCGGCCAGCAGCTCCTTCGCCCTCTGCATTCGCCGCCGCGTCAAATATTCGCTGAACGTAAGTCCCGTCTGCTCCTTGAACAGCACGCTGAAATAGCTCGCGTTTACGTGCAGCAGCTCGGCAAGGTCCCGCAGCGTAATCGGCTCGTGCATATGCTCGCGGATATACCGCACCGCCTCCTGCACTTGCGGCCCGTACGCCCGTTCCTCGCCGGAGACGACGAGCAGCTTCGGATCGACCAGCTTCTCCATCCATTCGATCCGGTGATGGTCTTCCTCCCGCTTCAGTGCCGTCTCGACCGCCTGGACGAGCCTCTTCTTGTCCAGCGGCTTCAGCAAGTAGTCGACGACCCCGTATTGCAGCGCGCGCCGGGCGTAATCGAATTCCGGATGGCCCGAAATGATCAGGACGACGGGCGGATGCGGAAGCCTGGCCACCCGTTCGACCAGCTCGAGGCCGCCGATTTGCGGCATCCGGACGTCGGTAATGAGCAAATTGGCCTCCTGACGTTCCAGCCATTCGAGCGCCTCCGCGCCGCTTGCCGCGGCGGCGACGCGGCAGCGTCCCGCTCCCCACGCCTCCAGCGCCTTGCGCACGCCTTCCCTCGTTCTCGGTTCGTCGTCGACAACCAGTATCGTTTTCATCCCGTTTTTTCCCTCCCGCGGTGGTCCGGTATTTCAAAAGAAACTTTCGTGCCGACGCCTGGCGCGCTTTCGACGATCAGGCCCTCTCCGGCCGACGCGTAATATAGGCGCAGCCTTTTTTCCACGTTGGCAAGACCGACGCCGCTGCCTTTGGACGAGCGGCCGCCCGCGCCTTGCGCAAGCGACTCCCGCAGCTCGCGGATTCGCTCCGCGTCGATGCCCGGACCGTTGTCCGCCACTTCGACGCGGATAAAGCCCGGCCGGTCCGACGGCTCGGCGCGAACGCCGACCTCTCCGCGGCCGAGCCGCTGCTCGACGCCGTGGAGAATCGCGTTCTCCACGAGCGGCTGAACGAGCAGCTTCGGAATCGGCGCGCGCCGGCTTTCCTCGTCCGCCTCGATGCGCCAGGCCAGCCGGTCCACCATCCGCATGTCCATAATTTTCAAATAGCGCTCCGCGTGGTCCAGCTCGTCTCCGACCGTCACCCATTCCTCCTCGTCCGCCCGCGAAATGACGTACCGGAACAACCCGGACATGGCGACGACGATCTCCGCGAGCTCCTCTTCTCCCTTTTCCTCCAGCGCCCAATAGAACGCTTCCAGCGTATTGAAAAGAAAATGCGGATTGATTTGCGCCTGCAGCGCCTTCAGCTCCGTCCGGCTTTGCACGATTTCCTTCTCGTAAACGACCTCGATCAGCTCGTTCAGCGAGCCGACCATCTGGTTGTACGTATTGTTCAGTTCGTTGATTTCCATCGCGGAAAACGTGACGGAAATCGGCCTGAGCGTCCCGAGCTTGGCGTTGCGCATCGCCTTGATCAGGTTCAGGATCGGACGGGTAATCATCGTGGACAAAATGAACGTCAGCACCAGAAACAAAACCCCGCCGATCACGACGGCGACGAGCACGACCGTGCGGAGGACGGAAATGCCCTCGGTCGCGTAATCGACGGGCGTCAAAATGACGATCCGCCAGCCCGCCGCTTCGGACCGCCTCTCAATCGCCATGTAGTCCTCGCCGCCCACCCGGACGCTTTCTTCCTCGCCGGACCGTAAAATCCGCTCCGCGTCGGCGCCTTCCGGAAAATCGGAGGCGACGACCTGCCCCGCCCCGTCGAACAGGCCCATCCGTTCCCGATCGGGGCTGTCAACGCTTTCATTTTCGTCCGTCAGCTCGAAATAGCTTTTCTCGACGCGCACCAGCAAATAGCCCGCATACGCGAACGACCGGTCGACCAGCCGCACGTTGCGGATCGCCACGACGGCGTCCGGGTCGCGGGGGTCGACGCCGAGCCAGGCGAGCCGTCCCTTGCCGGCATCCGCCGCTCGAATCCATGCCTCCGGCACGCGGCCGTTCAGGCTCCCTTCCGTAAGCGGAAAGAGCATCCGGTAATCGGTCGTATACAGCTCGAGCGACCGGATGCCGGTGGCGTACGCCTCGTTTTTCCGGATTTCCTGCTGCATCGACTGCCGCTCCGCAAAGCTCGTTTTGCGGCCGTCGAGCTCCTGCGCCATCCGCTCCTGGATCGTCGCGCTCGTCGCCACCTGCGCCGTGAACGTATCGACCTGCCGCAGCAGCACGTCCAGCTTCCCCGCGGCCTGAACCGCCGTCTGCCGGATGTGCTTTTCCGCGTTATCGCGCAGCAAGGCGGATACCTGTCCGTAGGTGAAAAAACCGACCGCCCCGAGCACGATCAGCATGACCGCCATAAAGCCGAGAAAAATCTGGTTGCGCAGCGTATTCAACCGCCCGAGCCTGTTCATTGAATCAATCTCCCATTTTCCGTCTTTCGAGACTACTATACACAAGAAGGTCAAAAAAATGAAAGACCTTGACGCGCGAACGGGCCGAAAACCGGACGATAAACAATAAAAAAGGAACGAACTCGATTTCTCGGTTCATCCCTTTGCTTGCCATCCGTGACGTCAAGCCGCCGCGACGGCTTTCCGTTTTCCGACTCTCAGCGAAAAGACGAAGCAGAGCAGCAAAACCGCGCAGGCGAGCGCGTACGGGTAGTTGACGTTCAAGTCGAACAAGAATCCCGCCACGATCGGCCCCGCGATATTGCCGAGACTCGTAAAGGCCGAGTTAAGGCCGGCAACGTAGCCCTGCTGATCCTCGGCAAGCCTCGACATCTGGGTCCCGATGGCCGGGCGCAAAATATCGATCGCCAGAAATACGATGAACGTAACGGCAAAAATCAACCAGAATTTGTGAACGAACAGCGTCATCAGAATAAACGCGCCGGCAAAGAAAAGACAAACCGAAATGACGCGCTTTTCGCCGAAACGGTTCAAAATCCAGCTGAACGCCGTCAGCTGGACCACGGCGCCGGCGATCGAGCCGAACGTGATGATGAAGGCGATATCTTTGGGCTCGAACCCGAACTTGTGATCGACAAACAGACCGAAAACCGTTTCGAAATTGGCCAAGCCGAAGGACATGACAAAGACGATGATCAAGCTCAAAAAATAAGGCTCCCGGTAAGAACGCGCAAGCTGGGAAAGGAGGCTTTCCCGCGGTTTCGCCGCAGAAGGAGCATCGAACTTCTCTTCTCTCGAAGGCAGCGATTCCCGGAGAACGACCAGCGTGACGAATGCCGCGATCAACCCCGCGACCGCCGCGGCGTAAAAGGGGGCGCGGATGCCGAATTCCGCGATATAGCCGCCGATGCCGGGCCCGATAATAAAGCCCGTCGTAATCGCTGCGTTAATGTACCCCATCCCTGCCGCGCGCTGTTCGTTCGTCGTGATGTCCGCCGCGTACGCCATGACGGCCGGCATAATCATGGCGGCGCTAATGCCGCCGAGCATTCGGGAGACGAACAACAGAACCGGCGAGCTGGCCATGCCGAAAAGCGCTTCGGAGAAGGCGAACACGAGCATGCCGATCACGATCATCCGTTTTCTTCCGAACGAATCGGCCATTCGGCCCGCCAACGGGGAAAAGAGAAACTGCGTCAACGAAAACGTGGCGACGAGCAGGCCCATGAGGCTGCCGCCGATCCCCAATTCGTTCATGAACTTCGGCATGATCGGAATAATAAGTCCGATTCCGGTAAAAACCAGAAACAGATTCAACATCAGGATCAGCAGGGCTCCGCGATTTTTCAACAATAATGTCATTATTTATTCCTCCATGCTTAAACCAAAATACTGAACGATTATTCTAGATGTTGCGAAAAAAAAAGCTATGCCGACGGTTGGGCAACGCCATGCAAAAACACGTCGATCGCCAACCGGTAAGCCTCCAGCGCCTCTTCCCGCTCCATGCTCCTGGTGTGCTGGCTTAACCCGTACAACAGGCTGTCCAGCATGACGGCCATTCCGGTCACGTTCATCGGTTTGAATTCGCCGTTGTCGATCCCCTGCTGCAGCAACTGTTCATTAAACTCGACATAACCCTTGATCAGTTGCTTGATCCGTTCCTCCACCTCCGGGTCTTTCACCGAGTTGTTGAAAAACTCGTCGACGGCTTTGGTCATCGGATGATTCAGCTGTTCGTGCGCCAGATGCTCAGCCATTCCGTACAGCTTGTCGGTGGCGTTCGAAAAGAGCGGCTCCTTGGTCAGCCATTTCTCCTCCCACTCCCGATCCGACTCCTCGATCAAGTGCAGGAACAGCCCTTCCTTGCTCTTGAAATGGTAATAGATGTTCCCCGCGCTGCAGCCGGTCGCCTTCACGATATCCTCAATGGAAGACGCGTTGTAGCCTTTATGGATAAACAGCGCCCTGGAGGCGTCGGCTATTTTTTTCTTCGTTTGCTCGCTTTGCAATTGCTTCTTGTTCAAGAAGCTTCCCCCTTTCCGCCATATTACTGAACGTTAATTCAGTATTATAGCTAATAAAATCGGCCCTGACAAATGCTTGGGCGCCTTATTACGATTTTTTTCGGAACGCTCTGCCCTCCTTGCTGCGGGTTCCATGGCCTTATCGCAAAAAAAGCTCCCCTCCCGAAGGAGAGGAACTTCAAGTGTAATTGGCGCCGGCGCGAACCGGTCAACGGCCGGCGCTTGTTTCGTACTCGCCGAACAACAGCTCTCCGAAACATTCGCTTCGGTGGAAGTCGGGCCGTTCGGAGTCGACCGGCTGCCAGCTTAAATAATGCGGATTCGGGGTCCGGTCGCCGCATTTGTAGAAATTTCCCCGCATGAGGACGCCCGGAGCGGGCCGGAAATCGGGGAACGATCGGCGCAGGAACGCGAACGGGATCCGGAAGGCAAGCTCCCATCGGACGCGTCCGGCGGCGGAATCGGACAGGCCGACCGCCGAGCGAATGCCGAACACGCTTCGGTCGATTTCGACCGGCCGCCGTTCTTCCCCGTTCGCTCCGAGTTGAAGCAGCAGCGCTCCCGCCGCGTTCAGCTCGAAGTTTAAGTAACGCGGATCTTGCCCGGGCAGCGGCTGCAGGAAAAACTCGACGCAGCTGTCCTCGTAGACGGGGGAGCCGTCCGCCATATGCCGAACGGTGGGAGACGCCTCGAATACGCGGAAGTTCACGTTCAGCGCCTCCTCGTCATAAAAGGCGCGAGCCTGCGTCTCGGGCGGATTCTCCGTGCGCAGCCATAGCCGGCGGCCGACGTCGATCGGCGGCAGCCGCTCCCATTCTTCCCCGCTCAAGGGTGCGGCGCCCGCACGAAAAGGCAGCGTATACCGATTGGTCATGAAAGATCCGTTACGGAACCGGAACCCATTCGCCGCGCCGGTCCGCCGATGCTCTTTCCGCCGTCACGATTTCGATGCTGGCCCTCGTGCTCTCCGGCGTTGCCGTATCGAGCGGCAAATCCCGGGCGATCGCTTCGGCGAACGCCTTCAGCTGGTAATAATAGCCTTGGTCGGCCGGAAGCTCGGCGTAATAGCCTGCCCCGTCGTTCGGGTTCACCTTGACGCGGCTGCCGTCGAACTGCGCGTTCCCGCGCTCGAAGTTGACTTTGTAGCCCATCTCGAAGCCGAAATCCCCATTTAACGTCCAATCGACGTGGGAGGAAACGATTTTGTCGTCGCCATAGCGGTAGTGAGTCGAAACAATGTCGTAGCCGCTGCCCGGAATGACGTTCCGCCCGTAGCAGGAGACCGCCTCCGGCTTGCCGAACAGCCAGTTGACCATGTCGGTATCGTGCACGTGCATATCGAGAAGAGCGCCTCCTCCCTGCTCATTCCTCAGCACCCAGGGCCCCCAGGACGGCGTGCCCCCGCCGCGGTAAAAGTAAGCGCTCGTCACGCGGCCGAACTTTTCGCTCGTGACAAGATCCTGCAGATACACATAAGCCGGCCAGAAGCGCAGGCATTGGCCGATCATAAGCCGCTTGCCGTTTGCTTCCGCCGCCGCGATCATCTCGTCGCATTCGGCGGCGTTCATCGCCATCGGCTTTTCGCACAGCACGTGAACGCCGCCGTTCAGGCATTGAACCGTCACATCGCGGTGGAGGAACGTCGGAAGCGTGATGTCGACGAGCGCCAACTCCTCGCGGTCCAGCATCTCCTGCACCGACGTATACTTGCGGAAACGGCCGTAATCGATTTCGTGCTCCGACGCCGTGTCGATATTTCCGCCGCTGCCTCCGCCGTTTAGCTTGGCCTCGTCGACGTCGCACAGCGCCACGACGCGAATGGGCGCGCCTTCCCGCTCCAGCCGCAAATAGTTCTCCAGGTGCGTCCTCCCCATAAATCCGAGCCCGATCAGTCCGATGTTCAGCATCAGCGTACCGTCCTTCCCAAAATCGCGTCCATCGACGCGGACGTATTGTAAACGATTTGCTGCGTATGGTGCGTATAAGGCGGAATCATTTCGGCGATGACGTAGCCGTCGTACCCGATCGCCTCCAGCGCGCGAACGACCTCCGGATAGTCGACGTCGCCCGCCAGCAGGTCGACGAAGCCGTGAAGGCCGCCCGCTTGCCGGCGATAATCCTTGAAATGAACCTTCTTGATCCGCTTGTTCAAAATCGAGATCCAGTGTTCGGGATAACCGGCGTACACGACGTTGCCGACATCGAAGTAAGACCCGACATAGTCGGAGCCGATCGTATCGATAAATCCGCGCATTTCGAGCGGGGAGAGCAGGAATTTGTTCCACACGTTTTCGATGCCGACCGAAACTTTCACCGCTTCCGCTTCCTTCGCCAGAGCCGAGAAAAAGTTCAGGGCGTTCTCATACGCCCGTTCGTAAGGCACGACGGGCGCATTCGGAAGAAAATCGACGCCCACGGCGCCGGGAACGATCAGAACGGTGTCGACGCCGAGCACGGCGGCAAACTCCAGCTGCTTTTTTGCGATATCAAGCGCTTTCTCGCGCACCTGCTTGCTCTCGCTCGTCGGCGGGTAATCCCAATACAGTCCGCTCGCAAGACTGGACAGCTCGATTCCGGCATTGTCGGCGAAACGGCGCAGGGCGAACACGTCTTTGGCCGAGCTTTCCAGTCCGAGCGGTCCCGTCTCGTTCAACGACAGTTCGATCCCGTCGAAACCGGCTTTATTGGCGAGCGCGATGCACTCCTCGATGCCCATCCCTTCCGGAAAAGACCAAATGTTGATTCCCTTTTTCATCGTGGCGGCAGCCTCCTTTAATCGGTTGTCACCGCTTATTATAGAGCCGCCGCCGCCGCCCGCCTTTAGCAAATCGGCCGGACCTTTTGCACAATCGGAATTGGAAATATGATAGAATGCAAATGGAACGAGGGTGCACGTTAGCGAGGGTTTGCGAGGAAAGGAAGGGACCGGCCGATGGAATTCGTTCGCCATACGCTCAAGGAAATGATCGCGGTGCGGAAGCTGATTTCGTTCCATTACTTCGAATTCGCCAAAGGCTACGTGTTCGAGGGCGAACAGCACGACTTCTGGGAGCTGCTGTACGTGGACAAGGGTTCCGTCGAGGTCCGGGCGGACGACCGCACGCACCAGCTCGAACAGGGAACGATCATTTTCCATAAGCCGGGAGAATTTCATACGGTGCGGGTCGGCCAGCAGCATAAGCCGCCCAATTTGTTCGTGCTTTCCTTCGAATGCTCCTCCCCGCATATGGCCCGATTCGAAAACCGGGTCGTTCGGCTCGGCACCCGGGAACGGAACTTGGTGTCGCTCCTGCTTCAGGAAGGCTTCCACTCCTTCGAGCCGCCGTACGACAATTCGCACGTTCACGAGCTGGTCAGCCGCACGGACGCTCCGTTCGCCAGCGAACAGGCGATGCGCAACAGCCTCGAGACGCTGCTGATCGCGCTGGTCCGGCAGCTGGACGACGCCAAACGGCAGGAGGCCCCGTCCTCGCGCAAGCCCGCCTCCTTCCAGACCGAGAAGGCGGAGCAGCAGACGGCCGAACGGATCGTCTCGTTCATGCGGTCGCGCCTCTCCGAGCCGCTTACGCTCGACCGGCTGTGCAAGGAGCATCATCTCGGCAAGAGCCGGTTGAAGGAGATTTTTCACGCGCAGGTCGGGACCGGTCCGATGGATTATTTCAAGCAGCTGAAAATCGAGGAAGCCAAGACGCTGATCCGCGAGCAGCAGTACAACTTCACGGAAATCGCCGCGATGCTCGGCTACAGCAGCATTCATTATTTCTCGCGGGACTTCAAGAAGGCAACCGGCATGCCGCCTTCCGAGTATGCCCGCTCGGCGAGGGCTCGGGTGAAATTATAGGCTTCGTTCCAACCGGCGCAGCTCCTCGATGCGGGCTTCGATCCGCTGCGGAATCTCCGCTTTCAATTGTTCCCAAGTTGCGAACAGGCCCGGATCCATGCGGTATTCCCGGAACTCCATGGAAGGCGCGAAGGCGCGCCTGGTCAATTCCGCGTTGACCAAACGGTCGATTTCTTCGTTCGATTCGTAAATTCCGTCAAAAGGTCCGGTGACGATGAGCCCTCTTTTGGGAGCTTCCGCTTTCGTGCATTCCAGCAAATCCGGAATCAGATAGACACAAGAAACCGGCTCTCAGATCGTTCTGATGAGCCGGTTTTTTTCTTCTATGCAACCTTGGTTAATTCGTTATATTAGTTAAATACCATGCCGCCATCGGTCAAAATGTTCTGGCCGGTAATGTAATCGGAGTTGGACGACGCCAGGAAGGAGACAAGGTTGGCGACATCCTCCGGAGTTTGCGTGCGGCCGAGAGCGATTCCCTCTGCGTACTTCTGGAAGGCTTCTCCCTTTTTGGTGCCCATAAATTTCGTCATTTCTTCGTCGATACGCTCCCACATGGAGGTTCCGACGATACCGGGGCAGTAAGAGTTTACGTTGATCTTAAATTTAGCCAGTTCTTTGGCGGCGGCTTGCGTCAGGCCTTTGACCGCGAACTTGGTGGCGGAGTACGGGCTCAACATTTCGAAGCCTTCCTGGCCGGCGATACTGCATGCGTTAATGATCTTGCCGCCCGTTCCTTGCTTGATCATTTGATTGGCGGCTGCGCGAATGCCGTAAATAACGCCTTTCACATTGATATCCAAGATGCGGTCGACAAGCTTCGGTTCCACTTGGGTAATCGGACCGAGTTGACCTTCGATCCCGGCATTATTAATAAACACGTCCACGCTGCCGAAAGTATCGACCGCTTTCTGAACCAGTGCCTCTTGATCCTCCAACTTGGCGACGTTTCCGACCATGGACGTCACGTTTATGCCTTTGTCCTGGAACTCTTTGACCGCTGCGTTCAGTGTCGCTTCGTTAATGTCGCTAAGTACGATCGCGAAACCGTCTTTGGCCAGACGCTCTGCCAAGCCTTTGCCTATTCCTTGAGCCGATCCCGTAATGACTGCGACTTTTTGTTTGCTCACGATGTAACCTCCGAAATGTATATTTCTTTCTGATAATATAGGAAACGTTTCCGGAAATAATTATTCCACAGCTCAGACACACTGTCAAGGTCGCATGCGAACAGGCCTGGCCATTCTGATCGATTCTGACGATTTGGCGATAATTATGTCCAAAATGGGCGTTAATCCATAGGGATTGGTGACGGAATCGTCTTCCTCTCCCGCTCGATGGTATAATAAATGAAAAATCAATCGAAAATGTGTGAAGGAAACGATTCCGAAAAGAGGGAAACGTACATGTCGAATAAGAAAAAAGTAACCATCGAGGACGTTGCCAAGCAGGCGGGAGTCGGAATTGCAACCGTCTCGCGCGCGCTTAATAATAGCGAAGGAATCAGCGAAAGCACCAAAGCCAAAATCATGCAAATCATCAAAGAGATGGGCTTTATTCCGAACACCTCTGCCCAGAGTTTAAAAGTCCGTCAGACCCATCAGATTGCCCTGGCGGTGCCGGACATTCGCAATGCCATTATCCCGGATATTGCCTGGGCCGTCGAACAAGCGGTAAAGCAGCACGGCTATAGGGTCGTCCAGATCAATACGCTAGGCAACGCTCAAACCGAAATCGAAATACTTCGAGAAATCAAGAAACTGCATGTCGACGGGCTCATTATTCTTCCTCTCGCCTACCCCAAGCAGCTCGAGGACCTCATCAACCATACTGGCGTGCCCGTTTCCGTGATCAACTACGGCAAGAAGATGAGCCCGGACCTCAAGGCGGATATCGTCGGCCTCGCTTATTCTGAAGGCAAGCTCGTCATGGAGCATCTGCAGCAGATCGGCCGGACTCGAATCGCTTATGCCGGCGCGCCGAAGAACAAGCTTGAAGAACGTTATTTGGCCTATGAGCAGTCGCTTCAAAGCGTCGATACTTCGCTTGTCTACTTCGGCGAAGATTTCAACTTCGAGACCGGACGGCAAGCTGCGAATTACTTCTATAGCCTGAAGCGAATGCCGGACGCGATTTATGCGGTGAACGACATGGTTGCGATCGGCATCGTCAACCGATTTAAGGAGCTGGGCGTGCGCGTGCCCGAAGACGTGGCCATCGTCGGCATCGACAACAATCTTTGGACGACGGTTACGTCGCCCCAGATCAGCTCCGTGTCCATTATGGGGACCGAAGTCGGGCGTCTTGCCGCCGAGCTTTTGCTGAAGCGCATAGAGGCGCAAGACGCTTCCGAATACGAACGCATCGAATTTGAACCCCGGCTCATCGTTCGCGAGTCCAGCGTCGTCATGAAGAAGTCCACCTGAATCTTTTTTCAATCAACGAAAAAACCGGCCCCAGATCTTCTGGGTATCCGGTTTTTGATTCGGGGGTTGTTTCTTGCGGTCAGATCGGAAATGCCTCTTCTTTCGAAACGCGAATCCTTTCACTGGGGAAAAATTTTTTGAAATAGTTCTCCACCTTGATATGCAAATCTTCGCTGTACCACTTCGATACATCATGCTCTTCGAACAGCCGGGGCATTCCTAGCCGCGCGGAACGCTTTCCCCTCGAGCCGTCTCCGATCTGAAGCGTATCGATCCAAATCCGATCGGCGATTCCATCCAACAGCTTCGGGAATTCGGGGGTGAACGGCAAAACGGGAGAAATCGCAGCCTGAGTGAAAATTCCCGCATCGTGCACTTCTTTCAACGCTTGGATCCGCAATCCGATGCCGGGGGCAACGGGAGCAAAAATTCGCTTCATATCTTCCCGGTCGGTTTCGACCGTCATCGAGACGAGCAATTCGCATCTTTCCTTCAACTTCGCGAGCAGATCGATATCCCTTGCGACGAGCGGACCCCGAGTCTGGATTTGCAGCAAATCCGGCGGGCGTTCGATCATCTCCTCCAAAATCCCGCGGGTAAGCTTGACATCCCGTTCAACCGGTTGATAAGGGTCTGTCGCAGAGGACATAAAGATACGAACGGGTTTGTTGTTCCGTCTAAGCTTCATGATTTCTTTACGGTAATTTTCAACCGCGTTTGTTTTTACGTCCAACCATTCTCCCCACGAAGTTTCCTTGAACCTCTGAATCGGCATTTCCCTAACGTAACAATACTTGCAGGCAAACGCGCAGCCGCCGAACGGGTTCAAGGAATGCGTGAAGCCGATATCCAGGTAACCCTTCGCTTCGGTAAGAATGTTCCTGGAAAGGATTTCGTTCCTTACAGGGGGCTTGCTCATCGGTCTTCCCTTCTTTGCACGGGACTAAAAACCTGTCGATCCTTATTGTAATCTATTTTCGTCGAAAACATTAAAGACGATTCCGGGCTCGACTCACTCCTCCAACGAACGGACTGTTTTTCTTAGGAAGGTCGCAAGCGCCCCAATCAAAATGAAGCAACCGGACGCTGCAAGAACAAGAACCATCCCCGCTCCCGAACCGTACCTGTCTTGTAAACCGGGCTCCAGCCAACGATCCACCAATGGTCCCGTAACGATAAAAGAAAGCGGCGCTGTCAAAGCGTATAGTTGCCCGACAGCGGCAAAGACCCTCCCGTGCAAATGGCCGGGAACGTTGACTTGAATGAAGGAACTGAACAGTGCCCCCGTCATCGGCAGCGGCACCATAAGCAACAAAATGGAGACTCCCAGCAGCCAGTCATTCGCCGCGAAACCGAATATAACGAACATGACGGCGGTCAGAAGCGAACCGACGAACATCGGGATCAGGCGCTTGCGGAACGTAAGCCCGCTGATGACGAGCAGCGCGCCGCAAAGCGCCCCCGCATTCATGGCGCCAAGGAGCAAGGAAGTCAACCGGTCGCTGCCGGTTCGGGCGAGCAAATGAGGGATCGCCAGTTCCAGCGGACCGTTAAGCTGCAAATTCCACCATGCCATATATATAACGAGCGCGAGAAGCCCTTTTTGCCGGAAGATGTATGCAAACCCTTGAAACGCTTGCGCCCACAGCCCTTTCGCGTCCGAAGCCCCATCCGCCTCCCGCCTGCGCGTCTCTACGGAAATCGGCAGCAAAAGCGTCCCCGCAACAGCGGCCGCGAACGTCAAAAGATCAATCAGAATGATACCGGGAAGACCAACTGGCGCATAAAGCATGCCCGCCAAAAATGGGGCAAGGACGCTGGCGATCGGAAACATAAGCTCCTTCAGCCCATTGGCCTTATCCAACTCGCCCTCGGCTGCCTGCTCATACGTGACGGCAGCGATCGCCGGGACTTGCACGGCCGCAAACATCCCTTGAAGCGTAACGATCGTGTACAATTGCGAAAGCGGCAAATCCCCATCCGCAATGGCAAACAGCAACCAAAGCGTCCCCGCAGCCTGCCCGCAATCCGCGAAAATAATGAGCTTTTTCCGGTTGAACCGGTCAACCGCGAGCCCCAGCCATACACCTAACAATAACGCCGGCAATTCTTGAAACAGCGGGATGAGCAGCAGCGTCGTAACCGTGTCATATTCCTTTGCGAGCCAAATTCCAACCGCAATGCCGGACAGTCTGCTGCCTAACAAGGAACCGCCCTGCAATAAAAATAACGCGTATAGCGGCCTTTTTCGCCCAAGCACCGTTCAGCTTCTCCCCTTTAGCGCAAACAAAAAAAGCCTTCATAACGACATGAAAGCTTCCGACGGGATCCTCAGGATGCGCGCCTGTTTGCGTTACGTTAGCTTCGTTATGACGAATGTCGAACGACCGCGCAACCAAATAAGCCTCTGCCTTGGCTTACGATTCGACGCGTCGTTCTTATATTAGATTTGTTCAAATCCCGTCATAACGAAAGGTGAGGAGCATTTCGTATCGATTCCCCTTTGCAGTGCAGAACTTATTTACAATTAAATATACTACTCGTTTTGCCAACAGGCAATGCTTTCGGCCGCCGATCCTGGACTGTATTTGACGCAAGAACTTCCTTTGTGTTACATTGTGCATACACAAGATACACAATTTTAAAAACGGAGGGAACGAAATGCTGGCTTTGGATATCCGAAATTTGAATAAAAAATACGTGCATTTTCAGCTAAAAGACGTCTCTTTCCAACTGGAAAAGGGATATATCATGGGATTTATCGGAGCCAACGGAGCCGGAAAAACCACCACCATCAAATCCATATTGAATTTGATTCAAGCGGATAGCGGCGAGATCCGCATTCTGGGCAAAAGCATGGCCGAGCACGAACTCGAGTTGAAACAGGAAATCGGCTCCGCTTTCGGAAACATCGATTTTTACACCCGCAGCAAAATCAAAACGTTAACGAATGTGGTCAAAACGTTCTATCGCAATTGGGATGATGAAACCTACTACAAGTATCTGAAAAAATTCAACCTGATCGAAGACAAAAAAATAGCCGAATTATCGACCGGAATGAAAGTCAAGTACAGTCTGGCGCTTGCTTTGTCCCACGGCGCAAAACTGCTTGTTCTGGATGAACCGACCAGCGGACTCGATCCGGTTGCCCGAGACGACCTGCTGGACACTTTCCAGGAGCTGGTGCAGGACGGTGAAATCAGCATCCTTTTTTCAACTCATATCACCTCCGACTTGGAAAAGTGCGCCGATTATATTACCTATATCCATAACGGACGAATTATCAACAGTTCCGAAAAAGAAGCATTCAGCGAAGCGTACCGTTTGTTGAATGGCAGCATGGAACAACTGGACTTGGTTAAAAGCCGACTCATTGCCTACAAAACCAATTCTTTCGGCTTTACCGGCTTGATTCATGCGAAAGACTTCGACCCGTCTTCAGGCATAAAATCGACCCTCCCGAATCTGGAAGAAATCATGATCTACTATTCGAAAATGGAGGGTACCTATGTATAACTTATTGATGAAGGAACTGAAACTCGGCGTCAATCCTTTCTTTTATGTACTGCCCCTTTTGACAGGCGCCTTGATGTTAATCCCGGGATGGCTTTACTTCCTGGTCATCCTGTACTTTTGTTTTATCACCGTGCCGAATATGCTGGGAGGCTATAAAAGCCAGAACGATCTCATGTTCACCAGCATGCTGCCCGTATCGAAAAAAGACATCGTCAAGGCAAGGGTATCCTTTATTGTGATCTTGGAATTGCTGCACTTGGTAATCGCCGCCATCTATGGCATGATCAGCGTTCGTTTATATCCGAATCTGACCTACCTTTTCTTTTCGCCGTCGTTCGGCTTTTGGGGATTATGTTTCGTCATGCTAGCTATATTCAATATCATCTTGATCCCCATGTATTTCAAGACGGCGTATAAATACGGGGCGCCAACGATTGCCTCCACCCTGGCTGCCCTCCTGTTTGCCGGGAGCGCGGAATGGATCGGCATTCAAAACTCGTACGTGTTTGAACTTTTCAAGGGGACGGGCGCCGATCGCATCGCAATACATGCACTGATCCTGGCTGCGGGTATCGCGATATTTGCAATCGCTACGATAATTGCTTATCATATTGCCTACAAACGGTTCTTGAAAGTGGAATTGTAATGAACGTTGCCATTTCGAACACGTCCGAGAAACCTATCTACCAACAGCTCTACGAACAAATCGGCGCGCAAATTCTTAAGGGCGAGTTGGAAAGCGGGTATCCTCTCCCCCCTATCCGACAAGCGGCCACCGAGCTTCGAGTCAGTATTATTACCGTCAAAAAAGCCTGGGAAGAGCTCGAGCGGCTTGGTTTGATCTACACCGTGACCGGCAAAGGATGCTTTGTCAACGATCTCTCGCCCGGCGACAAGCTCCAAAAGCGCAATGAAATCATCTTGCAGCAGATGCTTATCGACGCTTCGTATTACAAATCCTTTGGTCTTACTTTAGAGGAGGTTGTCGAGCTGCTGAAGGAAATTTATTGATGCGATGAATCGCTGGCCAACGGTTGGTGCAGCCGAATAGCCTCTTTCCTGGCGATCCGGATTAATTGCGGCACGAAGCAGCAGAGCCCATAACCCGGCGGCTCCGCTTTTTCTGCTTCATATATTACTTACCCGCGCTCACCCGTTCTGCTTCCAAAACGTACACGATACACGATCCATATTCCCAAAACGGCTAACGTTAAAACGAAGTAAATGTTGCCGTACACATAGGAGTTCTTTTCTTCTACGAATGGATTCAAACTGAACGAAGCACCGTGGTCGACGATTTTGCTGTAAATGCCGGTGGCAATTGCCCCGGACAGAAAATTCAACATCGATAGCAGCCCCATACCGATACCGGTCTGTTCGTTCGGCAGCGTTCTGGAGATCGTATTGGACAATGCGATTTGGAAAAACATCAGCCCGACATTCCCGAATATAAGGAAAACGGCTACTAAGACGGGGGAACCTCCCAACGAAAAAAGATACATCAACGAGAAGCAAACAAAAAGCAGCACGCTCGCAATCGCGAGCAGTGTCGAATTTCCTTTGGCATCAGCAAGTTTCCCTGCTTTACGCCCCAATAACGCCGAGACGGCGGCTCCAGGCACCATGATGAAACCGATCAGCCCGGGGGATAGGTCATGGACGTCTGCCAACAGCTGCGGGGTAAGAAGCAGCAGACAATATCCGACAGAAACGCCCATTACTGCGATCGCGAGTCCTAGGGAATAATCGACGTTCCGAAACAGGGAAGGATTGACGAATGGCGACGTCGCTTTATGAATACGGACAACGAACAGAAGCAACGCTGCCGCGCTCATTGCAGCCGACAGCCCGTTCTCGAACGTAAGGGTTAGCAGTAAACCGGCCACCGTGCACGCAAGAAGTCCTCCGCCGATCCAATCGAGTTTTCCTCCTTTTCCCTGCTCGTCGTTGAGATATTTACGGTAGAAAGGCAGAGTGACGACAAGCAGCAGCGGCAGACAAAACAACCATCGCCAATGAGCGAAGCTGACAAGCGTTGCGGATACGACAGGCCCGATCGTCCCCCCGATCGCAAGCCCGGTTGCCGTAATGCCGAGCGCCCATCCCCGCCTCTCGGCAAAAAAACGTATCGGCACGATCATCGCCATCGCAGGAATGACTGCCGCACCGCATGCCTGCAATATTCTGCCCAGAAGAACCATCCAAAAAGCTCCGGAAACCAGTCCAATTAACGATCCGATACAGAAGAAGAGGATTCCGAACGTGACCAGGCTTTTTAATTTGATTAGATCGGCTAATTTGCTATAAATAGCCGAACCGATCGCATAGATAAGAGAATAGATGGCGGATACCCAGCTTACCTGCGCGTAGGTGAGCTGAAACTCCGCGGCCATCTTCGGCAACACGATATTAAACATGGTCGCACTCATGGAAGACAGAATCATGGTGAATGCGAGGGTATAGATCAACTGTTACTGCCAACGCATAATGCCCGCCAGTTGACGGTGTAAGTTGTCCTGCTGGTGATGGTCAATCTGTCCCCTGATGTTTAAGGAAAAGGGAGAATCACGATAATTCTCCCTGGATGACACGCTTGACCATATGATCGTCAATGATCCGATGTTTGTTCTGTGAGCCGTAGATGAGTGCATGTGTACATACTTTGTTGATCAGCCTTGCGGCGCCGCTCGAGAATCGGTAGATGTCGTCGATCGCGCTGTCGGTAAAGATGTCATGCTCCGCGCCAGCGAACGTCATGTGACGCCTAATGTAATCGCCGGTCTGGGCACGATCATAGTGCGGCAGCTTGCACTGCAGGTCGATCCGCTGGCGGATCGCCGCATACGCTTGCATATTCAGGCGATCCCACAGCTCGCTTTGACCGACCAGGATGAGCGCCATAGGGCTCTGTGCATCCATCTTGAAATTGAGCAGGAAACGCACTTCCTCCAGCATTTCGCGATCCAGCAGATGGGCCTCGTCGACGACGACAACCGGCTGCAATCGATGAATACCGCGCATAAGCTCAATCTCGCGGTGCAGCTGGCGCTTGGCATCGCCGCGGTAGAACTTCGATTCGCAGCCGAGTTGTTCGAGCAACCCCTTGTAAAAATGCCGCGGCGTCAGCTTAGAGTCCGATAGGTAGAGCACCTTGTACTTTGCCGGATCCAGCACTTCGGTGAACCGCCGAATCGTCGTCGTCTTCCCCGTGCCGCAATCGCCGGTAACAACCGCAAACCACTGCCGCTGGGCAGCGTACTCCAGACGCCCGAGCGTTTCCTCGAGCGTGACCGATTCGTACAACTCGCTGGTCGAGATGTCCCGGGAGAATGGTGAGCGGGTAAGGCCGTAGAAGGACTCAAACATGACCGTCCTCCTTGGTCATCCGGCGATAAGCCACGGCCGGCGCCTGCTCCGCTTTGCGACTCCTGCTGCGATCCTCCGCTGCCGCGAGCAGCCTTGACGCATCTGCCGGCAGCGGACCGATATGCTCCGGAAGCTGCGGCCGCTTGCCTGCGCGTTCGCCGATGATGAGTTCCCGCACGCGCCAAGGTATATGGCCTTCGTACTCGATCGTAAGCTCGGTGATGTCCGCAGGGTCGAACACCACATCCACCGTGCAGCCGATGAACGGCAGGCCGACCTCGTACTTCCGGTCCATGAAGCTGATGCAGCCGGATTTGTCGACCTTGCGTGTCTCGCAGTGCAGGAATGCATTCGCGAGCTCGTCCGGATCCACGAACCGAAGCGCTTGCTTGTCGCTACGGTACGCCGTTTCCGGACTACGCTTGTTCTCCAGCGCCGAATGCGGCTTGTTCTGATAGCACTCCGACAGCCATACGGCAAACAGTTCGTTGAGCCGCTCGAGCGTTTTCGGTTTCTCAAGCGCGGACTCGCTCAGGAACGCATCCACCACGCGATTAAACCGTTCGACCTTGCCGGTCGCCTCCGGCGAGTAGGGCCTCGCGAATAGCAGCCGGATCCCGAGCTTGGAGCATGCCCTCGTCATCCATTTGGTCCGGTACTGCTTGCCGTTGTCGAAATAGACCGCCTCGGGAGCGCCGAACTTCTGAATGGCTTGGCGGAAGCAGTGCTCCACGATGGTCTTGTCCATGACCGGGTAGAATTCGCCATGAAGCACAAACCGCGTCGCGTCGTCGATAAACGTCACCAGAAATACCTGCTTCATGGTACCTCCGGGGCCGATGGGCAAGTACGGGCCATACTTGATATCCGAGTGCCACAAGCGATTACGATGGCGCTTTTGGAACCGCCGTGCGGCGACGCCCGATTCGGCGTACATGCGCATATGGCGCGTGCTGTAACCGCGCTCTGCTAATCTTTCCTGCAGCGTGCTGCGCTTGATCTGCCCGGGTTTTATACGGCCTTCCCATTCCAGGATCTGAATGAGCTGGGCAACGCTTCGGCCGGGCACCTCCCGGCGCAGCAAAATGGCCTGCTCCACAATTTCTGGTGGAATGATCTCCTCTGACGGCTGGCGTCCCTTGCCTCGTGGCTTCAGGCCGCCGAAGCCGTCTTGGCGATACTTGGCCAGATACCGGCGCAGCGTCCGCTCGGAGAGTCCAGTTTGCTCACATATCTGTCGCTTGATCTGGCTGGCTTTGGCGGTGTCCAGCCCTTCCGCCAGCAGCGGCGACAGGAGCTGCATGCGTTCCGACGCGACGGCCTCTGCTTTCTTCTGATCTTTCATCTGTTCTGCACCTCGCTTGGTAGACTTCCAGATGAGTCTACCGCAGCATCTTGCCGGACAAGAATGCAGAACGGGTATGTAACCACAAATTTGAATTTGCGACCGGGCGGACAATTCGCGCCAGCCAGCCGGGGGCGTCCCCGACGTAGTGTCCGAAAGGGTGATGTGCAGTCTGCGTAGAGACGGACGGCTTCTTCGCAGGGTCCTGATGAAAGCGAATGGCGATAGATCTTAGAGCTCCGAGCAGGTATGTGGTCTGTTCGCGAAACCAGTTCTTCCAGCGAAGCAAAGTCGCGTCATCTGCCGCTACCGTAGATGGAGCCGCATGTTCCGATACGACTTGTTCCACGCATGCCGATTCGTACCGTTTGTACGGCACCACACAATCCGGGAGCTCATGGTGGATCTTCCGGCATTGTGTACAACGCAGCCGGCGAATGACGAGCAAGCGGCGATCTCCGTCCTCGCTGGTGAGCTTCCGCTTCCGACTGCCAATGACACTAAGCGCTTCTCCACAGCAGGGAGAGGGAACCAATTCTGCACATCGAACAAAAAACGCCGGGTGACTTCTCATCCAGCTCATACTTTGATACAATGACCATGTTGTTTGGGGGATGCATCCCGTGAGCCTGTTCCCGCAGGCCCACATACATGGGAGGCATCCTTTTCCTTTTCTGTGATACGGTCATTATATTCAGCAACTCTCGGACAGGCAATCCCGCCAGCAATTGGACGTTATCTTTCGGCGGCAACAATCAACTTATCGGATTTCATCGAAATTCCCCTTTCTTTTAGATACACGTTATTTTACAATCAAAAATAGATAATAAATAATACATGTTAATTTATGTTTCGATAACTTCGGGTATATGGATCAGGAGGGACAGCTTTGGAACTGCTGCAGTTACACTATTTTCGAACCGTTGCCGCATTGGAACATATGACCAAAGCAGCTGAACAGCTCCATGTTGCGCAGCCGGCACTTAGCAAAACAATCTCAAGGCTGGAGGAAGATCTTGGCGTTCCGTTGTTCGATCGCGCCAATCGGCAGATTCGGCTGAATCCTTTCGGCAAAGCCTACCTCGCGAAAGTCGAAGCAGCTTTATCTTTGTTGGAAGAGGGAAAAAAAGAAGTGAAGGATATGGCGGGGTTGGAGCGAGGGACAATCAGAATCGCCACGAATGCGCTAAACCGTCTCACGCCTGCGATTTCGGCTTTCCGCGAACGTTATCCGGACATCCGCTTCCGCATCAATCAGATTGCGCCTGCCGAGTCTTACCGCATTGAGATGCTCTTGGAGCAAGGCGACGCGGACCTCGGGTTCGGACCGTTATCGTCCCATAAACCGACCATTCGCGAATGCCCCGTACTGCATACAGAGGTCTATCTTGCCGTGCCCCATGGCCACCGGTTTGAGCGTCTGAGCGACATTGCCTTGGTGCAGGCCGCCGACGAGCCGTTCATCGAATATAAGCCCGGGCATCCGTTTCGTGAGGTTAATGACGCAATCAGCCGTCGAGCGGGAATTCAGCGGACAATCGTCTGTGAAGTAGAGGAGCCTGCCGCACTCGGCAGCCTCGTGCAAGCGGGCCTGGGGGTCGCATTCGTTCCGGGATGCAGAGGCGACGAAGTAACGCAGTACACTTTGCTGCCTATTCAAGGGACGGATAACAGGCGCGCCTTCTCCGTATTGTGGAATGAAGCTCGCTATTTACCTAAAGCCGTGCGTGAATTTCAACGGTTCCTTATCGAGTTCTTTTCTGATCAATAATGGAGAAAGTAAATGAATAGGCCAACCAGAAATTTCTGGTTGACCTAATAATAAAGCCCAGGGTTCAACCCCTGGGCTCATTCACCGGTTCGCTTATCAACTGCACTTGCTGTACCCGCAGTTCGAGCACGTCTTGCACCCCTCGACGTACAGCAGCGAGGCCGAGCCGCAGGACGGGCACAGGTCGGTAGACGTGTAAGCGACCGGCAGCGACCGGCCGGCGTAGCTTGCGACCGGCCCGCTTTCCGCCGCGGCCGCAAGCGGAGGCTCGCTCATGGCCGAGCCTTCGTGCCCCTCCTGCGCCGAGCCGGAGTGCAGCTCCAGCGCCTGGGCGACGGCGTCGGCGATCGATTCGACTCGGTTCGGGCCGAAGCCGACGGCTCCGGTCCCGCCGATGCCCTTCAGGTGCTTGATGAGCAGCTGCACCTTGTTGCCGTGGTCGCCGTACCGCAGGAACAGCGAGCAGACCCGGCCAAGCGCCTCGGCCATTGCGAATACGTCGGAGCCGGCTTTGCCGACGTTGAGGAAAATTTCGCCCGGCGTGCCGTCGATGTCGTTCACCGTAATGTAGGCCATGCCGAACGGCGTGTTGAACTTGTAGGTCGCGCCGCGCAGCACCTTCGGCCGGCTCTTGTACTGCTTGTCGAACACCTTCGCCTGCTGCGGAGTGACGGAGGCGTTCAGCGTCCGATCGATTTCGCCGATCGCGGCCTCATCCGACTCAGCCGTCGCGGAAGCTTCCGCGACCGTGCCGCCCGCCGCGCCATGCGCGGTTTCGCTCGCCGAACCGGCAGCAGCGGCAATCGCTCCGCCGCCCTCCGGCGCCTCGGATTTCGGCGCGTCCTTTTCCCCGTCCTTCGTCGTGCTCAGCACCTGCACGTCCCGGCTGCCGTCGCGGTAGATGGTCACGCCCTTGCAGCCGAGCTCGAACGCCAGCTCATACAGCTTGGCGGTTTCTTCCACCGTGAAGTCGGCCGGACAGTTCGCCGTTTTCGAAATCGAGCTGTCGACCCAGCGCTGGATGGCCGCCTGCACGCGGATATGATCCTCGGCCGACAAATCCATCGCGGTCGCGAACCACGGCGGCAGGTCCTCGCCCGGATGCTCGTCCTTCCATTCCTGCGCGATCGGCACGTACTGCTTGTCGAAGCCGAGCCGGCTTTGCCGGAAATATTCGAACGCGAAATACGGCTCGATGCCGGTGGACGTGCCGACCATCGTCCCCGTGGAACCCGTCGGCGCCTGGGTGATGACGGTCACGTTCCGCATGCCTTTCGCCCGCACCGCTTCGGCGACTTCCGGGAACGTGCCGGCCATATTTTTCATGAAGCCGCTTTGCAGGTACTTTTCGGCGTCGAACTCGGGGAACGAGCCCTTCTCCGCCGCGATTTCCGCCGAAGCCAAATACGCTTCCCGCGCGATAAAGCCGTACAGCTTGTCGAGAAAGCCAAGGCTTTCCGGACTGCCGTAACGGATGCGCAGGCGGATCATCAGTTCCGCGAGCCCCATCGTCCCCAGGCCGACGCGGCGCTCCTTCTTCTGGTTCGCTTCATTTTCCGGGAAATGATACGGCGTTTTGTCGATGACGTTGTCCAGGAAGCGGGTCGAGTAGCGAACGACCTCCGCCAGCTCGTCCCAGGCGACGTCGTGCTTGTCGGCGTCGTAAAATTTGGACAGGTTGATCGCCGACAGGTTGCAGACGCCCCACGCGGGAAGGCCCTGTTCCCCGCAGTTGTGCGCGACGAAGCCGTTGGCTAAAAGCGAATGCGTAGCCGGCTCCGTGATATCGTACACGGTCACGGTTTCCCCCGGCGTTACGCTTTCCACCCGCGACACGAACTTTTCCGATTTGCGCGATTTGCGGGCGATCGACTCCAGCGCCTCTTGTTTGCGCCCGAGCATGCGGAACCCGATTTGTTCATGAAACTCGGCAATATTGTTGCCGCTCAGAATCAATTCGTAAAACGTTCCGCTCTCGTAAATCCGATGCTCGCCGGCCTTCGTCGTATATTCGAACCGAGCCTGGGACCGCTTCGTCCGCTCGTAAATCAAGCCGTGAATGCCATAGTTGAGCAGCAGCAGCTGGACGCCTTGGAGCAGCTTTTTCGAAGCGGAAGCGAGGCGTACGGTGCGGTGCATCTCATCTCGCGTATACACCGTTCCGTCCGCGCTGAACAGCGCTTGGAGAAAAGCGGTGACGGTCGGCTTGGCCGCCGTGAACAACGCTTCGGGAACTTCTTTGCCGGCCGCTTTCTCTTGCTTCACCCCGAGCGACAGCAGGCGGTCCCGCAATTCTTTTCGCCACCAGTACACTTGCTTTGTTCCATTGTCCCGCTCGTACACTTTGGCCTTGACGCCCGCAATCGCTTCGCCAGCCTCCACAAGCCGGCGGACGGCTTCCTCGTCTTCCCCTCCGAACACCATGCCGACGTCGCCTCGCTTCGAAATCCAGCCGTCGCCGGTCAGCCAGCCGAGAAAGTGCCCCCACTCCTCGCCAAGGTCGTCGCTTTCGGCGAACATGCCTTCCCCGGATTGAATGTAGACGTAATCGTCGGGTGTCAACTCCCGCGCTTCCTTCCAACCGTTATCCGTGTAAATGCGGTGATCCGGGGTCACTTTCAGCTCCATGCCGTTTCGAAGCGCGACGTTTACCGTCTCCTTCTCGCCGGTCGGAAATACGACGGCCGAACGCATCCGGACGCCCGGAATTTCGTACGACCGCCCGTTGACGACTTTAACCTGCTCCATGAGCCGGACGTCCGTTCCGACCCGGAAGGCTTCGCCGCCCATTTTCCGGTACAGATCTTCGATGCGCATAAGGCCGAATTCCGTCGTGATTCTCGTGTCCGGATGGAAACACGGATTCGTCGCGATGATCGGATTAAAATACCAGCTGTTCGACATCTCGTTGTAATATTCCATGAACACGACGCCCGGCTCGGCCGACTTCCAGGCGGATTCGATGATTTTGTTCCAGACGTCGCGCGCGCGGACGGTCCGGTACGGAACGACCGGCTTGCCGAGCTTTTTCCACTTGTTCAGGTCGCCGTCCCACAGCTTGTCGTACTCGGGATCGGTCGTATCCGGAAAAACGAGCTCCCACTCGAGATCTTCCTTGACCGCCCGCATGAAGGCGTTGCTGACGCAAACGGACAGATTCGCGTTCGTCACCATGCCCGGCGTCTGCTTGACCGTAATAAACTCCTCGACGTCCGGATGCCAGTCGTTGATCATCAGCATGAGCGCGCCCCGCCGGCTTCCGCCCTGCTCGATCAGCCCCGTCGCGTAGCTGAACAAGCCGCCCCACGACACCGAACCGCTGGACGAGCCGTTCACGCCCTGCACGACCGCGCGGCGCGGACGCAGCGAGGACAGGTTAATGCCGACGCCGCCGCCCCGGGCCATGATTTCGGTCATTTCGGTCAGCGTGTGCATGATGCCGCCGCGGCTGTCGTGCGGGGACGGGATGACGTAGCAGTTGAAAAGCGTCAGCTCCTCGCTCGCGCCCGCTCCGGCCGCGATCCGGCCGCCGGGAACGAGCTTCCAGTCGTCCAGCAGCCAGCGGAATTTCCCGTTCCATTCCTTCCGTTTTTCCTCGGTCGCCTCGACCGAAGCCATCGCGCCGGCCAGACGGTCCCACATTTCCTCCGGGGTTTTCTCCACGGTCAGCGTCAGCTTGTCGACGTCGGATTCGACGAGTTCCCCGCTGCGCGTGCGAACCGTCGCTTTCCGGCCGTTGCGGCTTACGACTTCGCCGACTTCCTTCGCGGGAAATTTCGGATCGTCCTTGGTGAGAACGAGCACGACATCGCCCGGCTTCGTTTCGTCGGTATTGGCGTTTTTCCAGGCGTAACGGTCCAAAAAAATTTTTTCGCTGAGTCCCGTAAGGCGCTGCGCGTTCACCGTCGTTTTCATCCGTTGCATCCTCTCCCCGGCGTCCTTCCCAGCTTGCTTCGGGATCCGCTTCCCTGCGGCAGCGGTTTCCCGGGACGCTCCATATTCAATATATTGTGCGTGAAAAACATTGTACCATACCATATCTTGTATTTCTATCGACCGATCGGAGCATTCGTCCGTCCTGTTCCCGGAAGAAAACAAGCAGGGTCCCGAATGCTCCTATTTTCTCCCTTTTCCTTCCGAAGCGGGTTTGAAACGGTTCCGTTTGCTCATACTAAAATCAAAAGAGAAGAAGAGAAAGCCGCATCGCGCGAGAAGAGGAGGACAGCACCTTGCCTATCCAACCTGCCGAAGGGCCCGCCGGATCTCCGGCCCTTTCCGACGTTCCGATCCCCCAGCCGATCGCGGAAAACCGCGGGGTTGCCGTTTCGGTTTCGGTCCCCGTCTCCGGTTCCGCTGCCGATCACGCCGGCTTCCCGGACAAAACGGCGCCGGCCCAGCCGCCGCGCAAACTGCACCCGCTTGTCGAACTTCACGTCGACCGTAGCTCGTTCGAGGAATTGGAGCGCCGGATCGAACGCAACGGCCCTTGGGACGACTGGTCGCTGTACCGGATGGCATGGGAGGCCGAGGAAGCGCGCCGCGTGTCCGATTTCCGCGAGCTGCAGTGCATGCGGCTGCTGCCCGGCTTCACCCCGCTCCCCCACCAGACCGAAACGGCGCGCCGCGTCCTGCACGAGATGAGAGGCAGGGCGATATTGGCGGACGAGGTCGGACTCGGCAAAACGATTGAAGCAGGGCTCGTGCTCAAGGAATATCTCGTTCGCGGTCTCGTTCGCCGCGTCCTGATCCTCGTTCCCGCCTCCCTCGTGCTTCAGTGGGTACGGGAGCTGAACGGCAAATTCGGCATTCCGGCGATCGCTCACAAGAAGCTTTATCATTGGAACAACGACATCGTCGTCGCTTCAATGGATACGGCCAAGCGCGACCCGCACCGCGCCTATTTGCGCGACAGCGAATACGACATGCTGATCATCGACGAGGCGCACAAGCTGAAAAACAAAAACACGGGCAACTATCAGTTCGTCAGCGAGCTCCGCAAAAAATATTGCCTGCTGCTGACTGCCACCCCCGTTCAGAACGATTTGTCGGAGCTGTACAACCTGATTACGCTGCTCAAGCCCGGCCAGCTCGGCGGCGAGGGCGAATTCGCCGCCAACTTCGTCGAAGGCCGCCGCCAGGCCAAAAACGAGGACAAGCTGCAAGCCGCGCTTGGCCAGGTCATGATCCGCAACCGCCGCAGCGACGGCGGCGTTGAATTTACGAAGCGCTCGGTCGCGAACGTCCCCCTTCGCCTGTCGGCGGACGAGCAGGCGCTGTACGACGGGGTGACGCAGTACGTCCGCGAGTACGCCAGGTCCGAACGCGGGGATCTGGCCAGCATGCTCTCGCTCGTCACGCTGCAGCGCGAGGTTTGCTCGAGCCGCGACGCCGTCTTTTTGACGCTGATCAATCTGTCCAAAAAAACGCCGCCCGACTCCCCGCTGCACAACCGGATCTGGGAGCTGGTCGAGCTTATCCGCAACATCAAGTCGAATACGAAAGCTGAAGCGACGATGCAGCTCGTCGAAAGCATCGGGGAAAAGGTGATCGTCTTCACCGAATACCGGGCGACGCAGGATTATCTCATCCGCTACTTCCAGGAGCGCGGACTGTCCGCCGTGCCTTACCGCGGAGGCATGAACCGGGGCAAAAAAGACTGGATGATGGACCTGTTCCGCCGCAGGGCGCAGGTGCTGGTCGCCACCGAAGCGGGAGGCGAAGGAATCAACCTGCAGTTTTGCCACCATATCGTCAACTTCGATTTGCCGTGGAATCCGATGCGGGTGGAGCAGCGGATCGGTCGGGTTCACCGGCTCGGCCAGACCGAGGACGTCAAAATTTTCAACCTGTGCACCGTCGGAACGATCGAAGAGCATATCGTGCACCTGCTCCACGAGAAAATCAACATGTTCCAGATGGTCATCGGCGAGCTCGACGAAATCGTGGAACGGATGGAACGCGAGGAATCGCTGGAGCGCAGATTGGCCAAAATGGTGCTCGAATCCGCCGACGAGCGGGACCTTCGCCTGCGGATCGACGGGCTGGGCGATTCGCTGCTCGCGCAGCGCAAATCCTAGAAACGGGAGCCATCGACACATGAACGCAAAGCAAGTGCAGCGCTTTGTAATGTCTTACCTGGAAGCAACGGGCAGCGACATTCTGGAAAAAAGCCCGGCGCACGTCGTCGTCCGGCTTTCGCCCGAAGCGGACCGGGCGCTGACGAACCGGCCGTACTACTGGAGCTTCGTCGACCGCACCGGCGCCGCGCCGGAAACGATGACGTATCGCTGGAGCTTCGGCCACCCCGCCGAAAAGGAAGCCGGCTCCTCGCCCGCGGACCCGCCCGGAAGCCAGCCCCCGGCGGGCGCCGCCATGCCGGCAATGCCGGCTTCCGGCCCGCGCGCGATCCCGGAGGACGTCTACTTCGGCTCGCGGCGGCTCGATCAATTTTTCGAATCCGTGCAAAAGGCCGGCCGCTGCGTCACGATGTTTGAGGAGCCTTCGAAGCGCGCCGCCGTCGGCCCGCTCGGATCGGTCCCTTATACCGCTTGGCTCGGGGCGAATTTCAAGGTCGGCTTCGAATGCGACATGAAGCGCGAGGAGCTGTTCGGCTGGGGCATCTCGCTTGCGACGGGCGTCATCGACGAAACGTTTCTCGATCGGCTTAGCGAAAAGCGCATGACCCCGCGGCTGCCGGCCAACGTGCATTTGCTGCCCAACGGGCTTTCGCTGCGCAAAGCGATGTCCCAATTGGAGCACGCGCTGGAACGCAAGCTGAAAACGTACGATTTCGCCTGGGCGGTCGAAGCCGAGGAACGGAGGGTCGACGAGCTCGACAGGCTCGAATCGTATTACCGGCCGATGATCGAACGCGCGGAGGGCGAGCAGAAGGAAGCGCTCCAGGCTAGACTCAGGCAGCGGGCCGAAGAAATCGACTGGCAGTATCGCCCGCGCGTAAGTATGTCCGTCATCAATTGCGGCATTTTTCATCTTCCCGGAATCGGGTAAAAGGGAAAAACGAGCAGCAATCGACATAACCGTCCCCATTCGGCGAAAAAACGCGGACACCGTTCAACAGCATCGGCGGGGCTTGTCCGCTAACATGGAAAGTAGGGCTTCGGGGCGCAGCCAGCCCCGCAGGCTTGGGGACATGACGTGGCCAGCATGACTCTGAACCCGGTTGATTCGGGCTTTCCCCTGCGATTTGGATAGCGGTCGCATTCATAAGGCGGTTCCGATCTGCGCGGTTCGATTGGCGCTTCGGTTGACGGTTCGATCGGTGGTTCCGATTGACTTTTCGGCGGCAGTTCGGTTAGCGGTTCGATTGGCGGTTCGATTGGCGGTTCGATTGGCGGTTCGATTGGCGATTCGATTGACTTTTCGGTCGGCGGTTCGCCTGCCAATTTCCTGCGCGGTTATCGGATGGTGACGGCGCAGGTCAAAACCTGCAAACCCGCATCCTTTTTAAGCATAACGACCGACTAAGCGCAAAATTCCTGCGAAAGTGCAGGCTTTACCGGAGCCTATGCCCATTTTCTGCGTGATCGGCCAGAAAAACCTGCATTTTGGCATCAAAATGCTCCATACGCCCACGATTTGCAGGAAAAGGCTGACAATTGCAGGATTGTTGCGGACGTCGACGGATTCGATTTTTCTAACCAATACGCCGTTTCGCCTTATGAACAAACCTGTTCGTGTTCTCGGCGTCCGGCTCGATTGGGTCTCGTCCAACGAAAAAGCTGTGCTTGACCTTGCCAACAAACTTATTCGTACTCACATCATCGGCTAGATTGATTTCTCCAATGAATACGCTGTGCTTCACCTTACCAGCAAACCTGTTCGTACACTCATCATCGGCTAGATTGGATTTCATCCAACGAAAAAAGCCGCTTTTTCAAACTCGCCGGGCCTGGTTGGATTTTGTCCAACGAAAAACCTGACATAAGCGACTTTTTCGAAAAATCGGTCCGCTTGGTTGGATGATTTCCAGCGTAGGATCGAATTTTGTCCGATTTCCCTTTCCTGATTGGATATTTTCCAACGTAGCCCCTCATTATCGACGTAGGCAGGTGACGTGCAAATGAAAATCAGCAAAATGACGCGCGCCGCAACCGGATGGACGGCCGCCATCGCCCTGCTGTTGGCGGCGAATCTCCCCGCGACGACGGCTTCCGCGGCGGAACTGCCCGCTATAGCGGCTTCCGCGGGGGATCTCCTCGTGACGGCTGAGCCCGCGGCAGCTTTCCCCGCGGCGGCGGCACCCGCGGCTTCTCCCGCGGCGGCGATCCGCACCTCCGCCGCGCTTAGCGTCGCCCCGGCGAGCACTGACGGCGCGCCCGGCGCAGCCGCGGCCGCAAGCCTGGCCGCGGCTTCCTTCCGCTCGCCGCCGGACGTGCGCGCGCTTTCGCTCCGGCCGGCGGCCGAAGGAACGGCAGCGAAGCTTCGGGCCGCGGCGGCGGAATGGATGAACCGGCTGGCGCGGGAGCCGGCGTTCGCGGAATGGAAAGACGCGACGGCGGAAATCGCGCCGCTCGGTCCGGGAACGCATGCATGGCTCGCCACCGTGAGCAATAACGGCAAGCCGGTCGGCTACATGGTCATCTACGCCGCCGAAGACGGATCGTACCGGCTCGGCGAATACGGCGCCGGGCCGCAGCCGTTGTTCGACGCGGCCGCGCTGAGGCGCTCGCTGGAGGAAAACGGGCTCATCACCGCCTCCCAAGCGCGCGCCGAATCATACCGCGCGGTCCGGCATTATTTTCATCCGTTCGCGGCGATGTGGGAAGCGCGCGTCGGAAGCGAGACCTACTGGCTCGACGCCAAGACCGGCGAACTGCTGCCGATCGGCGTCTCGGGCTGGGACGAGCTGCGGCGCAAGCTGACGGCCGACGCAGCCTCTTACGTGCCAGGCGCTTCTCCGGATCCGAAAGCGGCTTCCGGCCGTTTCGTCCTTAACGAAACGTTCGATCCTTACGAACGCCTTCCCTGGCTCATGAACGAAAGTCCGTTCGACGGAGCGGACGACGCCAAAGTGAAAACCCGCTTGGAGCAGAGCGGCCATTTGCGGTTCGTCGTTTCCCCTTTCGGCGAATCGATGCTGTATGCCCAGCCCGTCGTCGGTTATCACCAGTGGTCCCCGCAGCGGCTGGATCTGGCAATCGACATGAACGGGATCCGCTTTATCCCGGCAGATACGCTGAAGAAACTAGGACTGTTTTATCTATAATAAAAAACGCTGTCCGTTATATGAAGAGGGTGTAAGGTGAGCCATTTTTACTAAGCAGCTTACGGAAGGGTGTGCTTGGCGGGTTGAGATGAGTCGCCACGACTCAACCGGATCGACAGCAGGCGGGCGATGGCGGCGAGATGAGTCATTTTTACTCAACTGCTTACGGATGCGTGCGCTTGGCAGGTTGAGATGAGTCGCCACGACTCAACCGGATCGGCAGCGGGCGCGCGATGGCGGCGAGATGAGTCATTTTTACTCAAATACGTACGGATGCGTGCGCTTGGCGGGTTGAGATGAGTCGCCACGACTCAACCGTACCGGCAGCGGGCGCGCGATGGCGGCGACATGAGTCATTTTTACTCAACTGCTTACGGAAGCGTGCGCTTGGCCAGTTGAGATGAGTCGCCACGACTCAACCGATCGCGGAGGGGCCGAGCCGTCGGCGAGCGGTGCGCCTGTGCCGCGTAAGCTTGCGTTGAGCGCTTTCACGCCGTGAAGAATTAAACTTCCTTAACTGCAAACAAGTTAAACAAGCCGCGGCGCTCCCGATTCACGAACCGGGAACGTGCGGCTTGTTTTTTTTCCGCTCCTGCCACCATAACTGAACGCCTACCGCGAGCAATCCGAACCAGCGGACGCCCCAAGGCTCGCGCGCCTGCTTCCGGCGCTGCTTTTGCTCTTTTTTGCTTTCCGCCGGAGTCGTCAAATATGCCGCAAACCGGTTGGTCAGCAGCTTCAGCCATTCCAATCCGTCGCCCATTCCATCCGCCTCCTTGTCGGCTCACTGCCTATAGGATGCCCCGCCGGAGACGTTTCCAAACGGCCAGAGTTTTACGCGAACCTGCATGAGAGCCACCTTCCCGAGCCAATCTAGAAAAAGCAAACCGCTAACGAAGGAAGGAAAAGCGATGAGGTCGTCCATGAACCGCGCGCTCCGAGCCGCCTTATCGGCGGCGTTTGCGCTCCTGCTTCTGTATTCGCCGGCCGCGGCTGCCGGCGCGAAAGACAGCGTGCCTTCGGCCGGGCTCACGACCGGCGCGAAAGACAGCGTGCCCGCCGCCGGGCCCATGGCCGGCGCAAAAGGCGGCCTGCCCCCGGCCGGGCCCGAGGGCGCAGGCGTCCCCGCGCGCGGGCTTTTGCCGCATTCGCTGCCCGCCGCGGACGTGCTGATCGATGCCGGACACGGCGGCATCGATTCCGGAACGCATTACAAAGAGGTAATGGAAAAGGATATCAACCTTGCCATCGCGCGCAAGCTTTACTTGATTTTGCGCAGCCACGGCGTGCGCGCCGTCCTGAACCGGACCGGCGATTATGCGCTGAGCGACGAAAACCGCTGGCACCGCGCTTCGCGCCACAGCCGGGATTTGTCCCAGCGCGGCAGCTTGACCGAGGAAATCGAGGCGCGAACGTTCGTCAGCATTCACGTCAATTGGTCGCCGAAAGGCAGCAAGCGCGGCCCTCTCGTCATTCACCAGAAAGAAGGCCGAAGCGCCCTGCTCGCTTCGTTCATCCAGCAGTCGCTGAACCGTCAGCAAAACACGAAAAGACTCCCGCAGGCGGGAGGCAAATATTACGTGCTGAACCGGATTCGGGTGCCGAGCGTCATCGTCGAAACGGGCTTCCTGAACCATGCGGGCGACCGGGCGATGCTAACGAGCTCGCACGGGCAAACCCGGGTGGCGGCGGCCATAGCCGAAGGCATTTTCGCTTATCGCTGCGTGACTACTTGAACCAGCCCTTCTCCTTGAACCGAGTGATAGCTTCGATCCGGTTGCTGACGCCCAGCTTGTCCAAAATGACCGAAATGTAGTTTCGCACGGTTCCGGTCGTAATGTACAGCTGGCTGGCGATTTCCTTCGTGTTTTTGCCGTCCGCGATCAGTCCGAGCACCCGCTTCTCCTGCTCGGTGAGCGGATTTTCTTCGCCGTACACCTCGTCCATCAGCTCCGGCGCGAAAATCCGCTGACCGGCCATCACCTGCCGGATCGAATTCGCCAGCTCCTCGCTCGGGCTGTCCTTCAGCAGATAAGCCGAGACGCCGGCTTTCAGCGCCCGGTTGAAGTATCCCGCGCGGGCGAAAGTGGTCAAGATCATCACCTTGCAGCCCGTGCCTTTCAGCTCCTCCGCCGCTTCCAGCCCGCTTTTGACCGGCATTTCGATGTCCATGATGCAGACGTCGGGCCGATGAAGCCGGGCCAGGGCGACGGCTTCCTCGCCGTTGGCGGCCCGGCCGACGACGCGCATATCCTCCTCGAGCTCGAGCAATGAAGCGAGAGCTCCCAGCAGCATCCGCTGATCTTCCGCAATGATCAAGGAAATCATGGCAAATCGTCCTCCTTCCCCGCGCCGGCCTGTCTCGTCAGGTTCGGCACTTTGATGATTAACGCGGCTCCGTTTCCCTGGCTCGATATAATCTCCAGGCTGCCGTTGACGAATTCGAGCCTTTCCGCCATTCCCCGCAAGCCATTGCCGCGGGCGCGGCCCTCTTTCCCGGTAAATCCGATCCCGTCATCCGTTACCCGGATCGTAAGCTCCGTCGGCGAAGGCTCGATATCGACGGAGCAGATGTCGGCGCGGCTGTGCTTGACGACGTTCGTGACCGCTTCCTTGAGACACATGGCCGCAACGTTTTCGTTCAGCATCGATATCGTATTCAAGTAAGGCTCGCCCGTCAGCCTGAATTCGATATGGGCCGCGGACAAAATCTGCTTCACCCGAAAGATTTCGTCGGACAGGCGCGAGCCGCGCATCTCCGTCACCAGCTCCCGGACTTCCTTAAGCGCGGTTCGGGCCGTCTGGCGGACATCCGCCAGCTCCGCCTGCGCGCGCCGCGGGTCCGCGTCGATCAGCTTGCCGGCGAGGTCGATTTTCAGCCCGATAAGCGACAGCTTCTGGCCGAGCGTATCGTGCAAATCCCGCGCGATCCGCTGCCGCTCCTCCTGCTTGACGAGCTCGGCGATCCGCTTGTTCGCGTCCTCCAGCTGCACTTGCAGCTGTCCGCGTTTATTCCGGTAATACGTGCTGAACGGCAGCAAAATGACGGCGACGAGACAGACGAACATAAACGGAAACTGGTTGAGAAACACCTGCTTCGATACGAAAATGCCGAAATTGACGCTGACGAACGTCGACAGCAGATGAATCGAGTACAGCGTAAAGAAACCGACCCTGTTTTGAATGTTGCCGATAAAAAAGGCGAGAAAAATCGAAAAATAAACGTAGCCGTACGCCATCGTCATCACGATCGAAATCACGATCTGGATGCTGGTCCAGAAATAGACCCACCATCCCTTGGTGACGAAGGACATCATGTAGCAGCCGAAAAAAAGAAAAATCATGACGATGCCGACAGCAATTTCGTACGGAGACGACGAGCGCAAAATGAAATAAAACGGCAGAATACAGAACACAACCCAAACATATGGGCTAAGTCCTGTATTCCTCGTGAAAATCTGGTACCATTTCTGCATGACGGCCCACCTTTGTGCCGGATGTCCGCTAGCCGGTCGCTCCTATTTTACCATATCCCGATTCCGCCGGGCCATCGAAGGCATCCGCCCCTTTGGCGCCGGGAGCTCTTTCTCCCGCTATGCGGCGGCGTCGGGCCGGGCCGGACGGTTTCGCCACGCCTTGAAGCTGACGAACGTTTCCGCTTCTTCGTCCCACAGGTGAAACCGGAGCGACTGCAGGCTCGTGCGCAGCGTAATCGTCGTAGCCTTGTGCAGCGGAGGCGTCGCGTTGTGCGCCTCTTCCAAATAATAATTGGGCACCCTCGGATTCAAATGATGCACGTGATGATAGCCGATATTGCCCGTAATCCATTGAAGCGGCTTCGGAAGCTTGTAGAAGGAACTGCCTTCGACGGCGGCTTTCACATAGCTCCATTCGTCGTCATGCTCGTAGTACGATTCCTCGAATTGGTGTTGAACGTAAAACAGCCAAATGCCGAGCGAGCCGGAGACGAAAAAAACCGGCGCCTGCACGAGCAGGAACGCTTCCCAGCCGAGCGCCCACATGAGCAGCGCGTAAAGCGAGACGAGCGCGATATTGGTGACGTACGTGCTGATGCGCTCCTTGCGCTTCGCTCCTTTGCGGTTGAAGCGGTATTGGATCAGAAACAGCGCGATCGGGCCGAGGCCGAACAGGACGACAGGATTCCGGTACAGCCGGTAGGCGAGGCGGCGAATCCGGGAAGCCGCGGCGTACTCGTTCACCGTCATGACCCAAATATCGCCGATGCCCCGCTTTTCCAGATTGCCGCTCGTCGCATGGTGGATCGCGTGGGTGTTTTTCCATTGTTCGTAAGGGCAGAGCGTAATGACGCCGGCGATCGTTCCGACGATATCGTTGGCACGCCGGCTTTTGAAAAACGATTGATGGCAGCAATCGTGAAAAATAATGAACAAACGGATGACGAATCCGGCAGCCGCAATCGCGAAAACGAGCGTCAGCCAGTAGGAGACGGACAGGCTCAGGTAGGCGGCCGTCCACAGCAGCAGCAGCGGCACCGTCGTATTGAATAGCTGACTCGCGCTTTTTCGCTTGTCGGTTTTCTCGAAAACGGCGACTTCTTTTCTCAAGCTTGCTTGCTTGGCTTTCATCATCGTACGATTCCTCCTCGTCAAAACGCGGGTCCCCGCGCGACGCGTCTATATTCTTATCGTAAGGAATCGGGCGTCGTCGTTGTAGTCATAAACGTCAGGAGACGGGGATGACAAATGTCATGGTTCGCCGGGCGCGCCCGGCAAAAAAAGGCGCCCGGAGGCGCCCTCAGCCGGCCATATCGCTGTCAGCCCGCCGCTTTTCGGACCAGGTCCGGCCCCAATTGCGACAGCGTGACGAACTTGACTTTCTTTTGCAGCTGCGGGATGGCCGATTTCAGCGCGTCCGACGTAATGAGCCCGGGAGGGCCGACATGGCCGATGACGACGCATTTTTCATCCTTTTCCAGCTTTTCCAGCACGACGCCGAGCTGCCGGGCGACGTGCCGGGCCGAATAGACGTCGTCTAGAAACACGTCGTTTCGGATCGTCGGCACGCCCAGCTCCGCGGCCACTTTCGAGACGACGGACCGATGGCTCGTGCGGCTGTCGAGAAAAAACAACCCTTTTTCCTTGCAAACCTGCAGCACGATTCTCATGACCCGCTCGTCCGCCGTCGCCCTGGAGCCCATATGGTTGTTCATGCCGACCGCATGGGGCACGTCCGCGATCGCCTTTTCGACGCGTTCGCGAATTTCCCCGTCGGACAGCGACGTCAAAATCGCGTTCGGGCCGAGCCACTTCGGATTCCCGCGAACCGGCTCCATCGGCATGTGCACGATGACGTCGTGGCCTTTGGAGTGCGCCTCCTCGGCATCGCGCCGGGTCGTCGGAAGAAAGGGCATGACCGCGACCGTCAGGCGAACCGGAAGCTCGAGCATCTGTTCCGTTCCTTTCATGCGGTTGCCGAAGTCGTCGATGACGATGGCGACTTGCCGCGGCGTTTCCGGGAAGCCCGGCAACGCGGGCGATGCCGGCGCAACGCTTGCCGGAAAGACCGTCCCCGCGATCAAAAAGGCCAAACCAAACGACAGGGCGCGCCGCGAAAGTCCTTTTTTTCTCACCGTATCCACGTTCCTCCCCGGTTTTATTTGGAAGCCGTTCGGTTACATTTTGGCTCGCCGGGCCGCGAAATATTCCCGGGCCGATTTTTCCCGGGGGACGTTCGTGTATAATGGTAACAAGATTACGCGCGCAAGGAGGACGCCCGCCATCGAAGCTCTCATCCGCAAAATCAGATCCGAAGGCATCGTCATCGGCGATCAGGTGCTGAAAGTCGACTCGTTTCTGAACCATCGCGTAGACCCCGTTCTGATGGACGAAATCGGGGAAACGTTCGCCGGCCTCTTCCGCGAAGAGGGTATTACGCAGGTGCTGACCATCGAATCTTCGGGGATCGCCCCGGCCGTCATGACCGCCTTGAAGCTGAACGTTCCGCTCATCTTCGCGCGCAAGCGCAAATCGCTGACGCTGAACCGCGATCTTTTGACCGAAAAAGCCTACTCCTTCACCAAGCGGGAGGAGAACGAAATCACCGTCTCCAGAAATTATTTAAACGAACGCGACAACGTGCTCATCATCGACGACTTCCTGGCCAACGGACAAGCCGCGCTGGCGCTGGCGCGCATCGCGAAGCAGGCCGGCGCCCGGGTCGCCGGCATCGGCATCGTCATCGAAAAGTCGTTCCAATCCGGCCGCGCCGCGCTGCTGGAAGCCGGCTACCGGGTCGAATCGCTCGCGCGCGTCGCCTCTTTGGCGGACGGAGTCGTGACATTCGCGGAAAATCGTTAGGCAGACGAGGACTAGGCATTCATACAAGCGTAGACATTCATCCCTTCGTATATTGTAAAACACCCAGCGAAAGGAGATGAATGTCTTGTCTTCGTGTCCAGAAGATTCCCTCTGCCCGGCGCAAACCGTGTATGATCCGCCCGAAGTCGTCTACGAGGACTACTACCATCCGCAAGTCGTCAACGTCGTTCATCAGGTGGAAGTGATCCGCCGCCACCACTGCGTGCCGGTCCCCCACCACGTCGTATCCGTCACGGCGAAAGACGTTTTTTGCGGTTCGAATCCGCACGACTATCGCGGTTCCTCCCGCTCCCGGTCTTCCGGCCAGCGCAAAAAACGTTAATCCGGTGCGATTTTACGCGGCTCCCGCGCCGAGCCTTCGGGCTTGCACGGGAGCTGTCGTTTTTCGCCCAAAAGTTGACGTTAACGTTAAGGTGAACTAAAATGGATCATGGGAATGAAAGGAGGCAACGGCGCATGACGCAAACGTATAAAATCGACGACGTCGCCAAGGCGTGCGGTTTAACGAAACGAACGATCCGCTATTACGAAGAAATCGGATTGCTCCCGCCCCCGAACGAAGCGAGGGCGGCATTCGGCTGTATACGCGCGAGCATATCGACCGGCTCAAGCGGCTGATCGACGCGCGCGACGTGCTCGGTTTTTCGCTGCAGGAGCTGCAGCATTATTTGGGCATTATCGAAGAGCTGGAGGACCATCGGAAAGGATACCGGGAGCTGGCCGACGACGGCCGGAAGCTGCGGAAGCTGCTCGAAATCGAACCGGTCGTCCGCCGCCAGCTTGACGTCATCGGAGAGAAGCTGGACAAAATGCTGCGAATGCGTCAGGAAATCGAGGAATTTCACGGGCGCGTCCGGGCCGGGATCGAACGGTTGGGCGGTGCGGAAGCTCAAGAAAAGAAAGATTGAACGCAAAACCCTTTTTAAGGAGAGAACATCATGCCATCCGAATTGGAAACACGACAACATCTTTTCAACCAGCCCAAAGCCGTTTGGGCGGTTTGTTTCGCCAGTATCATCGCGTTTATGGGAATCGGCCTCGTCGATCCGATTCTGCCCGCGATTGCGGCGCAAATGAACGCTTCGCCGAGCCAGGTCACCTCGCTGTTTACGAGCTACAACCTCGTCATGGCGGTCGCGATGCTCATTACCGGCGCCGTATCGTCCCGGCTCGGCATCAAATGGACGCTGCTGGCCGGCATCGTCATCATCGCCGCGTTCGCCGCGCTCGGCGGCGCCTCCGACAGCATCGGCGCGCTGATCGGACTGCGGGGCGGCTGGGGGCTCGGCAACGCCCTGTTCGTCGCCACGGCGCTGTCGGCGATCGTGTCGCTGTCGACGGTGGGCACTGCCAAGGCGATCATCTTGTATGAGTCGGCGATCGGGCTCGGCATTTCCGTAGGTCCTCTGCTCGGCGGCGAACTCGGTTCGATCAGCTGGCGGGGGCCTTTTTTCGGCGTCAGCATCCTGATGGCGCTGGCTTTTTTGCTCCTGCTTTTCATGATGCCGAAGTCGAAGCAGACGGCCAAAAAGAAAACGTCGCTCGCCGATCCGTTCCGCGCCCTGAAGCACCGGAGCCTGCTCATTCTCGGCATCACGGCGCTGCTGTACAACTTCGGATTTTTCACGCTGCTGGCGTACTCGCCGCTCGTCATGGAGGAAGTGATGGGCCTCGACGCCCACGGGCTCGGGTACGTCTTTCTCGGCTGGGGGCTCCTGCTCGCCTTCACTTCCGTCTTCGTCGCCCCCAAGCTGGAGTCGCGGTTCGGAACGGTCACATCAATGTGCGCCATGCTCGTCCTGTTCGCGGCGACGCTGCTCGCGATGGGCATTTGGACGTCGACCGGCTGGCTGCTCGCGGCTGCGGTCATCGTGGCCGGCGCCTTCCTGGGCAACAACAACACGCTCATTACGACGGCCGTCATGCAGGCCGCTCCGGTGGAACGGTCGACGGCGTCGGCGGCGTACAGCTTTTTGCGGTTTCTCGGCGGAGCGATCGCGCCGTGGCTCGCGGGGAAGCTCGCGGAGCGATACAACCCGCACGTCCCTTTCCTCGTCGGCGGCGGCTTCGTCCTCGCCTCCGTGCTGTTCATCCTGGCCAACCGCCGGCATTTGCGGCACATCGGCCAAGCGAGCTCCGCGCACTGACAAACGATCGCCCGATCATCCGGCCTCGATTCCGCAAGTAGTGCACCGGGTGCGCTACATGCCCGCCGCCACCGCCGTTTTCCCTCGATGTGGTGCACTGGATGCACTACCTGCCCGCCGCCGCCATTTCCCCTCGATGTGGTGCACCGGATGCACTACTTGCCCGCCGCCACCGCCGTTTTCCCTCGATGTGGTGCACTGGATGCACTACATGCCCGCCGCCACCACCGTTTCCCCTCGATGTGGTGCACCGGATGCACTACTTGCCCGCCGCCACCGCCGTTTTCCCTCGATGTGGTGCACTGGATGCACTACATGCCCGCCGCCACCACCGTTTCCCCTCGATGTGGTGCACCGGATGCACTACTTGCCCGCCGCCACCGCCATTTCCCCTCGATGTGGTGCACCGGATGCACTACATGCCCGCCGCTGCCGCCATTTCCCCTCGATGTGGTGCACCGGACGCACTACTTGCCCGCCGCCACCGCCATTTCCCCTCGATGTGGTGCACCGGGTGCGCTACTTGCCCGCCGCCACCGCCATTTCCCCTCGATGTGGTGCACCGGATGCCTGTTCGAGGCGGCGGCGGACGGCGCGGCGCGATCCCGCACCGCCGTAATGCTCTCCTGCACGACGCGGACCGCGATTTCCCTGCCGTATGATCGGCGAACGGACGCGGAGCCGCCGCCGGGCGCGGCTTCCGTGTCCGAAGCCGGCTCGGCCGACGGCACGGCTTCCGTGCCCGAAGCCGGCCCGGCCGTTTTCGTCGAGGCCGACGGCGACAAGCTTCGCCCGCCCGCCGGCTCCCCGTCCGCGGCCGTCAGTCCCAGCTGCTCCTTCAGCGAAAGAACGCGGCACGCTCGATCCTTGAGCGCTTCCAGTGTCAGGCGGCCGCTCGCCAGCCGCTTCTCCATCTCCCGGTAAAACCGGTCGTCGACGCGCGGGAACAGCAGCATGTCGCAGCCGTTCTCGATCGTGTCCGCGCAGGCGTCGTAGTAGTTCATGAAGCCGACGACCCCGCCCATTTCGATCGCATCCGAGACGATCAGGCCTTCGAAGCCAAGCTCGCCCCGCAGCAGATCGACGAGCAGCCGCTTCGACACCGTCGCCGGCGGATACAGCCCGCGCCCGTCCGGCTCGTCGAACGCCGGCAGCGCGATGTGGCCCGGCATGACCGCCATCGCGCCTTGATCGATCAGCTCCCGAAACGCCCGCCCGGGCCCGCTTCTCCATTGGTCCGCCCCGAGCGGGCACACGGGCGTCGTCAAATGCTGATCCCACGTCGTAAAGCCGTCGCCCGGAAAATGCTTGATCGTCGCCATCATCCCGTTCTCCTGCAGGCCGCGCATGTAGGCTCCGGCCATCCGGACGACATGCTCCGGCGTATGGCCCGCGCTGCGCGAGGCGACGACCGGGCTGTCCGGTTCGACGGCCAAATCCGCCACCGGCGAAAACGTCCAGTTATAGCCGATTTCCCCGGCTTCCAGCGCCGCGATTTTGCCTGTTTCGTACGCCAGCTCCTCCGAGCCCGTCTGGCTGATGCCCATCATGTGCGGGAACCGGGCGGCGCCGAGCACCATGTCTCCCGGGCCGTTTTCCATATCGCTGACGATCAGGGGCGGGACGGCGCAGCTCGCCTTGAACGCGCGAATCTGTTCGTCCAGCTCGGCGCGCGGCTTCGGGTGGAAAAACATCGCCCCGAACTCCTGCAGGTTGGCGGAGCCGAGCCGACCGAAGTTCGGGCAAAGCACCTGGTTCAGCAGCCGGCGAACGTCCCAGCTTTCGACCGTTTCCCGGGCGCGCGGCGACAAGGCGATTTTGAATTTCATCCGTGCCTCTCCTTTCATTGTCCGGTTCCGCCGCGCAAGCGACGGGTCAAACCGGACACCCGTTTCCATTCGTTTCCATCCGTTTTCATTCGTTCATTCATTTTTATCCGTCCGCGCGGAAAAGCGGGAGCAGCCGAGCCGACCGCATCCCGCCTTGCCTGACATAGGTTTACTGCAGCCCCGCGTCCTTCAGGGCCTGATCGTAAGCGGCGTTGTAGAATTCCGTAATCTGGTCGGCCCCCGCCTTCTTGAATGCGTCGAGCGCCTCCTGCTTGTTTTTCGCGAATTCCTCGTCCGTCTTGGACAGGATGATTTTCGCGGCCGACCGGGCGGCCAGTTCCTTCAGCTGGCTTTCCAGCTTCAGCAAGTCCTCGGTCAGCACCGGAGCCACGACCGTCGCTTCCTGCAAAATTTGCTCCTGGGTTTTGCCCTTGAGCGCCGTGTTCGAGTCGATCAGCTTGCCTTCTTCGATATACTTGGCGAATACGTCGCCCGGCTGGCTGACGCCGTAGTATTCGCTGAAATCCTTCTGCAGCGCGTTCAGGCTCTTCATGATCGCCTCGGAGGTGGAGAACAGGTCGACCGGCGTGTTCGTGGCCGGATCGACGACCGCGGAGCCGAGTGCGATCAGGTTGCGGTCGAGCGCGATGCCCGTCGATTCCCACTGCTGGCCGCCCGCCGTTTTCAGCGCGAACGTTTCTTCCTTGAGCTGCGGCTTGCCGTCCACCATATCCCAGTGCGTGCCTTCGATGCCGCTGTACATCGTCCTTGCGCCTTCGTACGAATACAAGTAGTTCAGGAACTGCATCGCCTTCACCGGATGCTTCGAGCTCTTGGAAATACTGTAGCTCTTGTCTCCCCAGCCGATCGGATTGACGCCGCCGTTCCAGGCGAACTTGCCGGCCGGAACGACCATGAAGCCCTTGCCGTCTTTGGCGTACTGCGAGTTGAAATCGCCCATCGCCCAGTCGGCCGGTCCGGAGACGAGCTGCCCGGCGGTCGCCTTCGCCATATAGTCGTTGTTTTTCATCGTCAGCGCGTCCGGATCGAGCAGCCCTCTGCGGTTCGCCTTGTTGTAATAGTCCATCGCGAGCCAGTAGTTGGACGACTCGTCGGTCAGGATGTTGATGAAGTCGTCGGCTCCCGCCGCCTTTTGCATAAGGTCGGTGGTGACGGCCGTTTGCGACGTCTGAAAGACGAACGGAACGATATACGGCCACAGGCCCCAGTCCTGCCACATCGAAACGCCGTACACCTTTTTGCCGTCTTCGGTCGTCGGGTGGTTTTTGACGATTTGCTCGATCACGTTGAGCAGGTCGTCCGTGTTGTTGATTTCGGGAGCGCCGATTTCCTTGTACCAATCCCAGCGCAGCGTCGGTCCGATCGTCAGCGGCTTCACGACGTCGCTCGGCTGCGGCTGCACCTGCGGCGGCAGGAAATACAGCTTGTTCTGGCCTTCGCTCCAGTTTTTGCGGCTGTAGTCGACGAGCGTCGGAACGTTGGCCGTAATGTCCTTGCCGAGCTCTGCCAGCATATCGTCCATCGGGATGACAAGATCGCCTTCGATCAGCTGGCGCCCGTATTTGTTCGGATCGGCGCGGACGATGTCCGGCAGATCCCGCCGGCGAGCAAAACGTTGAATTTGTTTTCGTCGGCTTCGACATACTCGATCTTGACGCCGACTTTGTCCGCGATCGCTTGCGCGACCGCGCTGTCGGGGTACGTATTCCATTTCGTCCCCGATTCGATGACGAGCAGCCGCAGCGTCACGACCTCATCGGAGCCGCCGCTTGCGGATGCGCTCGCGGAAGCCGAAGCCGAAGCCGTCTCCGAGGCGCCTTGCGAGCTTGCCCCGTTTGTCGGCGAAGCGTTATTGCCGGAGCAAGCGGCCAGCAGCAGCGAGAGCGCGAGCAGAACCGGCGCCGCGGACTTTGCAAACCCTTTCATTTTCATCGTTTTTTCCCCTCCAACGATTGTTTGTATAATTATCGGCAGCGGGCGGGCCGCCAGGCCCGATTCCCGCGCCGGATAATCCTCCGTAAGCGAACGGCTGACCGAATCAAAATCAGCCCTTGACGGCCCCCAGCATGATACCCTTGACGAAGTACCTTTGGAGCAGCGGGTAGACGAGCACGATCGGCAGCGTCACGATCATCGTAATCGTCATCCGGATCGATTCGGGCGTCATCGCGCGGACCGTATCTCCCCGCGTCAGCTCTTGCGTGGACATGTTGGCGATCGCGTTCGACTGGTTGAGAAATTGATAGAGCATCAACTGAAGCGTTTGCAGTTTCGGATTTTCCACAAGGAAAAAGTTGTCGAACCACGTGTTCCATTGCCCGACGGCGGCGAACACGGCGATCGTGGCGATAATCGGCATCGACAGCGGAAAAATAAGCTTCGTGAAAATGGTGATGTAGCCGGCTCCGTCGATTTTGGCCGATTCCTCCAGCGACGCGGGGAGCTGCTCGATGAACGTTTTGACCAGAATGACGTTGAACCCGACCAGGGCGGTTGGCAAAATGTACAGCAAAAAGTTGTTTTGCAGCCCGTACGCCTTCATCGTCAGGTACCATGGAATGAAGCCCGCGTTGAAATACATCGTGATGAGGACGAACCGGTAAATCGCGCGCCGGAACGGCAATTCCTGCTTGGTGATCAGATAGGCGAAGAAGGAGCAGCAGACGACGGTCAAAATGGTGCCGAGCACCGTTCTCGACAGCGACACGACCGCCGCGTCCTGCAAACCTTTCAGTGCGAACGTCGACTTGTAGCTTTCCAGCGAAAATCCCGCGGGCCACAAATATACGCCCTTTTGCGCCTCGATGGGATCGCTTAGCGAATAGATCAGAATGTAGTAGAAAGGATAAATCGTCACGATCACGAGCAACGACAAAATCGTATAGTTCGCGACGCTGAACAGCAGATCGGGAAGTTTAAGGCTTCGCTTGGTCATTTTTCATCTCTCCTTGAACTGGGCGCTGCCGTCAAACGATGCTTTCGCCGCGGATCCGTTTGGACAGGCCGTTTACCGTGAACAGCAGCAGGATGCTGATGACCGACTTGAAAATGCCGACGGCGGTCGAATACGAATAGTCCCTTGTCACAAGGCCGAGCCGGTAAACGTACAGGTCCAGCACCTCGATCCGGTCGGCGACCATGATGTTGTTGAACACCAGGTACTGCTCGAAGCCCGCCGACAGCAGGTTGCTGATCGAAAGCAGCAGCAGCACGAGAAACGTCGGCATGACGCTCGGAATCGTAATGTGCCAGATGCACCGGAAGCGTCCGGCCCCGTCGACCTTGGCCGCGTCGTACTGCTCGCCGTCGATGCTGACGATCGCCGCCAAGTAGATGATGGCGCTCCAGCCGACCGATTTCCAGACGAGAAGCAGCGTTTGCACCGTCCATACCCGCTCCGCGTTCCCGAGCACGTTGACCGTCGTCGGGCCGAAGCCGAGCTTTTCGATGATCTGGTTGACCGCGCCGTCGGCGCTGAACATGCTGAACGCGAGCGAGAACACGATGACCCAGCTGATATAGTTCGGCAGAGTCGACGTCGTTTGCACGAGACGTTTGAACCATCCGCTTTTCACTTCCGAGATGAGGATCGCCAGCACGAGCGGGAGCGGCGAGGTTAGGATGGACAGAAAACTGAGCGCCAGCGTGTTCGTGAGCACCCGCGCCATATTCGGATCGCTGAACAGCTCCGCGAAGTTTTCGAGCCCGACGAACGGCGTGCGGCTGAGCGGAATCCCCGGCTTGTAATCGAAAAAAGCGTAAATCCACCCGAACAGCGGCACATAGTGGAAGGCGAACGCCAGCGCGATGAACGGGATCGCCATCAACAGCAGCTTGAGGCCGTCTCGCCGGAACAGCTTCGATTTCTTTTTCAATTCCGGCTGACTGCGCGCGTAGGTGATTTCCATGGTCTTCTCCTTCTTTCTCCGGCTTCTACGCTTCAAGGATACCGCGGCCGAAGGCCCGTCAAAATGAACGATCTACCGAATCCGTTGAAAAAAATCCCCCGGTGTCCGCGCCGAGGTTGAACAATTTTAAGGCGAAGTTGAACGATTATGCAGCCGCGCGCGGAAAGAGCCGAGACGGCCGCCGCGATCGCGCCCCGCCGCATAAGGCCCCGCCTGCCTACCGGATCGCCGGCAGCCGCACGACGACCTCCGCTCCGATCGTCCGCGGGACGAACCGAAGGCCGTATTCCGGGCCGAAATAAAGCCGGATCCGCTTGTTCACGTTGTACAGCCCGATGCCGTTGCCCCCGCCGCCTCCCCCGACGGCGTCTTCCGACCGCTCGCCGGACGCGAGCATCCGGTTCAGGGCTTCGAGCAGCTCGGGGGCGATCCCTTCTCCCGAGTCGCTGACCGCAATGCGCAACTCCCCGTCCTCGCAGGCGGCGAAAATGCCGATATGAATGGAAAAATCCTCAGCCTGCCGCCCGGACGCGATCGCGTTCTCGACAAGCGGCTGCAAAATAAACCGCGGCACCTTGTATTCAAGGTCCCGTTCCGCGACGCTCAATTCGAATTCGACGCCGTTGTTGAACCGCCAGTTGATGATTTTGATGTAATTTTCCAGATAGTTCAGCTCGTCGCGCAGCGTGCACATCGCTTCCTTGCTCGCGAAAGCCGGCCGTAAAATGTTCCCGAGCGCCACGACGCTGCCGACGATGTTGTCGGCCTTGATCATGGAGGCCATCCACCGGATCATGTTGAGCGTGTTGTACAAAAAATGCGGGTTGATCTGGTACTGCAGCGCCTCGATTTCCAGCTCCCGCTTCGCTTCCTGCATCCGGTTGTTCTTGTCGATCAGGTCGACGATGCTGAGCGACATTTCGTTGAACCGCCGGACGACGGTCCCCAGCTCGTTGTTCGGGACCTCCTCGAACGTCACGCCAAGTTCGCCGCGGCTCATGTCCTTCATCTTGGCGGACAGTTTGTGAAGCGGCCGGAAAATTTTGCGCAGCCAGAAATACGAAACGAGGAACATCGCCAGCATGCTGAGCAAAAACACGGCGACCATCGTCCGCTGCGCCTGGAAAATTTGCGCCGAGTACAGGTTGAGCGGGATTTCCTTCATGATGTACCACCCCGCGTCCTGCAGCTTGTAATAGACGACCTGAACCTCCGTGCCGCCTACGACAGTGTCGCGGCTGCCGAAAATTTCCTCCTCGCCGCTCTCGCCCTGCGGGGCCGGAACGGACTGCGCGTTCCGATCCGCTCGGGACGGCTGCTGGAAATGATGACGCCGTCCGAATCCGTCATATACATATCGCCGCCTTCGGCGTCGAGCTCGACCGCGTAGATCGAGGCCAAATACCGCTCGTCCACGTTAAAAATCAGGGTAGCGCTCGTTTTCGGGTCGTAAATCGCCCGCACGCCTCTCATCAGGCTGACGAGCGTGCCGTCGTTGGCCTCCGTCATGTAGGGGTTGTAGAACGATTTTTTGAGGCCGCCGACGATGATCGGCTCCGGGAACGATTCGAGCGTACGGCGATAAAACGCCGACCCGAAAAAGCTGTTCCCCCAGTCCTCCTTGGGATGGACGAGCGTCGTATCGGCGGTGCCCCCGATGGCGCCTTGGCTTTCCGAGGTCAGGTAGACGGAATGAACGAAGCCGTAGTTGCCGATGAACGTATTGATGCGGGCATGCAGCATGTTCTTGTAGTTCAGGAATTCGAGCTCGCTTTTGTCCGACAGATGGAGCAGCAGCTGCTGCATTTGCTCGTCCTGGAGAAACAGCTTGGACAGCCGGTCGATGTCGGCGAACAGCGCGCGGATGTTGTGATCGAGCTGCTGAAACTGCTGATAGAGCGACCTTTGGTTCTGGTCCTTGATCATGTTTTGCATGATCGAGTACATATAGTAGGAAGCCGCGGACAGCACGATCAGGCTGATGAGCATGAAGACCAGGATGAGCTGCGTCCGCAGGCTCTGAAGCTTGGCCGGCCACTTCATCGCTCGCTCCGGCACCCGGCCAGCCACTGCCTGCGGTACTCGTTGGGATTGAGACCGGTCACTTTTTTGAAAACCTTGCTAAAATACGTGTACTCCGGGGAAAACCCGACCTGAACCGCGATGTCGTACGATTTCAGCTGCGTGCCGGTCAGCATCTCCTTCGCCCGTTCGATCCGGTACCGGTTCAGATAGTCCACGAACGTAATCTGCAGCTCCTTTTTAAACAGGTTGCTCAAGTAGCCGAAGCTCAGATTGACGTGGTCGGCCACCGTCTGCAGGCTTATATTTTCCGCATAATGGCGCTTGATGAACTGAATCGCCTTCGTAATTTCCCCGCTCATCTGCAATTGGCTCCGGGCCTGCTCGGCCATGTCGGACAAGTAGGCCGAGATCCGGTCGAGCATATCCGGCAGCGAATCGCATTGCTCCAGATGCTCGGTGATGTTGAACAGCAGCGTTTTTTCGTTTTGCCGATCATCGTAAACGTTCGTCCCGACCCATTGGACAAACTGGAACAGACCGATTTCGATCGCCTTCCGCTCCTCCGTTAAACCGCTTTCAATCAACTCCACAAAACGCTCGTACTCCTTCAGCTTCATCGGCGACAGCAGCGCGCGAAGCGGCTCGAAGTTGCGGATCGCCTCCAGGCGAAGCCGGATCGGTTCCATATCGGCCGGCTGCTGCGGCTCGTGCATGAGGCCGGGGCCGGTCCAAAATTTCCGCTCCAGCGCTCGCCTGGAATCCGCGTGCAGCTTGGGCAGCGAGCCGAAGCCGCTCTGCACGCCGCTGCTGCCGAACGAAACCGAGCCGTTGAAGTAGGTGCGGATCGCTTCGCGGATCTGGCCTAAAATGACGGTCGTCTCCCGCTTGATCGCCAGCTCCGAAGGCGTGTCGGGAAAATCGAACAGCAGCAGGTAATGCGTCTCGTCCAGGAAGAACGCCTCGCCCCGCTTGTGGCCGGACATGATCTCGCCCAGCAGATTCAGCAGCGTCATTTTGATCAGATGGCCGTGGCCGTCCTTGAACTTCCGCTTGAGCTCCCCGTAGCGGTCCACCTCCATCGTGCAGGCCACGGTCCGCGAGCCCGTCAGCCGCATGCCGCTCTGCTCGGCGAACCGCTCGAACTCTTCCGCTTTGAGAATGCCGTAAAAAAGGAAGTCCTTCAGCATCTTCTCCTTGATCAGGTCGAGGCTGGCGCCCAGCCCCTGGAGCCGTCCGGCGAGCCCCCGCCGCCCAGTCGGTCCAGCTCCTCGCGAATGCCGTGCAGCGTCTCCGAAATCTCCTCCTCCGTCATCGTCAGCTTCAGAATGTAGCCCGAGACGCCCATCGCCATCGCCTTCCGGGCCAGCTCGAACTCCTCGAGGCACGACAGGACGACGATTCGGGTCGCCTTGTCGCGCTCGCGGATGTTCGCGATCAACTGCATGCCGTCCATGCGGGGCATTCGGATGTCGGTGATGACGACGTCGGGTTTATCCCGCAAATACCCGTCCCACGCTGCCTGTCCGTCGGGATAGTCAGCGGCGACCTCCATCCCGAACCGGTTCCAGTCGACCGAGCTTTTCAGTCCGATCCGCACGAGCATTTCGTCTTCCACGATCATCACTTTATACATGGCGCACTCCCTCCATCACCAGTATCCAATCGTTACCGCGTCCGCTCGAAGGGGCGTCGAACCGCTGCGTTCCGGCGTTGGGCCGTTCGCCGACCGGGCGGTAAACGCCTTCCCGCGGACAGTACCAGGACACCCTCGCCCGCTCGCCCGCGATCCGGCCCATGACGGCTTCGACGTACAGCCCGTTCGGGCAGTAAATCAGCGCGTAATCGGCGCCCCTCGCAGCCGCCATGTAATTGGATCCGGGCCAGTTGCGCGCGACAAGCCCCTGATCCGGAACCAGCTCGAGCAGGTTGCGGGATTCCAGCAGCGTCCGCAAATGGCGCATCTGCCGCGCGCCGGGACGGTCCAGCGCTTCCTTCCAGCCCATGATGAAAAACGGGCCCGGCTCGGCCATGTCCGCCGACGCATATTTGCCTTCGCACATCGACCATACCGAGTGATGGCCGAACGCGCCGGACAATACGGCGTAATAGGCCGCCCGGCGCACGTCGGCCTCGTCGAAATACCCCCGCGCCGGGTCGAACCCGACGGGGATGTCCTCGTAGCAGGGCTCGGCGTCGAGCGTCGGCTTGACGGGAAGGCGCTCGTAATCGGCCTGCACCCGCTTGTAGTTGTCGATCTCGGCCTCGCCGTGGCCCGACTGGATCATGTTGAAGTCCAGCCAGCTCTCCTCGTGAAGATGATGGGACGACGACTCCGCCCCCTTCGGGTGGAAGCTGATCAGATGGCTGCCGCCGTCCCCTTCCGCGAGCCCCGCGGCCATCCCCTCTATAACGGCAAAATGCCGTCGCGTAAGCAACGGCCGGTCTCCCCCAAGCACCCAGACGATATTCGGCCGCTCGCGATACCGCGATCCGAGCCATTTTCCGTACGTTCCGGCATTGTCGGGCGTAAATATTTCCGGCCCCTTGCCCCACATTCGGTTAAACTTGTCCCCCCAGGTCGGCAGCAGCGCCACGTACAGCTCGAGCGCCGCGGCTGTGTCGACGATATAGTCGAGATGCGCCCAGTACGAATACTCACCCCTCGTATCCGGCCGCGCCGGGTCCGGCAGCCCGTTCGCATCCGTTTCGAGCGGCCTGCGGCCGTAGGCGTTATCCGTCGTCGCGCCTTCGAACTCCGCCAGCGCCACCGTCTGGATTACCGTAAAGCCCTGTTCGGCCCGCTTCTCCAGATACAGCTTCGCGTCCTCCCGGTCAAGCCGGTGCGCCAGCTCCCAAGCGGTATCCCCCAGCCAAAAAAACGGCGTCCCGTCCTCCCGGACGAGAAACCTCCCGTTCTCGCTCACCCGCAGCCTCTGCAATGGTTTCGTCATGCGCTATCCTCCGTTTCGCTTTTTTCTCGGCCTCTTCGCAAGTCTCGTTGCCTTCTCTGCCTTCGTTGGCGTCATTACCCTTCGTTGCCTCAGTTGCCATCGCTGCCATCGTCGTCCCTCGCTGCGCCTTCGTTGGATTTCATCCAACCGGGAGCGGCATTTTCGCTCTTCTCTCAACCTTCGTGGGATTTCATCCAACCAAAAACGAGCTTTTCGCGAAAAATCTCCTCTTCCCCGACTGCTCGTTGGACAAAATCCAACCTAGAGAGCTTTTTTCGCGATTCTCGCTCCGCTGATTGGATAAAATCCAACCTAGCCGGAGAGCGGCAAGGGCTCGTGCGAACTTCACCGCCTCACAGCGAACGCCCGTGCCAAACTCACCGCTCGACACCAAACGCTCGCGCCAAACTCACCGCTCGACACCCATCGCCCGTGCCACTCACCGCTCGACACCAAACGCTCGCGCCGTACTCACCGTCCGACATCCATCACCCGGCCAAACTCACCGCCCGGTGGCGAACGCCCGCGCCGGGTTCGTCACCATCAGCTTGCGAATTTGCTCTTCGGTCGCCCCCGCTTCCAGCAGCTTCGGCGTGAAGCTCTCCATAATGTGCGTCAGGCCGATCTCGCCGCCATAAGCCCGAAGCCTCGCCCTCGTCGTATCCAGCCCGAGCAGCAGGCGATCCTCCAGCCCGGCTTCCAGCATGCCGGCGATCCACCTCGCTTCCTCCTCGTCGCCATGATACTTGTACCGTCCGATCGTATCGTATTCGAGGTAAACGCCTCGCCGGGCAAGCCCGAGATGAACGTCGGGACGTTCGTGCTTGCGGTCGAGGTGGCAAACGATGATGCTGCCGGCGGGCACTCCCCTGCTCTCGTAAAAATCGCACAGCCAAACCGCCTGCTCCGGACTTTCGACGTGGCAGAGGATCGGCGTTCCCGTTTCCAAAGAGGCTTTCGCCGCCGCGGCGAACCACCGCTTGTCGGGATCCGCCATCCGCTCGCCGTCGACGGCGGTCTTGATCACGCCCGCCCTGGCATCGATCCTCGCCGCCGCGGCCGGTTCGCGATCGTCGGTGCCTTCGAACATCCCGTCCCGCAGCTCGGCGATCATGACATCCGCCAGCTCTTCTTGCGTCAGGCGGCGAATCCAGTGACCGTCGGGGTAAAAGGCCAGCTTGTGAAAACCGGTGGAAGCGACGACGCGAACGCCGCTTTCCTCCGATACGCGGGCCAGCCACCCGGCCATTCTCCCGCAGCCGAGCGGCTGCGCGTCGACGATCGCCCGGCCCCCGGCCTCCCGGAAGTCCGTCACCTCCCGCAAGGTCAGGCCGTAATCGTCGATGCGCAAATCCGGGTTCAGCGTCTGCGGATGGCCCGCCGCCAAAAAAAGGTGCTCGTGGCTGTGACAATAGCCAAGATCGGCCGGATCGACGGGACCCGTCACGGTTTCAACGCAAGGTCGGCCGGCCGCCTTCTCCCGCGTCATGCGTTCCAGCCCCTTGTGCCGACGCCCGCCGTTTCGCTGACGCTGACCGTTTTCGACTCGCCCGGATCCAGCCAGAAAAAGTTGTCCCCCGCCACGAACGGCTCGGCCGAGTCCCGGTAAAGCTCCACGCCGACAGCCGGGAACGCCCCGACGTTGACAACGGTCGCCGTGCCGGAGGCGTCGTCGGCCGCAACCTCGAGGGAGGTTTTCGGCAAGCGCATCAGCACGCCTTGGCGGAAGTCGAAATTCAGCCAATAAAACGTCCGGTACAGCGGCGAACCGCCTTCGTCGAGCAGTTCCGAGACGATCAGCGCGGGCGCCCGCTCCGGCGGTGCCGCCTTCAGCTCGAAACTGCCGACCCGGCTCGCCTCCGGCGCGCGGCCTTTGCCGGGAAACGTCTTCTCCGACACGAGCGCAAGCGCCGGATCGTACGCCCGGACGCGGACTGTCCAATCGCCGTCGAGCTCGCCGTTGTCATCCAGCACGTAGACCGGCAGCTCCTGATCCTCCTCCGGGCTGTTCAGCTTGCCGAACCGGACGACCGCGGCGAGCGGGGAGTTGGCGTCCTGCGCGAAGTAGTGGGCCATTTTCGGGGCGCCGTACCAGTCGACCGTCGCCCACGAGACGCCGATGTACACGTCGTTCAGCTTGTACGTGATGTTGCCCGTTTCGTGCGGCCAGCGGGTGCGGGCCTGCTCCATTTTGTGCCGCAGCGACGTCGCCTGCGCCAGCTGCGTGCCGGTCACGAACGCTTCGACCGAATCGCAGCGCGCGAACGACTCCGCGAACTCCGTCAAAATCCGCATCTCGTCGCGCGTATCGAATGCCGGGAGATGGTGGTAAAAGCTTTTGCCCGGCTCCGGCGGCCACTGTTCGAGCTCTTCCTTCGGCATGTAGCGGCGAACCGATTCGAGATTCGGCGCCGAAGCGAGCCCGTATTCGCCCAGAAGCACCGACTCCAGGTTCGCGTAATAGTCGAAGCTGTAGGCCGGCGTCCAACCGTTCCAGACGATATGGTCGTGCGTGCTGCCTCCCCACGGATCGGTCAGGTGAAAAGGCCGCGTCCCGTCCAGCTCCACGCTGAGCCGGCCCATCATATCCATCGAGGCGCTGTCGAGTCCGCTGCCGATCTCGTTGCCGCCGCCCCACATGACGAGCGAAGGATGATTGCGCAGGCGCAGCGTATTCAGCCGCACCGTCTCCTCCAGCGCGTCGGCGGGCTGATGCACGTGGCTGCCCCAGCATGTCGGCCATTCCTGCATGACGAGGATGCCTTTCCGGTCGCACAAATCGTAGAAATCGTCGGTTTCCGGCATCCCGCCGCCCCATGCCCGAAGCAGCTTCACATGCTGGGCGGCCGCCAGCGTCAGAAAATGATCGTATTTTTCCCTGGAAAAATCCATCAGCGCGTCCATCGTGCACCAGCCGCTGCCTTTGGCGAAAAACGGCTTCCCGTTGACGACGAACGTCCAATCGTACCGCTCCGGGTTCGAACCTTCCGGCAGGGGCGCCATTTCGATCGAGCGAATGCCGAACGTCGTCTCCAGGCTGTCGGGAAGTCCGCCGCCTTCCGGCGCGAACGACAGCTTCAGCCGGTAAAGCGGCTGCTCGCCCATATCGAGCGGCCACCAGAGGCGCGGGCTTTCGATCGCGGCCCGAATCCGCAGCTCGCGCCTGCGCTCGCTTTCGCCGACGCGCAGCTCGAACGTTTGCGCGGGACCGTCGAAGTTGTCGGGCTCGATCGTCCCGCGCAGCGTTCCCGACCAGCGGTCCGAGCGGCCCGTCAGGTCCAGGGAGATGTCGACGAGACCTTCGGCGGCGTTCGCGGCGCTCGTCGCGGCGACGAGCGGAGGGCCGATCTCGACTTCGGCCGCTCCCCGAATCCGAACCGGACGCCAAATGCCGACAGCCGGCAGGTTGACGTAATGCCAGCCGTAATTGCAATTGAACACGACCGTTTGGTGCCAGACGTTCCATTCGTTGCCGAGCGGAGCCGGATGCACCTTGACGATCAGCTCGTTTCGTTTCCGCAGCGGCTCCCCGAGCTCGACGTGCGGTCCGCCGAAGGCGCCGTTGTGATAGCCGAGCGGACGGCCGTTGAGCCATACTTCGCAAGCGGGCGATACGCCGTCGAACAGCAGCCTCGGCGCCTGCATCCCCGGCACCGCCTCGAACGTGCGGCGATACCACCACGTCCTGTGGCTGTACGCCTTGGCCAGGGGCGCATTTTCTCCGAACGACGGATCCGGCAGCTTGCCCGCTTCGACCAGCGCCGTATGCACGCTGCCCGGCACTCGCGCCGGAATGGCATCGGTCCAAGCTCCCCCGCCAAGCCGTTCCGCGTCCTCCCCTCCTTCGGCCAGCTCCCAAAGGCCGTCCAGCACGATCGTCGGGGGCGCCTCCGCATGCGGCGCCTTGCCTTTCGTCCATTCCGGCGCAGCGATCGGCCGGTCCAGCGGCGACGGCCCGGGCTTGAACCGCTTTCGTTCGATAACGTCAAGGCTGGAAATTGGTTCGGTCATGTTTCTCTCTCCTTAAGCCTGTTGATAGGCCAAAATCCGTTGCCCGCACTTGCTCGCACTCGCCCGCGTTCACCCGTACAGCGGCCCGTACGCCGCGCAAGCCCGGTAATCGGCGCCTTCCGGGTCCTTCGTCCCGAACGCGCTCCACGCGCTCGGCCAGAACATCCGCTTCGTCTCCACGTTGTGCATGTTCACCGGAATTCTGAGCATGCTGGCCAGCGTGATCAAATCCGCCCCGATATGACCATAGCTGACGACGCAGTGGTTCGAGCCCCAATTCTCCATCACCGCGTATACGTCGTCGAATACGGGATCGCCCTCTACCCGCTTCGGCGCGAACCACGTCGTCGGCCACGTCGGCGTCGTCCGCTCGTCCAGCTTCGCGTGCACCTCCGGCGGCAGCTCGACCGTGTAGCCTTCGGCCAGCTGCAGCACCGGGCCGACGCCTTCGACGAGGTTGATCCGCGCCATCGTGACCGGCATGCCGCCCCGCGTCAAAAAGTCGGTCGAATGCCCGCCCCCGGCGAACTGATCCATATACGTCGGCCGCCACGACGTCGCGGCCAGGCAGCGCTCGATCTCGTCTTCGCCGATCTCCCAGTGCGGCTTCAGGACCGGCTTGCCGTCGCGCGTCTGCTCCCCGGTTCCGTCCAGCGCCGCCGGACCGGAGTTGATCAGGTGAAGGATGCCCCCCGCGGCCGCTCCTTCCAGCCGGTGGCCGGTCACCCGCTCGACCGCCTCCGGGCTCCAGAACGTCCGCACGTCGGCGAAAATTTGCGCCGTATTCGTCAAATAGTGGCCGAACAGCATCGTCACCGCGTTCAGGTTGTCGTTTTCCGTGGCGACGATATAGGGCTCCCGCGTCCCGTTCCAGTCGAACGAGCTGTTCAGCACCGCCTCGAGAAAATCCGCGCTCGGAAAATGATCCGTCCACTCCCGCTGCCCCTGAAATCCCGAGGCGATCGCGTTATAGCCGTACGCTTCTTCCTCGAAGCCCATGGCGGCGAGCCGGGGATTGCCGATCATCAGGTCGCGCGCGATGAGCGCCATTTGGACGACCGTCTCCCAATTCCGCTCCTTCCGCTCGTCGGACAGCGCGAGGTCCGCCGGGTTCGGGTCCGGCCCGACGCGGCATTTCTCCCGCACCCAGGCAAGCGCGCGTTCGAATTCCTCGCGGTCGTAGATGCCCTTGTCGATCCGCCGCGTCACTTCGGTCATGTCGACGTACGCGTTTTTCATGCCGAGGTACCGCTGGAAAAACCCGTCGTCGACGATGCAGCCCGCGATGCCCATCGATACCGAGCCGATCGACAGGTACGATTTGCCCTTCAGGAGCGCGACCGCAAGCCCCGCCCGCGCGAACTGCAGCAGCTTGCCGCGCACGTCCTCCGGCACCTCGCGCTCGTTCATGTCCTGGACGTGGCGGCCGTAAATTTTATAAACGGGCAGCCCCTTCTGGTTGTGCGCGGCATGCAGCGCTCCCATATAGACGGCCCCGGGACGTTCCGTGCCGTTGAAGCCCCACACCGCATGCGGCAACAGCGGGTTCGTCTCCATCGTCTCGAGCGGGTAGCACCAGCCCGAGGCGACGGTGACGATCAGGCCGACGCCTTCCTTCGCGAAGCGGTCGGAGCATTCCGCCGCCTCCCGAAAGCCGGAAATGCACGTTTCGTTCACGACGCATTCCGCCGGCGAGCCGTCCGGATAGTTCAGCTCCGACGACAGCGCGCGGGCCGCGGCGAGCGCGAGCTCCATCGTCATGTCCTTCGTCGCCGCCTTGACCAGCTTGCGGCGGTCGATAATCGGCCGGATGCCGATTTTCGGAAAGCCGCCTGCGTACCGATGCTTCAAATCTGCCATAAGCTCATCCCCTTTTATTCAAACGCGCAAGCCTCGCTTTTTTCCAAATCGCGTTCTGCCGCCTTCGCTCGCGAAGGGCTGACGGGCAGACCGCGCCGGACAGCCTCTCCGCAGTCCCGGGCGGTCAGCCCGTCAGCCCATGCTGCGCCATTTTTCCGCGAATGAACGCGACGCCCTCCGCAACGAGCGCATCGCCGCTCGGCGCGAGCTGCCGCCATACCCACGTGTTCATGTTGTCGGTGACGTCGACAAACGACTCCAGCGCCGCGTAGCCGTCGTATTTCATTTCCCCGAGCGCGCGGAAGATCGCATCCCAGTCGACCAGCCCGGTCCCGGGAATGCCCCGGTCGTTTTCGCACAAGTGATAGTGAACGAGATCGTGGCCGGCCGCCTTCGTCGCGTCGTAAAAGCTCTTTTCCTCGATGTTCATATGATAGGTGTCCAAATGAATCTTGATATTCGGCTCGCCGATCCGCGCCTTGAGCGACAGCGCCTGCTCGCACGTGTTGACGAGATTCGACTCGTAGCGGTTGACCGGCTCGAGCCCGATTTGGACGCCGAGCTCCCGGGCGTAAACCGCCGCCTCCCGCAATCCTTCCGCCGCCCACTCCCGCTCCTGCTCTGTCGGCCTCGCGTTCGCGTTTTTGACGTGCTCGGAATAGACGACGCCGGACAGGTTCGTTTTGCCGATTTCGGCCGTCGCGCGCACGCAATCCTTCAGATAGGCGATCCCGGCCGCCCGCACGGCGGGGTCGAAGCTCGTAATGTCGGTGCCTTTCAGCAGCACGGTCGACGTTACGGCGTCGATGCCCGCGTCGGCCAGCCTTTTTTTCACCGCGGCCGCGTCGAACGTATCGAGCGTCATAAGCGGAAGTTCGATAAAATCAAGCTCCAGCCGGGCGACCCGGTCGATCAGGTCAAGCGTGGCGTTGCTCCATTGCGAGCACCAGGCGTATGCGTGAATGCCGAGTTTCATCGTAATTCCTCCCCGCATAAATATCGGATGACGTTCCGGGAAGCCATCAGTCCCATATTGTCGACCGCCTGAACCGTCGAAGCGGCGCAGTGCGAGCCGATGACGATGTTGTCCAGCCGCAGCAATCGTTCGTTCTCGGGCGGCTCCCGCTCGAAGACGTCGATGCCCGCTCCCCAAATGCGGCCGGACTGCAGGGCGTCCAGCAGGGCGTCCTCGTCGACGAGGCCGCCGCGCGCCGTATTGACGAGCACGGCGGTCCGCTTCATCCGCTCGAATCGTTCGCGGCCGATCAGATGGCGCGTTTGCTCCGTCAGCGGCACGTGCAGCGTAACGAAATCCGCTTCCGCCAGCAGCGCGTCGACATCCGGCGCGTAAACGACGCCGTATTCCGCCGCGAACGCTTCGTCGCGCACCGCGTCGAAGGCGACGATCCGCATGTCGAAGCCTTTGGCCCTGCGAACGACGGCTTTGCCGATCGCGCCGAGGCCGATCAGCCCGAGCGTCCGGCCGTGGACGTCGACGGTCGTCAGCTTCCGCCAGTTCCGCTCCCGGCATTCGCGGTCGATCGGCACCAGCTTCCGGGCCGCCGCAAGCAGCAGCGCGAACGTGTAATCCGCCACCGCCTCCGTGTTCGCGCCGACGGTCGTCGCCACCGCGATCCCGCGCTCGGCCGCATACGCCAAATCGATGTTGTCGGTGCCGACGCCGTATTTGGCGATGACTTTCAGCTTGTCGGCCTTCTCGAGCACGCCGCGGTCGAGCGGGTCGACGCCGACGATGACGGCGTCCGCGTCGCGGATGCTTGCGATCATTTCCTCGCGGTCCATGATCCGGCCGTGGGGATTGCGGACGACTTCGAGCCCGCTCGTCCGCAGCAGTTCGAACGGTTCGACGCTTGTCTGTCCGAAGGAACGCGGCGTCACCAGCACTTTTTTGGCCCCCATCGCTTCGTCCTCCTCCGTCAGTTCCACTTCGGATTGTCGACGACGGCGGGGCGTCCGTTTTGCTCGATTACGATTTTGCGGAAGCCCTTCGTCTCGATCGATCCGTAATCGTGGCCGGCGTCCGCGCGGAAGACGTAAAACGTAATGAGCGGCTCGGACCCGGTATTGATGCTGCGGTGCGCGTACCGTCCGGGAACGTAGACGGCCCTGCCGGGCGAAAACTCCTGAACGTCCCACTCTCCCTCCGGATTTTCCATCAGCATCAAGCCTCTGCCGCCGATGCAGTAATAGACCTCCGCCGTGTCGAGGATCGTATGAAAATGCCCCTTCGTCATGAAGTACTCGTTTCCGACCTTGCCCGGGGAGACGATGCTCGTGCCAAACGCGAGATTGCCGGCGGCCTCGGGTACGCCGAGATCGTAAAATTCGTACAGCAGCGGATCGCCCTCCCGGAGCAGCCCTTCAAGCGCGGCGTCGTCGGCGTACATGCCGCGCATTTGGGACAGCCGGCGCTTGAGCGAAGGCCTCGTGTCGGACAACCCGTTGTTCAGACTGAAATAGACGGCAAACGGTTGCAAGGGCGCGGAATCCCCCAGCCCGGCGTTTGCCGGTTTCATAGAGACCATCGGGGTCGTCGGGTTCATCGGGGCCCGCCCCGTTTCGTTCGTCATTGGCCCCTCTCCTTTCCGGCTCGGCCCGTCTGCAGGCTCATGGCGATTTCCTCCAGTTGCGAAAAGGTGTCGCGGTCGATTTCAAGATCGAAAACGTCCTGGATGACCTGCGTCCATCCGTGCAGAAAATACACCCAGCCGTCTTCGACATGAAGGCCGCGCCGGCTTCTTTGCGCTTCGGCCTGGCGCTTGAAGGTGAGGTCTCCCCGGTAGTTGAGCTCCCAGACGAGGCATCCTTCGGGAAAAACGGCATCGTCCGTCAGCGGCGAGCCGGGGCGGTCCTTGCCGAGGCCGGTCGCGTTGACGACGAGCGAATGGCTCGGCAGCTCGCGAAGCGCCCGGTCGTTGTCCGCGGGTTCGGGGCAAAGCCGGTATTCGAACTCTGTCTTGGCGTCAAGCTTGCCCAGCAGCCTACGGGCGGAATCAAGGCGCGGCCGGCTCCGGTTGGTGATGACGATTTTGGCCGGGACGTTCGCTCCGTGCTCCTTTTTCGTCAAATACGAGGCGATGGCCAGCGCGCTGCCGCCGGCGCCCATCACGAGCGCTTCCCCGCCGCGCGACCAGAACCGTTCCGGGATGAACGCTTCCATCGCGAGCCCCCCGGACACGGGATCTTTGGCCGCGCCGAGCAGCCGGCCTCCTTTTTTGTAGATCGAGGACAATTCTTCGAACATCGTCGCGTATGGATCCAATTCGTCGAACAAGTCGCCCGCCGCGCGGTACAGGTCGATTTTGTGGGTCGTCACGAGCGCCCCCAGCGCCAGCGGATCGTTCTTGATAAAGGAGACGGCTTCGCGGTAAGCTTGCGGATCGGCATGAATCGGCAAATCGATCCCTTTGATGCGCGCGTCCAGGCCGAGCGCTTCGGCCCAGAGCGGGAACAGCTTCATAATCGAGGAGCCCGCGGTCGTCACGCCGATAAAATAAAACGTTGGCTTGTCGTTCGGCTCGTAGCTCACGTTGCGATCTTCCTTTCGTCGAGGGTCGTCTTTTTCAGGTTTCCGTACAGCGCCGCCATCCCTTCGACGGCCATCCTGTATTTCTTCGTCAAGCGGTCGTACGCGCCGCGCAGCGACAAGTCGGGCTCATAGCGCCGGTCGTACGCGATAAACGATTCGGCTGTCGCCGCGAGATCCGCATAATGCCCGATGCCGAAGCCCGCGATCGCCGCGACGGCCTGGAGCGCGGAATCGGCGTTTTTGAGCGCGGTTACCGGAAGGCCGAGCGCGTCCGCCTTGATCCGGGCGAACAGGCTTCCTTTGGCGCCTCCTCCGACCGCATGGACGCCGGAGTACGGAATGCCTCCGGACAAGCGTTCCAGCGTGTCCAGGTAGATCCGGTATTCGCAGGCAATCGACTCCATGATCGAGCGGAACATCGCCGCCTTGCCGTGCGACCAGTTGAGCCCGATCCAGCTTCCCCTCAGGTCCGTATCGTTCGGGCATACCCTGCCGCCGAAGTGGGGGACGAACAGCAGCCCGTCGCTTCCCGGCGCGATTTTTTCCGCCAACTCGCTCAGCTTTTCGTACGATAGCGGCTCCCCGCCGTCCGCGCTGACCAGCTTCCGGTACCAGGACAGGCATTCGCCGCCTCCGCTTATGTAAGCGTGCGGAGCCCACAAACCCGGCAGCACCGACCGGGCGAAAATGAGCGTTTTCGTTTCCGCGTCCGGGCTGTAGCGATCGACGCAGCCGGCGAGAATCGAGGCGGTGCCCGCGATATCGAGCAGCCTCCCCGGGCGGACGAGCCCGCCCCCGAGCGCGGCGGCCGCGCTGTCGCCGCAGCCGGCGACGATCGGCACGCCTTCGGGCAATCCCGTCTCAAGCGCGTATTGGCCGGACAAGCTTCCGACGACATCCCACGGCCGGACGATGGCGGGAAGTTTGTCCCCGTCCATGCCGAACGCTTCGAGCAGCTCCTGCGACCACCGCATCCCGCTCACGTCCGCAAATCCCGAAAAATGCAAATGCGTGTAATCGATAAAAGCCTCGTCGGCTTTAAGCCCGGCCAGCCGGCCGGCCGCATACGCGCTGGGCACGACGAATTTGGCGATGCGCCGGTAGACGTCCGGCCGCTCCCGCTTCCACCACAGCTTTTTCGGCCCGTGCGCGTACGTCACCGGACTTCCCGTAAGGCGAATGAACCGCTCCTCGCCCCACGCCTTGATTTCCGGCATATGCTTCTCGCATCGCGTATCCAGCCAAGAGTCGTAAGGCGTGACGGCGTTCCAGCTCTCGTCGATTCCGAGGATGCCGGCCATCTGGCCGGCGAGGCCGATCGCGGCGACGCGTCCCGGTTCGACGGAGGCGGCATCGAGCGCTTCCCGGATGCCTTCCGTAACGGACCGGAACATTTCCTCCGGATCTTCCTCCACGCTGCCGCCCGGCCCCCGGATCAGCCGCGAGGGCCGAAACGAGGCGCCGGCGATGCGGCCGGTTTCGTCGACGATCGCCGTTTTCGTGCCTTGCGTGCCAATATCAGCGCTTACAAAGTAACGCATCGTCGCTCAAGCTCCTTTTCAGCGGAAGGCGATCAGCGTCTTGATGCCTTCCGAACTCATGGCTTCGGCCACGGCCTGCTCCATATCGGCGACGGCATAACGGCCCGTGATCAGCCGGTCCGCATCGACGATGCCGTTCGCGATAAACTGCAGCGTCTTCCGAAAATGACGGTTGTTCGCCTTCGTCGATCCGGTGGCGACAATCTGCTTATAATGAATAAGATTCGTGTTGACTTCGACATTTTCCTCGGTCTTCGGCAATCCGCCGAAAAAATTGATTCTTCCGTTCATCGCCGTCAGCTCGACGGCCGTTCGCTGGGATTCCGGCGACGGATTCGCCGTCACGCAAACGTCGACTCCCCTTCCGGCCGTAAGTTCAGGGATGCTCTCCTTCAATTTCGACGCTTCGAGCAAAATGAGCGAATCGTCGATGCCGCGGGCAAGCTCGAGCCGTTTCGCGGAGCGATTCGCCAAAAACACCCTTCCGGCCCCGGCCCGCTTCGCCAGCAGCGCGTACATGATGCCGATCGTGCCCGCGCCGATCACGAGCACGTCGTCCCCGAGGCGAATCGGGCATTGCAGAATGCCGTTGTACACGCACGACAACGGTTCGATCAGCGCCGCCTGGTCGAACGTAACCCGGTCGGGAAGCGGAGCGACGTTGCCGAATCGCACCGCCGCCTCCGGGATGACGACATATTCGGCAAAGCCGCCGTCCAGCTGGACGCCGAGCGCCCTGTAGTCCGGACATAGATGCTGATCGCCCTGAACGCACAGATCGCAAATGCCGCAGCCGATGTTCGGCGCGACCGCGACTCTCATGCCGGCTTCGTACCCGCGCACGGACCGCCCGACTTCCGCGATCACGCCGCTGATCTCGTGTCCGAGCGTCCGCGGGCTGTCCGGACCGATGCCGGCGTAGCCGTTTCGGATCATCCGCAAATCGGTTCCGCAAATTCCCGCGCTTTTCACCTGAAGCAAAATTTCTCCGTCCGAGACGGACGGTTTCGGTATTTCGGCCACTCGGACATCGTGAGCGCCATACATTCGCGCCGCCATCATGGTCCGCATCCCACCCGTGTTTATTGTCTTTTATTATTATTTGTTATTACATTACGATAATATGATGATATTCGATGGGTGTCAACCGTTTTTCAGGGGAAAAGTGTTTTATTATTGTCCTTAAATGATAATAAATGATATAATCGTTTCAATCATTTCATTTGGAAGACGAAACGGAGACGCTGAGATATGAGCGACAAGTCTAACGATATTTTGTTCGCGGAGGAGCGGCGGGCCGAAATCGTCCGGCTCGTCAACGAGAGGAAAAAGGTGCTCGTCCCCGATCTGATCGAATTTTTCAAAGTGTCTCCCGCCACCATTCGCGGCGATTTGCGCGATCTGGAGGCGGGCGGCCTCATCAAGCGGACGCACGGGGGCGCCATTCCGAGCGACTCCGCCAAAGTCGGCTTCGAGCCGGACACCGCGGCCAAGCACGTCGCCCATTTGGCGGAGAAACGCCTGATCGCGCAAAGAGCGGCCGACATGGTCGAAGACGGGGACATCGTCATCATCGATACCGGAACGACGACGCTTGAAATGGCCCGGCTGCTCAAGGACAAAACGAACGTTACCGCCATCGTCAACGACATGGAGATCGCCCTGTGCCTGGAAGCGTTTGCCGGCGTCAACGTCGTCGTCATCGGCGGAACGCTGCGCAAAAAATTCCACTGCACGGTCGGTCCCTTCGCCGCCAAGCTGCTGTCCGAGCTGAACGTCGATAAAGCGTTTCTCGGCACGAACGCCTTCAGCGTCCAAAAGGGCTGCACGACGCCGGACATCAACCAAGCGGAGATCAAAAAAATCATGGTCCGGGTCGCCTCCCGGGTGATCGTCCTGTGCGACGGCAGCAAAATCGGCAAAAATTCCTTCGTCCAGTTCGTCGGTCCGGACGAAATCGACGCCTTCGTGACCGACGACCGCGCCGATCGGACGCTGCTGGCCGAAATGGCCGAGCTTGGCCTGGAGGTCGTGGTCGCCGGCAAATAGCGGCAAGCGCTGACGCGATTCGCCCCCTTTCTTCGCCCGGGCGCGCTATTTCCCCACGCGGACGGCCTTGCGGGCCGCGAGCGAAGCGTTGCCGGCCTCGACCGCCATGACGGCCATTTTGCCGTCGTGGCCGGTTACGTACGGCTCGCGGTCTTCCAGGATGCACTTGACGAAGTCGGTATCCTCGGCCAAGTAGGCGTCCTTGAACAGCGAGCGCCAGCTCGTCGTGAACGGTCGGCGGAGCGCCCCGTCCCGGCTCGCCGTCACGATCGTTCGCTCATGCGTCTGCCCGAGAAAAATGACGCCCTCCGTCCCCACGATTTCGGCCCGGCTGTCGTAGCCGTATTGCACGCCCATCGCGCCGTCGACGCTGCCCGCCATGCCGTTGCGGAAACGGGCCGTCAACGCGACGTTGTCGTAAAAATCCGGGAACCGGTCCCGGATTTCCCCGCACCGGTAGTTGCCCCCGACCGCGTACACTTCCTCGATTTCGGAACCGGCAAACCAGCGGATCGTATCGATGTCGTGGCTGCACACCTCGGCCAGCGGCCCGTTGCTTTTGCGGATATCGTACATCCACGGCTGCGGCGTGCTCGGCCCTCGCGTAAGCGATTTCACGAGCACGACCTCGCCGATTGCCCCTTCCTCGATCTGCCTTTTCGCCTCCCGGTAACTGGCGTCGAACCGCCGCATGAACGCGAGCTGCAGCTTGACGCCGGCCGCGCCGCACGCCGCGATCATGTCGTCGCATTCACGCGCGTTCATCGCCATCGGCTTTTCGCACAGCACATGCTTGCCCGCCGCCGCCGCCGCCGCGACGATTTCCCGATGATAGACGGTCGGCGTCACGACGACAACCCCGCGCACCCGCTCGTCGGCGAGCAACTGCCGGTAATCGGTATAAAACGCATCGATCTCAAGCTCCCGCGCCGCCCGCTCGGCGGTTTCGCGGTTCGGATCGGCGACCGCGACAAGGCGTGCGTAAGGGACGCTTTTCCGAAAGTTGACCGCATGAATAAGTCCGGCCCTGCCCGCACCGATAATCCCGATTCCGATTCCCGAATTCCCCATCTCGGAACTCACCCCAAATGATTATTTTCTATCGTTTACTAATTTATATTATCATTTGTGGTGAAGTCAATAAAATTCAACAGCATTCAACAATATTTAATTCCGGTTTCACGCCGCATTTTTCTTTTTCAGCCAAATCGGCACCAAATAAAAGATCAAGAGCATCGCGAAAAAGTAAGTAAAAGCCGGCCACACCTCGATAAAAGCATGAACGACGATCAGGCTCGGTCCAACGTGCTTCGACATTGCGATCATGATCGCCCCGAAGGAAAACGCCAGCGGCTTGGCGTTTTTCAGCCCGAGCAGTTGGCCGAAGCCGGACATGGACAAAAACAGGAGAAGACTGTTTTTCAGAAAAAGGGAGGCCATCCAGAGAGCGATGACGAACGGATCGATATTCTCAAGAAAGTCGCCCAGCCGCACCGTCCGGATCAGTTCGAGCGACGGATACGTCAGCTGGGCGGTCAAATGCTTGCCGAACGTCAAATAGCAAGGAATCAAAACCGTCAGCACCATGACGAGCGATATCGCGCTGGCGGCGGCCATCGTGCGAAACGTTTTTTTCTTGTCCCTGAGGTACGGATAAAGAAACATGACGAACAGCGAGTCCTGGAAATAGGAAGGCGTGCCGACCGTGCCTTGAACGAGCTGCCGCAAATCCCAGTCCCGGATCAAGGCGCCGGCGATCGGCCAGATGTATTCCTTGCTCAGCATGAACGGAACCAGGACGAGCCCGATGACGATAAAAAACAGAAAGCCTTCCGCGCAGCGAAAAATGGACTCGATCCCCGTGCGGGCGGCCAGCGCGCAAACGGCTCCGAACAATGTCAAAATCGCCCATTCCGGCGTGTTGATGAAATACGAGTGAATCAAAAAGTCGCTCAACTCGCGCAGAATGGACGCGCCGACGTTCATCATGTAATAAATGAGCAGCAGCATGACGATCGGATGGAGCCATCTGCCGATCAGCGATTTTCCGAAATGGGTAACGAACGCGTCCGGCCGGTAAGAAGCGATTTTAAGGGAACCCGCCAGCCCGAGCAAGGAGATCGCCCAGCCCAAAATAAGGCTGAGCCAGCCCGCATAACCGGTCGTCTGAGTCAGGGCGCTGATGACAAACCCCGCGTTGGCGCCGTAATTGCTCAGGACCATAAACATCAGCAACTGGGATTGCGAAATCCGTTCCATGGCCTTCTCTCCCGCAAACTGGCTTTTTTTAGTTTCCCGACATCCACTTCATGACCGGTTCGAAAATGGGGAGCAAGGTAGGGTAAATATAAGGGATCGAATTCGTTTTGTCGCCGTAATACACGAACGTGACATAAACAAACGAGAAGGCGAAAACGCCGAACACGATCCCTTTCGTTCTTTTTTTTCGGGTATGTTTTTTCAAATAGCCCCATTCGACCCAAAAAATCGCGCCGTAGACCAGCACGATAAAGATCATTTACGCTCCTCCTCCCGGTCCCGGATCCAGAACGAATTGCCGACTCCGCCCGGCCTTTCGATGACGATATGGGCGCGGATTTCGAAATCCACGTCGTTCCGGTAGTGCTCGCGCCACCGATCCTTCCATCGATTCCAAATGGAGGGGTAGTACCATTCGACATACCGCCCCAATTGAAACATATCGACTCCGATCGTTTGGGAATAATCGAGCACGGCCAAAATGCGCCGTTCGATGTCCTTTCTCAAACGGGCCTGCAGCTGATCCACTTTTTTCGGGTCCAAAATGTCGATATCGGAGTTGGAGGAAGTGACGTCGTCGACGGCCTCGACATGGATTTGAAATACGATGCGGCCGTTTCGCGCTTTGACTTTAATGCCGGATTCGGCTTTCACGACCATAAAATCGACCAGCTTGCCGTCCGTCGGCGATTCGATCGTCACGAGCGCGTCCCGCATTTGCCCGTTAATCCACATGGCGCCCCTTTGTTGAATCGGATTCAGGCTTCCGACAAGCTTATAATCGGATAAAATACCGGAGCCTGTATTTTTCAGCACGTTCCCGGGCTTCCCTTTTTCGCTGACAAGGCGGCCGGCCGACACGTCGATTTTGCCGATGAGACCGTCTTTCACATCGGGGCCGCCGATCAGCAAGTCCCGGACCGTCGTATTGATCAACGAGCGCCGGGCCGCCAACTCCCGGATAACTTCGGTCGGAAATTGCTCGTAGATCGGGGTCATCATGATGATATTTCGCGCATCTCCTTCGCTAAGAAAAACATACGCCTTGGATTGGAAGGAAGGCTGGCGCATGACGAATTCCAGCAGGGGCTCGATTCCTCTGCGGGCAAACCGTTCGCCGACGATGAGGACCCGCGTATGTCCCCAGTTGATTTGGCGGGAAACCTCGGTTTGCATTTTCCGGTAGGCGGCGGCGATCGTCGGTCCGGTGCGGGTTACCGTCGCATACGGGTTGCCGTCTCCGCCGACATTTCCTTGCTGAATGCGCGTCAGCCGGTTCGGCAGCGGAAAGCCGAGCGTCAGGGTGATTTCGTCTTCTTTTTCCGCGGCATCGACCAGCATGACGGAAACGAACAGCCGGTCGTTCACTTCGACACGCGACCAGCAGCCGCCTAGCAAGAGCATAACGGCAAGCAGGGGCGACACCCGCAAGAGTCGAGCATGCCGCGGAGAACGAATCAACATGTCTAGTCTCCCTCCCAATGATCCGGCAATTGCGGAAGGTTGACCCCCTTTTCCCGCACGCCGGCTTCGGTTCCGTACAGCACCGGTCTTCTGCGCATTTTCCACCACGGCACCCGCACGAATACGTCCTTCAGTCCCTGAAACTGCATGGGCGCAATCGGGGACAGGTACGGCGTTCCGAAGGAGCGCAAGCTTACCAAATGGAGATACAGAAGGAATATGGCCACCATGACGCCGAACAGCCCGAAGCTGGCCGCCATAAACATGATCGGAAAACGAAGGAAGCGGAACGTCAGCCCGAGATCGTAGTGCGGAATAATGAACGAAGCGATGCCGGTTATCGAAACGACGATGACCATCGGCGCCGAGACGATGCCGGCTTCGACCGCCGCCTGCCCGATGATCAAAGCCCCGATGATCGAAATCGTCTGGCCGATCGCCTTCGGGATGCGCAATCCACCCTCGCGCAGGGCCTCGAACATCAGCTCCATGATCAGCGCTTCGACAAAGGCGGGAAACGGCGTTCCCTCCCTCGCGGCCGCCACGGTCGTCAGAAACGAAGGCGGAAGCATCTCGGGGTGAAACGTGCTGATGGCGATGTATACCGACGGGAACAGGAACGAGACGACGAGAAAAATGTAGCGGATCCAGCGAATCCAGGTCGCCGCGATAAACTTCTGATAATAATCCTCCGTCGATTGCAGCAGCATGCTGAGCGTTACCGGCAGCAGAAGCGGAATCGGCGTGCCGTCGACGAGAACCGCGATTCTTCCTTCCAAAACCCCGGCGGCGACGGTGTCGGGTCTTTCGGTGTACTGCAGCTGCGGAAACGGGGAATACGGATTGTCTTCCAAATACTCCTCCAGGTAGCTGGAGCCGAGCACCCCGTCGATCTTGATGCGGCCAAGGCGAAGTTTGACCTCGTCGACGAGCTCTTTTTTGCAAATTCCGTCGAGGTATACGAGCATGACCTTCGTATGCGTGTACTTTCCGAACCGCAGCTCCTCGGTTTTCAAGGCGGGATGCTTGATCTTTCGGCGGATCATCGTCAAATTCGTGTCCAGATCCTCGATAAAAGCCTCGCGCGGTCCCCGGATGACGCTTTCGTTGGCGGATTCCGAAATCGCCCGCTTGTCGATCTTGCGAAGCGGAAACAGGCAAACCTGCTCAAGCCCGTCCAGCAGCAGCGCCAGATGGCCTTCCAAAATCTGCTGAACCGTTTCGTTCATGCTTGCCGTCAGCCTGTAACTCGAAATCGGCACCTCCGGCATCTTCCTGATCCAGGAAAAGGGGCCTTCCGAAGCGTCGCGGTCGATGAGCGCTAGCCCGTTCTCGAGCATCGACTCGAACAGGCTGGAATCGACCATGTTCTGCACGAAAACGACGGCGCCGCTGCGTCCGCCGGCTGTCCGGAACGATTGAAACACGATGTCGGAGTTCCGGTCGAGCACGGTCCGCAGCCAATTCATCCTGGCTTTGAGCGTTCCGGATTCGGGTTCGGGCGCTGCCGGCTCGTAAGCGGCGCGAAGGGTCACCTTCGCCTTCGGTTTTCTTTTGAATCCGTTCAGCCACCACCGCATCGCTCGCGTCCCCCCCAACCCTTCGCAAAACATTAAACTGAGCTTGTCGTTAATGTTTTCCTTTTTCGCCGTTTTGATTCCAGCCCAGGCAAACGCCGGACGGCATCCTTGCAATGACTGGACTTTCCGGGGATCGTGAATATTGGCGACACTCAGAGCACGGCCACTGCGCTCGGTTTTAGGCGCTTGGCTGGGCGAGTGCGGTTACTGGCGCACGGTCGGGTGAGTGCGGTGCTAGGCGCTTGGCCGGGCGAAATGCGTAATTTTTACTCAAATGCATGTGGTTCTTGGCGCTTGGACGGGCGGGATGGGTAAATTTTACTCAACTGCATGTGGTTCTAGGCGCTTGGCCGGGCGAGATGCGTAATTTTTACTCAACTGCATGTGGTGCTAGGCGCTTGGCCGGGCGAAATGCGTAATTTTTACTCAACTGCATGTGGTGCTAGGAGCTTGGCTGGGCGAGATGCGTAATTTTTACTCAACTTGGCACGGTGCTAGGCGCTTGGCTGGGCGGGATGGGTAAATTTACTCAACTGCATGTGGCCGCATGGGCATGGGGCGAAATTGAGTCGCCATAACTCAACCGGATTCCCGGGGGACGATCCGGATTCCCGAGCGAGAGGGGGAGATGTTCGGAGAACTGTTTCGCGCTGCCCGAGCGGCGCGCCCGTGCCCCGCGAGCCAGTCCGGGGCCTTCGCAAAAAAGCCGACGTCCGCAGCCTTCTCGTCGACGGCCGCATGGCGTCGGCATCGTTTTTCCCGTCCTAGCTTATCCGGAATTCCATTTTCGCGACTTTGGCAAGATCGTTCCTAAACGCCTCCAATTCGAAGCTTTCCTCAATATGGTACACGCCCGGGGGGCATTCGTCGCCGTAAACTGATCTTGCGACCCGGACGGCCGTTATTGCGGTGGCTTCCGCTTCGCGCTTACCGTAGAGGAAACATTCGGCCCGTGCGCTTTCGCCTCCCTTCGTTCCCCGAGCGTCGATTTTGACTGCAAACATCGGTTCTCCTATTTTTACGGAAAGAAGACGATTCACCAAACCGTCCCGAATCGTCTTGCTCCGAAGCAAGCGAAGCGCTCCGAGCGTTTTCAGCCCGGCCAGCAGGCCGGTCAGCGGGGCGGAGTCGAACGCTAGGCGGGTGGAAACGGTCGGAACCCGAAGCGTCTGCGGCAAAATATGCTGATCGGCGAAATTGAAGCGATATGCCTTCCGTTTCCCGAGACGCCCGCCGAAATCGGCGGCATAGCCGTCGGTAAAGCTGTCGGCTTCGGCTGGCATGCCTTGTTTCGTGACGGCGAATTTCGCATTCAAGTTGTCGACGGTCCATTCGACGGCCGCTCTTCCGTGCGCGTCCCCAAGTCCGAGCATAACGGAAATGTCGATCGACTCCGTCCGGTCGAGCTGGCGATTCGCCTGGAGCGCAAGCAAATTGGTCAGGCCCGGTGCCAGTCCGACGCTCAGTACGGCCGACGCGCCGCCCTCTTCGGCCAGCGAATGAAGCGGACGGAGCCGGGAAAGAAACCCGTAGTCCGCGGATATATCGATATAATGGACGCCGTGCCGAAGGCACTCGCGTGCGAACGCGGTATCCGTCTGATCCAGGCACATGACGACCAGCTTCGTTTCCGAAAAAAACGACGGATCGGGGGAGCGGGTCAGGTCAATCTGCATCGGCAGGGCCCGGCCTTCCGTTTCCCGGCTCAAAGCTTCGGCCCGTTCCCGGCTTCTCCCGGCCGCATGCACCCGGCCCGGAAATGCCTGGGCCAGTTCCTTGCTGATCATGCCCCCGACTTGCCCGTATCCCCCGATGACGACAATGCGGTTTTTCATGCCTCATTCTCCGATCTTGACGGTTGTGTTTCGACTAAGAGCGAACTTTCGCCCGCTGCAGCCTGAGCGCGTTCAGCACGACCGAGACCGAGCTCAACGCCATCGCCGCGCCGGCCACCCACGGGGCCAGCAGCCCGATGGCGGCCACCGGGATGCCGAGCGTGTTGTACCCGAGCGCCCAGAACAAATTTTGCTTGATGTTGCGCATCGTCTTGCGGCTCATTTCGATCGCGTCCGGGATGCCCGACAGATCGCCGCGCATGAGCGTCACGTCCGCCGCTTCCATCGCGACGTCCGTGCCGGTTCCGACGGCCATGCCGACGTTCGCCGTCGCAAGCGCCGGCGCGTCGTTGATGCCGTCCCCGACCATCGCGACCGTTCGGCCGAGCGCTTGCAGCTTGCGGACTTCCGCCGCCTTCTGCTCCGGCAGCACCTCCGCCCGCACTTCCGCGATGCCGACCTGATCCGCGATCGCCTTCGCCGTCCGCTCGTTGTCCCCCGTGATCATGATGACCTGAATGCCCATTTCGCGGAGCCTGGCGACGGCGGCTTTCGACGTTTCCTTGACCGTATCCGCGACCGCGACGATGCCCGCGAAGCGCCCGTCGACCGCCGCCAGCATCGCGGTCTTGCCCTGCCGCTCCAGCGCCTCCAGCTCTTCGTAAGCGCCGCTTGCGTCCACGTCAAGGCTCTCCATCAGACGGCGCGTTCCGATCCAGATGCGCTTGCCCTCGATTTCGGCCTTGACGCCGAAGCCCGGCAGCGCTTCGAAGGACGCCGCTTCCGGCAGCCCGATGCCGCGCTCCCGGATGCCGGCGACGATCGCCTCCGCAAGCGGATGCTCCGACGCTTTTTCCGCCGCGCCGACGAGCCGGAGAAATTCCGTTTCGTCGTCTGCGGCCCGAACGTCCGTCAGCTCCGGCTTCCCTTTCGTCACGGTTCCGGTTTTGTCCAGCACGACCGTGTCGATTTTATGGGTTTGCTCCAGATGCTCGCCGCCCTTGAACAGGATGCCGAGCTCCGCGGCCCGGCCCGATCCGGCCATGATCGAAGTCGGCGTCGCCAGGCCCAGCGCGCAGGGACAGGCGATGACGAGAATCGCGATCGCGTTCTCGAGCGCTTCCGAAAGTTCTCCCGGCGCCGCGAAGAAGTACCACGCGACAAAAGCGGCCGCGGCGACGGCGACGACGATCGGAACGAAAATGCCGGAGATGACGTCCGCGACGCGCTGAATCGGAGCTTTCGAGCCTTGCGCCTCCTCGACGACCCGGATAATTTGCGCGAGCGCCGAATCCTTGCCGACCTTCGTCGCCCGGAAACGCAGCGCGCCGTTTTTGTTGATCGTCGCCCCGAACACGGCGTCCCCGGCTTTTTTGGCGACGGGAAGGCTTTCCCCCGTCAGCATGGATTCGTCCACTGCCGATTCGCCGTCGAGCACTTCGCCGTCCACCGGAATCTTCTCGCCGGGACGCACGAGCACGATATCGCCGCGGACGACTTCCTCCGCGGGGACCTGCCGTTCCTCTCCGTCGCGAACGACGACCGCCGTTTTCGCCCGGAGCTTCATCAGCGAACGGATCGCTTCCGACGTGCGGCCTTTGGCGAGCGTTTCGAACCATTTGCCGAGCAGCACGAGGGTAATCAGAATCGCGCTCGTTTCAAAATACAGCGACGGAGCGTGATGGGCGCCTCCTCCGCTTAACGACCAGTCGACCGTCAAATACAAGCTGTAAAAATAGGCGGCCGAGGTGCCCAGCGCGACGAGCACGTCCATGTTCGCGCTTTTGTTCCGAAGCGCCTTGTACGCCCCGACATAAAACGCTTTTCCGATATAGAACTGCACCGGCGTGGCCAATGCGAGCTGAACCCACGGATTCATCAGCAAATCCGGGATATACATCCATGAGGTGAACGAAAAATGCGCGACCATGCTCCACAGCAGCGGCAGCGAGAGCAGCGCCGACGCGATAAGCTTTCCTTTTTGCCGCCGAAGCTCTTTGTCCCGGCGATCGTCCGGCTTGTCGCCCTCCCGCTCCGCAACCGCCTTGTAGCCGAGCTGTTCGACTTTGCGCTGCATGTCCGCCACGGATACCGCTCCCGGCGCGTACTCGATCCGGGCGGTTTCCATCGCGAAATTGACGGAAGCGCTCGCGACGCCGGGCATTTTGCTTATTCCTTTTTCGATTCGGTTCGCGCAGGCGGCGCAGGTCATTCCTTCGAGCTTGAACCGGGCGATTTCTTTTTCCGCGTCCGCGGCCGAGATCGAGTCCATGTTCGATTCCATGATGTTTTCCTCCTCGTCTTGCTTCATATACCCCTATACCCTATATTGAAAGCCAAGCAAAAACGCCTTTCGGCGTTTTTCTACTTCATCAGCTTCTGGATCGTCGTCATCAGCTCCGATACGACGTCCTCGTCGCCTTCCTGGATCCGCTCGATGACGCAGCTTTTCATATGGTGCTCCAGCAAAAGCTTTCCTACTCCGTTCAGCGCGGCCTGCACCGAGGCGATCTGGTGAAGGACGTCGTCGCAATACGTATCCTTCTCGATCAGTCCCTTGATGCCGCGCACCTGGCCCTCGATCCGGTTCAGCCGGCTGATCAGGCTGCTCTTGACTTTATCCGAATGGTGACTTTTTCGCGTCGTTCCGCATTCGCTGCCGCACCCCTGCTCGCCATGTTCGCCATGTTCGCCATGTTCGCCATGCCCATGCTTTGCGGCTTCGGCCGCGATTTCGTTTGTTTCGCGTTCGGCCGGTTCCGATTTCGCCATTATGCTCGCCTCCGCTCCGCTTCGCTTCCATAACGCCTGCCAACGCGAGGGCGTTACGAAGTTTTGTTCGATTCTTGATTCTTACTATATACCCCCCACCCCTATATGTCAAGCTAATCCGAACCGCTATGCGCGCGCCCTTATTTCCGGAACAGGCCAATATTGGAAGCTCCTACTTTGTCCATCATCCTGATCGAGCTTAATTGGACGCGGTGCGGCATCCGGCCCATTCAATCCGAAAACTGCGGGGAGACATTCAGTAAACGACTTTCCGTCAGCATTGCTTTGGCTTTCCGGCGCTCTTGCTCGAAAGGCGATTCGTCCACTCCAACCATTGCGGGTTTTCATACATTATCATGATCGGGCAAGGGCAGACATTAGTAGAGGTGGAATGTTATGAATACGCGAAACATAACCCTATCCGTCATCGGGCTTGGTTATGTCGGCCTTCCGCTGGCCCTTCTGTTTCTGGAGAAGGGGTACAGGGTTATCGGCATTGACAGGGATCCCCGCAAAATCGAAATGCTGAAGCGGGGAGAAAGCTATCTGCCCGATCTGACGGACGAGACCGTTCGCTCCGCGTTGGATCGGGGCTTTGTAATCGCCGCCGATTACGATGCGCTGGCCGGGGCCGAAGCCGTCGTTATTTGCGTTCCCACCCCGCTGGACGAACGGCACGAACCGGATTTGAGCTATTTGATGGAGGCCGCGAGGAAATTGAAAGACAGGCTCCGGAGCGGGCAGCTTGTCGTTCTGGAAAGTTCGACTTACCCGGGAACGACAAGGAAAGCCTTGCTTCCGGTACTCGAGGAATCGGGGCTTGCGGCCGGCAAAGATTTTTATTTGGGATACTCTCCCGAGCGGGTCGATCCGGGCAACCGAACGCATTCGCTGCAAAATATCCCCAAAATCGTGAGCGGTGTCACCAAGCCCTGCCTGGAAAAAGTACGCGAACTTTACGGATCCGTGTTTGCCGACGTGATCGCCGTATCGACGACGGAAGCCGCCGAAATGACCAAGCTGCTTGAAAACGCCTACCGGTTCGTCAACATTTCTTTCATCAACGAACTGGCCATGATTTGCGACCAACTGAAGGTTGACGTTTGGGAAATTATCGACGCGGCAAAGACGAAGCCGTTCGGCTTCTCGGCCTTTTATCCGGGTCCGGGGATAGGCGGCCACTGCATTCCGGTAGATCCCATTTACCTGCAATGGGCCGTCCAGCAGCGCGGCATGGATACGGGCTTCATCGGTTTGTCCAGATCAGTCAATCACCGTATGCCCGCTTATATCGTCGAACAAATTCAAGCCAGGCTGTCTCCGCTGAAGCCAATAAGCGACTCCAGCATTCTTATATACGGAGTCGCTTATAAGCGCAATACGAACGACGTCCGGGATTCCGGGGCGCTGGAAATTTTGAAGCTGCTGAAAAAAACGGGCGCCGACGTCCGGTATCACGATCCCTATGTCCCTTCGATTCGGATTGAAGAGGAGCGCATGGAGAGCGTTCCGCTGACCGACGATAGCCTGGAGTCCTCAGATTGCGTCGTCGTGCTGACCGATCATTCCTGTATTCCCGCAGCACGGATGATGAAACGCGCGTCGCTCATTTACGATACCCGCAACGTATTCGGGGAATCGGCCGGCAAAGCCGCGATTTTCCGATTGGGAGGAGGCCGTTCATGAAAAGGCATCCGCATGTTTTTGTTCGCAAGGATCGGATCCTAAGCCTCGGCATCCCGCCTTGCAAAGAAGACCGGCAGCGAAAACGCTGCAGGTCGTTTTTTTTCGCTGTTGGAAGGCGATTCCTGCAAATCATGCCGGCTAGTAGGAAAAATCGGGTTTGTTCAAGATTCGCGCCGAAATGTCACGTTCAAACGGAAACGTATCCCCGCTCCTTCAAATATTCGATCGTTTTCGCCGCGCTCTCCTCCGCCGTCTCGTGTTCGGTATCGAGGACCAACTCCGGACGGTCCGGCTCCTCGTACGGATCCGAAATCCCGGTGAACGCCGGGATGCTTCCGGCCAGCGCCTTCCGGTACAATCCTTTTACGTCCCGCCGAATGCACTCCTCGAGCGGGCATTTGACATAAACTTCAACGAAAGGGTCGATTTCGCTGCGCAAAAAAGCCCGCATCGAACGATAAGGCGAAATGAACGAAGCCAGCACCACGACGCCGTGGCGCGTCAGCAGCTTGGCGACGTAGGATACGCGCTCGATGTTCCGAATCCGGTCTTCCCGGGAAAAGCCGAGATCCGGACACAGCCGGCTCCGGACTTCATCTCCGTCCAGGCGTTCCACCGGAACGCCCGCTTCGGAAAGCTTCCGCTCGACGAGCCGGCAAATCGTCGTTTTGCCCGCGCCGGACAAGCCGGTCAGCCAAACGGTTGCGCCTTTGCCCAAACGAATCCCTCCTCCTGACCGCTAGATGGATTAGCGGCGAGATCGTCAACGGCTCTCGAGCTCGCCGATCAGCGCCGCGATAGCCGCTCCCCTGCGTTCCCACGAATTGGCCAGCGCGAATCGCCTGCGCTCTTCGCCGTCTCCCGGCGATTCGAGCCGCCTCGATACCGCTTGGACGAATGACGGCCGGTCGGGCGCAATGTCGACGTGCGGCGCCATCAGTCCGCATTCCGGCAAAGCGGCGGACACGACCGGCTTTCCGGCCGCCAAATATTCGTAGGCTTTGACCGGATTCACCGCAAGCGTAAGCGGCGTAACGCGAAACGGGATGACGCAAACGGAAAAGCTCCGGATATAGCCGGGCAGCTCCTCGTGCGGCTTTAGCCCGACGAACCGGACGGAGCCGGCCGTCGGCCCGTATTTCCGTCCGAATTCCGGGCCGACCGCAACGACTTCGGCATCCGGAAGACGAGCCAGCTCGCGCACGAGCGGCACGTCGATCCACGGCGCCCACGCGCCGATGTAACCGATGCGCCGCTTCCCCGGCTCCGATACCGCGGGGTCCGCTTCTGCGCCCGGCGGGCCTGCGTGCAAGTTCATCGCCCGATCGTACCCGTTGCGGACGAGCTCGATCCGCTTGTCCGGATAGCTGCGCGCAAGCCGCTCCTTAAGCCGCGCGGACGAGCAGACGACGGCATCCGCCGCCGCGACCGCTTCTTTTTCGTAACGCAGCCATTCGGCCATCTCGTCCGCGCAATCGTAAACGAGCCAGTCGGGCGCGTAATCCCGCGTGGCTTCGCGAACCCGAAACGGAAGGCTGCACCAGACGCCGATCTTCCCGCGAGCGGAACGGCGGATGGCCGGCCATTGTTCCGATAACCAACGTTCATGATCGTGAACGACATGCAAATCGGGCTCGACCGTCTGAACGGGACGGGCCGCTTGCGTCCGGTTGCAGAAATAAACGGTATGCCCGGCCGCCGCCAACCGCCGCATCAGCTGCTGCGGACGCTGCTTCATCCAATGCCAATCCAGCGTCGGCGGATAGATCACCACGCTCATTTGCCCCAACCTTTCGGAAAACGATGACGTTTTTCGCCGCTCGAACATATCGTATAAAAGCCGTACACTCTATTTGCGCCGGAGGTTTCGATGCTCGTATTCATATTGGACGCCGCGGACGGCAAGCTCGCGCAGCGAACGGAGGACGGCATCGCGGCCGCTTGCGCCGGCTGCCGCTTCGTCCGGGTCGCTGCCGGCGCGGCGGCGACGATGAACCGCGTGCTTACGGATTACGCCGAACCCTTTTTCGCGACGTTTACGGCCGGAGATGCCGTGCAGCCCGAATTTTTCGAGCTCGTTGCGCGATCGCTGCCTTCGCTCGGCCCGAAGGACGCCGGAATCGTCGCGCTTCTAGCCGCGCGGAAGCCGAATCCGGCGGAAGAACCGAGCGCTCCGATCGTTTGGCGCACGGAAGCGGTCCGTTCGTCCGGGGGATTCGCCGAGCCGGACCTGCTGCCTTTCGAGCGGTACGTACTGCTGGAAAAAAAACTGCGGCTCGACCCATTTCATACGTGGAAAACGGTGCCCGCCGACGGCTTTCTTCCGAAGCCGCGGCGAAATTTGGGCTGGCACAAGACCGCGCGGGAATGGCGCGAGCTGAAGCCTCTGCTTTCAGGAACGAATACATCGCCTCTCGAGAACGAGCGGCCCTTGCTGTCGATCGTCCTCTGCACGTACAATAACGCGGACGTTCTGCTTTGGGCCGTACGCAGCGTGCGCGTCCAGACCTTTCGCGATTGGGAACTGATCGTAGCGGACGACGGCTCGACCGACCGCACGCGGCGGATACTTGACGAACATCCGCTGCTTATGGATTCGCGTGTGCGCGTGCTACGAATCGAACGCAACCGCGGCAAGGCGCGCCGCCTTGAATTCGGCTTTATCGGCCGCCAGAGGCCAATGGCTGATGGAACTCGACGCGGACGACTGGCTGGCGCCGGATTGCGCCTCCGCCATTGCGGCTCGCGCCCGGGACGACGACCGGGCGGGCGCCATCTACGCCGACTGCGTCGAATGGCGGGAACTGTCCGGCAAACGACTGGTCTACGCCGGAACCCGAAGCATTGCGGAGCCTCTCGACGCCTGGCGGCTGCTGGAACAGCCCTTTCCGCTCGCGCCGAGAGCTTTTCGCATCGCATTGCTGAGACGGCTGGGAGGATGGCTGGTGACGGATCCGTTCGACGGCCGATTGTACGAAGATTTGCAGATGCTTGCCCGCGTCATGCAGGAGCGACCTTTGCTCCGGATTCCCCAGGCCCTGTATAACAGACGGATCCGGCTATCCAGCGTAACCCAGCGAAACAAGGCGAACTACCCGGCATGGAAGGCATGGATGCGCGAAACGCTTCTTCGGGAGCGGCCGGACGATTAGGCCAGCACGCGCACGAACTCCGTGTTTTGGATCAGGATGCTGACCGGGCCCGTGATCGACGAATAACTGGAACTGACCGCATTTACCGTCAATACCCCGTTGCCGACTCCCAGAAGCGTGCCTTGGATAAAATCATTCGTCATGAACACCTCGACGCTCCGGCCGATATATTGCGCGATCGCCGTTTCAAAATCCAATTGTTCGCACCTCCCGCGTCAAGCGATAAAATTGATATTTTCAAAAAGGATAAATACGATGTCGCCCGTCGGCTCCTGAATTTGCACATAATTCGTTCCGACCGCGACGAGCGTGCCTGACACCGAACCGGCGTCCGTATCGACCGTAATGGTCGTGCCGACCCGGCCCTGCAGCGTCGCGGACAACCCCGCGTATTCCTCGGTAATGGCACCGACGACAGCCTGGATTTGCTGGATGGCCGCATTGGCCGTGCCGAGCTGCGTACCGAGCGTTCCGATTTCCGACGCAAGCGACGAATACTGGGAGCCAAGCGTTGCGATTTGCGATGAAAGCGTCCCGTTTTGGGATTGCAGCGCGCCGATTTCCGAAGCGAGCGACGCGTTCCGGGCTTCGAGCGCCCCGACCCTTTGGGCGAGGCTGCCGGACTGATTGTTCAGCGCGCCGACTTGTTGGCCCAGCGAGCCAACCTGGGATTGAAGCGTGCCGACTTGCGAAGTCAGCGTCCCGACCTGCGTATTCAACGATCCGACCTGCGTCGTCAGCGCGCCGACTTGCGTCGCGAGCGCGGCGATCTGTCCCTCTTTTGCCTGAAGCGACTCCACCTGATCCCGAAACGCGTCGACCTTGAACGCGAGATGATGAAATTTCTTTCTCAGCGCGCGCAGCGCTTTAAGAAAGAAGGAACGAAACGACTTCACCCGCCCGTGAATGACCCGTTTTTTCTTCTTCGGTTTAGGCTTTTTGCAAGCTTTGTCAATTGTCAACCGAAACTCACTCCTCCCAAGTCGATTTCCGTAGCAGGTTATGTGGATGATTGTACGATGGCAACTCGTCTATCCGAAGATGAGGAAACAACCCATCCGCAAGCGCACAATTGGCTGCCGCCGTGGACAAACGACCATATGGGAAAACGCCTGTTCACATAAACTGAAGCAGACTCGCGCGCGCGAAAAATGCCGGAGCCGATGGGGAGGTTGCGAAGTTGACCGCTGAACGAACGGATTTTGCGACAAATTATTTAAGCCGTCAACACTATTACAGGACGTTGCTTGCGAGACCGCCGGAGACGACGGCGCTGACGCTGATGAAAATATTGGGGGAAAACACATACAAGGCGATCGTCGTTTACCCGGAAGCCGTCGATTGGGAACCGCAGCAACGGCCGCAGCATTTGCTCCGGGAAATGGCCGCCAGGGGGTATCTCTGCTTTTTCTGCGAAAGCTCCAAGGAACCTTTCGAAGCGCGTCAAATCGAGCCGAATCTGTATGTGCTGCGCCGGGGGGAAGCCGAGCTGCTTTCCGCTCTCCGAAGCCAATCGGTCATCGTTCTGTGCACGTGGATCATGCAAATGGCGCTGGGCGAGCTGTTTCCCCATCGAACCGTCTGGTACGACATTCTGGACGATTTGACGTTTTTCTCCCAATATGACGAAGGCATGCTGCAAAAGCACCGGGAATTGCTGCAAAGAGCCGACGTCGTGACTTATTCCGCGCGCAAGCTCCTTTCCTACGCGGAAAGCAGGGCGGATGCCCTTTACTTGCCGAACGCGGCGCGGCTTGAAGATTTCGCGGACGTTCCGGCCGAAGCCCCGGACGATTTGAAACCGATTCTGGCATCGGGCTCCCCGATCATCGGGTATTTCGGCGCGATCGAACCGTGGTTCGACGCGAAGCTTATCGCCAAGCTGGCGCAAAAACGGCCCGACTGGCAGTTTGTCCTGATCGGCAAAATCGGGATCGATCCCGGAAAGCTCGCGCAAAGCAATATTCATCTCATGGGCTTCAAAATGTACAAGCAAATCATGCTTTACGCCCGTTATTTCCATGCCGCCGTCATCCCTTTCCTCGTGAACGAGGTGACCGACCGCGTGTCGCCCGTCAAATTTTTCGAATATGCCGCTTCGGGACTGCCGGTCGTATCCGCCCCGATCGCGGAAATGACCCCTTACGCTTCCCCATGGATGCGCATCGCGAGCGGAGCGAACGCTTTTTTGGCCGAACTCGACCACTGCCTGAAGGAGGAAACCGCCCGCCTGGCGAAAACGGAAGCCGTTCGCTTCGCCCGGGAACAGACGTGGGCGAAGCGTCTCGAGAAGGTGGAAGAACGATTGACGGCGGCGGCGAACGCCTGGAAAGCCTATGCCAACTACGATCCGGCGGGAAAAGTGGCGGTCATGGCGACGACGTTTCTCGATTTCGAGGGGGAACGGTTTTACTCCGGCGGCGCTGAGCGGTATTTGATCGATCTGGGCCGATTGTGCGAGCGAATGGGTCTCGGCTTCGTCATTTACCAATACGGAAATTATCCTTGGGTGCGGCGGATTCGCAATATCGATGTCGTGTCGTTGTCCAGAGGAGGCCAGCACGCGAGGGAATTCACCTTCTCCTCCGTTAAAATGTTCAACCGGCTGTTTCGGGAGCAAACCGCCGAACGCGCCCTTTTGGCCGTCTATTCCGCTTATTTCAACGCCTGGCCGCACGGAACGGCTACGCCCAGCATCGGCATCATTCACGGCGTCAGCTGGGATAATCCTGCTGCGAAGTACAAAGACGGCAGCGCGTTCTGGGAAATTAACCGGCGCTTCATCGAAGGTGCCCGGATCTGCGGCGAGCTTGTCTCCGTCGACACCAATTCGGCCAACTGGTTTCAAACGATCGATTACGAGCTGGGCCGGAAAATCAAAGTCATTCCGAACTACGTCGACGCCGAAGCGTTCTCGCCTCGGAAAGGCTTTCTCGAACCCCGCGACCGCACGGTCATCTTGTACCCGCGGCGGCTGTACAAACCGCGCGGCTTGTATATGACGCTGGATGCGGTCGATCGGATTCTGGAAAAGTACCCGTCCGTCGACTTCCATTTCGTCGGCAACGGGGACGCGGCCGACACGGTTCACGTGGAGGAAAAAATCCGCAAATGGGGAAACCGGATCCGGCTTTATTCATTGCCGCTCGAGGAGATGGCAAGCGCCTACCGGCAGGCCGACATCGCGCTGATTCCGACGCTGTTCAGCGAAGGCACGAGCCTTTCTTGCCTGGAGGCGATGGCGTGCGGCAACGCGGTCATCGCGACGCGCATCGGCGGACTGCCCGACCTGGTCATCCACGACTATAACGGGCTGCTGATCGAGCCGAATACGAAGCTCTCGTCGCGGCGATCGAGGAGCTGCTGAACGCCCCCGTCAAGATGGCCGTGCTGAAACGGCGCGCAGCCGAGGTTGCGAGCGTTTTTTCCAAGCGGCGCTGGGAAAGCAAGTGGTCCGACATCATCCGCCCGATGGTCGAGGCGAGCTCTCGAAAACCCGGGAGTAGCGCCGGAAAAGCGCGTCAAATCGAAATCTACCTGAACGATGTTCCGGCCGGCAACGGGAAGCTGGGCGCGACGATCGTTTCGCTTTTGAGCAGGGGCATCTCGTTTATTTGCGGCTTAAAACCGTCGCGCCGGCGGCCTTGCTTTCGTTCGGCCGCCTGCAGTGGATGAATTGGAGTACGGCCGTGCATTCGAAACCGGACCTGATTTTGGCGTTAAAGGAGATTCGGGACGATATCGGCCGCCCGGTCGACGGCGTTTTGAATGCGAAGGGGGAATGGGAATGGACGTCATCGTATCCGCGATCGCTTTTCGAACCGGATCCACGTTAGTCCAGCGTTTGTTCAATGCCCGCCCCGCCACCTTGATTTGGGGGAGCACGGGGGCATCGTCAGCGAATTCGTCAAAATCGGCGTCCTGGCGAAGCATTTTTCGGTTCACGGCAAGGCGGAAAGGGAGGCTTATTTCGCCAGCGGCGAAAATCCGAACACCTGGATCGCCAACATGTCGCCGGACGAACGCGCCGTGGACGAGGCGGTCGTCGCGGCGCTCAGGGCGTGCCTCAAGACGCTGTATGACGACCGGGGCATGAAGCACGATCGCATCGGCTTCAAGGAAGTCCGATACGGGAAAGCCGAAATCGAGCTGCTGAAGGCGTGCTTTCCGAACGCGGTCGTCGTGCTTCTCGTCCGGCATCCGGCTGACGTATGGAAAAGCGAAACCTCCTATTGGTCGGACGACGCCCGCCGGTTCGGGGAAACGTGGAACGCCCGGGCGCTGGAATACGCCTCGCTTTGCGATCCCGCGCGCGGCATCCATCTCGTTCGCTACGAGGACATTGCGGGCCGCGAGGAGCGCACGCTCCGGCTGCTGTCCGAGCTTGCGGACGTTCCGGTCGCGGCGCTCGAAAGCGTGCTCGGCGTCAATCTGAACAGCACCCGCGCCGAGCGATCCGGGAAGGATATCGCGGTTATTGCGGAAACTTGCCGCGAGGGCATGCGGTTGTTCGGCTACGCGTCGGACGAAATTAATCCCCTGCCCCGCGGATAGGATCTTTTGATTTTAGCGGCCCGGGAGACGCTACCCGAGCCGCTTTTTCCGCATTAATCGAAATCCTTCCCGACCCACTCGTCTTCCGGTATGCCCAGATCCTCGCCGGAGAAACGCTGCTCCCGGAACGGATCGGCGTAGTTGTGGAAGCCGTTGCGTTCCCAGAAGCCCGGGCGGTCCTCCTTCATGAACTCGATACCGCGAATCCATTTGGCGCTTTTCCAGAAATACAGGTGCGGTACGACGAGGCGCAGCGGCCAGCCGTGCTTGTCCGTCAGCGGTTTGCCGTCGAAATGGTAGGCGAGCAGCACTTCGTCGCCCAGCAGATCTTCCAGCGGCAAATTCGTCTCGTAGTCGTTGTCCCCGTGAATCATGACGTACTTCGCTTCCGGCTTGACGTCCGCCAAGCGGAGCAAATCGCGGAATCGCACGCCTTCCCATTCGGTATCGAACTTGGACCAGCGGGTCACGCAGTGGATATCGGCGACGACCCGGGTTTTCGGCAGCGCGAGGATCTCCTCGAAGGTAAACGAACGCGCCTCCGCGACTTCCCCGAATATGCGCAAATCCCACCGCTCCAGATCGTAAACCGGCACTTCGCCTTCGTGAAGGATCGGAAACCGCTCGGTCAGCACCTGGCCCGGCGGCAGTCTGCCCTCGAGCCCCGCCGGCGCTTGCGGCGCCTTCGTTTTTTTGATTCGGTCGGCTTTCATGCTCATCCGTTTCATCCTCCTTGACGGAAGCTTCCGTTCGCTATGCGAGCGTACCTATCGTAACCAAATTCGACGCTTTTCGTCAAATTGTTCACCGTACAACTTGCCGCGGCAGCCCGTGATAGACCGGCTTTTCCGAATTTCCTCCCGGCTTGCGAACGTTTGCGCGGTATTGCCCGGGCGTCAATCCCGTCCACTTTTTGAAAGCGTTTTGAAATGCGCTCGGCTCCGAAAAGTGCAGTGCGTAAGCGATATCGCCGACGGAAAGCCCGCCTTGTCGCAAATAGCCTTCGGCCAGTTCCTTCCGTACCTGAACGGATAATTCCTGAAAGGTCGTGTTTTCTTCTTTTAACCGGTTTTGCAGCGTTCTTGCGCTCGTGCCGAAAAATTCGGCCGTATCCTGCAAAGTCGGCAACGAAAAGGGCAAACTTTTTTTCATCCAGCGCGCGACCTGCTCCGAAAAACGGCTCATGCGGGCCAAATCGCCGTTTGTTTCCTGCGCCAGGCTTTCGAAAATGGAGAGCAGGCGGGAATCGGAATACAGCACCGGTACGTTCAGCAGATCTTTTTTCATGCGCAAAACGTCTTCTCCCGCAGCGAAAACGGGAACGATCCCGAACGCCTCCCTGTAGGGTTCGATATCCGCCGGCGCCTCATGCGCGAACCGGACTTCCAGCAGCGGAACGTTCACGTTGCTTAATTTTCCGATCAGTTGGTAGACCGAACTCGCCATATCCTCGACGCAATGACGGGAAAAGGTTCCCGGGTATTGCAGGACCGGCCGGATATAGGCGTCTTCCCCGCGCGTCTCGCAGATCAGGTTAAACCCGCTGCAAAAGATGTCGTTATACCGCCGGTAAGCGGCGAGTGCGTCGGCTACCGTGCGGGAGTGCATCATCACGTAGCCGAGAATGCCCATGTCCGCGAACTCCATCATCTGCCCCTGGCGCAAGCCGAAAAACTCGTCCCGCGTATACTCCGCGGCCGCCCGAACGATGCGCTCCAGCTCCTCTCCCGCGATGCGCGCCTCCGCATCCTGCAACATCGCGGGGTCGATCGATGCGTATTCGCAAAAACGGTTCGTGTCGTATCCCCTGCGCGCGATCGATTTCATAATCGGGTAGAGCATGGAAACGGCGACTGCCCGGTTTGTCATCCTCGGTTCCTCCTTGCGCGAAATCGCAGCTTTTTTTGCGCTGCCGATCATATGCCCGGGCCTCGCCAGCGCCTTATGATGATTGTATCAAAAGATTCAGTGGGGAAACATGAGGAGGAACGCGCAAATGAAAACAAAAATTGTCGTCGTCGCCGGACATCCCGATCCGCAAAGCTTCTGCTCGGCCTTGTCCGATGCCTATATGGAAGGGGCCTCCGGCAGCGGGGCCGAGGTGCGGAAAATCGATTTGAGCCGAATCCGCTTCGATCCGAATTTGCGTTTCGGGTATCGGCAAAGAACGGAGCTGGAGGAAGAACTGACCGAAGCGCAAAAATGGATTCGCTGGGCCGACCACCTCGTATTCGTCTATCCGACATGGTGGGGGGCGATGCCCGCCGTTTTGAAGGGGTTTATCGATCGCGTTTTTTTGCCGGGCTTCGCTTTCAAATACCGGAAGGATTCTCTGCTGTGGGATAAGCTTTTGACCGGAAAGTCCGCCCATCTCATCGTGACGATGGACACTCCGATCTGGTACAATCGGTGGATCTACAGGCGGGCGGGCATTCAGGTTATGAAGCGCAACATTTTGCAGTTTTGCGGAATTTCGCCCGTGCGCGTCACCGAGCTGAGTCCGGTCAAGCCGTCGACCGAGGAATTGAGGCGCAAATGGCTGGATCGGGCGAAGCGGCTCGGTGCCAAAGCGGCCGGCATCAAATGATCCGGAATACGGGGAGATCCTCGACAAAATGAACGGGAAGCTCCGGGAACGCAGCCGCGAGCCGGCCGGCCAAAGCTTTCATGCCGGGCGCTTCGCTTTCCGCGTGGCCCAGCATGACGAGCGCTTTGCCGCGTCCTTGCCGCGCCGCGTCTCTGACGTATTCCGGCGTTTCCCATTCCGGACCTTCCCCGGCCACGATCAGATCCAGCCGTTCGTTCTCGAATAACGGGATCGCCGTCGCGCCTCCGCCCCGGTAGCCGACGAGCACCCCCACTCGCTTGCACAAGGCCGCGAGGTCTCCGGCAACGCGCACGTACGGAATGCCCAGCCTTGTTTTCGCGTATTCCGCGGCTTCCTGCGCGTGCATCGGCGGAATCTCCAAAATCGCGGCGGCCGGCAGCTGCTTTTCCACGTATGCCTGCCAGCCGAGCGCCTCGATCAAGCCCTCCGTAATGCCGTCGGGCTGGCGGCGGTGCGCGTAGTCGTGATAGCGAAAAACGGCGATGCCCGTGTCCTGCAGCAGCTTCGCTTTTTCCCGATAAACCGGGTCGTGCTTAAGCCATTCCTCTTTGCCGCGATGGCTGAAAAAGATTCCCTCATGGGAGACGATCAAGTTGGCGCCCAAGGCGATCGCCCTCTCCACGACATGCCAGGTTGCGGCGAATGCGGTGACGATTCCCTTGACGGCCGCGTCCGGATCTCCCGGATCGAGCTTGTCCACGGTCGGATCGATCGGGCCGACATCCGCCGTCAACCGTTCCAGTACATCCCGAATCACGATCGAATGCGGCATCGCGATCCTCCTCTCGTTCGTTAACTTTATCCTAGCATGACCGCCTCCGAAGAGCCATGGACAGATCGATCCGATTTTTACCCGAAATGCTCCAGCACGATTTTGCCGATCGTCCGGCCGGACTCCACTTTGGCATGAGCCTTGCGCAACTGATCCGCGCCGATCGGCGTCAGCCTCTCCGTCATCGTCGTGCGAAGCGCTCCCGCATCCGCAAGCCGGGCGACCTCGTTCAACAGCCGGTGCTGCTCGACCATATCCTCCGTTCCGTATTTCGGACGCGTGAACATGAATTCCCAAGCAAAGGATGCGCTCTTATCTTTGAGCAGCGTCAAATCCAACGCCTCCTTCGTCTCCACGATGGAGCAGATTTTGCCTTGCGGCGCGATCGCTTCCGCCATGTTCCGCCAATGCTTCTCCGTAGCGTTCAGGCAGAAAATATAGTCGACGGTTTGCCGCCCGATCGCCTGCAGCTGGGGGACGAAACCTTCGTAATGATTGATGATATTGTCCGCACCCAGCACGGCCGCCCAATCCGCCGACTCCGGGCGCGAAGCCGTTCCGACGACGGTCAGTCCGGCAACTTTCGCGAGCTGAACGGCAATGGAGCCCACGCCGCCCGCGGCGCCAATAATTAAAATCGCCTTGCCGGCATTGTCTTCCTTGCTCCGGGAAATGCCGAGCCGCTCGAACAGCCCCTCCCAAGCGGTGATGGCCGTCAGCGGCAGCGCGGCCGCCTCGGCGAAATCCAGCGACGAGGGCTTCCTTCCGACAATCCGCTCGTCGACGAGATGAAATTCGCTGTTGCCGCCCGGGCGCGTAATGCTTCCCGCATAGTAGACTTCGTCGCCCGGTTGAAACAAGACGCATTCCGGCCCCGTTTGCTCGACCACTCCCGCCACGTCCCAACCCAGCACTTTGGGCGAAGATTCCGTTCTGTCCTTGGGCGCCCTGACCTTCGTATCGACCGGATTGACCGAAACGGCCTTCACTTTGACCAGCAAATCCCTTCCGGTCGGAACGGGCTTCGCAAGCTCGAGTTCGATCAGGCTTTCGGGATGCTCGATCGGAAGATAGTTATACAGGCCTACCGCTTTCATCGTGGTCATGTTTTCCACACTCCTTCATCGGATGTCTTGGTTTCTGTTGTCATTCTAAAGAAGAAGTTCTAGAATGAGAAGTACGTACATTCGTGTTGTATTGTATCTATTTGTATACTATTGGATGGCTAGGAGGGTTTTCTCATGCGCGATCGGAAAAGCGGTTACGGAATTTGTCCGAACGAGGAAGGCTGTCCGGTGGAATATACGCTCGACGTCATCGGGGGAAAATGGAAGGGCGTGCTGCTGTATCATCTCATCGAAGGGGCCAAAAGGTTCAGCGAACTTCGCAAAATATGTCCGGCCATCACCCAGCGGATGCTGACGCTGCAGTTGCGGGAATTGGAAGAGGACGGCATCGTTCATCGCGAGGTGTACAAGCAGGTTCCGCCTAAGGTCGAATATTCCTTGACGGAATTCGGGCGGACGCTCGTTCCGATTATTTTGCTCATGAAGAAATGGGGAGAAACGTACAAGGCGGAACCGGTCGGACGCAAGGCCGGAGCGCCGGAGCACGTCGAAGCGTAATTCGCATTGGCGAACGGCGGGGGGGCGGGCGCATGCGGCGCGAATGCAGTGCACCCGGTGCGCTACATGGGGCGAGCCCGGGGCCGAATATGCGAATGTAGTACACCCGGCGCGCTACATGGGTGGAATTCGGCGCTGCGGACGCGCATAGATTGCCGGTCGAGCGGCAATTGGCGCCGGAAATGCCGGAAACCGCCCCGCGCGGCTGTTCGAACTTAGCCCGCGGAACGGTCCCGTTTCTTCGATCGTTTTTTCCCGACAATGACGAGCTTATTCTCTTGCTCCACATACTCCGCGTACGCAATATCGCGAATATCGGCATAACCGCGACTTTTGGCCAACTCCCGAATGCCGTCTTCGGAAAGCGCTTTCCCCCGGAACGCTTCCTTCAGGATGTTCCCCGCTTCGATGACCGGGATCGCCGGAGCCCCCTCCGATTTCGGAACGACGCTGATTTTCCCGTTTGGCTCGTAAAGCGCGAAAACGGCCTCGTCCAGCCGAAAGATGCCGTTTTCGCGCAGCATCGACATCAGCTGGTTGAAATCGAGCTTGCACGCACGGAGCAGCTTCAGGTTGACTTCTCCCCGGTCGATGAGAAGCACCGTTCGCCCCTCCGCCAGCCGCCGCATTTGCGTGAAACGGATCGACAGCTTTTCGATGCTGAACGAAAGCAGCGCCCATACGGCCAGCGCGAACAGCAGATGCGCGAGCTTGACTTTGTCGTCGTAAATCGTGCTGCCGACAAGCTCGCCAAGCAGAATGGACGTGAAAAAATCGAGCGGCGTCACCTGGCCCAGTTGCTTTCTGCCGATGACGAACGTAATGAGCCACAAGCCGGCGAAGCCGATCAGCAGCTTGACGAGGATCATCCCGAACATCGTAAACCACGCTCCTCTTCCATCGGGCTCGGAAATACGGACGAGCCTTGCCGTAAGAGGAAGTTAACCGAATTGCGAAAAACGTAAACAGGACGCTTGCGCTTACCCTTCGTAGGCCTGACGAAGCGCCTCCATGTCCAGCTTTTTCATTTGAAGCATTGCCTTCATGACCCGATCCGTCGCCGCGGCATCGGGACCGCCGACCAGCTCGGTCAGGTTGGCGGGCACGATTTGCCAGGACACCCCGAACTTGTCCTTCAGCCAGCCGCATACTTGGGCTTTCTCGTCTCCGCCTTCGGACAGCTTGTCCCAGTAATAATCGATCTCTTCCTGCGATTCGCAATGGACGATAAAGGAGATGGCCTCCGTAAAGGCAAATTCGCGGCCTCCGTTTAAGGCAACGAAATGCTGGCCGTCCAGCCTGAAATCCACGGTCATGACTTGCCCTTCCGAAATCCCGTCGGTCTCATGCCTTTCTTGGCCGTATCGGGTGACGTTATCGATGCCGGAATTCTTGAATATCGACGTATAAAACGTTGCCGCTTCCTCCGCCTGATGAGCGAACCACAGATTCGGGGCAATCGTTTGGATTTTGCGTGTCATCGCGTCTCCTCCGTCGGAAAGGAAAGTTTTTTATGCAGTATACCATTCCGGGGAGAGACGCGTTTCTTACCGATTGCGATTATGCCGGGCGTTGAAAAAATCGGCCATTTTGCCGGCAAGCTCGCCCGGCGCCGTCATGACGGCCGAATGGTCCTGGCCGGGCAGCGTGCCGTATTCGCCGCTCGCAAGCAGCTCGCTTAAGGTCCTTGCCGCATCGCGGAAAAACGGCTCGCTATTTTCGCCGACAACGACGATGGCCGGAATCTCCGCATGCCAACGGTCGGTCGGCAAGGGCCGGCCCTGCTGGGTGTCGCCCATGACCGTTCCGTCATAAGCCAACGTATGCGCCATGCTCTCCATGACCTGCCAGGAAGGGTCCGGCCCGGAAACCGGACCGGCCGCCGATTTTCAGTCTGTTTTCAGTCTTCGATCTCCCAAGCCGGGTTCCAGACGATTTCCCACAAATGCCCGTCGGGATCCATAAAATGACCGGAATAGCCGCCCCAGAACGCGTCCTGGGCAGGCGCCACGATTTCGGCTCCCGCTCGTCTTGCCTGCTCCATGATCGCGTCCACTTCTTCCTTGCTGCTCACGTTGTGGCCGATCGTAAATTCGGTGGAGCTGCGCGGAGCGAGAGGAAGATTCGTTTCGTGGGCGAGATCCTTGCGGCTCCAGATCGCGAGCTTCACGCCCGCCTGCAAGTCGAAAAACGCAACCGCTCCATGCTCGAACTCCCGGCCCACGATGCCTTCCGTCGGCAGGCCCAATCCGTCGCGATAAAACGCCAGCGATTTTTCCAAGTCGTCTACTCCCAAGGTAAGGACGGAAATGCGAGGTTTCATGGCTTCGTTTTGCCTCCTTGGTAAATTCGGATTATTGCCATTATCGCCTGTTTAAGGCTGTTCGAATTGAAAAAAACGGACAAGTTCGCTTGGTTCCGTTCTTTTAAAAACCTTCCGACTCACGACCTATCGGCCGGAACGTCGCCGTCTGCGCCCTGACGGTCGGCGTTGCCATCTATACCGACCGTCGCGAAGCAAAAAGCGAAAAAGCGCGTTTTCATTCGCCCGGCACAGACCTGAACGAATGAAAACGAGCCGGCGGCTCCTCCTCATTTTTGCGCAAAGCCCATCTCGGCCGAAATCCGCATCGCCGTTTCTCTCACCCGTTCGCCGACCGACTGGAACTTGATGGCGGGCAAATCCTTGCTCAGCGCCGTCAAGCTGACGGAAGCGACGACCGAACCGGAAGGCCCGTAAACCGGCGCTCCGATGCAGCGGATGCCCTCCTCCATCTGCTCGTCCTCGATCGAATATCCGTGCTCCCGAATGAACCGGATATCCTCCGCCAGGCTTTCGGCCGTTCGCGCGCGCTCGGCCTCCGGCAAATCCGGAATGGCGGCGATCGCCTGGGCGAGTTCCGTTTCCGACATGCCGAAGGCGAGCGCCTTGCCCACGCCGGACGAATGCAGCGGCAGCGCTTGTCCCGCCATCGTCGCGAACCGGACGAAGCCGCTGCCTTCGCTCTTGTCGATGTAAACGGGCTGACGGCTGACCAAAACGGCCAAATGGGCGGTATACGGCGTTCCCTCGACAAGCTTGTCCAAATGCGGCCGGGCGACCTGCTTGATGTCGCTTTGCCGGTAATAATTCATTCCCCAGGATAAAACCCCGTGACCGAGCGCGTATTTGCCGTCGTCCAGCTTCTCGATGAGCGAATGCTTCTCGAGCGTGTTCAAAATGACGAACGCGGTCGATTTCGGAATGCCGAGCTCCGCATGAATGTCGGGGATGCCCATCTTTCCGTTCGCCGCGATCCCGTTCAGAATCGCGATCGCCTTTTCGATCGCCGGGACGGAATAAGGTTTATTTTCTTTGGCCATGTTCGCGCCCCTCGCTTACCGAGCGACGAATCGTTCGATAAATTGGATATAGACCTGCGTCGCAAGCGCAAGCTCCTCGATTTCGACGTACTCGACGTCCCCGTGGGCGGTCGACGCGTCCGGGCCGTGGCAAATGACCGGAATCCCGAGCGCCCTCGCGAAAATGCCGGCGTCCGTCACCGTCTTTTTGCCGACGAGCGGAACGTCGATGCCGCGTACGCTGCCGATGGCCTCCACCATCGCGGCCACCGCCGGGCTTTGCTTTTCGATCCGGTAACCGTCCCTCACCTTCTCGAGCTCCAGTCCGATCCGGATGCCGTTCCGCTCCGCGATCGGGGCCAGCAGCGCGCGAAATTCGGCTTCGACAGCCTCCAGATTTTCCTCCGGTCCGTACCGCCTTACGCCGACCAGTTCCGCCGTCGTCGGAAACTGATTGTAAAATTTCCCGCTTTGCACGGAGCCGATAAAGTAAGAGCCGCAGCCGATATCTTCAAAATAAACCCGTTCCAGTTCCTTGTTCTTCGCGTCGAGCGCCAGAACGATTTCGGCGGCGGCGGTCATCGGATGCGGGGTTCCCGCAGGGGTATACAGCTGATGGCTCGTCTCCCCTTCGCGCCGGACCTCGATCCGAAACGTCGCGGAGCCGAGCTGGGCGACCGTGCATTCCTTCGTGGCCGTTTCCATGACGATGCCGGCGTCCGCCTCGAGCGGGACCCGCTCGGTCAGGGCGATCAAATCCTCTCCCCGGCCCCCGGGCTTTCGTGCAAGCTGCTTGCGACGACCAACAGTTTGACCGGCAGATGCGATCCATGCTCGCGAACGACCCGGACGACCTCGAGAATGCTGGCCAGCGAGCCCTTCATGTCGCACGTGCCGCGACCGTATACCCTGCCGCTTTCGATCTTGGCCGGCCCGTCGTGCTCGAGGGGGACGACATCCATATGTCCGCTGAACAGAACGGTTTTGGCCCGTTCCGCGTGACGGCCGGAAGCAGCCGCTTCGGCATAGGCGGGCGTTTCATAGGCGGCCACGAGAGTCGGATTGCCGGGATAAAACTCGTACCGCGTCAGCTCGCAGCCCGCCTGGCGGAGCATCTCCCCGTACCGGTCCGCCATCGCTTTCGTATTTCCGGTTGCGCTCGGGATGCGCACGAGCTCCAGCGTGTCCCGCACCACATGTTCCGTTTGCGCGTAATTCATTAAGCTGACCATGCTATCGGGTCCCTGCCTTTTCGAATGAAAATTCGCTTTCGATTCCATATGCTGAACGATATTCCATGTTTTAAAATCGAAGTCCCGGATTCAACTTCTTCCCACGATCGGAGGCACGAACCGCGCGTCCTGCTTCGTCGCCGGACGAAGAAAATCGAGGTCGCAGCCTTCGTCGGCCTGCAGCACGTGATCGGTAAACAGCTTCAGATAGCCCCTCGGATGTCTCGTCTTGAACGGCGGAAGCTCCCGGTGCCGCTCGGCGATCGTCTCTTCGGACAGCAGCACGTTGAGAACGCCCCGCTCGACGTCGACCTCGACGAGATCCCCGTTTCGCACGATGGCCAAATTGCCGCCGACGGCCGCCTCGGGCGAAGCGTGCAAAATGACCGTGCCGTAGCTCGTGCCGCTCATTCTGGCGTCGCTGATCCGGACCATATCCTCGACGCCTTGCTTGAGAAGCTTGGTCGGAATCGGAATTTCCCCCCACTCCGGCATGCCGAGCGCCGCAGGTCCGCAATTGCGCAAAATGAGCACGGTCGACGCCTCGACATCCAGGTCGTCGCTCTCGATCTCCCGCAGCAGCTGCTCGTAGCTGTCGAACACGTATGCTTTGCCCCGATGCTTCCACAGCTCCCGCGAGCTGGCCGACAGCTTCAAAATCGCCCCGGCCGGCGCCAGATTGCCTTTCAGCACCCGGATGCCGGACTCCTTCTTGAAAGGCTTGTCCAACGTCGCGATGATGCGCGGGCTTTCCGGCTTGCGCGTATATACCTCTTTCAGCGGCTTGCCGAGCGCGGTCAGGCAATCGCCGTCGAGCGCCGGCATCAGTTCATGGATGACCCCTGGCAGCCCCCCCGCGCGGAAGTACTCGTCCATGCCGTATTCGCCGCTCGGCTGCAGGTTCACGAGGAGCGGAACGCTCTCCGACAGCTCCTGATATTGCTGCAGGTCGATCCGGATTCCGAGCCGGCCGGCGATCGCCGTCAAATGCAGCACCGCGTTGGACGATCCCCCGAGCGCGGCGAGCAGCTTGATCGCGTTGCGGAACGCCGCTTCCGTCATCAGCCTGGAAGGGGTCAGCCCTTCCTTGACCATGTCTACGATCCGGGCGCCCGTTCGCTCGGCCGCGATTCTTCGTCTCGAGTCGGTGGCCGGGATGTCCGACGTCCCGGGGAGCATCATGCCCATCATTTCCGAGACGCTTTTCATCGTGGAGGCGGTTCCCATGACCGGGCAGCCGCCAAACGAGCAGGAAATGCCCTTCTCCAGCTCCTTCATGTCCTCGTCCGACAGCAACCCGGCTTTGTGCATCTCCGTATACTTCCATAAATCCGTTCCGTAGTTGACGGCTTTCCCTTTGAAATAGGCCGTCGACCGGTGGCCGGCCGCGAGCTGCAGCGTCGGAAGGTCGCAGCTCGCGGCTGCCATCAGCTGCGCCGGCGTCGTCTTGTCGCATTCGCACAGCAGCACGATTCCGTCGAGCGGCAGCGAACGGATCATCTCTTCCACGTCCATCGACATCAGATTGCGCAGCGGCAGGTCGGACGGTTTATTGAAATCGGCCGAGGCGGTGATCGTATGCATTTCGACGGGGTAGCCCCCCGCCATCAGCACGCCTTTCTTCACGAATTCGACCAGTTCCTTGTGAGGGGCGTTGCAGCTGTTCAAATCGTTCCAGGAATTAAAAATGCCGATGATCGGCTTGCCCTCGTAAGATTCCGGATCGTGCCCGCAAGCGCGCATCGCGGAAGCGTGCTGGAACCTCGTTTCGAACGAGTCGTGTTGAAACCACTGTTGACTCCGCAATTGCATATTCGGCCGCTCCTTGCCAAGTAAGTATTCGGAATGCGTGATGAACTTAATATATTGAATAGTATTCAAAATACTAAATATGAGCCCAATCTAGCACAGCCGCCATGCGTTGTCAATTGCCGCCGTCGCGTCGAAAGAAGCGCCGTTCACTAACCGGAGATCGTCTGCTCCAGCTCTTTCGCCCGCTCCAGCGCCTCTGCGGCAGCCTGGCGCTCCTCGTCGCCGAGAGCGAGCTGCCGCGCTTTCGACAACAGTTTGCCCGCAAGCGTATAGTCGTCCATGGAGACCGCCGCGTCGGCCCGGAGCACGAGCGCCTTGAAGCGAAGGGCGGCGGATGCTGCGGGTTCGGCCTTCGCAAGCGCGGCGTCCAGCACTTTCGCGGAAGCCGCGGCGTCGAGTTTCGCGTACGCCAACGAATAAGCGGTTTCGAAAGCTCTTGCCAGCTGCGAGTCCGGTTCGCTTTGCAAGCCGCTCGATGGGGAAGCGTCCGGGACTTCGAGCGTTTGTCCGATCATCAGGTGGTTGCCGCCGGGATCGACAAGGTTGAACCTGCGGTCCGCGGCCAGCGTATTCAATTTCGTTATTCTCGGGATGCCTTTGGAGAGGAGTTTTCCGTACGTTTTTTTCAGGTTGCCCGCCATCTCGCGATAGACGTCATCGACATCCGGCACGCGGATGTAGCACATGCCGTAAGATTCGGAAGGATTAAACCCTTTGATCGTAAAAAAGTGCAGCACTATACCTCTGCAGGAGACGCAAGCATACGCATTCGGCCTCGTTTGCCGATACGTGATCTCAAAGCCCAACGCGCGGTAAAAGTCCAGCTGCTCGTCGATGGATCGGCACGGAAGGATGGGGATGGCAAAAGGGGGCGGTCTGCTCTCGGCCATAAAGACGGTTCTCCTTTCGGGAGTTCTCTCCCTGCGAAGTTAACTTGCAGCTTTAGCATACGACATTTATGCAAATGCCAAGGTTCAACCCTTCATCTGTCGTTAAATATAGCTTAGCTTGCGATAATCTGTCATCTGCTTCAAGCTTGCTCCGGAAGGTTTCCGGTTCTTGGACCGAGGCTGCCGACACATTGCCGGTCTTGCCCGGCAATGGGCTGCGCACGGGTTAAGCGAATCAACCTCGAAGCAAGGGGCCACGGAGTCCCGCTCGATCAACGTGCACAAGGCGATGTTTCTGCGCGCATCCTAAAATCAAAGCCCCGGTTTCGGCATAACCGAAACGCAGGGCTTTAATGAATTTTCGTACTCGAATTCAGTTTGCCGGAGGACTCCACTTCATGGCGAGATACGGCGGAAATTCCCCCGTTGTTTCGAAGACCGGCCGCCATCCCCAGGCTGAAACCTCCGAACTTCTCGTATCCGCGTATATACTTCGAATAAAAACGGATCATCCTCCAAGGGCTAAATCAGCTCCGATCTTTGCAGGAGCCTTTGGAACATGACCGCCGCCTCAGCCCGCGTTAAGCGATCCTGAGGAGCGAGCTTCGTTCCGTTTTTGCCGGTGACGATTTCGGCTTGCAGGACATCCGCCGCATCCGGCTTTGCCCAAACGGATACGTCCTCGGTATCGGCGAACGGTTGCAGCAACGCGTCCGCTTCTTGCGGCGGCAGCTTCGCTTTTAACCCGGTTAGCATCATGGCCTTGGCCATGATTGCCATTGCCTGCTCGCGGGTAATTTCATCCTCCGGATGGAACAGACCGTCTCCGTAACCGTTAATCAGCCTGTAGGCATAGGCGGTTTTCACGGCCCCGTTATACCACTCCGTATTGTTCACATCGGCAAAACCCGATTCGCCAGCCTCTATCTTCAGTCCCAAAGCCCGAACCATCATGGCGGCGAACTCCGCGCGCGTTACGTTGTGGTCCGGATTGAAAGAGCCGCTTCCGTTACCGCCAACAACCATTCTCGAGCCCATGTCGTTTACGGCTCTCTTTGCCCAGTGGTCGGCAACATCCGCAAATTCGACCGGATTCCAGACGACTGCATACGTACTGTTGGTCAGACTGTTGATTACCGCGACATACTTCCCGTCCTGCTCTTCAACCTTGGTGGGCACATGACGAACGGTCCCATCCGATTCGATAACGATGCCGGTCGTAATTCTGCTCGGATCGGTACCTGGTGGAACCGTGACGGTCCGTTCAACGTAAGCATTGAAACGGCTGACGTCGACCGTTTGTCCGTTGAGCGTCGCTGTAACGATAAATTCCAACGGCGGAACGACGATGGCGAATCCGTCTCGTACTTCCGCATTCTGAACGATGCTTACCGTAGTTGCCGCCGGCACGGCAATATGAATTTGAATTTTGATTTCCTGAAGTTCTATGGCTTGTCCGAGCTGTTCGGAAATCCGGTCGATCTCGAGGAGCTGCGCGGGCAGCGTGTAAGCTGCGTTATCGGTCTTGATGACGAGCACCGCTTGCCTGCGCTCCATATTTTTGATCATCTGACCGTTAATCTCCCCGATCACCGTATCGAAATCGGATTTTACCGGAATGGTGACGATCGCGCCATTTCCTTCCGATGCAAGCTTCTCCTCCAGTTTTTCCGGATCGACCGTGATCGTCGTGACGGTTCGATTATTGACCGTCGTTGTCGTCGCTCTGCCCGCGTTTTCGATTTTGCCGTTTACGAGAATCTCGACATTTGAATCGGAAGTATCGCTTGTACCTGTTGAAGGCATGTCCGCGACGCCAGCGGACGGCGTCCACGGCGTGACGGACGGGGAAGCGGCCGATTCTTCGCCGCTGCCTGCAGCGTTCAATGCCCTTACCGTAAAGGTGTAAGGCAGGCCATTCGTCAATCCGGTGACGATAATGGGGCTTCCGGTCCCTACTGCCGTGATTCCGCCCGGAAACGCCGTGACCTCGAATCCGGTAATCGGGGTGCCTCCATCGTCGCTCGGAACCGTAAACGTAACGGTTGCTTGTTCGCTGCCTGCCATCGCTTCAACGTTCGTCGGAGCGGACGGAACAGTCATGGGCGTCGCGTTCGCTTCGCGGGACGGCGCACTCAACCCTCCCCTATTGACGGCTTTAACGACAAAATAGTAGGTCGTGCCGTTTTCCAAATCCGGAACGTTGGCATAGGCCTCGTTAACCGTCGCGACCGGTTCGCTGCCGTATTGCCCTGAAGTCGTCCCCATATAGACGTTGTAGAAAGATGCGCTTTCCACGGCTTGCCAGGTCAAGGCGACTTTTCGGTCTTCCCCTCTAGCCGCTAGATTTTGCGGGTTTGCGGGCGCGTTCGGCCGATTGACCGTTTGCGTTACCGTAAACGTCACGTCCGTCATTTTGTCCGCCGTTATGGTGATAGCAGCCGTATATGTTCCGGCAGTCAATCCGTTTTTGGCTTTTACGTTAAAGCTTGTCGCCGGATCGCCGCTGTTCAGCGTTGCCGCCGGCTGCGTAAGTTCAAAGGAGTTTGCGCCGCTGCCGCTTATCGTCGCCGACAGATTCGTCAAGTCTCCCGTGCCCGTGTTAATGATGCTGATCGTCTTCGTCTCCTGGGCCCCGGCTGCATATCCTTCCGTTAACGGCGTCGCCGATTGATCGGGAATCGCGGCGATTAAATACGTGGGCGTAGCCGTTACCGTAATCGTTGCCGTGCCAAACTTACTGCCGTCAAACGTTGATGTTGCGGTAATGGCGTACTTCCCTGGCACAGCATCCGGAACGACCGAAACTTTACCCGTACTGTCAACCGACACTTTTCCGCGAGAGTCGCTGCTCGTCCACATTACCGTTTGAGCTGCTCCGCCCACTACGGTTACCGCCGCCGTCAGTTGTTCGCTTCCTCCTTGCGCAATGACTGCGTCAGTCGGACTTACCGTTACGCTGGTTACAGCCGGTACTTGGGGGGATTTCAATACCCTAACCGTATACGCCTGGTGCGTGCCGTCCGCCGCCGTCACCGTGTACGTCACTGGATTGGTAAAATCCTGAGCGATGCCTGATTTTGGCGACACGCTCGCTCCCGTGTGCGCGATCGTCGGCACCAAATTCGTCAGGTCCGTTCCGTACGGCACCGTCAGCTCGATCTCATGATTTGCTTCGTCCACCGTTCCGACGACCGCAGGCGTCAACTCGTTGAACGCGAACGACGCGATCGCCTTCGCCGGGTTCAGACCCACCGCTACCGTCACCGCGTACGCCTGCTGCGTGCCGTCCGCCGCCGTCACCGTGTACGTCACCGGACTCGTAAAGTCCTGCGCAACGCCCGTATTCGGCGACACGCTCGCACCCGTGTGCGAGATGGTCGGCACCAACGAGGTGACATCCGTTCCGTACGGCACCGTCAGCTCGATCTCATGATTTGCTTCGTCCACCGTTCCGACGACCGCAGGCGTCAACCCGTTGAACGCGAACGACGCGATCGCCTTCGCCGGGTTCTGCCCCACCGATACTGTGACCGTGTACGCCTGCTGCGTACCATCTTCCGCCGTGACCGTGTACGTCACCGGACTCGTAAAATCCTGAGCAACGCCCGTATTCGGCGACACGCTCGCACCCGTGTGCGAGATCGTTGGCACCAAATTCGTCAGGTCCGTTCCGTACGGCACCGTCAGCTCGATCTCATGATTTGCTTCGTCCACCGTTCCGACGACCGCAGGCGTCAACCCGTTGAACGCGAACGACGCGATCGCCTTCGCCGGGTTCAGACCCACCGCTACCGTCACCGCGTACGCCTGCTGCGTGCCGTCCGCCGCCGTCACCGTGTACGTCACCGGACTCGTAAAGTCCTGCGCAACGCCCGTATTCGGCGACACGCTCGCACCCGTGTGCGAGATGGTCGGCACCAACGAGGTGACATCCGTTCCGTACGGCACCGTCAGCTCGATCTCATGATTTGCTTCGTCCACCGTTCCGACGACCGCAGGCGTCAACTCGTTGAACGCGAACGACGTGATCGCCTTCGCCGGGTTCAGACCCACCGCTACCGTCACCGCGTACGCCTGCTGCGTGCCGTCCGCCGCCGTCACCGTGTACGTCACCGGACTCGTAAAATCCTGAGCAACGCCCGTATTCGGCGACACGCTCGCACCCGTGTGCGAGATCGTTGGCACCAAATTCGTCAGGTCCGTTCCGTACGGCACCGTCAGCTCGATCTCATGATTTGCTTCGTCCACCGTTCCGACGACCGCAGGCGTCAACCCGTTGAACGCGAACGACGCGATCGCCTTCGCCGGGTTCAGACCCACCGCTACCGTCACCGCGTACGCCTGCTGCGTGCCGTCCGCCGCCGTCACCGTGTACGTCACTGGATTGGTAAAATCCTGAGCGATGCCTGATTTTGGCGACACGCTCGCTCCCGTGTGCGCGATCGTCGGCACCAAATTCGTCAGGTCCGTTCCGTACGGCACCGTCAGCTCGATCTCATGATTTGCTTCGTCCACCGTTCCGACGACCGCAGGCGTCAACCCGTTGAACGCGAACGACGTGATCGCCTTCGCCGGGTTCAGACCCACCGCTACCGTCACCGCGTACGCCTGCTGCGTGCCGTCCGCCGCCGTCACCGTGTACGTCACCGGACTCGTAAAGTCCTGCGCAACGCCCGTATTCGGCGACACGCTCGCACCCGTGTGCGAGATGGTCGGCACCAAATTCGTCAGGTCCGTTCCGTACGGCACCGTCAGCTCGATCTCATGGTTCGCTTCATCGATCGTCCCCGCAACAGCAGGCGTCAACCCGTTGAACGCGAACGACGCGATCGCCTTCGCCGGGTTCAGACCCACCGCTACCGTCACCGCGTACGCCTGCTGCGTGCCGTCCGCCGCCGTCACCGTGTACGTCACTGGATTGGTAAAATCCTGAGCGATGCCTGATTTTGGCGACACGCTCGCTCCCGTGTGCGCGATCGTCGGCACCAAATTCGTCAGGTCCGTTCCGTACGGCACCGTCAGCTCGATCTCATGATTTGCTTCGTCCACCGTTCCGACGACCGCAGGCGTCAACTCGTTGAACGCGAACGACGTGATCGCCTTCGCCGGGTTCAGCCCCACCGCTACCGTCACCGCGTACGCCTGCTGCGTGCCGTCCGCCGCCGTCACCGTGTACGTCACTGGATTGGTAAAATCCTGAGCGATGCCTGATTTTGGCGACACGCTCGCTCCCGTGTGCGCGATCGTCGGCACCAAATTCGTCAGGTCCGTTCCGTACGGCACCGTCAGCTCGATCTCATGATTTGCTTCGTCCACCGTTCCGACGACCGCAGGCGTCAACTCGTTGAACGCGAACGACGCGATCGCCTTCGCCGGGTTCAGACCCACCGCTACCGTCACCGCGTACGCCTGCTGCGTGCCGTCCGCCGCCGTCACCGTGTACGTCACCGGACTCGTAAAGTCCTGCGCAACGCCCGTATTCGGCGACACGCTCGCACCCGTGTGCGAGATGGTCGGCACCAACGAGGTGACATCCGTTCCGTACGGCACCGTCAGCTCGATCTCATGATTTGCTTCGTCCACCGTTCCGACGACCGCAGGCGTCAACCCGTTGAACGCGAACGACGCGATCGCCTTCGCCGGGTTCTGCCCCACCGATACTGTGACCGTGTACGCCTGCTGCGTACCATCTTCCGCCGTGACCGTGTACGTCACCGGACTCGTAAAATCCTGAGCAACGCCCGTATTCGGCGACACGCTCGCACCCGTGTGCGAGATCGTTGGCACCAAATTCGTCAGGTCCGTTCCGTACGGCACCGTCAGCTCGATCTCATGATTTGCTTCGTCCACCGTTCCGACGACCGCAGGCGTCAACCCGTTGAACGCGAACGACGCGATCGCCTTCGCCGGACTTTCCGCGACTTCCGTAGTCAACGATACCACGTTTGAATAACCCGCATTGCTGCCGCCTGTCACTTGCAAGCGAAAATCGTAATCAGATCCCGAAGTTAAACCTGTAACGGTAGCTGCCGTATCATCCGGCGCGATCGGTACTGTAGTACTCGAAGCCGTCCAAGCATCCTGTCCGGCGGGAGACTGCTGAAGGGCCACCTCCGTCGCGCCCTTTACCGTTGTCCATTCAAAAGAAGCGGTTGTTTCCTGCACATCGTTTTTTTTCAACATGGGAGGAGTGTTCAAAGGATCGCTATAGGAAACGGTCCCATCGCCGCTTACCCTGAACGTCACGCTCCCGGTAACGCCGACATCAAAGCTGGTCATGACGATGTCATATCTGGTTCCTTGCTCGAGCTGAATTTGAACGATTTTGGAAAGATAGTTTTGAGCTTCAGAATCAATGTCGTCGTTTCCCGCAATTAAGTTGCTCTGCGGACTTGATTCAATAAATTCGTCTTTATAAAGAAACAGCGTGGTATCCGGGGGGATACTCGATGGAAGGTCCGCGGAAATCACTCCAATGTCGTAAAGGCCGGAAATCGACGGAACAATGCTTTGAACGAAATAGTTTCTTTCATAGGAAGGGTCGGAGGGCTGATTAGGCTCTACGATCGTTCCATCGCTCCATGTATTCGAATCTTCATCAAACATCCATGTGGCGCTGAAAGCTTTAAAATAGATGACTTCGGATTCGCCGTTTTCATAACTGACATCACCCGGCATTTTCGGCCTGATAAACGTGTGGTCCGTGCTTAAAGTTCCGCTGAAATCGGTGTCCGCAGCCCTTGAGACCGAAAGAAACTGCGGCAAAACGCCGAATATGCAGATCAATGCGATCAACGTGCAGGCCATCCATTTACGGAACATTTTCTTCAACTTAAACCCTCCACTAGAAATCCCGGTTGTCGGCGGTTTCATGCGAATCCCCCTTTAGTGCCGATCACGGAATATAACGTGTCATTCCCGTTGATTGACAATGACTGGCCATTGCAAAACGCCCACCCTTGGGGAGCATAATTGCCTGAAAACATGCGGATTTCGCCAATATACTGATCGCTCATTCGATTTCCCCTTCCGATGGCCGCGCTAAAAGCGGACGTTTCGCCAAGTCACATTCAATATACCTACTTCCGCTTAACAAACTCTTAAAAACTAAAGCTCAAGTTCTGCGCCTTTAGTCATATGGCGGGGCAAGACGGAGCAAATCCACTCAACTGAACGCAGCTTTAGGCTTACGGCACGCGGAAAAAGAGCTGCGCCCCTGTCATGAACATCATGACGGGGCGCAGCCCGGCCTAGCGTAATTTTTATATCGTTTCGTCCCCGTTCCCCGTCTCCCGGAAAATCGAGGCTTCGTACGGAGCCAGGAAGCCGTGCGTTCTCGACTTGACATTGCTCAGCGCAAGCCGCCCGTTCTCGGGCATCCGCGCCGGCACCGGCTCTCTGGTGAAGTTGCACAGGACGGTCCACTTCTCGCCGCCGAGGCTGCGAACGTAGCCGCCGATTTGCTCGGAATCCGCGTACAATTCGCAGAAATCGCCGTACACGAGCGCCCGGTTCTCCCTGCGCAAGCGGATCAACCGCTTGTAAAACCACAGTACCGAATCCTCCTCGCGCTCCTGGCGCTCCGCGTTGATTTCCGGATAGTTGGGGTTGATCCTGAGCCACGGCTTGCCGGCCGTAAACCCGGCATTTTTTCCCCCGCTCCATTGCATCGGGGTTCGGCCGTGATCCCGGCTCCGTTTCGCGAGATAAGCCAGCATCTCCTCTTCGGAACGGCCCGACTCAAGCCCTTCCCGATACAAGCGCAGGCTCATAATATCGTCGTAGTCGCCGATGCCGTCCATCGGGCAATTCGTCATGCCCAGCTCCTGCCCCTGATAAATAAACGGCGTCCCCCGCATCAAAAAATAATACGCCGCGAGCATTTGCGCCGATTCGGTCCGATACTCCCCGTCGTCGCCGAATTTGCTGACGGAGCGAACGTGATCGTGGTTTTCCAGATACAGCGCCATCCAGCCGTACTTTTCCGTTTCCCGCTGCCAGCCGGCCAAAGCCCGCTTGAAGTCGGTCAGCCGCCAGGGATGATAAACCGCCTTCGGCCCCGGCTTCATGTCGAGGTCGACGTGATCGAACTGAAACAGCATCGAAAACACGCCGTCCCGTTCGTCCAAATAATCCGGCACCTGCGAGAGCGACACGCCCGGCGCTTCGGCCACGGTTACCGCATTTCGGGGCTCCAGCACCTCCCGCTTCATCTCCCGCAAAAAATCGAGAATGCCGGGCTGGTTGAGGCTCCCCCCGTTCAGCGAGGCCAGCTCCCGTCCTTCTTCCGCGGGAAGCTGCGGAAATCGCTGGTTTTTTTTGATAAACGTGATCGCATCCACCCGGAATCCGGCGACGCCGCGGTCCATCCACCATTCCATCATCCGGTATACCGCCTGGCGCACCTCGGGGTTTTCCCAGTTCAAATCGGGCTGCTTTCGCGAAAAAGCGTGGAAATAGTACTCGCCGGTCGCCTCGTCGTACTCCCATGCCGAGCCGCCGAAGTTGGACTCCCAGTTCGTCGGCGCCTTGCCGTCCGCCCCGGGAGGTTTCCAAATGTACCAGTCCCGTTTCGGATTGTCTCTGGAGCTGCGCGATTCGACGAACCAGGCATGCTCATCCGAGGTATGGTTGGCCACAAGATCCATGACGATGCGGATGCCGCGAGCGGCCGCCTGTCCCAGCAGTTCGTCCATATCCTCCAAGGTGCCGAATTCGTCCAGAATGCGATGATAATCCCGAATATCGTAGCCGTTGTCGTCGTTCGGAGAATCGTACACGGGACAAATCCAGATGACGTCGATGCCGAGATCGCGAAGATAGTCCAGCCTCGAAATGACGCCTTGCAGATCGCCGATGCCGTCCCCGTTCGAATCTTGGAAGCTTCGCGGATATATTTGATAGACAATGCTCTCTTTCCACCAGGCCGGTCCGGTTTCCATCCGTTCTTTTCCTCCCGTTTCGCCTTCGTTATCCGACGTTCGTTCAGGCGGTTTCTTCGCCCGCCCGGTTCAAGCTCCGGGCCAGTTCCCATTTCCGGAGGGAAACGATTCGCAGCGGTCCGTCCCCCACGAAGCGGACGCCCGTCGCTCCCGCGCCCGGATAGATTCGCGCGGTCATCGCGATTTCCCCGTCCTGGGCGAACACCTCGACCGAAGAACGGTCGACGAACACTCTCAGGCGGAGCAAACCGTCCGCCCCGACCATCACCGGAGCGCGCCGGACGCCGCCCGGTCCTTGGCCGGAGCGCTCGCGGTCCAGCAGCAGCTTCCCGCTTTCGCGATCGTAGAGAACGACCGTCTCTTCTCCGGCCGCCGGGTCGACGCGAAGCTTGACTCCCGCGCTTTTCGTCTGCCCGACGTCCAGCAGCAGTTCCAGCTCGAAGCAGTCGCCCGAAATGCCGGGCAGCTCGGTTTCGCCCTCGACCGTCACCCTCTCGCGGACAGTAGGAGAAGAACGCAGGGCGGACAGCTCGGGAACAGGAACCGTAAGCAGCCGCCCGCGCTCGTAACGAAGCTCGCGGGGAAGCGTCATGGCCCCCGCCCATTGCCTCCGCTGTTCCGGCATCTCGCTTTCCCACATCGCCATCCAGGCGATCATGATTCGGCGGCCCTTCCCGTCGAGAAGCGTCTGCGGCGCGTAAAAATCGAACCCGTAGTCGAGCATCGCAAACTCGCCGTGCTCGAACTTTCCGGTTTCGTAGTCGAGACGCCCTTCCAGATAGCCGGCCTGATGCAGGTTCAAATATTTATCCCCGTCCGGCTTCATCCCCTGCGGCGAAAGAACGAGCACGTCCCTTCCGTCCAGAGAGAACAGGTCGGGGCATTCCCACATGTAGCCGTTTCCCTCCCGGCCTCCCGCCATCACGCTTATGAAACGCCAGCTTTTCAAATCCTCCGAGCGGTAGAGCAGCGCTTGCCCCTTGTGGTCCTTCGTGCGGGAACCGAGCACGGCGTAGTACGCGCCGCCATGCCGCCATACCTTCGGGTCCCGGAAATGAAACGGGTGAATGTCGCCCTCCGGCGCCTCCGAGATGACGGGATTTTCCTTCCATTTTTCGAAACGAACGCCGTCCTCGCTGACCGCCAGGCACTGCACCTGCTTCAAATCCGCATCCCGGTCGTCCCCGGTCCAAACATTGCCCGTATAGAGAAGATGGAGCTTGCCGTCCTTCTCGATCGCGCTTCCCGAAAAACAGCCGTCGCGGTCGTAATCGTCCCCGGGCGCGAGCGCGATCGGAAGGCGGCGCCAATGGACGAGATCGGCGCTGGCGACGTGCCCCCAGTGCATATTGTCCCAAATCGGAGAGTAAGGATGATGCTGATAAAACAAATGATATTCCCCGCGGTAAAAACAGAAGCCGTTGGGGTCGTTCATCCAAAAGGCGGGCGGCGCCACGTGGTATCGGGGGCGCCACGGATCCGACGCCGCCCGGTCTCGAACGGTCCGCAGCGACCGTTCGGCCGCCGCTATCCGTTCCTGATGCTGATCGGTCATTTTGCCACACCTCTTGCCTTATTTTACTGCTCCGTCCATGACGCCTTTGATGATGTGCCGCTGCATGGCCAGATAAAAAAGAATGATCGGGATGATCGACAGAACGAGAGCGGCCATCGCTTCGCTGTAGTTGGACGTATATTTGCCGAAGAAATAGAACGTGGACAACGGCAGGGTCCGGTTCGCGTCGGAAAGCAGGACGAGCGAAGGCAGCAGGAAGTCGTTCCAGATCCACAGCACGTCCAAAATCGCGAGCGTCGTCGTTATCGGCGCCAGGATCGGGAAGACGACGCGCACGAACACCTGGATGCGGGTAGCCCCGTCGACGAACGCCGCCAGTTCGAGATCCTTCGGAATCCCTTTGATGAATCCGTGATACATGAACGTGGCCAGCGGAATGCCGAACCCGGCATAGTAAAAGCAAAGCATCCATTTGCTGTTCAGCAGGCCCAGCTCCCCGTAAATCGTGACGAACGGGATCATTAGCGACTGGAACGGAACGATCATGGACGCAACCAGCGCCATGAGCACGCCAGAGCTGAATTTCGATTTCCACCGGACGAGATAATAGGCGAGCATCGCCGCCGTCAAAATGATCAGCGCGACCGACACGACGGTCACGAGCAGTGAATTGCCGAGAGCGTGGAAGAAGTCCATCTTCCGGATCGCGCTGGCGTAATTGTCGAAGTTGAACTCGGCCGGCAGCGAGAGCGGATCGCTTACGACTTTGAGCCGGGTTTTGAACGAGTTGATCAGGATAAGCGCAAACGGAAAAATAAACAGGACGAAAAGCGCCAGGACAAGCAAAAAGGTCGTCAGGCTCCGGATCGTTTTCAGGAGGCGCATCACGATTCGACCTCCAATCGTTTCATCGCGCCCACCTGAAGCAGCGCAATGGCGGCGACGATGACGAAAAGGACGATCGCTTTCGCCTGCCCGACGCCGAAATGCTGAAATTTAAAGGCTTCGTTATAAACATGCATGGCGATCATTTCCGTGGAACGGTACGGACCGCCGCTCGTCAGCGAAAGGTTCGTGTCGTAAACCATGAAGCTGCGCTGCAGCGTCAAAAACAGGCTGATCGTAAACGCCGAAGCCATGAGCGGGATTTTGACCCGGAGCAGCTGGCCCCACCAGGAGGCGCCGTCCAGCGAAGCGGCTTCGAGCAGCGACTTGTCGACGCCCTGGATGCCCGCGATGTATATCAGCATCATGTAGCCGGCATTTTGCCAGACTCCAACGATGATCAGCGCCCAGAGCGCTTTTTGCGGGTCGCCGAGCCAGGAGCTGGACAGCAGGCCGATATCGAGCTCCTTCCCGAAATAAACCATGACGCGGGAGAAGACGAACTGCCAAACGAAACCGAGAATGATGCCTCCGATCAGATTGGGCGTAAAAAATCCGAGCCGGAAAAAGTTTTGTCCCTTCATTCCGCTGGTCACGAGCAGCGCCAGAAGGAACGCGAGCACGTTCGTCAGAACGAGGCTGAAGAACACGTATTTGAGCGTAAGAAGCATTGAATCCCAAAACAGCGGATCGTTAAACGCCGCGGCATAATTAGCAAAGCCGCTGAAGTCCGCCGTGATCGTCCCGCCCGCCGAATCGGTGAACGTCATGTATACGCCGACGAAAAACGGAACGGCCATGACGAGCGCGAATATGAGAAGCGGGATAAAGCCAAAGGTCAGAAAGGATTTGATTTTGTTCGAAAGCGTATCTTCGGTGTACACGGAAGCGAAAACCTCCTACCGGAAGGGGAAGAGGACAAACGCATGGCTTGTCCCGTTCCGGCCGTCCGTTTATTGAACGCTGGCCCAGTAAACGGCCAATTCCTTGGCCAAAGCGGTCCGATCGATGGTGCCGGCCAAATATTTCTGCATGATCGCTCCCATCTTCGGCCAGCCGTCGGCCGGATAGAAGTTGTTCATCCATTCCAGCGTTTGATCGTTATCCATATAAGCGATGACGGATTGCGAAATCATGTCCTCGGGCATGACCGAAAAATTGTCGTATACCGGCACGTAGTTGAACTTGTTGACGTAAGCGTCCTGCCCTTCCGGATCGCTGACAAGCCAGTTCAGGAAGTCCTTGGCGGCCTGCTGCTGCTCCGGAGTCGACGTCGACGCGTCGACTGCCCAGTATTGCGGCACGCCTACGGAAATTTGGGAATTGCCGTAATCGTCCGCATTGTTGCTGATCGGAAGCGGCAGGAACCCGTATTCCGCGCCGGGGTTGGCTTCCTTCAACTGCGGATACGCCCAGTTGCCCATGAACCACAAGCCGACTTCTCCGCCCGCCAACGCCAGCGTGCCATCGTCGTATACCGGCGCAAGCGGCGCATCCTTCGTCGAATTGTATTCCTTCATCAGGTCGATCGTGTCGACCCAGCCGTTAAACACGGCGTTGGATGCGAGATCCGTTTGGCCCGATTTGAGGCTGTCCATAAACGCGTGGCGCTCTTCGGACTGAGGGGATTGCGTCGTGAACAGGATATTCGTCAAATGGGCCCCCAGGGACCAGTCCATCGGGGAGACGTGCAGCGCTTCGACGCCCGAAGCTTTGACCTGATCGAACAACGATTTCAGATCGTCCCGGGTTTTGACGGAGGCCGGGTCGAAGTCGCCGCCGACCGCCTTGTCCAGTACTGCCTTATTGTAGATAAACCCGAACGCCTCGACTGTCGCCGGCATGCCCAGCACCTTCGAATCGTCGGTCACGAAATCGAGCGTTCCCGATTGCGCGTGGCTTACCCAGGGCTGATCCGACAGATCGGCCAGCTTCGATTTCATCTCGGGAAATTCCTGGCCCAGCATCATGACGGTCGGCGCATTGCCGGAAGCGTACAGCGTCGTCAGCCGTTCGTATGCCGTTTGGGTGCCGAGCGGAATAATATTGATATCGACGTTCTTCTCTTCGGCGTATTGACCGACGACTTCTTCGAACTGCTCGGCGATTTCAGGCTTGCCGATCAGGATGGAAAAGCCGGCCCCGCCTCCTCCGGAAGAAGCGCTTTCTTCGCTGCCATTACCGTTGCCGCCGCAAGCCGTAAGTATGGTGCCGAGCACAAGCGTCAAGGCGGCAAGCAGCAGAACCTTTTTCTTCATTTCCAATCCTTCCCCTCACAAAAAGTCTTGATGTTGTAAATGCTTTCAGACTGTATTTTAAAGTCGGACACTTGATATGTCAATCGTTTTCATATAATTATTCATTTTTAATCCAAAAACATGATTAATCCTCGCAAAAAACGCTTAATTTCAGCGTGTTTTCGGTAATTTAAATGTATGTTAAGGTTTTCATATATTGTATTCCCAAAGCCCCTCCCGTTCATGATATAATTAAGAAAATCAAAGGCCGCATGCAAAGGAAGGAAACTGAAGATGTCCAATATCAAGGAAGTAGCGAAAGCAGCCGGAGTCTCGGTGACGACCGTCTCCCGAGTCATTAACAACCGGGGCTACATCAACAAGGACACCAGGCAAAAGGTTGAAGCGGCGATGGCTTCGCTCGACTATCATCCGAACCAGATCGCCCGCGCCCTGCAAAGAAGCCAATCCGATTTGATCGGCATCATCGTGCCCGATTCGAATCACCCCTTCTTCGCGGAACTCATTCATTACGTGGAAACCTATGCCAACGATCTCCAATACAAGATCCTGATCTGCAATTCGCTCGGAAATTCGGAGAAGGAAGCCCGCTACATCAGCATGCTGAGGCAAAACCGGGTGGACGGCATCATCATGTGCGGCCACTCCCTGAATCTGGAGCTGTACAAGAAAGTGAATCTGCCGATCATTTCGTTCGACCGGATTATCTCCTCCAACATTCCGTATGTCGGAGCCGACAATTTTCTCGGAGGAGAGCTTGCGACCGAACACCTGATTTCCCGCGGCTGCCGGAAGCTGCTTCATATTTCCGGCCCGCTCAAGATCGATCTGCTGCCGAACCGTCGCACCGACGCGTTCCGGCTCGTCTGCATGAAGCACGACATTCCGCACCGGGTGATCGAAGGAGAACCGTACAAGCTGACCTTCGAATATTATTGGGACTTCGTCGAACGCGAGGTATCCAAACATTTGCCCGAGTACGACGGCGTATTTTGCAGCAACGACATTTTGGCCTATGCGCTTTACATTTATGCGGTTCAGCACGGCATTCGCGTGCCCGAACAGCTCAAAATCGTCGGCTACGACTACCACAGCTTCACGAGAATGCTTCAAACTCCGAAGCTGACGACGATCCGGCAGCCGATCGAACGAATCGGGAAGGCGCTATGCTCCAACCTGATTCAGCTGATCGAGGGGAACACCGAGTTGAGCAACACGGTCGTGGACGTCGAACTCGTGAAAGGGGAAACGACCTGACCTGGGACGGCCTTCGCCGGAATCAGCTCCGCAGTCCGTTATCCGTTCTGTACACAGCCCAAAAAGAGCCCCCGCCGCCGGCAGGAGCTCTTTTTGGGCGTTGCGGCCTGGAAACGGCCGCCATCGCCTCTGTCCGATCGCGTCAGTCCGCTCCAGTTCGACCAGAACCGGACCTTCCCCGCCGCGCGTCGTTATGGCCATCACCGAATAAAATGCCGCTTGTTCTTCCGCCGCGGCCGGCACTCCGTCTACGTAGACCGCGGTCGGCTTGGCGTCCGCGCGAAATTCCGTCCTGTCGAACCGAACCGGACGCTCGGCCCGATTCGGCCTATCTACAAAGCCCTCTTCCTCCCGTACACGAAATAAAGCGTGATCGCGGACATGATCATCAGGATGACGGTATAGACCAGCGTCAGCGCCCTCGTGTCGGCCAGCGCCTGCGCGTCCGTGCTGTTTTTGATCACGATGCCGAGCGGCTGGTAAAGCGGATGATACAAAAAGACGGTCAGGTCGTAATCAGCCAAAATGCCGTTGAAGTTCAGCGCCAGCACGGCGAGCGTCGACGGCAGGATGATCGGCAGAAGCACCCGGCGGAACGTGTAGAAGGGCTTCGCTCCCAAATTGCGCGCCGCATCCTCCAGATTGCCGTCAAGGCTGAAAAACGACGCCTTCACCATCCGCAGCGTGAACGGGATGTGCACGATCACGTAACCGAAGAACAGCATCCATGCCGTTCCCACCAGCACCGCGTTCCCGATGACGAGCCGCGGCACATTGAACGTGACGATCAGCCCGATGGCGATCAGCGTGGCCGGCAGCATCCATGGGATGAGCAGCGCGTATTCCAGCGCCGTCGCCCACTTGTTTTTGTATTTGTGCAAAATCCGCGAGGCGGCCAACGCCAGAGCCACGACGGCAACCGACGCCGCCGCGGCGTACGCGACGCTCACCAGGTACGGCTTGAACGCGCTCATGCTCGAAAAGACGAGCGCATAGTTGTCCAGCGTGAAGCTGCCTGCCCCGAGCGTGCCCGTGGCGATGCTGCGCGCGTCGGTGAACGAGAAGACGACGATCAGCACGACCGGAATGACGTAGATGAGGAACAGCACGTAAGCCAGCGCGTGTACGGCGACGTTGCCGATCTTGCTGTCGATCTTCTGCTTGACGAGCTCCGACTTCACTTTCGATACCGACATGAAGTTGCCCTTGCGCTCGAGCCGGATCATGATCGTCAGCAAAATCAGCGTGGCAAGGCCGAGGACGAGCGCCAGCAGCGCCGCCAGATCCCGCGAAGTCATGCTTTTGGAAAAGGTCAAAATCATCGGCGTAATCGTCTGGAACTCGGCGCCGCCCAGAATAAGCGGAGCCGACGTCGCGGAGAGCCCCGTCAGGAACACGAGAATCGTCAGCGCGAACAGGGTCGGCTTGAGCACCGGCAGAACGACCTTGCGTAAAATGGTAAAGGAAGAGGCGCCCATGTTCCTCGCCGCTTCGACCGTCTGAAAATCGATTTTGCGGATCGCATTGCCCAGAAACAGCACATGGTTCGACGTGCAGGCGAACGTCATGACGAACAGCACCGCCCAGTAGCCGTGAAACCACGCCGGATCGAAGGACGGAAACAGGCTCGCCAGCACCCTGGTGATGAAACCGTTTTCACCATAAACGAACTTGTACCCGGAGACGAGCACGACGCCGCCGTAGATCAGCGTGGTAAAATAGCCGAGGCGAAGCCATTTCGCGCCCTTGACGTCGAAATATTCGGTGATGAGCACCAGCGCGATGCCGACGACGTTGACGGTAACGACCAGCGACACGGCCAGCAAAAAGCTGTTGGACAAGCTCGTCATCGCCCGCTTGGACGACAGCAGCTTTTCCACCGGCTCGAGCGAAAAAGAACCGCCCTTAAAGAAAATTTCGTAATAAACGTTCAGGTTCGGGTATATCAGGAAGGCGATGACGAACCATGCGATCAGACCGTACAGGATCAGTGCGGTCGGATGAATCGACTTCAGCCTCTTGCTCCAAGTTTGCGCGCTCAAAGCCCTGCCTCCCGTCCCCCGTATTGCAAAATGTCGCCGGCCCGGATGTACACGTCGACTTCGTCGCCGATCGTCCGCTGCTCGAGCCCGCTCTCCTTCTCGATCGTCTTCAGCAGGCCGCCGCCGGCCATCCGCAGGACGTACTTGCTGTACAGCCCGTAAAATTCGCGCTCGGCGATCGTTCCTTTAAGCTGCGCGGCGTCCGGCCCGGACAGCGGCAGCAGGCTCACCTTCTCGTTGCGGATGTAGGCCGCGCGGTCCGGGGCGATCGCTTCCCGCAGGCGTTCGCTGCTTTGGATCAGCTCCGGCTCGATGCGGTTGATATCGCCGACGAAATTGCACACGAATTCGGTCTGCGACCGGTTGTACACCTCTTGCGGAGTGCCGACCTGCTCGAGGTTGCCGCCGTTGAACACGGCGATGCGGTCGGACAGCGTCAGCGCCTCCTCCTGATCGTGCGTCACGTAAATCGTCGTAATGCCGAACTGCTTTTGCAGATGCTTCAGCTCGTTTCGAAGCTGTACCCGCAGCTTGGCATCCAGGTTCGACAGCGGTTCGTCTAGCGCCAGGATCGCCGGCTTCAGCACGAGCGCCCGCGCGATCGCGACGCGCTGCTGCTGGCCGCCGGACAGTTCGGACACTTTCTTGAACAGCTGGTCGTCCTTCAAATCCACCTTGCGGGCGATTTCGCGCACGTCCCGGTCCGTCTCGGCCTTGGTCGCTTTTCTGACGCGCATGCCGAAGGCGATATTTTCATACACGTTCATGGTCGGAAACAGCGCGTAGCTCTGGAACACCATGCCGATGCCCCGCTTCTCGATCGGGACGTCGGTGATATTCCGGCCTCCCAGCAGAATGCTCCCGCCCGAAGGCGCGATGAATCCGACGAGGCTGCGGAGAATCGTCGTCTTGCCGCAGCCGGAAGGACCGAGGAAGGTGAAAAACTCGCCTTCCTCGATCGTCAGATTCAAATTTTTCACCGCATGGAACGATCCGAAATGAATTTGCACATCGCGAAATGTAATCATCGTTACCTCGTCTTGTTTCGTATTTCGCTGCGGTTACGGCATGATTTGAAGTTCGATCTTCTCGACCCACAAGTCGATGTTTTCCGCGATAAACGCCCAGTCGAACGGCTGCGCCTTCAGATCCGCGAACAGTTCCTTGACGGAATCGTTCGCTTGTTCGGCCGCCTTCGTATTCGCGGGCATCGCGTTGAACTCCGCGGCGAACTCGCCCTGCACTTCGGCGCTGCCCATCCACTCGACGAACCGTTCCGCCGTTTCCTGCTTCTTCGTGCCCTTCACGATCGCCGCATGCTCCACGATCATCGGAACGCCGATTTCCGGGCTCACGATGCCGGCTTTCACGTTATATTGCTCTTCCTTCGCGGCCAGCGTGCCGGAGACGAGCGCTCCGAGCGGCGTCTTCCCGCTCGCCAGGTTCGCGTAAAAATCTTCTCCTTCGACGGCCCGAACGCCGTTGTCGTACAGCTGTTTGATTTCGTTCCAGCCTTCCTCGGAAATGCCGAGATCGCCGTTCGGATCCTGGTACCGGGTCAGAATGCCCGCCACGACGAGCCGCGGCGTATTTTGGCCGAGCAGGGTCGGGGCTTCGTATTTCCCTTTGAACGCGTCGTTCTTGTACAAGTCCGTCCAATCCTTCGGCGCCGTCTCCGGCGTGAACGCGTCGGGATTGTAGCCGAGCAGGATCGCCTGCTTCACGAGCCCGTGATAGTAGCCCTCCGGATCGTTCAGGCCTTCCTCGACTTCCGCAGCCCATTGCGGCACGTACGGAGTCAGCACGTCTTCCTTTTTCAAGTTCTCGTACAGCATGTTGTTCAAGCCGTAGACGACGTCCGCCGTCGGATTGTTCTTCTCCGCGATGAGCCGGTTCGTCAAATCGGCGCCGCCCGCTCCGACGAGTTCGATGTCGAATCCTGCGCTCTTCGCCTTCTCGATCAGCCATTCGCCCCGGCCGTCGGAATTCGCGTTCGTGTAGACGACCAGGCTTTCGTTGGCCGCCGGCGCGGAAGCCGACGCCGATGCGGCAGGGGAGCCCGAAGCGGGCGAAGTCGACGCGTTTCCTCCGTTGCCGTTGCCGCCGCCGCAGGCTGCGACCGTCAGGCTGAGCGTTGCAAACAGTGCCGCCGTGATCCATTTTTTCATGGGGTTACCGCTCCTTTTGTTCATTGAAATTATAGGTGCATGACGAGACCGTCATAAGCCGTAACGATGCCGTACGGGCTGAAAATGGCGTCGAACTCTTCGTGGAGAAGCTTGGAATTGTGGCTGAAATGGGTGACGGCGATTCGCCCTTCGGGCTTCAGAACGCCCAGCCGGCGAAACTCGCTCTGCGCCTCCAGCACCGTCTCCACGCACATGTGGTTGCGGTCCCGGGAGTTGCCGGTATAGCCGTGCGTGCAGTCGAGAATCGCGCCGTCGAGCTCCCGCTCCCGCAGCCATTCCCAGGTCGCCTCCGGAAACCATCCCGAATCGTGCCCGTACAGCAGCTTTTTGCCGCCCTTTTCAAGGACGTATAGCAGGCACGTCTCCATCCGGTCGTGGTCCGCCAGCAGCGGCGTCACCTTCGCGTCGCCGGCATCGAACGTCTCGAACGGGCGCAGCAGATGGAACGCGAACCGTCCCCCTTCGAAGCGGCCGATCGCAGCTCGCGTATGGTGCATGACGGCATCGTTCCCGTAAATGTGCAGCGGATGCTCCAGGCCGTGGGCGATGCCTTCCCGACGGCACTCCAGATCGTACGCGTTAAAGTGGTCGGAATGCGTGTGGGTGACGAGCAGATGTTCGATCGCGCCGAAATCGATGCCGTCGCGAAGCGCCTGCATGTACGAATCGGGCGAATAATCGAACTTGATCGTATCGTCGACGATGGCCGAGCTGCGCGTGCGAATGTTCCGCCCGCCGAGCTTGCGAGCCTTGCCGCAAAACTCGCAGCGGCAGAACGCGTTCGGAAACCCTTCCGCCGCCGCCGTGCCGAGAAAATGAATTTTCATCACAAATTCCCTCTGTCCGTCACTGATTTTCTCTCGATAATTTCCGTTTGAATCTTGACCGTCAGTTGCTTCTCCTTGGACCGGTTTACGCGCTTCATCAACAGTTCGACGGCCGAACGGGCGAGCCGTTCCGTATCCTGCCGGACCGTCGTCAGCGGAACCGGCGTCAGCGCCGACAGCTTGATGTCGGAAAAGCCGACGATCGACAGCTTGTCCGGCACCGGAACGTTCAGGTGCAGCGCCGTGAACAAGGAGGAAATCGCAATGTGGTCGTCCCCGCACATGACCGCCGTCATCTGCGGATTGCCGCCGATGAACTCCGCCTGCTCCGGGTCGCTTTCGCTCGCGCGGCTCGGATCGCAGGGCGTGCTCCGGAAGTGGATGTACTCGTTCTTGACCGGAATGCCGTGATCGAGCAGCGCCTGGATGTAGCCTTGGTACCGTTCCTCCCGGCTCGTGATGTTCTCGATCGCGTTGGACGTATAGCCGATCTCCCGGTGCCCTTTGGCGATCAAATACTGCGCCATCTGGTACGAGCCCTGAAAATGATCGTGGTACACGCAATCGATCTGCACCTCGCGGAAAATGCGGTCGATGATCACGATCGGAATTTGCTCCAGCTTCAGCCGCAGCACCTGGTCGCTGCACGTTTTGCGGCCCTGGGGGAACAGAATCAGGCCGTCGACGCCTCCGTCGACCAGCTTTTGCAGGCAGCGATCCTCGTCGTCCTTGTCCTTGCTGATTTTCAGGATCAGATCGCCGTCATGCTTGCGCACCTCGCCTTCGACGGCCGCGATGATGCGGGACGTGTAATCCGACATGTGGGGCAGGATGAGCGCGATCTGCCGGCCCTTCGCCCACCCGGGCGGGATCGGCGGCCGTCTCTCCGAAACCCTGCCGGCGGCAGGCTCCCCTTGGCCTTCCCGTTTGCCGGCCAGAAACGTTCCCCTTCTCGGCAGGCGATACACCAGGCCTTGCTCGGCCAGCCGCTCCAGCGCCAGCTTGCTCGTCATCCGGCTGACGCCGAACAGCTTCGCGAGCTCCCCTTCCGAAGGAACGGGATCGTGCGGCTGAAGCTTGCGCTCCGCGATAATGGCCATCACCTTGTCGGCGACTTGCAAATACAGCTGCTGCTTCGGTTTCGGAGACGAAGATTCTGGCTTCATGTCATGACATTCCTCGTTCTGTCTTTAGACTTCCGGGCCGGCGCTTGATCTGCGTTGTTTATCTCGAGCTCGATTAATTCGAACTTACTATATGTCACTGACACATTCAATGATATGTCCGTTAAGGGGGTGTTAAAAATGATTAACTCTATGTAAAATCGAGGTTTTTCCGGGATATGACATGCAAAAAGGCATATCAGTAACATGCTTGCGGCGACATTTCACCCGACTGGAAAAGCTTTTATTCGCCAAGCCGGATACCCGGTTCTTGAACGGCCGATCCGTTCGCCAAGCCGGAACCTTATCCGAAACGCTCCGTACAAGTAAGTAAACGTTCGAACGATTCCGGACCAAAGTTTCGTTTGGAAACTGGGCGCAAGTCCGGAGTCATTGCATAAAATTTCTGTTAATGTTACTTTGGTCGCATATATCTTGCAAAGCGGTAAAATAGAATGTATCCGCGCGAAATCTTGAAACCGAGGTATCCTTCAGCCTATGACGATAAACTTGACGGAACGGACAGACATCTGGTACTGCAAAGCGGAGCGGGAAGCCGCACGGTATTTTAAAGAGCTTCAGTCGCAGGTAGCGGACAAAGCGTTCGCGCCGGCCCTGACGAAAGATATCCAAGCGTGGAAAAGGAACCATGTCCGCCGCGATTCGTTCGTCTCTTTTTTCGCCGGCAAAAAGAACGGCCCCGATCCTGCCGATTATCGCAAATATATCGGATGGCTGGACCGGGCGGGCAAATTGGACGATTATTTGGATCGCAGCATCTCCTACATTTATTTGCGCGATTTGGGCAAGGACCTGGCCTCGCCCGAGACGCAAGCCCGAATCGGGCGCGTCGCGGCCGACGTCAAGGCACGGCTGCTTCGGCCCGCGGGAGCCAACCGGAAAGACGGGTCGGAGTTTTTCAGCCTGGCGGCGCTGTACCGATGGGCCCAAAAAGAAGGGATCGAGCAGGCGATCATTTGGGTCGTCGGCAAGCTGAAGAGCGTGGCCGACCATATTCCCGAGGAGATGAACGCGGAGGAAACCCGGAGGAAACTGGCCAAAATCATTCTCGGCGTCGTGCTGCACGTCCTTGACGGGCTGGAAGGCGCAGCGGAACCCGCGGAACGCTCCCGCAGATTGGACGAAGCCGTCCGGTTGGGTTATTTTTACGGCCTGACTTATCCTTTTATCGACGATCTTCTGGATTCCAACGTATTGGACGCCCGGCAGAAGGAGCAGTATTCCCGGATGATCCGCGCCACGCTTGTCCGGGGGACGGTTCCGAAGCTCGGAGACTGGACCGAAAGCCGCGCCGAACTGATCCGTTACATCCACGGCGAGCTTCGCGACGCCTACGAATATATTCGCAATTATCAACGCGCGGACACCCGGGATACGTTTCTGGAGCAATCCTACGTGTTTTTCGAAGCCCAGGAAGCGGACCGGGCAAAAAAGCTTTCGAATCCGTCGTATACGAACGAAGAGCTGTATTTGCCGATCATCATCAAATCCGCATCCTCCCGCTTGATCGTCCGTTCCGTCATCGGCGCTCCGAAGGACGAAGGCTTCGAATCCCGGACGTTCCATTACGGCTTGTACAACCAGCTTGCCGACGATTTCGCGGACATGTTCGAAGACATGCAAAACGGAGCGGTGACCCCTTATACGTATTACCTTAAATACCATCGCGAGCGGCCGGATTTGATCAATCCGTTCGAGCTGTACTGGGCGGTCATTTCCCATTTGATCCGTCACGTGTACAAGTCGGACGCCAAAACCCGCGAAGTCTTGCTGGATCGCGCCGTCAACGGGCTCAAACGCTACAAAAAACGCGCCGGCCCCGAGAAATATAACGAATTGATGGGAATTCTTTTAGGCGAAAACCCGGAATTCAACCGGCTTATCCAGCACGTCGTCGGCAAAGCGGAGGACGTGGACTTCTTCGACAAGCTCGTTCGGGATCAGTGGCTAACCGTCATGAAAAACGAGCGGAAGGAGAAGGAAATCTTTTTCGATCAACTCGAAAAAGCCCGCCAGCGCATCAACGATCTGCTGCGCATTTCCAGGCCCGAGCTGCCGTCCGTGCAGCAGCTGCTTTTCGATACGGCCAATTACAGTCTCGAAGGAAGCGGCAAACGCATTCGCCCGATTCTGGCCTGGGTCATGGGCGTAAACGAATACGGCTTGCAGGCCTCAGCGCTGGCGCCGATATTCCGATCGCTCGAATTCATGCATACGGCGTCCCTCATTTTTGACGACCTGCCGTCGCAGGACAATTCCTCCACGCGCAGGGGACGGCCGACGCTTCACCGGGTGCACGACAGCGCGGTTGCGGAATTGACCGGGCTTTTTCTGATCCAGAAGGCCATGGAAGAGCTGGCTTCGCTGCAGGGCTTCGACAACGGCGCCGTGCTCGCGCTGATTCGGTACTCGTCGCAAAAAGCGAGCGAGATCTGCACGGGGCAGGCGATGGATCTTCAGTCGAAAGGCAAAGCGCTGACGTTGGAGCAGCTGAACCGGATCTGCTTTTACAAAACGGGGCTCGCCTTCGAGGTTTCCCTCGTAAGCCCCGCTATTCTCGCCCAGGCAAGCGAGGCCGAAATCGCGATCCTCAAGAAAATCGCCTATCACGCGGGCATCGCCTTTCAAATCAAAGACGACCTGCTGGACGGAGAAGGCAATGCGCGCCTGCTCGGCAAACCCGTCGGCAAGGACGAGGAAAACAACACCTCGACGTTCGTCACGGTTCTCGGCGCGGAAGGCGCGAGCAAAGCGATGTGGGAACACTACTGCCTGGCCATGGAGGCGCTGGGCGAGCTGCCGCGGAATATCGGTTTTCTGAGGTATTTGCTGGATTACATGATTCATCGGGACCGCTGATCGCGCCGAGGGGAAGCGGCGATGGATCGCCCTCCTGCGGCAAAGCAAAGCCTCGCGGCGAAGCTTGGTTGGATTTTCTCTAATCAAAACCGGCTTTTTCGCGAAACTTTTCGGCTTCGTTGGATTTTGTCCAATCTGGCGAAGCCTTTTCGGCGTTTTCATCCAAATTCCAAGTTTCTCGTTGGATAAAGTCCACTCTAGACAACGATTTCCCCGTTTTCCGTTCCTTTGATTGGACAAAATCCAACATAGACCTCCTTCTGCTTGAATGGTCACCCGCCTCTTCGCCGGCCCCTAAGCTCCACGCACAGCTCGGGACGTCCTCGCGGCGCCGGATCAGTCCCGTTCCGCGACCCAAAACATCCCGATATGAAAAAAGCCTCGCGGTTATCCGAAGATAGCCCTCGAGGCTTTATTCGTTATCGTTCCTTCGGTTCCAGCGCCTTAAGCACCTCGCCCACGCCGTACGAATTGCCGATCGGGCCGTAGCCGAGGGCGAGCTCTCCGTTGATCGCGTAGACATGGTTGTTCTCGACGGCCTTCAGTCGGCTCCATACTTCGCTGTCCTCCCATTGATCGGTCAGAGCGGGCACGGATTTGTCGCCGTAGTTGAAGTAGCCGAGGAACAAATGATCCGGGTCGAGGGCGGCAAGGCCCTCGAGCGATAGCTCCGCGCCCTCCGCGATATCGGCGGATTCGGGCGGCGCGAGCCCCAAACCTTCGTAGTAAGGCGTCAAGTAGTTCATCCCTTGAAGGTAGACCTGCTTCTCCCTCGCTTGGACGAAGGCGACCGTTCCCTCGAGACCGGCCAGCTTCTCTTTGGCCGACTGGAGTTTTGCGTTGTAATCGGAAATATAGCTCTCCGCTACGTCCTCCTGGCCGAGAATCTCCCCGAACTTCGTCACGACCGACGGCCAATCGCCCCATACGTCCGTCGCTTGTTCGTCCAAGATGACGGTCGGCGCGATCTTCTCGAGTTCGGCGACGATATCCTGGTTGATCGCGTTGCCGCCTATAATCAAGTCGGGCCCGTAGGCGAGCAGGGCTTCAAGGTTCACCTTCGTATTTTCCCCTACGATCTCCAGCTCCTGCACCTTGTCGACGTAAGGCTTGTAGCTGTCCGTATGGATGACGGAGGTTTTCTCGCTGAACGGCAGCGCCAGCCCGACGGATTCCAGATTGAACAACAGAAGGGAATCCCCGTAGCCCCAGTGGACGACGGCAACCCGCTGCGGCTGCTCCTCGATCGCGATGTCGCCGTTGGCCGCGGAGATCGTTCTCGGGAACGCGGCGGTCACCGAAGAAGCGGCGCCTTCCCCTGTTCCTTCCGCAGGCGGCGATGCGGATGAAGCAGGCGTTCCGTTCGGCGCCGGGCTGCCCGAGGGCGAAGAATCGGCGTTCGAATTCGCGTTTCCGCATGCGGCGACAAGCAGCATGACGCAGAAGAGGGCCAGCATCGCGGCCCATGAATTGGATCGGTTCGGCATGTCAAGCATCCTTTCTCTACCCCAACTTATTGTTGATAATGTTTCTCATTATCACTCCCATTGATAACATTACCACCATGTCCGCCCTATGGAAATGGAGATTTTCCCGAACTTAAGATGGACTATTTCGCCTTCGTTGCAAGCCGACTTTGCCCGGTGGCAAGCCTTTATGCTTCTTGAAGAGACGGCTGAAGTAATAGGCGTCGGCATAGCCCACGCTCCGGGCGACGGCGGAAACGGGGAACCGGCCCGTGACAAGAAGCTCGTTGGCCCGGTTCATCCGGTACCGGATCAAATAGTCGATCGGGCCCATGCCGGTATATTTCTGAAACAGATAGGAAAAATACTTGGCCTTCATATGGTAGCGTCCGGCGAGCATGTCCAGCGTCAGCGGCTCCATGTAGTGCGTTCGAATGAAGCCGATCGCGTCGTCGATCATCTCGTAGCTTTCCTTGTTCCGGACGAGCCGTTCCGACAGCAGCAAAGTGTTCAGCAGCCGGTAAAACAACGCCTTCTTCTCCAAAAGGCTCATGCTCCCCGGAGAAGACGAAGCCGCGAGCAGCTGCTCGAGCAGCCGAACGAGTTCCGGATCCGAGCCGACGCGGAGCATCGTCACGTCCGTCAGCCTCCGCAAGTCCCCGGATGCCCCGGCTGCGGGCAAGTAATGCACGAGGCCGTATTCGAAGCCCTCGCCCCCGACCTCGATTTCAAGCCGCATGTCCAGGCCGCCAAGAAGCACGGTTCCCGGCTCCAGACGGTAGCGTTCCTTCCCGTTGAAAATGAAGTCGGCCTCTCCCCGCAGCCCCATCACGACCCCGCACATCGTTGTCGGGCGATGGACATGGCCGGCGTAAACCGTGCCTGCCGTCAGTTCCGTGCGATAAACGCCGAACACGTCGAGCGGCACTCTCGCGAATTCCGTCGCCAATTCTTCGTAAGGCAGCGCCATGTCCCCGCCTCCAATTCGTTGATGTTTCCCCCATTCTACCTTACCGAAACGAACCTCGGCAATCTGCCCGTTCCCGGAAACGACTCGCTTCCCGATAGAATCGGCGATCGCAAAAAGGGCCGTCCCCAAGTCCGAAGACTTTGAGACAGCCCTGTCATGTCGGCGCCTTGCGATTCCTCGCGTCTCGAAAATTAACGCTTGGCCGCTTTTACGATTTATAACCGAAATCGGGAATGGAATGCCATCTCTTTCTCAGCTCGTGCGCCGCGGCTTTCGGTTTGCGGTCGCGGGTGAAGACCCTTTCTTGTTGCCCTGAACCCGAATGATATTTTGGCTCGTATTGAAGTCGGCAAAGTTCCAGACGTGCTCCCCGACGAAATTGGCGCATTCGTCGAACGCTTCATGGTTCGCTTGCAAAAACGCGACCTGGAATTCCTCGGTGAACATGACGGGATCGACATCGTGGAACCCGGCGATCGTATCCGCGCCATACTCCGTCATGAGGATCGGCTTATCCGGACAGCGCTTGGTCCAACCCTCGAATTCCCGGCGCAGCTTGGCTTTGGCCAGCTCCCACTCCCCGCCTTCCACATACCAGCCGTAATAGCGGTTCAAGCACAGAACATCCGCCAAGTCCGATACTTTGCAATGCTCGGGACTTCCCTCCTGCAAGGTCACCACGGTGACGGGGCGCTTTTGCGGGTCGCATTCCTTCGCAAGCCGGAAGAGCGGCTCGAAGTACTCGTACGCCCCGTCCTCCGCCGTCGCGGGTTCGTTGGCGATCGACCACATGACGACGCATGCATGGTTTTTATCTCTCGCGATCAACTCGCGAATCGCCTGCCGGTGGGCCTCATGGGTTTTGATTTCCTCCCACGTGTTCCGCTTCGGGCCGTTCGAGTGAATCGCGATAAAGTTCAAATGCAGGCCGACGGCCGCCACCTCGTCGATGACGACAAGCCCTTCCCGGTCGGCCAACCGCATAAGCTCCTCCGAATACGGATAGTGGGACGTGCGGAACGAGTTGGCGCCGATCCATTTCATCAACCGAAAATCCGTCACGTTGGCCGGTTCGTTAAATCCTCTGCCGTGAATCGGGGAGTCCTCATGCTTGCCGAAGCCTTTGAAATAAAACGGTTTTCCGTTGATGAGGAACTTGCCTTCCTTCACTTCCACGGTCCGGATTCCGAAGGGCAGCTCGTACTCGTCGACCGGCTCGCCGCTTTGCAGCAGCTCGATTTTCAGCCTGTACAAGTACGCGTTCAGCGGTTCCCAGAGCTTCGCATCCGCGACCATCAGGCTACCGCCGGCCCCCTCGCCTTCCGCGACAACCGCCCCGTCCTCATCCAGAATGCTGACACGTGTCTCCGCCTCGCCGCTGAGATCCACCCTATAGCTTACCGCGGCGAAACCGTCAGCCCGCACGTCGGATACGATTTCAACGTCCCGAACGTAGGTCCAGGGCGTCGTATAGATTTTCACCGGCCGGTGAAGTCCCGCATAATTGAAGAAGTCGAAATTCGGACGATTGCGAACAATTCTGCCTAGCCCTCAACCTCTTGCTCCGTATAGTTGCCGACGGGCAACGTCGATTCGTCCAGCACGTTATAAACGGCAACGGTAAGCCGATTTTTTCCCGCGGTCAGCAGCCCGTTGATTTCCGCCTCGAACGGCGTAAACCCGCCGACATGCCGGGCGGCAAGCGTACCGTTGACGTAAACCTTCGCTTCATGCGTGGCCGAGCCGAACCGGAGAACGATCCGCTCCGAGGAAAGCGCGTTCGGCACGACAAATTCCCGTTCGTACCAAACCCAGCCGACATGATGGCGAATCTCGGCGGTTACGCCTGCATCATTGTATGAAGAAGGAACCGCCATTGGGATGGTGTCGGAGAGCGGCCGTTCAAACCATTTATCGGCGAATCCGTTGCCGGAATCGAGCTTGAAATTCCAAATTCCGTTTAAATCGATGACAGACCGGGAAGCGGTCACAATCGGGTAGAGCATCGGGGTCCCTCCTATTTGGAATCGATGATTTTCTGAATGCGTTCCTGGGCATTTTTAACGGTGGTCTCCAGGTCCTGACCCGACAGCATCATCGCGTCGAATTCCTCCACGAACGCTTTTTCCAGCTCCGCATGGAAAGGCACCGCGACCGCCGCCGTCGTTTGCTTCGTATTTTCAAGGACGTAAAGCAGCGATTCCTTGTCGATCATTTCCGGGGTCTTCGTGCCGGCAATGATGGTGTCGACGATTTCGTTCAAATCCGCTTTTTTCCAGGATGGAAAGTACTTCCCTTGCAGCGCGATTCCTTCCGTCGTATACCACCGGATAAACGCATAGGCTTCCTCCTTGTGCTTCGATTTGCTGTAGATCCCCAACACATCGCCGCTCGCATTGCCCGAAATCGGATCTTCCTTGTTCGCCTTCGGAAGGGGAGCGAACACCGTTTTGAACGTTGCCGGCACCTGCTCCGTCCCCCCGGCCTCCGGAACGAGGAACGAGCCCATCGAAAGCATGCTGGCGTCCTGATTGAAATACTGCGGGCGGTAGTTCAATTTCTGGCTGACGACTTCCGCATACGGCGTTGCGGAGCCTTCCTTCTCCCCTTGCAGCCGAAGCTCCAGCGACTTGCGAACGTACGGCGTATCCGCGTTCGCTTTCGTTCCGTCGTCCGTCGTCAGATTCGCACCGACGGCTTGATTCATATTCTGAATAAAGTACGCTACCGTGGCCCAACTATGGAAATAGGTGCCGTATCTCGTTTTGCCGCCTTCGGTTTTCGTCATCGCCTTGGCATATTGCATGAACTCGTCCCACGTCCAATCCTTCGGAAGCTCGAGCCCCGCCTCCCGGAGATGGTTTTCATTGATGAGCACCAGGGGCATAACGGATTTGCCCGGCAGCCCGTACGTTTTTCCCGCGATCCTTGTGTCCAGCGTATACTCGTCTTCGAGAACGACTCCCTCTTGTTCCAGGTAACCGTCCAGCGGTTCCAGCATGCCGAGCTCCATGCGCTGGTTAAGGAAATTCATATTGCTGAACATGACCACATCCAGCGCTTCCCCGGAGGCGGCGGCGAGATCGAGCTTTTTGTAATATTCGTTGGAATTGTTGTCTTCCGCGGAAACGAACTCCACTTTGATATCCGGGTATTTCTTTTCGAATTCCGCGATGACGACATCCCAGTTGTCGGTTTTCTTCGGATACCAGGTATGAAGCTTGATGGTTGCGATTGCGGCACCCTCCGCCGCGCCGCCGTTCGAGCCGGCCCCCTGGCTGTTTTCCCCCGAACCCGAAGAACATCCCGAACCGATGAGCGCAAGGATTGCGGACGCGACGAGCAAGCGGCTCCACTTTTTTTTCAACATGCGACTACCCCCTGTTTTTGAAAAATAGTTATCCTTTGACACTTCCCGAGGCCACGCCTTCGATGACTTGTTTTTGGCCTGCGACGAAGATGATCAACAACGGTAAAATAGCGGATACGGCTCCCGCCATCATGAGCGAATAAAATTCGCCGTTAAAATCGGCAAATTTGCGGATGCCGAGCTGCAGCGTGAACAACGAATCGGTGCGGAGGAAAATGAGCGGATTCTGATAGTCGTTCCAGGTCCAGATGAACCGGAGAATCATGTAGGTCGCAAGCGCGGGCTTGACCAACGGCAGTCCGATCCGGAAAAAAATCGTCCAGTGATTCGCTCCGTCGATTCTGGCGGACTCGATGATTTCGTTATGGACCCCCATGAAAAACTGCCGCAGCAAAAACGTGCCCAGCACCCCCGAAGCGCCCAGCAGCACGAGGCCAAGGTGGTTATCGAACAGTCCGATCCAGCGAAACATAATAAATTGCGGCACGAGAATCGCCTGATGCGGAATCATGTACGTGGCGAGCACCAGCATAAAGACCGCGTCTCGTCCTTTGAAATGGACCTTTGAAAATCCGTAGGCCGCCATGGCGGAAATGATCAGAGACAACGCGGTCGTCAGCAAGGTCACTTTGATGCTGTTCAAATAATAAAGCCCGAACGGGATGCTGCCCAGCCACACTTGGCTGTAGTTTTCGACGATCTTCCAGGTGCTCGGGATCCATTGAATCGGGTACGTCATCACCTCGAGCTCCGGCTTGAACGACGCCGACAGCATCCAGAGGAACGGCAGGATAAAGAAGATGCCCGCGATGCCCATAAGCGCCGTGATGACGACCCGATTCAGGCGAATGGAATTCATGTGTCAAGACCTCCTAGTAATTGACCCACTTCTTCTGACCGACCCATTGGATCAAGGTCACGAACAAGATCAGAATCAAGAGAACGATGCCCATGGCGGACGCATAGCCGGATTCCAGATTCACGAATGCCGCCTCATACAGGTAGAAGACGATGACGGAGGTCGAACCGGCCGGCCCGCCGTTCGTCAACACCATGATCAGGTCGAAAACCTTGAACGATCCCACAACCCCCGTAATGAGCAGGAAAAAGGTCGTCGGCGAAAGCATGGGCAGCGTAATGTTGAAAAATTGGCGAACCGGCGAAGCGCCGTCCACGTCGGCCGCTTCGTACAGATCCTTGGGAATGCTTTGCAGCCCGGCGAGATAGATAATCATGTTAAAGCCGAGCGAGGTCCAAACCATGATGACCATGACGGCCAGCAGCGCGTAATTCGGATCCGCCAGCCACATCGGCGGATTCTCGATGCCGATCGACCGCAGGAAACCGTTAATCGGGCCGCTGTTCGGGTGGAACAGCACTCTCCACAGCAACGCGATCGCCACGATGCTCGAAATAAACGGCATAAAATAGATGACTTTAAAAACGTTTTTGAAATACGTTCCCTTGTTGATCAAAGCGGCCAACGCCATCGCTATGAACATCGACGCCGGAACGACCGCGATCAGCACGAGGTTGTTTCGCAAGGAGCGATGAAACGCCTCGTCCCGAAACAGATCGATGTAGTTGTCCAATCCGACGAACTTCAGTCCGCCGATGCCCGCGATGAAATTCCAGTCCGTGAAACTGATCGCGCCCGATAGCAGAATCGGAACGACGACCAGCGTCATCGTCAGAACCAGCATCGGCAAAATAAACAAATAACCGGTAACGGTTTCGTAAAGCCTTCGTTTTCGAATCCGTCGGGCAAGATCATTGCCGAATCCCCGTTCAACATTTCCTTCCATTGCCTGCCGCACCCTCGTCACCTCGTTGTCGTTCTCTGTTCCTCTCTCATTATAGGTCCGGCGAATCCGGCAAGCATGAAACGAATTTTTCTAAACGAAAAAGATTTTTGCGATATTTTTTTCCGCATAGCAAAAAATGTTGAATGATTCCTTCCGCGGAATGCTTTAGTATTGCTTTATAATGTAACCGATTACTTCATGGGCGAGGTGGCAAAAAGCGAATGGGGATCCGAACCAACTTAAAGCCTGTGTCCTTGCGGCAGAAACTGATGCTGACTTCGATTGCTTGCCTTGTGCTTCCCGCGATCGGCATGCTGTACACGACCGGAGTCTACTCCAAGATCATTATTCGCGAGCACACGCTGGGAAAAGCCATGCAATCTCTCATGATCGTGCAGTCTCAAGTGGAAGCGATACTGGAGGAAATCGTTTCCATATCCAACTTCGTCCAATTCGATCCGGAAATCAAAACGCTATTGGAAGAGGCGAAAGGCAGCCCGGTCGCCGCGAGGCAGCTGACGACCCGGTTGGAGCAAATCGCCGGCGAGAAGCGGGACCTGCGCCTGACCTTGCTGACGAGGGACGGCCGGGCATATTCCGACTATTCGTTTTACGACTTCGAGCCGCAACGCTTTTTCCGGCAGGACTGGTTTTCGAGGGCGGAACGCCTGACGGCTTACGAGACGTTATTTCTGGGCGGACTGGAAAACTACCTGCCTCCGCTGTACCCGGAACAGAAATATGTGTATATGACCGCGCGGGCATTAACCGAGACGCTCGATCATCCGCCCTTCGCTTACCTGATCGTAAGCCGTACGGAAAACTCCATCCGGGAGCTCTTTGCCGGCATGGAAGAGGACGTGTTTCTGCTGGACGAAAACGATCGAATTCTTTCGAATCGAAATGCCGAATGGATTGGAGACCGGTTCGGGAACGTGCTGCCGCGGGAGGCGCTTTCTTCGCCGGAAATCATTCACGTCGACGGAGAAAATCAATTGTTTCTTTCGCTCCCGCTTCGTTTCGCGGGATGGAGGCTCGTGAGCGTGGCTCCTTACGAGCAGCTTACGGAAAAGTTGAACGGCTTGTATCGAACGATGTTATTTCTGCAAGCCATGTTCGCGATCGGCTTTTTGCTCGCGCTCACCTATTTATTGCGGCGCTTTACGAAGCCGGTTCTGGCGCTCGGGGAAGCGGCGAAAAAAGTCGAATCGGGAGATTTGAACGTTCGTTCCAACATTCGCGGACCTGACGAAATCGGCCGGCTCGGCCGTTCGTTCGACTTTATGCTCGATCGCATCCAGCAAATCCTGGCGCAGGTGAAGATGGAGCAGGAACTGAAGCGGCAGGCGGAAATGGCGCTGCTGCAGGCGCAAGTTCATCCGCATTTTCTTTTTAACGTCCTGAGCTCGATCCGCCTGAAGCTGTTGATGAAGGGCGACGAAGAAACCGCGCTCGTCGTCGGCTCGCTCTCCTCGCTGCTTCGGGCGAGCCTTTCCAAGCAGGATGAATTCGTCGCCCTTTACGCGGAAATCGAAACGGCCAAACAATATACGGACTTAATGAAGTTTGCGATGCGTTTCCCGATCGAGACCCGTTGGGAAATTCATGGGGACCCGTTTTCCGTTGCCGTTCCCCGCTTTATTTTGCAGCCGATCATCGAGAACGCTTATAAGCACGGCTTTGCCCAAAACGGCGGGAGGATCTCGATCAAGACGGAAGCCGCCGGTTCGGCCTTGCGAATAACGGTCGAAGATAACGGCCTGGGCATGACTCCCGAGACGCTCGCGGAATTGGAAAAGCGTCTTAACTATCGAAAGCGGGAACTGATCGAGCAAATGATATCCAACGAACGGGTCTCGCCGTCCGGCATCGGACTTTATAATGTTTACAGCCGATTGAAGCTGGTATACGGGGAGCGGTTTGAAATGAAAATTCAAAGCGTGCGCGGCCGGCGCACGACCGTGGAACTGCTGTTGCCGATCGGGCAAGAGGAGGAGGGCGGCCATCATGTTTAAAGTTCTCGTCGCCGACGATCATTATCCGGTTCTGGATTATTTAAGCGCCGGCATTTCCTGGCCCGCGCTCGGTCTGGAATTGGCGGCGACTTGTTCCAACGGCGGCGAAGCCTGGGAAGCTTGCCGGATCCATCGTCCGGACATTCTCGTAACGGATATCGGAATGCCCGTGATGGACGGATTGGAATTAATCGAAAAGGCGCGCGCGATCAACCCTCGGCTGAAAGCGGTCATCTTGTCCTGCCATGAAGATTTTCACTATGCGCAGCGGGCCGTAAAGCTGAACGTTAGCGATTATATTTTGAAGGAAAGCCTTCGGATCGACCAGGTCGTTGCCGTACTTAGCCGGTTGGCGAACCAATTGACCGAGGAAAAGCGCTCGGAAGACGACCGGCACCAGCTCAAAAACGTGGTTCGGCAAAATCTTTCCGCCATTCGCGCCGGTCTTATCCGCAAATTCCTCGAACAGCCGGTCTGGAACGAAGCGGAATGGGCGAACGAATGGCAAAATCTCGGCATTCAACTCCGAAACGGCGTTCCCTATCTTCCGGTTGCCGCCTGGCCGGAACGGGCCGCCGAATTGGAAATCCGGTTCGGCGGGCCGGTCAACATGCAGTTCGTCATCGATAACGCCTTGCAGGAATTAGTCCGCTACGACGGAAGCTTTCTGTTCGTTCCGAACGAACGACAGTACCTGTTCCTGTTCCCTTTCCCGCATACATTAAAGCGAAATCTTCATGAGGATATTCGAGTCGAACTGCTTCGCGTCCAGCAACAGATGCAGCGGCATCTGCGAGTCGGGATTTCGTTTATTTGCGGCGAAGTCATCCGGGATTTGATTCAATTGAAAAAAGAAATTCAAAAGCTGTTCGACGCGAAAACGTTCCGCTTCTATGCGGGCGAGCGCGTATATGCGAAAATCCGGCCCGTGCAGACGACGCAAGAGGATATCTTCCTCCATTATTCCAAAGCCCTGCAAGCGCTGAAAGACTGCATTCTGGCCGGAGACAACGCCCGGATTGCGTTTGCCGTCAAGGAATGGAAGCAGTTTATCGAAGACAGGGCCTACCCGGTCGAAGCCGTCCAAAGCTGGGTGCTCAAAATAACGATGGAACTCCAGCTCAAGTACGCGGTCATGCAGAACTTCGTCACGAACTTCAACGCCGAGCTGCTTCAGCGGAAAATCGCTTCGATCGAAACGCTGGACCACCTGTTGGAATGGCTTTGCGCGTTTCTCGAGCAAAAATCCGTCGAAATCCGGTCGCTTCGGGAACAAACCGTGCGCAGGGAAATCGCGGAAGCCCAGCGATACGTCCAAACCCATTTGGGCGAGAAGATCGCGATGGAGGAAATGGCCCATCGGTTGAATTTGAACCCGTCTCATTTCAGCCGGATTTTCAAGCAGGAAACCGGGGAAACGTTCGTCGAATTCGTCACCCGCACGAAAATGGAACGGGCGCGGGAGCTGTTGAACCAATCCGATCTGAACGTCGCGGAAATTTCCCAACGGCTCGGCTACGAGCATACGAGTTATTTCATCAAGCTTTTCCGGAATTATGCCGGCATGTCCCCGAACGAATTCCGCAAATCGATTTAGCCTGTCTCCCGGCTCGTCAAGCCGCCGCATCGGCGGTTCGCAAACGGCGGATGGCGAGCGCGGAGACGAGGATGACGTACAGGCTGGTCATGGCGTAAAACAGGCCGATTTCGGCGGCGGGCAAGCTCTGCTGGCTGAGCACCCCCATGCCGATGGTCAGCAGCGAGTGCGGGAAAATCAGGCCGAGCTTGGCCACGTACAGGCCCAACCCGATGAAAACGGCGCTCGCGCCGATGCCGATCGGCACCGCAAAGCTGTGGATCCGCATGGACAACCAAAGCTGAACGGAGCCGATGGCAACGGAGGCCCACCAGCCGCGAACGGCCCAGCCGGCGAGAGCCGCAGGCAATTCGGAGCCGAGGCCGAAGCCGAGGCCCGCGCCGATGTAGAGCAGCGCGAACAAAATTTGTACGAAGCCCAGCAAAACCGCGGTCACCGCCAATTTCGCGATGAAAAGGTGGGCGGCGGGAACGGGAGCGGTAAGGAGCAAATGCCAGTTTTTGTTCGCATGTTCCAGTCTGCATAAATAGGCGCAGAGGATGGCGACAAGGATCGGCAAAAAAAACTCCCCGTAAAACAAGCCGACTTGGGTCCACAAGCTGTACCAGCCGTTTTGCAAAGCGCCCTGGTTGAAGGCATAGTTGGCGCAGCCGATCAGCATGCTGATCGCCGGCAGCGATACGAGAATAAGCCAAATGCGGGAGCGGCGCAGCTTGAGCCATTCCGCCCGGATGGAGCGTGCGAGCATAAAATCCCTCCTGGTTCGGGAAATAGGAAACGGGCTTTGCGCGAATCATATTTCTTGCCGGGAAACGTGGATGCTGCCGGCGATATACGCCGCTGCCCCCATCGCAAGCGCGGCAAGCGCGTGCGAGGGAGAGATGTCGCGCAGCACGTATCTCATCGTCTCGTCGATGTAGCCGAACGTGACCGGGCTTAAGCCCGTGAAGTAGGACCAGATGAGCCCGGCGCGTATTCCGGCGGGGAATAAGTCCGCCGTCATGCCGGCGAAGCCGCCGAGCATGCCGAGCGCCAGCGCGAACGCCTGGTTTTTGACGGCGAGCGACAGCCATTGCTGCAGCGCGACGATCGCCGCGGTGGCGAGCATCGTCCCGGCCGCGTACCGGAGCAGCAGCGCGACCGGCACGGCTTCGGCCCAGCCCCGGGCCATGCCGAATGCCGCGATGCCCGCCGCCTGCAGCGCGACGGCAACCGCCAGAAGCAGGCAAGCCGCAATGTATTTGGCGGCATAGATGCGGCTTCGGGCGACGGCAGCGGACATGAGCAGCTTCCATGTCTGGCCCTTATGCTCCATGTCGCATATGCGGGATACGATAACGGCCGACAAGATGGGCAGGAACAGGCCGTTCATCGAGGCGACCGTGGCAATGGCGGCGGGCCAGCCGGCATTGTCCGGGCGGCGGGCGATCGACATGCTGAGCGACGCGAAAGCCCAGCCCAGCTCCACGGCCAGGAACAGCGCGAACATGAGCGTCAGCCGCTTGCGGCGCAGCTTGTAAAATTCAAGTCGGATCGCGTGCATCACAGACTGCTCTCCTTCCCCGTAAGCTCCAGAAAGATGCTCTCCAGGCTGCGCTTGCGCTCCTCGATGCGGACGACGTCGATGCCGGCGCCGACGAGCGCCCGGTTGCAGTGCGCGACCTGCGCGTCGCTCCATTCGCGAAACGTCAAGTACCCGTCGCCGCCGCCGGATGGCGCCAGCCCTTCGGCGGCCAGCAGCCGCGCCGCTGCTTCGTTGTTTTGCGTTCGCACGGCGATATGGGAACGGCTGCGGCTTTTCAGCTCCTCCATGCTGCCTTGGAAAGCCAGCTGCCCGTCGCTGATGATGCCGACCGACGTGGCTGTCTGCTCGATCTCCGACAGCAAATGGCTCGACAGCAGCACGGTGATGCCGTATTGCTGCGGCAACGACCGGATCAGCTCGCGAATCTCGCCGATGCCGGCCGGATCGAGACCGTTCGTCGGCTCGTCGAGCACGAGCAACTTCGGGAAGGCCATGAGCGCCATGGCGATGCCGAGCCGCTGCTTCATGCCGAGCGAATAATGGCCGACTTTCTTGTCCTTTTGCTTTTCGAGGCGGACGATTCGCAGCGCCTCCGTCACGTTGCGCTCCGGCACGTTGCGCAGCCGCTGCATGACCCGCATATTTTCCAGGCCGGTCAGGTGGTGGTAAGCCGAGGGCGACTCGATCAGCGAGCCCGTCCTGGCGAGGATGGAACGGCGGTGCTTGCGCAGATCCTGGCCGAAGACGAGGATCTGGCCGGATGTCGGCTTCGCGAGGCCGAGCAGCATTTTCAGCGTGGTGGACTTGCCGGCGCCGTTCGGCCCGAGGAAGCCGTAGATTTCCCCTTCGTACACGGTCAGGTCGACCTGGCGGACCCGGTAAGCGTCGCCGTACTTTTTGGACAGTCCGTTTGTGGATATAATCGCGTTCATGTTCCGAATTCACTCCCGTCTGGATGGACCCCTGCGTCGTATGCGTCGTATTTCGAACCCAAGTATGACACGGTGTTCCTACGCCGAGCTGAAGCCTGCCTTACGGCAGCCTTAAATCCGTCCGGGGGCATGGTTCTCGGCCGGCGCGGCCCGGTATAATGGTGACAGAGAAGGAGGGCCGTCCATGATGGAGGAATGGAGAGGAAAAAAGATACTGCTGGCTGACGACGATCCCGACATTCGGCAGATGATCGACGGCTTTTTGCGCAAGGACGGTTTCTTTCGCATCTATCATGCCGCAAGCAGCGAGGAAGCGCTGGCCGTTTGCCGGTCCCAGAAGCCGGATGCCGCCATACTGGACGTCATGCTGCCGGACGGAGACGGGTTTGCCCTGCTGACCGCGATTCGGCGATTTTCGCAGATTCCCGACCTGTTCCTGTCCGCAAGAGGCGAGGATGAAGATCGGCTGCTCGGGCTCGGACTCGGCGCGGACGATTACATGGTCAAGCCGTTCCTGCCGCGCGAGCTGTCGCTTCGGCTATCCGCCGTCTTGCGCCGCGTGTACGCCGCTCCGACGGAGGGGCGGCATCCGGCTTTCCGGCTCGGCGGTTACACGGTCGATTTGGACGGCGCCGCGGTGCGGGGACCGGACGGCGAGCAGCCGTTGACGGCCAAAGAGCGGGCGCTGCTGCTCAAGCTCTATGAAAACCGGGGACGCATCGTCACGAGCGACGCGCTTTGCCAGGCCGTTTGGGGAGATGAGTATGACAGCTATGAAAACACGTTGATGGTGCACATTCGCCGGATTCGCGAGAAAATCGAAGCCGCGCCGTCGGCGCCGCGGTATTTGCTGACCGTCCGAGGGCTCGGCTACAAGCTGGAGGCGGCGGAATGAACATGGACGGAGCGGCCCCTATGGAGACGGAAGAATGAGGTTGGACGGGGCGGCCCCTATCTTGCGGCGGTTCGTCGGCGCGACCCTCTGCATCTCCGTCTTGTTGCTTGCCGTCAATTTCGTCATGCTGGGCGCGTGGCTGTTCAAGGGGATGCGCGGCGGACAACCGCCCGCCGACACCGTACGTCTGACGGCGGAAGGGCTGACGGCGGACGGCGGCGGCTTCGCGCTGAGCGCGGAGGCGGAGCGGCAATTGAAAGCGAGCCGCGCCTGGGCCATGCTGCTGGACGCAAGCGGGACCGCCGTCTGGAGCTACGCGCTGCCGGACGAACTGCCCCGCGTCTACTCGCTTGCCGACGTGGCGCGAATGTCCCGACACTATCTGATGGACTATCCCGTTTTCGTCTGGGAGCACGAAAGCGGGTTGCTCGTCGTCGGTTATCCCAAGGGCAGCATCGCCAAGTACGCCGTCGACTTTCCTGTCTCCTGGCTGCACGAGTTGCCATTCCGCTCCGTCGTCCTGGTCATCGCCAACCTTGCCTTGGCGCTTCTGTTGTCGCTTGCGATCGGCGCGCTGCTCATCCGGTCGATCCGGCCGCTGATCCGCGGAATCCATGCGCTGCCGCACGACCGAGGCGTTGAAATCCAACCGCGCGGCATGCTCGCTTCTCTCGCGAGCAGCATCAACGCCACCTCCGCGCTGCTGCAGCGGAAAAACGCCGCTCTCAAAACGAGAGACGAAGCGCGCTCCAACTGGATCGCCGGCATTTCCCACGATATCCGCACGCCGCTCTCGTTGGTGCTCGGCTATGCGAGCGAGCTGGAGGACAGCGCCGACGTGCCGTCCGAGCAGCGAAGAAAAGCCGGCATTATCCGGCGCCAGGCCGAGAAGCTGCGCTCGCTCGTCAGCGATCTGAACCTGGTATCGATGCTGGAGTACGAGATGCAGCCGCTCGATGTCAAGCCGATCCGCCTCGCGGCGCTGGCGCGCCGGGCAGCGTCGGACGTATTGAACAACGGGCTGGACGAACGGTTCGCGCTCGAGCTGGACGTTCCCGGCGAGCGGACTGTCGCAGCCGGAGATGAGCGACTGCTGCTGCGGGCCGTGCTCAACCTGCTGCACAACAGCATCGATCACAATCCGCAAGGCTGCCGGATCGTGCTGCGGACGAGCGAGTCGCCGGAACGCGGCACCTGCTCCCTGATCGTAGCCGACGACGGCAAGGGAGTCGCGGCCGGCGACCTGTCCGGCTTGCTGGAGCTGCCGTACGCCTCGACGCAGCGGCGCCGCGCGGCGAACGGCCGCGGGCTCGGCTTGCCGATGGTAGCCCGCATCGCCAGGGCGCATGGCGGCGAGCTGCGGCTGGCAAGCAGCCCCGAGCAGGGAATGCAGGCGGAGATCGAGCTGCCGGCCGCCCCGCCTCCGCTTCCGCTGCGGAATCAGGATAAATCTTAATCGGGATGGTCGCTCGTCATAAGAACAAACCGCAAAAAAAAGCAACAAGACTCCGCTTCGGAGTGCTTGTTGCTTCCGGTTCAGTGCTTGCCTAAACGCCGCTCAATGCGACGGATGCATCGCCCGGTGCGACACGATGACGCGGCGGATGAACAAGGCCATCGCCAGCCCGAACAACGTCACGATCAGGGCGAAATGAAACACGTTCTGAGAGCCCGACGCCATCGCGTTCGCCACCTCGGCGGCCTCGTTCGGAGCCGCTGACGCGCCGAGATACCGCTCCATGCCGTGCGTCAAGATGCTGATCGCGACGGCGGTTCCGACCGCGCCCGCCACCTGCTGCAACGTGTTCATGACCGCGGTGCCGTGCGGGTAAAGTTCCGGCGGCAGCTGGTTCAGACCGTTCGTCTGCGCCGGCATGAATACCATCGAAATGCCGATCATGAGGCAAATATGCAGCGAGATCATGAGCGCGACCGAGGAAGCCGGAGTGACGCCGGAGAAAAACCATAACGCGGCCGCCACGACGACAAGCCCGGGCAGGACAAGCCACTTCGGACCGTATTTGTCGAACAGCTTGCCCATGCGAGGCGAAAGGAACCCGTTCAGCGCGCTGCCCGGCAGCAGCATCAGGCCCGCGGCAAATGCCGAAAGTTCCATGCCTTTCTGGAAATACATCGGCAAAATGATCATGCTGGACAAAATGATCATCATGCAGGTAAGCACAAGCAGCAGTCCTACGATAAACATCGGGTACTTAAACACGCGCAAATTCATCATCGGCTCTCGCATGAACAGCTGACGAAGCACGAACAGCGCAAGCGCGGCGAGACCGATGGCGATCGATGCGACGACGACCGGATTCGTCCATCCCTCCTCCCCTTCGCCCGCTTTGCTGAAGCCGAAAACGACGCCTCCAAAGCCGAGCGTAGACAGGAGGACGGACAGCAGGTCGATGCGCGGTTTCGTCACTTCGGTGACGTTCTCCAGATTTTTCAGGCCGACGAGCAAGCCGAACACGAGGAACGGAAGCGACAACCAGAAAATGAAATGCCAAGTCAAATATTCGATCATAATGCCCGCCACGGTCGGCCCGGTCGCCGGAGCGAACATGATGACGAGACCGACGAATCCCATCGCCGCGCCGCGTTTCTCCGGCGGATAGACGACCAGAATCGTATTGAACATGAGCGGAATCAAGAGCCCCATTCCGACCGCCTGCAGGACGCGCGCGATCATCAGCATCTCGAAATTGAACGCGAGCGCCGCGATCAAGGTTCCGATGATGGAACTCGTCACCGAGGCGATGAACAGCTGCCTCGTCGTGAACCATTGCAGGAGCAATCCGGACAGCGGCATCAGAATACCCAGCGTCAGCAGGAACCCCGTCGTCAGCCACTGCGCCGTCGCCACCGAAATTTGGAACACCTCCATCAGATTGCTTATGGCGATGTTGAGCGCCGTTTCGCTGAACATGCCGATAAAGCCGCAGATCAGCAAAGACGCCATGATCGCGCGAGTATTGTACTTTTTCATGAATTCTCTCCCTCTACCCTATCCGTAGGTTTATTTACGCGGAGCTTTTTCTGCACCGCTATCTGTTAATTTAATGGTTACAGTTTAATAAGTCAATAACAACCTTTATTCTTTTTCCTCCGATGTAAGTATATAAGGAATGCGCGGATAACATTTCTCATGGATTGCTGAAATAACGGGAAAAGGCTTGCCGATCTTTTTCACTTTAATTTTCTTTCGCGCACATCTTTGGTTCCCGAAAGCGAATCCGGATCTGGCCGAGGCGGCCGCCCTCCCGGAGTCTTACGTTTGCTTTACCGGATGTCTGGTCTTCTTTGCCGGACGTGAGTTTTGCAGGACGGATACGTTTGCCGCAGTATGCCTGTTGATTGACCAAATTTTGTGGCGTGGACAATGGGGGCTAGTCCATTCCCGATCGAAAACCGGCATTATCCTCCTCTGCCGGCCCATCGGTTTGATCGACGGATTGTTCGGTTGAAAGGACGGCAAGCAGCGCGCTAACGGATGGCAGAGACCTTATTTCGTCGAAATTCAGGTTTAGGAGAATGTAACGGAACTGGAGTACGCTATTAACGAAAATTCGACGCGTAAACGGGGGAAAATGAGGAAATAAGGGCGCTCAGCTCCATTACATTTTGAAAATGCACGATTTTGTCAAAATAGCGAACCCCATCTCCGTTAGCGGAAGAAAATGAGCCTTAAGCGAGAAGCGATTTGTTGGCTGCCATTTCGTGGTTAATCAACAAGCCTGGCTCCGCAAAGCCGGGACACCGTCTTTCCGGTTGTCGTCGTCAGAGGCAGCCCGTGATTTCGAAGCCAGTCATGACTTCCTCCAATACCGTTATTTCGGATGACGAGCCGATTCCGGCCTCTCCCAAACGAAATAACGGCCTCAACGGGCCGTTATGTCCCTGCGTTGCGGGATATTTCGCCAATAGCAGCCTCGACAGACCACTATTTCGGATGACGAGCCGATTCGGCCTCCCCCAAACGAAATAACGGCCTCAGCGGGCCGTTATGTCCCTGCGTTGCGGGATATTTCGCAATTAGCGGCCTTGACAGACCGCTATTTCGGATGACGAGCCGATTTCGGCCTCCTCTAAACGAAATAACGGCCTCAGCGGGCCGTTATTTCCCTGCGTTGCGGGATATTTCGCAATTAGCGGCCTCGACAGACCGCTATTTCGGATGACGAGCCGATCCGGCCTCGATCGACCGTTATTTCGGAATGACGGACCGTATCCAGCCTTCCTCAAACGAAGCTCGCATCGCCTCCGTCAAATTCCGGATTGCGCCGGATTGCCGACCGCAGCAAACGGGTCTGCCAAAGCAAAGTTAAGCAATAAGAACTACACCACTCGGATCCTTTTCGGCGCGCCTTCGTAAATGCAGCTCCCGTCGCGATCGATTCGGCAGTAACCCGGCTCCATGTGCGCGTCGATGCGATGCCCGCGGAACGTATAGCCAATCAATGTCACGCGGCCCTCGGCCGGCGGCCGGGGGAATGCCAGGAGACTGCCGTCGAGCTGCGGCCGCATGCCCGCCATGCCGAATAGGATAGCCTGGACTCCGGCCAAACCCGAAATGTTATTGGCACGCTTGTGGGCAGGCGTCATGGGACGGTCGCAATAATGTTCTTGCGGGAAATAAGGCAAGTGGCTCCCCATCCACAAATGCCGCTTGAGCACATCCCAGGCCAAGTCCGGGTGGCCGGTCTCCCACAACGTTTGCGCCAGAATGGGACCCTCGCCGGCGAAGCTTCCGCCTCCCGACCAATCCGGGTCGTTCAATTCATAGTGCAGCTCGTCTTCGGCGGAAACGCTGGATACGCCGTACGGCCCGAGAAACTTCCCATCTTGCAAATGGGACAACAATGCCATCGCCATCTCCGAAGTGCAAGCCCCCATGCGCAGCGCGTCGTATGCCTGGATCGAATAGACGAGCTCGCGATGTCCGTCCGGATATACGCTATGAAACCAGCCGGCGGATTCGTCCCACAATTCCTCGCGAATCGCTTCCCGAATCCGGTCCGCTCGCTCCTTCCACCCGGCCGCCCCCTCCATTCCGAAAAATGCCGCCAGGTCGGCCAGCCGCTCGTAACACCACGCCCGTTCGGCGTTCGGGCTGCAAACGACATGTTCGTAGCCGCTGCCGCGCATTTCCAGCAAATGATGCTGCTCCCCGTAATCCAGCAGATCTCCGTGCCGGGACAGACGACGCTCATCCACTTCCAGCACCCGCCGAAGGACGGAAAACCATTCGCGATCGGCCCCATGCTGGCAGAACGTCGACCATGCGAAATGAACGAACGACCACAGACTGTAGGAGTAAGCGAACGGCTTATCTCCCGTTCCGTCGGGAGCGAAGCTGATGTGCCGGTCGATTCCCCCTTCTTCCATAAAACGCAGGTACTCCATCGATTTGTCCGCGCCGAGCAGCATCGTCAGCACTTGCCCCGCGTAACCCGCGGCATCCCACGGATAGCTGTTGATGCCTCCTCCGTCCATTCCGGATACGGAAGGCAGCGGCTGGATTTTGAAGAGCGGATGCTCCCACAGGCAGATCAGTCCGCTGATCAGCGAACGCCGGTAATAGTCTTCCAGTCCGGGGATATCGCTCTCCAGCCGCGGCACTCTTTCTTCCGCTTGGCGAATTCGCTGCCGCCACCGCCCGGTCGTCTCGTCTTCCCGCTCGGCCAGGCTCGGTTCCGCGACATCCGATTCGGCATCGGCTCCGGCGTCGGTCAGCACGACGGCCAATCGACAGACGGCCTCTTCGCCATGATCCGGATGAAAAGCAAGGCCTTCATGCCGCAGCGAGATTCGAACCGCTTCGCTCTCCCAGATCCCGTCGCCCCGGCTTGTCGGCAGTCGTCCCCCGGAAGGGGGGACGAAATTCCATTCGCCGAGCGGGACCTTTCTCACCCGACCGGGATCCAATCGCGGGACGATTCGCAACGGGACGGCTCTTCCGCTGCGGTTTCTCGCCCGGATGACGAGGACGAAGCCGGCGGCTCCGGACAGCGGGACCAACTCGCTGACGACGGAGAATGACAGCGTCTTGCCCTCTCTCCGCCAATGGTAGGTCCCCTTCGCACGATGCGGTCCGGCCGCCAGACGATTGCGGCCGGCAGCAAGCCGCAATCGTCCTTGCCCAGACTTCCGGCATCGTCGATCAAGCGGTCATCCGCCTCCAGCCGTACGCTCAGAAGCAGCTCGCCTGCCGCATATGGGGGAGAAAAACATCCGATAACGCCCATAACCGTCCCGTGCAGCGGCGACGTCACTCCGAACAGGCTGCCGACGCCGATATGATTGGGAGGCGCCGTGCTTTTGCGAAGATCGAATGCATACCGTTCCAATGGATCGTTCACGTCTAATTCACCTTTCCTTCGCGGGCATCCGGCAGAAGGCCCGATTACGGTTTGGCCAGATGCGGAATAATCTCCTCGATCATCCTGTCGGCGAATGCCGCGTCGATCTGTCTGCCGGATAATGCCCTTACCATGTTCTCCAGCGCTTTCAAGCCAATAAGCAATTTCCTCCGGTCCGTTTGCCGCATCAGGTAATCGGCCATGGCCAGCAGGCTGTGCAAGACGAGCCTGTTTCGAATCCAGCCCATTTGACCGGCATATTTCAGGACGGACTTCAGTTGGGACAAGTCCATTTGCACTTCCAGCACATACTGCCCGACGGCTTCGTTGCCCGCATGGTCCAAAGCTTCGGCCGCGACGGTATGGCTGCCGATGGACAGCTCCATCGGTTCCAGAACGAACGCCAGGGCGACCGCTTCCCCGTCGAGCGTGGCGTTGCCGCTCGCGATGCCGCTCAACGCATCGGCCAGCGATACGCTCACCTGGATCCGGTCGGTAAGACCGAACGTCGGACCGGGAACGGTTCCCGCGGGGCCGATCGCCGAAGCGGAGATCTCGATCGTCGGAGGCGTCAGGTCGATCTTCACCTGCGTCTGCCGGACGACCTCCTGATTGCCGGCTCGGTCGATGCTGTAATAGCGAATCGTATGCGCGCCTTCGCCGTCGACCGCGATCGTATTGCCTTCGGCAAAAGGCCCATCGTTCAGGCTGTACATCGTCTTCGCCACGCTGCCCCTGTCGTCCGTCGCGGTCAGCGTAATCGTCTGGGCCTGACGGTGCCAGCCCGGCTGCGCATCGTCGACGGTCGTGGGAGGCGTCGTATCGATCGGAACGTTGCGGAACGTAATGTTGCCCGACTTCGCATAGACGCCGAAGTACCCCGCTTCCGCGATGCGGCCGTCTCCTTCGTCGAGAAAATCCATGACCGGATATCCGTTGACGCGGAGCGTCAGCCTCACGCCCCCGGCCTCGTTCACGGCCGCCGTCTGCACCAGCATATCCTGACCGAACGTAAAGTAGCGGTTGGGAATGGCCTCTCCGCCGATTCCGAGCTGTCCTTCGATGAAGCCGAACAGCACGGTTCGCACGCCGGCATTGAATCGCTGAACCTCGATGATGTCCGGCTTGAACGTGATCATATACGCTTCGTTGCCGGCGTCGAAGATGCTCAGGTCCGGCTGCCGGTTCCGCAGGCTGATCGAAGGCCAGCCGACAATGCTTTCGATGTTCATGAAGAAGACAAGCTGGTCGTCTCCGTACGTTCTTCCCTGGTACGCGGCGAATCCGCTGGGCGTTACTCCGGGGGTAAACAGCGTTATCGAGTTTTCGTCCCCGGACTTGGTTCCGTGGCCGTCGAGAAGCCAGGCATCGAAATCCGCGATCGCGTCGTTTAGAGCCGTGCCCTTGTAATCGATGACCTGTACGGCGAACGATTCGGTCACGACGGCTCCTTCATAAGCGGCCGTCACGTCGATGATCGACGCGCCGGGGAGATGAGCGGCGAGCCATCCGTCGCCATCGACCGATACGATGTCGGGATCGCGGCTGGCGAATTGCAGCGTCGCGTTCGAAAGGATTTGTCCGTACAGAGAAAGCACGATCGTCTCCAATCGCTTGGACGAGTCCAGCAGGACGTGAACCGGAGTTTCATGGGGACGCGCCGGTTCGATCCGGTCCAACCGGTCGTCGACATATACGTTTACTGTCGCCGTCACGGTCGTGTTTCCTGCCGTGACCGCCACGGTAACCTTCGATTTTCCGGAGCCTGCGGCCGTCAGCTTTCCTTGTCCGTCCACGAGGACGACGCCGGCATCTTCCGATCCGTACTCGATCCGGGTCACGTTGCCGAGGTCGAACGGCTCCCCCTTGGGCGTCAGCACCGCGATCGGCAAATCGAAAAACTCGCCGCTATTCAAATTGACCGTTTCCGGAGCCGCTACCTCGCCTAGCCGCATTTCCCCGATATCCCGGTACTCCGCCTCCAATCCCGATCGCGCGATAATATCCAGCGCTTCCTGCGGCCACTGGCCGTTCGGATAAACGCGGGTATCCGTAATCCGGATATCGACGCCGCTGTTCTGCAAATAGGCCGTCGTGGTGTAGTTGCCGTCCAGCGTGATTTCGCGGATCGAATTCGTCCAGATGTGCAGCCACCGCGGCACGAATTGGTTCTCCCAGAAGGTCGATTTGCGCAGATCGACCACGTTGCGGTCGATTCGCCAAAAGGTCGACCCTTCGTCCGGGTACAGCGCGCCCGATTGATTCATCTGGTTTTTGATATAATTTTCCGCGATGACGTTTGGCGAATCCGCCGTGCCTCCCGTTCCTCCGAGCGTATAGACGGCCCCGCCGTCGTAGAGGCCTGCTCCGAGCAGGTCGTAGATGAAATTGCGCTCGATTCTCACGTTCCGTATGGCCGACGTCGGAATAAATTGCCAGCCGTAGCCGATATGAATGCCGCTGTACGGAATGTTGAATATCTCGTTGTGGCTGATGTCCATATCGACCGGAAATCCGGCCGAAATGGCCGAAGCCGAACGATATTCGACCCCGATGTCGTGAATATAGTTGTTGACGACGTCGTTGTTCTTCATGAGCAGCCGGCTGTCCGGCGGATCGAAGATGGCGGGTCGTTGCGGGTCGGTTCCCCGATAGTGACCGCCCCGCCCGAAAGATCATAGAACTTGTTGCCGCGGATCATGCTGTTGCGAACGCCTTGAACCATCTTCAAAGCAGTGGAACCGAGCTTGCTGAATTCGTTCCGCTCGAAGACGATGCCGTTCGCTCTTCTGACCGTTATGGCGGCATCGGGAAGGGTGTCGATGCCGTTCGTGCGGATGTGATTGTTCTGGGCGTCCGGGTGGCCGATGCTTCCGTTCGGATGCAGCCAGGTCGTATAAGCAAAGCTCAACCCTTCGAACCGAACGTCCCGGATCGGCGCATCCAGGCTGCTGCCCTCCGCCGTTATCAATTTCTCCAGGACCGGAGCGATAACCTCGGCCGAAGCGAGATCCTCTCCTTCCCTCGGTTTGTAATAGAACGTATCGGTCGTCCGGTCCAGATACCATTCGCCTTCCTCGTCGAGCAGCTCGTAGGCGTTCTCGTAATACCAGGGCGCCTTGGCCGAATGGCTTCCTTTATGCGTAACGTAATACCAGCCGGGCTGCTTCATCTTGATCGTCGCAATCCCGTTCTCCGCGGTGATCGATTCCACGCCCATGCGCGAATTGGTCCACAATGATTTGTATACCATTTCCATATCGGATACGTTCCCCCACTCGGCCAGAAACGTATCCGTCGTCGTATGGCCGACCACGCCGTCGTCCCACGTCGCGTTTGAAAGTCCGCCTGCGCTTCGCGCCCGTATGCCCCGCACGCCGTTGACGTACAATTGGCGGGTTTCGATATCGCCGCCCGCGTAGGCGCGGTAAATGTTCTTCTCCGGATCGTGCAGCGTCCATCCCGTGATCGCCTTGCCGCCGCCGATCACCGCCTTCTCGCCGGAATAAGCCTGATAGACGATGCGGTAGCCGTTCGAGCCCGAATCCCGTTCGTCCAGCGCAAACGTATCGTTCAGCGCGTACGTTCCGCCGCGAAGAATGACCCTCACGTCCCCGATCAGCGGACGCTGAATCGCCCGGACGGCATCGCGAGCCCGCTCCAGCGTCCCGAACGGGGCCGCCTCCGTCCCCGGATTGCCGTCGTCGCCGTCAGGAGACACGTAATAGTCCGCTTGCACGGTTCGCGGAACGACCGTTACGGCGCATTCCGCGCGAAACTCGCCATCGTTCGACACGGCGGCAATGACGGCCGTGCCCGTTCCGACGAGGAACGCTTCCCCTTCCTCGTTGACGACGGCGACGGTTTCGTCGCTCGAACTCCAACGCACGCCCCGATCCGTCGCATTCGCCGGCTGCACGATCGCTTCAAGATCGAGGATGGAATCGACCGGGTGCGTCGCTTCGGCTGCGTTCAATTCGATTCCCGTAACCGGCTGGTAAAAGACTTCGACGGCTGCGGAGGCGCTCAGGCTCCCATCCGCCGACGTTGCCGTGATCGTCGCCTCCCCGGCGCTTTTGCCCGTGACGATTCCGTTCATATCCACCTCGGCGACGCCCGGATCGCTCGAGCTCCATTCGACGCATCGAAAAGCGGCGTTATCCGGCATGATCCTCGCGGTCGCCTGCTGCCGGTTCCCGACGGACAGCCGGAACTCCGCCGGCTCCAGCCCGATCGTTTCGACGGCGCGGTAGTCGTAAGCGGCGATCCAATCCAGATAGATCGCCCCGCTCTCCGTTCGATAGATTCCGAACTGCAATTGTTCGATCCGGGCGACGGGGTTGAGAAACGGAAGCCGCGTTCGGACGATCGACCCGTCGATGAAGAAATTGTAGGTCCCGGCATCGGCGTCAAGCTCGAGCCGGAACTCGTACCAGCGGCCGGGCTCGTAAGGCTGAACCCGCTGCCATGTCGTGCCGACGAGCACCGCTAAATATCCGTCGTTGTAAAACGCGACTTGCGCAACCGACTGCCCGTTCGTTCCGATGACCGATGCGGGGTATGCCATCGCGTTGTTTTGCATCGCCATCGCCCGGACGACGAGCGTCGTTTTGGAGGCGGGCTGCAAAAGGACGTTCCTTGCATAGAAGCTCGAGTCCGTCGGAATCGGCTTGACGATATGCATGGCCTGGCCGGATGTCGACGGAGCTTCGGCGATTACCGCGAAAGCCCCGTCGGTTGTCGTGAACGACCAGCCGGCAGGCGGCGATCCGATCGGCTGGCGGTTGAACGTCTCGTGCAGCAATTCGCCTAGCACGATGTCCGAAGGCTGCACCTGGACGACGCTCGTCGCCCGGATGCCGCCGTCCGATGCCGTGGCCGCGATGACGGCTTCGCCCGAGCTTGCCGCGGTCACGATCCCGTTCGCATCCACTTTCGCCGCGAGCGGATTGCTCGAACTCCATTCGACTGAACGGAACGTCGCGTCCGCCGGCTCGAACGATACGGCCAAGCCCAAGCGATCGCCGACCTCGAGAAGGGTGGAAGCCGGCTGTACCGTCAGTTGTTGCACGGCGCGATAGGGCTGATGCCGATGCTGTCGTAATACGCGGTGCCGGCGTCGGTCCGGAAAATGCCGATCTGCAATTGCGCGATAACCGCGGACGTTTGAAAGCCGATTCGCGCTTTCGTCAGCACGCCGTCAATCGAAATATCGTAGGTCTGCGCAACCGTATCAAGCGCCAGGGTAAAATCGTACCAGCGGCCTGCTTCGTAGCGCTGGAGAGGGATCCATCTCGTTCCTTCCAAATACGAAATGTAGCCGTTGCTGTTGAAGCCGAACTGGACGAGCGCCTGTCCGTTTCCGCCCAGAAGCGAAGGCGCGTAGACGAGCGCATTCGTCTGCATTGCCATGACCCGAACGCTTACGGACGCTTTCTCCAATCCCGACGGAAAAGGGGTCCTCGCATAAAAGCTGACGTCCGTGGCAGCCGCCTTGCTGATCTGCATGCTTTTGCGGGTCGAATCCGGAACTTCCGCCACGATAGCAAACGCCTCTTCCAACTGGGTATACGACCACCCTGCCGGCCGTTCGCCGGTCGCCAACGAATCGAATGTTTCGTTCATGACGTCTCCTCCTTCGTTTCCGGTTCGAGAGACTTGGCGCTAACGGCAACGAGACGCAAGTCGCTGCCGCCAACGCCGCAACGCTCGCCCAACTTTCGGCTTCTAGCTTCTTGCGCTTGCTTTTGCCCTCCTATGATGAAGCGGCATTACGGCATTACCGCATTACCGCATTACCGCGATGCCTTCCAGGCGTCGATCTGCTTCTGCTTCTCAGCGATGATGGCATCCGCCCCGGCCGCCTTCAGCCGGTCCAAAAATTGCGGCAAATACTTTTCCGGATCGACGGAGCCCGTCAGCAATCCCGGAGTATACTCGTCGAGCACCGATTGGGTTTGCGCGATTTCCGCTTTGACCGGTTCGATATCGAAGTTGAATCCAAGCAGCTTGGAACGTTCCGCCCGATTGTTGAGATCGATCGTTTGCTGCCAGACGTCGTCGGGCTGCTCCGGCAGCAGGTACGCGTTAAACTGGTTGCCGAACGACCAGGACTTGTTCGGGAAGTAGCCGCTGTCGGCAATCGGTTCGATGCGGTCGGCGCCTGTCTTCTTGTAATGCTTGTTCTCGATGCCGAAGCTGAGCAAGTTGTACAGTTCCTTGTCCGTGTTCATCAGTTCGATGAGCATCATCGCCCGCTCGGGGTTTTTGGACGTCCGGCTGATCGCTTGCAGCGTAATCGAAATATTCGCCGTCGTGACGAACGGCCGGTCCAGCACGTGCTGCGCGACGTCATTCCCGCCTACAAGCGCTTTCATCTCCGCGTTTCCGCCAGGCTTGATATTGTTCCACATGCTGAGCGACAGGCTTCCGTCGGAGGTGCTGCCGACCTGGGCGGTCGCCACGTCCTTGTTGATATAGCCCTTCTCGTACCAGTCGCGGATCAGCTTGATATGCTCCAGGAAGGACGGCTCGGTATACTGGTTGATGACCTTCAGGCTGTCGTCGCCGATTTTGACGGTTCCGGGCGACATCGGGGACAGGATCGAATCGAAGCCGTAATAAGTCAGCATATCTTTCCAAATGCCCGCCTTCGACATGTAAAACGGCGTGCTGTTGCTGCTCTCTCCTTCTTTCATGCTTTTAAGCAGGGGCTCCAGTTCCTCCAGCTTGTTCACGCCGGTCAGGTCGAACGCATATTTGTCGAGCATCCGCTGCTGCACGACGACGCCGTTTTGCCTGGCCACGATTTGATAGTTCGGGACGCCGTAGATGCGCTTGTCGACCGTGACCGCCTCCCAGAAGTCTTCGGGAATGGACGCGAACGTCTGCGGAGCGTACGTCTTGATCAAATCGTCGAGCGGAATAAACGCCCCTTTGGCCACGCTCCCGTAAAAATCCCCGCCAAGCGAGGAGGAAGCGAAGGCGAGATCGAACGTTTCTCCTGCCGCGATCATCGTTTTGATTTTCGTATCGTATACGCCGCCGTCAATAAAACGAAGCTCCACTTCCGCGTTGATTTTCTCTTTTACGATTTTATTGAACGCTTCCTGAACGGCGGCCCCGTCCGTCTGCGGCGATGCCCTTAGCAGCCAGACCAGCTTCGCAGGAGGCAGCGCATCCGGCGTTTCGCTCGCTCCGGTCTGTACCGGCGTTTGCGTTTCCGCTGCCGGCTTCTCGTTCGACGTGCCGCACCCGGCCAAAGCCGCGAATGCCAACGCCAAGGCAATACCAAGGAACCCCGCCTTTTTTCCGACTTTCATTCCGTTTCCTCCCTGATTTGTATTGCGCACTATCATTCTATTCATCGCGGACTACCCTTTGACCGCTCCATCCGCCAATCCTTTGACAAAGTATTTTTGGAAAAAGGGGAATACGAGCAGCATCGGCCCGGCCACGACAAGCGCCATCGCCATGCGCGCCGCTTCCGACGGGAAGTCGGCGATTTCCACGATGCCCGTATCCAGCGCCGTTCTAAGCAATTCCTGGATATTGGCCATCATGACGTACAGGAGCAATTGCAGCGGATATAAATTCGTACTGTCGATATACAGCAGCCCGAGAAACCAGTCGTTCCAATACCTTAGCACCGTAAGCAATCCGATCGTCGCCAGCGCCGGCTTGCTCATCGGGATGATCAAGGTGAACAAAATGCGTTTTTCGCTGCAACCGTCCACCGTCGCCGCTTCGATGATCTCGTGGGACAGCTGCGAGAAGTAGGTCCGCAGCATAATGATGAACCAGGGAGCGGCGAGATAGGGCAAAATCAACACCCAGAGCGTATCCTTCATCTGAAGATAATTCGAAATGACAATGTAAGTGGGAACGAGTCCTCCGTGAAACAGCATCGTAAAGACGACATAAAACATCAGCTTGCCCCGATGGATGTAATCTCTTCTGGACAATGGGTAGGCAATCATGGACATGACCAGCAGAGAAAGAAACGTTCCGGTTATCGTGACGAACAACGAAACGCCGTAAGCCCGAAAAATGCGCTCCGACGCCATGAACACATACTCGTACGCCTCCAGATTGATGTCTTGGGGCCAAAACGAATACCCCGTCGCCGCGATTCTCTCCCCGGAGGACAGCGAGATCGAGACCATGAGCGCAATGGGCGCAATGCAGGCGATGGACAGCAGCAACAGCGGGATGTGCGCGATCCATCTGGCCGTTCGGGATCGGGTTCCGGACATGCCGCGTCCCTCCTTTAGATCGACTATGTTAGAATAAAGCGTTTTCTTTGCTGTGTTTCCGAATCAGCACATTGACCAGCACGATGAGCACGAACCCGACGACAGATTGATACAGCCCGACTGCCGAAGCCATGCCGATATCGCCGATCGTTCGCAAAGAACGGTACACATAGGTATCGATGACGTCCGTCGTCGAGTAAAGAATGCCGCTATCCTGCGTGACCATATAGAAGAGCCCGAACTCGGCGTGAAAGATGTTCCCGAGGCTGATCAGGAACATGATAATGACCAAGGGAGCCAGCATCGGCACCGTTAAATACCGGCGCATTTGGCCGTTCGTCGCCCCGTCCACCGCCGCCGCTTCGTAGTAGGTTCGGTCAAACCCCATAATTCCCGCGTAATAGATGATCGCGCCGTGGCCGACATACTTCCAGAAGTGCACCGCCGTCAAAACGAAGGGCCAGACCTGAGGCTCGGAGTACCACGAAACCGCTTCCAATCCTAACCATTCCATGCCTTTGTTCAGGATGCCCAGGTCGATGTTCAAGAACGCGTACACGATCAGGGCGACGACCGGCCACGATAGAAAATAAGGAAAGAACATCGTGGTCTGGTAAAATTGTTTCAGCCATTTTCGATGGACCTCGCTGAGCAGAATCGCCACGGCGACGGAGCCGATCGTGCCGACGACGATAAAGATGAAGTTCAGGCCGATCGTGTTCCTCGTTACTCTCCACGCATCGGCGGAAGTAAAGAAGAATTTGAAATTGTCGAAGGCCGCCCATTCGCTGCCCCACACTCCGAGGTCGTAGCGAAAATTTTTGAACGCGAGCACGATACCGCCCATGGGGAGGTATTGAAACGTAAACAACAGGAGGATGGCCGGCAACGCCAACCATGTGAGCTGTCTGGCCTGTCTTCTTCGATAAACCATCCCTTTCCTTTTAACTTTAACTTTCTCTTTCCCGGCGCCTGCCGGTTTTTCCGCTGCCGCTTCATTCAACATTCAACATTCACCACCATCCCTATAACGAGTGCGGCTCACTACACAATATAGGGAAGCCGGGCGGCGATTTGCCACTTGCAATTTCAAGGATTTATCGCTTTGAGTATGTCAATTTCCCGGAATCCCATGCCGGACGCGTCCGCTTACATCGGACCGGGGCGCTTCATTTGCTCGACGACCGCATGCATGCGGTATTCGTTGGGCGTCACGCCGAACTCGTTTTTGAATGCCTTGTAAAAGCTCGCTTCGTTGTGGAAGCCGGACGAGGCCGCGATTTCCCGAACGCTCTTGTCCGTCGATTTCAGCAGATAACGAACCTTCTCCATGCGGAGATCGAAAATGTATCTCGATATCGATTTCTGCGCCGCTTCCTTGAACAGTTCGCTCAAATGGCCGACCGACAACCTGAACTCCGCCGCGATGGCTTTCGGGCTCAGCTCCTCGTCGGTCAGGTGAAGATGAATGTAGCCGATAACCGATTCGACGATGACCTGATGCTTGGTCGCAACCGATTGGGAGGATTGCCGGACGACCGTCTCGAACAGTTGATCGAAATGGCGCCGGATTTCCTCGAGCGTATCCGACTGCAAAATGACGCCGTGAAACCGGTCCATATCGAGTTCGATTTTTTCGAACCGGCTGCGGTTCATTTCGTGCAACGTTCTGCCGATGGCCAGAGAGAGCTGCAGCAGCGACAGAGAGAGGCGTTGATTGTCGCAGCAGCCCAGCGAAGCGATAAACTGGGCAAACGCCTCCTTCATCGCTTCGGCGTTTTGGGCTTTGATCGCTTCCGTCAGCTTGCGTTCCGCCGTTTCGGGATAGTCGGACTTGTCGTCCCGTTCCGGGATATCGCCGACTTCGATAAGGCAGCCGCTTCCCAGGGACATCTGATATTGCCGAAGCCGCTGGGTGTTTTTGAACAGTTCCGACAGCCTCGAGATATCGCCGGACGATTGGCCGATGATGGCCGAAATCGTCATCATTCGGCTAACCCGATTGACCAGAGACTGTATCATACGAATCTGCTCCCGCAAATGTTTCATCGCATCCCCCATGCCTTGAACGTCCGTGCCGAGCAAGTAAGCGTACTCGCCGTCGCCCAGATCCGTTTTCGCGCAGGCCGCCCAAGCGCCGAACACCTCGTCGGCGATGTTGAACAACGAGAGCTTTACCAGCTGCCTCTCGGAGTTGGGCATTCTCGCATACAGCCGGGTCTGGTCGAAGGTCAGCAGGACGAGTGCGTAGGATCTGCCCGCCTGGCATATGGCCTCCAGTTCGCGCAGCGCCTCCCCCATGACCGGCGGTTTCGCCGATACGGATTCCGTCAGCAGCGATTTCAGCACATTTTCCTTGATCAGCTCTCGGGTCGACGTTTTATAGACCTCATACTGCCGGATGCTCGAGTGAAACGCCTTTGCGATATAGTCGGTCTCGTCTTTGGCGTCGCTCATTTCTCCGGCAACCGACATGACCTTCTTCACCAGATTGGCGATCGGGGAATAAAAAACGCGCGAAAGCGCCACCGATACGGCAACGGCGGCGAGCATCGCCAATACCGCGTATATAATGGTCTGCCGCCTCGTGTCGAGAATGAAATGAAAAAGACTGTCGTACGGCGCATCGCTGACAAAAGTCCAATCCGTTCCCGGAATGGCATGCGAGGAGATGACCCTCTTCTGCCCGTCCTCGGTCGCGATCGTGCGGCTTTCCTTTCCGCCGGCCGTTTCCGGCTGCCTCGCGATCGGCCACTCGATCGACTCGAAGGGCCGATATCGTTCTCTCGCATCGACGATCACCCGTCCGCTGCCGTCGACGATCATATAATGGGTATCGTCGTCGATCCATTTGAGCAGCTCGCCGCGCAGCCAATCCATCTTCACGTTCAGGATCAGCGCGCCGTCTTCGAGCACGTTGCCGCCCCTTTTCTCGAACATGTAGTAGGTGAAAACGGGGATAAGCGTATCGTTCTCGTTCAGGATCCGGGGAACCGGCTTCAATACGGGCAACGATCCCCCGTCCTTCAGCATGTTCTGCAAATCCCGGTCTTCCTCGGCTCCGATATAATGGTATTGTTGAAGTCGGTGATTGTACAAAACGGCGGAGTGCAGCATCGGGTTGTTGACGATAATGTTGTGAAACGCATGGACGTACTTGATCCGGTCGAAATCGTTCAGTTCCTTGGCCTGCATCAGCAATATGTTGCCCGGCGTGAAATATTGCGTGATGGAGAGAGTTCTTACCGTCTCATTCATATACTCGATGTTGTATGTCAACTGAGCAAGCAGCTTTTGATTGAGTTCGTAGGCGTTGTCAAAGCCGATCTGCTCGAATTTGTCGTACAGTAATTTGGACAAAAGAGCGACCATCAGCAGCATCGCTATCGCCATGTACGCGATCATCTTCATGAACGATTTCGAAATGTTCAGGCGCATCAAGCGGATCATCGAACCGCCTCCCGCTGTTCGGAATGGCAAACCGTATTTGTGGATCGGAATTTAGAGAGAAGCAGCCTCAAAGAAAGCGGAAGCAGCGGAAAATCGTGCAAGGCGGAGTTGGCCGGAGTCGCGTACTCGTTTGAGTCTATAGTGGATTATAAGGGAAAGGAACGAATTTTAAAACCTGCCAAAAATATTGCGAATTCAAAGTTTTTGGTGTTTTTTGTCCGGTTCGTGCGGCGCGGATGGGATGGTTCGCCTGCAAATTAAAAATACAGGGGAATATGCCGACATATAACCTGTATGGAGATGTCATCCATGAATGAAACAAGGCGTTCTTGGGGGATATGGACCGCAAATTCCAGGATACATCCTTTGAAAACAAGGACTTCTTGACAAGAAATATCGAATATTTCGCGCTCATTCTTGAGAAACGGATCTAGCATTCTTTCCTTGAGGAGTTACCCGAATAATGCGGCATTGAACAGGCATTGCGAAATCCGCCGTTTCGCAACGCCTGTTTTAAAGTCCGCAGTCTCCCTGAGCCGAAGCGGGGAAGCGGTTGGTCTTAAACCCTCGTCATACGTATCGCCATATAGGGTCTTCCTGGCAGCTCAATGCGAAACGTTCCTTCATACGGCTCGGGCAGCCGATCGATCGTCATGTTCCACGTATCGATCACCTCCACCTTATAGCGGATGCCGGGTTTCATGCGAAATGACCGGTAGCTCGGCTGGTTGAACCCGTAGTAAAACAAATAGTGCTCATCCTGCACGCCCGCCGAGGGAGCGTCCCATTCCGACTTCAACGGATCGAGTCCTTGCGCCGGCCCCTCCTCCATGATTTTGCGCAAGAAGGCGATTCTGGCCGGGCTCGTCCCATGCAGCCTTCCGCCTTTGGACCACCACAGAATGTCGTCGGGATGGAGGTACGTCTCCCCGTGCCCGACATAGCCGCCTCGCACCGCCCCTTCCCAGAAGCGGCGAACCATCTCTTGCCCGGTGATGTTTCCCCAGCCGAGATCGATATTTCCTTCGTAGGCGCATTCGTCGACGACCACCGGCTTTCGCCACTGCTCCCGCCAGTCGTTCGCGTTCTCCGCCGTTCGGTAAACGTCGATCCGCTGCACGCTGCAGTGCGTGATCCATGGCCGGCTGTAATCGTAGAACTTGAAGCAGTTATGGATCGAGATCAGATGTCCGTACGGATCGTTCTCCGTTACGATCCGGGCGAACCGCTCCCAGTCCGCTTCTTCCTTCGACCACATCAAGTCGTATTCGTTCGCGAGCGACCACCATATGTTGCGGAATGCCGCCAACCGGGCGGTCGCATATCGCAGGTATAGATCGTCGGCCCAAGGCTTCATTTCCGAGAACCCCCACCGATCGTACGGGTGGAACAAGATCAGGTCCGCTTCGATGCCCAGCCTGCCCAAATCGGCAATCCGGTTCTCCAAATGCCGGAAAAACTCCGGCCGGAAGCGGGCGAAGTCCCAGCCTTCTTCCGGGGATCCTTCGAAGGGATAAAGCTCGGGCTCATCCTCGTTGTATTGGTAGAACTTCGGGAACGCGCACATGCGCAATTTATTGAAGGGAGAATCGGCCAGCGTCCGCAGCGTCTGCTCTTCCAGCTCTCTTCCCTGATGGGTCCAGGCATAACAGGTCGTGCCTACCGGGATGTAAGAATCGCCGTTCGCGTACGCAAAATGAAACGTATTCCGCACCCGCACCGGCCCGCGGTTGCCCGCGGCTGCCGGAACGCACGTCCACTGTCCGCCGATCCGGTCCAGCGACCGCGCATTGCTCCGCGTCACGAAGCTCCATTTCCCTTCGGCGTCCGGCATGAAGCGAAGGCGGTACACCCCGTCCCCGTCGTAAAAACCGGGAACCCGCACGACCCGGCCGTCCTCGCCGCAAGCAAACTCGGCGCTCAGCTCGACATCGACGAACGGGTTGCCGTGCCTTGGCCCGCGAAGCTCCGCCTCGAAGACGCCCCACTTCTCCGTTTCCTGCGGATAAACGACTTTTGCCGATGCGATCGGCGTTGCCGGGCTCTCATAATCCTTCGCCGCGGCGGGAACCGAATCTTCCGTCGGGGCGGGCGCAAGGCTCGCAAGCTCCGCCAGAATGGCTTCCAACAGCCCCGGAGGCCACGCAAATGTCTGATCGGATTCCGCGAGCATCGGCAGCGTTCTCATTTTCATAAACGACAAATAGGGATTCCCCTCCAGGTAGGGAAGGTGCTTCAGCAGCACCTTGCGCCCCGAAGGGTCGGCCCAAATATGGCCGATCTTCGTCTGCTCGTCAAATCTCATGCGGGTTCTCCTCCCTCTACCGCTTCCTCTGCAAAGCGAGCCACGCCATCAGCGTTACTTCCTTGCCGTCCGCCGAGACCGGCTTCCCGTCGTAATCCAGGCGGCAATCGTCGTTCAAGGCGTAGATCCAGGAAAAATGACCGTTGTAAATATACGGCTTCTTCTTGTCCTCCGTAAACAGGCCATGGAGATCCGCCACTCGATCGAATAAAGAAAAATGCACATTTGGGGCTCCGGCCTTTAGCAGGCGCTTATAGGTCGGCACCGCCGTTTCTTCCGGATGGACGACCTCGTCGTCCCTGGAATGGACGAACCAGATCGGCACATGCTTGATCGCTTCGATTTCCGCATCGCTGACGGCATCGTCGTACAACGCCTCGCATACCGGATAAGCGGCGGCGAAAAAGTCCGGATAATCCAGCAGCATCCGCATGGTCATGAATCCGCCGTTGGAGCAGCCGCCGATATAGATCCGGTTCGTATCGATCGCCGCATCGTTGCGGGCGATGAACTCGTCGATCAGCGCCTTCAATGCCTTTCCGTACTTGGATTTCCCCGACCTGCCGTACTGTCCGCTGCCGTCGTTCATCCAGAAGGTCGCGGTCTGCGGCACCAAGACGAACGCTCCGCCGAACTTGGCCTGGATTTCGTCGCCGGCCAGGTTCGCCGCCTTGTTGCCCGCATAAGCGACCGTCGGATCCTGTCCGCCCTCTCCGAAGCCGTGCAGCCAAATGATGAGCGGCCGTCTGCCGCCCCCGGCCTGCGGCACGAAGTAGCCATACTTCAACGGCTCGTCTTCATAAGAGGAAATGCCGTGCAGAAACTTTTCCGCTTGCTTCATCGTATCTCCCGCATGCCGGTCGAATATGAGACCGGTCAGCTTCCCTCCTTCAGCCGGAATCTCCGCAATCTGGGTAATCCGGCAATCGCAAAGGAAGAACTCGTTCTTTCCGTCCGGTGCGGCAAGCGGGGAGTTGATGCCGAACGGTTTATTTTTCAATACGAGCGTAACGAACTCTCCTTCTTCCCTTCTTTCGCCATCCAGGCAGGAAGGATACGCGTCCTTTATCTCGCAGTACCCCTTGCTCGGCTCCTTCGCCTCCCTCTCCGACCAGCTCTTCGGAAGCATCAGAAGCTTTCCTTGCTTGTCTTTTCGCTCCACATGGACGTTGAAGCATTCCGGCCTCACCGCTTCCGCCTTCACGCTTGCCGCCATCGGCAGCACGATTTTCGTTATATACGGGCCAAGATCCGTAATCTCCGTAATCGTAAAATAGCGATTTCCCATCGGAATCCCCCTCTAAGTTCGACCGATTAACCCTTGACGGCCCCGATCGTGATTCCCTTCACGAAATATTTTTGAAAAAACGGATACGCAAGCAAAATCGGAATGACGCCGACCACGACGATCGCCATCCGGAACGAGGCCGACGGCAGGGTCATCATCGACTCGGAAGCCCGGGCGCTCATGGCCGCATTGGTCGAGAGGAACTGGATGTCCGACATGATCCTATTCAGGATGTTTTGCAGGCTGAACAGCTTCGGGTCCGTAATGTAAATCAAACCGTTAAACCAGTCGTTCCAGTAGGCGATGGCCTGAAAAAGCCCGATCGTCGCCATGATCGGCGTCGACAACGGCAGCACGATGCTGTAAAAAATCCGGATTTCTCCCGCTCCGTCCATTTTGGCCGACTCCAGCACGGCCGGCGGAATCGTCGTCATGAAGAACGTTCGCATCAGCAGCACGTTGAAGCCGTTCATCAGCAAGGCCGGAATCAGCAGCGCTGCCAGCGAATTTTTCATATCGAACACTTGCGTGAAGACGAAATAGGTCGGAACAAGCCCCCCGTTGAACAGCATCGTAAAGAACACGTAGAAGGCGAGCGGATTGCGGTAAGGCAGGTCTCGCCTCGAAATGGGGTAAGCCAGCATGGACGTGATGGCCAGGCTCAGCGTCGTCCCGACGACGGTAACGAAGACCGTGATTCCGTAAGCCCGCAGAATGTCCGTGGACTCGTTCCATAAATAACGATAGGCTTCCAGACTGAATTTCTCCGGGAAGAACGAATAGCCGTTCTTGATGATCGTGCTCTCGTCCGTAACGGATGAGGTAAGCAGAAGCAGGAAGGGAAGCACGCACGCCGCCGCATAAACCAGCAAAATCGAATGTCCCGCCCATTGCCATGCCCTGCTCTCGATGTTTCGGTTCACCAGATCTCCCTCCTCAGAAGAGCGCGTTTTCCCGATTGATTTTGCGTACGACGTAATTGGAGAGCAGAACGAGCACGAACCCCACAAGCGACTGGTACATCCCTGCCGCCGAAGACATGCCGATATCTCCCAGCTGCATCAATCCGCGGTACACATAGGTATCGATGACGTTCGTCACGTTAAAGAGCGAACCGGAATCCATCGGAACCTGGTAAAACAAACCGAAGTCCGAATAGAAAATGCGGCCGATCGCCAGCAGCGTCATCATGATGATGACCGGCGTGATCAGCGGCAGCGTGATGGACCGTATTTGCTGCCATTTGGACGCGCCGTCCAACGTTGCCGCTTCGTAGTACTCCTGATCGATGCCGATGATGGCCGCCAGATAAACGACGCATAGAAAGCCGGCCCCTTTCCACGTGTGAACGAGGGTCAGAATATTGGGCCAGTACTTGGGCTCGTTATACCAGGCGATTTCCTCCATTCCGAGGGCGGGAAGGATGGTCTTGTTGAGGAAGCCGGTGTCCATGCTCAGCAGCGCGTAACCCAAATAGCTGACGATGACCATCGAAATCAGATAGGGCAGGAGAACGACGCTTTGATAAAACCGGGCCAACAGCTTGTTTCGGATCTCGTTAAGAAGAATGGCGACGCCGACGGCAACGATAAGGTTTAAAACGATAAACACGGCGTTATAGAGAAGAGTATTGCGCGTGATCAGGATGGCGTCGCTTGATTTGAACAAATATTCGAAATTTTTAAACCCGACCCAATCGCTGCCGAGTATCCCCTTGCTGAAATTTACGTCCTTGAAGGCGATCACCAGACCGAACATGGGCAGGTAATTGTTGATCAACAAGTAAAGCAGCCCCGGCAACGTCAGGAGATACAACGGCGCATAGGTTTTCATCGTGAGCCAACGCTTCGGCGCTGTCGGTTTTTGCATTCGAATCCCTTCCTCGCATCGCTTTGTCGTCACGACCCGATCGGACGAGCCGACCGGGCCGCAGGGAAGCGCATCAGTTGTTCTTCTTCCATTCGTCCAATTGCTTCTGTTTCTCGGCAATGATCTTGTCGATGCCGGACGATTTGAGCTTGGCGATGAATTCGGGGAGCATTTTGTCCGGATCCACGCTGCCCGTTTCGATCGGAAGCTTATACTGGTTGATGACGTTCGTCACCGCCGCGTATTCCGTCTTGACGGGAGCGGCGTCGAAGGAGAAGCCCAGCGCCGGGGATTTGACGGAGTTCGCATTATACTCCTCCATCTTCTGCCAAAGCTCGGGATCCTCGCCTTCCATAATGTAGGAGAGCATCTGGTTGCCGAACATCCATCCAAGGTTCAGGTTGTACGCGACGTTCGTCGCGTCGACGCCTTCCGGGTAGCCGATGATCGGATCCGATTTTTTCACGTAGTCTCTCCCTTCGATCCCCCAGTCGAACAGATTGACGATATCCCTGTCGGTATACATGAGATTCAGGAACTGCATCGATTTTTCGGGGTTTTTCGCGTTATGAGGGATTCCCCAGTTCACCCCGGCAACGGTGGACGTCGTCGCATATGCGGGGGTCAGCGAGATGACGGCCGCCTCTTCCCCGTACTCGATCGAGGCCTGTCTTTCGTACCCCGGCTTAAGGTTCGACAGCCGGGCTACGCCTTTGCCCGCCTTGATCAGCTCATTGCCGTTATCCTTGTTCGTCGCGGAATCCTTCATAACGTATCCGGCTTGATACCATTCGCGTATTTTCTTGACGAACTCCGCATATTCGGGCGTTTCGTACAGGTTGGTTACCGTCAGGCCGCCGTTGAAGTCGGGCAGAACGCCGATCGAGTCGCCAAGCGGATCGAACCATCGGAAGCTGTCCACGAAGGAGATGCCGGCGGACTGCGGCACCAGCACGGCGGGCAGATTCGGTTCGCCATCCTTGATCGTTTCGAACAAGCCGTCCAAATCTTCCAACGTTCGGATGGAATTCGGATCGATGCCGTATTTGTCCGTGTACCGTTTCAAAATGGACAAGCCGTAGTCGACGGCCATTTCTCTCTTGGAGGGGACGGCATACGTTTTGCCGTCGACCTGAGTCGCTTTCAGAAATTGAGGGTCGAACGCCTCCCGGATGCCTTGGCCGTGATCGTTCAGCAAGCTGTCCAGTTCAAGCAGCTGTCCTTTGGAAACCAGTCCGGTAAAAGCGGTGCCGCTCACGTACAGGAGATCCAGCTTTTCCCCGCTGGTCAGCATCAGGTTGGATTGCTGCGTCCAGGCGCCGATGCTGATCGGGGTCAGCTTGACGGTGACGTTGATTTTTTCCTTGGCAAGATCGCTGATCGCCTTCTCCACTTCCGAAATACCCGACGGAACGGCTCCGAAGATCGGAAAAGCAACATTCAGCTCGTAAGGCGCTTCCGTTTCCCCGCTCCCCGTTGCGGCCGCCGACGATTCCCCGCCCGGGGCCGCCGAACCGTTCGAGCCCGATCCGCAAGCGGAAAGCGCTATCAAAACCATGACCAACAGCAAGCCGAATCCCATTTTTGTCGCCTTCATCGTATTCCCCCATCGATCAGATTGATTTTGTAGTTCTACATCGATTGTACGATCCGCAGGGAAAGACCCGCTAACCCGAACTCGACCTTTCGCTTGCCTCAATTCGACCTGCAGGTTTTATTCCTGGACCGGTATTCGCTCGGGTTCAGGTCGGTCTTTTTCTTGAATAAACGGGTGAAGGCCGACAGACTGGAATATCCGACCTGCATCGCGATTTCCGTTACCGGCAACTCGGTTTTGACCAGCAATTCCTCCGAAACGCGGAGCCGCTCGTTCCACAAGTATTCCTTCATCGACATCCCCGTTTCTTTTTTGAACAGCCGGTCCATATAATCGGGATTCAGGAAAAATTGCGAGGCCAGCATTTCCCTGTTCAATTCCCGGTCGAGATGGCTTTCGATATACTTGCGCGCTTTATCCACGACGGAGCCGGACTGTTCCGTCTCTTGCGCCTGATCGAAGGCTTTCCCCGCGGCATGTCTGACCCACTCGAGCATATCCGGGATGGAACAAACGGCTTGGCGGGACAATTCGGCGGAAGTGCTGTCCTGAAAGAGCTGCCGCGCCTCGATATTTTTGTTCTGCAGATAGACATACAGCATTTGCAGAAAATTCTGGTGAAAATGACTGAGCGAGCGCGCATTGAAGCCGGAATGATTGACCAGCGATTTCAAATAGGTTTCCGCTTCCGCGATCAACTGCCTCTTCGAACCTTTGGTCAGCATGACATACCAGATTTTCATGTCGGGCATCGCGACGCTGTCTTCCTCCGCCGGTCCGGCATTCTGCAGAAAAACATGATTGCTGCAGGCGACATTGTCGTTTTGCAGTGCGAGAAGCTGCTCCGTCCGCTCGGCGAGCTCGTGAACGGGCGAGGCATGACCGACATAACACGAGATATCGCAGTAAAAATAAGGACGGCAGGATAGAATATACGATTCGAATAAAGCCCGAAGCCGTTCCGGACGAAAGTCGGCGTCCGGCGTCGCTTCGACGACGGCCAGCAATTTGCGAGGCTCGAACGCTACCACTTTCACTTTCGCGCCCGACTCCCGAATCGTCTCTTCGGCTGCGTTTTTTAAGGCGTACTCCAAAATTTTCTCGTCGCGCGGCTGAAGTTTTTTGTACCAGCGTTGAACGTGGATCAGCACCGGCAGAACTTGCGAATCGGCCTCGACCGGAATCTTTCGTTCCCGTACCGCTTGCCGCACGGCCGCCAGGCTCGGCGGAATGACGAGATGGATCAAATCGAGCCAGAAACGATCGATAAACAGCGGATGGTGCTGCACCCAGGATTGACTTTGCTCTGCCAATTCGTTCTGCTTGCGGATTTTTTCGATCAACTTCTGAACGACGGACTCCAATTTCTCCGGCGGGACGGGTTTCAGAATATAATCCGAACTCCCCAATTCGATGGCTTGTCGCGCGAAGGCGAAATCGGCATGGCAAGTCAGGAACACGGACTCCGTATTAGGGGAATGGTCTTTGACCCACGCCAGCAGATCCAATCCGCTTTCCTCCGGCATCTCGATATCGCACAGCATAATGTCCACTTTTCCGTCTTTGAAGATCTCCCTGGCCTGTCTTGCGTTATGCGCGGTCAACACGTCGGTCACTCCGATCCGTTCCCAATTCACGGACAGCTTCAGGCCATTCACGATGAACGGTTCGTCGTCCACGATCAACACTCGGGTCATCGGTCATCCTTCCTTTCGATTTCGGACTCCGGCTGCAGCGGCAGCGATATTCGGACGACGGCCCCTTGGGGGACCGCGTTGGAAAATTCAAGCCGGGCTTTGCTGCCATATAACAGGCGCATGCGATGCCAAACGTTCCAGATTCCGATATGCTCGCCCTGCTCGTCGACGATTCGGTTGCCCTGCCGAAGTTCGCGAAGAACAGGTTCCTTGAACCCTTTGCCGTTATCCCGAATCAGGACATGAAGATAAGACTCCGGCGCCGCATGTTCCGCGCGGATCTCGATCGCAATTTGGAGCGCATGATCGAGCGATACGGCATGCTTGATGGCATTCTCGATAAACGTTTGAATCATGAGCGGCGGAACGTGGGCTTTATCGAGATCGTCCGGCAAGCGAATGTCGCATTTCAATTCCTGCTGATAACGAAGCTCGTGAATCCGGACATAATTGAGGACATGCTCAAGCTCCTCCCGCAAAGGAACGAAAGTAAGATTGCTGCGAAACATGTAGCGGAAATATTGAACTAAGAGCAGGCTCATCTCCTTGATGTTCTCGTAGTTCTTCGTCAACGCCAAATTATAAATAATCGATAACGTATTCATGAAAAAAATGGGGATTGATCTGCAGCTGCAAATGCTGGAGCTCGGCTTTCTGTTTGTTCAGCTGCTCTTCGTAAACGCTGATCTTCAGTTCCTCGATTTGGGCCATCATCCGGTTAAAGGTGTTATTCATCATGATAAACTCATCCGAGGCGGGAAAGGACTCGACCCTGAATTTGAAATTCCCTTCCCCGATTCGCTTCATGACCGCCTCGATTCGTTTCAGCGGAATGAGCAGCGCCTTCCTCAGAAACAAAAGAAAACCGGGAAGAAGAACGATCCCTATCGCCGAAATAATAAAGACCAGCCTGTTCAAATAAGGCAAATTTTGCAGGATGACCGAACTTGGAATCAGGGCGACCAGACTGAAATCGCCGCTGCGCGAGCGTTCCCCCGCGACGAGATATTGCCTGCCGTCGCCGTTAAGGGAGTAGCCGTTCCCATCCTGCCGAAAAGACAGGCTCTGCCGCGAATTGACGCTGTTCGTGCCGATCATGACGTCGCCGCCTTCGCTCAGCAGCAAGGCGCCGCCGCTCGCGCCGAAATCGATTAATGAGAGCGGTTGCAACAAGGTGTTCGCCTTTACCCACGCCCCCACCAGGATGTCTCCCACCAGCATCATGCGCATGAGATAATACTGCCCGTTGATATTCACCGTAAACCAATGCAAATTGCGGGCGGCGTCCCAAGCAGGGGAGGATTGCGCGCCTTCGCGAATAAAATGTCGGACCGTTTCTTTCTCGCTTATTTCGATCCGCCCGTCCACCACGTCCATCAAATCGTCGTCGGAAATCGAATAGACGAAAAAAGCGTCGGTCTTGTAAATCAGGAGATGGTTGGAAAGCTTCTGGGACAATCTCGTTTTGGACATGATGTAATCGTCGGAATTCTGGGGCAAATCGAGAATTTGCACGTCCTGATCGGAGGAAACCAGGGAATTCAAGTACAGGTTGACGTCTTCCAACCCGTTGTCGATTTCCCGCATGTAAAGGGACATCATGTTTTTATTGGAATTGGCGACTTGGTCCCGAACGACATGGATCGCATAGTAGTTATTGTAGAACAGCAATCCGATAAGCGGTACCGTCGCCAACAAGCCGCTTACGACCAATTTGACGCGAATCGAGTTCCAGCGAATGTTCAGTCTGCGCATGCAAAGAGCCTCCCTGAAGTCTAAACCCCGCGTTGCGGCCATATTCTCTTATTCTATTAAAAGAATAAGACGGATTTTAGAATTTCGCTATGAATATTTCGACCTTTTCCGATGTAAAAATCGACCACCCCGGGACGCTTCAAGGAATATCGAGGACAGAAAAACGGCAGCCCCGAAGTCCGTCGACTTCGAGACTGCCCCTGCTGCTTGATTCAAAGCGAAGGACGCTTTGCAGATCATTTGACCATGCCGAATCCGTTCTTACTCGGGAAGCTGCGGCGCCATTTCGAACACGGACAGCGAGATCAGCCGGAAATCCTCATCGTCGGCCTCCAGCGAGAGCCCGTTCGATTCCGAATCGGGAAAAATCAGGTCGGTGACGACCGCCTGCCCTTCGCAAGCGAATACTTCGACGGAAGCCCGATCGACGAAAATCCTTAGATCGATCCGGCCGCCCCGCGGGCGAAGCGCCGCCGTGTGCACGCCCCGGAACTGCTCGTGGAACTCATGCTTTCCGGATTGCGTTCGATCGACATACACTTCTTCGCGATCCGCGTCGACGCCGACGACCGTCTCCTGGTCTCCCCCCATCCTTACCTTGAAGGCAAAGGAGCGGCCGGCTTCGGCTTCGGCGACCAGCTCGTAGCTGTCCAGCCGCAGCGCTTGCAGCGCGGCTTCGGCCTCCCGCCGCGTCGCGCCCGCGAGAGTCAGCACCGGAACGCGGGCGCGTTCCAGTTCCCGGACGGGTCTTTGCGCCAGGATGACGACGCCGTCCCTGTCTTCGAGCGCAAGCTCCCTCGGCACCGTCATCGCTCCGCGGAACATGTCCGCCGGCGTTAAATTCGCGTACTTCCAGTTGCTCATCCAGCCGATCGTCAGACGCCGCCCGTCCTCCGGAGGAATGTCGGACCAGCTGACGCCGGCGTAATGGTCCCGGCCGCCGTCCAGCCAGCGCACCTCCTTGGAGTCCGCGTCCGGCACGAACGAGATCCCGTCGAAATCTCCGGTAAAATACTGCATTCTCGATCCTTCCGGGAAAGCCGGATCGTCGCCGACGCTGACGAGCATCACCCATCGGGTTCGGGCGGGATCCCCGTCTACCGCGAGCGGGAACAGATCGGGGCACTCCCATACCCCGCCGTGAAATCCCAGGCCGTCGCCGAATTCGCTTCCGAACGTCCACGCCTTCAAATCGGGGGAATGATACAGGCAAACCGTCTGCCCGCAAGCCAAAATCATGACCCAGCGCCGGGTCTCCTCATGCCAGAACACCTTGGGATCGCGGAAATCGGCATAAACGTCGTGCGCGAGCACCGGATTGCCTTCGTATTTCGTCCAGGTGCGGCCTTTGTCCGCGCTGAAGGCCAGGCATTGCGTCTGAACCGGGGGGGTCCCTTCGGCTTCGCAATGCCGGGTATAGATCGCGACAAGCCCGGGCTCCTCCCCGAAAAAACCGGTCGTATTCCGCCAATCGACCACCGCGCTTCCCGAGAAGATCGTCCCGTTCTCGTCGGGTGCGAGCGCGATGCCGAACTCTTCCCAGTGAACGAGGTCCTTGCTTGCGGCGTGGCCCCAATGCATCGGTCCCCACGTCATTCCGCCGGGGTGGTGCTGATAAAACAGATGATATTCCCCGGCAAAATACACCAGTCCGTTCGGATCGTTCATCCATTTTTCCTTCGGCGAATAATGGTACCTTCCTCTATAGTTTTGCTTGGCGACGGTCGACATCCGGCGTCTCTCCTTTGCTCCCTCGGTCGGGTCTCGTATTTGTCTTGATTCGTCATTACCGCCGGGGCCGCGGTCATGGATTCGCGGCTCTGTCGTAGCCGGTTTGCTTGATTTCGAGCCATTCCTTCAGCCCCAGCCGGTCAAGCTCCTTCAGATAGCCGTCCCACTGCTCGTCGATCTTCCCGTTCTGATACCATTCGGTCCGCATTCTCAGGACGTAGGCGAACAGATCCGTTTCGATCGTCGTCAGACGCTCCAGCTCTTCGATCGAATGAAAGACGTTCGGCATGGAAAAGTCCGATTGCATATGGGGCGCCATCACTTCCTTGACGATCCGCATGCGCTCCTTGGCGTCGTCCGGCAAGGTGGTGTACTTGCCATAGTAGCTGTCCAGAATCGCGAGCGGACCGCCGACGCTCGTCTTGTCCCGCAGTTCCACCGGAGCGGTCCCGTTCAGCGGCAGATGCTTCAGCATGTTTTTCTCCGCGTCGTATTCGAAAATATTCTGCTGCGTTTCGTCGCCATACGTTCCCCAGTTGTTCTGGACGGATTGGATCGGGTCGTACATTTGGTCGACCCACTTGGCCGTCGTCTCCAGGTTCTTGTTGGCGCTCGTGATGACCATCCGGCCGCGGTGAAAGCCGAGCGCGTTCGTTTGGGCCACGTTGACGCGCCCGTCCGGTCCGGCAAGCGGAGACATCACGGCGTAGCTGTCGTTGTCGCCCGTAATGTTCGCCTTGTCCCACGAGAAGTACACGCCGTACTTTTGGTCTTTTCCTTTGGCGACATACGTGTTCCAGTCTTGCGTAATCGCTTCAACGTCGATCAAGCCTTCCTTGTACAGCTCGCCGATATAGCCGACGGCGTTCCTGTACCCTTCTTCGGCGGGCGCAAAGACGACCTTGCCTTCGTTCGTGACGACCGCGTGATCCGGATTTTCCCCGAGGCCGAACGAGCCGAAGAGAAAGACCAGATCCTCGGCGCCCGGCTTATTGATAAAGGACAGCGGAATTTCGTCCGCATGCCCGTTCCCGTTCGGATCCCGGGTCTTGAACGCGATCAGCACATCCTTCAGTTCCTCCGTCGTCTTCGGCATTTCAAGCCCGAGCTTGTCGAGCCATTCGACATTGATCCACGGGACGGCGTCGACCGCCTGAATCCGCTCCTTGCCGCTGCCGAGCTCTTCGATCCAAGGAAAGGCGTAGATGTTCCCGTCCGGCGCGGTAATCATCGACTTGTACTCCGGGGCTTCTTCCAACACCTTCTTGAAGTTGGGCATATGCCGGTCGATCAGGTCGTTCAGCGGAATGATCGCCCCGTCTTTGGCCAGCTTGAGCAGCTCATAGTCGCCGTACCCGGCATCGAAAATCGCGTCGGGAAAATCGCCGCTCGCCATGGCGAGATTCCGCTTTTCCACGAACGCGTCTTTCGTATAGTTGATCCAGTCGATGCGGACGTTCATTTTCTCCTCCAGCCGCTTGTTGATCAGCTTTTCGTTTGGATCCGCCGGCGCGAGCGGCGAGCTTTGGGTCATGAACGCCAGCGTGACTTTGCCGCTTGGGTCCTGGCTGGGCGAACTGCCGCTCTCCTTGCCGCTGCAGGCCGACAGCAGGAGCGCGGAAGCGATGACGGCCGCGGACGCGGATTTGAGGGCGAATCTCGTTTTTCGGTTATTTTCCATGCGGATGGACCTCCCGATCGGTTGTTTTTTTCATAAGCATCTATGTGCGCAGCCGGGCCTTATTTCAGGGATCCGACCATGACGCCTTTTTCGAAATATTTCTGGAAGAACGGGTACATCACGACAAGCGGCAGGCTGGAAATGACGATCGCCGCGTATTTGATAATCTCGGACAGTCGCTTGAGTTCCGCCATCGCGAGCCGGTCGGAAATCATGCCGGGATCGACCTGGTTCTGGATCAGGATCGACCGCAGAACGAGCTGCAGCGGGTGCAATTTCGGGTCGTCCAGGTAGATCATCGCGTCGAAGTAGGCGTTCCACTGCCCGACGAAGGCGTACAGCGCAAGCACGAATACGATCGGCTTGGAAAGCGGGAGGACGATATGGAAAAAAATCTTCGCCTCGGAAGCGCCGTCGACGTTGGCGGCCTCCTTCAGCTCGACCGGCACGCCTCTGAAGAACGTCCGCGCCAGGATGATGTTCCACACATTGACCGATCCGGGAATGATCACCGCCCAGACCGTATCGAGCAGGCCGAGATTTTTAACCAGCAGGTACGTGGGAACGAGCCCGCCTCCGAAAAACATCGTGATCAGGAAAAAGGTCATGAAATACCCGCGTCCTTTCAACCTGCGATCCGACAGCGCGTAGCCCGCGAATACGGATACGGTTACGGTGACGAAGGCGAAGGAGACCGAGTACAGCACGGCGTTTCCGAACCCCCGGACCATGGCCGGATTGCCCAGAATCTTCCGGTAGCCGTCCAGAGACCAGTCGGAGACGTTGAACGACAAGCCGCGGCTCAGCAGCACGGAAGGATCCATGAAGGAAGCCGCCGCGATGTACGCGAGCGGAACGACGACGAGCAGGACGGCCGCGGACAGACCGACGGCGTTTACGGCAAGCAGGAGGCGGTCGGTTCGGGAATGTTTGACAGGCATTGGGGTTTTGCTCCTTTCTTCAGTAGAGACCTTCGCCCTCGTTCAGCCTTTTGACGATAAAGTTGACGGCGGCAAGCAAAATGACGTTGATGACGGAATTGAACAGCCCCACGGCGGAGGAATAGGCGTAATCCCCCGACTGCAAGCCCAGCTTGTACACGTAGGTCGGAATGATCTCGGACGCCGGCAAATTCGCGGCCGTCTGCATCAGATAAGCCTTCTCGAACCCGATCGACATGATGCCGCCCGCGGCCAAAATGAACACGATCGCCATGATCGGCCGGATGGTCGGCAGATCGATATGCCGGATTCGCTGCAGCAGGCTGGCGCCGTCCAGATTCGCCGCGTGGTGCAGTTCGGGGTCCACGTTCGCCAGCGCGGCAACGTAAATAATGGAGGACCAGCCGGCCGTCGTCCAAATATCCGATAAAATGTATAGCCACCGGAAATATTCGGGGTTCGACATAAACATGATCGGCTTGTCCGCGAACCAGGCGAGCAGTTGGTTGACAGGCCCGGTCGGCGACAGAAAGATGAACAGCATGCCGACGATGACGACGACGGAGATGAAGTTCGGGGCGTACAAAAAAAGCTGAATGTTCTTCTTGACCCTTGCCTTGCGAATCTGGTTCAACATGAGCGCAAGCAGGATCGGGACGGGAAAACCGAGAACGAGCCCGTACAAGCTTAATTTAAGCGTATTCATAAAAATGACGTCGAAATTCGGCGACGAGAAAAGCTTGTCGAAATGCTTGAGCCCTACCCAATCGCTCCCCCATATCCCCTTGATCGGGTTGAAATCCTTGAAGGCGATGACCGCGCCGTACATCGGGCCGTATTTGAAAATCAAGGTCAGGATCAGGGCCGGCGCCAGAAGCAAATAAAGAAAGCCTACCTTGCTCGTTTGCTGCAATCGGATACCTCCGTTCTCGCTAAGTTTGCATTCACACTTCAGTAAGGGCTTTCAACAACAACAAAATCCGTTCGCGCTTCCCGTTTCGTCCTCCGGTTCAAAACCAATATTAGTAAAGGACAAGCGGCAATGTCAATACATTTTGTAAAAATTTAATTTCACAAATGACAAATTAATAATCGAAGTACTAGTGCAAAATATCGATGATTTTGATAGAAAAATCAACAAAATGCCTATTCCCTTGGGAAATCAGGCGATAGGATCGGAGGTTTGATCAAATTTCGGCTTCATCCGTAAAGACCCTCGAATTTTCCGAATGTCAATTTTCGCCAACTTTTAATTGTTTAAATGTAAATATAATTGTGCATTTGTAAACTTTATATTGCTATTTTGCACGAACTGTTATACATTTGAAGGAGACTAGCGGCATCAGGGAAGACCAGGCACGCAGATCTCATCGAGGTGGAACGATGGCGAAGGAGAAAGTAACGATTCAAGACATCGCCGACGCTTTGGGCATTTCCCGGAATACGGCCTCCAAGGCGCTGAACGGCAACGAGAACATTCCGGCGGAGACCCGCAATAAAGTGATCAAAAAGGCGATCGAATTGAAATACAAGCAATTCGCGTTGATGGAAAGCGAGAACCTGTTGCCCAAAAACTCGGGCAACATCGCGCTGCTGACGGTGAACCTGCCCAATACCTCCCACTTCGGCTCGGCTCTCATCAGCGGCCTGGAGAAAAGAATCAGCGCGGAAGGCTATAATTTGTCCATCCACATCGTCCGGGACATCGACATTGCGTCCCGGTCGCTGCCGAACAACTTCGATCCGTCCAACGTGGACGGGATCGTCTGCATCGAGCTGTTCGACCTGGCGTACAGCAAGCTCGTGACGCAGCTCGGGATTCCGACCATTTTTGTCGACTGCTCGGCCTTCGTTTGCTACCCGGATTTTCCGGCCGACATTCTGCTGATGGAGAACGAGCACAGCATCTATTCGCTGGCCCGGAAGCTGATCGAAAGCGGTTGCGAAAGCTTCGGGTTCGTAGGGGACGTTCAGCATTGCCTCAGCTTTCACGAGAGATGGGTCGGCTTTAACCGCGCGCTGTCCGAGGCGGGCATCAAGCTCGACCTCGACCAATGCATCGTGGACGACGATCGCCTTTTCTTCTCCGAGCCCGATTGGATGGAGGAGCGGCTGGACCGGATGGCCAAGCTCCCCTCGGTCTTTGTGTGCGCCAACGATTTTATCGCCGTCGGCTTAATGAAAGCGCTCAAAAACCGGCAGCTTTCCATTCCGCAGGATACCGTCGTTTGCGGCTTCGACAACGCGCCCGAATCCGTCATCGTGGAGCCTCATCTGACTACCGTCCATATCTATAGCAACGAAATGGGCATCAAGGCTGCGGAGATGCTGCTTTCCCGCATTCAAGATCCGAATCAGCCGTATCAAATTTCCCATATTTACACCCGGCCGATCGTCCGGGAGACGACCCCGAGCATCGCCTGGCCTTGAGCCCCGCCGTTAAAAAGACAGAACAAGCAAAAACGATTTCGTCGTCCTGAAGACAGGGAATGTCGTTTTGATCGGAAACGATTCATTCCGCGCAAAGACGCCCATGCCGCCAACGGCGGCATGGGCGTTGAAAAGATTCATTTCCTGTCGAACTCTTTTGGCCGTCGAGCCCGTTCATGAACTTAAGCGTTGACAGCGCCAAGTCCCACCTTTTTAAGAAGTTCCGTCAAGTCGGTTTTTTCCTCCTTGTTTAAGGGCGATAAAATCCGGGAAATCGCTTCGACGTGCTGAGGGAAAATTTCTTGAAACAGACGCTGCCCTTTCTCGGTTAATACGACATTAGAAATCCGCCGGTCTGTCGGATTGGGGTGCCTCTTTACAAATTCGTTTTTCTCCAGCTTGTCCACAACGTACGTAATGCTTCCGCTGGGAATGGAAAAGGTTTCGCTGATTTTTTGAATGGTGTGAGGGCCCTTGCTGTAAAGAAGTTCCAGGATCATGAAATTTTCCATGCTTATTCCATATCTTTCGATATCTTTTGCGATTAGATTAAAAACGGTTTTGCTGGCTTTGAGCCAGACGCGGAAAAGCCGCAAATCCGTTTGACTTTTTTCGTCTCCTTGGATCAATTCCAACGCTCCCTCTGTCCGTTCCTTCCTTTCAACGGTTAACTTCGTTTATTGTATAAAGGATAATCGACTTCCGTCGGAACTTCAATCATAAAGATTCTAAGTTCTCGATCCGAAGCATGAAGGGAAATTTCTCCGCTTTGTTCCGTTTGAATGACAATAAAATCTTTATGCATAAAATGGAGAGGCAGATCCGTTTCCGTTGTTAAGTATCCGTCGCCTCTGATCGCCAGTCCGGCTAACGTTCGATTTTGCGCAAGACGATGGCTATAGACTGCTCCTTTAGGAATACGGATATCCCACATTCGGGCATCCGTTACGATCTTCATCGGCGAATCGTTTCCCAATATAGTTTTGATCGTCACGCCGTCTTTGACCCCTGCGGGGAATTCCTCGGCGTGATAGTGCGAATAAGTCGGCGTCCTTTTTACCGCTTGGCTTAAATGCGGTTCAAACCAAATTTGAAAGCTTTCCGACGGTTCCTTTAACGCTTCCGCATGGTGCACGCCGGAGCCTGTTTGCATGAGTTGGGCTCCTTCTGCTTCGACGACGCTTTCCGTACCAAGCGTATCGCGGTGATACGTGTTCCCTTTAATCACATAAGTGATGATTTCGAATCCCCGATGCGGATGGAAGCCGATTTCCGCGGGCCCCTCCGAATGTCCCCACGCCCAATAAAATAATGGCCCTAACCGGCTTATGAGCGAGCCTTCGCCAGGAAAGCCTATCGGCTTTTGCTCGCGAATCTTTCCGTCGTCGAATTGTCCGTTCGCTTGGTCGCGAGGATGAATGATCTTCATTTGCATCGTTAGCTTCACTTCCTTTGAAAAAGGTTATCCCCATAACGTTTCGAAATGGATCCCAAACACGATCAACCCTAATAGGAGCAAAATGATCGGCATCATCATTTGTCGAACCTGATCTTTGATTTTAAGATGCGTAACGATCGCTCCGATCATCGTGATCACGATAAGTAAGCTGCCCCAAGCTGCCAAAGTTTCATTCCAAATGCCCGCAATCGTCAATCCTCCCGAGACGAGTTCGACTAATCCCGTGAATACTCGAAACCAGCCCGGATAACCGTAATGCTTGAATCCTTCCACCATTTGTTTGGACCCAAACTTCATCATTCCGAACATGATAAAACCTAACCCTAAAATCACTTGCAAAACAATTGAAAAAATGTTCATTCCCCATTCTCCTTTTACTCTAACACAAGATATCCTAATCTTAGAATAATATTATCCTATCATTAGGGTATTTACGTTGTCAACAATCCATGTTCTGTCAACGGGAACGAAAACAGCGATACGGGATTGTCGACGATGCTTTGCGAAGAAAAAAGAGACCTGCCTCCTTTACGGGATGCGGTCTCTGGTGTTCTCGCCGGTCAAATCGCCTAAGGGTAATTTCTCTTCTCCGCTTCGGTTAATCAATGCTTTTTAAGGATTCAATCATATGGATCCGGTTTACTTTTGTCCGAAGCAGCAAGTTCGACAGGACGGTAAGCAAATAAGCAAGGACAACGGCTACGAGCAGGATCGGCACATTTAATTGATTCGGGATTTGCTGATGGGAGCTCGACAGCGCCTGTACGATCACCCCATATAGATAGCCGCTTATCGGCAAGGCGGCAACGATCGCAAAAGCGGTTAGAATATTATTTTCAAAAAAGATAAGCCGATTGATTTTACTTTTCTGGTAGCCTAATACCTTAAGCGTCGCAAGCTCGCGATTTCGTTCGTAAATGTTGATGTTGGATATCGTGTAGATCGCGCCGAAGGACAGAATAACGGCGCATACGATAAACATGATGAAAATAAAACTGTTTTGCTGCAAAATAAATCGGGCCGATTCCTTTAGATCGTTTTGATCCGCAATCGTTTCTACGCGTTGATCCTGCTCGAAGAAGTCGCGAACGTGGGCAAGATCCGCGGCGCTATCGGCTTTGACCAAAAGCGAGGTCGGGCGGTAGTCGATGCCAAAACTTTTTAAATAAGCGGGAGTGCAGTAAAACGACGGATTCGAGTACTGCGCGGATATGTGCAGTACCTTCATCTCGACCGTTTTATTTTTAAACTCGGGCGCCGTAAACCGGATGTGGACGGTATCCCCTTCCGCGATGCGATATTTGTCGGCATAGGATTGGGGGACCAGCACACCGTTATTTTCCAAAAACAACTCATTTTCATTCTTGTCAAAAAATTGAATAAGGTCGTTCTCCTTTTCCGTCACGACTAAGGTGGCATTTTCCTGCTCTTTGTCTTTTATGAACGCGATTGGAAAGGAAGTTAAATCATAGCTGTTCCGGATTCCGGAGGGCAGGTTTGGCGAGCCCGTTAATGCCGCCGTTGCATAATCCACTTTTAAATCGTAAGAATAAACTTCTTCCACTTGGTTCGCTACTTTAAGCAATGCCGATTGAGTGCCGAAAGCCGTGATCAATAAAACCGTGCTGATCATCACGCCGATTGAACTCGCTATCGCTTTTGGTTTATTCAAAAAAATATTTCTGATAATGAGTTTGGAACTGTAGGAGAGAGGACGCCAAATTCCCGGCACTCTTTCGATAAGCAGCTTCTTCATCTTCTTGGGCGGTTTTTGACGCATCGCCTGGGCCGCATTTTCTTTTAATATCGTTCTGCCGCTCAGGTAGCAGGAAAGAATTCCGAAAGCGCTGGAGAAGAGGATCGGAGGGATGACGGAAAAGAGGGAAAACGAAAATGAAATGTCGGGCAGCGAGTAAGCCCTCGCATTAGACATCGTTACGTAAGGAATGAAAACCAATCCGGCAATGACGCAGCCCAGAATAGAGCCTGCGATGCCGATCGCCAAAGGGTATCCCATGTAATGGAGCATGATGCTTCTGTTTTTGACCCCCAAAGCCTTCATGATCCCCACTTGATTTCTTTGAGAATCGATCATCCTCGACATGGTCAGAAACAGAATGATGGCTTCGATGATAAAGAGCAGTAAAGGAATGACCCTGCTCATCATTTTATTATTGTAAATCGTCTCGCTGATCTTGGAATAGCTGAAGGTCCGCTCTTTGCTTGCTTGGTTTAAATAGGGGAGGTGTTGGGATTGCCGTTCGATGGCTTGACCTAATTGATCGATATCGTAGCCTTCTTGCGCATCGACCATGATTTCATTATAGGCTAAGCCGCCTAACAGGTCGGATGCCGTCACTTCGGCTATATAAGCAAATCCGTGGGTTTTATGGTCCTGGGTTTCGTTCTTTTTTGCATATTCGACGTTTTCGCCCAAACCGCTGATGACGAACGTCACATCGTTTTCATTCACGCTTAAACGGAGCCGATCGCCAACATGAAAAAGATGTTCTTTTGCATAATGGGAATCTAATAAAATCTCCCCTTTCGATGACGGAACGGCGCCTTCTATCAACGTAGGCGTGTTTATTTCATTGTTCGCGGGGATCGAATGAATTTTTAACGAAGCTTTACTGTCTTCAAAAACTTGCACGGCATCGAAGGTGTACCGTCCTTCCAGTTTATCGATCCCTTCGATTTCGCTTAAACCGGCCGCGTCATCTTTGGAAATTTGACTGTAATAAACGTGCAAGTCGCTTAATCGATGATCGTTAAAATAATCCTTCGCATACGCATTGAGGTTGCTGCTGTAAGTGATCAGCCCCGCGTAGAAGAAAGCGCCTACGGCGACAACCAAAACCAGGGCCATAAATTGTCCGAACGATTGTTTCGTATCCCTTGCCAGTTTGAAAAATAATTTCATGCTCACCACTCAATCCCTTCGACGCTTTGTTTTTCCTCATTGATCTGAACGCTTTCGATCCTTCCGCTTTTGACTTTGATAATTTTGTCGGCCATGGGAGTGATAGCGGAATTATGCGTGACCAATACGACGCATTTTTTCGTTTCCTTGTTCAAATCCTGAAGAAGCTTCAACACCGTTTTTCCCGTTTCGTAATCCAAAGCGCCGGTCGGTTCGTCGCAGAGCAGGAGCAAGGGATTTTTGGCAACGGCTCTCGCGATCGCGACTCTTTGCTGTTCTCCTCCGGAGAGCTGGGAAGGGAAGTTTTTGATTCGATTTTTTAACCCAACCTTATTCAGGATTTCTTTAGCGTCCAGATGGTTTTTGCATACTTCGGCGGCAAATTCGACATTTTCCAACGCATTTAAATTCGGAATCAAATTATAAAATTGAAAAACGAAGCCCACTTTTTCGCCGCGATATTGCGTCAGCTTTTTGTCGTTGAATCGGGTTATTTCCTGACCGCCGACGATTACTTGACCGGAAGTCGCCGTATCCATCCCGCCAAGAATATTCAGAATCGTGCTTTTACCGGCACCGCTTGCGCCCAGAACGACGACGAATTCCCCTTCGGATATAGTAAAATCAACGCCATCCAAAGCCCTGATCGGGACTTCCCCTATCCGGTATTCCTTTGCTACGTTTCTGAATTCGATTAACGTTTTCACTTGGCCCATCTCCTTCATGAGTTCGAAATGATCGCTCGCGCATTACCAAGTTGATTATACGTGTAGAAATAAATGGAAGTATCCACCTGCGGGCTATTCCGGCGCTGGACAAAAGTCGGGCTCAAACGGAAGGAAATCCCGGACCATGCGAACAAAAAAATCGAAGTCCCCGTCAAACAGCGGCGGGGACTTCGATATTCATTTTCCGAGCGAATTCGTCGCTTGTTTTCGACGGGTTATTCAAATAACTTGCCGTATAGGCAATAAATTCGGAAACATGGTCAATGAAATCCATCGGTTCAACATGCATTCCGGATTGTTCCATGGCTTGTTTTTGGATCGGGGCGGGCGATGCCAGACCCGTTCTAATTCTCCGAAAAATCTTGTCCGATCGGATGTTCGATCGCGTTCTCTATCGAATGTTCAGCTTATGACAGTTGGCATGAGAAGGGCGCAATTACCGAATCGATCGTCGACGGATTCGCCTTTGCTTAAGCGCTGTAGGACAGGTAAAAAGGCATTGGGTAGCATCACCTGAAACCAGAGTATCCTGACAAACAAAAAAGGCCCTGCTCCGCGCAAAATCGCAGATCAGAAACCTACTGTTGATAAGTATGGTGCGGTCGAGAGGACTCGAACCTCCACGGCTGTTACACCACTAGAACCTGAATCTAGCGCGTCTGCCAATTCCGCCACGACCGCAAGCAACATGATTGATTATAGCGGCATCGGGCGAAAATGTAAAGCGCAAGTTAAATTTGGCTAGTTTCATCGCAACTTCCGAAGGGGCAAAGGGGCGAGAAGGTACCCCCTCCCCCGGTCTTGCGCCGATTCGGCTTACTCCTCGGCCGCCTGCGCCAGCATGCTTTTTACGCCTCGCTCTTATGCGGCTGCAGAGCCGTCGAGCCGAATCCGAACAAAACGGCGGCGAAGACGACCAGTATGCCCGCATGCAGCGCGATTTCGGAAAAACCGAAGCCGGCCGAGCTTTTTTCGATCGCGTCGATCGCCCAGTATTGGGGCACGAAATAAGCGAGCTTTTGCATCCACTCCGGCATCATGGAAACCGGCCAGAAGCAGCCGCCGATCATGCAGGTCGGAACGAGGAGCAGCGAGTTCAGCAGTCCCCCCGACCGGCTGTTGCGGATGACGCCCGCGGCCGCCGTAGCCATGCCGACGCAAGCCAGCAGGAACAGCTCCACGATCAGAAATTGGACGGCGAACGGCAGTCCGAAATCATAGCCGACGACATAACGGGCGAACAGCAGGACGAGCACGACTTGGACGCTTCCCGCGAGAAAGCTGCCGAGGAAATTGCCGAACGTAATTTCCCATGAACGGACGGGAGCCGTGTACGCCCGGGCCATCGTTCGCAGCCTTCGGTCTTCCATCATAAGGTTCACCGTCGACGAAATGTTGATCATGAGAAACACCAGCAGCAGGCCCGTCGCAAAACGGGCGCCGTTATTCGGAACAAGGCCGAGATCGGTTGCGAAAAACGAGATCCGGTTTTTCTCCGCCTGCCGGAGAACCGATTCCAGCGCGGCGTTCCGGTCGTCTCCCGCAACGCCCGAAGCCGCAACCGTCCTCGCCAGATCCGCGTACCGTCCGATGGCGGTTTCCGCCTGCAGTTGGATCGCGGCGGAAGCTTCGCTGACGCTCAACTGGAACAGCTCCGCTTCCGGCCGTTCGCCGTTCAGGAGCCGCTCGGTGAAGTCGGCCGGAATCCGGATGCCGGCCGTCGCTTCCCGATCGGCGACGCTTTGCTTCAGCGCGTCGACGGACGCCTCCTCCGACAGCCGGTAGGAGGCGTTTCCCGCGAATTCGCGAACGAGGTATTCGCCCGCGAACCCCCGGTCGCCGTTCGCGTAAGCGATCGTATAGACGTCGCTCCCGCCGCCTCCGACGACCGCAATGAGGACGGTCACGGCCGCGACCGGAAAAACGAGATGAATCAGCAGCCCTTTTTTCCCGTTCAGCATTCGTTTCAACAAGTTCCAAGCCAAATATACGCTGTTCATGAATGATACCCTGCCTTTCGGTAGACGACGATCGCTCCGGCCATAAACGCGGCGGCGATGACGCCCAGGATCGCGACGGGCTGCCCATCCGTCCGGCCCAGCATCGAATCGAGAAAGCTTTGGAAGCCCCAATGGCTGACGGTAAATTCCCCGATCCGCCGCAGCAAGCCTTCGGGAAGCCGGATGAATCCCCCGCTGAAAAAGGTCATGAGATTGATGACGATTTGAAAAATAACCAGCATCGGCCCCGAACCTTTCGCAAGCGAAAGGACGATGACCGCGAGACCGAACGAGAACAAGATGATGCACAGGCAAGCCGCCGCGATCGCCGCATACGACGTGCCCCAATCCACGCCCAGCACGAACCGGGTAAACGCGACGATAAATGCCGCCTGCAGGACGGCAAGCAGAAAGCTCCCTCCAAGCTTGCCCGCCAGGATGCGCCAGGCAGGCAGCGGCATCGAATGCAGGCGCGCCAGCGTGTTCCGTTCCTTTTCGAGGGCGAGGTTGATCCCGGTCGTCATGCCGGAATAGAGCAAAAACATGACGAGCATCGCGGCGGCGTAATATTGCATGGCCGAAAAATCGCTGCCCGCCGCAAGCTGCCCGACCTTCACCGCCCCGCCGAACGCGCCGCCCGAAGCCTCCGGGCTGTCCGGGCCCGTTCCCGCCGACGCCTGCGCGGGCAGGCCCTGCGGAGCGCCGGCTCCAAGCGCCAACGCGGCCGCCTGCCTGTCGTTCAGCCGCTCCAGAAGGCTGCCGAACATGGCCGTCGCGGCCAGATTTTTGCGGCTGTCCGCGCCGGAAATCAATTCCCACTGCGCCGCTTCGCCCGCTAGCAGCGCCTCGCCGAAGCCGGCAGGCACGACGACCGCGAAATCCGCCGTCCCCTCCCTCACGCGGCCGACCGCTTCTTCCCGGGTTGCCGCCTTCGTCAGCTCCAGCCGGCTTTCGAGCGCCGGCGACCGGAACGCGTCGTCCAGCAGGCCGCTCGTCTCGCCGCCGTCCTGCCGGACGATCGCCACCTCGACCCGTTCCAGCGTTTCGTCGCGAACCGTAAAGTCCGAATCGAGCGCCGTGCCGAGAATCGCGATCAGCAGCAGCGGCAGGAGAAGCTGCACGATCGCAAAAGCCGGCTGCCTGGCGACCCGGCGGATTTCAAACCCGACAATCGTCCAAAATGTCATGTTCCCGCCCCCTAGTCCCGCAAGCTGCGCCCCGTCAGAGCCAGAAAAAGCGTTTCGAGATCGGGCCCCGACTGCGTCAATGTCCGGATTCGAACCTGATGCTTGGACAAAATGAACAAAATATCCTGCAAATACGTTTGCGACGACGCCAAATAGACGTCCAGCGAATCGTCCCGTTTCGCGACCCGGACGACGCGGGGATGCTGCCCGAGCTCCTCCACCGCCGCCTCCGGAATGTCCGGGGCCGCGATCGCGAGCTTCTCTTCCCCGGATACCTTGGCCCGAAGCTCCTCCTGCGTGCCGCAGGCGATCAGCCGCCCTTCGTCCATGATGCCGACCCGCGTCGAGATCGCCGCGACTTCTTCCATGTAATGGCTCGTGTAAATGACGGACGAGCCCATTTCGTTCAGCTTTCGCACCGAATCGAGAATATGGTTGCGCGATTGCGGATCGATGCCGACGGTCGGCTCGTCCATGATGATCAGCTTGGGCCGATGCGCGATGGCGCAAGCGATGTTCAAGCGGCGTTTCATTCCGCCGGAGAACGACTTCGGCTTGTCTTTTTTGCGGTCCTGCAGCCCGACGAACGCAAGCGCCTCCTCCGCCCGCTCCTTGAGAAGGGTTCCTTTCAACCCGTATAACCGGGCGAAAAAAACGACATTGTCCCAGGCCGACATATCTTCGTAAATCGCGAGGTCCTGGGGCACGAGCCCGATTCTTCGCTTGGCTTCCAGCGGCTGCTCCCGCACGGAGAAGCCCGCCAGGCGGATCGTGCCGCGATCGGGCTTCAGCAGCCCGGCCAGCATGTTGATCGTCGTGCTTTTCCCCGCCCCGTTCGGTCCGAGCAAGCCGAAAATCTCGCCCTCCCGGATGTCCAGATTCAAATGATCGACCGAAACCTTGCTCCCGTACTTTTTAACGACGCTGTCCAGTTCCACGAGACGCTGCACTCTTTTCCACTCCCCGTTTGCGTTTCATTGGCTTCATTATAGACCGGGCGCCGGCGCAGCGCAGGTGAAATGCGTCACCGGCTTCGCGTGACTTAAGTCACGTTATGGTTTTTCTTGCCTTCGTCCCTCGGGCGGCATATGCTATACTTTTGAAAAACGGTCACGATCGACGAGGAAAAAATGGAACGCATGCAGCTTTATCTTCGCAGCCTGCACGTATTCGCGCCCGCCGTCTGCTCCCTGTATTTGGAGCCTTACGATTCGTACGGCTTGTTCACGCTTTTCGTTCTGCTTCAGCTTGGCATCGCCAACCTCGTATCGCGGGCTCCGGAACGCTGGACGCCCGCATTGGTGCTGCTGGAAATCGGGTACGGGGCCTGGATGAACGCCGCCTTCGGCGGAATGATGTATTTGGCGCTGCTGGCGCCGCTGCTCGTCTACGCGACCCGCGCGGCGTTCCCGTTCGCCTGGCCGCTCGCGCTGCTTCATGCCGCGCTCATGAACGCGGGCTTATGGGATCGTCCGGCGTCCGCCATCGCGACGGCCAATCTCGTGTTCGTTTTCGCCGGGCTCCTCCTGCTGCAAGTAAGGCGGGCGAAACGGAGCCAAACGGACGTCGAGGAGCTTTACGACGAACTGCGCCTTAAGCATGCGGAGCTGAACGAAGCGCGGAACCAGATGGTCGAATACGCCAAAAAAATCGAGGAAATTTCGCAGCTCGCCGAGCGGAACCGCATCTCCCGCGACATCCACGACGAGCTCGGCCACAAGCTGATTCGGCTGAAAATGATGTCGGACGCGGTCGTCCGCATTTTGCCGGATCGGCCCGGGCAGGGGCTGCAAATGGCGGTGTCGGTGCGGGACCAGCTCGCCGAAAGCATGGAGCTGCTGCGCAGCACGGTCCGCAAGCTGAAGCCGGAAGAGGGAGCGATGCGCTCGTATTCGCTGACCCGGCTGATCGAAGACATCGGCGAAGAACAAGGGACGAACGTGAGCTTTGCGATCGAAGGGATGCCTTACGCCCTGTATCCGAGCCTGGACTACATCTTGTACCGCAACGCCAAGGAAGCGGTATCGAACGCCATTCGGCACGGCGGGGCCACGGCTTTCGACATTACGCTCGCCTACGAGCCGAAGCGCGTCGTGCTGACCGTCGCGAACAACGGCGCCGTGCCGGACGAAGACCGCCCGTGGGGACTCGGGCTGACCGGCATGAAAGAACGCGCCGAGCTCGTGGGCGGCGAGCTTGCGGTCCGCCGGTCGCCCGGATTTGCGGTGACGACGGCGCTGCCGACCTACCGGACGTCGGCCCAATAACGAGAACGGAAAGAAGGAGTTCGTTTGATTCGCTTGCTCATCGCGGATGACGATCCGTTCATTCGCGAAAGTTTGAAGCTGATTTTGAATCTGGACCCGGAGCTTGAAGTCGCGGATACGTGCACGGACGGAGAGCAAGCGTGGAAAGCCGCAAGGCGGCTGGAAGGGATCGACGTCGTGCTGATGGACATTCGCATGCCGGGCTGCGACGGCGTGGAAGGAACGCGGCGCATCAAGCGGGATTGCCCCCGCGTTCGCGTGCTTATCCTGACGACGTTCGACGACGACGAGTACATCATCGAGGCGCTGCGCGCCGGGGCGAGCGGCTATTTGCTCAAAAATCTTCCCCCCGAGCGCATCGCCCAGGGCATCCGCACCGTCAGCGAAGGCAATTTGCTTATCCACCCGGATATCGCCGAAAAGCTCGCCTCGCTGATCGGGCCCGCGCCGAAGGCGCCTTCCGCGGCGGCGGGACCCGATCCGTTGCAAGTGCGCGGCCTGACCGAAGGCGAACGGGCCGTCGTCGCCAAAATCGCGGAAGGCCTCTCCAACAAAGAAATCGCCCGGGAACTGTTCCTGAGCGAAGGCACGGTCAAAAATATGGTCACGAGCATCCTGGGTAAGCTGGGCCTGCGCGATCGGACGCAAATTGCGATCTTTTATTGGAAAAACCGGCCGGCGGACTGAATCCGCCGGCGGGGGCGCCGTTTTCGCCGCCGCCCCGCGATCACGAGCGTTCGTCCGCCAGCTCGATCCATCGGGTCGCCCAATCCGCCACGTTCTCGAACAGAGGCGACAGCGCCCGTCCTTTATCCGTTAACGAATACTCGATCCGAACCGGGATCTCGGGGTAAACGTCCCGGCGAATGAGTCCTTCCGTCTCCAATTCCTTCAGCCGCTCCGAAAGCACCTTGCCGCTCAAGTTCGGCAGCAGGTTTTCGATTTCGCTGAAACGGCGAGGTCCGGGCATCAGCCGAAAAACGATAAGCGCCGTCCATCGCTTGCTCAGCATTTCCATGGCTTTCTCGAAACGTGGACACATTTCCGAGTTTTCCATCGCGATCATCCTTTCTTCCCTATATTATAAGGCTCCGCAAAATTTTAAACAACATAACGAAATACCACCCGGTTACGAATGGTAATAAGGAGATCTTGGGATAAAATAGCCATAATTGCGAAGCCTAGTCGAGACTACTTACATGGAGTGAATGCGATGAACAAAGCGTTGCGGCCCGTCGTGCTGCTGATCGCCGTCGTGTCCCTTTTGACGGCGGCCGTTTGGATGGAGGTTGCCCCGGTTTCCGCTCGCGGACAACAGCCGTTTAACTTCGGCTTCAAAAAAAGCCGAAACGGCAGTCTCCCCTCGATCGCCCAGGAAGGCTTTATCGACATCCTGAAGCGGCATGAGGCCGTCTTTCTGGGGAACACGAAAGAAAAAGAGCTTTACTTGACCTTCGACAACGGCTACGAGAACGGCTATACGGGCCGAATTCTCGATGTGCTGAAGGAAAAGCAGGTGCCTGCCGCTTTTTTCGTAACGGGGCATTTTGTCCGCGACCAGCCGGAATTGATCAAGCGAATGGCGGCGGAAGGCCATTTGATCGGCAACCATTCGTGGAGCCATCCGGATATGACCCGCTTGTCCGCCGAACAGATTCGCGCCGAATTGGACAAAGTCCGGCAGGAAGTGGCGAATTTGACGGGACGGCAGGAGATGAACTTCATGCGCCCGCCGAGAGGCGTCTTCAGCGAACCGATGCTCGCCGCTTGCCGGCAGCTCGGCTATACGAACGTCTTCTGGTCGGTCGCCTACAAGGATTGGGACGTCAATTCGCAGCGAGGCGGGAGTTACGCCTATGAAAGCGTCATGAGCCAGCTGCACCCGGGCGCCGTCATTTTGCTGCATTCCGTTTCCAGCGACAACGCGAAAGCTTTGGGCGACATCATCGACGCCGCCAAGCGGCAGGGGTACGCGTTCAAAAGCCTGGACCGGCTCGGCGAAAAAAGCTACGTTTGACGGTTCTCGCGCCGATATGATCCCGCCATTTTCCCTGAAAGCTGCGGCAGCTAGCTCCCCCCTGACAGATCGCGAAGTCAGGGGGAATTTTGTTTCATTCGACCGATTAAAACAGCGGAGAAATCAGCCGAGCCCACACCTCATACGCGCGCTGCTTCCAATTCCGCCCTTCGAATTCGGCCGGGCTTATGGCCTCGCAATCCTCCAAATCCCGAAAAAAATCCCGCGCCAGGCAACCGACGACATTTCCGTCCCAAAACAACGCGTCGATTTCGAACTGTCCCCAGAAGCTCCGCATGTCCAGGTTCGCGCTGCCCGAGAAGGCCACGTCGTCCGAGATGATGACTTTCGAGTGGATAAAACCTTTTCGATAGCGGTAAAAGCGAATGCCGGACGGCTGCATCTCCCTTACGTAAGACATCGTTCCCGTATACACCAGTTTTTTGTCGGGCTTGCCCGGAAGCACGACGGCGACATCGACGCTTTTGGCGGCGGCCGTCTTGAGCGCCAACATCACCGCCGGATCGGGAATGAAATAGGGCGACTCGATATAAAGCCGCTTCTTTGCCGAAACGATAAGGGAAAAAATCAGCTCGTGAAGCCTTTTCGTCGGATCGCTTCGAATGATCTGCACGAATTCTTTGCCTATGCCGGGCTGATCGGGAAAATAGCCTTCCTCTTCGGGAAACCGCCCATGACCCGAAGCCAATCCGCCAAAAACGTATATTGCAGCCAAAGCACCGCATCGCCGGCGATGGCGAAATGGGTATCCCGCCAGTAGCCGTATCGCCGGCTTCGTCCGAGATATTCTTCCCCGATGTTCAGTCCTCCGAAAAATCCGGTTTTCCCGTCCACGACGACGATTTTGCGATGATTGCGGTAATTGAGCCGCCTGCCGAGCAAGGCGGAGCGAATGGGAAAAAAGCACCCCGTCTCCACGCCGCCCGCCCGAAGCCGCTTCAGGAACGACTTGTCCAGATGCCGGCTGCCCACGCCGTCGTAGATCAAACGCACCTTGACCCCTTCCCGGGCTTTCCGGACGAGCATCTGTTCGAACCGGTTTCCGAGCCGGTCGCTGCGGACGATGTAAAACAGAATATGAATGTGATGCCGCGCGGACGCGATCGCATCCAGCATCGCTTCGAAAGCCTGATCCCCTTTGCTGAATACCGTCGTTTCATTGCAGGCCGTTACGGGAAAACCGGTCATGCCGCGAAACAGCTTCGCTTGCCGCTGCCATTCGCTTTCGTTTCCCGAATGGGCGTCCGTCCGCTCCAGGCTCCGCTTCATGATGTCTTCCCGGATTCGTTCCAGCCTTTCGAACCCGCTGCCGGCGGCCGATCGGAAACCGGCATATTCTTTTGCGATCAAAAAATAGGCCAGCAAGCCGACGACCGGGACCAGAAACGAAAGCGCAAGCCAGGTCAAGGCTTTATAAGGCCGGCGATATTCCGCGACGATGATACAGGCAAGCTGAACGATAAACAGCGACAACAGCAGCACAACGATCCAGAGAAACAGTTCCGACGGACCTCCTTGGCCGATTCGATTTTCCTTTCGCTTAGTATGTATAGGGGAATTCCCTGATACGCAGGATTTGGGCGGAAGGATTTTGCAAGAAGGAGATTTTTCGAATGAACCAAAACCTTGAACATCGATCGCCGCTCGTCATCGGCATCGATGTCGGTTCGACACCGGTCAAAGCGACTGCGGTCGATCCTGCAACGAACCGGATTTTATGGTCGGACTATCAGCGTCATCACACGAAACAGGCCGAAAAAGTGCTGGAGCTTCTTGTCGCGATCGGCCAAGCGTTCCCGAATCCCAGGCAAGAGGATATTCGCGTATTCATGACCGGCTCCGGCAGCGGACCGATCGCCCCTCACGTCGGCGCCAAGTTCGTGCAGGAAGTGAACGCCGTCACGATGGCCGTCGAGCATCTTCACCCCGATGTCGGCAGCGTCATCGAGCTCGGCGGACAAGACGCGAAAATCATCATTTTTAAAGCGAACGAGGAAACCGGAGACAAGCAGGCGATCACGTCGATGAACGACAAATGCGCTTCCGGCACCGGCGCGACCATCGACAAATGCATCATTAAAGTCGGGATGCCGACGCATGAAGTCGGCAAGCTTCATTTCGGCGGCTCGAAGCTTCATCATGTCGCCGCCAAATGCGGCGTCTTGCCGAAACGGATATTGTCAATTTGGTCAAGAGCGGCATCCCTTCGGCGGAAATCATGTGCTCCCTGGCCGACGCGATCGTCATGCAGAACCTGTCCGTCCTGACTCGCGGGAACACGTTGCGCCACCGGGTGCTGCTGCTCGGCGGCCCCAACACTTACCTGCCGTTCTTGCAGGAATGCTGGCGGCTGCGAATCCCGCAAACGTGGCACGATCGCGGCTACGAGTATCCGCAAGACGTCCCTCTCGAGAGTTAATATTCGTTCCCCCGAATTCCCAATATTATGCCGCCTACGGCGCCGTCATGTACGGGCTTCACGAACCGGCCGACGTCGGCCGCTACGAAGGACTCGATCGGCTCCGGGATTTTATTGCGCACGGCCGCAAAGCGAAGCTGGGGGAAAATGCCGGCCCCCCGCTTGTCGCGAGCGAATCGGAAATGGAACAATTCCGCCGTGCCTACTGCATCCCCCGATTTGCGCCCGCGACATTCGCTCCGGGCCAGAAAGTGCGGGCGGCGATCGGGCTGGACGGCGGCTCCACCTCTTCCAAAGCGGTGCTCGTCGACGAGGACGGCTCCATTCTGCTCAAGGAGTATCAACTGTCCAAAGGCAATCCCCTCGAAGACACCAAGGAGATGCTGAAACGGATTCGCGACAAGGTGAAGGAGCAAGGGGCCGAACTTGAAATCATCGGCTTCGGAGCGACGGGTTACGCGGCGGACGTGCTGGAAAAAACGCTGAAAGCCGACGTCAACATCGTGGAGACCGTCGCGCACATGATGAGCGCCGTTCATCAGTTCGGAGACGTCGACGTCAACTGCGATATCGGCGGGCAGGACATCAAGGTCCTGTTCATGAAAAACGGCGACTTCCGCAATTTTAGACTGTCCAACCAATGCTCGGCCGGCAACGGCATGCTGCTGCAGGCGATGGCGGACCAGTTCGGCATTCCGACCAGGAATATGCCGAAACGGCGTTCGCGGCCGAGCTAAGCCCGAAATACTCCTACGGCTGCGCCGTTTTTCTCGACGCGGACCGGGTGAATTTTCAGAAGGAAGGTTATTCCAAAGAGGAATTGCTCGCGGGGCTTGCTCTCGTCCTGCCGAAAAACGTCTGGCAATACGTCGTGCAAATCCCCCGGATGGCAGAGCTCGGGCGCGATCGGGGCGGCGATGGAGACGCTGCGCGTCGTCAAACGGCGCGGATATTCGACGTTTCTCGGCCTGGAGGCGGCCATCTATTTGAGCTACGTCTCCCGCAACGACGAATCGACCCGGTGCGGCTTTTGTCCGAACCATTGCAGCCGCACGTTTATCGATTCGAAGACCCCGGACGGACAGACCGCCCGGTACATCTCCGGTTTCAGCTGCGAAAAGGGAACCGTCGAGGACGAAAAGGCGGTCGTGGAGCTCAACAAGCGGCGGCAGGATCTTAAGAAGCACTACCCGAACCTGGTGGAATACGAAGCCCGCCGAATGTTTCAGCATATCTACGATCCGGATCCGATGCCCGGAAACGATCAGTTCGTCCGGGACACGCAGGTTCGCCGCGGTTTGCTCGGCTTGCGAAAAACGTCTTCCCTGCGTTCTTTCGAGCGTTCGCCGAAAGAAGCCGCCGAGCGGCGGGGCTGGATCCGCATCGGCATCCCGAAAGTGCTGAACATCTGGTCGACCGCTCCGTTTTGGCGGACGTATTTCGAGACGCTCGGCATCGATCCGAAAAACATCGTATTCAGCGACAATGCGATGACGGAGGACGAAAGCGATTTTGCCGCCGACCAGGGATGGAAGGCGCTGGATCTGTTCGATGCCGAAATGCAGGAGAAAGGCCGCCAAATCCTGGAGCAGGTCGAGCAGGAAAACCGCTTGGCCATCCTGCTGATCGGACGGCCCTACCATTCCGATCCGGGCCTGAACCACGGCGTGCTTGAGGAGTTTCAGGTGCTGGGCTATCCGGTGCTGTCCATGCGGTCGATTCCGAAGGACGAAGGCTGGCTGCAGCGGTTTTTCCGGGAGGATCTGCAGAGCGGGCGCGTCGAATATGAGCTGGAAGTCTCCGACGTATGGCCGGAAAATTTCAGCGCCAACAGCGTGCAAAAGGTATGGGCGGCCAAATTCGCCGCGCGGCATCCGAATGTGGCCGTTTTGGATCTGTCCAGCTTCAAATGCGGCCACGACGCACCCACTTACGGGTTGATCGACTCGATCATCTCGGCGGCAGGCACGCCTTATTCGGCGCTTCACGATATCGACGCGAACAAGCCCTCCGGATCGATCAAAATCCGGGTCAAAACGTACGCGCACAGTTTGGGGCTTCACGAAGAACGGCTGCAGGATCTGGCCGACAGAAAAGCCGAGCTGCAGCGGCTGCTGGAACAAAAGCGCGACGAGCTGCTCAAGAAAACGATTTAAGGACCCAAACGTATAACAGGAGGAATTGGGACAAATGGCATCGAAAGCATTGGAAACGATGGAAGAGGAGCTGCTCCAATTTCGGAAGACAAAGCAAGCACCACGATTCTGTTCGGCGGGCTGACGATGGCCCAGGATTATTTGGTGGAAGGCGCCTTGGCCGGCCTGGGCTACCGGGTGCGCCATCTGGACTGCCCCGACAACGACTCGCTCCGGTTCGGCAAGGAGTTCGGCAACCGCGGACAATGCAACCCGACTTATTTTACGGTCGGAAACCTGATCAAGCATTTGCAATACCTTCGCGATGCGGAAGGGAAATCCAAGGAAGAGATCGTTCGCGACTATTTGTTTGTCACGAGCGGTTCCCGCGGCCCATGCCGCTTCGGCACCTATGTGACCGAGTACCGCAAAGCGCTGCGCGACGCCGGCTTCGACGGCTTCCGCGTCCTGCTGTTTCAACAGACGGACGGGCTCAAGCAGGCGACCGGAGACGAATCGGCGCTCAAGCTGAACGCCGCGTTTTTCCTGGCTTTTCTGAAAGCCGTGCTGCTCGGCGACATCCTGAACGCGCTCGGCTACCGCATCCGCCCTTACGAAGCGGAGCCCGGTTCGACGGACGAGGCGCTCGAGCGCTGCAAGCGGCATTTGCACGCCGCGCTAAGCCGGCGAAAGGCGTTGATTCCGGCGCTTCTCCGGTGCCGCAAGGAATTGCGGGGCGTTCGGGTGAACCGGGCGCAGCCGAAGCCTAAAGTAAGCGTGATCGGAGAATTCTGGGCGATGACGACGGAAGGGGACGGCAACTACCATTTGCAGCGATTTCTCGAAAGCGAGGACGCGGAGGTCGACGTCCAGTCGGTTACGGCCTGGATTCTGTTTTTAATCTGGTCGGGCCGGTACGATACCAGGAAACGGATGAACTTGCGCGAGGCAGACGGCGGACGAAGCGGCCTGCAAGGGAAAAATCCGGTCAAACGGCTGTATTTGCTGGCGCTGGCCGACCGGGCGGTTCGGATTCTGTTTCAGACGTTTGCCCGGCTCATGGGGCTTCGCGGATATCACCTGCCCGATATGGAGGAAATCGCGAAAGTCGCGCACGAGCACTACAACAACCAGCTTCGCGGCGGCGAGGGGCATATGGAGGTAGGCAAGCTGATCCTGAATGTCGCGAAACGGAAAGCGAACATGACGATCTCCGTCAAGCCGTTCGGCTGCATGCCGTCCTCCGGCGTCTCCGACGGCGTGCAGTCGCTGATTACCGAGAAATATCCCGAAGCGATCTTTCTGCCGGTCGAAACGACCGGAGACGGCGCGGTCAACGTGTACAGCCGAATTCAGATGATGCTGTTCAAGGCGAAGCAAGCCGCAAAAAAAGAATTCGAAGCCGCCCTGGCAAGCAAGGGATATTCGCGGGAGCGGTTGCCGAAAAGCGCGGGTATGACGGATCCGCTTCGCGCAAGCCGCCACGTCGTCGCCTGCACCGCCGCCAATGCAGTGTACGGTTCCCCCCGGCCGATCGGCTCGCTGCCGCTGCGATTCAAAAAACGAAAGGCGGAAACTTCGGGATTCTGAAAAGAGGATTCCGATCATGCAAGAGGGCGTCCCAGAAGTCATCCTTGTTGACTGAGGGGGCGGCCTCTTTTGTAATAAAGTGAACGTTGACAAATTTTCTACCCACTTAATTACCTGTACTTTTGTAATGTTTGATACCGAATAAAAAAAAGAGCCAGCTTACGCTAAAAAAGAAAATGCCGATCAAAATATTGTATTGTCCGACCCAGCTATAGGCATCCGTTGGACCCAAGCCAAGTAACCATTTGGTCGGGTAATAAGAAATAAAAGCTAAAGGAAAAAATGTCATCGCATACTTGAATACGGGGTCATAGACATGCAGAGGGTAGGTCAAATAGTTTGCGTTAATCGACCATCCTAAATCAACAAGGCTATAAGTGTTCACTATCCAAAAGCTTAATGCAGCCCAAACTAACAGCAATCCAGCTTGAATCAAAACACCGCCAATGATAAGAAGAATGAACCAACATAGTTGATGCATGCTAAAAACTATATGAAGCTGACGAGAACACCAGTACACGATGGAAGACCCAAACAGAATATGGGTCCATGAAGTGAGTTCCAACTTACCACATAAAACCTGAAATAAAATGGAATGTGGTCGGATGAGAAGTATATCGAAATCACCATTATGGATCATTGCTGAAAAATCTCGGATTCCCGAAAAGAAAGTAATCATAAGACCATAAGTCAACAGCCACATTCCATATAAATAAATAATATGGTATAAATTCCAACCAGCTATTTCTTTAAAATAATGCAATACAGTCCATACTACCATGAACTGAGATCCATAATTAAACAAAACACCTAACAAGCCAAACCAAAAATTCGCCTTGTAAGTTCGAAATGTCTTCCACTGCATCAGGAAGGACTTCAAATAAAGATCTGCACTGTGCATGTCTAAAGGTCACCCCCCACCGATGGTGATTTGAAATACAGCTTTATTCCAAATCCATCTGGAAATAAGCACCAATAATACTGTCCAAACTAGCTGAACGAATAAAAATAATCCCACCATAGCAGAGAATGAATCTTGTAAATAGATATTAATGGGAATAAACACGATAGACGAAAAAGGAAGCCATTTGATCACCTCACCCAAGTGCTCGGGAAAAAACCAAAGCGGCACATAAAAGCCGGAAAAAAATCGTACAATTTGCCCCTTAAAAATATTCAAACTGTACAATTGGGTAATCCAGAAAGATGACAAAGCGGTAATGTAATTTATATAAAACATAATAAGGAATGAAAATACAAGGCTAATCCCAAATAGACAGGCAGTTAATACTGAAGCAGGAGGCTTTATACCAATCATTATAAAAACAAATACATAAACCGGAAAAATAAGAAACATCAATTTATGCAAGTACCGACCGGCCTCTTGGCATAACAAATAAATTGAGTAATCGATCGGTCTCACTAATTCACTTGCAATTTCTCCGGTCAGCACTCTTTTTTGAACGACGGAAACAAACTCCATGTCAATCGTCGTAATCATCCGAGTTAGTGCCAAATAAGTTATCAATTGATGAAACTTTAAGCTTCCAATAGGTGAAACGTACAGGGCGCTCCAAAGCTCAATGGACAAGATGATGAATAAAATCTCACGACTTAATGTAATGAAATAATTTGCACGGAAAACCATCGCGTTCTGCCATGCCTGCCTTGCAATAATATAATAGGCTGCCAATGAACGATCACTATTCATGAAGATGTTCCTTCTGACTGTATACATGCCTGACTAAATTTTCAATCTTAGGTTCGGTTAACTCACAATCTAGAACCGGATAAGAGGATGCCAGCTCCTGAATTAACTGGGTTGCGGTGACTTCGTTTTTCTGAAAAACCAAAGTCGCCCTTTTCCGTTCGTTAGCTACGACCCTTGCGCCTGCAATATGAAGCGAAGGAACTTCCTCTTCAAATTCAACCGTAAGGACCCTCTCCGTTCCATAAGTTTGCTTGAAATCTAAAGTTGTCCCATCATAAATGAGTTGACCATGGTCGATCAGCACTAGCCTCTCACATATTTGTTCAATATCATCCATGTCGTGTGTAGTTAATACGATGGAAACTTGTTTATAACGATTAATCTCGCGCAAAAATCTCCTTAGTTCTTCCTTAGCCACAACATCTAATCCGATCGTCGGTTCGTCCAAATAACAAATAGCCGGTTCATGGAAAAATGCACATGCAACTTCAGCTCGCATGCGTTGTCCTAAACTAAGCTGACGGACTGGCGTATTTTCAAATTCCGCCAAGTTTAATAGCTCCATCATCAGCTCTAGAAGTCCGGTGATAAAGTCCGCGTAAGCAGGCTTTTATCACGGTTTTGTCGAATTAATATCGTAACACGACTATCGAAAGAGTGATTAGGTATGAAAGCCCGCAAGTCATCGGCTATCCAGCCTCAGATGTTCCAATTCGTGGATATGGATGAACTCGTGCCGAAAAAGCACATCCTGCGCCAACTGAACGAAGCGCTTGATTTTTCCATCGTTCATGATTGGGTGGCGCCTCTATATACGGAACGTACCGGCCGCCCGGCGGCTGACCCGGAGCGGATGGTTCGACTGATGCTGCTTTCGTATTTGTTCAACCATTCCGAACGGGAATTGTATCAACTGTTGCCCATGCATGCGGGCTATTTGTGGTTTTGCGGACTGGATTTCGAATCCGTCGTGCGCCCGGACTCATCGCGGCCGTCCCTGCCGGATCGGACGACCTTGGTGAAGACCCGGAAATTGTGGCGAACGCACGGTGTTTTTGAGAAGCTGATGAAACATGTCGTCGATCAGTGCATCGCCGCGGGACTGGTCCAACCCGATGTGCATGTCGGCGTCGACGGCACCCAGGTACGGGCCAACGCATCCATTCACAGCTTGAAAGAAATCACCCTGGCCCCGGTGGAGTCGATTGAAGACTATTTGGCTCGCATGGCCCGGCAAGATGAAGAGACCGGTGGTGTCGCCCATGATTCCGATGATGACCGACAGCCGCCCGCACCGCCCGCGCAAAAAGAGCGGCTGCTGGAAGACGAAGCGACGCATGAAGATTTTCATGGCAAAACGTTCTCGAACAAGACCCACCGCAGCGTAACGGATCCGGATGCCCGCTTGTACAAAAAGAGCAACGGTCAGGAAGCGCATTTGCGGTATTTGGTGCATGATGTGACGGATATCAAATCCGGCGTCATTCTGTCTACGCAAGCGAGCATCGCGTCCGGAACGGCTGAGCGTGAAACGAGCTTGCGGCAGCTCTTCGCGATCCGTTTTGCCCATCCGCAAATCCGGATTCGGACGCTTTCTGCCGATAAAGCCTACGGTACGACAGATTATCTGCAAGCGTTGTTCGAGCAAGGGATTGTTCCCCTGGTTTCGCTTCGCAACCTGACACTGGAAGATGTACCTGCTTGGAAACGTCAAACGAACGATCCGGAGAAACAACGCAAACGGCTGGCCAAAATCCGGGAAATCCAAATTCGAAACAAAGCCAAACGAATTCAGCTTATGGGTTCTTACCGTCATCTGCAAAAGTTGCGGACGCGGTGCGAGCATGTGTTTGCCGAAAGCAAAGTCGCGCATGGCCTGGGCCGCGCACGGAGCCGTGGACTGGACTGCATGCAAGAGCAGGCGGTGCTCACGGCCATCGTTCAAAATCTGAAAAGACTGTGCCGGTTTAAGAAAAAGCGACCACAAACCGGTGTTTTGGCATGTCCAAAACCGAAATCCGTGATGATGGAGGCAGTGTCGGACCTGCTCATTTCGGCGCTGGTTGGGTTGTTTTCCTCTTTTTTTATGCCGAAGAGACGGTTACAACTGACCTAAATCACCGGACTTCTAGATTAGTTGTGAAAACTCCTTTAGGTATGCGGTATATATGTCTAAATAGCTCGAAGGTCTCCTTGATATTTAAATCCCACCATAATTGTGATTTTTGGCCAAAGACAACCCCAATTTTCGCAGCATTTTCCTTGCGATGCTTGCTCGGTTCAAGTCCATTAACTTTGACAGTTCCCTGGGTGGGTGATAAGATACCGGTCAACATTTTAATTGTTGTGGATTTGCCTGAACCATTCGGACCGATGTACCCAACGGCTTCTCCCTTTGCTATAGACAGATTTATACCTCTTACCGCTTCTTTGGTTACATAAACGGGTGAAAATAAGTCTTTCATTCCCCCCCAAAATCCAGTTCGATGCTGTTTGATATTATAAATTTTCCAAACCTCTTTTAGCTGAATTATCTCCATGCTTGACCCCCTGCTCAAACATCTGCTATAATGAAATTTTTATATCAGGATTTTCAGAAATCAATTTCAATATATTATTAAGATCTTTCAATCGTCCAAATTGTTTTTTTAGCCGAAGAATATCCTCGTGGTGAACAATCGAAACACAAATGTCATGCCAAATCACTTTTTGTAATCGATGCTCAATTTCATGATTTACTAACTGTTTATAGTGTTGGTTGATTTCTACATCAATAGTGATGTTTCCATCCTTACTTTGGAAAGACATGTAGCCTTCCAATCTTTCTAAAGCCAAATACTGCAATGTTGACGTAAAGAAATTATAGAGTGAGTTGAGCTTATCTTCCAAATTTTCACCAATAACTACTACATCAATATCAGTGGAAGATTCGAACTGGCAGCCCAGAAACAACCCCATACCGCCACCGATCCCATAAGTAATACCTTCTATTTCACAAAAATGATGTATTTCCTGAAGCACAGTTCGAAGGTGGTTCAGCATCTCTCGTCTATCGATGGATAAATAGTCTTTTTCGTGGGAGGTCTTTTTAATATCCCTTTGTGTCAAAAACAACTCAACGTTCCAATCGAGCTTGATAATTTCAAGCTTATCTTTTACTTTATCGAACGATAAATTATTACTTTTCCATGAATCCAAAGAAATCTTGCTTAAATAACTTGGATACGTATCCGACTTACGATGAGTACGGGCAACAAACGGCACCCATTCCTTATATGGTATTTGCGCCAAATGTAGAAAGGATGCTAACACTAGATGCAACCGAGGCTCTAACCGTTCGAATACGCTGGTCAGATTAAGTTTCTTTCCCCATTTCAATAAGAAAGGAACAACGAAATGGCTCAAGTAATTGCTCTCTTTTAAATAATCCAGCAACGTTTCTTCTAAAGACAAGATAGTAAAGCCTTTGTAGGTACTTATTGGATTGATCTCGCGATCTGTATAATGCTCGACATAAGAAGCTACCATGGGAGTAAGATAGAGACTTGTCGTGATCGGATGGCCTAAAATAACATTAGGATTAAACGATTCGTCTTCTACACTATCAGTGTTCCGCATTCTAAGTCCCTTTCCGTCAACCATTTGTATACACGATCCGCCTCTAAACCATTCAAGATCGTAATCGGAGTCCGGCTTTGCTTAGCTAGTAGAGGGAAGGTCTCGTCGACGCAATCTTGTTTGAGATTTGCAAAATCATCAAAATTGATTTCAGGAATCACCTGTTTGTTCTGATCTAATAGGCCTTCGATACTTTTCAAGATGACGACCTCCGCCACTTCAAGAAGATGGCCCATATATAGTGCCATACCATCAGAGCTGATGCGATTCGTATAACGGAAAGGGTCCAGCCCGAACACCACATCCGATGGCAAGAACACCGCAACTTTGCGCTGTTCCAGAATGCGTCGACATTCGATAAATGATTTAAACGGAATGAGGTCCTCTTCGAAATTAGAAAACAATAGGCCAGTTTGGTCAAGCGATAACATGGTGGTGTGATGAAAAACATCTCTTTTTAATGGGAATTTCTTGTGATAGCTTTCAATGTAGTTATCGATCTCCCCGCCACCGGGAAACAGTACGATCCGTTTGTTCTTGCCGGCCTCGACCAGAGAAGCGGCTAATTGCTTGCATTCCTCAACATGCTTAAGCAGACTTCCCCCACTTTAATGAGGTAATCAATTTTCAAATGATTCATACCTGTACTGATTTCCAGCATCTCTTTCACTCCTTATAAGTTATTCATAATCGTGTTACCATAGTATTCTACTAACTCATCCCCATCGGGATGGTCAAATCGTGGAAATCCAACTAGTAGCTTGAAATATTGTTCCGTTACAGGGAAGTCACCGGGACCGTATCTATTCCAAAGCTTTGCGTTAAGAATGTATTGTTCCGGCGGTTGTTGAAATAAGGATAAATAGTGAAGCGGTTGTGCACTTGCCCTTCGAACCTCTAGGTTCACTGATGCCAAACGTTGTATCACATCTTCCACAGGTCTGTTTTGATTTTCCCTTGGTAGATATCTTACCCGATTCATAAAATAGGAATAACGGTCTTCTTCACTCGCTTCAATTAATATATCGAAATAAGGAATCTGCTGTAAATAGCTCGCTAATGTTCGAATTCGCCTTCTCCTAATATCTAAATACTTTTCAAATCGTGAAAAAGAAACGATAGCGCAGATGGCAGCTAGCGGGTGAATCCGATATTTAAGCCCCAGGCCAGTCTCCCAATATGGAGATAGTTGCTCATTTTTAATGCTCTTTTTAGCTCTTTCTCCGAATTGACCGAGCAGAACTGCACGTTCGTAAATTTCGGGATTCGAAGTGATGAGCATTCCACCTTCTCCTGCCGGGATCAGCTTGGATTCTTGCATGCTGAAGGTGGCAACGTCCCCCCAAGTCCCCACCTTTTTACCTTGATAGATCGTGCCGTGGGCGTGGGAACAATCCTCAATTATGTAAATCCCATGGGCCTTTGCAATTTTTACAATCTTCAGCATATCCGCCGGGTACCCCCACATATGCGTCACTACGACAGCCTTAGTCCTAGGGGAGATCTTGTTCACGAAGTCTTCTACATCCAGATTTCCAGAAATCCCATCCGTTTCACATAGAATCGGAATTCCTCCGCACTGTATAACGGGAGTTATCGCAGCATGAAACGTACTCGTCTGAGAGATGATTTCGTCGCCTGGATTAACTCCGATTGCAATTAGTGCCGAATGAACCGCAGCCGTACCAGAGTTGGTCGCTAATGCATAGGGGACATCAAAATAAGCTTTATAGCAGTTCTCAAGCTCTTCAATTACCCCTGTACCATCTTTAATGGATAGTAAATTCCCATCGTATAAATATTTATGGATTGAGTCCCCCATTTGATTTAGCCACTCTCTGGGCGGCCAAATATCATGGGGTGAATGAATGATGGTGGACTGTTTCATGGAATACCGCCTTCCTTTCGTTCCTATGCATAATTAGGTTGAACCCTCGAATGTTTGCTTTAAGCAAACAAATCTTGTTTAGCAGTTGGAGTTTGGGGTCAATGAATGGCAGAAGATTCGCAAAAGGAAGTGACTCCGCTTTGTGCCCATCTAAGTATTCTGGAAAAAAACGCTTGGGAAGCAACAATGAGTCACTGAAGGATAGGTTCGTGATGTACTGTTCGAGTCGGGCATAGTGGCGATACGCGATCGGTGAAACATAATCCAACCGATTGACATCAAAGACTTGTGCTTTGTCTATATTCGCCCTGAATTGCTTTTCCCAATGATATTCAACAGCCTTGATGTGTACTATATAAAAGTGCCGGTTTAGTAACATTTGAATCGTTTGCAAAGTTTTCCCTGATCCAACGTTATCATCGATTAGAAGCATGGGTTGGTTAACATTATACGTGTTCTTCAAATAATGAATTTGGTAGAACATGTTATCCTTCTGCGAGCAGGATGCCTTATCATACTGTGAGTAAGATATATAGTCGAATCCAAAATGGGTTCTTGGCTGTCCTATCAGATCTTGAAATAACCAATGGAGAGCGATGTAAATAGGGGGATCATAACCCCCCTAGAAGCGGTGCCAAAAGTATTTCATACCGATTAATTTCTTCATAAAAAAGCAAATAATCCAGTAACAAGATCAGTTTGTGATCCATTTCCACGTAAGCCCTAACCGTCGTTATTCTCTCAGCCTTTTTTTTGATAACAGAAAGAGCAGCCGTAAGTTTAGGAAGCGGAAGGAAGTTATCCCTAAAAACAGCGGATAACATGGACTCGGACGTTTCCAAAAGCCCTCTCTGAAATTCCCGATACCCCTCGGCTAATTGCTGCGGGGGTTGGCCAGCCGTCATTAATTTCGCGATGGCTACCAGCATATACTCACACAACGTGAAAAAGATAAATCTTTTTGTTTCTTCAGGTATCTCACTAATCTGAACTAGCCGTGAGTGCCTTGGAAGATTCTCCGCAAGTGCATAAACTTCATCAAATGATTCGCTGTAATAAAGTCTCGTTCGATTCACATACCACGGTTCATGTGGTAGTTTACGAAAATAGGACTCCATGAAAGGCTTCCAGTAAATCTCGAGTTGACTCATTGGAAAATAACTTTCCCCGGCTAGTCCGAATCTATAGAACGATAATTTTAAATTTTTTATGAACTGTCGTATGATTAGCGGAAATTCTCCATGTGCCATCCCATTCGTCCTCACAATTCACTAATCTTAAATAATCCGGGACTAACAAGTCGACTCTCCAGCTTTAAATAAAATCCAGGCCGGGATGAACTGAGTAGCTTCTGAAGGATTAGAATATCACTTGGGATAATATAGTAACTATTCTGTAAGTTGCTCATTGCAAACCTTCGAATCTCGGACTCCGGCAGATGAACATCGTCCAGAGAATCCATGGAGTCCAGCAAGCAAATATGCAGAATCACATGTTCGAAACGTCCTGCTCAATTATTAGTTCGGAAACAACTCCAACTACGGCTGTACAGTGTACACGCAGGACCGTTTCTTCTCGAAATCCTCTTACAATAGTATCGTCCAGATGTTCATGTGCTTCCACCTTCCCTTCTGGTAATCCCCAGAGTCCGTTGTATGAATTACTATTTCTTTTGACGAATAAGTACTGGTTACCACTGCGTAAAACACCAATCACAACATTTATTGGTTTCATGATCAACCCGTTTATGAAATATGTTCATGGTACGTCTTCAGTTTCTCTGTACGAAGGTCAATGAGATCGTCTTGACCTGGGCCTGTACCCAGCAACGTTACTGGAGTACCATACTTACGTTCCAGATCTTCGATAAACTTTTTGGATTTATTGGACAATTGAGCATACTTGTTGACTTTATAATCGCTGCTATCAATGTAGTCAACGAAATTGATGGCCAATTGTGTTGGTCGGTTGATACGAACAGCTCGTTCAACGAGATCCTCGTCGAACTTGCCGACTCTGCGGATTTTTTTAGTCACGGATGTCGTTTCCTGGATCTTATTTTTGGAATTTGCCAACATAGTTACATCATCCCATGTGATCTCCTCATGCAATGGCCCATTGGATGAATGAATCGGATAGGTTCGCAATACTAATACGATTTCGTCTACAAACCGCGGGCTAAGTCCTGCCTCACCACAAAAAGTAGCTGCAGTTGTATCCCGGCTTGTCACATAAGGATAACTTCCATGATGAACACTCAAGTCGAATCCTTGTGTACCTTCAATCATGATGCGTTTTCCTTTGTCCAGATACTCGTTGGCTATTTCGGATACATTCGCAAGGTACGGTTGAAACTCCTTAATATCTTTCGCTAATCTGAAATCCGGTTTACGCATAATTTTTTCTACTGTAGCCGAACCAACACCTGAGCCGGTAGACAATCTATTCTTAAGCATCTCCGCCTCGAATTGGATATGGCGCTCTTCAATGATACCTGCTTGTGGGTCCACTATTAAACGGTCTTTTGGAATATTTAGTCGATCGATTTCAGACAGTAAAATTTCCGGATTGATTAGCGACCCCGCCCCCATTGCCAGAAGACACTTTTCATTCACAAAGGCACATGGCATCAGCTGTACAATATATTTATTGCCGTTCAAATTCACCGTATGTCCCGCATTTGGCCCGCCGGTTCGTATACTCACTTCATGTTCACTGGCCAAATAAGCTGCAATTTTTCCTTTACCTTCACTGCCAATTTGTCCACCTAGTACAACGGTAATCATATTCAACAACACTCCAATAAATTTTTGAAGATGCACGAGAAAAATTGTTTTTGCTTTGAGTATTGTTCTTTCTTTCAATTACCACCTTTCCAAGATGCACAAAAACCCCACCAAACTTGGCGGGGTTTTATATTATTATTATTATTATTGACGTGCAGCACAAAAAATACTATTGAAATATAGTATTAGGCTCTGTACAATAATAATGGCATCGTCCTTTTGATCGAGGCTGATGTCGCTGAGACCGTGGCTCCCGCCAAGTTGACACGGTCTTTTGTATTTCCTAAAATCCCCTATACTGACTATACTTCCTATGAAGGGGTAATTAGGTTTTCTAAATATTACAATTTCCTCGAGTTTTTGTCAATGATGCCTTTAAATTTTATCATTGTTGAATATTGCAAAACTATTGCCATCCCTAGTTTTATATCCGGCTATCGTCCAAGCCGATCAAATCTATCGCACCCGCGAGAATCGGAGTTTCTTCAACAGCATGGCATCCGGCTAAGCGGGCCGGCATTGGAGACGGGCTTGGCTGTATTCGAGTGCGCTCGCAAAGACAAGTGAATCCGTTATCACACTGCAACTTCTGGTGATGAACCTGGAGCGCAGGCTCCACATTCTTTTTTGCCTCATTTTTACGATGCTGTCTAGTGGCGCCTAGCCTGAATTTCTGTTAAAGAATCGTTCAGCAAGCCCTATTTAGAAAAATTTTTGTTTATAATATTATTTTCATATTGTGTTACTGCTCAGTTTCCCTGTCGGGAAACGAGCGGTCAGACTGTCGACAAACCCCCTTTAATTATTTGGGGTGCAGATTCAGAGCTTTTTTAAAGTGCCAGCGGGCGGTTATGGTTGAGTTTGAGCCGGTCCCGAAGGTAAGGCTCGGATATATCCTACTAGAGCATGAGGTCTCCCATCTCTAATCGAATAAAATAACGGATCACTTCCATCTCTGTTCGAATGCGAATGGAATTCCTGAAGAAAATGATTGAGATGGGCAACCGTTTTCTTCATCAATGGGACATTGCGACTCTTATTGCCTTTACCAGTCGAGGTAATGAAAGGCGTCTTTACATTGACGATGTCAGATCACGCAGACCAGTTCCTAGGCCCTCGCGCCTGTATTATACAACAGGATGAGCATCATGCGATAACGTTTCCTTAAGGCACTTTACTGCAAGTTACCTGATTAAACATGGCGTCTGCCTTAAGGAAATACAATTGTGGCTCGGCCATTCCGTCTATAGTACCACGGTGAACATCTTTACTCACCTTGATATGGAATCCAAACAGGAAACGCGAGCATAAAATCAACGCTCTGTTTTCCACAAGAGCTGAGGAAGTGGTGCTTCAATGAAATTCGTGAACATTATACGATGCAGGAATCTCTGGCACACTTTTGGACATGGCAAAAACCTATTTAAAGCTTGTTTTAGAGCACGGGGACAGAAATCTTTACCTTGTCGCAAAGAAGCCATTAAAGCCGAAATTCAGTGTCTGCGAACGGAGCGTGACAGGATAATCGATTGCATCTGTCTGGAACGTGAATCGCTCAATTGAACCTAAATTACGAAAGCCTATAGAATCAGGCTTTTGAAGACGCAGAACTTGGATTTCACAACCAATTATGGAGGCAGAATATGCAGTCAAAATGGAATGCGAGCAAAAATGCCGTTACTTTCCCCCTCCCCACATGAAGGGGCAACGGGATTTCCAAGACACAAATTGGGATTATCGTTTATTCCAATAAAATACTTTTTCGCTCCATTCGTCGCCATGCCCACTGGTTTTGGAAAGACGTACTCAGTTTCAATGTCATTTGGCGGGCATGCTGGACAAACACACCTGCACAAACAAAAAACGTTCGCCGGAACCGCTGGATGGTGTAGGATCGGTGAATCGGCTCACAACAATGATGCTTGAATCGCTCAAAGAGATTATAGGCGAGCAGCTTTAAGAGCAGGTCGATTTCATTGGCGGCAAACGACTGCGTTGGAATGCGGTGGATGGCAAAGCCATTCTTGCCTTCCTTGATGTAGTTCTCCATGCAGCAGCGCTGGTTGTAGAACCGCCACACATCGATGGCTTCCCATTCCTCCGTTGTGACCATGGCTTCGTATTGCCAAAGCAAATCCAGTTCCAACTGAGACTGATCCCCGTCCCAACGCGGCATTTTGCGGATGACAGCAACACGACGCATCTTCTTCCAACCGATCGCTTGGTAGGCCAGCACGATGCCTTCAATGATCCAGTCCTCGTCCACAAAGCGTGTCCAATGCGCACAGGTTTTGACTTGGTCCTGGAGACGACTTGTCCATTTCAGCTTGCCGACGTAGCCGATCTGACGGGACTCCCAGAACGCGTAGAAGTCTTCTCCGCCAAAGCCTTTGTCAAACCGGGCATAGCGTACGTGGTGGGATTCCAACAACGCCAGCGTTTGCCGGGCAAACGAAAGGACGTCGGTCGAACTGCTCGTGTTGCCGGGACGCAGCGCGGCATTCACTAGCATTCGCGACTGCCCTTCGTACACGAGAAGGGGATGATAGCTCTTTCGGCCGCGCTTCTGACTGTTAAAACCGACTTCCGCTCCCTGCTGGTTGCCGTACACCGTCTCAACAGTCGAATCCAGATCGAGAATCAAGGAGTCGGGTAGCTGCGGTGCAATGATTTCGACATTCAGGTTTCGCAGGGCTGGCGCTAAATGGTCGTGGGCTTTGCCCAGACGAAGCAATTCCTTGTTTAACAATGTGTGATGCGGCACCCGGCCGCCCAGCGCCTGGGCGATCAAGGCATCACCTTGTAGGGATTTGAAATGAAAGAGACGTTCGCAGCCCAAAATCCAGCCGATGATGAGCATCTGCAGAATGCGATGCGTCGGAAAGATGGCATTCGCCGCTTTGGCTAGTCCAAGGCTCCGAAGGGCTTGATTCAAACCGATGTTTTCAAGAAATCCGAGGATCACCTTGCTTCCTGCAAAATTTGTTGCATTTCTCATAGAAAATGCCGTTTTCAATGACGCGATTTTTGTGGTAGACTTCACCTTAAGGGTGCTCCTCTCTTGGTTGGTGATGTTCTAGGCAAACACCATTCTACCAAAGATCTGGGCACTTTTTCATGTTTTTATGAGGTGGTACTTTCGTAATTCAGGTTGAAGTATGTTCCAACATGGTTCCCATTATGCCGGAAAGCCCGAAAATACACAAAAAAAGAAGCGATGTTAGCAAAATCGCCCAATCAACGAACAAGGGTTTCAGCTCATGAGCTGAAACCCTTGATAATACTGGTGCGGTCGAGAGGACTCGAACCTCCACGGCTGTTACACCACTAGAACCTGAATCTAGCGCGTCTGCCAATTCCGCCACGACCGCGAATCACAAAAATTATATTATCATGGCGGGACGGGCAAAGTCAACAGCTTTTTTGAAGTTCCAATTTTCGGTCAACGCTCGCTCCTCGCTCATTCGAACGTCGGCCGCGGCGCCGACGCTTCGGCGATCGCGTATTCGCGGCTCAGCTTGACGACGCGGCGGTTCGGGCGGCGAATGAGCATATGGGTATCGTCCCAGGCGACGACGATGCCGGTCACGTCGTTTATTTCCAGCGCATCCCGCACGACGCGCACCTTCGTGCCTTCGACCCGGTACTTGTCCAACGTTTCTTCGCTTACCATGTCGTTCGGATAACCTCCTTGCGGCGCAAATGGAACGAAGACCCGTCTTGCGGACGCCGAACGTCCGGACGGGTCTTCAAGCTATACGTTCAGCAGCGATTCAGCCTACATGCTCGCGCGTATCGTTCGTCTCGTACCAGTAGTCCAGCACCTTGCTGGACATGACGCGACTGCGGACATATTCGATCTGGCGCTCCGTGAAATGATCGGTCCAGGGAATGTCCAACTCGTCGCAGAGCTTGACGACCGTCAGAAGCTCGGACCAAGCTACATACCGTTTGTACCAGAAAAATTGCGGGTGCTCGATCATGTAAGGATACAGATCGTCGAATTCCGTGTGCTTGCAGTCGAGCGCGCGCTCGAAATGGTTCTTGGCATCATCCAGCTTCCTTGCGAAAAATTCAATCGGTTGATCGACGGCTGCCATTTGGTGCTCGCCTCCCCTCTGCAACTTCATTCTTATTATAAATCATATGGCGCCGGAAGGAAAAGAGAATCGGCTATGATTGGGCTTGGAATCGGCAGGAAGGAGGGCTCGCGCCCCGTTACTCGAATTTGATGACGTTGCCTTCGAGGGACGCGATTTTGACGAGCGATTCCACCCGGTATCCCATGTCCCGCAGCGTGCGCCCGCCGGCCTGGAACGTTTTCTCCAGGACGATGCCGATTCCCGCGACGGATGCCCCCGACTGCTCGACGATTTTGAGCAATCCCCGCGCCGCGTCCCCGTTCGCGATAATATCGTCGATAAACAGCACCGAATCCTCAGCGCTCAGCAAGTGCCGGGAAACGATCAAATCCGTCACGATTCCTTTCGTAAAGGAAGGGACGCGTTCGACATACGCGTCGTTGTCGCCGATCAGCGTCTTTTTGCGGCGGGCGAAAACAAGCGGTACGCCAAGCTTATATGCGGTAGCGAAGGCTGCCGGAATTCCCGAGGATTCCACCGTGATCACCTTCGTAATGGTCTCGCCGCGAAAACGGTTCGCGAACTCCTCGCCCATTTCCATCGTGAGCTGAGGATCGACGCCGTGATTCAGAAGCGAGTCGAGCTTCAGCACGTCGGAATTCATGACGGTCGCTTCCCGCAGAATCCTTTCCTTTAGAATATCCATCCGGTTTCCTCCGTCTCTTCTTTTCCGTTTAAAGTACCATATCCGTTACCTCCCGCGCAAGATACCGCCCTCGGAATCGTTCTCGGTTTTTGCCCTCGATTCGGCACGTTCCCCATGACTTTCGATGCGAGCCGGACGATTCGCGATAAGACAAAAGTAGGGAATTTGCCGAATGTCGAATTTTTGTGAAACTTTTCTAAGCCGAACGTAGTCCTAACTAGTAACAGGAAAAAAAGGGGGGGATTCGATGCGCAGAACCGAAAAATTCGGCGGACTTTTAATCGGAGCCGTGTCGGCTTCTTTGTTTCTCGTTTCTTGCAGCGGATCGATCGAGCCGCAAGCCGCCCCGTCCCCTTCCGGCGTTCCGTCGAACGAAATGCCCGCCCAGGATCGCGGGGGCGACGCGGCCTTGTCCGGGCCGCGGCCGCCGCTGCCATTGCCGTCTTCCTCCGGCGAGAGGGAGACCGTTCGCCCGAATCCGCGCGAAACGGGCGAAGCGTCCGCCGACTCCGGAGATGCCGTCCCCGCGTCGGCCTCCTCGGCTAAACCCGAAACGGAGGAGCTGCGGCAGCAAGGCGTCCAGGAAAGCCCCGCAGCGACGCCGGCCGCGCCGGATACCCGTCCGTCGTACGCCGGTCTTTCGCTCGGCATGAGCGTCAATGAAGTCATCGGACAGCTGGGAAGTCCGAACGACCGGTACCCGATCGCCGACCGTTCCGGCAACGTGCAAATGCACGAATACGACGGGCTGACCGTCGGCTACGACGCGTCGGGAGCAGCCGTTTATATCGAGATTACCGCGGCATCGGTGCCGACCGGAATCGAAGGGCTAACCGTCGGACAAGCCGAAGCCCGGGCCGCCGAAGCGCTTGGAATCGAAGTTCCGTCCGATTCGAACGTGCTTCAGGCCTCCGCTGCCCAAGGCTGGGTCAAAGCGGACATCGATCCGTCGACGCGAACGGTTTTGTCCGTCAAATGGTTCAAGCAAAACTAGGCGCTCCGCAAATCCTTTTGTCATGCCCGTCCTCTTCCGCTCATACCTTGTTAAAAGAGACTTAGGACAAGGCAGGGTAAGGGGGCGCTGAAGCATGAAAGCATGGTTCCGCAGTTTTCAAATCGCCTTTACGTTTATCGGAACCGTGGTCGGCGCCGGATTCGCAACGGGAAAAGAAGTGCTGCAGTTTTTTACCCGGTTCGGCCATATAGGTGCGCTGCTCATTTTGATATCGACGCTGTTTTTCGTGTGGCTCGGCGCGAAGATGATGCTGCTGTCGGCGAAAATCAAGGCGAGGTCTTACGAGGATTTGAACAAATATCTGTTCGGAGATCGGGCGGGCGCCTGGGTCAGCCATGTCATGCTCGGCATTCTGTTATGCGTCAATTCCGTGATGCTGGCCGGAGCCGGTTCGATTTTCTCGGAACATATCCATATAAGCACCCAAAGCGGGATGCTGCTTACGTCGATCGCCTGTTTTTACCTGGTTCGAAAAGGCATCAACGCCATCATTTCGGTCAATTCGATCATCGTCCCCCTCATGCTGCTGTTCACGCTCTTGATCGTGGCCGACACCCTCAAAGGCCCGGGAATCGACAATTGGATAACGCTCGAAACCGGATTGTCCCCCGTCGCCGCCTGGATGTCCCCGTTCCTGTACGCATCTTTCAATCTGTCGATGTCGCAAGCGGTCCTAGTCCCGCTGGGGTCCCTCGTCGGGGACGCCAAAATCTTGCGCCGAGGCGCCATACTCGGCGGCATCGGAATCGGAACGATGCTGATGGCCGGCCATTTCGCCCTGTCGGCGCGCATGCCGGGCGTTCAGCAATTCGAAATTCCGATGGGCGGCATCGCCCGCGAGCTCGGGCCGTTGATCCATTGGATTTTCGTCTTTCTTATCTTTGCGGAAATCTTCACGACGCTCGTTGCCGACCTGTACGGGCTTACGCTGCAGGTGCAAAGAAGGATCAGCGCATCCCGAACGTGGATTACGCTGTCGCTTCTTCTATTCTGCTTCCTGCTGGGGCAAGTCGGGTTCGGCACGCTGCTGACGACGCTTTATCCGCTGTTCGGGATGCTCTCTCTCGGCTGGCTGCTGCTCATCATACGCAACCGGGATCTTAAGGCCAAGCCTCCGCTCCCGCCCCAGCCTGATCTCGTCCGGCGAACCGTTACCCTTCCTTGCCGGGCGCCATATCGAGATAAATTTTCTTCAATTCGGAAATGACGCGATTGAGGGAGTACGCCTTCTTGGCCTTGTTCCAGGCGGCTCTCGCCATTTCGTAACGGAAATGCGGATCGACGATCATGTTGTCCAGCGCTTCGGCAAGCGCGTCCGGATCGTTCGGCGGAACGAGCCGGCCGTTCACGCCGTCCTCGATCTGCTCCGAAATCCCCCGACGTCGGTTCCGACAAGGGCGAGCAAGCACAGCGCGGCCTCCGCGAATACGGAGCCGAACGCCTCCGCGCGCGACGGCAAAACAAACACGTCGAAAAACGGCATCAGCTCTTCCGGATGCAGCATATAGCCGTAAAAGATCGTATCCTCGTAAATGCCGAGCTGCTGAGCCAGCGACTCGAGCTCCTCGCGAATCGGACCGTCGCCGATAATGTGCAGGACGAACGGCCTTCCTCTGCGCCTCAGTTCCGCGCAGGCGCGCAGCAAAATATCGATTCCCTTGGCGGGGACCAGCCGGCATACCGTGACCAGCTGGGTGACCTCGTTGTCGTGCGAAATCGGCTTGAACCTTCTCTCGTCATAGCCGTTCGGCATGACCCTCACCGCTTCCGGCGCGGCCAGAAATTTGCCCATGTACCGGGCGAACGAATGCGACACCGTCATAAGCGCGTCCGTCTTGCGCTCCAATTCGCCGTACAGCGATGTGAGAAACCGATGCTCGGGCCCGCCTTCGGCAATGCGCCCGTTCAAAATGAGCTCCTTCTCGAAGCTGGAGTGAACGGTCATCAAAATCGGGGTATCCGGGTAAATGCGCCTCATCGCGAGCGCGGCCACCGGATGGTGCGCGTGAATCAAATCGTACGAGCCCTTGAGCCGCAGCCTGATCCACCAAATGTAGTCTTTAAGCGTTTGAATATATTTGTCGACGGTCGGGTTGCCCGCGAAATCGCGCCAATCGAACGTTTCGAACTCGATATCCTCCTGGCCCTTGTTGCGAATTCGCTTCGGCAGCGAAAACAATTCCATTTCCCAGCCGATTTTCCGGAACCGCTCGCCGATGTACGGCACCATGGAAGAGACGCCTCCCGGTTGCTCCGGGGGGAAAAAAAGCGCCTGCAGAATATTCATGGGCGACTCCTCCTTTCAACCCGCTACTCGCTCTATTAAAGTTATGATATATTAGAACATATGTTTCTGTAAAGGAAACCGCTGGGGGGCATCTATGAATTCCGCTGCGTTCTGGGAGAACAATTTAAACTTGCTGCATCCGTTCTCTTCGCTCATTTCTTTCATTTTGCTATTTCTGATGTTGTTCATGGCATACCGGCTTCATATGCAAACGCGGCGGCGAACGTATTTGGATTTGCTTGTCGCGCTTGCGCTCTGTCTTGCGCACCAGATTTTCGAACTGGCGATCGCAGTCGGCGGCGGCGAACAGGCGCTTCTCGTTTTCGTTTCCGACGCGCTGAACGTCGCTTCCTTCATCGTCGTCAACTTCTCCATATTTGAACTCTACCACAAAAAACGGTCCCGCACACGCGCTTGGTTCTACTCCTTGCTCGGCATCGGCGCTTCCATCGCCGTCACGGGACTGTTCGCGGGCACGGAATCCCTGGCGCAGCTTTGGGAAAACGGGACGAAAGCGGCCCCGGTTTTCGACATTTACCTGCTCGTCTTGTGCCCGCTGTTCGGGCTCATGTTCGCCCCCCATATCGGCCAGAGAGTCCGTTACGTCGTCAGCCTGGCCATCGCCGCGCTCCTTCATTTGCTGCAGCTGGCAAGCCGTTTTTTCGATCTCGGTTCTTTATTCTATTCATCGTTGTCGGCGCTTTTGCCAATCGCGTATTTTATCTTTTTGTTCATGATTTTGTTCGAGCGCGTCGTCGAAATTTTGCAATCGGCGTATCGTTCGTCAATTACGGACGGCCTTACAAGCCTGTTCAACCGGCGCTTCTTCTCCTCGCAGCTCGAACGCGCCTTGCGCGACGGCCTGCCGGTCGGCGCCATCTTTTGCGATATCGACAACTTCAAAAAGCTTAACGACACCCAGGGGCATCAGCAGGCGGACGTCGTGCTGAAGCAGGCGGCGGCGATTCTGATGGAGGAGACGGAAGATGTCGGGCTCGCCGGCCGCTACGGCGGGGAGGAGCTTGTGGCCTTTGTCTCGGCCGGTGGCGTTTCCCCCGAGAAAGTTGCCGAAGCGATCCGCGCCCGAATCGAGAAGGAAACGATCGTCACGGTCAGCGTGGGCGTAAGCCGCGCCGCCAAAGGCATCACTGCGGAGCAGCTCATGAAGCAGGCCGACGAAGCGATGTACCATTCCAAAAAAACGGGCAAAAACCGGGTCACGGATTTCGCCTCGCTCGTGTAATCCCCTTCCGGTCGTGTATACTGGTACCGACCAGCCATTCGATCGGAGAATTCCGAACGCCTTGAAGGAGAAGACCTGTATGACGCGACTTCCGCAACCTTTCGTCCGGCGCATCCGAGACCTGCTCGGAGAGCGGGAGGCCGGCGAATTTTTGCAAGCTTACGATCGGCCTCGGGCTTACGGCCTGCGCCTGAATCCGGGAAAGCTGAACCCGGACGACATCCGGTTTGCCGGGATTCGGGATCGCTTCGGGCTGCGAAGGGTGCCCTGGTGCGACACCGGCTACTACTACGACGAAAATGCCCGCCCGGGCAAGCACCCCTATCATGCCGCCGGGCTCTTTTACATCCAGGAGCCGTCGGCGATGATCGCCGCGGAGCTGCTCGATCCGCAACCGGGCGAAATCGTGCTCGATCTCGCCGCGGCGCCCGGGGGCAAGACGACCCAGATCGCCGCCCGCATGAAGGGGCGGGGCCTCCTCGTCGCCAACGAAATCCATCCGTCCCGCGCCAAAATTTTGGCCGAAAACGTAGAACGAATGGGCATCGCCAACGCGGTGGTCGTCAATTCCGCCCCGGGACCGCTCGCGGAGCGGTGGCCCGAGGCGTTCGACCGGATCATGCTGGACGCGCCCTGTTCCGGGGAGGGCATGTTCCGGAAGGATCCCGATGCGGCCGCCGAGTGGTCCGAGGAGGCGGTGGCCGGCTGCGCCGCCCGTCAGCGCGACATTTTGCGCGATGCAGCAGCGATGCTGCGGCCGGGCGGACGGCTCGTTTATTCGACTTGCACGTTCAATCGCGAGGAAAACGAACGAACGGTTCGCTGGCTGCTTGGCGAATTTCCGGAATTCGCGCTGCTCAAGGAAGAAAGATTATGGCCGCATCGGGTAGAGGGCGAAGGCCACTATGCCGCCGTGCTCGAGAAGCGTTCGCCCGACCGGGCGCCGCCCGAAAACAAGGGATCGAAATCTCGCGCCCGGAGCGCCGACCGGAAAGCGGCCAAAACCGACAAAGCGGCAGCGACCGCCTTGCAGTTGTTTCATGCGTTTGCGGAGGCGGCGCTGCCCGGCTTCCGCCTGCCCGCGGACGGCGTCCCCCTGCTGTTCGGGGACTCGCTCTACTGGCTGCCGCAGCCGGATGGCTCCCCGCTGAGCGCCGCATCGCTGGACGGGCTGCGCACGCCCCGTCCCGGCCTGCACCTGGGCGACGCGGTCAAGGGCCGCTTCGAGCCGTCCCATGCGCTGGCCATGGCGCTGGACGCCTCCGCCGCGGCTTGCGCGGCGGACTATCCGGCCGATTCTCCGGAAGTCGCCGCGTACTTGCGGGGGGAGAGCCTGGCCGCAGGAAGCGAAGTCAAGGGCTGGGGCTTGCTCACGGCCGACGGCTGGCCGCTCGGCTGGTTCAAAGCGAGCGACCGTCAGCTCAAAAACCGGCTTCCCAAAGGGCTGCGCATGCTTTAGCCAAGCCGATCGGCCTGGATTGCCGTTTGACGGATTTGACGGTTTTATTGGATTGGTTGGAAGAAGTAAATTTTTTGCAGTTCAGCTGTTTCGCCAAGACTCGGCGGTTTTGGCGGTTTTGGCGGTTTTGGCGGTTTTGGCGGTTTTGGCGGTTTTGGCGGTTTTGGCGGTTTTGGCGGTTTTGGCGGTTTTGGCGGTTTTGGCGGTTTTGGCGGTTTTGGCGGTTTTGGCGGTTTTGGCGGTTTTGGCGGTTTTGGCGGTTTTGGCGGTTTTGGCGGTTTTGGCGGTTTTGGCGGTTTTGGCGGTTTTGGCGGTTTTGGCGGTTTTGGCGGTTTTGGCGGTTTTTCCGCTATCGCCCAAAATCAGCCGATCCGGGGTAAATGTCCAATTCGGGACTTCGCCTTCCTCATAGTATAGTGTAGACCGAAGAACGGGACAGTTTGCAAGCGCGGAACGCCCGCTTCGGCAACCAACAACACTTTCTCTTGAAGGAGGAATTTGCATGTCCGGTGTTGTCGGCGGCTACTACGCATCGGCAGCCTTCGTGCTGGTCCTGTTTATCCTGCTCGTCATCATCCTCAAAGCCGGTTACTGATAACCGGCGGAATTTCGCTTTCCGCAAAGCGGAAAAGGGAAGAAGGGGCTGTCTCGAAAGGTCAAAATTGACCTGAGAGGCGGCCCCTTCTGTCGTGAGGCAAGCCTCCCGGGGCCGTTATTTGGCCGCAATGCGGGATATTTCGTGAATAACGGCCTATCGAGGCCGTTATTGGCTCGCATTGCGGATTATTTCGCGAATAACGGCCTCCCGGGGCCGTTAATTCCGCCAACGGGCCGCTTTCGGCATCATTTAAACGAAATAACGGCCTATCGAGGCCGCTATTTACCCGTATTGCTGGAAATTTCGCGAATAACGGTCTCTCGGGGCCGTTATTGGCCCGCATTGCGGAATATTTCGTGAATAACGGCCTATCGGAGCCGTTAATTCCGCTGACGGGCCGTTGCCCGCCTCGTGAACCTGACGCTGGCCCAAGCATTTTTTGCTTCGGTCTCTTGACTCAGCCCGACCCTCGCCCGTAACCGCCCCTTAGACAAGATTGGCGTTTAGCGGACGGCGCCGCCGTTCGCCGGACGAATCACCTTCTCCTCCAGAACGACGGCCACGCCGTCCTCATTGTTGGAGACGGTCGTCTCGTCGGCGGCTTCCTTGACCGGGTCCGGAGAGTTCGCCATCGCGACCCCCAAACCCGCGAAACGAATCATCCCGATATCGTTGTAATAGTTGCCGATCGCGAGCACCTCCTCCGGACGGACGCCGCGCTGGCTTGCCAAGTGCGCCAGGGCCGCGCCCTTGGTCGCCTCCTTGTGCTGCACGTCGAAGAAATAATCCCCGCTCCGCACCGTTTGCAGCTCATGCTCCCACGACGCCCATTCGTTTTCCATCCGGTCCAGCGCTTCCTTTTCCGCGAAGATCGATACTTTCAGCAGCCCTTCCGGCACGCCGCGGCTTTGCTCCCAGAGGATCGGCTTGACGAGCAACCGCTCGTACATGCCGGCGATTTCGTCGGTCATGCTTTCCACGTATAGATCGAATGCCGTGTTCATGTCGAAATGAACGCCCGATTCGCGACAATAGGCCAAATACTTGCCGATTGCGTTCGCTTCGATGACGGACTCCCGGAGCGCTTTGCGCGATTTGCTTTCCACGATGCAAGCGCCGTTGTGGGTGACGAGCGTCCCTTCCAATCCGAGCGAATCCAGAACGGGAAGCGCGCTGTTCGAACCGCGCCCCGTGCAAAGCACGATTTCCGCCCCTCCGGCCGCGGCGGCCCGGACCGCGTCTCTTACGCGCGGGGTCAGCTCGTGTTCGTCGTTCAGCAGCGTCCCGTCAACGTCCAATGCAATTAAACGAAATGTCATCGTTCAAAACCCCTTCCGATACTCGCGAAGCCGCTCCATTTCCGCTTCCGTCAATTCCCGCCATTGCCCCGGTTCGAGAGCCGGGTCTAGCGACAGCGGCCCTATCGCCGACCGACGCAAGTACAACACCCGTTGGCCGACCGCCTCGAACATGCGCTTGACCTGATGAAACTTCCCTTCCTGGATCGTGAGCTCGATCCAGCTAAGCGCGGAGCGACGGCGCTCCGCAAGCTCCAGTTCCGCCCGCCGCAATTCGGGCGTCCGCCGGACCCGCTCCATCGCCTCGGCCATTTCGCGATCTCCGGGCTCGGCTCCGGGCGGAGCGGCCGCAAGCACGCGCAGCCGGGCCGGCAGCGTCACATACCCGTCGTCCAGCGTCACGCCGGCCGCGAACGCTTCCGCGTCCCGCTCCCCCGTCTCCCCCTCGATCAGCGCCCGGTACGTCTTCGGCACGTGCTTTCGCGGAGACAGCAAATCGTGCGCCAGCTTGCCGTCGTTCGTCAGCAGCAGCAAGCCTTCGGTATCCTTGTCCAGCCTGCCGACGGGAAAAGGCGCGCGCGCGCGAAGCTCGTCCGGCAGCAGATCGACGACCGTCCGATCGCGGCGGTCTTCCGTGGCGGAAACGAGTCCGGCCGGCTTGTTCATCATGACGTACACCGTTTCGCGGTATACGACCGGCTCTCCGTCGAGCGCGACCGCATCCTCTTCCGGCCGGATCTGCATGCCGGGATCCTTCGCCGCAACGCCGTTCACCGTGACCGATCCCTGGCGTACCCATTGCTTGACTTCGCTTCGCGAGCCGAAGCCGAGGTTGCCGAGCATTTTATCGAGTCTTATCGTTTTTTTCAACGTCGTTCACTTCTTTCTTCTCCGATCCGGATCGTTTCCTTGCATCTCTTAACTGTACGGGAGGAATCGGAACTTGTCCACTTTTCGGCGAACCTCGTCACTCTTCCTTTGGCACTCTTCCGTCCCCCATCCCCCGTCACCCGTCAACCGTTTCCCGCATGCAAGTCCGCAAGGTCCGCCCTGTTGTATAAATAAAGGAATTCAGCAAACGCGACGGGAGGAGAACGCTCCGCATGTCCAAGGCACAACCTGTTGGCGATTTTATGGCTGCTTAAATCCGGACGCCGAATGACCGCCAAAACCATCGCCGACCGGCTTGAAATGCATGTCCGCACCGTCTACCGCTATATCGACACCCTTTGCGCGAGCGGCGTTCCGATCATCGCCGATTCCGGACATAACGGCGGCTACCGGCTGCTAAGGCCGACGGACGAGACGCTGCTCTTTTTCGACCAGGAGGAACAGAAAGCGCTTGTGCACGCCGCGCAGTTCGCCGAGAAAGCGGGTTATCCGTACGAAGAGGCGTTAACGAGGGCGGTAGCAAAGCTCGCGGAAACGCTGACCGGACCGATTCAAAGCGTTTTCCCTTCGTTGCGGGACGCGCTCCTGCACATGTACCGGATCGACAACGTCTGGCTCAAGGCGCTTTCGTCCTTGCTTTATCCGGATATCGTGGACAAGGTGAGCGAACGGATGGCGCAGGCGCAAAGCTTTGCGCTCGACGAACTGGAGCAAGCCTTCGAAGCGCTGGGGCAGGAATTTCTGGCGCTCGTCGATTCCCTCGAGGACGTCGAAGCCGTCAAGGAATACCCGCATCCGACGTTCGGCACCTTGCGCGCGCCGCATTCGGAAATCGTCGAGCATGCCGTCAATCACGGCACCTATCACCGGGGCAATTTGACCGCCATGCTTCGCCAGCTCGGCCGTCAAGGCGTCCCGACCGATTACGTCTTTTATCTGTATCAGATTTAGCGGGCCGTTCATCACGACCGGGATGAACCTTCTCTATTTCGAATCGTAAAAAAACCTTCCGTTCGCGGCATCCGAAGGCCGGGAGCGGAAGGTTTTTGCATCTATTACGGGTTGGAGCTTTTGCCCGCGCGCACGAGCGCCTCCTGGATTTCCGCGGACAATTCGGTCAGTCCCCAAATATCCTCCTGCTCCCACAGCTCGTTGAAGCGGAGCTGGAACTGGGCCGCTTCCCGGATCCGGCGGAAAAAATAGAGGCTTTGAATGTCGTTCAGCACTTTGCGGACAATGCCCGACTTCTCTTCGAAGCCCTGCTGGGCCTCGACGATTTCCTGGCGGATGCTTGACATTTCGGTGTCGAGCAGAAAAGCGGCTTCCGCGGCTTTGTAAAGCCGCTCCTTCACGTCCTCGGGCAGCTGCTCGCGATATTTGTAATTGAGCGAATGCTCGATCGTCGCCCAAAAATTCATCGCGAGCGTGCGGATTTGAATTTCCGCAAGCACCGGCATCGAGCCGAGCGAAGTCTGGACCGGGTAAGTGACGATAAGATGATAACTCCGGTATCCGCTTTCTTTCGGATGATTGATATAATCCTTCTCGTAAACGATCGCCAAGTCTCTGCGCTTGCGAATGAGCTCCGCTACCGTGCTGATGTCCTCCACGAATTGGCACATAATCCGAATGCCCGCGATATCCTCGATTCCCGTTTCGATTTGGTCGAGCGGAACCGAAAGCCGTTTCGCCTTTTCCAGAATGCTGGAGATTCGTTTCACCCGGCCGGTCACGAACTCGATCGGAGCGTACTCTTCCCTTGCCTTCAGCTCGGTGCGCAGCGTCTTGAACTTCACTTTCAATTCCTCGACCGCCTGCTGGTACGGGAGCAAAAATTTATTCCAGTCTCTGCCGTCCATGCTGCCTCCTTTCCGCCGCTTTTACCGGTGATCCGCTCCGATCGCTTGGGCAATCCGTTCGAACCCGTCCTTGCGCAGCAGCTCCTTGAGCCCCCGGACAATCTCGCCGACGACGCCGGGGCCTTTGTAGATCATCGCCGTATACACCTCGACGAGGCTTGCACCCGCACGGATTTTATCGTAGGCGTCTTGCGCCGTGAAAATGCCTCCGGAGCCGACAATCGGCAGCTTCCCGCCCGTCATGGCGTAAAGCGTCCGGATCACCTCCGTCGAGCGCTTCGTCAACGGCCGGCCGCTCAAGCCGCCCGTTTCGCCGGCGTTCGCATGCGTGAGCCCGTCCCGCCCGATCGTCGTATTCGTCGCGATGATGCCGTCCATGCCGCTGATCCGGATCGCTTCCGCCATGTAGGCGAGCTGCTCCTCGCTGTTGTCGGGCGCGATTTTGACGACGATCGGCTTCGGCGTCCCTCCGGCTGTCCGCGCCTGGCGATCCCGCTCGTCGCGGACCGCGTCCAGCAGCCCCCGCAATTCGTCCCCGTGCTGCAGAAGCCGCAAGTCCGGCGTATTCGGCGAGCTGATGTTGACGACGAAAAAATCCCCGTGCGGGTACAGCAGCCTCAGGCACTCCCGGTAATCGTCCGCCGCATGCTCGTTGGGCGTCGCTTTGTTTTTCCCGATGTTGACCGCCAGCGGAATTTTCCGGCCTCCGAGACGGGCCAGACGCGCCGCCATCGCTTCGGCCCCTTCGTTGTTGAATCCCATCCGATTGATGAGCGCCTCGTCGGGCGGCAACCGGAACAGCCTCGGCAGCTCGTTGCCGGGCTGGCCTTTCGGCGTTACCGTTCCGACTTCCATGAACGAAAGCCCGATGCTCGAAAAGCCGGGAACCGCCTTCGCGTTCTTGTCCAATCCGGCCGCCAGGCCCACGGGATGGGCGAAATGCAGTCCGAACAGGTCGATTTCGAGCTCCGGAGCCCGGCCGACGCCCCAAATTCCCGACAGAAGCGCCGTCGTTCCGGGAATCCGCCCCGCCGCGCCCAGGCCGTCGACGACGAGGTGATGCGCCTTTTCGGCGTCCATGCTGAAAAATAATGGTTTGACCAACTTATACAACAACCGTCCGACACCCGCTTTGCACCAGAATAAAACCTTCGGGTATCAGTTTAGCCTTTTCTTCGGGAAAAGAAAAGGGAGCTTTGCGCCCGTAAGCCGCCCGGCCGGCCCCAAATCTGGCTTTTTGCGGAGGAACCGTTTACAATATAGATTAAGCATTATTTTATCCGTTATGAAAGGTTTGATATCGATGAGCGCACCGAAAAAGAAACCTTCCGCCATGCCCCAGGCAAAGCAGAAGGAGGAAGTCAACAAAAAGGGATTGATCTGGATCGGCGTAGCCTTCGGCGTCGTCGTCATTGTCGTCGGAACGCTGCTCGCGTTGAACATTTGACGGTTTTCCGCCGCGCTTCGTCATCCCAGCCAATTATAGGTTTTATGAGGGTTTGTCTCGTCCTGCGCCGGCGTTAGCCGGAAGCGTTCCTCGGGAATGCGCAGGGTCGTGGGCAGGCCCTCTTTGACGATGGTGACCTGCGTTCCGAGCGGAACCAAATCGTACAGCTCCTCCAGATCTTCCTTTCCCATTCGCACGCAGCCGAGCGAATCGTCCTTGCCGATGCTGTCCGGCTCGTCCGTGCCGTGGATCGCGTACAGCGTATCGGAGAGCGTCATCCCGCGGCTTCCGAACGCTCCGTCCGAGCGGCCGTTCGGATCGCGTACCTTCTCGGTGATGACGAACGTGCCTTCGGGCGTCTTGTCTCCGCCCAGGCCGACCGGATAGTTCCGGATGAGCACGTTTCCGCTGACGACCGCGAGTCGGTAATTTTTTTTATCGACGATGATTCGTAACGGATGCTCGGTCATCGAAGCGAGCGAACCCGCCGGCATGCCGATCCCTTGCGCCGTCGTTCCGCTGGCGTCGGGCCAGCCGACCGTCTTCGGAATGGCGCCGTCGACCTTCTCCAATTCCTCGCGAAGCTCCGCGAACCAGGCGCCCAAATCTTCCGACCAGCCGGCGACCGCATTGGCCGGATACGCGCCCGCGAGCTCTTCCGGAGACTTCGGCCAGCTTCCCGTCCGCTCCTTGTAATGGAGCATCGCCGAGCGCAGCATCAGCTTGCCTTCCTGCAACGGCTTCCAGTCCGCGACCGCTTGCTGCGGCTCGGTCGGATCCTGGGCCGTGCCGCATGGGCACCACCTCGGATCGTACCAATCGATCGCGGCGGCCGCATCGGAGCGGTACATCGCCACTTTGGCCAGCGGCTTCCCGCTTCCGACCCAGTCGGTCCACTTGCCGAGCGCCGGCGCCTGGACGAGCAGCGACTCCGTGCCCCCGGCCTCCGCGGTCAGCAGCTGGCCGAGGGCCTGCATGCCGTCCGCCTCGGGAGTCGCGGCGCCCGCCACGTAGGCGAAGCCGCCGCTTGGCGGAGCGGTGGCGGCCGGGGGCGCCGGTTCGGGCGCGGCCGGCGTTCCGGACGGCGAAGCCGCTGCCGGGGGCGCTTCGGCCTGCGCTTGCGGGGCCGTCCCGTCGGCTTCCGTCGGAGCCGCCGCCCGCTCGCCCGGCAGCGCGATCGCCGCCGCGACGACGAGCGCTGCGCCGAGTAGCGAAACGGCGCGGCGCAGGCGGCTGCGCCGTGCCGGCTTGGGCGCGGCCTCTCCCTGAACGGAAAGCAGCGGATTCGCCCGCGCCTCGAACGCTTCGTAGATGGGACCGGCCTGGCCGAAGCAGTAGTTGGCTTTCGCTTCCTCGCCGCGCGCGGCGTACTGCTTGCCGAGCAAATACCACGCCATCTGGTTATTTTCATGCTTCAGCAGGTAATCCTTCAAAGGCAACGAATCGGCCACATCCGGCACATTCTCGTAAAACTGCCGGATCTGGTCTTCCAATTGATCGTCTTTTCGCATCCGGAATCCCCCTCCGGTCTCTCGTTTCTCCTATATATCGGCGAAGAGAGAACGGAATTTCAGGCTGCCGGAAAATCCGCGACTTCCGATCTACCCGACGTCCGCTTGTTTGGGACCGATCAGCTCGAACACTTTAATGGGCAGGGATTTGCCCTTGAACATCCGATCCTCGCCCTCTCCGAAGGAAAAAACGTGTTTCGTTTTTTCATAGACGGCTTCGGACACCATCACCTGCCCCGGCTTCGTCTGCGATTCGATCCGCGCCGCGATGTTGACGTTGTCGCCGATCGCCGTGTAATCCACCCGCAAATACGAGCCGATATTGCCGACGACGACGTTGCCGGCGTGAATGCCGATGCCGACGTTTACTTCGCAGCCGTAGCGCTCCGCAATTTGCTCGCGGATCGACTTCATGCCCTCCTGGATTTCGAACGCCGTCTTGACCGCCAGCCGTTCGTGGTCCTCGACGTCGAGCGGCGCATTGAACAGAATCATCGCCGCGTCCCCGATAAATTTGTCGATCGTGCCGCGGTTGTCCAGCGTCGTCCGGGTGATCATGTCGAACATCGTGTTGAGGGTATCGACGAGTTCGGGAGGCGACAGCTTCTCCGAGAGGGGCGTAAACCCGCGAATATCGAGAAACAGGACGGTAATGTTTTTCGAAACGCCGCCCAGCTTGATGTCGATATCCTGCGAGACGATCTGCTTGACGAGATCCGGCGAAATGTAGCGGCCGAATTGCCGCGTGACGAAGCTTTTTTGCGAGCTTTCCAAATACGACTTGAGCGACACGTTCGCGAGATAAGCCAGCGTGACGGCAAGCAGCGCGGTCGTAACCGGAATATGCGTCTTGCCGGCCGCGTACAGAGCCTGCTGCCCGTAAACGATGCCCGCGCCGACGGCCAGGAAGATCAGGATGGAATAGACGTTTTTCGTCCGCCAAGGCAAATAGATGAAAAATAAAAACAGAACGAGGCCGGCCAGCAGAACGAGCCACCCGTCCGCGTAAGAAACGGAGGTGCCGTGCATAAGCTGGTTAACGATGTTGGCATGGACGTAAACGAGACTCATATGCTTCTCGATCGGCGTCGCCCCGGTATCCTGCGCCGACGCGTCGGACAGCCCGGCCGCCGTAAAGCCGACGAGCACGACCGCGTCCTTGAACACGCTCGGGTCGATTTCTCCGTTCAGCACCCGGCTGAACGACACGGTTTGCACGTCTTCGCTGGTCAGCTGGTAGTCGATCGTGATCGTGTTTTTGGCCGCGCGCTTGGAATCGAACAGCTTGTCCGGATCGGTCATATCCTCGTATTTGCTCAGGTCCGCCCCGGCCATTTCGGCAGCCAAAAGCCCGAGCGAAGGGACCGTCTCCCCGTCCCGGGTCCGGATGTTCAGCCACGTCTGCCGGATGACGCCGTCGGGGCTGACGACCCGATTGATATGAGCCAGGCGCGCGTTGTCGGCGAATTCGGGAATCGGCATCTGAATATCGTAGGCGGTAAGAAAATCTCCCTTCGATATCGTCGTCGTGCCGAACACGTCGCCTTCCGTTAGTCCGATAACGGGGAGAATAACGTTGTCATACTGCGCAAGCGCCTCCGAAAAAGCGGCGTCGTTGTCCGGATCCGAGCTCTCGGAAAAAACGATATCGAAGCCGATGGCGGCCGGCTCGAAGCCGGGCTGATTCAGCATATCCAAAAAAGGCGCGTAAATCGCCCGCTCCCAGGGGAACCTCCCCAGCTCGGCCAGCGAGTCGTCATCGATCGCGACGACGATAATATCTTTGGAGGGCAGGGCGGCGGATCTTGCCATATTCGCGTCGAATAGCAAATTATCGATCCGCTGGAGCCATTTTTCCTGATGGACGAAAAAGACGGCAATCAATAAAATCGCGTTAAGTACGATGGTCCACCTTTTCACGCGTTCGCGCAAGCGTTTCCCCACCTTTATGCAGATGCTGACAAGTGTTTTCCATTATATCGCGGTTACGTTAAGAAAACTTAAAAATCGACAAATTTCTCGGGACTCAACAAAAAAGCCCTCTCGGGCCGCACGCCCAAGAGAGCCAGATGACGCAAAATCAGTTATTGAAAGGCGAGTCCGAAATTTTGATCGAATCGGTCGGACAGCCGTCCGCGGCGTCCTGGAGGTCGTCGTACAAGCTTTCCGGGATTTCCGTGTTGCCGTGGTTTCCGTCGCCTTCATATATAACTTCGGCAAGACCCTCGTCGTCGTAATCGTAAATATCGGGGGCCGTTGCGCCGCATGCTCCGCAAGCGATGCATGTATCCTTATCTACGTAAGTGAATTTAGCCATGAATGTAACCTCCTCAAATCAATCCAGCCAAAAAGTTCATAATTTCAATATAATATAAATGCTATACGAGATCAAACAAAAAAAATCAATGGCTTGGATCACATTTCCTTATAAATTCGGGTCTTGAAGAGGGTCCTGTTCGCGCAAAAAATCGGTTTCGAGCGACGTTCCCCGTATTTTTTTGTTGCGAATGAGCGCGGACGGATCGTCCGTCAGCATTCCGGCCGTCAGCACGGCGTTTTCGCCGTATTTGTCGCGAAGCCGGTCCATGACCGTATGAAGCCGTTCCTTGCGCGGAGCTTCGCGGTAGCTGAACAAGTCCAGCTGCACCGGCGTTTCGCTTTTGGCCGACAGCCCTTGGAGCGTAATGCCGAGCAGGCGGATCGGCTCTCCCTCTTTCCAATGGATGTCCATCAGCCTGCAGGCCTCGCGGTAGACTTCTTCGGCGGATTCGATCGGCGCGTTCAAGGTCGTCGCACGCGTAATGGTTTTCATGTCGGGATCGCGAATGACGATTTGCACCGTCGAACAAAGCATCGATTTGCGGCGCAGTCTCCTCGTCGTCTGGTCGGCCAGATTGAGCAAGACCCGGCAATATTCTTCCCTCTTGGTCAAATCGGCGGGAAGCGTCGTCGTATGCCCGACCGATTTCGCGGCTTCCCGGATCGGCTCGACCGGCGAGTCGTCGATTCCGTTCGCCGCGCGCTTCATCCATTCGCCGTAAACGCCGAATTTATCCTTCAACAGCGCGACGTCGGCAGCCGCGAGCTGGCCGATCGTGCGGATGTTCATCTTTTCTAGTTTAACCGCGGTCTTTTTGCCGATACCATACAAAGTTTGACAGGGCTGGCCCCACAGCAAAGCCGGCACCTCGCGTCTTCGCAGCACGGTGATCGCGTTCGGCTTGCGCATGTCGGAAGCCATTTTCGCCAGCAGCTTGTTCGGCGCAACCCCGATGGAGCAAGGAAGGGACAGCTCTTCCCGGATTCGCCGCTGGATCGTTTCCGCGATTTCCATCGGCGTTCCGAATTGGCCGCTGCCCGTAATGTCCAGAAAGCACTCGTCGATGGACACCGCCTCCACTAGGGGCGTATAGCTGCCGGCGATGCGAAGAAAACCCCGGGAATATTTCCGGTACAAATCGAAATCCGGCGCGATGAGCGTAAGCTCCGGACAGGCGCGTTCCGCCTGCCGGACGGTCATCCCGGTGCGGACGCCTTTCGCCCGGGCTTCGTACGAGCTGGTCACGACGATGCCTTTGCGAAGCTCGACGCTGCCCGCCACGGCCGTCGCTTTGCCCGCGTAGCGTTCCGGGTCTTCAGCCGCGTGAACCGAGCAATAAAACGCGTTCATGTCGATATGCAAAATGATTCTCCGTTTCGGCTCGCTCACGCGGCATGACACCTCCGATTCGCTTTACGGCTTTCCTCCATTATAGTCCCGGCATACCTGCCCCGGCAACGAACCGGGCGTTTTCCGGGACGAACCCGGCCCAGGCGCGCGGGACGTTCGCTCTCTACATTTGAGGCAAGGCATGGTATAATAGTTTCACTTGTTTTGAAGGAGGCATCCCGTTTTTCATGTCTACGTCCATCAGCATTTTCGATACGACTCTTCGCGACGGCACGCAAGGCGAAGGCATCAGCCTGACAGCGGAAGACAAGCTTAAAATTGCGGTTAAACTCGACGCGCTCGGCGTTCATTATATTGAAGGCGGAAATCCGGGAAGCAACGGCAAGGACATCGAGTTTTTCAAAAGAGCCCGCGCGATGAACATGCAGGCGAAGCTGACCGCTTTCGGCAGCACCCGGCGCAAAAACAGCACCTGCGAACAGGACGCCAACCTGCGCCATCTGATCGAATCCGGCGCGAAGGCGGCTACCCTGGTCGGCAAGTCGTGGGATTTTCACGTCCATACGGCGCTGCAAACGACCTTGGATGAAAATTTGGCGATGATTTACGAGTCGCTTGCATTCGTGAAGCGCCACGACATGGAAGCGATTTTCGACGCGGAGCACTTTTTCGACGGCTTCAAGGCCAATCCCGAATATGCCCTCTCGGCGCTCCGGAAAGCGAAGGAAGCCGGCACGGACTGGATCGTGCTGTGCGATACGAACGGCGGTACGCTGCCGTCCGAAATTCATGAAATCGTATCGCGCGTCGCGGCCGAAATCCAGGCGCCGATCGGCATTCATACGCACAACGACTGCGAGCTTGCGGTCGCCAATACGCTGGCCGCGGTTTCAGCCGGCGCAAGGCAGGTACAAGGCACGATCAACGGGTACGGCGAACGCTGCGGCAATGCGAATTTGTGCTCGATTTTGCCCACCCTCCAGCTGAAAATGGGGTACGATTGCATAACGAACGAACAGCTTCAATCGCTTACGAGCGTAGCGCGCTACGTTGGGGAAATCGCCAACGTCATGTTGCCCGTCAATCAGCCTTATGTCGGAACGGCCGCTTTTGCCCACAAAGGCGGAATCCACGTGTCCGCCATCATGAAAGATTCCAAAACGTACGAGCATATCGAGCCCGGCCTTGTCGGCAACAAGCAGCGGATTCTCGTCTCCGAGCTCGCCGGCCAGAGCAACATCGTGTCCAAAGCGCAGGAGCTCGGTCTCGATATCGCTTCGCACAGCGACAAATCGCGGGAAATCATCGACCGGGTCAAGGAACTCGAACATCAAGGGTACCAATTCGAAGGCGCGGACGCGTCGCTCGAGCTGCTGTTGCGGGAAGCGTTCGATGACGCGGTCGAAGTGTTCGCGATCGAATCGTTCAAAATCATGGTGGAAAAAACGAACGCCGGCATGACCTCGGAAGCGATCGTGCGATTGCATGTCGGGGACAATCACGTCTACACCGTCGCCGAAGGAAACGGCCCGGTCAACGCGCTCGACAATGCGCTGCGCAAGGCGCTCGTCCAATACTTCCCCGGCATCGCCGACATTCACCTGAGCGATTACAAGGTCCGGGTGCTTGACGAAAAGGACGCGACCGCGGCCAAGGTGCGCGTCCTGATCGAGTCGACGGACTTCAAGGACACGTGGAGCACGGTCGGCGTTTCGTCCAACGTCATCGAAGCCAGCTGGGAGGCGCTCGTGGACAGCATCCGGTATGCCCTGCTGGGCATGCCGAAAAGCGCGGCCACCCCCGGTATCCAGCTGGAAGCGCACGGCTTGATCAATCATTAAAAGCACAGCCCCATAACGAAGGCCCCGCGTCGGTTCGACGGGGGCCTTTCGATTAGTGCCGCGTTAAGCGTCCACGACTTCCCGAATCATGTCCTCCCACTTTTCCAACGGTTGAATCCCTTCGATTCGTTCGCGCACGACGCCGTTTTTATCGATGATGAAGCTGATCGGATACGAATAAACCTTGTACAGGTCGCCGGCCTTGTTGTCCGTATCCATAATGACCGGAAACGTTATTTGCTTCTCTTTCACGAAATCCTTCGCTCCGCGCACCGTATCGTATTTCGTCGCGTTAACGGCGTACAAATCCAGCTTATCCTTGTATTTATCGTAAATCGCCTGCAAGTCCGGAGCTTCCAGATCGCAGGGGCCGCACCACGAAGCCCAGAAATTGATAATGAGCGCCTTGTCCCTCGGCCCTCCGACATCGTACTGCGTTTGCTCGTCTATCGTGGCCAGAGAGAACGAAGGGGCAAGGGAACCCTCCACCGGCTCGACCTTCAGCGCTTCTCCCCCGGCTCCGGAAGTGGCCGCCGCCGAATCGTTCCTGTCGGCCTCTCCGCCCGATTGGTTCCACCACAGGACTGCCGCAACGGCTATGATGACAAGACCCAATATCGCCAAATTTCGTTTCATTCTCATCGTTTCCCTCTTTCGCGAATCCTTGGTTGCCTCTCTATATTACATGATAAGCCGCCCCGATTCCAACCATACCTTTCCTTTCCCGTCCCGGCATGATTCGCGTTTCGCGGGGGTACATTAGACCTGTTCGTTATCGAAACGTCCGAGGAGGAGCCGTATGGCAACCGCAGCATCCAAAAACCGTACCGCCGCCGGCAGCGCCGGATCGATATCGCGCGAACGCCAAAATTCGGGCCAAAAGACGTCGTCCGGCCGGAAATCGAAAACATGGGAGTACATCGCGCTGGCTTCCGTTCCGGTCGTGCTCGTGCTCGGCAACTCGATGATCGTGCCGATTTTGCCCACCTTGCAGCGCGAGCTTGGCATTTCGTCGCTGCAGAGCAGCCTGGTCATTACCTTGTTTTCGTTGACCGCCGCTTTTTTCATTCCGATCGCCGGTTTTTTGTCGGACCGGTTCGGCCGCAAATCCGTCATGATCCCCGCATTGGTCATTTACGGAGGAGCGGGCATCTTATCGGGGTTTGCCGCCGTTTGGCACAGCTACTGGCTTTTGCTCGTTTCGAGAGCCATTCAAGGAATCGGAGCGGCCGGAACGACGCCGATCGTCATGGCTTTGACAGGCGACCTGTATAAGGATGCGGAGGAAAGCCAGGCGCTTGGCCTGATCGAAGCCGCCAACGGCTCGGGCAAGGTCGTCAGTCCCATTATCGGCTCGTTGTTCGCTCTTATCGTCTGGTACGCGGTCTTCTTTTCCTTCTCGGCCTTTTGCCTGCTCGCCTTGATTGCCATCCTGGTTTGGATTAAGGAGCCGAAACGGGAAGCCGAGCCGATGAAGCTCAAGGAGTATACTTCGAAAATCGGCCAAATTTTCCGCCAGCACGGGAGATGGCTGTATGCTTCGTTTTGGGCGGGTACCGCCGCGCTGTTCGTCTTGTTCGGCGTCTTGTTTTATTTGTCCAATACGCTGGAAGAAGCCCCTACAAGATCGAAGGCGTTCGAAAAGGGTTCATTCTCGCCATTCCTTTGTTCGGGATGGTGACGGCCGCGTACGTGACGGGGCATATTATCAAGAAAAACGGCGTGCTGATCCGCTGGATGATGAATATCGGACTTGTCCTGATGACCGTTTCGCTTGCCCTGACGATTTGGCTGAACCAGAATATTTACGTGTTCATCGGCCTGCTGACGACAAGCAGCATCGGAACCGGCATGCTTCTTCCTTGCCTCACGACGATGATCACGGGCATCGTAGAAAAAACCGAACGGGGCATGCTTACGTCGCTCTACAGCAGCCTGCGGTTTTTCGGGGTCGCGCTCGGACCACCCTTGTTCGGATGGATGATGGGGATATCCGACCGGACGGTGTTTATTTCGGTATCGATCCTGGCCGCCGTTACGCTCGTGCTCGTGTTTTTGTTCGTAAAACCCGCCAAGCAAGTCAAATAAGGAAAGTTGCCGTTCGGCCTCGTCTTCCCTCATACTGGAGGGGAGAGGAGGTTCTTTCCATGACCGCGATCCGCCAAGCGAATATGAGCGAAGCCGCGCGCGAGAAGCTGATCCGCGATTGCCTCGCGCGCGCGCCATACGAAACATGCGGCATCCTGTTGGGCACGATCGAAAACGATCGCCTGTACGCGGACGAACATCGGCTCGTGCGAAACGCAAGCGCGGAGCCCTTCGCGACGTTTCGGTTCGATCCGGCCGATTGGGTTCGCGTTTATTACGACGCACAAAAAAACCAACGAAGCATCGTCGGTATTTTTCATTCCCACCCGCAGGGGTCCCCCACGCCGAGCGCTCTCGATCGGGCGGGTTGGGACGGCTGGGCCACTTATTGGATTGTATCGCTCGCCGACGGGCATGCGAACGTTCATGTTTTCGGTCGCACGCCATGGAACGAATGGACAAAAATCGCGACAAACCCGAAACCCCGGTAAGGTTAATGCCTGCTTAAATAGGCGTACAGGTCGCCGAGAGTCGATACTTGCTTCGCGCGAATAATTTCGAGCAGGCGGAACCACAGCTTGGCGGTCATGACCGAATCGTGAAGCGCATGATGTCGCACCGTAACTTCCACGTGATACGTCTCCAGCAATTCATCGAGCCCGTAGCTCATTCGTTTCGGTTCCAGCCATTTCGCCACCATCATCGTATCCAGCACGCGGTGGGTCAGATTGATTTTGGACGTTTTCCATAAGGCCGCATTCAAAAACTGCTTGTCGTGCCCGCTGCCGTGGGCAATCAGCACGCGCTTGCCGGCAAAATCCATAAAATCGTGCAAGCCTTGCACGAGCTCGGGAGCGTTTTCCGCCATTTCATTCGTAATGCCCGTCAATTCCGTAATATGGCGGGGAACTTTGCGCTTCGGATTGACGAGCGTATAGAACGGTTCGGCATCCTGCAGCTCCCCGCCCTTCGTCAGCACGCCCCCGATCGATAAAATTTCGTCCCCGTTATACGGGTGAAAACCGGTCGTTTCAAGATCGAACACGACGGTTTCCAGCTCGTCCAGCGGCGTGTCCAGCAGCGATTCCTTGCGCTGCTCGCGAGACATCGAACGGATGAACGCCACCTGCTGCGCATGGTTGGAACCGAGCATCGACGCGATCGCCGGGGTAATGCCGCCTTGCTTATACAAGTGCCACATTCGTCCCATCGGACTTTTGGGCTCTTTCATGATGTTCACCTCCCGCCGAAGCGGTCACGAATCCCCTTTTCCAGTTGGCGTTGAAGCTTCCTTCCGAGTCTCAACGCTTTCTTCAAAGGTTTGGTCCATTCCGACGCCAAAAGCTTGACCGGAACTTTGCCGGACCCGATCCATTGGCCGTCTTCCATCTTTGCCATGGACAGCAAACGCAAACGCAAAAATAACGTAAACGCTTCGTTCGCCGCGAGCTGCTCGCGCTCCGTAATCAGCCCGGCATCCGCGAGCGCCCGAATCCGCCCGAGCGTGCTCGTTTCCCGAATGTCGGCTTTGATGGCAAGCAAGCGGAACACGTTCACCATCGGAATATAAGCGCCGTATTTGATGTCAAGGCTGCCCGCCTCTTCCCCGTAGCTTTCGGTCAGCAATTGACCGAAAACGCCGATCAGCACTTTATGCCGCAGCGTATTTTCCATCATGCGGCGCGCGATAACCGGATTGTGCAGCACATCCCGGTAAAATCGGTTTTTCCATTGCGTCGCGAGCGCCTCGTTCCCGTAAACGAAACGGGCGTCCGCCACGATGAGCAAGTAACGCACATGCTCCCAGCTCGGTTCGTCGAACCAGCCGTCGAGCTTTGCTTCCCACCCCGTCATGGACAAGCACCATTCGGGATTCGAGGCGATGACATTCCCCTCGCAAGGAGGATACCCCGCCTCGACGAGCCGTTCGACCGCTACGCGTCCCAACTCCCGAAAATACGGCTCGCAGCGAGCGGCGTCGGCCGTTTCGCCCGGGTCCGCGTAGACGATCGCGCTGTCCTGATCGCTGCTCATCGTCTGCTCGCTCCTCCCGCCGCTGCCGAACAGCACGTAAGCGTAAGGCACGGGCGGATTTCCGAATCCGGTCCGTTCCAACTCGCTTTCGGCAAGTTCGAGCGCGCGGACGATGATGGCGTCGTGCAGCTCGTTCAATTGTTGAATCACTTGTATCACCGGAGAAGAGGAGAGAACCGCCGACAAGCGGTTCTGCTCCTCTTCCCGAATCGATCTCAGCTCTTCCGGATTTCCGGCGCCGGTGACGTTAAGCAACCGCTCCTGCCTGTGCAGACTGGACATGCGGGCTTTTTCCCTCCTGTTGAACGCCGGTAATCAAGCGATAGGTATTGATCCGAACTTACACCGACGTCGTGCCTGGTTTTTTGATGGCTTCCGGATAGCCGTAGTTGCCGTGCTCGCTAAGGTCCAGACCGAGAATTTCTTGTTCTTCGGAGACGCGCAGGCCGATGACTTGCTTGATGACCCACAGGACGATAAACGAAGCAAGGAAGGCGAAGGCGCCGCAAACGACGACCGATTCGAATTGAACCCACAACTGTTCGCCGCCGCCGCCGTAGAACAGTCCGGGTCTGCCCGTTGCCGTTCTTTCGACAAGCTCCGGAGTCGCAAAGAAACCATTCGCCAGCGTACCCCAAACTCCTGCCGCTCCGTGCACGGACATTGCCGCAATCGGATCGTCGACTTTGATTTTTTCGAAGAAGTTCATGCAGAAGAAGACGAGTACGCCTGCGATCAGGCCGATCACGACGGCTGCCCAAGGCTCTACGAAGGCGCAGGATGCGGTGATGGCGACAAGGCCCGCCAGCGCGCCGTTCAGCGTAACGCCGATATCCGCTTTGCCTTTTACGATCCAGGAGATAAGCAGCGCGGCTACCGCGCCGCCCGCAGCGCCCAGTTGCGTCGTGAACGCGACGTAAGCAAAGAAGCCGTCGCCGATGCCGACCGTGGAACCTGCGTTGAATCCGAACCAGCCAACCCACAGAAGGAGAACGGCCAGGGACGTGTAGACTTGGTTGTGACCGAGAATTTCGTTGGCGGAACCGTCCTTGTTGTATTTGCCGATCCGCGGCTTGAGCAGAATCGTAGCGGCAAGCGCGGCCATCGCGCCGGTCAAGTGCACGACCGTGGAACCTGCGAAGTCTTGCGCGCCGTCCGCGAACAGCCAGCCGCCGCCCCAGATCCAGTGCGCGATAATCGGATAAATAACGCCGGCAAAAATAACCGTGAAGATCAGGTAAACCGACAGTTTGGCGCGTTCGGCGAATCCGCCCCAGGCGATCGACAGCGAGACCGCCGCGAAAGCAAGTTGGAAGACGAAGAACACGGCCGACGGATAGCTGTCTTCCGCGCCGGCCGTAATGGCCGGATTAAAGAAAAAGTTGCCGAGCCCGATAAACTTGTTCAGCCCTTCGCCCGCATCCCCACCGAATGCGAAGCCGTAGCCGACGGCCCAATAGACCAGGGAACAAAGACCTACCGTGAAAATCGTTTTGCCTGCAACGTGACCCGCGTTTTTCATTCGGGTCGAACCGGTCTCTAGCAGGATGAATCCGCCTTGCATAAGCAGGACGAGTATAGCGGCAACCATGATCCACAGTGCGTTTAGTCCCATCGCTGGCGACGGTTCACCATCCGCTGCGAACGCCATCGTCGGGAAAAGCACGAGTAAAGCCGCGATTGCCATTAGACTCTTCTTAACCATTTGCCGACCACTCCCCAAATTGTGATATTTCATAACATTTCAAGAAAGGCTTAGTGCCATTATAGTAAGAAGTTCACGATTTGACAATATGAAATTATGATAATTGTTAATGAAAAACGAAAAATACCTAACATTAGATTCGATTCAAGGCCCGAACGTTAAGAAATAACCTTATTTTCCAATGATTTTTTCACTTGAATAAGGATTTAGTCCTATATCGCATTTTTGTCGTTATTTCACAAAATATAGGCATTTCTCGATTTCTGACATGAATCTTACGTGACTTTTCCTTCCCCGTTTAAATTGCCGTAATTTCGTCAAATGTTCCAAAAGCATCACGTTTGACTGTATGGTTCCGGATCGGTATGATAACAATAGATAAGAATATGGATGTTATTAAGGAAAGAAGGTGGCTGTTGTGCGTCATGGATCGCCCGAAAAGAATCGCAACATGTATCGAATCGGGGAATTGGCCCGACTTGCCGGCATCAGTCCCCGAACCATCGATTATTACACAGGTTTGGGTCTCCTGTCCCCCGTCAAACGTTCCGGAGGAAATTATCGGCTGTACGACGATGAAACTTTGGAGCGAATACGCCGTATTGAACAGTTGAAAGCTCAGAAATTTTCCCTGGAGGAAATTCGGGAGAAATTCGCCGCGTTGAGCCGGGTAACTCCCGACGAGCAAGTGTCGCGCAAGCTGGCGGATTTGCAGAGCCATCTCGTTCAGCTGGAACGGGAAGTCAAGGAGCTGGAACCGGTGCTGGAGCAATTGAAGCCCCAGCAGGCCAAGCGCTTGTACCGGACCCTTTCCCCGCAAACGGCCGCCTGCGTCGAAGCCCTGCTGCTGCTTCTGAGCAAGAGCAACTTGATGTAAGCCGTCCGAGCCAATTTAATGGAGGTATCGACTATGAACTCTAACTGGATGTACATTCCGATTATTCTCGCTTTTCTATTGTCGCTATGGGCGCAATTCCGCGTCAGCGGAACGTTTAACCGCTTTTCGGAAACCCGGGCCAGCAGCGGAATGACCGGTTACGATGCCGCAAGACGAATGCTGGACCGCAACGGCCTGCACGACGTGCCGATCGAGCCCGTACCCGGCAAGCTGTCGGACCACTACGATCCGATCAACCGCGTCGTCCGCTTGTCGGAGCCGGTATATTACGAAAGCTCCATTTCCGCGATCTCCGTCGCTTGCCACGAAGTCGGCCACGCCATTCAGCACAAGGAGCATTATCCGGCGCTCGTGCTTCGCCACCGGATGTTCCCGGTCGTCAACATCGCGTCCGGCATCGCGCCCTTCCTGTTGATCGCCGGCTTCCTGTTCAGCTCGTTTAACCTGATCGGACTGGGCATCATCTTTTTCTCGGCTGCCGTAGCGTTCCAGCTTGTGACGCTGCCCGTCGAGTTCAACGCCAGCTCCAGAGCGCGCAGGCTGATGGTCGCCGAAGGGTTTATCGCCGGCGACGAAGAGCGCGGAGTCGCGAAAGTGCTCAATGCGGCGGCTCTCACCTACGTAGCGGCCGCGCTGGTCTCCCTGCTCGAACTGATCCGGCTGATTCTAATGTTCGTCAACAACCGCGAATAACGAAACGGCAAGGGGCTGTCCCAATGGTCGAACGGACCTAAGGGACGGCCCTTTTTTGCTTAAAGATAGACGAAGCAAAAGAAACCGCTCTTGGGCAAAACGGAAGCGGCGAGCAACCATTCGCCAAGAGAGAATGGAAGTGTCGAGCAGACCGTTATTTCGAATGACCAGCCGCTTCCGGCCTCAACGAAACGAGATAACGGCCTCCGCGGGCCGTTATCTCGTTAATCCTTTAATTTCGGGCATTCGATTGGGACTTGTCGTATTCGCTGCGGAAATATTCCAGGACGAAATGATGGAACAATCGGACGACCGGCGAAGGCTTCTCGCCGGCCCGGCGGATGAGGCCGATCGTTCGCGTCACGCGCGGCTCCTCGATTTTGACGACGGCCGGCATCATCGTTCCGGTGTGATGGAGCGCCATCTCCGGAAGCAAGCTGACGCCCATGCCGGCGGCAACGAGCCCGCGGATCGTGTCCGTTTCTTCTCCTTCAAATCCGATCCGCGGCAAAAATCCCGCCGCCTTGCAGGCCTCCCATACGATCGGACGCAAGGAGTACGGATTGCTGAACAACACGAAGTATTCATCCTTAAGCGCGCGCAAATGAATCGACTTCTCATTGGCGAGCGGATGATTTTGCGGAAGGATGGCGAACAATTCTTCCGTCAGGACGATTTCTCCCGTTACCGATTCGTTCTTTTCCGGGAAGGGAGAAATAAACGCCAAGTCCACCTCCGCTTCGACGATATCGCGAATCAGCGAAGCGTACATCCCCTGGCGGAAACGGAATTTGACCTGGGGATGGACTTTGCGAAAAGCCGCAATGACCTGGGGAATCAGCAGAATGCCGAGGCTGTGCGGAAAGCCGAGACGAATCTCGCCGGCTTCGGGGTCCACGAATTCGTGAATTTCCGTCACCGCGTTGTCCAGGTCCTGCAAAATGCACTCGGCCCGCTTCAGAAACAAATGGCCCACGGGCGTCAATTGCACGTTGCGCCCCCGCTGCATGAACAGCTGAACCCCCAACTCTTCCTCCAGCCGGTGAATTTGGCGGCTTACCGCCGATTGTGCCACGTGCAGTTCTTCAGCCGCTTTTGTCACATGCTGCAGTTTCGCAACGCGGATAAAATACTGCAGTTGTCGCAGTTCCAACTCAAGTCAAACTCCTTCCGCAATGTCCGGGATGAACTCTCGAACTTCCGCCGTCGTCAGCGGGCGATTTTTCCGCCCAATATTTTGTAAAAAACAAATCCCGCCGCAAGCCCCCCTATATGCGCCCAATAGCCGATATTCGGGACAAGGAAGGAATGGATAAGCCCCATGGCCAAAATGGCGTAGACGGTCGTACGGGACGCCTGGTCAAGCATCTGGCGCTGGAACACCGTCATGTACAGATAAGCGCCGTAAATGCCGTAAATCGCGCTGGAAGCGCCCATGCCCACCCAAAAATCGGAACCCGCCAGCATAACCGCCGCCAGATTGCCAAACATGCCGGAAACGACGTAAAACAGCGCGAACCGGACATGGCCGAAAATCCGTTCGAGCGGCGGGGCGAACACGAACAGCGCGAACATGTTGAAGAGCAAATGGGACCAGCTTCCGTGAAGGAACAGCGCGGTAATGTAGCGCCACACCTGATTGAGGCCCTCGACGTTCGTCAAGGCGCCGAATTCGATCAGATGAAAGATCCCCGTCCCCCCGGTCGCCGTCAAGACGATAAACATGGCGATGCAGGCCGCGATCAGGAACGTATTCACCGGATAAAGCCGAATGTATTGGCGAAAGCTTTCGTAACGCAGGAAAATCAAATCGATCCGCTCCTTTTCCGACGGCGCCCGGTTTCCATGGAATGGACAACCGCGTTTCTCAACGATTATAATAAATTCGGCAAGCTTATCAAAGTCTGGGTTTTCCAGTCCGAACCCGGCTCTATTCCCTGGAGGAGGTAATTCCGAATATGAGTCAAGAACGCGCAGGCGCAGCAACGTTTAAAGGCAACCCGATTACGCTCATCGGCCCCGAGCTCAAAGCAGGCGATCAGGCACCCGACTTCGTCTTGAACAAAAATCTGCTGGAAACCGTCTCCCTCAAAGATTTCGCGGGCAAAATCAAGCTAATCAGCGTCGTGCCTTCGATCGATACCGGCGTATGCGACGCGCAAACGCGCCGCTTCAACGAAGAGGCTTCCAAGCTCGGCGACGATGTCGTCGTCCTGACGGTCAGCGCCGATCTCCCGTTCGCGCAAGCCCGCTGGTGCGGAGCGGCCGGAGTCGATCGCGTCGTCATGCTGTCCGACTACAAAGACAACAACTTCGGTAAATCATACGGCGTTTTGATCAAAGAGTTTCAACTTGATCTCCGCTCGATTTTCGTTCTCGACAAAAACGATCAAATTACGTACGTCGAAGTGCTGGGCGAAATGACGGAGCACCCGAATTACGAGTCCGCCGTCGCCGCCGTCAAAAGCTTGCTGTAATCGTAAACCCGAAGGAACATAACAAAAGCGAGGCAGGCCGCGCGCCTTCCTCGCTTTATTATCGTATGCCGATTAACGCTTGTAAGCGGCAAGCTTCTTATCGAGCACCGCATAAATCTCCTGTATGACCCGGTAATTGGCGCCAAGATCGCCAAGCGATCCGCGGGAGGCCGAATAGATATCGACGGCCGAATTTCCGGGGCCGGTTCCGACGACCTGGACGGTAATGTCCATCGTACGGCCGGACAGCGTGCGCTTTTCCATGACGATTTCGCCGATGGTCGGCACTTCATGCAAGACGCGGTAGCCTTGCATCTTCTTGAGGATCGAGCCGACCTCTTCCCAAGCGCGGTCCTTGGACAGACGATAATAATGGGATTTCAGTTTCGGATCTTTGGCCCTGTCGCCGGTATGCTCCTGACTTCGAAACAATCCGATGAGTATTCGCTTTAGCAATACACTCTCTCCCTCCGGGTGCCAACTGTGCCAATTCTAATCTTACCACGTCAGTCCCGGGGTGAAAACAGTGAGATGAGAAAACCCGCCTATGCCGTTCGACGTGCAAGTTTCTGAACCCGCTCTCGCAGGTGGGTGTCCGCATCCGAGTTTTTGAAGTCCCCTTTAGGGGGCGTGACAGCCGCTCGGTCATATGAGACTCCCGATGAAACAGCATTGGTTCAAAACAATAAGCGCCGTAACGTACATCGCAGGAAGTACTCCCATTATAACATGCACCGTTCAAAAGTAAACCCGGGACGTGCTGGCATCGCCGACTTATTTGCCCTTCTCCTCTTCGTCTTTCATCTCCGATTCGTCCAGCGGCAGATCGTCTTCCTGGCCTTGCGCCTGCTGCGCTTTCATCTGCATTTTCTGAATCGTATGATAAAAATTGAAGAACGCGACGACCGCGACGATGCTGCCCATGAAAAACGGAATCAAAAAGGTGAACTGGAAAAAGCTCAAATAGATGACGAATGCGCTTATAATCGCCGTCGACAGCGAGCGAAGCGGACGCCCGATCGTCAGGATCAAAGCGTTTTTGAGCAATTGAAACGTTTTCATATGAAAGTGGGACAGAAGCGAGAAAAACTGAAACAATGAAATGAACAGCAGAACCATCAGCGCGAGGAACAGGATCGCCACGACGCCGAACCCTTCCAAATCCCTTAAATACACCTGATAGTCAACGATAAGGATAAAGAACAGGACCGCATACAAAAGCCCCCAAGCATCGCCTGAAGGTAATTTTGCTTGTAATTGCGGAAAAACGTTTTGAACAGAGGGACGTCCGTCTCCCCCATCACCCATTTCCGGGCGACCGAGAACATGGCCGAGGTCGCCGGAAAAAAAGTGAACGGGAGCAGGATGGCGATCAGGATCATCGTTGAAATAAATTGATCCGTCGTTTCCGATTGCAGCAGCACCAGAAACATATACCAAATCGGCAGGGAACAGACGATCCACAGCACGTTGGTCACGGACAAACGCATAATCCATTCGGAAATTTTGTAAAAACCGCCCATCATGCCCCGCATTTCCATAGGATTTCCTCCTAGATGACGTGATCTCGATTTAATCTGTCGTCGTTACCGCGCCGATGTCAAATGTTGACGAAATCCTCGCTTTGCGAACGTGTATTGCGCGTATCGTCTCGTTGATCGTTGCGTCTGCCGCGGGAACCGCCGTCGCGGAACGTAGACGAGGAGTCATCGCGCCAGCTGCGTCCGCTGTTGCCGCCGCCTTCGCGATACGGTCTGCGGTTGCCGCCGCCGTAGCCTCCGCGATATCCGCCTTGGCCTTGACCGCCGCCTTGCCGCCAGCCGCCGTCGCGATTGCCGCCGCCGGGACCGTTGTATCGGCGCCCTTGACCGCCGTAACCGCCGCCGCCGCGTCCGTCGAATTTGCGTTTCTTCGAGCGGATCGGATCTTCCGGCGTAAGCTCGACGGAGACGTCGTTCTTGTCGCCCGCGAGAAGCTTCATCGCGGCGGAGAGCAGCTGAATCGAATCGTACTGCTCGAGCAATTGCGTCGCCGCCCACTTGAACGAGGACAGGTCCTCCTCGTTGCCGATCGCTTCGATCAGCCGGTCCGCGATGACGCGCTGCTTGCCTTCCATCGCTTCGGCAACCGTCGGCAGCGCCTTCTTGGCGATGCGGATGCGGTTAACGCGCTCGATAAAATGCAGGTGATCCGTCTCGCGCGGCGTGACGAACGTCCAGGAAGTCCCTTCCTTGCCCGCGCGGCCCGTACGGCCGATGCGGTGAACGTAGCTTTCCGGATCTTGCGGCAAATCGAAGTTGATGACGTGGGTAACGCCCGAGATGTCGAGACCGCGCGCAGCGACGTCGGTTGCCACGAGCACGTCGATGCTTCCGTCGCGGAATTTGCGCATGACCGCGTCGCGCTGGTTCTGCGACAGATCCCCGTGCAGCCCGTCAGCCGCGTATCCGCGCTTCATGAGCGCTTCGGACAGCTCCGCCACGCGGCGCTTCGTGCGCCCGAAGACGATCGCCAATTCCGGCGGCTCCATGTCGAGCAGGCGGGAAAGGCCGTCAAACTTCATGCGCTCCTGAACTTCGATGTAGAACTGCTGGATGGAAGCATTCGTCTGGTGCGTCTTGGGAATGACCGAAATATGCTCGGGGTCGCGCAAAAACTGCTGGGCCAGCTTTTGGATGTTCGGAGGCATCGTCGCCGAGAACAGCAGCGTTTGACGCTCTTCCGGAACGAGCTTGAGGATGGATTGAATATCGTCCATAAAGCCCATGTCGAGCATTTCGTCCGCTTCGTCCAGGACGACCGTCTGAACGTCGTCAAGGCGGATCGTCTTCCGGTTAATGTGGTCGAGAAGCCGTCCCGGCGTCCCGATAATGATCTGCGGCTTGCGTCTCAAGCCCCGGATTTGCCGGCCGATGTCCTGGCCGCCGTAAATCGCCAAAGAGCGCAAACCTTTGAACCGTCCGAGCTTTTCGATTTCTTCCGCAACCTGAATGGCAAGCTCGCGGGTAGGCGCCATGATCAGCGTGACGATGCGATCTTCGTTGGCCGCGATGCGGCTGACGAGCGGAATGCCGAAGGCGGCTGTTTTGCCTGTGCCCGTCTGGGCCTGGCCGATCATATCCTTACCGCTTAGAGCGACCGGAATCGCCTGGGCCTGGATGGGAGTCGGTTCTTCGTAACCAAGTTCCGAAATGGCTTGCAGCACGTCGGGCTCCAAACCGAATTGTGAAAATGTACTCAAATTGTTTTCAAACTCCTTCTGTTATGGGCCTTCTTTAAAGCTAATTGCGTCCCAAAAAATATACATTCCATTATAACACACAATCGACATCCAACACCAGCAAAGGTAAAACCGCATGCCTTCCAAAGCGAAGGGAACCCTAAATCCATCGCACATCGAATCGTATCGGCGGAGGAAAATCGTTCCCGATGAAAACCATTTTGCACGAATTGCCGGCTGTCGGACTTATCGTTCTGTGCGCCGCGGTCATCTCCGCCGGGTTCCAGCTGCTGCTTATTCCCCAGGAAATGCTCAGCGGCGGCATATCCGGCGTCGCCATGATCGTCGGTTACGTAACGGGTCTCAACATCGGCTGGCTTTATTTTGCCTTAAACGTCCCCGTTCTATTGTGGGGCTGGAAAGCGCTCGGCAAACGTTTCGTTTTGCTCAGTCTCGTTTCCGTGATTTCCGTTTCGGTGTTCATGCAGCTCATCCCCGTACGCCCCTTTTCGGGGAGCCCGTCTTATCCGCCGTATTCGGAGGCGTTCTGGTCGGAGCCGGCACCGCCGTTTCGCTTCGTTACGGAGGCTCTACCGGCGGGTTCGACATCATCGCCTCCATCATTTCCCGCTCGCGCAATTTGCCCGTCGGGGCGCTCCTGTTGGCGTTGAACGGAATCGTCGTCGCCGCCCTCGCCCTTTACGCCCGCAACGCGGATGCAGCCCTATATTCTATGCTGTCGATCTTCGCAACGGGAAAAGTAATTGACGCCGTTCACACGCCTCACCGGAAGGTTACGGCGTTCATCGTCACGAACCGGGCGGAGGAGCTCGCCGAAAAGCTCCTGCGAATTCCCCGCGGCGCGACCTTGCTGAAAACGAAAGGCGCGTTTACGAGCGCAGAACGGGATTTGCTGATGACGGTGACGACCCGTTACGAGCTTGCCGATTTGCGAAAGCTGGTCAAGGAAACGGACCCGCAAGCGTTCGTCAACGTCGTTCAGACAGTAGACGTCATCGGAGAGTTTCGGCAAAAACGCTAAGCGAGAACCGAACGGAGCGCCAAAGCGCCGGCCCGCGTTCTATAGCATGCGCAATTTTCGGCGAAACGGAAAGGCTGCTTCCCATGGGCGGCGGATCGCCGGGGAGCAGCCTTTTCCTTTTATCCGAGCCGGCCGTTATGCTCAACGACGTAGCCTGCTCCTTTTACGGCACGGCGCTTTTCGATCAGCACAAGCTCGCGCACGTCCTGCTTGCCGACAAAATGCCGCTCGAGATGGACTTCGGCCTGCTCCATCGCTTCGGCGTCGGAATCGCCCATCACGATCATCGTGACGCCGGGCCGATCGCCGAACACTGCCTCCAGCTTGTACAAGTACATATAGGCGTCCCCGTTTCGGGCGACCGCCCGCCCCTATTGGGCGAGGCGAATCGCCAAGTTGTACAGATCCATGTCGATCGCTTTTTTCGTGGATACGACTTTGTCGATGTCCGTGACGACAAGTTCGCCTTTGATGATGCCGCAGGCTTTGGCGGAATCGCCCTCGGCGAGCTTTTGCACGGCGAAGTCGCCCAGCCGGCTGGCCAAAATCCGGTCGTTGTGCGTCGGCGTGCCGCCGCGCTGGATGTGCCCCAGCACCGTCACCCGCGGCTCGATTCCGCTATGCTCCGTGATCTCGCGGGCGATGTCCTCGCCCCGGCCGACGCCTTCGGCCACGATAATGATGCTGTGGCGCTTCCCGTTCTGGAAATTTTCCTTCATCCGCGTCGAAATCTCGCGAATGTCAAACGGGACTTCCGGCACGAGAATCGATTCCGCCCCGCTGGCAAGCCCGGCGTAAAGCGCAATGTCCCCGCAGTGACGGCCCATGACTTCGACGACGGAGGAGCGCTCGTGCGACGTCATCGTGTCGCGCAGCTTGTTGATCGCGTCGACGACGATGCTTACCGCCGTATCGAATCCGATCGTAAAGTCCGTGAACGGAATATCGTTGTCGATCGTCCCCGGCAGGCCCATCGTCTTGATGCCGAGCTTGCTCAGCTTGTTCGCGCCCTGATAGGAGCCGTCCCCGCCGATGACGACGAGGCCGTCGATTCCGTATTTGCGCAGCACGTCCGCGCCCCGCTGCTGCCCTTCCGGCGTCATGAATTCCTTGCAGCGGGCCGTCTGCAAAACGGTGCCGCCGCGCTGGATGATGTCGCCCACGCTTCGCAGGTCCATCGGCCGCAGGTCTTCGTTAAGCAGCCCTTGGTATCCCCGTTGAACTCCGTATACTTCCAAGCCGCGGAAAAGCCCGCTCCGCACGACCGCCCTCACGGCCGCGTTCATCCCTTGCGAATCTCCGCCGCTGGTCAATACGGCAATTTTTTTCACTGCGCTCATGAACGATTCCTCCTAGAATTTCGTTGCAAACGGCCGCCGCTTTCGTTCGTGACGCTTGCAAATTTACATGGCCTTGCGAATGAAATGGCTGTTCAACCAGAAAAACAACCTTGTCCACGGACTGCCCTTCATCAAAATTCGGGCCGTGTGCTCGACTCTGCGCTGGCCCCGCACTTTCGGATCGGACAAATACAAGGCGAGCAAGCCTTCCACGATCATGCGGTGAAAGCCGGCAAACGGCAAATGATCGGCGGAAGCTCTTGCGGCCTGCACCATCCGGAGCATTCTGGCGTTGAGCTCGTCCTGATTCTCGTAATAGCTGCAAAAATTCAGGTCGCCGCCCTGTTCGTCCTCCGCCTGGTCGATCAGATAATCAAGCAAAATATGCAGCCCGTTGATGGCCGGAAAATAAGAGTCGCGGATTTCGCCGGCTTGCTTCGCGGTGAGCTTCTCGTCGCTGGCGGCGAGAAACAACATGAACATGCCGAGCGTCGACCCGGTCGCCGCGGCGAATTCGTTCCACAGCAGTTCCGGATAGCGGGGCGCGTGCTGCTGCCACCAGGCGAGCAGCTTGTCCTCCCGCAGCGGCTTGGCGATATGCTTGTACACTTGGAGATCGCCGTACAGGCTCACGAGCTCCCTGACGTCTTTCTGCACGAGGGAGTACGAAGGAAGGCGTTCGATGCAGGCTTGGCAGCGTCTGACGAGCGCTTCCAGGTAGCCGCCGTCGTTCTGCTCGGCGCGGAGCGCGTAATAATTCGTCAAGGGCGCACCGACCGTCACGGCATCCAGCATGCTGCGGTGAAGCAGCCGAAAATCGTCGGCGTCGAGCGACGTGCTGCGATCGCACAAGTTATCCAGGTAGTCGCTGATCGTCTGCAGCGCCACGATGAGCGGGATCAGCACATCCCTTTGCTCCAGGTTCGCGGCGGCGTAAACCGCCCCTCCCTGGCAATGGAACTCCTTATGGGCGATGCTGCCGAGCGCCTGCTTCCGCAATTCGGAGTCCGGAATGCTCTCCGCCATCCTCCGCCATCCTCCGAGATGTTCCTTTACGCCGGGAAGAATGTACTTGTAGACGCGATGCATCAGGGCAAAAGGACCCCGAGGAGAGCGGCCGGCAAGCAACGTTTGATTCATGCGGCGCAACCTCCACCTGCTAGCCTAAGCTCAGCTGTGTTTTCGTCGTTCTTCATCCATATCCTGCTGGGTCCGGTACCAAATATGCAAGTCGTTGATCCTGCTGGCCAGCTCGGCGATCGCGCCGTTCAGGCGGCAGGATTCCTCAAAGTCTTCCTCTTCGTACAGGCCTTCCTGCAGCCTCTTGATTTGCTCCTCGAACGCGAAAATCCGATCGGGGATCGTTCCCCGGATCCGTTCCCACGCCTCGAGAAGAAGCGATTGCCTCGACCGGCTCAAGCTTTCCCATGGAACGGCCAAACAAGGCAGCGTGATGCCCAGCCGTTCGCTTGCCGCGAACTGGCTCTCCACCCAAATTCGATCCTGAAGTTGTCCCATGCTCAACCCCTATTTCCGCATCATTCTTTAATTTATCATTTCGAATGGGCTAAATCCAGTGAAAAAGTATTGAAAACGCCTACTCAATCGTGACGAACCTGCTATAATACACGGGTAGAGATAAGGAGATGAAACGCTTGGGCTCGCAACAGGAAAGCGTCACCTTAAGACGTCTTTTTTTCTTTTTTATTCCGTTGGGCTTATCGGCGCTGCTGATCAACCTGTCGCACGTCATCGTCAACGGCACGCTCGCCCGCGCCGATCATCCGGAGCTGATCCTGGCGGGCTACGCTACGGCGATGAGCCTGCTGTCCGTCACCGAGAAGCCGGCCATCCTCTTTCGGGAAACGTGTTCCGCGCTCGTCCGCGACCGGCTGTCCTTTTCGGCCGTCCGGAAAGTGGCGTTTATCGTTTTCGGCGGATCGCTCGCCTTCGGTTTTATGATCGCATTCACGCCGGTCGGCTATTGGGTGTTCGGCGGCGCGTACGGAGCGGAGCCGGAAGTGGCCGAATCCGCGGTGAACGTTTACCACGCGCTCATGTTCCTCAGCGTGTTTTCGGGCATACGCTGCTTATATCAAGGCGTTATCATCTACAAAATGCGCACGCGCTGGCTCACGATCGGCATGGTGATCCGCCTTGCGGCCATGTTTCTGATGTCGCAATATATGCTGCACGTTGGCGTGACCCATTCCCGGCAAGGAGCCGTTATTTTCGTATTCGGCATGATCATCGAGGCCGCCGTCAGCTGGTTCGAGGGAAGCAAACTTGCCCGCGGGCTGCCGAAGGAAGAGCCCGATTGCGACATCCGGCGACCGAAGCAGGTGCTTCGTTTCTACAGCCCGCTGTTGTTTTCCTCCCTCATTATCATGTGGGTGTCTCCGGTCATGAACGCCCTGCTGGGCCATACCGATCAGGGCACGCTTGCCATCGCTTCCTTTTCCGTCGCGGCGAGCTTCATGAACATGTTTCTCGGGTTCTTTTCCTATTTTCACCAAATCTCGTTGCAGTTTTATCGAACGCATCCCCTGCTCGTGCGCAAATTCGTCCTGCTGATGGCGTTCATACCGGGAACGCTCATTTCCTTGATGGCGTTTTCCCCGGCGGGTCCCTGGCTGCTTGCGAACGTCATCGGCGTGGAGGACCGGCTGCTGGAATCGTGCGTTAACGCGCTGCGCGCCTTCATCCCGTACGCGTTCGTCTTTCCGTGGCTGGATACGCTGAACGGCGTCATCTTGTCCCAGGGGCAAACGAAGCTCATGTTCGGCTCGCAAACGTCCAACGCGGTGCTGACGCTGATTTTGATCGTCACCCTGACGCTTTCGCTGCCCGGCTGGACCGGCGCCCTCGGCGCGCTATCCCAATCCGGCGGCATTCTGGCCGAACTCGCGCTGCTTTACTTTCTGTTCAAACGAACCAACCGGCAGGCAAGGCTCGAAACCGGACTGCGGCCTCCGGCAAGGGGGCCGGCGCATGAAAAAGCTGCAGACCGATTCCGTTCAGTTGGCCGTCCTGCGCTGCCTTCATTTCGCCAACTATGCGACGATGGCGCTCGTCGTGTCGTTTTTCCCGCTTTATTTCGACGACATCGGCTTCTCGAAGCTGCAAATCGGAGCCGTCTATTCGATCGGACCGATGCTCTCCATTTTTTCGAACCTGCTGGCGGGCATCATCAGCGACAAAACGAAAAGCCTGAAGCTCGTGCTGAACCTTATTTTCGTCGGGCAAATTATAGCGCTCGCCCTGCTGCTTCCCCAGCGGGAATTTGCCGTCGTCGCCGTTTTCATGGGGCTGTTTTATTTTTTCCAAACTCCCGTCAACACGATGATGGACAGCTTGAGCCTGCTCGCCTCCGAACGAATGAACCGGTCGTTCGCTTCGATCCGGATGTTCGGCTCCCTCGGCTATGCGGCATGCGCGGTCGTCTTCGGCTTCATCCTGAAAGCGACTGGCTCCGGCCTGACGTTGTGGATCGGCCTTGCCACCGTATGCTGCTCGCTTGCGCTGGCCATCGCGCTCGGAAACTTCCAAAGCTCGCTCAAAAAATTCGAATTCGGCGGGCTGATCGACATTATCCGAAAAAAGGAAACGCTCGTCTTCTTCCTGCTCGTGGGCCTCGTTTCCGTCGCCCATCGCATCAACGAAGGCTTTCTCGCCGTCGCAATGCGCGAACTGGGCGCCAGCGACTCGCTGATCGGCACGGCCTGGCTCGCTTCCGCCGTCAGCGAAATCCCGATGTTTTTCCTGCTGGCGAAATACGGCCATCGGTTTCGCGAGCTTCCGCTGCTGGCGTTCGCCAGCGTCTTCTACATGATTCGGATGGGGCTGCTCGGAATCATCGAGGAACCGTGGCTGTTCGTGCTCGTCCAAATGATGCACAGCATTACGTTCGGCATTTATTACATTACGGCGCTCCGCTATCTGCAATCGATCGTGCCGGACGAATTCCGCTCGTCGGGCCAAGCGCTGTACGCCGTCGTCTGGACCGGCCTGTCGGGGCTGGCCGCGGGTACGATCGGCGGCTGGATCTACGACGCCTTCGGGCAGCCGGCGGTCTTCCGGACGGCCGCGCTGTTCGCCTTGACCGCGGCGGTCGGTTTTTTGGCGGTGCACTTCATGCGGGGCAGACATTCGTAACGGCAAAAAAAAGGCTCTCCCGGCTAATCGACGATGGCGGGAGAGCCTTTTTTCTATTTCTTCATTTGTCCGTATATGTTAACCTGTTTCCGCCTGAACGCCTGCCCAATTGGCGACTTCGATCGGCTTTACTTGAATCCGCGAAATGCGCAGGTTGTCGGTTTCCTCGACGACGAACAGAAATCCGCCTTCCACTTCGACCGTCTGACGCTTCGACGGAGGGATTTCGATTTGCGAATACATCCAGCCGCCGATCGTATCGTAGTTGTCCGTCGGAATGTCGAGGCCGAAATATCTGTTCACCTCTTCGATCAGCATCATGCCGCTGATCGAATACGATTGGTCGTCCTTCTTTTCCAGGTCGGGACGCTCTTCGTCGAATTCGTCCTGGATTTCGCCGACGATTTCTTCCATAATATCCTCGAGCGTGACCAGGCCGGACGTTCCGCCGTATTCGTCGATCAAAATCGCGATCTGGGATTTTTTCTTCTGCATCAGCTTCAGCAGCGTGCTGATCGGCATGCTTTCCGGAACGGTCAGCATCGGCCGAAGCAAATCGCCGATATCGCGAACGGAGCCGTCGGTCGCTTTAAGCAGATCCTTGATGTGTACGAAGCCGATGATGTTATCCTTGTCGCCGTCGCAAAGCGGGTAACGGGTATGCATTTCCTTTAGCGCGATCGTTTTGTTTTCCTCGAAGGAAAGATTCGTATACAGGCAAATCATGTCCGTCCGGGGAATCATGATTTCGTGCGCGTTCGTTTCCGCGAATTCGAAAATATTGTCCACAAGCGTAAGCTCCGTGTTGTCGATCAATCCGCTTTCATGGCTTTCTTTCATCAAAATCCGGATTTCCTCTTCGGTGCGGGCCGAAGAAATTTCGCTTGCGGGCTCGATGCCGAACAGCTTCAAAATCGATCTGGATATGCCGTCCAAAAGCCATAAATACGGGCTCATCAATTTGCGGAAAACGATAAGCGGCGCCGCCGCGAGCTGCGTGATCTTCTCGGCTTGACGAACCGCCATCGTCCTGGGCGCAAGTTCCCCGAGAACGATATGCAGGGCCGCAACGATCAAAAAGGCGAAAACGATGGACAACGCTTGAATCCAGCCGTCCGATAAGCCTAACCAGTGAAGCGCGGGCGCAAGCACGCTCGCGATGACCGGTCCTCCGAGCCACCCGAGTCCAAGGGACGCCAGCGTGATGCCAAGCCGGCAAGCAAACAAATACGCGTCGAGTTTGTCCGCCAGGCGCGAGACGAATTTGGCTTTCGAATTCCCTTCCTGCGCAAGGGTATCGATTCGGGCGCCGCGAACTTTGACCATCGCAAACTCCATGGATACGAAGAAGCCGTTCAGGAAAACCAATATAAACACCAAGATTAGATCTACCGTTAACGGAAACGGGTCACTGTCCAAGCGCTTCCTATCCCCCCATTCGTCGGAGGATAGGTACACCTCCTTTGATGAAAAAAGATAAATGATGGAAAAAGCACACAGCTTTACTTTAGCTTAGACGTTTTGCGATGAACCGTCAACGAACGGATCGCCCCGCAAACGGCCGTAGTATCCATCTGTATTCGCGGTAATCCCCGTCCTATGCCGGTTTTTCGGACGGTACGGCTCGAAACGGCCCAAATCGTTCGACGAGCCGCCTATCTTGCCCTGTTTTGCCGGCGCCGGCGCTCCTGGTTTTGGCGGATTTTATCTTCCATTCCTTGCTCCGTCGCCTCGTAGAAGATGGTTCCGTGCAGCTTGTCCGGCAAATATTGCTGTTCGACATAGTGCCCGGGATAGTCGTGCGGATACCGGTAACCGACATGCCCCAGCTTCTGCGCGCCGCTGTAGTGGGCGTCCCTCAGGTGCATAGGCACCTCGGAGGTTCCCGCCGTGTCCATGGCTTCCATCATCCGGCCGATCGTCGCGGCGATCGAGTTGGACTTGGGACTTTCAACCGCGAACAGGATCGCCTGCGCGATAATGTACTTGGCCTCCGGCCAGCCGATCCGGTGGTACGCTTCCATCGCGCTGACCGCTTGCACCATCGCTTGCGGATTGGCAAGGCCGATATCCTCGCTGCAAGCGACCGTCAACCGGCGGAGGAAGGTCATCGGATCCATGCCGAGCCTCTCGACCGCGTACAGGAACCAGTAGAGGGCAGCGTCGCTGGAGCCCCTCACGCTCTTATGAAAAGCGGACAGCACATCGTACTGCGTCGATTCGTCCGCTTGAACTTGCGGCTGGCGAATCGATTCCTCCGCGATTTCCAACGTAACGCGAACCGTCCCGTCTTCGCGGGAAGGCGTCGTGACCGCCGCCAGTTCGAGCGCCGTCAGCGCCCTGCGGATATCGCCGTTCGCCATCGCGGCAATGTGCAGCAGCGCTTCTTCGTCGACCTCCAGCTTCATGAAGCCGAGGCCTTTGACCGGATCCGCGAGCGCTCTTCGCATCGCGATCAGCGAATGCTCCTTCGTAAGCGCATGCAGCCTGAACAGCGTGGAACGGGAGAGCAAAGCCCCGTTGATCGAATGGTACGGATTTTCCGTCGTCGCGCCGATAAACACGATAATTCCCTTCTCGACGGCCGGCAGAAGGGCGTCTTGCCTGGCGCTGTTGAAGCGGTGAACTTCGTCGAGGAACAAAATCGTTTTGCGGCCGTACAGATTTTTATTGTCTTCGGCCCGATCGATCACTTCCCGCACGTCTTTGACCGAAGCGTCGACGGCATTCAACCGGACATAGTCCCCTTCCGTTTTTTTCGAAATAATATGAGCGAGCGTCGTTTTCCCCGAGCCCGGGGGTCCGAACAACAAAATCGAGGACACCGTATCGCCCTCGATCGCCCTCCGCAGCAGCTTGCCCGGACCTACGATATGCTCTTGGCCGATATATTCATCCAGCGTCTCCGGCCGCATCCGGTCGGCAAGACGTCTGGAGCGCGGCTCGGTTTCCGCGCCGATGCTGAACAAATCCATCGCTTATCCCGCCTTTCCTGTACTCTCCATCATACCAGATTCGGAGGCGGGCGTTCCAACCCGGGCGAAGAAGCCGCGCCATCGCTACAAACGCGAAAGGGCGGATGCGACGATCGCTCTTCGTTCCCGGATATAGTTGCGGATGACGTTCGGTTCTCCCAAAAACTGCTCGTACGGCCACTGCTGCAAACGATCCCTTCGGACGTACGGCGATATTGAGCCATGCATTTCCGCCGCCGCGCGCATGATGGTTTTTTCGGTAAACGTTTCGTCCAGCGCCTTCCGCAAAATCCGCTTGTAGCGCAGCATATAGGGACGGTGCTTCAACACCTTTTCGGTCAAATGATTGTAGCCGGCAATATCGACGAGGTCGCTCTCGACCGCCCTGCCGTAGCAGTTGCGCCCCCACGTTCCTTCGTAATCCCAGGGGACGATGCGCCACTTCCCGCTTGCATGGTGCCGGTACAAGGAATAATTTTGCTCGAACCCGTCGAAATTGCCGGTAAGGACGGCGCCGGCGAGCCACTTCAAGTAATTGTCGACATCCAGATTCCGGTCGAGGTAAGCCGCCAGCCGGCTTTCCGGGGTGCGGTGGATGCCGCGTATGAACGAAGCGAGCCTTGCTTTTTCGTCTTTTTCGCCGAATCGGTATTCGTACCCGGATAACTGCGAAGCGGAGTCCCGCACCCCGAAATCCGCCCGATTGTTGACCGCGTAAAAAAGCGATCGGGCTCCGATCCCTCTCCGTCGGAAAAAACCTCGCTCCACCGCTTCGATTTCCAAATAGACGCCGAGGGAAATGCCGTTTCGGACGAGCAGCACATGCTTCGTTCGCGGGCTGGGCACGCCAAGCCGTTCCAAAAACCAAAAGGAAAGCGCGTTCCGGATCATCGAAGGGTCGTCGAACTCCGCGTTGTAATGAAACGTTTGGCCTTTGCGGACCACCTCGTAGGAGCGCTTGGGGTACCCCCGCGTATGACCGCCGCGATAACGAATTTTCACCGGCGTCGTCCTGCCGTTCGTATGAAGCGCCGCTTGAACGTACCGATCCCTCCACAGATTCATCTCCAGCTGTTCGCTTTCGGCTTCTCCGATCGCGAGCGATCTTACGGGAATATGCATAACGACTCCGCCTTTCGTCATGGAAGCCACGGATACTCGCCTTGTTCAGCGTATGTCCCCGGGAAAAAAGCGGAAACGGCAGCTGTCACGGTTCGATTGCAAGAAAAAAGCCGACCGGTTTGCGAGGTCGGCCTTTTGATCGTTTCCGAAGCAACGGATCATTCATCGATGACTTCGGTTACCGAATGATCGTGACGACGTCCGCATCCGCATGGGCCTAGCGAGAGCGGACCCCACATCTGGCGCTGAACGCCGGCGTAGTACGTTCCCGTGCGGTGTCCCGCCGTGCGATTGCCCATCGTGCGATTGCCTCTTGTCTTATTGCCCGTTCCGCGATTTCCTCCTATCCGGTTCGCCGGCTTGCGATGGCTTTTACGGTGCTTTTTGCAGCCGCTTGCCTTTAAATTGCGGGCGCCTGCCTTTCGATTCGCGCCTCCTTTTTTTCTGCTGAAAACGCCCCAGGATTGATCGTTCACCCTTTCCACCTCCATATCGCGTGATAATCCAATCTATGAACGATCTTGTCCCACTGATAGAGACAAGCGTCATCCGGGCCGCAAAAAAGGCATCTTCTCTCTAGCTTTTGCGGAATCGCGAGATTCGGCGCACGGGTCCGAACCCGCGGCGATGGGCCGCTCCCGGCCTCGTTAAACGACGTAGCGGGAGATTCGGGCGAGTGACTGGAGCCGCAGGGCGCCGGCGAACTTTTGGGTGAAGACGGGAGGCAATGGAGTGCCATGAACGAAATGGGGGACTTTTCAAGCAAAAAGGGCGACCCAAACGGCTGGAATGGCTTGCCGAAAGGGTGCGCCCTCATCTTTGTGCGAGACATTAGATCGGGAAATCGGGGATTCGGATCGCGATCCTAAGCCGTCGGTCGGCTTCCGCGCTCCAGCAGCTCGCGAACGGCGACGCTGACCATAATCAGCCCCGCCACCGGCGGCACGAACGCGTTGCTGGCGGGCGGCTGCTGGGCCTTGCGAATTTCCTTGGGCGCCGTCTCGGGCACGATGCGCTGCGTGACGTCGTCGCGCGGCTTGAGCGGCTCCTCTTTGGAGAAGACGACCTTGACCCCTTTTTTGATGCCTTCCTTGCGAAGCTTCTGGCGAACGACGCGCGCGATCGGATCGACCGTCGTTTTCGAAATGTCGGCCACTTCGAAACGGGTCGGATCCATTTTATTCGCGGCGCCCATGCTCGAAATGATCGGTATTTTTCGCTCGAGGCACTGCTTGATCAAATGGATTTTGAAGGAAATCGTATCGGAAGCGTCCAGCACGTAATCCAGCGGAAACTTGAACAGCTCTTCGTACGTCTCCTCCGTATAAAACATGCGCAATGCGATCGCGTCGCAATCCGGATTGATCAGCTTGATGCGGTCGCGCATAAGCTCCGCTTTCGGCTGGCCGACCGTCGTCGTCAGGGCATGGATCTGCCGGTTAATGTTCGTAATGTCGACGACGTCCTTGTCGATCATCACGATCCGGCCGACGCCGGATCGGGCAAGCGCTTCCGCGGCGATGGAACCGACGCCGCCGATGCCCAGTACGGCGACGGTGCTCCCTTTCAAAATCTCCAACCCTTCCGGTCCGATGGCAAGTTCCGTTCTGGAGAATTGGTGCAGCATTTGGATGATTCCCCTTCCTTGTCGGCGAATGCCGCTGCAAATTGCCGAAGCCCAGCCTTTTCGGCCGTTGTCCGGCAGCGCGGTCCGATGGCCGTTGTCCGGCAGCGCGGTCCGACGGCGCAGTCCGGCGGCCTGTCGGCCGCCATCCTGAACCCGGCCGCTCAACTCCTGCGGCGCAGCTTCGCCCTTCGCTTGACGCGGCCGTCGGGCCGGCAGTTTAGCCTTGCGGCTGCTCCTGGTCGGCCGGCTCCTTGGCGTCAGCCGGAGCTTCGGCCTTGGCTTGCGCCGCCAGCGCCTTCGCGGACAAGCGGATATGCAGTTCTTCCAGCTGACGCGGCGCGACGGTCGACGGCGCGTCGGTGAGCAGGTCGGTCGCGCTCGCCGTTTTCGGGAAGGCGATCGTCTCGCGCAAGTTCGTCCGGCCGGCCAGCAGCATGATGAGCCGGTCGAGTCCGAAGGCGATGCCGCCGTGCGGAGGCGTGCCGTACTCGAAAGCGTCGAGGAAGAAGCCGAATTTCTCCTTCGCTTCTTCAAGCGTGAAGCCGAGCGCATTGAACATTTTCTCCTGGACGTCGCGGCGGTAAATCCGCATCGAGCCGCCGCCGACTTCGTAGCCGTTCAGGACGATATCGTACGCTTGCGCGCGGATTGCGCCCGGATCGGTGTCGAACAGGGGCAAATCCTCGTCCCGCGGACGGGTAAACGGATGGTGCAGCGCCACCCAGCGTTTGGCCTCCTCGTCCCACTCGACGAGCGGGAAGTCGACGACCCACAGGAATTTGAATTTGCTGCTGTCGATCAGGCCGAGGTCGCGTCCGACTTTCAGCCGCAGGTTGCCCATGACGTCCGCGGCGGTTTTCAGCTTGTCCGCGGAGAAGCAGAGCAGGTCGCCTTCTTCGACGTTCAAGCGTTCGGTGAGCGCCGCGATTTCCTCCGGCTTGAAAAACTTGACGATCGGCCCCTTCCACTCGCCGTCCTTGACCGTAATCCACGCGATGCCTTTGCCGCCGTAGCGGACCGCGAACGGCTGCAGGTCGTCCAGCTCCTTGCGGCTCCAGCTCGCGCAGCCTTTGGCGTTAAGCGCCTTGACGACGCCGCCGGAACCGGCGACCGATGCGAACACCTTGACGTCGCTGTTTTTGACGATATCCGTGACGTCTTCGATTTCGAGACCGAACCGCAGGTCCGGCTTGTCGGAGCCGTATTTGTGAATCGCGTCGCGGTAGGTCAGCCGCTGGAACGGGGTTTCGATGTCGACGCCGATCGTTTCGCGGAACAGCTTCGCCATCAGCTGCTCCATCATCGTCAGCAGCTGATCCTGAGACAGGAACGACGTTTCGATGTCGACCTGCGTAAACTCGGGCTGGCGGTCGGCGCGCAGGTCTTCGTCGCGGAAGCAGCGGGCCACTTGGTAGTAACGCTCGAGCCCCCCGATCATCAAAAGCTGCTTGAACAGCTGCGGCGATTGCGGCAGCGCGAAAAATTCGCCCGGATGCACCCGGCTCGGCACGAGATAATCGCGCGCGCCTTCCGGCGTGCTCTTCGTCAAAATCGGCGTCTCGACGTCGAGGAACCCGTTTTCGTCCAGAAAATCGCGAAACACCTTCGTCGCTTTCGAACGAAGCCGGAGCGTCTGGTACATTTCCGGACGGCGCAAGTCGAGGTAGCGGTACCGAAGGCGCAGCGCTTCGTCCACTTCGACGCCGTCTTCGATCGGGAACGGAGGCGTCTTGGCCGCGTTGACGATTTCGACCTCCTGAACGCGGACTTCGATTTCGCCCGTCGCGAGATTCGGGTTGTACGTCTCGGGGTCGCGGTCGACGACCTCCCCTTTTATCGCAAGCACATATTCGTTGCGCGCGCGGCTGGCAACGGCAAGCGCGTCGGCGGAAAACTCCGGATTAAAGACGATTTGCACGATGCCGCTGCGGTCCCGCAGGTCGATGAACAAAATCCCCCCGAAATCCCGCCAGCCTTGCACCCAGCCGTTCAAAACGACGGTTTCCCCGACGTTCTTTTTCGTTAACGTTCCGCAATCGCGATCTTTAAGCATCATGTTCATTCTTCCCCTTTTTTGCTAGTAATCAAAGCTTGCACGTGCTCGGCCAGCCCCGCGAGCGGCACTTGCCGCTGCTCCTGGGTCGCCAGGTCCTTCAGCGAGATTTCGCCTTTGTCCAGCTCGTCGTCGCCGAGAATCGCCGCATAAGCCGCGCCGGCCCGATCCGCCGCCTTGAACTGCGTTTTCGGCTTCCGCCCCATATAATCGCGATCCGCGGCGAGCCCCGCGTCCCGCAGGCGCTGCACGACGCCGGCCGCTTCGCGTTCGGCGCGTTCGCCCAGCGCGATGACGTACACGTCCACCTGCGCTTCGGCTTCCGGCTTTACGCCCTGATGCTCGAGCAGCAGCAGCGTCCGTTCCAGACCGACCGCCAGGCCCACGCCCGGCCGGTCTTCGCCCCCGACCTCGGCGACAAGGCCGTTATAGCGCCCGCCGCCGCCGATCGTATCGATCGCGCCGATTCCTTGGGCTTTATACTCGAACGCCGTGTGGGTGTAGTAGTCCAAACCGCGCACGAGCCGATGATTGATCCGGTACGGCACGTTCATCGCGTCCAGACATTCCCGCACCCGGGCAAAGTGGCCGGCGCACGCTTCGTCCAAGCTGTCCAGAATGGAAGGCGCGTCCGCGAATTTCGGCTGGTCGACTTTGCAATCGAGCACCCGCAGCGGATTGCGCTCCATCCGCGTCTGGCAGTCCTTGCACAGGCTGTCCTTGATCGGCCGCAAAAACCCGAGCAGCTTCTCGCGGAACTCGGCGCGTACGGCCGGAGTGCCGACCGAGTTGATTTCCACCGAAATGTCTTTAAGGCCAAGCTCGCGATAAAACGCATACCCAAGGGAAATGACTTCCGCATCGAGCGCCGGATCGTCCGAACCGATCGCCTCGATGCCGAACTGATGAAACTGCCGGTATCGGCCCGCCTGGGCCCGCTCATAGCGGTACATCGGCCCGATGTAGTACAGCTTGGAAATGTCGGGCTCTCCGTACAGCTTGTTCTCGACGTACGACCGCACGACGCCCGCGGTTCCTTCCGGCCGAAGCGTCATGCTCCGCCCGCCGCGGTCGTCGAAGGTGTACATCTCTTTCTCGACGATATCCGTCGTTTCCCCGACTCCCCGCTGAAACAGCTCGGTCGCTTCGAACATCGGCGTGCGAATTTCCCGGAACCGGTACCTTCTGCAAATTTCTCTCGCCGTCTTTTCCACGTATTGCCACGCTTCGACGCTGCCGGGAAGCACGTCCTGCGTGCCCGGCGGTTTTTGAAATGCCATTTCGCATCCCCTTTCTCTCTTGCCGTTCCAGCCCGCAACGCAAATCGAAACGACCTCGTCGTCCGCAAGGGAAAATGCCGAACAAAAAAGGCTCCCGTCCCTCAGCCGCATTGCTGCCGCTCAAGGGACGAGAGCCTGTTCGTGCTCCCGCGGTGCCACCCGTCATTCGAACGCCCGCGAACGGAAATCCGCCGCGCTGCGCTCGCGCTTCTCCGGTTAACGCCCGGCTACGCCTCGACACTACTGAACCGAGGCTCTTCATGCAGAGCGTTCGGCGTTCGCATCGGGTTCTCGGGGAGGTCGTTCGTCCGGTCGTAAACGGAAAGCTTGCAGCCAAGGCTTCCCTCTCTGAAGATCCGGTTCCGGAGTACTCGTTCCCGTCGTCGAATTGATGGCTGGATCCAATTATTCCTCATTTTAATATGATGCTACACGGCATGTCAAGTTATCCCCTCATACCCGGCAGGTCCGAAAAAAAGAAAATAACCTGCCGCTTACTGCGACAGGTCCAATTGAATTTATATTGAAAAAAGGGGGTCGAGAATTATAATAACCCGATTATTTTAAGGATTAATGAAAATCAAATTACATTTTCATTACAAAAAAGGAAGCGTTCTCTTTGTCCCCGGCGCGCAATGTTCGGATTTTCCGAACGATCCGCTAGCCCCTGCCGCCGGGAGGATGCCGCCTGCCGAGCGCGCCTCCGAATCCCGGGCTCCCCCCGGGCTCGTCCGCAAATTCGGCCCCGGCCTGCAAGGCCAGCGCTTCCCGGCGTTCCGCCGCCGTTCCTTCCCTCGCCCAACGCAACAGTTTCGCTTCTTTGCCGGATTGCCGCACCTGTCGTCACCCTTTCGCAAGGTTATCCGACAGTAGTGTTGCCTGCGCGCCGATTTTCCATCCGCATTCCGGTTCCGGCTCCGGACCGAAGCTAACTTCGGCTGTCGACGATCAGCGTCACCGGCCCGTCGTTGACGAGGGAGACCTCCATGTCCGCCCCGAAAACGCCGGTACGCACCTCGAGCCCTTTGGCGCGAAGCCGTTCGTTAAACCGTTCGTAAAGCTCGTTTGCCTTCTCCGGCCGCGCGGCGGAGGCGAAGCTGGGCCGGCGGCCGCTCCGGCAATCGCCGTAAAGCGTGAATTGCGAAACCGAAAGTATCGCTCCCCCGGCATCCATGACCGAGTCGTTCATTTTGCCGCTGCCGTCTTCGAAAATCCGCAAGCCCGACACCTTTTCGGCCATCCACCCGATATCCCGCTCTTCGTCCTCTTGTCCGATGCCGACGAGCAGCAAAAGCCCGGTCCCGATTTCCCCGACCGTCTCCCCGCCGACCCGCACGCTTGCCCGGCTTACCCGTTGCGCTACCACTTTCACGAAATTAGAACCTCCCGAGAGCCTTACTGCATCAACCGCTGGACCGAGAAAATGTCTTTCACGCGCTTGATTTTCTCGACGACCGATTGCAGATGATCCTTGTTGCGGATGAGGATCGTCAAGTGCATGATCGCCACCTTGTTCCGGTCCGAACGCCCCGAAACGGCGGCAATGTTCGTTTTGCTCTCCGACACGGCCTGCAGCACCTCGTTCAGCAGCCCGCGGCGGTCGTGGCCGAGAATTTCGATCTCGACGCTGTAATTCGCTTCGGTCGTCTCTTCCCATTCGACCTCGATGACCCGCGCCGCTTCCTCGCCTTCGGCCGCGACCGGTATGTTGGAGCAGTCCGCCCGATGCACGGACACGCCGCGGCCGCGCGTAATGTAGCCGACGATATCGTCGCCCGGAACCGGGCTGCAGCACCGCGCAAAGCGGACGAGCAAATTGTCCACGCCTTTGACGGATACGCCGCTCGACGGCCTCGGCTTCCGCTCCGCCGGCTGCGGCTTCATTTCCTTCACGTCGGAGGAAAGCTGGATCTGGCTTGCTTCTTCGGCTTCCTTGCGCAATTTCTCCGTCAGCTTCGTAATGACCTGCGCGGCGGTAATGCCGGAGAACCCGATGGCGGACATCATATCCTCGATGTCGTTGAACGTGAACTTTTTCGCGGTTTCCGTCAGTTTGTCGTCCGTCATCCACTCGGCAGGCTCGAGGCCGATGCGCTTCAGCTCGCGCTCGAGCAAATCCCATCCCTTGCGCACGCTCTCCTCGCGCTTTTCCTTCTTGAACCATTGCCGGATTTTGCTGCGGGCATGGGACGATTTGGCGATTTTGATCCAGTCCTGGCTCGGACCGTAGGAGTGCTTGGACGTCAAAATTTCGACGATGTCGCCCGTCTTCAGCTTATGGTCGAGCGGCACGATTCTGCCGTTCACCTTCGCTCCGATCGTTCGGTTCCCGACTTCGGTATGAACCCGATAGGCGAAATCGAGCGGAACGGAGCCGGCCGGCAACTCGAACACTTCGCCTTTCGGCGTGAACACGAACACGAGATCGGTGAAAAAGTCCATTTTCAGCGATTCCATGAATTCGGCCGCGTCGCGCGTATCCTGCTGCAGCTCGATGATTTCGCGGAAAAAATTCATTTTATCCTCGAACGAGCCCTGCACCGCTCCCGTTTCCTTGCCTTCCTTGTACGCCCAGTGGGCGGCGATGCCGTACTCGCTCGTCCGGTGCATCTCCCACGTGCGGATCTGGACCTCGGTCGGCTCGCCCGTCGGGCCGACGACCGTCGTATGCAGCGATTGGTACATGTTCGCTTTCGGCATCGCGATATAATCCTTGAACCGTCCCGGCATCGGCTTCCATAGCGTATGAATGATGCCAAGCGTCGCATAGCAATCCTTCACGTTGTCGACGAGAATGCGGATCGCCAGCAGGTCGTAGATTTCGTTGAACTGCTTGTTGCGGGTGGTCATCTTTTTGAAGACGCTGTAAATATGCTTCGGCCGGCCGGAAATGTCTCCCTGGATGCCCATTTCCTCGAGCTTCTCGCGGATGCGGCCGATGAGATCGGCGATATACTGCTCGCGCTCCGTGCGCTTTTTTTTCATCAGGTTGGCGATTCGGTAATATTGCTGGGGATTCAAATAGCGCAGGGCGATGTCTTCCATCTCCCACTTGAACGCGCTGATCCCGAGCCGATGCGCGATCGGGCAGTAGATTTCGAGCGTTTCGTGAGCGATGCGCCGTTGGCTTTCTTCGGATTGATATTTAAGAGTCCGCATGTTGTGCAGGCGGTCGGCCAGCTTGATCAAAATAACGCGGATATCGCTCGCCATCGCGACGAACATTTTCCGATAATTTTCGTTCTGCTGCTCTTCCTTGGAACGAAACTGGATTCTTTCGAGCTTCGTCAGCCCGTCCACCAAACCCGCGATCGTCTCGCCGAACCGCTCCTTCAAATCGTTCAGCGTAACCGTCGTATCCTCGACTACGTCATGCAGCAAGGCGGCCACGACCGTGACGACGTCCATTTGCATTTGAACCATAATTTCGGCAACGGCTACAGGATGCAATATATAAGGCTCGCCCGACTTCCGAGTCTGACCGTGATGCGCCTTGTCGGCAAACTCGTAAGCTTCGCGGACGCGCTGCAAGTCCTGGTCTTTCATGTATGCGGACGCTAATTCGAGCAAATGCTCCATGCCCATGTCCATTTCCTTTCCTTTTTGACGACAGGCGCCGCCCAGTCCTATGAAGTATTCCTTCCATTATGCCTCTCCGCGGCGGCAATCGTCAACCTGGGGGCGGATTCCTCGGAACCTGGGCGCGCGGATAAGGAGGCGGATACACGATCGGCAATTCGAACGAAAACAGCGAACCTTCGCCCGGCTTGCTTTCGACTTTTGCCGTCGTTCCATGCTGTTCCAGCACGTTTTTGACAATGGACAGGCCGAGACCGCTGCCCGAGCGGGCGGATCTCGCTTTGTCGGACTTATAGAACCGTTCCCAAATCCGCTCCAGATTTTCCGACGGAATGCCGACGCCGTAATCCCGGACGCCGACAACCGCCGTCTTCTCTTTCCGTTCGATCGAGACTTCGATGGACCGGCCGTCCGGCGAGAACTGAATGGCGTTCAGCAGCAAATTGGACAGCACCTGATCGATCCGGTCCGGGTCGGCATACACCCAAACGTCTTCCGGCCCGGCATCCAGTTCGAAAGACAGGGAACGGCGGCGAAAATCCGGTTCAAGCGCGGCAAGCAGCCGGCGAACCCACTCCGTCAAATTGTAAGGAGCCGGCAAAAGCCCGGTTTGTCCGGCCTCCATCCTCGCCACTTCCAGCAAATCGTTGACGAGCCGGTTCATGCGCTGCGTTTGCTCGCGGATGAGCCCCAGGTAGGCGCCGCGTTTTTCCTCCGGAATGGCCCCGTCGATCATCGCCTCCACGTAGCCGCCGATCGACGTGAGCGGCGAGCGCAGATCGTGGGACACGTTGGCGAGAAACTCCCTGCGCATCCGGTCGAGACTGGCGAGTTCGCCCGACATTTCATTGAGCGAGACGGCCAGCTCTCCGATTTCGTCCCGCGGCTTTTCCTTCACCCGAACGTCGAACCGGCCCTTGGCGATAAGGCGGGCGGCCTCGCTCATGTTGCGCAGGCGAGCGGTCATGCCTCTGGACACCGCGAACACGATAATGACGGCCGTAATGAGCATGGATATAAAAATGTTCCGGTACAAGCCGTTGAACATGTTGATCTCCTGCCGGCGAACTCCGGACATCAAAACGACCGATCGGGCCGCAAGGTCGCTCGGACCGTTGATCGGCGTTACCGACCAGCGCAAATTCTCGTTTCCTTCCAGCGTCCGATCCGTAATGACGACGCCCTGGTCGAGCAGCGGCTGCAGTTGCTCCCGGTAGGCGGACAAATACTCGCCGTCCGGCCGCCCGGTATCGAGCAGCACGCCGCCCGAGCCGTCCACTACGTAAATGACTCTCCCGGGCGGGCCCGCCGTTGCCTGAAGCGCGGAGCGAAGCACGTTTTCGTCCCAATCTTCCCGGTATGCGGTGCGAACGAGCGCGGCGATCACGCTCAATTGGTCCCGCTCGAAGCGTTCGTTTCCGCTGCGCAGCTCCGAACGGACGAACCAGGTCGAGATGGCGGCCGTCACGCCGAACGAAATGAGCAACACGGCAAAAAAGGCAAGCAGCAGCTTGACGGTGATGCCATTCCACCGGATCATGCTCCGCTCACCTCGAATTTGTATCCAACCCCCCGTATCGTTTCGATGCGGCAGTGGTCCGACGTCCCGATTTTTTCGCGAATCCGTTTGATGTGCACGTCGACGGTGCGGGGGTCGCCTTCGAAATCGTATCCCCATACCCGGTCGATCAGCTGCTCGCGCGTAAGCACCCGATTCGGCATGGATGCAAGCAGATGAAGCAGCTCCATTTCCTTCGGCGGCAGCGTCATCTCCGTTTCCCCGCACTGCACGACGTAGCGGTCCAGGTCGATCGTCAGATCGGGCAAGCGCACGGGCTCCCTGGCAAACCCCGGCTTCGTCCGCCGCATGACCGCCTTGATGCGAGCCATCAGCTCCTTCGGGTCGAACGGCTTCACCATATAGTCGTCCGCTCCGAGCTCGAAGCTTTTGAGCTTGTCGTAGCTTTCTGTCAATATGCTGTAAAAATGTCACCATAACTCGTCTGTAAAAATGTCACTTTGCTAATTTGGGCAGCCGCCCGTTCAAGTGACTTGGACGGCTGTCGTTTTTGTGTTATCCTGTTGTTGTCTACAGTTCCATGCCAACCTCCAAGGGTGGTTGGCGGCGGGTTTGCGTGACTGCGCAGGCTCCGCCTTTTTTGTTTTGGACATCGGTTTGCGTACCGGCTTTTCCGTCTCTTTCAGCGGAATCGCCTGGCCATTGTGCCAAACGAGCACTTCTCCAGAGAGCGTTTTACGCACCTCTACCGTTGTTCTGGCTTCGAAACGGAAATCACAGGGCTTGGCGAAGGTATACACTTTCCCGTAATAAGAGAGTGTGTTTCCGTGTCCTAACTTTCGGTACTCGCGAATCGTGAACACATGATTCAAATTGACGGATGGATCCAGCTTCATATACGCCGATTCTACTTTTTTGGGCTGAACAGCAAATTTGCGATTGTGCTTCTCCAACAGCATGGGCAACGCCGCATTGGCCTCCTCAATCGTCTTTGCGCCGAGCAGCCTGAGTTCGATGACCAGGCGATCTTGGAACGTCTGCCAAAGCCTTTCTACACGGCCCTTAGCCTGCGGCGTAATGGCCTTGATATGCTCAATGTGAAGTTCGGCCATCGCCTTGCCAAAGTGAGAGAGCGGCTTCGTTTCACCAGCCAGTTCCTGCTCTACGGTCAGCTTTTCATTAGGAGAGCGAAAGATGGTGTGTCGGTCGCTGTACAGGCCGAGCGGTACGCCGTATTTCTGAATGCCTTGCTGCATGACGAGCGAGTATCCTTCGCGGCATTCGTTGAGCCGGAATATGGCGCCGACAACCGTGCCTGTGGCATCGTCGATGGCTGCATGGAGGGCAAAGGCAGGACCCCGGTCCTCCAGCCAAGCAAATGGCGTCGCGTCGATCTGCCACAGCATTCCGGCTTGCGGCTTGCGCTGACGTGGTTGATGAGCTTTGCTACGTCTGCGCTGCTTGGCTTGTTTGATTCCTTCAGAAAGCAAAATACGTCTTACACTGGAAGGACTCAATTTCAATGCTTCATGTTCCTCCAAAAGCTCCGCAAAATGGCAGTTGTTGCTACCATAGTATTTTGTGTTGTACAACTCAACGACCTGCTGTTTAACTTCCTCGGACAAGGCGTGCTTCGGCTTTTTTCCGCGATTGCGGTGCACCAGTGCCTGCGCTCCTCCCTCTTCCACATACTTTTTCTTCAGCCGAATCATTTGTCGCACTGTTAGTCCGAGTGTCGCTGCTCCTTCCACATTAGTCATGTGTCCGTCTAAAATCTTCTCCACGACAAGTACCTTTTTCAGTTCTGCTCTGGTCAATGTTAATGTCTCCTGTCCCATAGTGACATTATCTCAGAACAGTTACAGGGTGACATTATCACAGACGAACAACAGCTTGTCGTAGCTTTCCCCCTTGCCCGTCAGCACGATGATCGGCGTATCCCGTACCGTCCGAATGCGGCGGCAAACGCTCCAGCCGTCGGTTCCGGGCAGCATCAAATCCAAAATGACGAGGTCCGGCGGGAAAGCGACGAACTGATCGATTCCGTCCTCTCCGTCGTGAGCGACGGAAAAGTGGAAGCTCTCGCGTTTCAAATATAATCCGATCAAATCGCTAATATAAGGATCGTCCTCGATTACCAGGATGTTGGCGATGGCCATGCTTGGTAAAAACTCCTTTTCCCGCTGATCTGAATTAATGGCGAAGGGCTTCGACCGGATTCAGCCTGGACGCCCTTCTGGCCGGAAGAAACCCGAAAAGAACGCCCACGCCCATCGAAAACGCAACGGCCAAAACCATAATGTCCGCGGACGGAGAAGCGGGCGAATCCATCAGCTTGCCGGCAAAGTTCGAGCCGCTGGCTCCCACGATCACGCCGACGACGCCTCCGAGCCCCCCGATCATGGCCGCCTCGACGAGGAACTGGAACAAAATATCCCGCTGCTTCGCTCCCAGCGATTTCCGGATGCCGATTTCCCGCGTTCGTTCCGTTACCGAAACGAGCATCATGTTCATGATCCCGATGCCCCCGACAAGCAGGGAAATGGCGGCCACGTACGTCAGCATCGTCGACATCGACGTCGATACTTCCGTAATCGTCTCCAGCAGGTCGGCCTGGTTGAACACCGTATAGCTGTCTTCGTCCCCGCGGAAAAACGTCTGCAGATTGTACTCCAGCATCGTCTGGACAAAATCGACCTGGTTTTCGCTATCCGCCTGTACGTAAATGGTGCGGATCGCGTCCGTTTTCAGGCTGACGCGGGCCGTTTGCAGCGGAATGATGACGATGTTGTCGTTGGAGCCGGTGGAGGACGAGCCTTTCGATTCCAGCAAGCCTACGATTTTGTAGGGCGTCCCGTTCAGGGTAATTTGCTCGCCGACCGGGTTCGACATGCCGAGCTCTTCCGCCACTTCGGAGCCGACGACCGCTACCTTTTGGGAAAACGCCCCGTCGATGTCCTTGATGAACCGGCCCTGCGCGACCGAATAATCCCTGACGTCGGCGAACGACGGGGTGGAGGCGGTAACGGAAGCGGAATACGTCGTCGTCCCGTATTTTGCCGTCGCGCTGCCGGTAATGACCGGAGCGTACGCCTCCACGCCGTCGATATCGGCGATCGTTTCCGCATCTTCGAGCGAAATGCTCGTCACCGAGCCTCTTCCGACGACGTTGGCGGTCAGCATGTTCGTGCCGAGCCCCTGCATCTGGCTTTTCACCTGTTCGGCCGTGCCGTTGCCGATCGCGACCATGATCGTAACCGAAGCGATGCCGATCATGATCCCGAGCACGGTGAGCAGCGTCCGCATTTTCTGCGTGTAGACGCTGTGCCACGCCATTTTGATGCCTTGCGACAGCTTCATGAGGCTTCCGTCCTTTCCTCCGTTAGTCTGCCGTCGGAAATGCGCACGACCCGCTTCGCTTGCGCGGCCACGTTCGGGTCGTGCGTGATGAGCACGATCGTGTTTCCGTCACGATTGAGCTCTTTCAACAGCTCGATCACTTCCCGGCTTGTCTTGCTGTCCAGCGCGCCCGTCGGCTCGTCGGCCAGCAGGAGGGGCGGCCTTCCGGCAAGCGCGCGCGCGATCGCCACGCGCTGCTGCTGGCCGCCGGACAGCTGGTTGGGCAAATGGAACAGCTTTTCCCCAAGGCCTACTTTTTCCAGCGCTTCCTTGCAGCGCTCCCGCCGCTCCCGGGCCGACATGCCCCGATACACGAGCGGCAGCTCGACGTTGTCGATGACGCGCAGCTTCGGTAGCAGATGGTATTGCTGAAAGATGAAGCCGATTTTATGGTTGCGGATTTTGGCCAGCTTGTTGTCGCTCAGCTTCTCGACCTCGGCGCCGTCCAGAAAATAAGTGCCGCTCGTCGGCTGGTCGAGACAGCCGAGCACGTTCATCAGCGTGGATTTTCCGGAGCCCGACGGTCCGATGATCGCTACGAATTCGCCTTTGTTCACCGTGACCGAAACCCCGTCAAGCGCGAAAAACGTTTCCCCGGCCAGCTCGTATTGCTTGCAAATATTCTCCATTCGAATAAGGCATGGTTGTTCGCTTTTCTCGTTCATCTTATTGACCTCCGCGCGCGAAACCGCCGCCTCCGCCCCCGCCGGGGAAGCCGCCGCCTCCGCCGGAGAAGCCCGCGCCGCCGGCCGGGAACACGGTCGCGCCTCCCATGCCTCCCATGCCGCCCATCATTCCCGTCTGGGTCGTGCTCGTCGAACTGACGATTTGAATGAGGACGGTATCTCCTTCGCTCAGGCCGGAAAGCACTTCGACATACGAATCGGTCGTAATTCCTACCGTGATTTCCTTCAGCGTAAATTCGCCGTTTTGCTGGTTCATGCCGCCCATTCCCGCACCGCGGCCGCCCCCGCCGAAACCTGCCGGCGCTCCGCCAGGCACGGCTCCGCCCTCGGGCGCTCCGCTGGGCGCAGCTCCGTCCTCCGGCGCTCCGCTGGGCACGGCACCTTCCTCGGACGCTCCGCTTGCCGCGGTTCTTTCCGACTGCGCGACGTTTTGCGCCGCCGATCCGTCCCCGGACGCCTGCTCTTCGGCGCCCGTGACGCCTTGACCGGCCGCTGCGGCTGCCCGGTCCGGCATCTCGTCCGCTTCCGCGGATTCGCCGGAATCCGTGCCGGAATTAGTGCCGGCCGAAGCCGTCCCGTCGTTCGGCACGCGGACGAAATAGCGGCCGCCCATCGTTTCGACCGCGTCGACCGGCACCATCAGCGCGTCGTCTTTTTGCTCGATGATGATTTCGACCGATCCCGACATCCCCGGCAGCACGTTCTCGATTTCATTCAGCGTGACGATGACCGGAAACGTGGAAACGCCGTTGGAAGCCGTGCCGTTTTTGGAAATTTCCGTCACCGTGCCGGTAATTTGCTGATCGCTCAGAGCGTCAAGCGTCAGGTTGGCGGTTTGGCCGACTTTCAGCTTCGTAATATCCAGCTCGTCGGCGGATATCGTCATTTGCAGCTTGTCGTAGTTCACGATCGTGAAAGCTTCCAAACGGGCCGCAACGTCGTCCCCCGGCTTGATGTTGACGGCCGTTACCGTTCCGTCGATCGGCGCGACGAGCGGATCCGGCGCTTTGGCTTTTTCCTGATAGTCCTGAATTTCAAGCTCGGTTTGTTGAATGTTCAACTGCGCGCTTCGAATGCTCATTTCCGCGGCATCCAGCTCCGATTGCTCGGCCCCGGAAATTTGCAGGCTTTTCCACTTCTCTTGCGCGGTTTCGAGCGTCATCTTCTGCTGTTCGAGCGTAAGCTGCGCCTTGCTGAGCGAAAGGCTGACATCCTCCCCTTCGAACGTTGCGAGGACGTCGCCCTTTTTGACGACATCGTTTTCCGCGACCAGCACTTCCGCGACCGTTGCCGCTTCCGACACCAAAGCCGTATCGGTCTCGGACACTTCGACCGAACCGGAGCCGGCGACGCTTTGCGTGATCGTCCCTTTCGTCACTCTCGATTGCGTGTATGTAATGCCGCTCGACGCTTCCGCCGTATTGTTTTCCCGGTACCACCAGTAGCCTCCGCCCCTGCGCCCGCAAGCAGCGCGACGACCGCGATCCATGTGATCCACTTTTTAATTCGATGTTTCTTCACCTTTTGAACCTCCCGCTCTTGGCCTGCTATGTACGACAACATAATTGGATACTAGCACCATCAAATGAACGGAAGATGAACGGGTCCTTAAGGCCAGATGAAAACTTTTCAAGCATTTCCGGTTTGCCGAATCCGAATCAAGCGGGGAACAACCGGAAGTACGTTCCACGGGACGCAAAGCTTCGTCGGCTTTAGCGGGATTGCGCGGGGGGCGGCAGCATGCAGATACTTGACGGACCTCCTGACGAGCATTTATCGGGGGGATCGAGTGAGGATACGCAGGAATAGGTTCCTCTTTGGATAAAATCCACTCTAGATAACGACTTCTCCGTTTTCCGCTAAAAAAACAACGCCCGCTCCGGAATGACCCGGAACGGGCTTGACGGCGCGATGCGCCGAGATCGAGGCAAACCTTAATACTGCACGAGCGATACGATGTTCGGGATGTCGGCAAGCTTCTCCCGGCCGTCCAGATAGCTCAGTTCGATCAGAAACGCGGCGCCGACGACGTCCGCGCCCAATTGCCGCAGCAATCCGCTCGTCGTGGCGATCGTGCCGCCGGTGGCCAGCAGGTCGTCGGCGATGAGCACCTTTTGCCCGGGTTGAATGCCGTCCTTGTGAACGGCCAGCTTGTCCTTGCCGTATTCCAGATCGTAACCCGCTTCGATCGTTTCGCCGGGCAGCTTGCCGCTTTTGCGGATCGGCACGAAGCCGACGCCGAGCGCGAGCGCGAGCGGAGCGCCGATAACGAAGCCGCGCGCCTCGGGACCGGCGACAACGTCGATGTCCATCCCGGATACCTGCTCTTTCAGCGCGTCGATCGCGGCCCGGTACGCTTCTCCGTCTTTAAGCAGCGTCGTGATGTCCTTGAAGCGGATGCCGGGCTGGGGGAAATCGGGAATGACCCGGATGTATTCCTTAAAATCCATGAATTTAAAATCTCCTTTGCGATTTCGCTTGTATGATAGCATTATACACCGGATCGAGAAGTCAAGCTATGCGCGAATTTCGGCAATTTTGCGGATTCGGTCGGCAAGCTCCCGCGGGCCGAGCGAGCCCAGCGCGGCGAGCTCGCCGTATTCCTTCTCCCGGCGGTAACGCGGCGATTGATCCAGTTCGCGGCGGGGAGGAGAAGCGTGAACAGTCACGTTCGATCGATCGACGGTCAAAAATCCGAGCTCGGCGAACACATCCTGCATCATCCGTACGACGGAAAGCGGCCAGCCGACCGCTTCGGAAACTTGGCGCAGAAATCCGTCCGGGCCGTCGATCCATTTCGCTTGCTTTCGAAACAGCGTATAAACCCGGCCGAACAGCTGGCGGTCCGGAAACGCCCGAATCCGCGCGCCGGAGCCGGCGGGAGCAGCGTAGATGTACACCGCCTCGATGGGGCGGCGTTCCGCGGACAGCGCGGACTTTAAGCCTTCCGCGTCCTCGCGGCTTTGCGGCAACCCGGCCAAAACGAGCCGCACGGCGTCCTGCTGCCGCTTCTCCGTTTCGCTGCCGATGTCGGCTTCCGAAGCCGCGGCCGCGGACGGTTCCGAACCTGACGCTTCCCCGGCGGCGGCTTCGCCCGCCGTCCATTCCCGATAAAGCGCGTAAACCGCCCCCGTCCTGCCCGCTTCCTCGGCGGCGAGCAGTTCCCGCTTGGCTTCGGCGGAAGCGCAAAGCACGAGGCAGCGGCCTTCTTCCTTCGCCCGCAGCCGAACCCCTTGCACGAAATCGCGTTCCTTGCGGCAGTCGTAAACCGGAAAAGCGTCGAAGCGCCAATCCTGCAGCACGAGTTGAACCCGGCTCCGCCCGTTCCATTCGTTTACCGAAAGCTCGCCCAGCAAATCCACCGATACGTCGGGCAGCAGGCGGCCGGCCTCCTCCCCCATGCCGAAGCCGACGGTTTCGAGGCGCCTCCCTTCCGCTTCGGCAACCAGGCGCAGATGCTTCCCTTCTTTGCCGATGGCGCGGGCTTCCGTCACGAAGGCGCCCCGAACGGCAAGGCGGGGAGCGGGGTTCGCGTTCCCGAAAGGCTCGAGCCGCTTCAGCGCTTCGGCCGCTTCGAGCGTCAGTTCCGCTGCGCCGCACACGAGGTCGGCCTTCTTTTTCGGCGTCCAATCGTCCGGCAGGATCCGCTCCCGGGCCAGTCTGGACATCTCGCGCTCCAGATCGGCCAGATGCTCCCGGCGCATGGTCAGTCCCGCCGCCGCTTGGTGCCCGCCGAAATGCTCCAACCATTCGGCGCATTCGGTTAGCGCCGCGTACAAATCGAAGCCGTCGATCGACCGCGCCGATCCCTTGCAAAGACCGGTCGCCTCGTCCTCGGCCAATATTATCGCCGGTTTGTAGTGCCGCTCCACCATCTTGGCCGCCACGAGGCCGGCGATGCCGGCGTTCCATCCTCGTCCGGCGATCGCGATGACTTCCGGCGCGCGGCCCGAAAGCTCCTTCACCCTCTCCTGCCACATGTGCTCAGCCGCCTCCACCGTCTCGTCGACGAGCCGCTGCCGCTCCACGTTCAATTCGTCGAGCCGGAGAGCGAGTTCTCCCGCCTCGTTCTCGTCTTCCGTCACGAGCAGCCGCACCGCGCCGTCCGCCCTCTCCAATCTTCCGCCCGCGTTAAGGCGAGGCGCCAGCCCGAAAGCGATGCGTCCGCTCGACAGTTGTCCCGGTTCGGCTCCGGAAATGGAAGCGAGCGCGCGCACCCCCGGCGTCGGCGCCGCGTTCATCCGCTCGAGGCCCAAGCGAACGAGGGCCCGGTTCTCCCCGACAAGCGGCATCAGGTCTGCGACCGTTCCGATCGCCGCGACGTCGGCAAGCTCCGGCTCCATCCGTCCGAGCAGCGCATGAGCCAGCTTGAATGCGACGCCGGCGCCGGAGAGGCCCTTGAACGGATAGCCGCAATCGGCCTGCTTCGGATTGACGAGCGCGACCGCCTCCGGCAAAACCGCCGGCGGCTCGTGATGATCGGTCACGACGACGTCTATCCCGAGGCTGCCCGCGTAAGCGATTTGTTCCACGGCGCTGATTCCGTTGTCCACCGTCACGATCAGGGTTACCCCGTTTTCCTTCGCCCGGTCGACGGCCGGAAGATTCAAGCCGTAGCCTTCCAGGCTCCGATGGGGATATATGTATCGAATTGCCCGTTCAGCCGGCGGAGCAAACGGATCATGAGCGCCGTCGACGTTACGCCGTCGGCGTCGTAATCCCCGTACACGAGAATGCGCTCGCCGTCCCGCAGCGCCCGCCGGATTCGCTCCACCGCTTTGTCCATATGTTTCATGCCGAACGGATCGTGAAATTCATCCGTTCCTTCCCCCAAAAAAGCCGCGGCCGCCTCGGGCGAAGATAAGCCCCGGGATACGAGCAGGCGGGCGACCAGCAATGGCAGCTTCAACTTGCGGGCCAGCTCCGCGGCCCGGTCCTCGTCCGTCGTTCCCAAATCCCACCGGTAGTTCCTTTTCACCTTGATTTGTCCTCCTGACAACAACACCGCCGGCTCCGTGCGGCCGTCGCGACGTCAACTCTCGTCTGCATTCGGTTGCCGCGCCGGTTTCCGGCGGTGCTTTCAATCGCGTTACTGCATAAGAATCGGCAGCTCTTCTTCGTGATGATTGGATTTGTACGGGTAGCCCGGATCGAAAGGCTCGACCTGAATGCTTGCGTCCGATACGTGAAGGAATCGTTTCATCAGCTGCCTCCGCACCCTCATGGCGATATCGTGACCTTCGAATACCGAAATGCGCGGGTTCACCCGGATGACGGCTTCGACGATGACGTAATGACCGCATTCGCGGGCTTTCAGCCGATCGACAGTCACGACGCCGTCGACCCGCTGGATCGCTTCAAGCATCGCCAGGTGATCCGACTCGCCCAGCTCCCGGCCTTCCGAAGGACGCGTAACCTTGATCACGAGCTGGCTGCCCATCCGCAGGACGAACACCGCGATGACCGCCCCCGCGGCCGGATCCAGCATGTAGAGAACGGGCATATCGAACAGCTGCCCGGCCATGGCCCCGGCCGTGCCGACGATCGCCGTCAGCGAGGCGAAAATATCGGACCGTTGATCGCCTCGTGCCGGTTCGAACCGGATCCCGAGCTTGGCCTCGTGTCTTTTCTTGTATCGCACGAGTCCTTCCCGTACGACGATCCCGGCGACGATGACCGCGACGGCGCTCCAACCGGGAGCTTCCGTCACGCCTCTGACCATGGAACGCAGCGACGTCAGCCCGATTTCCAGCCCCGCCACAAGCAGAAGCGCGGACAGGATGACGCCGGATACCCTTTCCGCCGCCCTGCGCTCGGAAGCCGAGTCGTGGCGGGTAGGCTTTGCGCCATTGCGATAGGACATGCAGGAAAGCGCCGCCCCGGAAAAATCCGCGGCCGAATGGCAAGCGTCGGCGACCAGCGCTTTGCTGCCCGTCAAATATCCGGCCGCGCCCTTGGCAAGGGTTAACCCGAACAGACCCAGCATCGATACGAAAGCCCCGTGTTCGGCGGGTTGCGAACGCTGTTTCGCCATATGGTTTGCCTCCCCTTAGTCGAAGTCGATCGGTTACGGCGCGTTTTGGACTTTTGCGGGCTTGCGCTGCTTCGCGTTGCGGCGGAGCAAATACCAAAGCGGACTGGCGATGAAAATGGACGAGTAGGCGCCGCTGATCAAGCCGAAAATCATGGCGAGCGAGAACATTTTGATCGATTCGCTGCCGAACGCGAACAGACAGATCGCCGCGAACGCGACGGTAAGCACGGTATTGATCGAGCGGGTCAGCGTCTGGCTGACGCTCGTGTTGACGAGTTGAATAAGATCTTCGTGCGATTTGATTTTGGCGAAACGCAGGTTCTCGCGGATCCGGTCGAAAATAACGACCGTGTCGTTGATCGAATAGCCGATAACCGTCAAAACAGCCAGAATGAAGGGCAGATTGACTTCGAGACGGAAGACCGAGAACAGCGTGATGACGAAAAAGGCGTCGTAAACCAAGGCGACGACAGCCGAAACCGCAAACCGCCATTCGAAGCGGATGGTGATGTAGAGCAAAATGCCGATGCTGGCTACCAGAATTCCGATCAGGGCGTTTCTTTCTTGTTCTTTTGCGATTTCCACGTCGACGATATTGATTTCAAACGAGGCATTCTCGTCGAACTTACTGCGAAAATCCGATTGCAGTTTTTGCTGTTGGGCCTCGTCGAGCACGGCTTCGAAGCGGATCGACAGCCGGTTGTCTCCGGTCGTCAGCGTATATCCGCCCAGCTCCTCGGCGTCAAGAAACGTCCTGACTTCGCTCGCGTCGTACGATTTGGTCACCGCAACGTCGACCGAAGAGCCCGATTTGAAATCGATGCCGTAATTGAGTCCGAAGATTAATAGCGAAACGATCCCGATGACGGTCGTGACGATCGAGGCGATAAAGAAACCTTTGCTCTTGCGGACGAAATCGATGTTTCTGAAATTATAGCGCACGGATTTCACTCTCCTTTACGCCATAATAAGACGGTTTGTCGAAACGACCGCTCCGGACGAGCAGATGCAGCAGGAAACGCGGCAGAAACAGGTTCGTGACAATATTGATGACGATGCTCCACAGCTGAACGACTGCAAAACCTTTGACCGCCCCTTGCCCCATATAAAACAGGACGGCCGCAGCGATGATCCCCGTAATGTGCGCGTCGATTACGGTACGGAAGCTGTGCTTGTTTCCGGCCCGAAGGGACGAGGCCACGCTTTTGCCGGAACGAAGCTCGTCCTTGATCCGCTCGGCGGTAATGATGTTCGTATCGACCGCGACCCCGACCCCGAGGATGAACGCCGCGATGCCCGGAAGCGTTAGCGTCGCATCGATGAGCCAGAATACGACGAGCAGCAGCCAAACGAACACGATCAGGCAAATGCTGGCGATGACGCCGGGCAGCCGGTAAAAAATAAGCATGAAAAGCAAAATGGCAACGGAAGCGATTATGCCCGCGATCGCCGTCTCTTCCAGCGATTTCTGGCCGAGCGTCGCGCCGACGCTTTGCGTGTATTTCTCGGTAAGCTTCAGCGGCAAGGCGCCCAGATTGATGATTTCCGCCAGGTCCTGCGCCTCCGACAGCGTGCGCTGGCCGGTAATGACGGCATTGCCGTCCGTCAGCGGCTGATTAACGACAGGATCCGACAACAGTTCCCCATCCAGAAAAATCGCCAGGTTCTTGCCGACCAAGCGGGTGGAAATTTCGGCGAAATCTTCTTTGTCTTTCACCTGGATTGCGATCATCGGATTGTTGAATTCGTCGAATTGGACTTTGGCCGCGCCTTCCACGAAATCGCTGCCGTCCAGCTCGACCTTGCAATAGTCCGTCGCGCTCGTGCAGCCGTCGGCGCTGCGGAATTGGAGCTCCGCGGGTTTCTTCATCAGCTCGCGAACTTTGGCCTCGTCTGCGATGCCGGCGATTTTGACGCGGATGCGGTTGCTGCCCTCCGTCGTTACTTCCGGCTCGGCCACGCCCGTCTGGTCCGCGCGTTTAGCCAAGCTGTGAGCCGTTTGGGTCAGCGATTCCTTGGTGACCGTCCCGCCCTCCGTCAGAGGCTCCGCCTCGTACAGAATTTCAAATCCGCCTTTCAAGTCGAGCCCCAGCTTCGTCGAATTCAGCAGTCCCGGGCTCGTCCAAGCGATAAGCCCGAAACAGACGACTACGACGAACACAAATGCGAGCAGTCGTTTCATTTTGTACTGGCGTCCCCTTTCAATCTCAATGTTCCTATTATACCTACCGGCCAAAATGGAAGTCAATTTGGGCCGTCTCCGGGGCGGTCTCACAAAAAAAGGCAGCCGCGGAAAATCCCGTCGGCCGCCTTGTCCGTATGATGGGCGCATCGTGCCGCGCTTCCCGATCGTTATCGGAATTCTCCGCGATAGATGCGCAGCGTGATGAAATTCATAAATTGCGTAACCCGCAGCGACAGAATGTCGCTGACGATTTGATGGAGCGAGGGCGTCCCGGTCTTATGATACTTGTCGCTGACGCATTCCCACACTTCTTCGGCTTTCACTTCTTCGTAGCCGAGAAGCCGGAATTCGTCCGCCTTGCTTTCGCAAAGCTGCTTGACGATACGGTTCAATTCCGGGTCCCCGATCTGCGTTTCGGAATTATTTCCGTTCATGGCCGCTTCCTCCCTCTTTCCCGGCGCGATGCCGGAACCTTAGTTCATTATTCGCCCCCGTCCGGCCGATATCCTGCCGCCGGCGAAAATTGGCAGCGCGATTTTTTTCCCGGACGGACAAGCGCGAGGAATGAGCGGACAACTCCCGCATATGCATGTACCAAGTAACCTAACGGGGAGTCGAGGTGGGCTATGTCTGCACGCAAGCAAACGTTTATCCAAGGCGCGATGATTTTGCTCGCCGCCGGGCTGATCAACCGGCTGCTCGGCTTCGTCCCCCGGATCGCGCTGCCGCGCATCATCGGCGCCGAAGGCGTCGGTCTTACGCAGCTCGTGCTTCCGTTCATGACGGTCGTCCTGACCGTCATCATCGGCGGGCTGCCGCTTGCGGTCGCCAAGATGGTGGCGGAAGCCGACACGCAGGGCAGATCCGCCCAGGTCAGGCGAATCGTCCGGGTCGCGATGACGATCGCGGTGACGCTGAGCATCAGCGTGGCGGCCGCCTGCCTTGCGCTTTCGGATTGGATCGCCTATGAAATGATGACGGATTCCCGCGTCCGGAGCGTGTTTCTCGTCATGGTCCCCATATTGCCGCTCATTGCGGTTTCGTCGGTTTGGCGGGGATACTTTCAAGGCAAGCAAAACATGCTGCCGACGGCTTTCGCCTCGACCATTGAAACGATCGTTCGCATCGTTCTCACTCTGCTGTTCGCCTACATGTTCTTGCCGATGGGCTTGGAAGCCGCCGCCGCGGGCGCGATGCTCGGCATGGGCGCGGGCGAATTGGCCGGGCTGCTCGTGCTGGCGTATCAGCTGTACCGCGACCGCAAATCGGACGCGGAATCGATTCCCGCCGGGGACGCCCCCGATCGACCGCCGCCCGGCGGGACCGGCAACGGAGCGGAGCGCTCGCTCCTGCGCCGCATGCTCGGCATCACCGTTCCGGTTACCGGAAGCCGGCTGATCGGTTCGATGTCCTACTTGCTGGAATCGATCCTGACCACGCGGGCGCTCGTCGTCGCCGGACTGTCCGTCGCGGCCGCCACCGCGCAGTACGGGGCTTTGCAGGGCATGGTTCTGCCGCTGCTGATGCTTCCGGGCGCTCTGACGTATTCGCTGGCTGTCTCTCTCGTCCCCGCGTTGTCCGAAGCGGCGGCGCAAGGCGACTGGTCCGGCATCCAGAAGCGCCTTCACCAGTCGATGCGGCTTGCGGTCGTTACCGGGGCGCCGTTCGTCGCGCTGCTCGGGCTGTTTGCCCACCCTATCTGCTCGATTCTGTACGATGACGACTCGATGGCGGATATGCTGCGTTGGCTGGCTCCGGTCGCGGTGTTTTTGTACATGCAGGCACCGCTTCAAGCGGCGCTTCAGGCGCTTAACCGCCCCGGCACCGCGCTGTTCAACACGTTTGTCGGGGCCGTCATCAAGCTTGCCCTGATCGTTCAGCTCGCGGCCTTGCCCGAGTTCGGGATCAAGGGGGCGGTCATCGCCAGCTCCGTCAATATGGGCCTCGTCACGCTGCTGCATTGGATCAGCGTCGCGCGCCTGACCGGCTTCCGCTTGCTGCCGCTGGATTTCATCAAGGTGCTGGCGGCGATGACGCTGATGGGAGCGCTGGCCCTGTGGATTTGGAACACGCGCCTGCTTCCGTGGGATTTGTTGAATTTGGGCGCGGCTTTTCTCGGCTCGGTTTGCCTTTATTTGCTCGTTCTGATCGCGCTCGGGTTGATCGATCGCCACGACGTTTCGCGCGTGCCGATTGTCGGACGGCTGTTCCGTTGATTCGCGGTCCGTCCGGTTTTACGAACGATTGGCGGATTTGCGGCCGATGTAAAGTTTGGCGTTGTGGTCGATGCTGCAAAAAAACACGTCGTCAAAGGACCGAATGCCTCGGGAACGAAGCTCCTTTTTTAGCCAGAAACGGTTTTTCCCGAGCTTCTCCAGGTTTTCGTCCAGCACCTCGCCGTCCATGATCAGCGCGATCGGCAGCAATTCGTAACGGACTTTGGGAACGGTCGGTTCCGTCTCCTTGTCGCCGCCTTGTCCGCCGGCTGTGCCGGATTTTTTGTCCTTCGGAATGACGGACAGTTTCCCGTCGGATTCGAGAACCGCAAGCTCCACTTGCTCCACGCTGTCCACTTGATTTTCCCTGAGCTGGGTCATGAGGTCGTCCAAATTGTAGCGCTGGCTTCTCATTTCCCATGCGTTCAAGTGCCCGTTGCGGATCAGCACGCTCGGTTTGCCGTCGAACCATTCGCGAATGCGCCGGTTTTTTAACGTTACAAACGCAATCAGCAATTGAATGACAACCAGCAGGATGATCGGAATGACCGTTACTTTCATCGAACGGTCCGGATTTTCGATGGAAATGACCGCAATTTCCGCGATCATGATGGAAATGACCATATCGAATACCGACAGCTTGCCGATTTCCCGTTTCCCCATCAGCCTCAGCATGACAAATACGAAGACGTACATTATAACCGTGCGAAGAAGGATGGTCGCCAGTTCCATTTTCCGTCCTCCTATTCCTGATGCAGGTTGTAGTTTCACCGAGGCTACTTCCGCTCATTCGCCCGGCGCGGACGGAATTTATGGCATTTCGGTACTAGCCCGGAAGTCCAAGCCATAAGCTGGTACTAAACGATATGTGACAGGAGGGTACACGTATGAACCGCTTCCCGAAAGTGGCCGGAAACCGGATCGCTTCTCCCCTCGTTTCCGGGCTTCTCTGGTCGGTCATTTGGCTTGCGGCAGGGACTTTGCTGATTTCGCTGCTGCTTTATGCCACATCCCTGAACGAATCGGACCTCGTCAAATGGGTATTCGGCATTCACGGATTCGCTTCGCTGTGCGGCGGGTTCACGGCAGCGAGAAAATCGGGGGAAAAAGGATGGCGGATCGGCTTGATTACCGGACTGTTCTACGCGGTGCTCGTCCTGCTCGCCAGCTTTCTCGCCAACGATCTCGGCTGGAGCCTGCGCATCCCGATGATGGCCGGCATCGCCGCGCTTGCCGGGGCGGTCGGAGGAATGCTTGGCGTCAATACGGGCGGGCCTACGCCGGCTTCGAAAAGATAGCGGAGATGTTGCCGGCCGAACAAGCCGGGGAGCAAGAAACGACGGCGCGGGGATCTCTCCCCGCGCCGCCGTTTCGCTTGCTGACCGCTATGTTGCCGCGAATTATTCGGCGCCTTCGGCAGGTGTGTCGGCCCGAGCCGTAACGTTGTTGATCGCGGAACGATCGAACGTCAGCTTGGTCACGTCGTTTACCTTCAGGACGACCTTATCGTCGGTAATCTCCTGGATGGAGCCGTGAAGGCCGCCGATCGTCGTGACTTTGTCGCCTTTCTTAAGGGCGCGCAGCATGTTGTTGCGCTCCTTCGTCTTCTTCTGTTGCGGACGAATCAGCAAGAAATAGAAAATGACGAACATGAGCACGAAAGGCAGAAGCGTCATCAGCAGGCCGCCTCCGCCTGCGTTGGTTTCACCGCTCAACCACATTGTAGTTCCCCCCTTTCTTTAAAAACCGCTCTCGTTGCGAGCCATGCCGTATTTTTCGAAAAATTCGTCCCGAAAATCTCCAAGCCGATCCTCCCGAATCGCCTGCCGGACCTGTTCCATCAACGAAACGAGGAAGTGCAGGTTATGAATCGTCGTCAGGCGGAGACCGAACATCTCGTCCGCCCTGACCAAATGGCGTATGTAAGCCCGGGAATAATTTCGGCAAGCGTAACAGGAGCATTCCGGGTCGATCGGACCGAAATCGCTGGCGTGCTTCGCATTTTTGATTACGAGTCGCCCCTGGCTGGTCATCATCGTCCCGTTGCGGGCGATTCGGGTCGGCAGGACGCAGTCGAACATGTCGATTCCGCGCATGCTGCCTTCCACCAGGCAATCCGGCGAACCCACGCCCATCAAATAGCGGGGCTTGTCCGACGGCAACAGCGGCACCGTCTCCTCCAACACCTCGTACATCAACGGTTTCGGCTCTCCCACGCTTAGTCCACCAATAGCATACCCCGGAAAATCAAGGGAAGTCAAATCGCGCGCGCTCTGCTTTCGCAAATCGGCATACATTCCCCCCTGAACGATCGCAAACAGCGCTTGATCGTGCGGTCTCGCGTGCGCTTTCAGGCACCGTTCCGCCCATCGGGTCGTTCTTTCCATCGAAGGCTTGACATACTCGTACTCCGCCGGATAAGGGGCGCACTCGTCAAACGCCATCATGATGTCGGGGCCGAGAGCATTCTGGATTTCCATCGCGACTTCGGGCGAAATGAACAGCTTGTCTCCGTTCAGATGCGAACGGAACTCCACGCCTTCTTCGCGGATTTTCCGCATTTCGCTTAACGAAAATACCTGAAACCCGCCGCTGTCGGTCAAAATCGCCCGATCCCAGTTCATGAACTTGTGCAAGCCTCCCGCTTCGCGGATCAGCTCGTGGCCGGGACGGAGGAACAGGTGGTACGTATTGCTTAAAATAATTTGCGCGCCCAACGTCTTCAATTCTTCCGGGCTCATGCCCTTAACCGTCGCCTGCGTGCCGACCGGCATGAACGTCGGGGTGTCGATGACGCCGTGCGGCGTATGAACGCGCCCGAGGCGGGCGCCGGTTTGCGCGCACGTTTTGATTAACTCGTAACGGATCGCTGCCATTTTGACCGAATGTCCTCCCTCAAGTAATAAACATGGCGTCGCCAAAGCTGAAAAAGCGGTATTCCCGGTCAACGGCTTCCTTATAAGCGTTCAAGATAAATTCGCGTCCGGCAAGCGCGCTTACCAGCATGACCAGGGTTGAGCGGGGGAGATGGAAATTCGTCAACAGCGCCGACACGAGCCGGAACTCGTACCCCGGATAAATGAAAATATCCGTCCAACCGCTGCACGCTTCGACAGGCTTGTCTTGAAACCGTTGTCCGATCGTTTCCAGCGTCCGCGCCGACGTCGTTCCGACGGCGACGATGCGGCCTCCGTCCCGGCGGGTCCGGTTGATCAGCTCGGCGCTTTGCTCGGAAACGTTGTACCACTCGGCATGCATCTCGTGCTCCCGGACGTTCTCCACGGACACGGGCCGGAACGTGCCGAGGCCCACATGAAGCGTGATCGGACACAAATTGACGCCCATCTCCCGCAATTCGTCCAGAAACGACTCGGTAAAATGCAGCCCCGCCGTCGGCGCGGCGGCCGAGCCTTCATGCCGGGCGTAGACGGTCTGATACCGATCGCGGTCTTCCAATCTTTCCTTAATATACGGAGGAAGGGGCATTTGCCCGAGTCGCTCCAGCAGTTCGTTGAAAATGCCTTCGTACTGAAACCGGAGCCTGCGGGCGCCCATGTCTCCTTCGGCTTCGACAAAAGCGGCGAGCAGCGGCTTGCCGCCCGGCGCTTCGGCTCCGAACCGCAGTTCGGTTCCTTGGCGAATCTTTTTCCCGGGTTTGACCAGCGTCTCCCACACGTCGCCTTCGAGCCGCTTGAGCAGCAGCACTTCCGCCTTGGCGCCCGTATCCGCCTTGAAGCCGAGAAGCCGGGCCGGGAGCACCTTCGTATCGTTCAGGACGAGCGTGTCTCCCGGACGCAAATACTGTTTTAAATCCGGAAAAGACTTATGCTCGACCGTCCCGTCCTCCCGATGCAGCACAAGCAGCCGGGACGAAGTCCGCTCCTTGAGGGGAGTCTGGGCAATCAGCCGCTCGGGCAAGTCAAAATCAAAATCGCCGACATTCATTCGCCGCCATCCTTCTCGATCGTCGCATTATTATAGTAGTATTTCAGAATCGCCTGGTAGTCATACCCTTGATCGGCCAGCCCTTTGGCTCCCCATTGGGACATGCCGAGGCCGTGGCCGAAGCCTTTGCCCGCAATGACGAATTGCGGATCGGCCGTCGCCGCCCGAAGCTCCCCGCTTCCGCTTAAAACAAACAGGTTGTCCTTGCTTCCTCCGCCGATCGTCGCTGCCGCTCCGTCCGCGCCCAACACCTGAAGCGAACCGGAGACTTCCGGGTACTGCCGCACTTCGCCGTCCGCGCCGGCAATCGCAAACCTTCCGGTTTCTTCGATGTCGATCAGCGTGCTCTTCGTGCCAAGCGCCCCGCGCCAATTGTCCGGCGCCCCGACGTCGACCGTCTTTCCGTTTGCTTTGATTTCGGTTACACGGCCGGAAGGGCCCTTCCCCGTTATCTCCAACGTTTGCAGAGTGCCTTGAATTCGCGTCGCTTCGGTCGCGCGCTTGTTGATCGAGGTTTTAAGCTCTTCGGCGGTAAACGGCCCCTCGATCCAGCTGTAATTCGTATACTCGGGCACTTTATCCAACGGCACGACGAGCATTCCCGCGCTTAACCGCTTGATCGGCTCGTTCGTTTCCGCAGGTCCCGGCCGGAACGCGACGTCGCTTCCCGTAACTTTGAGCAGCGGGAGCTCCGCGGCGTTTTTTTGGCCGCTGTCCGCCAGCAGGTCGCTGCGGATATACCCGACTTCGCCGGTCGAAAGCGCCGCTTTGTACCAGTCGAGCTTTCCCTCTTGCGGCCCCGAGTCCGGACTTTGGACCGCGGTGGAAAGAAACGAGTTGTCCCCGCGCCAAATTTCCGTTTTGTTGTCGGCCGTGATGCCGCCTGCATTCGAGGAGAATACCGCGTTGACGATTTTGCCTCCGGAGACGATGACTTCGCCGGAAGTCGCCTCCACCGCCGCGATCGCTTCTTCCGTTTCGGCGGAAATGCCGTTGTACGCCTGGCTGACCGTCGTATCCACGACGTGGGCGATTTGAAAATTCATGCCCAGCGAAAGCGCGTAGGATCGCGCCGCGACGGCCTGCGCCTTTTGCGCTTCGGCGGGCCAGCCGGCATAGATTTCGGAGGCGACGACGGAATACAGGTATTGATCGAGATCGACCTCGTTGACGACGGCCAGGCTTCCGTTAAGGATGCGGACTTCCATGCTGCCGCGATACGTCCGTTTGTTCCGCTCGGCCAATTGAATCCCGTTCTCGCCGGACGGATCCGCCCGCAGCATGGCTTCGGCCGAAAGAGCGTAAGTCGGCGCCGTCGCGCCGGCCGCATCGGTCAGATCCTGACGCAGCACGACATAGGGCTCGCTCGCATCCGGGGCGCGCGCCGCAAGTCCCGCGGCCGCGACCGTCTGCTGCAGCTTGGTCAGCTGGCTTTGGTCGGCGGCTTGTCCTGCCCGGACGACGTAAACCGGCTTGCCGCCGCTCAGCTTGCGGGCGACGAACGCCTCCACATTCGCGTTGCCGAATTGCACGGCGGCGTTCTGCGCTTCGAATTCGCTGGCGTAAGGCCCCGCTTCGAGCGCCAAAGGTCCGCCGACGGCGGCGGTCGTCAGCGATTCGACGCCGCCGGCGACTCCCGCGCCCGTCCATTTGGACAATGCGGACGCTGCCTGCGCGGCGGTCGAAAAGCCGCCCTCCGCGACCTGATAGACCGTCTTTCCCTGCTTGCTGAGCTTTGTCACGTAAGCGCCGGCCGTCGATGCCTGCATCTTTTTGAGGACGGAGATCGCGGCGGTTGAATCCGCCGTCTCCAGCACGATCGCCCGGTATCCGTCCGGAGCGACCTTAACCGTCTGGCCCGGCGATACGGCGCTGATCGGCGCATTCCCTTGTCCGCTTGCGAAGACCAGGGCCATTCCATCCGCGGAGGACAGCGAAGCGACCGAAATCAGCGATTTGTATTTGCTTCCGATATCCGCAAAAATCGCGACGCGGATCGTATCCGGCACGTCCGCAGCGCCGTAGGCGATAGCGGCCGGCGCAAGCGATAGGGAGGCCAGCAGCGCGCCGAGCGCGGCCGTCCGCTTAAGCGGGCTCCATAACCGAAATGTCATGTTGGTCTTCCTCCGTCAATTAAGTTGCGTTCGATCGGCGCGCAATTGTTCGTCTGCATGTTCGCCGTTGTCGCAAAAGCCGATGAATCAGCGGCCGGCAAGCGGGTTGAACCGCTCTGAGATCCCGCGGGCCGCACTTCGTATCGCATCGCCGCTCATCCTTGCCCTTCCGGGACCGGAAGGCCCAAATGCCGATAGGCGGACGGCGTCACGACCCGTCCCCGAGGCGTCCGCTGCAAAAATCCGATCTGCATCAAATAGGGCTCGTACACGTCCTCGATCGTCTGGCTCTCTTCCCCGATGGAGGCGGCAATCGTATCCAGGCCGACCGGTCCTCCGCGATAGTTGGCAATCATGCCCTGCAGCAGTTTATGGTCGATCGCGTCGAGTCCCATCGGATCGACCTGGATCCGCTCGAGCGCTTCGCGGGCGATTGGCTCCGTAATGATGCCGTCTCCGCGCACTTGCGCATAATCTCGGACCCGCTTCAGCAAACGGTTCGCGATCCGCGGCGTTCCGCGCGAGCGCCGGGCGATCTCGGACGAAGCTTCGCCGACGATGCCGACGTTCAGCAGGTCGGACGTTCGGGAGACGATGTAGGACAACTCGTCCACCGTATAAAATTCGAGACGGCTGACGACGCCGAACCGGTCGCGCAAAGGCGCCGACAACAGGCCCGCCCGCGTCGTCGCGCCGATCAGCGTGAATTTCGGCAGGTCGAGCCGCACCGAGCGCGCGCTCGGACCTTTGCCGATGATGAAATCGAGCGCGAAATCTTCCATCGCCGGATACAGCACTTCTTCGACCGTCCGGTGCAGCCGGTGAATTTCGTCGATGAACAGCACGTCGTTTTCCTGCAAATTCGTTAAAATCGCGGCGAGATCGCCCGGCCGTTCGATGGCCGGTCCGCTGGTCGTCCGAATGCTGACGCCCAGCTCGTTGGCGATAATATTCGAGAGCGTCGTTTTGCCGAGTCCCGGAGGCCCGTACAACAGCACATGGTCCAGCGCTTCCTTGCGCATTTTGGCCGCTTCGATGTAAATCTTCAAATTTTCCTTCGCTTGCGATTGGCCGATGTACTCCGCCAAATACCGGGGACGCAAGCTGAATTCGACCGCCTGGTCCTCCATCATCAAATGAGCGGTGACAATCCGGTCTTCCACCCGTTAAGTCCCCTCTGCCTCGTTATCCCTGGAACAATTGCTGCAACGCCTGCTTCATGAGCGCTTCAGGCGACTCGTCGCCCTTGATCCTGTCTTTGAGAACGTGCCACGCCCGATCCAGTTCGGCGTCGCGATAGCCGAGGCCCGCAAGCGCCTCGCGGGCGACCGCCCAGGCGGAATCGTTCCCGGCCTCGTCCGTCCTGAACGGCGCGGGAACGCCCGCTGCGGCGGCAAACGCAAGGCCGTCCTGAACGGCGCCGAGCTTGTCCTTCAAATCCAATATCATCCGCTGCGCCGTTTTTTTGCCGATGCCGGGCAGCTTGGTCAAAAAGCTTAAATTTTCCTGCTGAATCGCCGCCGCAAGGGCGCCCGGACTTCCGCCGGACAAAATGCCCAGCGCCACTCGCGGCCCGATGCCGGAAACGTCCAGCAGCTTGCGGAACATGGCCTGCTCCTCGCGCGTCGCAAAGCCGAACAGCTGAATGGCGTCTTCCCGCACGTGGTGGTGGATGAACAGCATCGTGCTCTCTTCGTTGCGCCCGAGCGCATACGGGTTCGGCGTAAACACCCGGTAACCGACGTCCCTGACGTCGAGCACGACATACTCCGGTTCCACATGGACGATTCGCCCCCGCAGAAAATCGATCATCAACGCTTCACTCCGTTCATGCGTTCGTTCAAATTAAGGGAATGCGCGTGGCAGATCGCCACGGCGAGCGCGTCCGCGACGTCGTCCGGCTTCGGTACGGCGGAAAGCTTGAGCAGCCTTTTCACCATTTCCTGGACCTGCTTCTTCTCCGCTCCGCCATAACCGACGACGGATTGCTTCACCTGCATCGGCGTGTATTCTCCGACCGGGATGCCGCGCTGCGCCGCCGCCAGAAGAAATACGCCCCGCGCTTGCCCGACGGAGAACGCGTTGGTCACGTTTTTGCTAAAAAACAACTTTTCGACCGCGATCGTTTGAGGCTCGTATTTGTCCAACAATGCGCAAGAAGCTTCGTATATTTGAACCAATCTTTGCTCCGGCAACGTGTTCGCTTCCGTCTGAATGCTGCCGTACTGAACGGGCACAAGCCGGTGACCGATTTTGTCCACGAACCCGAACCCCATAATCGCAATGCCTGGGTCGATGCCCAATACCCGCATGAGGGTTCCCCGCTCTCTGTCTTTGCCTATGTAACGTATTCTAGTAACACGCAATATTTAATTCGTCTATTCGTAGATTATATCAAATGAAAGCAAGAATGAGAACAAAGAGCCGAACATCCTTTCGATTCGGAAGGCTCATAACAGGATTGAGCAGGGGAACGCAGGATTGCAGTTGGGTTGAGCGGGATGACTCTGAGGCTCGGCGAAGCTTGGCTGGATTTTATCCAACCAAAATCGGCTTTTTCGCGAAACTTTTCGGCTTCGTTGGATTTTGTCCAATCTGGCAAGGCCTTTTCGGTGCTTTCGTCCAAATTCAAGCTCCTCATTGGATAAAATCCACTCTAGACAACGGTTTCCGCGTTTTCCGCTCCCTTGATTGGACAAAATCCAACGTAAGCTCTCTCCGCAGAATCGGTCCCCTTCCGCCGTCCCCTAAGCTTCCACAAAACGCTTTCGCGAGGGGGAAGAACGTAAACGTTCGGATGATGCAAAAAAACCGTACCTGCAGCAGACACGGTGCCTGCATGAGGTACGGCAGTCGTAACCGGATAACGTCCGACAAGCGCCGAACGGTTGGGACGCTGGTGGTCCCCGCGAATAGAGCCGGAATCGCCATCCTTGGTTCGTTTCTTGCCTAGCGGACTCTATGGACCTGCACGTAGTGATCCACCGTGTCCACGATCCGAATGGTCGCCCGGTCCGTTTTGACGACTCCGTTGCTGTAGGTGACGGCAAACGTGAAGGTATATTCTCCTTCTTCAAGATCGACTAACGGGAAGCCGGCGTCCTCGCTTCGCAAGGTGCCGTTCCATAACGAGAGCCGGGGCGGATTCGTTCCGGACAACTCTTTCTTTAATCCCGAGCCGGCATCCGCTGTCACGCGGACCGGCTTAGTCGCGGACGCGCCCGTATCCGTCACGACGGCATCCAGCACGAACGCTTCTCCCGCCCAGAACCAATCGGCGGGCCTCTGGGCATCGGGATGCTTCGCGTTATAATTCAGGCGGTTCGCTTCCCATTCCTCCGTATGCGACACCCTTCCCGCAATCTCCAATGGCAGCACCGACAACGTCTTGGTAGCCGTAACGAATTCTTTGCCGTCGGATACGACCAGCTTGATCGTCCAAACGCCGACCGTCTCCATGCGAAGGGTCGGGCCTGTTGTCGGGTACGGATAAGTCCAATGGTAATCGAAAACTTGAGCCGGTCCGGCCGGGGGCGCAATCGAGTACGTAATCGCAAGCGGATCCCGATCGGGGTCGTCGACCGCCGTTCGGAATGCAACCGTATCCCCCTCGTAGATCAATGTCGGATTCCAGCTGAAATCCCCGGTCGGCGGCTTGTTCGTGTCTATAAAGAAATATTTCGGCGCGCTCCAATCCGACCAGTCGTAACCGTCATGTACGCGAACTTGGACGTAAAGCAGCGTTTCTTCCGGCAAATCTGCCGTCGGAACCCAACTTGGCACTCCACCTGCTCTCGCTCCGGTGTCCAAAGCGACCACGCCCCCGCTGTTGGAGCGGATAACCTGCAGCTGATATTGCGTTTGCGGATCTCCGTCGGCATCGCCGTACGTCCAATGGAACGTCGGACGCAGGATATCGTAAACCGTTGGGTTATTCGCATTTGTGCTGGCCGGTTCGATTACGTTAGCGGAAGGCTTGCGGTTTACGACCGAGACGTTATTCGTCGCTTCGCCGTACAGCCCGTAGCTGTTAATGATCACCTGACGGATCTGGAAGGTACCCATCGTGTTAAACACCTTCGTCCAATACGTCCGTGAATCGCTCTGCAGCGTCTCCGACCCGCCGGCCAAATTTTTGATCCAGTATTGATGCGCCAAGTTCTCCCGAGGCCCGTCTTGCGGATCGCTCGCCGTTGAGTTAATCAAAAACGGCGTTCCCCGATACCCAACAACGGGATCGACCGTGAACCCAGGATTCGGCGGCAACACCGGAGATCCGGAAGCGACGATCAGATCGGAGTCCCAATCGCTCCACGCGCCGTACTCGTCCTTGACGGACAACTCCACGATGTAGCTGCCGGCGGTCAACCGGTGCGGCTGCGCGTACACATACGTCATCGAATTGGCGTTTCGATATCGGTATTTCCGCTCGATGACGCCGCGCGTCGCCGCGTAGTTGATGCCGGTGTTCTCGGTGGAATACTGGCCGTTGCTCGGATCGTACCGGTCCGGATCGTACGACCGGTCGACATACGAAATCGTATGGTCCGGATTCAAAATCACATCCTGATCCGCAATCGGTGCCCGGTGCACCCGGATTTTACCCGTGACCTCGTTCGATTCCTTACGGTATGCGTCGAACGCATTGTCCGGGTACCGATGCTCCGGATGCGGATCGTCCTTCGTTTTGAACGTGAACGTGTACTCGCCCGGCCATGCGAACGACGCAACTGGATTGGCAAAGCTCTGGCCGTTACCGCTCCAAATGCCGATCGGCTGCAAGAATACGTACGGATTGTGCGAATACCTCCACGATTCGAACGCAGTCAGTCGCGGATCGCCTTCCGGATCGTTATAGATGACGTCATACGTAATCGTCTCTCCAACCAGCACGACGCCCTCGATTGTTCCCGTTTGATTTCGGCCCGCATAGAATCCCGCGCTGATGAACGACACGTCCTCATGGCCGCGGCTGATGACGCCGAATCGGCCGGTCGGCCAGCCGGTTTCCGTAATGTTCGCCTGCCAAAGCTTATTGATGTACACGTCGAATCCGCTGCCGGTCGGGATCATCATGACCTCGTATGTGTTTCCGGAAACGATCGGATAGGCTTTGCTGAATACCGTGTGCGCCGATCCGCCGACCGTTTTCTTTACGCGCAGCTGGCCGTCTTCGAACTCGATGCTGTAATAGTTGTAGTCGTCCTGTACCCGGTACAGATACCCAACGCCTTTGCCCGTCGCGTTGTTCGGCATGAAATTGGCGCGAACCGTATTTCCGACGGGAACCGAGGCCCCGATCGCGATGTCCGGCGTCGGCTCGCCGGCCTCGAACAGCTTCGGTTTCGAAAGCGATCCGGACGTTCTCAGCAAGTAGAGCTGATGTCCGCTCGCGTCGCCTCTCTGCTCGATCAAAAAGCTTTGATCGTCATGCGGATAAATGTACGCCGGCATATACTGTAGTGTCGGCGTCGCGCCGCTGGCCATGACCCCGAACGTATCCGAATTGTAGGATGCATAATGCACCTGGTAGCCCGAACCGTTGTAATACATGCCGAACAACGTCACGACATTATCGGAGCCGATAAACATTTTATCGACGCTGCCCTGGAACAAATTCCCGAACGGGTAAAGCGATTGAAGCAGCTGTCCGTCCGCATTGTAGACATGAACAACCGGGTTTCGACTCGAGTTTTGCGTGCTGATCCAAATCCGATGGGCCGAATCTTTCCCCAAAATTTCCACAATTCCGCTGTTATCGGGAATCGATAATGGCGTTTTGAATGCCATACCGGACAACGTATGCCGCTGAATCGAGTAGGAGCCATAATGATTATGAATGCCGTAGCTCGTGCCCTCCGCATCGAACCCTAAAAACGTGTAGGGGCTATTGCTCTGAGTGCCGCTTGCAGGGTTCCCCAAATCAAAAGCGACCGAGAAGTCCCCCGTATTCCGGCTGAACTGATTATTTGTCCAGTAACCGTTTTTGTTCTCGAACGAGATCGCCCGGCCGAACCGCTGAGACACGCCGAGAATTGAACTGGGCACGCTGCCGTCTGTAATCGGGGCGGAGGCCACCCATTGACCGTAAAAGTTGTACTTGTTATTTTCAACGAAAATGCCATCCGGAAGTCCGGCAGCGGTATGAATCCCCGAATAAGACCCTGCGTCGTACGGTATCCGATGTTTTTCGGCCCCTGTATCCCGGTCCAAGGCAATAAGGTTGTATTTTTGGGGATTACCGGGATCCATGACACCGACATAGACCGTATTGTTATGAATAAGGAGTTGACCGTCCGAACTGCCATAATGAATTCTCCCGCCTACCTCCCCCCGAGCAAAGCTAAGATTGTTTCCTAAATATTTCGACCATACCAGTCCGAACGATTTGTTATAAACGTAGAGTGAGCCCGTATAATCGGATCTTCTGGTTTCAATGTAGGTATACTTCTCGTCCTCCCGAATGGCGATGATGGCCTGGCCGGCCAATTGCGGAGGCGTTACCGTCTGGAAGGATGCGTTATTGTTTTGAAGCCCGGCAAAGGGAGCCTGATTCAAATTTTCTTCCAAACCTAACGAGTTAATCCCGTAGTAGTAGGTTGATCCCTGGAAAAAGTATCCGGCCTTCACTTGATTGTTCCGGTCATACAGCTGGTAAAACGGGAATTGAACGACTTGTCCAATGTTGCTGAGTTTAATGGTCGTCTTCGTCTTTAATATCCCGTTCTCCAGTTTCCAGTTGTTCTTGTTTCCGACCGCTCTCGTGTTCAGATTGACGAAGCGCCCGGTTGCGTAGAGATCCGACATGAGATAGGAAAACGTCTCGGGTGGATCCGTGATGCTGCCGCTCGTTTTCACGTCGATCGTCGGCGCCAGGTTTTTGATGTCGGCCGTCCGCTGCGCCTCCGGCTGCGAGTCCGAGTTTCCGCACTTGCCATAATCCTCGCAAACCGATTCGCGGAACAAATACTTGCCGACCCGCGTCGGCTTGAACGCATAGGAATCCACATTGGCCGTCGAATACGTCTGCCAGGCGTCGTTATCGAAGCCGTCGTTATTCGCATCGTACTTGTACTGGAACACGCGGGAGACGATCTTGTCGCCGTCCGGACTGTAGGCATTGCTTTTGACTGTCAGCGTTCCGAGCCGGGTTTCCTCCGGAGGCACCGAAAGCGTGACGATCGGAGGCTCGTCCGGAATGACCGTAATGTCATGCGTCGTCACGTCGGACCAGCGGCCTTCGTCGTCCTGAACCTTTAGCGTCACCGTTTCCGTGCCGGGAACTGGGTACTTATCTTGCTTGTTGGTCCAAACATAGTCCACAATGTCCCTGCCGATCGGACTGTAGGATCGGCTGCCGTCAATCGGAGAAGGCAGCGGTCGATTCTCTTTCACGACCGTCGGTGCATCGATAATCGCGATTGGCTTCGGATCGATGACATTCAGCGTGGCCGAAGCCGTCGCCCGTTCGCCGTGCGAGTCCTCAACTGTCACGTACACCGTATGGGAGCCGATTCGATTCGCCGTGATGCCGCTAAACGATGAACTGGTTAAATTCATATTGTACTGCGAAGGCAGGCCGGCGAGCCATTCGGTGCTTTTCGTGAAGTCCCATCCGACAACCTCTACCCAATCGTCCGGATAGTCCGGATCGCTGATCGACGTGATTTGGAGACTGACCACATCTCCCACATTTGCGTTTGGTTTGGACCAAGCGGCTTGAACAACCGGAGGGTGATTCACGTCCGGTTCCGGCGTCCCCCCGCCGCCCGAACTTTCATAGAAAAAGGTGACCCAGGATTCGGCCGATCCATCGTACAGATTAACGGTGATCGACCCTTTGATGTTATTGAGCGCGTCCGAATACCCGTTTCGACTTTGGTTCCGACCGAGCAAGGTTCCGTGCGAATTATTTGGGCTTATAGTTTCAGTTGCCGGGAGCGAATCGACGTAAATCGATTTTTCTTCTACCTTGCTGAAGCTGCCCGTTGAGCTTGTCCGAACCATGTGCCGGACATGAATCGTGCCCTCCACGTCATCCGGTGGCGGCGTCGGCGTAGGAGGCGGAGTGCTACCGCCACCTCCATTTGGTTTGTAATAAAGGTGTAGTACGTAAGAATTATAAGTTCCGTCGTACGTGAATGCTGGTGGATTGCCCGATACGGCATTAGACAAAGAGGGCGATTTGTCGTCTTGCATTGTTTTGTCGTAGCCAAAATACGTGTAATTCTCATGAGTGGGTGGCGTCTTGCCGCTATAGGTGTTTCCTCTCACCATGACTTGATCATAGTTTCCGAAAATCGAATCAAGGCTGTTTCCGTTCGTGTCCCAGTATTTCACAATAAACTTTGGCGTTACTTTGATCTTCAGGAGCATGGGGAAATAGACCGTCAACGATTTCTTATTCGCCCCTACTTCGACATACTGCGGAGCAGCAGCGCCAATAACGGATGAATCGGTCAGTTTTAAGGTGAAGCTTACCGATGAAGTGTTCAAGCCTTGTTTGGACGATTCTATGATGCTGGCTCCATAGCTTGAGCTTATGTTTCTGTTATAGATCTCCCATGAATCTACACGGGATTGTTTCCATACAGCTTGCCAGTTAGGTGAAGTCGTATTGTAAAGTGCTCCTGTATAAGCAGAAACCTCGACATCCTCAACCAATTTGTTGTAAGGGAGATCAAAACTGTAATTAAAGGACACACCGCCCGCAGCCCCAGCGGTTGTTCCCGGATTTACCGGCCACCAGGAGCCGTCGTCCCGCGTCTGCGTCGTATAGCTGAACATAGCAACGGCGTAAAAAATATTGCCGGAATTGGTTGTCATGTCCCCGATACTGTAGCCAGATACATAGGACAAGGTGCTTGCCGCGTTTGCTGTCTTTACATTGCGAAAAGGTACTGGCGAAGTGATCCCCGAAAGGATCGCCAGTACCAATAGAAGGGAAAGATAGGCTTTCTTTTTCTTCATTCGGATGCCTAACCTCCGTTAACTTTTATAATAGGGATTTTGAATGAATACGTAGTTTTTGCTGTCATAAAGAAGCTGAATGTACTTCACGTCGCTGATTTGGAGTTCTTTCCAATCCGGGTCTCCGTACAATTCGTCTCCCGAATTCGTTAACGGGTAATATTCAATATAGCTTCCATCCGTATCCTTGGCCGAAAGTTTTTGAATTTTTAATCGGCCTCTAGGAATACCATTATCTGAAAGGAGTTGAATACCAATGTGAGATGTACCGGAGTAATGTATTTTAATGTACTCTTTGCTCTCAATCGAAACGATGGAGAAGCCATAGAAAATCGAATCCCAAGAATCGGGCTTAGAAGGATCTTTCTTAAAGCCATAAGGAATCATGATGGGCAATTGGCTTTCTTTTATATCCCAAACCTCGGTTCGTGGAACCCCGGAAGAAGTAAGAACATTCGGGTGCTTACTGAAAAGATAGGTGTATTCTTCAACAGGCGCGCCCTTAATTACGTCGTCCACAACCGGCACATCTTTCTTCCCGATCCATACGTACTGATCTACGCCATTCCACTCCACTTCCTGCCCAAGCGCCTCCGAGACGAACCGCAGCGGCACGAGCGTCCGGTTGTTCTTCACGACGGCCGCCGAGTCGAACGTTACCGCCTTGCCGTCCACCGTTGCCGTTTTGCTTCCAATGATCAAAACGATCGTCTTCCCATCCTGCTTGATCGTGATCTTGTTATTGGCGTAGTTCACGTTCGCGCCCAGGTTTTCCGAAACGACGCGAATCGGCACCAGCACCCGCTGATTGGCATCGGCCTGCGGCCAGACGTCAGGAAACGCAAGACGTTTCCCGTCCAGCAGCACGTTTATGTTCGGGATCCCGTACGAAACGGATGAAGCTGCCCCCGCCGCAGGCACCGTCAGAAAGAACGTCAACAGCAGGCTCAGCGTAAATACGGATTTCCTTTTCATCCCATATCTCTCCCTTAATCGTCAACTATTTGTTTCCAATTATACCAAACGCATGCGCCCGTATCGCCTGAAAAATCGACATTTATTGCGCTTCTTGCGCTTCGGAAACAGGCCGGCCTATTCAGTTCTCAATGTACGAATGCAACGCACGCCAAGGACGGACCCGAAAACGGCAAACAAAAGGAAGCACCCAAAGACGCCATCGGGCGGTCTTCAGGTGCTTCCTGAACGATTTCAATATTTTGGTTACCCCTATTATAAAAAGGGAATCCGAAATTCGTCAAGCAAAATGCGATTTTAACCGATTAATGTTCCGTTCCGTTCACCGGCGTCATCACATCGGCCGTTTTTTGCCGGGCAAAGTCGCTGAACGTCGACAGCACGCTGTTGAATTCATCGCGGTCGGTCACGCGAATGCCTTGCGTCAATTCCTTTAGCCGCTCCTTGGACAAGCTGCTTTCAAGCGAACCGACATCGAGTTGGAAAAAAGTCCGAATCGCGTTTTCCTTCCGCGGCGGACCGTCGTACAGGGACAGATTGCCGTCTTCATCCATGCCGATCGTCGCCGTTTTGCGGCAAGCGGGCGAAAGATCGTCGACGGATTCCTCCATCACGACTCGTCCGCTTTGATCAAAAGAAGCGCTCCATTCCCGATGCGCTTTCAGCAGCTCGATCGTTTCCAGCGTCGTATGCCGCCCGAGCTTTCGGGATTCTTCTCCGCACAAATAGACGCGATGCAAAACGATTTCCACTTCGCCTTCCCGTTTGGCTAACACCGCCATCGTCTGACCTCTAGGCGTCGTTTCGTCCTCGTACAAGGAGGGGGAGTTGTCCGACCAAACCGGCAGGTCGCCTCCATGACCGGGAGCTATGGCCGTCCAACCGCTCACGTATTGATACGAAAGATAGGCGCCGGCGAGGGTTGCCGCAAGGACAGCCCCCGCCCACACGCCCAAAGACCAAATCGGCCTGCGTTGACGTTTCAGACGCTTCTTTAAATTTTTCAGCCTTATGCCGAACACGGCGAATCCCCTTCTTTGCTGCTTTTATCCCTATTCTGCCCGGGGATTCCGTCATTATTCGCTAGTTGTTACCACTTGATCCAGGGTTGGCTCTTTTTCCTTCGTTGTCTAGGTTTCGATTCGGCCGCCTTCGATTTGACTTTCAGCTTTACGGTTTTCTTTTTGGCCGCGGTTGTCGCGGCGGGAGCCTCTCCCTGTTCCTTCGAGACGGGACTTGGCTCCTCCACCGGACGGTCGCAATCGTCGTTCAAGCCCCCCAGCGGCGGCAAGGAAGGAATCGGCGGAATGCCGGAAAGCGGCTCATAAGCAACCGGATAGCCGTGACCGCCATAACCACCATAACTGCCGTAACCTCCATAGCCGCCATAGCCGCCATGCGGCGCGGCAAACGCCGGAGACACATTCGGGCCGGCAAACTCGGGAGCCGCGTTCGGCGCGATGGAAGCCGGAGTAAGGTTGGACGCAACCGAAACCGGGGATACGTTCGGCGATGCGAATGCCGGCGAGATGTTCGACGCGACCGAACCCGGAGATACATTGGACGCAAACAAAGCCGGAGAGACGTTTGGCGCAAACGTAGAAGGAGAAACATTAAGCGCAACCGAAGCCGGGAATACGTTCGGCGACGCGAACGCCGGCGAGATGTTCGATGCGACCGAAGCCGGAGATATGTTCGAAGCCGCCCCCGTCGTCAATGCTCCCGGCCAGTTTTCTCCTGCCGCCGGTGCGACTGTACCGGGGAAATAGGATGTCCCCGCCCCCCGACGGCGGCGTTCGGGCCGGCATGATCCGGATACCCGCCAAATGAAAACGGCGAGCTCATGGAGCCGGCGACCGGATAACCTCCGTTTGGCATCAACGAGGCCGGAGATACGGCCGGTCCCGTCCAGATCGGCGCTCCTTTGCATGGGTCGCATCCCCCTTTCGGCCACTGCGCAGCCGGGGACACGTTGGACGGGAATACGCCGGACGGGGACACGTTGGACAAGGCGGCATTTCCCGGAGAAACGTTCGCCGGCACCGCGCCGGGAGAAACGAACGGAGCCTCATGACCCGGATCGTAGCCTCCGCCGTATCCGCTATGGCCGTAAGGGTCGGTCCATCCGCCCTGCGTGCCGTAACCGCCATACGGGTTTGCCGCTTCCGCCCCGACAGGGAAAGAAGAAGGTCCGAATGCGGCATTATCGCTTGCGGGCGACACCTGCGCATGATCGTGCTCCCAGCCGTAGCCGAAGCTGCTTGGAGAAGCGAATGCGTCCGTTCCCCATCCGTAACCGTGTCCGAAGCCGCCTACGTTGTCCGGGCACGGCACATCCTGTACCGGAGCCGTGACTTCATAAGCCGGAACCGGAAAAGGCTTGAACAAATCGCCGTGCGGCTCGAAGTCGATTTTGGCCGATTGCCCTTCGAATACAGGCGCCGGAGCGGGGGAAACGTTCGGCTGGAGGTTGGGCTGGCTATTAGGCTGAAGGTTGGGCTCGACATTCGCAAGAAGATTGGAAGGCGCGGTGAGGATGTCGGACTCGAGCGGCTTCTGCGAAGCTTTGGCCGGGGCCGGCGCGTGTTGGATCGGTTTCTCGGTTTTCCCGCCGGCTTCGGGCTTGACCTTGGCTTCCGGTTTCGCTCCGGTTTCGGGTTTCGCCCCGGTCTCCGGTTTCACCCCCGTCTCCGGCTTCGCTTCCGGCTCCGGTTTCACCCCCGTCTCCGGCTTCGCTCCGGTATCGGGCTTGACCCCCGTGCCGGCTTTGCCGCCGGTTCCCGGTATGACGCCCGTTTCGGCTTGCGCCTGCACTCCGGGGACGACGCCCGTGTTTTTCTTGCCCGGAGGCCACCAATTGCCTCCCGGATTCGCGGCTCCGCCGCCGATGACCGTCCCGCCTCCGGATTCCGCCATCGCTTGGCTTTGGCCGACCTTCGGGATGTTGACGACCTCTCCCGTCAGCAGAACGTTCGGATTTTTCAGTTGCGGATTCGCCTTGATGAGCGACTCCAGCGGAACGCCCCAAGCCTTGGACAGCTTCCACAGCGTATCGCCCTGTTGTACCGTATGCTGATGCATAATTTCGAACGTCGGCTGGGCAGGCATCGGAATTTTGACTTTCATGCCTGCGTCGATTTCCTCCGGGTTCGAAATTTCCGGATTCGCCGCAATCAGCTCCTCCAGAGATACGTTGTACTTTTTGGCGATGAAATACAACGTATCTCCTTTTTTCACCATATGGATTTTCACGCCGTTCCCTCCTGAGCGCATGATCGTTCACGTGCGGGCGAATGCCCTGGCACCACCATTACATCCTATGCAGGAGATGGGCGTTTGACATCTATGCGCGAATAAAAGTTCCGGGCGCATCCCAACGCGAAAAAAAACCGGAAGCCCCCGCTCGGGCCCCCGGTTGCCGCTTGCCATTTTGATTTAAAATGCCTGTACGCCTTCTACCGTCACGATTTTGCGGAATTCCTCCAGCAGCTTCGTCGTGATCGGACCGGCATGGCCGACGCCGATGACGCGGCCGTCCACTTCCCGAACGGGAATGACTTCGGCGGCGGTTCCGGTGAAAAACACCTCGTCCGCGGTGTACACGTCGTGCAGCGTGAACGGCTCCTCTTTGAGCGGATAGCCGAGCTTGCCGCACAGCTCCATGATCGCGCCCCGCGTGATGCCCTCCAGCGCCCCGACGTAGCAAGGCGGCGTGTAGACAGTTCCGCGTTTGACGATAAAGATGTTGTCGCTCGAACCTTCCGCCACGTAGCCTTGGGAGTTCAGCATGATCGCTTCCCCGACGCCCGCCAGGTTGGACTGGATTTTAACCAGCACGTTGTTCAGGTAGTTGAGCGACTTGATTTTCGGATTCAGCGCGTCGGGCAGATTGCGGCGGGGACTGACGGAAACGGAACGCAAGCCTTCGCGGTACGCTTCTTCGGGATAAATCGAAAGCTGCTCGACGATAATGATGACCCACGCCGCCGGACACCGCAGCGGATCAAGGCCCAAATTGCCGGGGCCGCGGGATACGACCAGCCGAATGTAGCCGTTTCTCATGTCGTTTTTGCGGATCGTCTCGACGAGCGCCTCCTGCATCTCCTCGTAGGAAAGCGGGATGTTCAGCATGATCGATTTGGCGGAATCGTACAGCCGGTCAAGGTGCTCCTTGCAGCGGAAAATGTTGCCTTCGTAGATCCGAATGCCTTCAAAAATGCCGTCCCCGTACAAAAATCCGTGATCGAAAACGGATATTTTCGCGTCTTCCTTCGTCACAAAACTGCCGTTCAAATAGATCCATTGCTCTGCCATCTTGTTCGACCCTCCGGAATTGGCAATTTGCTATGCTTCTTCGTAAGGATAGCTCGGGTACGAGCCCAATATGCGAACCTGGCAGCCGATCGCCTCGATTTCGGCGAGGGCCGCAGGGAGAAGCACGGTGTCCAGCGACATCTCGATATCGATAAAAAAGTAGTAGTTGCCCAGCTTCTTTTTCGTCGGGCGGGATTCGATCCGGGACAGATTGATCCGCCGCCAGGCGAACGCCGACAGCACCTGGTGCAGCGCGCCCGGATAGTCCTCCGGCAGCGTGATCAGGATGCTCGTCTTCCGCAGCGGCGCGGTATCGTCCTCGAAGGACCGCGGACCGACAAGCAAAAACCGGGTATAGTTGTTGTCGTGATCCGTCACGCCTTCTTCCAGCACATCCAAACCGTATTCGGCGGCGGCCGTTTTCGTGCCGATCGCGCACCAGCCGCGGTCCGGGTTTTCGGAAACGGTCCGAATCGCCTCCGCCGTGCTGCTGAGCGTCTCCAGCTCGGCATGCGGCAGGCGGGAGCGGAGAAAATCGTAGCACTGCGCCATCGCGACCGGATGGCTGAACACTTTTTGGATGCTTGCCGGGTTCCAGCCGCCTCCCTCGCCGCCTTTAAATTCATGCAGGCGGCCTACGAGATTTTGCACGGCGGGAAACACCCATTCCGCCCGAATCGGGAGATCGACTTCATGCACCAGCCAGTCGGTGTGAAGGCTGACGGAGCCGTCGATCGTGTTTTCGATCGGAATGACGCTCCAATCGGTATCTCCCCGGTCCGTCGATTTGAAGACGTCGGCGATCATTTTATGATAAACCAGCTCGACCGGCCGATTGCGAAAAAAATATCGCGCCGCTTCGTCCGAAAAGCTTCCTTTCGGAAGCGCGGCGACGGTCGGCTTCGATGAAGCGCTCACTTGCTTGCCTCCGTTTCCGGGGCCGGCAGCACCTGCTGCGGCTCCTTCCCAAAATCGGGATCATCCGATCCGATCGTCCGGATCTCCGGTCCCTTAAGGCTGATGTCCAGCCAACGGATCTCCACCTCGATGCCCTCGCGGGCCATCGCCTCGGTCACGAAGCGCTCCAGCTCCCCGTGACGGTCGGGAGCCGCCTCCGCGAGCGCGAGCAGCGTCGGGCCCGCGCCCGAAAGCACCGCCCCGAACGCGCCATGCTCCGGCGCTTCGCGCAAAATCGTCTCCATGCCGGGGACGAGCGCCGCGCGGAACGGCTGATGCAGCCGGTCGCGCATCGCGTGGCGCAAGACGTCCAGCCGTCCCGTCGCCAGCGCCGCCGTAAGCAGCGAGCTGTGGCTCACGTTGAAGACGGCGTCGCCGAGCGTCAGCCGCTCCGGCAGCACGCCGCGGGCCTTTTTCGTCGAGAGCTCGAACGCCGGAATGACGACCATCGCCGCAAGGCCCCGCGGCGGATCGAACCGCACCGCTTCGGCGCGCTCGCCGTCCCAGGCGGCCGCGACGATGCCGCCGAACAGCGAAGCTCCGACGTTGTCCGGATGCTTCTCGATTTCCGTCGCCATCTGAAACAGCCGATCATCGGACAGCTTGCCGCCGATCAGCGCGTTCGCGGCGACAAGCCCGCCTACGATCGCGGACGCGCTGCTGCCGAGCCCCGGGTCAGCGGAATGTCGCTGCGGATCGCGATATGCAGCTCGGGCAGCTTCGCGCCCGCTTTTTCGAACACGGACTGCGCCACCTGATACACGATATTGGACTTGTCCGTCGCGACGCCGTCAAGGCCTTCGCCCAGGAGCGTTATCGTCGTCTCCTCGCCCGCGGCGCAAGGGCGCATGTCCACCCACGCGTACAAGGAAAGCGCCATCCCGAGCGTATCGAACCCGGGCCCCAGATTGGCCGTGCTGGCCGGAACCCGGACAACGACGCGGTCGCGGACGGCCGAATCGCTTCCGGAAACCAATGTATCGTTCGGATAACGCATATGAAAACTCCTTTAAATGTCATGTTGTGCGGGTACGAATGCCTTTCGGGCACGAAAGTTTTCGGGCATGAACGCCTGTGCGAGCGCGTTGCAAATGCCTTAACGAGCCTCTTCGCTTCAGCCCTCGACGCGGTATACGCTCTTGATTTCCCGGATGAAGGATAACGCCCCGAACGCCTTCAGCACGTCGCTTAGCGCCGCTTTGCTGACGCTGTGGGTCGTGATGATCAGCTCCGCACCGCCCGCTTCGGCGGTAACCGGCTGCATGACCGACTCGATGCTGACGTCGAACTTGGAAAACACCTGGGCGATTTGCGCCAGCACGCCTGCCCGATCCTCCACGTTCAGCAGCATGAAATATTTGGAGGCGATCTGTTCGTCGCTTTTCAGCTTCTTTTCTTTGTACGCGATTGCCGCCTGGCGTCCGTTGATGCCCAGCTTCGCGTTTTTGACGACGGCGACAAGATCGGCGACGACCGAAGTCGCCGTCGGCATCTCGCCCGCTCCCGGGCCATAAAACATCGTTTCGCCGACCGCTTCGCCGTACACATACACTGCGTTGAACACGCCGTTCACCGAAGCGATCGGGTGGCTGCGCTTCACCATCGTCGGCTGCACGCTGACGCTGATGTAGTCGTCCTGCCGTTCGGCGATGCCGAGCAGCTTCACCTCGTAGCCCAACTGCTGGGCGTAGCGGATATCCTCCTGCGACACCGAGCTGATGCCTTTGACGTCGACGTCTTCGAGCGACACGTTGGCGCGAAAGCCGAGCGTCGACAAAATCGTCATTTTGCGGGCGGCATCGAGCCCTTCCACGTCGGACGTCGGGTCGGCTTCGGCGTAGCCGAGCGCCTGGGCTTCCTTCAGCACGTCGCCGTACGCCGCGCCTTCCTGGCTCATTTTCGTCAAAATATAGTTGGTCGTCCCGTTGACGATGCCCATGATTTTCGTAATCCGGTCCGAGGAAAAGCCTTCGATCAGCGTCCGGATAATCGGAATGCCGCCGGCCACGCTCGCTTCGTACAGCACGTCGCAGCCCTTCTCGTGGGCCTTCGCCAAAATCTCCTGGCCGTGCAGCGCCATCAGGTCCTTGTTGGCGGTGACGACGTGCTTGCCGCGGTCGAGCGCCTCCAGGATCAGCTTCCTCGTTTCTTCGATTCCGCCCATGACCTCGACGACGACGTCGATATTCGGATCGCGAACGATTTCCCACGGATCCTCCGTCAGCTTGGACGGCTCCACCGCGATGCTTCTCGATTTAAAGCGGTCCTTCACCAAAATTTTCTCGATCGAGATCGGGGATCCCGTCTGGCTTTGCAAATCGTCCTGGTGCCCTTGCACGATGCGAACGACGCCGGTGCCGACGGTCCCAAGACCGAGCAAGCCGACTTTTACCGGTTTGATCATGTGTACGTTTCCTCCTCGGGTAAGCCAGCGATTTCAGGCTTCATTCCTTTTTAAATATAACGGATCGCCGCGGCCGAAATCAGCTTCGGCCCACGACCGTCGCGCGCCGGACGCCGTCCAGCGATTTCAGCTTGTCGATCAATTCGCCCAGCGTTCCGGCCAGCTGCGAAGCGTCAATCGTCACGACCACGTTGGCAAGGCCCTGCAGCGGGATCGATTGCGAGATCGTCATCACGTTGCCGTCGTTCACCGCGAGCGTGCCGAGCACCTTCGACAGCACGCCGGAGCGGTGCTCCAAATCCATCGACAGCGTCGCGATGCGTTCGCGGGCCGTCTGCTCAAGCGGATATACGCCGTCCTTGTACTTGTAGAACGCGCTGCGGCTAAGGCCGACGCGTTCCGCCGCCTCGTGGACGGTGGCCGCTTCTCCGCGTCTCAGCAGCGCCTTTGCCTGCTCCGTTTTCAAAATGCCCTCCGGCAGCAGATCCTCGCGGACAACGAAATAACGCTCGGCCATTTTCCGTCCTCCCAGAAAAGACGAATGTCTGTTCATAGTGGACATTATACCGAAATCGGCGCTTTCCGGCAATAGGCTCGGAAACAAAAAAAGCCCGAACGCCGCAAAGGCGCCGGACCTGAAAGCTTTACTCGTCTTCGAACAAATACGCGTCCTTGCCGCCTTCGAAAAATTCGAACTCGAAGTCGCCGACCCGAATCGTGTCTCCGTCCCGGGCGCCGCGTTTGCGAAGCTCCGCGTCGACGCCGATATTGCGAAGAATGCGGGCGAACCGCATGACCGCTTCGTACGAACCGAACTGGGTCCGCTTCAGCAGCTTTTCGATCGATTCGCTTTCCACGACGTAGACTTCGTTGTCGCGGGAAATCGTAAATTCATGTTGATCGGGCTTGCGCTCCATCCGGTAAACGACGTTGTCCGCCGCTTCGGCAGCTTCGTCGTCCGCCGTCTCGGCTGCGTCCGGCAGCGATTCGAGCAGCTCGGCCGCCTTGTACAGCAATTCATTGACGCCCTGACGCGTAATCGAGGAAATCGGCATGATCAACGTGCCGGGACGGGCGGCTTCGACTTTTTCGCGAAATGGCGCCAGATGCTCCTCGGCCTCGGGAATGTCCATCTTGTTGGCCGCCACGATCTGCGGCCGATCGGCGAGCTTTTCGTTGTACAGCTTCAGCTCGTCGTTGATTTTCACCCAGTCGTCGAACGGGTCGCGCCCTTCCATCGCGGACATGTCCACGACGTGGATAATGACCCTCGTCCGCTCGACGTGGCGGAGAAATTCATGGCCCAGGCCTACGCCGGCATGCGCGCCTTCGATCAGCCCGGGAAGATCCGCCATGACAAAGCTGCGATCGTCGTCCAGCTCGACGACGCCGAGATTCGGCGTGATCGTCGTAAAGTGGTAGGCGCCGATTTTCGGGCGGGCGCCCGACACGACCGACAGGAGCGTCGATTTGCCGACGCTCGGAAAGCCGACGAGCCCGACGTCCGCCATCACCTTCAGCTCCAGCACGACCCACCGCTCCTGGCCTTCCTCGCCGTTTTCCGCGATGGCGGGCGCCGTGTTGGCCGGGCTCTTGAACCGAATGTTGCCCCGTCCGCCGCGGCCGCCCTTGGCGATGACCACTTCCTGATCGTGCCGGGTCATATCCGCGATCAGCTCGCCCGTGTCGTCATCGTAAACGACGGTTCCGGGCGGCACCCGCACGATCAGATCCTCGGCATTGGCGCCGTGCTGGGATTTGTTTCGCCCTTTCTCCCCGCGCTTCGCCTTGAAATGCTTCTGGTACCGAAAGTCCATCAGCGTCCGAAGACCCTCGTCGACGCGAAACACGACGCTGCCGCCGTTGCCGCCGTCGCCCCCCGCGGGGCCGCCTTCCGGGACGTAAAGCTCGCGGCGGAACGCGACGAGCCCGTCCCCGCCGTCTCCGCCTTTTACAAATATTTTCGCCTTGTCTACAAACATGATGAATTCACTCCGTTATGCAGGCTGATCGATTCGTTCGTTAGGCGGAAAAGCGACGGTCCAGCGCAGGCGGCCGGCCTCTTCGCCGCCCCCGGCCTCCGAAGCTTCCTTGACGCTCCCGAAGCCGTCCAAAGCCCGCTCCATTTCTTGCGGGACGATGTCCCTCGCCGGCACTTCCCCGTCGAATTCCATGGACAATCGCGCCCGCCGCCCGTCCGCGCCGAAGTAAAGCCAAAGCGTGGGCGGCTCCTCGCGAGGGACCGCGGCATGAATTCGAACGACGTTCACCAGGGCGGCCACCGCGCCGGTGAGCTTGTCCGGGTCCGGACCCGCGAGCTCCGGCTTCCAGCCTTCCTCGATTTCCGCCTCCAGGCGAATCGTATGGCCCGCCGCGCGAAAAGACAGCAAGTAGACGGCCAGCCCCGGAATCCCGATCCGCGAAATGCGGCTGTCCTTCTCCATGCGCAATCTTATTCTGTCCACGACGTCAATGGCTTTATCGTATTTTTTCAACTTCAGGTAGCCGTACAAAATTTGCACTTCGTTCATCCAATCGTGCCGGTGCTGGCCCAGCATCTCGACGGCTGCGCGCTGGGTATGGGCGATCAGCCGATCGTGCCGGCGCCGGTCTTGCCGGCGGTCGGCGGCGACGAACAGAAGCGCGGCCAGGGCGCTCCACAGCACAAAAACGATCAAGGGCCACCATGCTTCCCGCCAGACGAACACCGCGGCGCCCGGAAGGAGATGTGAGACGGCCAGAGCTGCCGCCCACGCGATCCGATGGTTTGACATTATGCGACTTCCCCGCTTCGGTCATTTGAACCAAAAACCCCGGCTCACGCGGTGGCCGGGGTTCTGGGTGAGAATTATTAGCCTTCAAGAGCTGCGGCAACAGGCGCTTGTTCGGCAGGGTATACGCTGACTTTCTTGCGGTCGCGTCCCCAACGTTCGAACTTGACGACGCCTTCGACTTTCGCGAACAGCGTGTCGTCTTTGCCGATGCCGACGTTGTTGCCCGGGTGGATCTTCGTGCCGCGTTGGCGCACCAGGATGCTGCCCGCGGTGACGGCTTGACCGTCGGCGCGCTTCGCGCCGAGACGCTTCGAACGGCTATCGCGGCCGTTCTTCGTGGAGCCTACGCCCTTCTTCGAGGCGAACAACTGAAGATTCAGCTTCAACATGGATCTCAACCTCCTTTATTCGCTATTTTTTCTTTTATTTTCACGTACTTGCCGTATTCGTCCGCGATGGACTGCAACGCGACAAGCATGCCTTCCAGCAGCAGTTGCACTTGGCCGTTCCGTTCTTCGTCTTCTCCCGCCGGAGCGGTCGCCGACAAAAAACCGGAAACAACCTCCGCGTCGGGAACAAGCCCCGTCAGCTTCTCAATCGCATTGACCGCTCCGATCGTCACGGCCGATACGCCGGCGCAAACGATATCTCGTCCGGGGTCCGCGTATTTGGCGTGGCCGGTTACGGCAAAGCGTTCGATCCGACCGTCAGCCTTGCGAAAGATATTCACCGTAATCATCGGGCTCTACCAGCTTAAGCCTTGATCGATTCGATGGTCACTTTCGTGTACGGTTGACGATGACCTTGCTTTTTGCGGATGTTTTTCTTCGGTTTATACTTGAAGACGATGATCTTCTCGCCTTTGACGTGCTTCTCGACTTTAGCCGTTACGGATGCTCCGGAAACGAGCGGGGATCCGGTCACGAAGCCGTTGTCGCCGGATACGGCGAGAACGCGGTCGAACGTCACGCTGTCGCCTTCGTTAGCCGCCAGCTTCTCCACGAACAGAACGTCGCCGGCTTGCACTTTGTATTGCTTGCCGCCGGTTTCAATAATCGCGTACATTTGTGCACCTCCTCATGTCCAAGACTCGCCTCGATGGGTGCCGGACGCCGCGGCGAAGCGAGCTTCGCGGGCAATCCCGGTCTTCCGAACCCGTGGAGTGCGGTTACAGCATGCAATTCCACTAGAGCACTTTGCACGCACTATAGAATTCTACCACAGACCCTGCGCAATTACAACAAAAAGCTTAGCGAATGAAGATTTTCCCTTTGCCTTTGCAGGAAACGCACGTCTCGTAAAAAAACGATTCGACGTTGGCGCGCGCTTTTTTCCGGGTGAGCTCCAAAAGCCCGAGCCGGGTCCAGCCGAGCACCTGGCATTTCGTCCGGTCCCGTTTCATCGCGGCTTCGAGCTGCCGGACGACCTCGTCGCGGTGCCGCTCGGTTTCCATATCGATAAAATCGACGATGACGATGCCGCCGACGTCGCGCAGCCGAAGCAGGCGGGCGATTTCGACCGCCGCCTCCGCGTTCGTGCGGAATACCGTTTCTTCGAGGTCGACCGTGCCGGTGAATTTCCCCGTGTTGACATCGATGACCGTCAGCGCTTCGGTCTGGTCCCAGACGAGGTAGCCGCCGCTTTCCAGCCAAATCCGGTGCTGGAACGCCTTCTCGAGCTGCTCGTTGATGCCGAACTTGTCGTACAAGGCAACCGGATCGCGGTACAGCCGGAGCCGGTCTTCGAGCCCGGAGGCGGTCTTCAGCAAAAAGGAACGCGCATGGCGGAAAGCGTGCTCGTCATCGATGATGAGCTCTTCCGTATCCGGCGTAAACACGTCGCGGATCAAACGCTGCACGAGACCGAAATCCCGGTGCAGCTCGCTGGGCGGGGCGGCCGTTTCCGCCGCTTCGACGATCCCCTCCCAAATGCCGCGCAGCTCGTCCAAATCCTTCGCGAGCGAGTCCGCGCTTTCGCCTTCCGCGTTGGTGCGCAAAATGACGCCCTCTCCCGGCTTGCGCAGCTCCTCGGCCATATGCTTCAGCCGGACTCGTTCCTGCTCGTGCTCGATTTTTTTCGAAACGCCGACGTAATCCGCATACGGCATGTAGACAAGCGACCGGCCGGGCAGCGAGAAATGCGTCGTCACTCGCGCCCCTTGCCGCCGAGCGGCTCTTTCATCACCTGAACGATCCGCTCGTCCCCGACTTTAAGCAGATCCGCGATCGGCGGCTTTACTTTGGGCTGCTTGTCGAGGTGGGGATGCAGCACGTCGTCGACGTACAGGAACGCGTTTTTGGACAGGCCGATATCCACGAAAGCCGCCTGCATGCCGGGAAGCACGTTGACGACCCGGCCTTTGTAAAAATTGCCGACCAGCGAAGAGCTCTCGGAACGCTCGACGCTGAATTCGGTCAGTTTTCCGTCTTCGACAAGGGCGGACTGCGTGATGTTGCGCGAACAATGAACGAGCAGCTGTTTCATGCCTGCCCCCCTCTCCCAAACCCGTTTCTCCTATTTTACCTGAAAAAGCGCAAGTCCGCATGCCCGTTTGTCAGCGTGCCGATAAAGCCGTCGATCATCGTCCCTTCCGGTACGACCCGGGCGATTTTTCCCCGGCTCATTACATAAACGAGGTGATAGCGCTCCTTCATCAGGAGATGGACGACCGAAGAGAGCGGCCGGTGCTCGGCGACCACGATCGGCTGCGCGAGCGTGCCTCCGTCGATCCGACTTTCGAACCGTTTGGCGCGGTGAACGAGAAACCGAAGGAACACGTACGGAACGTTTTTTAAATACATCCAGTTCGAAGCGCATAAAAACAGGCCGATCAGCAGCAGGTTGAGCTGCAGCAGACCGCCTCGGAGCAGCGGATACACGGACAGCAGGACGACGAACGCGCTTAAACCCACGCTGCCTCTCGCCGTCCATAGCAGCGTCTTGTGGTACGGCAGCCGCAGGCTCATCCACGCCTGGACCATTCTTCCGCCGTCCAGCGGCAGGATCGGCGCCAGGTTGAACAGGGCGATCGTCGCGTTCGCCTTCAGGAAGTCGTCCACCCATAACGCGTCGACCAGCCCCGCTTGTCCCGCGACCCACGCCCCGCCGGCCAATATCGCGTTCTGCAGCGGCCCCGCAACCGCGACCCACACTTCCTCCTTCACCGGAGTCGTCCCCGCGCCTTCCGTCTCCATGACGCCGCCGAACGGAAGGAGCTTCACTTCTCGGACCGCCCAGCCGAAGCGAAGCGCCATGATCAAATGGCCGAGCTCGTGTACGAGCACGATGCCGAACAGCGTCGCCGCCTCCAAAAACCGTCCCGTCAGGACGGAGCCGATCATCAGGAGGACGAACAGAGGGTGCAGCTTGAACGAAATGCCCCGCCATTTAATCAAACGGCACCACTTCCGCCGGGTCGAGCGTTTTTCCGTTTTGCTTGATCGCAAAAAACAGCGTGCCTTCGCCCGCAAGGCTGCCGTCGCCCGTCCGTCCCGTCCCGAGCTCGCCGAGTTTTTGCCCCGCCTCCACCCAATCGCCCGGCCTCACCTCCGGGTCGATGACGTTCCCGTACACGGTGACGACGCGGTTGGCATGCTGCACCGATATCGTTGCCGCCCCCTCCTCGTCGGCCGTCACTTGCGTCACCCTTCCGGTATGCACCGCCGCTACCGGGCTGCCTTCCTCGGCCGCGATCCGCACGCCGTCTCCGCCTTCGCCGAACGTTTCGACCAAACGGCCGGCAAGCGGCGGCACGACCGCATCCCGGCTCCACTCCGCGCTTACGGGCCGCGATTGTTCCTGATGCCGGAAACTCGGCAAAAACGAAGGCGAACCTCCGAACGTGTTTCCATACCAGGCCTCGACCGCCCGGAAATCCATGTCGCGCGTCACCGCGTCCAGCGCCCACTCTTTCGCCTCGGCGCTTCCGGGAAGCTCCAGCCGCAAGCCCGCCCAAGCCGCCGCCAACAGGACCCCTGCGATCGCCGTTCGAATGAGCAGCCCTTTCATAAACCTTCCTAACGGATGATTAGGCCCTTTTCCGTAGGAAGAGTCGTTTTTATCCGTTTTCGCGCGTGCGCTCTCGCCGGGTTGGCTTCGCAAACCGGTAAGCCCGCTCGGCTCCCAATCGCCGCCGTTCAACCGGCGCTGCCTTTCCTTCCACCATCTTTCCGGATCGGCTTCGTCATGATTTTGACGTCTTCGTTCCCCGACGTTCTTCCGAGATTGCATCGAAATCGCCCCTTGTCCGCAAAAATGGTTTGTACCACGATATGGCGGACAAGCGAGCTTTAGACCAACGCAAAAAAAATACGCCCCCTCCCCGCCGGCGGCGGTTCGGGAAGGCGCAGACGGTCTGCGGTCAGTTGTCGTCCATCGAATATTTTTCCTGATGGGCCTTAATGCTGAAGACGAGGCCGATACAGATCATGTTCAGGATAAGCGACGTGCCCCCGTAGCTGATGAACGGAAGCGTAATCCCGGTAATCGGCATAATGCCGATCATCATTCCGATGTTCTGGAAAATTTGGAACACCATCATCGAAGCGATGCCGATAATAATGAACGACCCTCGCAAATCGTAGCACTGGTAAGCGATCAGGATCATTCGGTAGATAAAGATAAAATAAAGCAAAAGCAAAATGGCCGCGCCCTGGAACCCGAACTCCTCGCCGATGACGACGAAGATGGAATCCGAGTAGGTGTAGGGGATGAATTTCCGGTTTTTCGATTCGCCCTGCATGTACCCGTCGCCGGTCAAGCCGCCGGATCCGATCGCGATTTTGGCGTATTCGGACTGTCTTCGCTCGTCCGCCGAAGCCTGTTCCGGATGGATGTACGTATTGATGCGCTCGTACCAGTGGGATTTCTCGTGAGTGGAGAGAAATTCCTTGATTTCCGTATTGAACACGTTGAACAGCGTCACGAACAGCACGAGACCGGCCGCGACGGCGCCGAGTCCGATCAGCACGTACGTGTAGCGGACGTTTCCGATCCACAGCATGCCGAGCACGATAAAAATATAAATGATTGCGTTCCCGAGGTCCGGCTGAATCATAACGAGCGCGAACGGCACGATCGAGACTCCCGCAATGGAGAGAACGTCGGTGCGGAACCGAAGCGGATCCCCCTGACGCCTGCCCATGACGGCGGCTACGGCGATGATCAGGAACAGCTTCATCAGTTCCGCCGGCTGAAACGTCAGCCCTCCCCCGAGATCGAACCAGCCGCGGGCCCCGTTGCGGGAAATCCCGAAGAAATAGACGAGAATCAGCGTCAAAATGCCGATCGCATACCAGACGTACCAGGTCTTTAAAAGAAGCTTGTAGTCGAACAGCGTGATCAAAAGAAGAACGACAAACCCGACGCCGTAAAAAATCATCGTCTTCACGTCGGAGTTGGCGAAGTTGGCGGCGTCGTTGATCGTCGCGCTGCGGACGACAAGCGTGCTGATCGCCATGAAGGCGAACAGGATGAGCAGCATCGGCCAATCTATATTTTTCAGTCGGTTCAGCAAGCGGAATCAACCCATTCCGAAAAACTTCTTGACCCGCCCGAACATGCCGCTTTTCTCTTCCAAATGCATGAGGGGAACCGTCTCCCCGAGAATGCGCCTGGCGATGTTGCGGTAAGCGATGGCCGCGCGGGAAGCGGGATTCATTACCGTGGGCTCGCCATGATTGGCGCCTTTGATGACGTTCTCGTCATCCGGCACGATTCCGATCAGGTCGATGGCGAGCACCTGGCAAATATCGTCGACCTCCAGCATGTCGCCGCTTTTGAGCATATTCGGGCGAATCCGATTAATGACGAGCTTGGGCGAGGCAATGCCTTTTTTCTCCAGTAGGCCGATAATCCGGTCCGCGTCGCGAACCGCGGCGTTTTCCGGGGTCGTGACGACGATCGCCTCGTCCGCGCCCGCGACCGCGTTCTGAAAGCCCTGTTCGATGCCGGCCGGACAGTCGATGATCACATAGTCGAAATCCGGCTTCAGTTCCTCGATCAGCTTGCGGACCTGTTCCGGGGATACGTCGTTTTTGTCTTTCGTTTGCGCGGCCGGAAGCATGTACAGCTCATCGAACCGCTTGTCCTTCACAAGCGCCTGGTTCAACCGGCAGCGCCCTTCCACGACATCGATAAGATCGTAGATGATCCGGTTTTCGAGTCCCATGACGACATCCAAGTTGCGAAGGCCGATGTCCGTATCGACCATGCATACTTTTTTGCCCATTAGCGCCAGTGCCGTTCCCAGATTCGCCGACGTCGTCGTTTTGCCGACGCCGCCTTTGCCTGAAGTTACGACGATCGCTGCTCCCATCGTTCTACACTCCTTTGAAATGCAAGACTTGTTTGCGGTGGTGGTGCAAATGCGTCAGCTTGTCCATTTCCATCACACCGTCGCGCAAATAAGCATATTCCATCCAAGGTTCGGACGAAGTCCATTCTTCGGGCGGCCGGCTGATGACGTCCGCTATGCGAAGCTGCGTCGGCGTCATGCGCGACGCCGCGATGATCGCGCCGGTACCGTCCGGATAACCGGCGTGGGCGATTCCTCTAAGCGCTCCCATAATATAAATATCGCCGGTGCAGCGCACGGTGCCGCCCGGATTGACGTCGCCTATCAGCAGCAGATCGCCGACCAGCTCGATCGTCTGACCCGAACGAACGATGGCGGCGATCGTGTGCATTTCGTTTCCGGGGGCTGCCGCTTCTTCCGTTTCCGCGTCGCTTTCGATGCTCTGGACCAGGAAATTGCCCTGTCTTCTAATCGCGGAACGTATCCGCTCCTTGTCTTCTTCGCCTAACTTGCGGGAACCGAGTTTGACGGTAACATGCACGATCGGCCCCGCCAGCTGCTGCTCGTGCTTGTCCAGCTTGGCTTGAAGCTCGTCCAACAGGGACACGAAGTCGCACTGGTCGTCAAGCAGGAAGACGAGCCCTTCTTTGACGCCTTTGATCGTAATCGCCGATTTGCCGTTCAATTTTACTCGCTCCTCCCTACGTTACCAATTCTGCCAGACCGGCCCGAATTCCTGCACGCTCCCCCGTCAGGCTCCGTTTTCGTCGGCGGAAGAGGCGATGTTTTTGACGAGCCATCTGCGAACCGGAATATATAGCAGAAGCGCGAGCAGCACCGAAATCAAAAGAGTAGGCACCATGTGCCAGTAGACCGCGAACGCGAACGTTATGTTAACCAATTGAAACAGCTCGTAAATGCCGAAAATCGCCAAATCGAGAATCGCGCTCCCGAGGGCGACGCAGCCGAGCGTAAGTCCGAGCGTGCGGGAACGACGTTCCGGAATAAGGCCGAACAGATAGCCGAGCAAAGCCATCGTAAAGCCGTAAGCTCCGATCAACTGGCCGTAGAACAGAATGTCCTCCAGAAGGCCAAAGCCGAGCCCGAAGAAAAAGGCCCGGTGCCGATTCCCGAATAAAGCGACGAAGATCGTCATAAGGAAAGGCAGATGAGGAAGCAGACGGTCGCTCCACCCCGGCGGTACGAGCCAGGGAAGAACGGAGGTCTGAAGCAGCAATAGCAGCAGCGTCGCCAATATCGTCCAATTCAGCCGCAGCTTCACGGAGCGTCCACATCCGGAGTCACCACGACGAACACATCGTTCAAGTGGTCAAACTTGGCGGCCGGCTCCACCTGAGCCGTTTGCGTAAGTCCGAAATCCCCGACCTGGCTGCTGACGACCGTGCCGATAATCAGCCCTTTGGGCAGCACGTTGCCGCTGCCGGACGTAATGATGATGTCGCCTTCCTTCACGACGTCGTTTTCGTCGATTTTGCTCATTTGCAGCACGTTTTTTCCTTGTCGAAGTCCACGATGCCGAACGCCTCGTCCTCGCGGCCGAATACCGTCGCGGCAATCGAGATGGAATCCGTCGACGTCGCGCTCATTTCCGTAATCGGCGTCACCGTGGACGTGAACTCGGAAACGCGGCTGACGAGTCCGACGAGGCCGTCCACCGTCGTTACCGCCATTTTTTCCTTGATTCCGTCATGAGAGCCGAGATTGATCTTGATTGTCGGATCGTATGGATTAGAGCTGTTGGCTACCACCTGGGCTATCAAATACCGGTAATTGTTGTACAGTTCCTTCTGTCTTTCGGTAAAATTAAGCGCCTCTTGCAGGTACTCGTTCTGTTTCTCGATCAGATTGTAACGGATCTTGTCTTCCGTGTAGCGGGCAACGGTTTGCCGGAGCTCCTCGTTTTCCTTATACACGTCGGAAAGCCGGCTGAGGTCGCGAAAAAAATCCGCCACCGCCCCAACCGGCCGATAAAGCGCGCCTTGAAGGGTTCCGAATGCGTCGTTGATGAATTTCTCGGGCCAGGTCATCTTCTGCCTTCCGAACGTGTAGCCGAGAAGAGAGACGACCAGAATGACCCCGATCATCAAAATGAACAGACGCTTGTTGCGCATAATCTTAAAAATAGCCGTTCACCCGCTTTCCTTTCACCGGGCACTGCCTGACAACGATCAACGGCCGGATCGCCCGTTTCTCGTTTTGAATAGATGAATGTTCTCCAAGGCCCGCCCCGTCCCGATTGCGACGCAATCGAGCGGATTCTCGGCCACGATGACCGGCATTCCCGTTTCCCGGGCGAGCATTTTGTCCAGATTGCGCAGCAAACCGCCGCCTCCGGTCAGGACGATTCCGCGGTCCATAATATCGGCGGAAAGCTCGGGAGGACATTTCTCCAGCGTCACTTTAACCGCTTCGACGATGGCGTTAACCGTGTCGCCCAGCGCTTCCGTAATTTCGTCCGACGTAATGGCGAGCGTCTTCGGCAAGCCGCTGACGAGGTCGCGGCCGCGAATCTCGATCGATTCGACCCGTTCGAGCGGCAGCGCGGAGCCGATTTCCATTTTCAGCTGTTCGCTTGTCCGCTCCCCGATCATCAAGTTGTACAGGCGCTTGATGTATTGGATGATCGCCTCGTCCATCTCGTCTCCGGCCACCCGAATGGAACGGCTCGTCACGATGCCGCCCAGGGAGATGACCGCGACTTCGGTCGTGCCGCCGCCGATATCGACGACCATGCTGCCGGTCGGTTCCCAAACGGGCAGATCGGCGCCGATCGCGGCCGCGAACGGCTCTTCGATCGTGTAGGCTTCGCGGGCTCCGGCTTGCTTCGTCGCGTCTTCCACGGCCCGCTTCTCGACGGCGGTGATGCCGGACGGCACGCAGACCATGACGTTCGGATGCCGCGGAAACAAGGAGCGTTCCTTCTGCGCGCGGCGAATGAAATACTTGATCATCGTGGCCGTCGTTTCAAAATCGGCAATAACGCCATCCTTCATCGGACGAATGGCGCGGATGTTGCCGGGGGTGCGGCCGATCATTTTTTTGGCGGCTTCGCCCACGGCTTCGATTTTTTTCGTATCGGTACGAAGGGCGACCACGGAAGGCTCCCTCACGACAATTCCTTTTCCTTTGACATAAACGAGCGTGTTAGCGGTACCGAGGTCGATCCCCAGATCGCGAGTGAAACCACCGAACATATAGTTTAAACCTCCTGTTGGGACAATCCTATATATTATATTACATGCAGCCCGTCTCCTTCAAACTGATATAGCGATTGTCACCTATTACCAGGTGATCCAACAATTCGATGCCGATTAGCTCGCCCGCTTCCGTCAATCGGCGCGTCAGCAAAATGTCCTCCTGGCTCGGCGTCTGGTCGCCGCTCGGATGGTTGTGCGCGCACAAAATCGAGGCGCTGCTCCGCTGGATCGCGGCCCGGAACACTTCACGCGGATGCACGACCGAGGCGTTCAGGCTGCCGACCGACAGCGTTTTGCGGCCGATGACGTGATTTTTGGTGTTGAGGAACAAGCAAACGAAATGCTCCTCCCGCAGATGCCTCATTTCCTCCATCAGCAGATCGGCCGCGTCTTGCGGCCTCGTGATCCGAACCGTGTCCGGCATCTTCGATCGCGCGATCCGCCGTCCGAGCTCGATCGACGCTTGGAGCTGCAGGGCTTTCGCCGGGCCGATTCCCCGGATATGCGTGAAATCCTCCCAATTGCGTTCGGCAAGGTTCTTAAGGCCTCCGCAATCGTGCAGCATTCGCTGGGCCAGGTGGATGGCCGATTCGTCGCGGGTTCCGGTGCGAAGCAAGATCGCCAGCAGCTCGGCCGTGCTTAGCGCGGCGGGACCGTGCGCTTGCATGCGTTCGCGAGGTCGTTCGCCGGGGGGAAGTTCGCGCAGCAAATAGACGGATGGGTTCATTCGGATCCTCTTCTCGCTAGTCCGCGTCGGCCGCGGGTTTCGGCTAAACGTCGTCGGGCAATCGTTACGGAAATCGCAGGCCGAACGGCTCCAGCATGTCCGCGACAAGCGAAACCGGAAGCCCGACGACATTGAAGTAGCACCCCTCGATTCCTTCGACCAGCAAGGAACCGATTCCTTGAATGCCGTAGGCTCCGGCCTTGTCCATCGGCTCGCCGGTTTCCGCGTAACGGCGGATCTGATCGGAGGAAAGCTCCTTCATCCGCACGCGCGTAACCCGATGAGAGGTCGCGGACCGCCCGCAGTCAGGTTCGAGGCACGTCACGCCGGTAAACACTTCGTGCGTTCGGCCGGAAAGGCGCCGCAGCATCGCAACGGCGTCGGACAGGTCTTTCGGTTTTCCCATGATTTCGCCGTTCAGGGCGACGACGGTATCGCTGCCGACGACGATGCGCCTGCCTTCGCCGGCCGCGGGCGGAAGCGTCTCCGCGACGGCCTCCGCCTTGCGCAGCGACAGCCGCTCGACTACTTGGGGCGGCGTCCATTCCGGCGGCGTGCTTTCGTCCGTATCGCTCGGCCGGATGACGACCGGCAGTCCGAGCAGCCGGATCAGCTCTTGCCTTCGCGGAGAAGCGGATGCCAGAATAAGAGTCACTTCGCTTGCCGATTGAAGCTCGTTCATAAGCTTTTCCCGCTTTCGTTACATTCTTCTGTACAGCCAAATAGCCAGCACCGCGCCGATGATGCTGAGCAGGCTTACGTTCAATCCGAATTGAAGGTTGAAATCAAGCACCAGCAAATCGACGGACGGCGACAGGTTTACTTGCTCGGTGCGCGTCAAAAAGGACAAGCCCGGCACGCGTTCCAGCCAGCGGGCGATCAATGCGCCTCCAATCAGGCCCAAAAACACGAATAACAGCAAAATCCAGCCGTTTTTCTTCACGATTCAACGTCTCCCACCAATTTTTGACACCTGATTCATTCATTATACGGCCCTGCGTCCCGTCGCACAATGCTCCAATAGGAACGTCTTTGAACGTTGCGACTAACGGCCTAATGCCGCGGGAATCCGTTCGCCTGACCCTTATTGCAGTCATTATAGCACATATGTTCGCATTTTGCCAAAAATAAGGGAGACCCGTTTTCATGCACCGTCCGCGATCGGAGGAAATCCAAAAGCAGCGAACGATTTCTTCATTCGCTGCCCGGTCGACATATGCGATTTTTGGGTAAAACGGCAGCTTCGCCGGATCGGACGCATTTCCGACGAAGCGCATCCGAAGTTCAGCTTCCGCTCTCGAGCGAAACGGTCATCCGAAGCTGCCTGTCGGCCAGCACCGCGGACATGACCGACGATTGCACGCTCCACAGCGTCGACCGGTCCGGCTTTTCATTATATGCGGCCAGGCTTTTCAGCGCCTCGTTCAGCTCGTTCGCCGCCGTTTTGGCCGGCTGCCTCAATTGTGCGTCCCACTCGTCGACGGAGCCGGCCGCCCCCGTCCATGCGTTTCGCAGCGTTTCCACGGTCTGCATATCGCCGGATGAAAACGGCTGCGGATTCGCCGCCGTCAGCGCGTCCGACGTCATCCCGATCAGCTTCAAGTACAGCGCCGAGCTTGTATCCAGAAACTCCGGCAAATTCGGCTCCGACTGCGCCCCGGAAAAGCTGAGCTTGACGCTCTCGATCGGCTTGATGTAGACGTCCGTCCCGTTGAGCTGCGTCGCCAGCAGTTCCGCCTCTTCCTTCGTTGCCGCCGCCCCGGCGAATACCCGGTAGCCGTCCGTCGTGTCCCCGGCGGCCGCCACCCCTTTCGCATCCAGGGCAGCCAAAGCCTCCTGCATGCTTGCTTCGGTGCGAAAAACGCCGTATTGCAGCATATGGAAAGTAAACCCGGGTACCTCGGCCGCTTGAGCAGCGGCGTCGGTCGGATCGTTCGCCTCGGGATTCGCTGCCGGCGCTCCCGACGCGTCGATCCCCGTCCCTGCCGGGGAAGCCGGGGCCGGGCCGTCCGACGCGAGCGGGGCCATGACGCTTTCCGAGCGGCCATACTCGTCTTCGGCGGGAAACAACGGCTCTCCCGCAAACAAATTCAGCAGCAAATAGCCGAACAAACCGCCCGTGAGCAAGGCTCCGGCGACCGAAGCGATCACTCGCCACCAGGACGGTGTCCTTTCCGGAGAGCGGGTGCCGTTCCACGTATCCGCGAAGGGGCCGTCCTCCTCCCCTTCTTCCCACGGATCGCGCCCTTCGCCGCTTTCGACGGCGTCGTAGCCGCGAACCGTCGGCGGTTCCCCGGAAGGGAAGCTCCAGGTTATGTTTTGGCCGCGGACGGGAATCGATTCGTCCGTTTTCGGCTGCATATAAGCGGAAAACGAGTAAAGCTTCCCGGTTTCCGCAACGGGCTCCTCCGGGTGCGGATGCTCGCCGCGCTTCGCTTTTTCCTTCCCGGCTTCGACCGTCCTCGCTTCGGGCTGCGGCGGTTTTCGATCGAAATCCCGCCTTGGATTCCGGATGATTTCCTCCAGTGCGCGTATATCGTCCTGATAGGGACTATGCCAGGCTTGCCACTCGTGGGCCGCCGGCGTGCTTTCTTCGTAATCGGCGTTTTTCCCGTCAGTCGGTTTTGCGCCGGCCTCGGGTTTTGCCGCAGACCTTTTTCCCGTTTCGCTGTGCTCGGCACCCGCGGGCTCCCGATTCGTTTCCCGGGGACTCGTCCCGTCGAATCGGAACGTCATTCTCGCCTTTTGCTGCATATCGACCGTCTCCCCTTGTCCCTCGTTCTCACCCTAATCTATGAGAGACAAGCGGAAAATATGATGGACAACCTCGAATTCAAGCAGCAAAAACCTCGCAAAGCTCCGCCCAAGCCCGTCGCACCCGCAAAGTTCCCTCCAGTACCGCCGACCTGCAAAGTTCCTCCCAACCACGTCGTACTTGCAAAACTCCCACGATCCCGCCGTACCTGCAAAGCTCCGACTGAACTCAACGCCCATTGCGGAGCTTCATTGGATTTCTTCCAATCAAAAGCGGCTCTTTTTGCGGGAGCGCCGAATACGTTGGATTTCATCCAATCAAATGACGCCTTTTTGAGAAAAGAGCTCGATTCCCCCGTTCCTCGTTGGATAAAATCCAGCATAACCAGTCATTCTCTCGATTCGGACCAAGCCGGTTGGAAGAAATCCAACATAGGGAAACCTCCTAAACGCTGACCGGATCCCATTCGTCAGTTATCCCATTCGTCGCCTATACGAATTACGCCTGTGAACGTTCTTGGAGTTAAGAGAACTCCCGGGGATCATAAATGGCGGAGATTTACGGCGTAACGCAAGGAGTGACGCTCTCATTTTGAGAGATTGATGCTTTGCAAACGGGCTTTGCCTATAAAATGGAATAGAAGGTGTCTCCCCAAAGGCATTGGCACCGCCATCGACCGCCATAAATATGCGTTTTGCGGGCCGAGATGAGTCATCACGACTCAAATGGATCGTCGGCGTACGTGCGGGAGGGGCGAGATGGGCAATATTTACTCAAGTGCGTGCGGCTGCATGCGTTTTGCGGGCCGAGATGAGTCATCACGACTCAAATGGATCGTTGGCGTACGTGCGGAGGGAGCGAGATGGGCAATATTTACTCAAGTGCGTGCGGCTGCATGCGTTTGGCGAGGCGAGATGAGTCATCACGACTCAAATGGATGGTTGGCGCGCGTGCGGAGGAAGCGAGATGGCTAAATGCTCTCTTCGTTGAACGAAACAAGGCACGGCCGTCTGCACCCCTGTGCAATCCGGCCGTGCCTTCCCTTGCAGAGAAAGCTTACGCTCCGTACGCTCAAACGCCCTGGCGGTCCCGAAGCAGCCGGACAAGCCCGTCCGCCGCTTTCCAGATGTCGCCCGCGCCCATCGTCAGCACCAGATCGCCCGGCGCGACGCGCGAAGCGAGCAAGTCCCGCGCCTCTTCCTTCGTCGGAACGTAGGAGACGTTGGCATTGCTGTTGCTCTCGATAAGCTCGACCAGCTTTTTCGAATGGATGCCTTCGATCCGCTTCTCGCCAGCCGGGGAGTAGATATCGGTAATGAGCACCTCATCCGCGTCCTTGAACGCTCTGCTGAACGCGTCCAGCAGGAAAAACGTCCGCGAATAGCGCTGAGGCTGAAAAACGGCGATAATCCGTTTGCCCGTCGCTTTGGCTGCCAGAATCGTCGCTTCGATTTCCGTCGGATGGTGCGCGTAATCGTCGATCACGAGCACGCCGTCCACGTCTCCGAGCACCTGGAACCTGCGTTTGGCGCCGCGGAACTGCACGATGGCTTCCGCAATCCGCTCGAACGGCACGCCGGCCTCCAGGCAGACGGCCACCGTCGCCAGCGAGTTGTATACGTTGTGCCGTCCCGGAACCGACAATCGGATCGTGCCGAGATTTTGGCCGTCTTTAAGCACGCTGTAGCTCGCGCAGCGATCGCCGAGCTCGATATCGGCCGCCGAGTAATCGGCTTCCCGGTCGATTCCGTACGTAATCGTCCTCGACGAAGCCGGAACTTTCGGGAGAATCGACCGAACTTCGTCGTCGTCCGCGCAGACGACCGCGCAGCCGCCCGGCCGGACGTGGCCGAGAAATTCGGTGTAAGCTTCCTTAAGCTTGCCGAAGTCGCCGTCGTAATTTTCCAAATGATCGGCCTCGATGTTGGTCACGACCGCGATCGCCGGACGATACTGCAAAAACGAGCCGTCGCTTTCATCGGCTTCCGCGACGACGTAATCGCCCTTGCCGGCTTTGGCGTTCGTGCCGACGTTGACGATTTCGCCGCCGATAATGTACGTCGGGTCCAGGCCGCACGTCTCCATGACGAGGGCGATCATCGAAGAGGTCGTCGTTTTCCCGTGCGCTCCCGCCACCGCCACGCCCTTGCGGTCGTTCAGCAGCCGGGCGAGCATTTGCGCGCGGTGCAGCGTCGGAATGTTGAGCGTTTCCGCCTCGACCCGCTCCACGTTGTCTTTGGGCAGCGCCGTCGAGTAGACGACCAGATTGGCGCCCCTGACGTATTCGGGCTGGTGCCCGATAAAAATTTGCGCCCCTTTGGCGGCAAGCTTCTCCGTCAACTCTTGCCTGGCGACGTCCGAACCCGTCACCTCATACCCCATTTCCAGCATGACCCTGGCTATGGCGCTCATCCCATAACCGCCGATCCCTATAAAATGAACGCGTTCTGCCGTTCGCAACGACGCTTCACCAGCCTTTTTCAGAATTCGTTTGATGGAGCAGCCACGAACGGACATCGGCGATCAAATACAGCGTACCGGTTACGACCGACAGCGTGCGATCGGGGCTGTCGTCGGCAAGCCTACGCAGCTTTTCCAAAGCGAGTTTCCAATCGGGTTCGACGATGACGGTTTCGGGTCCCGAGTCGCCGCTTTTCTTCAATCGCCGGGCTATTTCGGCCAAGTCCGCAGCCTTCATTTTTTTGTGGAAATCCGGCTCCGTAACGATGAGGGAATTCACCAATGGTAGTATATGCCGCAACGTCTGCTCGTGATTCTTGTTAGGCATCATCCCGATCACGACGTTCAATTTCTCGTGCGGATAGACGTCCCGCAAAGCGGCCGCCAGCGCCTCCATCCCTTCCGGGTTATGAGCGCCGTCCAGCAAAATGCGCGGCTGCCGCGACACCATTTCCAGCCGGCCGGGCCAGGACGTATTTCGCAGACCCGCGAGCAACTGGTCGTCGTCGACGATAACCGCGTAATATTGCCGCAGCACTTCCAGCGTCATCAACGCCACCGCCGCGTTCGTCTGCTGATGCGAGCCGTTCAGCGACACCGCCAGCTCGGAAAGGGAGCGGAACGGGCCATGGAACGCAAATCGCTGTTCGTTTTCCGAAACGGAGATCGTTTCGTAAGAGAACCGTTCGCCGAGCAAATAAAGCGTCGCTTGCTTGGCCGCAGCCGTCCGCCGGATCGTCTCGACGGCCTCGGGCTGGCTCGCCGCGGAAATGACCGGCACCCCCGCCTTGATAATGCCCGCTTTCTCGGCGGCGATTTCGGCAAGGCTGTCGCCGAGCAAATCCATATGATCGTGCCCGATGTTCGTAATGACGCTCGCGATCGGCGTCACCACGTTCGTCACGTCGAGGCGTCCGCCGAGGCCCGTTTCCCAGACGACGAAATCGGGAAACGAGACGGTTGCGTAGTACAGAATCGCCAGCGCGGTCGTTACTTCGAACATCGTCAGCGGGCCCCACTCGGTCTCGGCCATCCGGTCGGCGAGCGGCTTCAGCCGGTTGGCGAGCCGAAGCAGCACGTCGTCCGGAATGTCCTCGCCGTTATATTGAAATCGGTTGGAATACGACGTGATATACGGCGACGTGAACGTCCCGACGTCGTACCCCGCGCTCCGAAGCACGCTTGTCAAATAGGCGCAAACCGAGCCTTTCCCGTTCGTGCCTGCGACGTGGATGAATTTCAGGCGGCGGTGCGGATGTTCGAGCCACTCCAGCAGCCGGTTCATCCGGTCCAGGCCCGGCCTGATGCCGACCGTCGGCATCAGGCCCGTAATCCAGGCCACCGCCTCTCCGGCGGATTGAAACGCGCCTGTCGTCTCTAGGTTGTCTTCGTTTTCGCTGTTCATGAAACGTTCCTCCGTTAGCTCCGAAGCTCGGCGATCCGGGCGACCACCTTATCGCGCTTGTCTCGGTAATCCTCGCCTTTCGCCCGTTCCTGCTCGACGACGTGGGCCGGCGCCTTGGCGAGATAGCCTTCGTTGGCCAGCTTTTTCTCCACGCGTTCGACTTCCTTGTTCAGGTGGTCCAGTTCCTTCTCCAGGCGGGCGATTTCCTGGGCAATATCGATCAGGCCCGCCAGCGGGAAGTAGAGCTCGACCCCCGTCACGATCGCGGTCATCGCCTTGTCCGGAGGAGTAAGCCCGCCGTCGAGCGTCAGATTCGACGTATTGCAGAACCGGTGCAAATACGGCTCGTTCCGCCGCAATATTTCGCTTTCCGACTCGCCGGTCGGCTTGACGAGAAGCTCGATTTTTTTCCCGAGGGATACGTTCACTTCCGCCCTGACGTTGCGCACCGCGCGGATAACGTCCATGAGCAGGTTCATTTCGCGGACAGCCTCCGGCGCCTCGAAGCCCGCGTCGTAGACCGGCCATGTAGCCAGCGTGATCGTTTCGCCCGGCTCATGCGGCAAGTGCTGCCAGATTTCCTCCGAAATGTACGGCATGAAGGGATGCAGCAGTCGCAGCGTGCGGTCGAGCACATAGGCGAGCACCGATTGCGTGTTCCGCTTCGCGGCGGCATCCTGGCCGTACAGCGTCAGCTTCGCGAATTCGATATACCAGTCGCACAGATCGTCCCACAGGAAGTTGTACAGCAGCCTTCCCGTCTCGCCGAATTCGTACGTTTCCATCAAGCGCGTAATGTCGCGCGCGGTTTCGTTGAACCGGTGGAGGATCCAGCGGTCGGCCGTCGACAGCTCGCCGGACAGGTCGATGTCTTCCGCGCGGAAGCCTTCCAGGTTCATGAGCGCGAAGCGCGAAGCGTTCCAAATCTTGTTGGCGAAGTTTCGCGCCTGCTCGACCTTCTCGAGCCGGAAGCGCAAATCCTGTCCCGGCGTGCTTCCGGTCGAAATCATAAAGCGCATCGCATCGGCGCCGTACTGCTCGATGACCTCGATCGGGTCGACGCCGTTGCCGAGCGATTTGGACATTTTCCGGCCTTCCGCGTCGCGCACGAGACCGTGAATGAGCACGTCCTTGAACGGAATGGCATCGGTAAACTCCAGGGCGGTAAAAATCATCCGCGCGACCCAGAAGTAGATGATATCGTAGCCGGTTACGAGCACGTCGGTCGGGTAGTAGCGTTTGAAATCGTCGCTTTCGGCCGGCCAGCCGAGCGTCGAAAACGGCCACAGCGCCGAGCTGAACCACGTGTCGAGCACGTCCTCGTCCTGCTTCCAGACGCTGTCCGGCTTGTCCGCGCCTTCCGGCGCCTCCATGCCGACATGCATGTCGCCGGTTTCGGCGTTGTACCAGGCCGGAATGCGGTGCCCCCACCACAGCTGGCGGGAAATGCACCAGTCACGCACGTTCTCGATCCAGTGCAAGTAAATTTTCTCAAAGCGGTCCGGCACGAAGTTGACGCCTTGGCCCGACTTTTGGGATTCGATCGCCTTCTCCGCCAGCGGCTTCATCGCGACGAACCACTGCGTCGACAAGTACGGCTCGACGACGGCGCCCGAACGCTCGCTGTGGCCGACCTGGTGAACGTGGTCCTCGATTTGGACGCAGACGCCCTGCTCCTGCAAATCCTTGACGATTTGCTTGCGGCAATCGGCCCGGTCCATCCCCTGGTACGGACCGGCAAACTCGTTCATTCGGCCGCTTTCGTCCATGACCGTTATTTGGGGCAAATCGTGACGCTGGCCGACCTCGAAGTCGTTCGGATCGTGCGCCGGCGTAATCTTCACCGCTCCGCTGCCGAACTCCTTGTCGACGTATTCGTCGCCGACGATCGGAATTTCGCGGTTCACGATCGGGAGCCGCAGCATTTTGCCGATCAGGTGCTTGTAACGCTCGTCTTCCGGGTGAACGGCGACGGCCGTGTCCCCCAGCATCGTCTCCGGCCGCGTCGTCGCCACCGTCAAATGGCCGCTTCCGTCCGCCAGCGGATAACGGAGGTGATAAAGGTGCCCGTTGACCTCTTTATATTCGACTTCGATGTCGGACAAGGCGGTGCGAGCCGCCGGGTCCCAGTTGATAATCCGTTTCCCGCGGTAAATAAGCCCCTTCTCATAGAGACGGACGAACACTTCGCGCACCGCTTTCGACAGGCCCTCGTCCAGCGTGAAGCGCTCGCGCGAATAATCGAGGCTCAGGCCCATTTTGGCCCATTGGCTGCGGATCGTGTCGGCATACAGCTCTTTCCATTCCCACACTTTTTCCAAAAAGGCTTCCCGCCCGAGATCGTACCGGCTTTTGCCTTCCTCGCGCAGCTTCTGCTCGACCTTCGTCTGCGTGGCGATGCCCGCGTGGTCGGTGCCCGGCAGCCACAACGCGTCAAAGCCCTGCATCCGCTTGAAACGGATCAGAATGTCCTGTAGCGTGAAGTCCAGCGCATGGCCGATATGCAGCATGCCCGTCACGTTCGGCGGCGGGATCACGATCGTGTATTTGGGAGCGTCGGGCCGCTTCCCCGCTTGGAAATACCCGCCGGCAAGCCAGGCTTCGTACCATTTTTGCTCGGCTAACTTCGGATCGTACGTCGTCGGCATTTCGACGGTCGTTTTTTCTTGGGACTCGCTCATCGTCGGACACAACCTCCATAAGGGACAAAAATACAAAAACCTCCCGTCGCAAAGGACGAAAGGTTCGCTTCCGTGGTACCACCTTCATTCCGCTCGGCCCACCGGCCGCTCGGCACTCAAGCGCATGTTAACGGCTGCCGCCGTCCCGTTCTACTGCGCGATCGTTCAAACGGGAGACTCCAGGGCGACTTCCGCAAGCTACCGTCCTGCGGCTCCCTTCCAGCGCTGCCGGATGCAGCGGGACCGCTCTCTGTAGGCGTAAACTGCGTACTCTTCCCTATCCTCGTCTTTATTTTCCTATCATACCCGTATGGACGTTTCCAGTCAATATGAGGGCAAACGCCCGAGCGTATCCATAGTTCCCGCTAATGCTCGCAGGGTTCGCCACTGTCCGCAAGTTTCTCTTTCACTCCGTTGGAATCATGAACTAAAGCATTCTGAAGAAAAAATGAAAACCGCCCCGCGGAACTCCCGATTCCGCGAAGCGGCCGAAATTACGGAATATGAATGACTTGGCCCTCGACGACATGAGGCTCGGCGAGCCGATTGTACAATTGCAGCTCTCTAGGCTGAACGTTGTACCTGACGGCGATCGCTTCGAGCGTATCTTCCCGCTGCACGATGCAAAGCTTCAATTTGCGGAACGATTGTTCCTCGCCGCCTTTGGACAGGAATAGCCGCGTCCACTCGATTTCGTCGCCCGCCTCCGGCGCTTTGGCCGAAAGGGACGGCTCATCCGCCGGCGCGGAAGCGGAAGCGGCCGGCTCCGGCTCGCGCTTGGACGCCTTTTCGCCCAACTGCGTCAACAGGCCGAGACCCGACGCATAGGAGGGCTCCGCGTTCGCCGAATCGGCCGACTTCGCCGTTAACGCGATTTTCGGCTCCCGCGGCTGCGGCGGATGATCCTCCGGCTGAAGGGCAATCGGTTCGGCCTGCGGTTCATTGGCTTGCGGTTCAGCTTGAGGTTCAGCCTGCAATTCGGCCTGCAGTTCGGCCTGCAGTTGCAGTTCGGCATGCGGCTTGTGCTGCGGCTCGGGTTCCGCCGCGGAAACCGAGATCGGTTCGGACGACGGCTCAGGCTTCGCCTTGGAACCCGAAACCGGTTCCGGCTCTCCTTCCGGTTCCGGCTGAAGCTCCGTCCGGAAGCCTTCCCGATACGAGCCGCCGTCCTTCACGCCGGCGAAATCGAATCGATCGGGCGCCCCATAGAGCGCCGCATCCTCATCCCGGGCATCCGCGGCGTACGGAGAGTTCGGGTTCTCCCGTCCCGCGGGCCGCTCCGCCGCGTATTCCTTGTCCGTCCCCGCATCGTAAGTCGTCGAAGGTTCAAAAGGCGGCGATTGCGAATAATAAAAATTTTGCGGTTGAGCGAAAGCTTCCGCTTGGCCGTAATCCCGATCCGCCGAATCATCGGCCTGCGGCTGCCCCCAGGATTCCCCGATCGGCCCGGAGTCTTGCTCCCGGTAGGCATCTTTCCCCCCGAACGGGGAAATTTCCTCGCTCGACTCGCCATACGTCCGATCCCGGTACGGGGTCACGTCTCCGAACGCTTCCGGCGAGGCCTGCCGCTCGCGCGCGGCGACCGGAGCCTGGTGAACGACGGTAAACCCGTCTTCCCGCCATACGGGCGCCTGCGGAGCGGAAACTTGCAGCCCGCGCAGCGACAGCACGCCGGTGACGTTCAGCGAACGGATCGACAGCACGTCGACGTCGAAATTGTCGATCTCGACGGCAAGTTCGTCCTTGCTCTGCACCCGGCTGAGCGGCAGCGAGATTTCCACGGGAATCCAGTGCTCCAGCTGGCTGAGCGCGGAAGGCTCTTCCTGCGATCGGTAAACGCCCGTCAGCAGCAAATGGCCTTTCAGCAGCACCTGATCCTCCTGGGGCAGCGCCTGCATGTGGGGAACGAGTTCGATCTCTTCCAGCTGATCGATGGACGCCGCGTCTTCAGACAGTTGAATCCGTTCGTAAATATCGAATCGCAAGCCGTTTAACGATTCCGTCACGACTTCAGTCCTCCTTTCGGGGTTAAAGCGCCCCGCAAAAGGACGGGGCCTGCACAGCTCATTAGTTATCTATATGCTGTCCGAAGTCGGGCATGCCTGCGGAAACGAAAAACAACACCCCGGCGCGCGGCAGCGAAGCCAAAACGCACGGGGTGTCGACGGATTTCAAAAAAAATTAAATTTTCGCCAGCGCCGCCGCGAACGCCTCGACGGTAAAATCGATATCCGCCTCGGTATGCGCGATGGAAAGGAACCAGCCTTCGAACTGCGAAGGGGGGATATTGACTCCCGCGTCAAGCAGCCGCGCGAATACGGCGCGAAACCGCTCCAGATCGGATCCTTTGGCCGCTTCGTAGTTGATGACGGTCTTGTCCGTAAAAAACGGGCAAACCATCGAGCCGACCCGATTGATCGTCAAGGCGACGCCGCGATCGGCCGCCGCTTGCTGCAAACCGTTTTGCAGACGGATCGCAAGCCGTTCCATGTACGCGTAGGACGCCTCGTTCAACAGCTTCAAGGTGGACAATCCCGCCGACATCGCGAGCGGATTGCCCGACAGCGTTCCGGCTTGGTAGATCGGCCCGACCGGGGCCATCTTTTCCATGATGTCGCGGCGGCCGCCGTACGCGCCGACCGGAAGCCCGCCGCCGATCACCTTGCCGAGACACGTCAAATCCGGCGTAATGCCGTACAGGCCCTGCGCGCAGTTCAGATGCACGCGGAAGCCGGTCATCACTTCGTCGAAAATAAGCAGCGCCCCGTATTTCGAAGTCACTTCGCGCAGGCCGGCAAGAAACCCCGGCAGCGGAGGGACGACGCCCATGTTGCCGGCGACCGGCTCCACGATGACCGCGGCGATCTCTTCGCCGAATTTCTCGAACGCGACCTTGACGGCATTCAGATCGTTATACGGCACCGTCACGGTATGGCTCGCCACGCTGTCCGGCACGCCGGGGCTGTCCGGCAGGCCGAGCGTCGCGACGCCCGAGCCGGCCTTGATCAGCAGGCTGTCGGCATGGCCGTGGTAGGAGCCTTCGAATTTCAAAATTTTGCTGCGTTGCGTGTAGCCTCTCGCCAGGCGCAGGGCGCTCATCGTCGCCTCGGTTCCGGAATTGACCATCCGAACGACCTCGACCGACGGCACCCGCTCGCACACGAGCTCCGCCATTTCCGTTTCCAGCTCGGTCGGAGCGCCGAAGCTCGTCCCCTTTTCCGCCGTCCGCTTGATCGCTTCGACGACTTCGGGATGCGCGTGGCCGGCGATCAGCGGCCCCCACGACAAGACGTAATCGACATACGCCTGTCCGTCGATATCGTAAATGCGGCTGCCTTCGCCGCGTTCGACGACGAGCGGCGTCAAACCGACCGATTTGAATGCCCGGACCGGGCTGTTGACGCCGCCCGGAATCGAGCGCTTGGCTCTTTCGAACGCTTGCTTCGAGCGCGAATCGGAGCGAATTCGACTATTTTCGGTCATTTTCGGCACATCCCCACTATCTGATTTGGAAAAGCCTGTGGTAAACTATTCAGGATATGATTGGATACTGACATTACGGAGGAACCCCGATGATCCAATGGATCAGAAACGTCGCCCTGTTCGACGGCCTTAGCGACAAGCAGCTCGAACATGTGTACAAAATCGCAAACAGCCGCAGTTACGCTCCGGGCACGGTGCTTTTTCACGAAAAAGAGCCCGGCTCCACGTTCTATATCGTGCTCAGCGGCTCGGTCAAATTGTTTACCCGCAGCTCTTCCGGCGAAGAAAAGGTGCTCACCGTCGCCGCGGCCGGCGACAGCTTCGGGGAGCTCGCCCTGCTGGACGGACGTCCCCGCTCGGCTTCCGCCCAGACGCTGGAGTCGACGCTGGTGCTCGAAATCTCTTATCACGATTTCATGGCGTTGCTGGAAGCTCATTTCGACATTACCCGAGGCATTTTGAGCGAGCTGTGCAACCGGCTGCGCGAGACGAACGAACACGTGAACGACTTGACGTTTCTCGACGGCCGGACCCGCGTCCTTAAAAATCTCATCCAGCTCGCCAACAAGCACGGAAAACGAGACGGCCTCCAAATTTCCATCCACGTGGCTCTCAATTTCGACGAGCTCGCCCAGAAGGCGGGCGTTACGAAAGCGCTGCTGTCCGACGTGCTGCGAGAGCTCGAAAGCAAAGGCGTGCTTTCGTTCGGCATCAACGAATACAAGCTGAACCTCTCCAAGCTCAAATCCTGATTCCCTGCCGGGCGGCCGGGAGAGCCGGGCCTTCCGGCTTACTCCCCCCGCAGCCAGCGGGCCGCGTCCTTCGCGTGGTACGTGATGATCATGTCCGCCCCCGCCCGCTTCATGCCGGTCAGCGTCTCCAGGACGATCGGCTTTTCGTCGATCCAGCCGTTTTGCGCGGCCGCCTTGACCATCGAATACTCCCCGCTGACATTGTAAACCGCGAGCGGCAAGTCGAACCGTTCCTTCAGAAGCTTCACAAGGTCCAGGTAAGCGAGGCCCGGCTTGACCATCAGCATGTCGGCGCCTTCGGCTGCGTCCGACTCGGCTTCCCGCAGCGCTTCCCGCGCGTTGGCCCAGTCCATCTGATACGATTTGCGGTCCCCGAACTGGGGCGCCGAGTCGGCGGCCTCGCGGAACGGACCGTAGTAGGCGGACGAATATTTGACGGCATACGACAAAATCGGAATATGGTCGAATCCCGCCGCATCGAGGCCTTGGCGAATCGCCGCGACGAACCCGTCCATCATATTGGACGGGGCGATGATGTCGGCCCCCGCCGCGGCCTGCGAAACCGCCGTGCGCACGAGCAGCTCCAAAGACGCGTCGTTGTCGACGAAGGCATGATTGCCGCCGTCATGGCGCAAAACGCCGCAGTGCCCGTGATCGGTGAACTCGCAAAGGCACGTATCGGCGATGACGACAAGCTCGGGGGCGATTGCCTTGATTTTGCGCGTCGCAAGCTGTACGATGCCGTTTTCCTCGAACGCTCCCGTGCCGACGTCGTCTTTATGCGAAGGAATGCCGAATAGAAGGACGGCCTGAATGCCGAGTTCCTGGATCGAACGGATTTCTTCTTCGAGCCGGTCGACCGACCAGTGATAAACGCCCGGCATTGACGGAATTTCGTTTTTGACGTTTTCCCCGTGAATGACGAAAATCGGAGCGATCAGGTCGTGAACGTGCAAATGCGTCTCCCTGACCAGATTGCGCAGCGCTTCGGTGCGCCGCAACCGGCGGTGACGATGAATCGGAAAAGCCATAATGGACACGCCTCCTGCTAGTTGATGGTTCGGGACTGCCGAAGCAGCTCCCGTCTGCGGTCGACGATCGCTTGAACGAGCCCGTCGATCGTCGCTTCCTTTGGCGCGATCGTCACCTTAAGCCCCAGTCCCTCCGCCGTCATGGCGGTGACCGGGCCGATGCAGGCCGCTTCGACGCCTTCCAGCAGCGCGAGCGGGTCGTCGATGCCGGCTTGGCGCAGGGCGGCAAAAAGGTTGGTCACCGTCGACGAGCTCGTAAACGTCACGATATGAATGGCGCCCTCCCTCAGCAGTTCGGGCAGCAGCTCGTCCTGCACGACCGGCAAAACCGTTTCGTAAAGATCCAGCTCGACCGTTTCGATGCCCAGCGCCTTCAGCTCCTTCGGAAGCTGCTTGCGGGCCAGATCGCCGCGAGGAAGGAGCGCCTTTTGCCCGGAAACGAGCCTGCTCTTCAAGCTTTCGAGCAAATGCTCCGCCTGAAACTTTTCGGGCAGCACGTCCGCCACGATGCCCCGGGCTTGCAGCGCTTCGGCCGTTTTCGGGCCGACCGCGGCGAACGACGCCCGGTGGAATCTCCGGATATCGACCCGATTGGCCTCCAGCCAGCGGAAAAAAAATTCGACGCCGTTGACGCTCGTCAAAATGATCCAGTCGTAAGTTTCCGCTTCCGCAAGCGCCGCCCCGATCCGTTCGACCCTTCCCGGATTCTGCTGCGGCCGGGTTTCGATCGTCGGAAACTCGTACGCTTCCCCGCCCAGCTCGTCGATTTTGCCGGCGAGTTCGCTCGCCTGCGATCTCGCTCGCGTCACGAGAATCCGGCAGCCGAACAGCGGCTTGTCTTCGATCCAGCGCAGCGTCTCCCGCTGGCGAACGACTTCGCCCACGACGATAACGGCCGGCGGCTCGAAGTTCGCCTCGATCACCTTCCGCTCGATATCCTCGAGCGTGCCGACTAGCGTCTCCTGTTCGGCCCGCGTTCCCCAGCGCACGAGCGCGACGGGCGTATCGGGCGAGCGTCCGTGCTTGATCAACTGCTCGCTGATGTAGCCGATCTTGGCCACGCCCATCAGAAAAAGCAGCGTGCCGGTCGCGTTCGTCACTTTATCCCAATAAATCGACCGGTCCAGCTTGTCCGGGCTTTCATGGCCGGTCACGATCGAAAACGAGGAAGCCAGGTCGCGGTGCGTGACCGGTATGCCGGCATAGGCGGGCACCGCGATCGCGGACGTGATGCCGGGAACGATCTCGTAGGCGATCCCGTTCTGCTTCAGCAGCTCCGCCTCTTCGCCGACCCGGCCGAACACGGTCGGATCGCCGCCCTTCAGCCGGCAAACGGTTTTGCCCTCCAGCGCCAGCCTCACGAGCAGCCGGTTGATCTCTTCCTGCTTCATCGTGTGGCGGTCCGGCCGTTTGCCCACGTAAATTCGCTCGGCGTCGGCCCGCGCCTGCCCGAGCAATTGCGGTCCCGCGAGCCGATCGTAGACGATCGCGTCGGAGCGCCGCAGCGCTTCCAGCCCGCGCACCGTAATCAGCTTCGGATCGCCGGGGCCCGCTCCGACCAAGTAAACTTTCCCCACGCCCATCGTCCTATTCCCTCGCTTCCGCCAGCAGCTTGTCCGCTCCCCGTCCGATCAGCTGCCGTGCGACGTCGTCGCCGACCGCAAACGGGTCGGCGCCGTCGGCTTCGGCGCGCAGCAGCGTCGCGCCGTCGGGCGAAGCCACCATGCCCGTCATGCGGATGCGGGCATCCGGCAGGTCGGACTCGGCTTCCGCATAGGCGCCGATCGGCACCTGGCAGCCGCCGTTCAGCCTGCCGAGAAAACGCCTCTCGGCCCGCACGGCGCGCTCCGTTCGCGGATCGTTCAGCCGCGACAGCAAGTTCAGCAGCGCCTCGTCGTCCCCGCGGCATTCGATCGCAAGCGCTCCCTGTCCGACGGCGGGCAGGCATTCGTCCGGCTCGACGTACGCCGTGATCCGCTCGCCCCAGCCCATCCGGCGCAGTCCCGCCGCGGCCAGCACGATCGCGTCGAGGCCTTCGGTTTCCAGCTTGCGCAGCCGGGTATCGATATTGCCGCGGAGCGACTCGATGCGCAGATCGGGCCGAAGCGCCGCCAGCTGCGCGGCGCGGCGCAAGCTGCTCGTGCCGACGCGCGCGCCCTGCGGCAGCGTGGCTACCGTATACCCGTGCAGATTGACGAGACAATCGCGCGGGTCTTCTCTCGGCGGCACGGCCCCGATGACGAGCCCCTCCGGCAGATCGAACGGCATATCCTTCATGCTGTGGATGGCGCAGTCGATTTCGCCGTCCAGCAGCGCCTGTTCGATCTCTTTGACGAACAGGCCCTTGCCCCCGACTTTGGAGAGCGTGACGTCCAGAATGCGGTCGCCCTTCGTGACGATCGGTTTGACTTCGAATTCGAAGTCAAGTCCGGAGGCGGCGGATGCCGCTTTCAGAAGTTCGATGGTTTGTCCGGTTTGGGTCATGGCGAGCGCGCTTTGACGGCTGCCGACGATAATGGTGCGCATGGCGTCCTCCCGTTGCTTAGGCGATAAGTATTAGGTTTCGGATATCCGTTCAAGGTGGCGCAGCAGCGAAGCCGCGTCCGGTTCTTCTTCTCCGTCAGCGAAGCGCCGCCATAGCTCGAGCGCCTCGTCGCTGACGGCCGCCCGCAGCAGCCGGCGGCGCTCCGCCGCGTCTTCGACGGCGGATTTGACTTCGCCGCGGACCGTTCGCAAAAGCCGCGCGATTCCTTCATATTCCGCCCCGTAACGGGCTTCGAGCTCCTTCGCGATCCGCGACGACAGCGCGGGCCCGGCGCCGGTCGCGCTGACGGCCAGCACGAGATCCCCGCGGCGAACGACGGCGGGCGTCAAAAAATCCCCGCTTTCCCCGTCGCTCGCAACGTTTGCCGGGATTCCGCGCGCGCGGGCGTGCTCCGCGATCCACCGGTTCGTCTCCGGCCGATCCGTCGCCGCGAATACGAAATCCGCCTCGTCCAAATCCGCCGCTTCGACCGGCCGCTCGCAAGCTCGAATCGCGCCCGCGGCCGCCCATTCCCGCAGCTTCGGGGAAAGGGCCGGGCCGACGACCCGCACGTCGGCGGCGGCGTCGAGCAGGCCCGCGGTTTTTCGCTCCGCGACCGCCCCTCCCCCGGCGACGAGGCAGCGTTTGCCTTGCATGTTCAGCATGACCGGATACCACATGCCGGCTTTCCTCCGTCCGAACGCAAAATCGATTACCTCTCATCTTAGCCTATGACGTCGCCGGGAAGCAACGCGTTCCTCTTATTTATGAAACGAAGAGAACGAATTGACGAAAACACCGGCGATCAAAATCAAGTAGCCCGTCAAATTCCAAACGGCCGACCTGGGGGCGTCGTCGCGGCTCGCGCCTCTCGCGAACAAATAATAGGCATACACGCAAGAAGTCGCGACGGTCAATAGCACTTTCGCGTCGAGCAGCTGCGCGTACTCCCCTTGCTCCAGCAGCGCCGCAAGCCCGGTCGACAGGGAGAGCAGCAGCAGCGGAACGCCGAGCAGCACGGTGCGGAACGAATAGCGGTCGATCGCCTCCAGGCTCGGCATCCGGTTCATGACGTCGCCCCACTTTTTCTTTTTCAGCCTCCAGTGGAGAAACAGGTACATGCCGGCGAGAATGGCCGCAACCGTCAGTATCGCAAAGGACAGCGTGATGAGTCCGATATGCGCGTACAGCAGTCTTCTCGCCACTTCCCACGATTCGAGGGCGATTTTCCGGTGCGGGCGCTCCAGCAAATTCAAAAACAGCACCGCGAAGCCCGCTACGTTCACGAGCAGGACGAGCACCTCCGCCCTCACGAAGCGCAACAGCGCAAGCGAAAAGCTGACCAGCAGCCAGGAGATAAAAAAGACGAAATCCCTTAGCGCCACCTCGGCGGAAGCAAACCGGGTGACAAGCAGATCCAGCAGAAAGCCCGTCTGCAAAATCCATACGAAAACAAGCAGCCCTGTTCCTATCCGTTTCCCGTTCCGTTTGCCGTAGGCGGCATCCGATACGAAAAACAGCAAGCTCAGGGCGTAAATATACAATACGGCATCCGTTAACCAATCGTTTGTCAGCATGGGGGCATCGCCTCCCCGTTTCCATTCCGCTTCGGATCGATTGCGAACCGGCTGCTAACGCAGCGCTCCGGCCAATTGCGCCAGCAGCGAGGACGGATCCGCGTGCTTCTCCGGAGTTTTCGCTTCCGCCGCTTGGGCGGTAACGTCGAGACGCGCGCGCTCCTCCGCGTTCATTTCCTTCTGGATACGGTCGACATCTTCCTCCAGATCGAACAGCTGGACGAACAAATTCATCGCGGCCTCGCCGCGCTTGTCCGCGGACATATCCTTGATCCGCAATATCGGATCGTGAATGACTTGATTCAGCATGCTCTTCGTCAGTTTGCGTATGACCTTGATTTGCCGGTCGTCCAGTTCCGGAAGCTTGCGCAGCAGGCTTTCGAACGTCGCCTGATGGATGGCGGCCGTCTTTTCCTGCAAGCCGCGAATGAGCGGCGTCACGCCGAGCGTCGCATACCAGTGAAGATATTCGTTCTCTTCCTCCGCGATCATCCGTTCGATGACGGCGGCTTCCTTTTGGCGTTTTGCCAGGTTCGTTTCGACGATGCCTTCCAGATCGTCGATATCGTACAAATAGACGTTCGCCATCTCTTCGCAGGACGGCTCGATATCCCGCGGCACGGCGATATCGATCAGGAACAACGGCTTCTTCTTCCGCTTCTCCATCGCCCGCTCCACCGTCTTGCGCGTAAGGACGAACCGGTCCGCGCCGGTGCTGCTGATGACGATATCCGCTTCGTGCAGCCGGTCCAGGGCTTCGTTCATCTCCATCGCCTTGCCGTCGAACTTGGCCGCCAGCTCCCGGGCCCGTTCCAGCGTGCGGTTGACGACCCAAACTTCCTTTGCGCCGTTCGCGCTTAAATGCTTCGCCGTCAGCTCGCTCATTTTGCCGGCTCCGAGAATCATCACCCGCTTGTTGTCAAAGCGGCCGAAAATCCGTTTGCCGAGCTCTACCGCGGCATAGCTGACCGATACGGCGTTTTCCCCGATGGACGTTTCGGAGTGCGCGCGTTTTGCGAGGGTGACCGCCTGCTTGAACAGCTTGTTGAACAAAGTTCCGGTCGCTTTCTGCTCTTGCGCGAGCAGGAAAGCGTCCCTGACCTGGCCGAGAATCTGGGTTTCCCCGATGACCATCGAGTCCAGTCCGCAGGCGACCCGGAACAGATGCTCGATCGCCCTTTCGTCTTCGTGCATGTATAGATGATGGTTGAATTCCGCTCGCGGAATGTTGAACCATTGTTCCATAAAGGACCGGATATAATGACCGCACAGCGTATGGCGGTCCACGACCGCATACAGTTCCGTCCGGTTGCAGGTGGCGACGATGACGCCTTCCAGAATGCCCGTCGTCCGCTTGAGCGCCTGAAGCGCCGATGCGAGGTCTTGCTCCGATATGGCGAAACGTTCCCGCACTTCGACGGGAGCCGTACGATAGTTGAGACCGACCACGATCAGATGCACGGATCATTCACCTGCCTTTCTGCCATATTCCCGATGAAAAAAAACCGGCGGAAAATCAAGTAGCTTCGAAATTCCGTAACCCATTATATCACAGTTAAACTGCCTGTTCGACAATATTTATGAACACTTTGCGAACGCGCTTTCCTTTTATTGTCGTCCAGTTCGGTTTGCGATATTCCCGATTTTTTCATGTTTTTCCGGGTGAAAATAGGAAAGCCATGGGGCACGCCCCATGGCGGATTAGCTTCATATCGCGTTTGCCGCGCCTTACACCAACTCGGCTTGCTTGATCGGCGCTTCTTCCACTTTCAGCTCGCCGAGACCGCGAACCAGTTTCTTGGCGAAGCAACGTTCCGGTTTGAGGACGCTGACCATGTAGTCGATCGCGAGCTGCGGATCGACCGTTTCGCCGCACGTATAGCAATCGATGGCCGCAAAGCCTCTTTCAGGATACGTGTGAATGGACAGGTGGCTCTCCGACAGCATCACGAGCACCGTCGCGCCTTGTGGTTCGAATTGTTTCGCTTGAACCGAGAGAACGGTGGCGCCGCAAGCTTCGGCCGCCTCGATCATGTGCGATTGCAAAAGTTCAACGTTGTTCAGGGCATCAAAGTCGACTCCCCAAGTGTCAACTGCAACGTGTCTTCCGAAAGTAGAGTATTCCATCTTCCGGTTCCCCCTTCCTAGGAATAAAATGTGAAGCTGATTTCATCCGCTAGGACCTACGTCATTCACTTCTCGAGGGTATTTGCATTCTCGCACGCAATCCATTCCTGAGTGAATCCTGGTTCCTATTGTGTTGTCAACGAAACTAAAAATACCATCTATTCGCCCTAATTGCAACTGTTTTTTTCTGCGGTCCGAAATCCCGTTCGAACGCTCGTCCCGCCGGCGGTCGCAACCGGGCGCAATCGGGCGCCACAAACGCCGGATCGCCAAAGAGCGGGTTTGAACTTTCAGCGTTTTTTTGCATATTGTAGAGGGGAAAAAGAAAAGCCCGCCGGCATCCGGCAGGCCTTGCGCCAACGCTGTTTGTGAAAGGAATCTATGCTTCGAGAGCGAACAAAACCTGGCTGTGATGCCTGAGTCTCTCGTCGATGTCGGAAATTTCGGCCAGGCCGGTCGCTTGATTGCGGCGGTCCAGAAGCTCGTTGACGGCTTGGCGAACGATGCGAATTTCCTCTTCGACCGTAAGCCGCTTGAACTGTTCTTCGAGCCAGCCGAGGGTATCGCGATGCTCGAACACCGTTTTCAATTCGTTGCCCTTGCACTCGACGATTCGGACGACCATGCCTTTCATGTAATGGTAGACCATCGTAAAACTCGAATAAATCCGATTGACGACCGCGTCTCCCTTAAAGGTCGATACCAGCTTCCGCAACGCATTGGTCAGTTTGGGCTTTACGACTTTGCAGGATAAAACGCAGGTGAATTTGCCATTGCTACGCTCAAAGGTCAGGCGGATCGTTTCGCCGCTGTCGCCGTCTTCAAGAACCACCTCGTGATTGCCGTTGTCCAGAACAAATACTTGCATTCGCAGCTGCTGCGCCTCGCACAAAGCAAAAAACACCGGCATCTCGGCTTCCGATAAGGTAAGACTAGCGTTGACATACTCCGTGGCTACCCGTTGAGCCATAAAAATCTCCTCTATTCCGTTTTGTTACGAAGGTGTCTGACAATTTGCCTTAACCTAATTATACGCTATTCTTCCCTCCGTTTCCTCCCGCCGAAACGCGATTTCCCCTTGAATATCCGTAAAAACCGAGATAAAACGGAATTTGCGCAGCCTATTACCCGTTATCCTCGCTTTCCTGCGGGTCGTTCTGCGGATTTTCCGGGGAGTCTGCGACTAGATCTGCTTTTTGCTCGATCAGGCTCCATAATTCATCCCTTCCCATTCCCGTCTCCGAAGAAAACAGGATAAACGGGACGGACTTGGACAATTGCAAATGTTCGCGAATGATTTTCGTGTGTTTCGGCCAGGCGCTGCGATTCACTTTGTCCGCTTTCGTCGCCACGACGCAAAGCGGGATGCCGTAATGGGAGAGCCACTCCGCCATCGAGCAGTCCTGGGCCGACGGCGGATGGCGCAAATCGACGAGCAGGATGACGAGCCGGAGCGTTTCCCGCTCGCGCATATAGCGTTCGATCATGCGCCCCCACGCTTCGCGCTCCGTCTTGGACACTTTGGCATAACCGTAACCGGGCACGTCGACGAAATAAAGATCCCGATTGACGAGGTAGTAGTTCAGCTGCTGGGTTTTGCCGGGCTGCGAGCTCGTCCGCGCCAGGTTGCGGCGCAGCAGCATCCGGTTGATGAGCGAGGACTTGCCGACGTTGGAACGGCCTGCCAGAGCGATCTCCGGCAAGCCGTCCTCGGGATATTGCTTGGGCGAAACGGCGCTGATAATAAATTCGCTTGTTTTGATCTTCATTTGCTGGCTCTTCTCCGATCAGTGGGTGCCGATGGGCGGAATATCCTCCGCGTCGGGTTTCGTTGAAGCTCCGATCGCGGCGTTCTCCGCCACGAGGTTGTTCTCGTCCTCGGACGGATGCGGGCCCGGCGTATCCGAAAGCGCATGCTCCAGTACCTCGTCGATATGGGAGACCGGGATGAAGGTCATCGCTTCCTTCACGCTGTCCGGAATGTCCTTCAGATCGCGCTCGTTATCCTTCGGAAGGAGCACTTTTTGGATGCCGGCGCGGTGAGCGGCAAGGGACTTTTCCTTGAGGCCGCCGATCGGCAGCACCCGTCCGCGCAGCGTAATCTCGCCGGTCATCGCCACCTCGCGGTTGACGCGGCGCCCGGAAAGCGCCGAAACGAGCGCCGTCGCGATCGTAATGCCGGCCGAAGGACCGTCCTTCGGAATGGCGCCTTCCGGAATATGAATATGAATGTCGTTTTTCTCGTGGAATTGCGGGTCGATCCCCAGCTCCTCCGCCCGGCTCCGGGTGTAGCTGAACGCCGCCTGCGCCGATTCCTTCATGACGTCGCCCAATTGGCCCGTCAGCGTCAGCTTCCCGGTGCCCGGCATGACCGTCACCTCGATGACGAGCGTATCGCCGCCGACTTCGGTCCACGCCAGCCCCGTCACGGCGCCGATCTGATCTTCCTCCTCGGCCATTCCGTACCGGTATTTGGCCGGCCCGAGCCATTCCTTGAGCGTATCGGCATCGACCTCGATCGGCGCGGCCGAAGGATCGGCCACGATGCGCCTCGCCGCCTTGCGGCAGATCGAAGCGATTTGCTGCTCCAGGTTGCGGACGCCCGACTCGCGCGTGTAATCGCGGATCAGGCGAAGCATCGCTTCCGGCTCGATCGTCAATTGCTCCTCGCCGAGCCCGTGGTCCCGCTTCTGCTTCGGAAGCAAGTGGCGGCCGGCGATTTCCTGCTTCTCCAGCTCCGTGTAGCCGGGAATGTAGAGCACTTCCATCCGGTCCAGCAAAGGCCGCGGAATGTGGTGGACGGCGTTCGCCGTCGTGATGAACATGACGTTCGACAAATCGAACGGCAGCTCGATGTAATGGTCGCTGAACGTGGCGTTTTGCTCCGGATCTAGCACCTCGAGCATGGCCGAAGCGGGATCCCCGCGGAAATCCATCGCCATTTTATCGATTTCGTCGAGCAGAAACACCGGATTTTGCGTGCCGGCAGTGCGCATCCCCTGGATGATCCGGCCCGGCATCGCGCCGACGTAGGTGCGGCGGTGTCCGCGGATTTCCGCTTCGTCTCGAACGCCCCCGAGCGAAATGCGGACGAATTCGCGGCCGAGCGATTTCGCGATCGAGCGGCCGAGCGACGTTTTGCCGACGCCGGGAGGGCCGACCAGGCACAGGATCGGGCCTTTCAGCTTTTTGACGAGTTGCTGGACCGCCAAATACTCGAGCACCCGCTCCTTCGGCTTCTCGAGGCCGAAATGCTCCTCGTCAAGCAGCTCCTCCGCTTTGGCCAAATCGAGGTCGTCTTCGGTGCTCTTGCTCCACGGAAGCGCCAGCAGCCACTCGACATAAGTGCGGATAACGGCGCCTTCGGCCGACGAGGCGGGCATTTTCTCCAGGCGGTCGATTTCCTTCGCGACCCGGGCCGCGATTTTCTCCGGGAGCTCCGCCTCCTTCATCTGATTGCGAAGCTCCTCGGCTTCTCCCGCCCGGCCTTCCTTCTCGCCGAGCTCCTTCTGGATCGCCTTCATCTGCTCGCGAAGGTAATACTCCTTCTGGGTCTTCTCCATTTGCTTCTTGACTCGCTGGCTGATTTTCCGTTCGAGCTCGAGCACCTCGCGCTCGTTGTTCAGGAAATCGAGCAGCTTCTCGAGCCGCTCGCGCACGTCAACCGTTTCGAGAATTTCCTGTTTGTCCTTGATCTTGAGCGACAGATGGCTCGTGATGACGTCCGCGAGCCGCCCGGGCTCCTCGATGTCCGAGACCGCGGCCAGCGTCTCGGGGGTCACCTTTTTCGACAGATTGATGTAGTTCTCGAATTGGCTGAGCACGGCCCGCATGAGCGCGTCCAGCTCCGAATCCTCGGCGGGCGGCTCGTGCAGCTCGCGGGCCACGACTTCGTAAAAGCGGTCGTTCGGCAAATATTGCTCGATTTCCGCGCGGACGACGCCTTCGACGAGCACGCGTATCGTTCCGTTGGGGAGCTTGAGCATTTGCCGGACTTTCGCGATCGTGCCAACCCGGTATATATCTTCTTCAGTCGGCTCCTCGATGTTGATTTCCGACTGCGAGCAAAGCAAAATCATGTGATCGTCGACCATGCATTGTTCCAGCGCCTTGACCGACTTCTCGCGGCCTACGTCCAGATGGAGCACCATACTGGGGTAGACGAGAAGCCCGCGCAAGGGCAGCAGGGGCAGGGAACGGCTTCTGGATTTGTTCAAACCCATGTCCGGCACCTCCTGGGTTGTAGTGAACCGCTAAATTGAATACTCCGTCATTGTATCAAATGTTACCGCCCGCCGCAAAATGGACACAAAAACATCGCCGCCCCGATGAAGGTCGGCGATGCGCGACAGCGGCCGGAACCCGGTTATCCCGAAACCGGCCTCGAGATCGATCCGGACGGCGGAACGTGTCCTTCCCTTTGGCTCTGCGGGCGCGGCGATTCCGGATGGACGGGGTTCGCGTGCAGCACCGAAACGGGCGCGGCGGCAAAAGGCGTTTCGGCGGCGACCAGGCGATCCGCCGCCTCCGTTTCGTCCGCGGCGGACGGCCGCTCGCCGAACACGCGCGAGAACACCTCGTCGACCGTTTCGACCGGGACGACGGCGACGCCTTGCAGGCCCTCGAAGATCGCCTGCCAGTTCTCCTTCGGAATGAGCACCGTTTCCGCCCCGGCCTGCAGCGCGGCCTCCACCTTGGCGATGACGCCCCCGACGGGCTTGACGCGGCCGTGGATGCTGACCTCGCCGGTCATCGCCAGCTTGTTGTCGACCGGCCGGTTCAACATGGCGGATGCGATGGCGACCATCATCGCCACTCCCGCCGACGGCCCGTCGACCGGCGTGCCGCCCGGGAAATTGATATGCAGGTCGAAATTTTCCGGCTTCAGGCCGAGCCGCCTCAGCACGGTAAACGCATTTTCGACCGAGCCTTTGGCCATGCTTTTGCGGCGCAGCGTGCGCGCGCCTCCGCCCAGCTCTTCCTCGTCCACGACGCCGGTAATCGTAAACTGCCCTTTGCCGGGCGCCGCGGGAATCGCCGTCACCTCGATTTCCAGCAGCGCGCCCATGCTGGGGCCGTACACGGCCAGCCCGTTGACCAGCCCGACTTGCGGCTGCCCCGGAATTTTGCGGTCCGGACGCGGCGGCAGCTGGCTGCTGTTGACGACCCATTCCACGTCGGCCGCGGAAATGCTGTCGCGGCTTTCCGAGAGCGCAAGCCCGGCCGCCAGCTGAATGATGTTGACGGCTTCGCGGCCGTTCGTCGCATACTGCTTGACGACCCCGACCGCTTCGGGCTGCGGCGGAAACCCGATTTTGGCGATCGCGTTCTCGGCGATCTGGCCGATTTCGTCGGGAAGCAGCGGCCGGAAATAAATTTCCATGCAGCGGCTTCTCAGCGCCGGCGGCAGTTCGTTCGGCGAGCGCGTCGTCGCCCCGACGAGGCGGAAATCGGCGGGCAGGCCGTTTTGAAAAATGTCGTGAATGTACAGCGGGATGTTCGGGTCCTCCGCATGGTAGTACGCGCTCTCCAGAAACACTTTGCGGTCCTCGAGCACCTTGAGCAGCTTGTTCAGCTGCACCGGATGAAGCTCTCCGATCTCGTCGATGAACAAGATGCCCCCGTGCGCCTTCGTCACCGCGCCGGGCTTCGGCTGAGGAATGCCGGCCACTCCCATCGCTCCCGCGCCCTGGTAGATCGGGTCGTGAACCGAGCCGATCAGCGGATCGGCGATGCCGCGCTCGTCAAATCGCGCGGTCGTCGCGTCGATCTCGGTAAACTTGGCGTCTAGCCGGAACGGGGAGGACGGGTTTTTTTTCGCTTCCTCCAGCACGACGCGGGCGGCGGCCGTTTTGCCGACTCCCGGCGGCCCGTAGACGATGACGTGCTGCGGGTTGCCGCTGCACAGAGCGGCTTTGAGCGCCCTGAGGCCTTCCTTCTGGCCGACGATATCGGCCATCGACACCGGCCGCGTCTTCTCCGCGAGCGGCTTCGTCAGCGTAACCGATCGCAGCTTGCGCAGTTTGTCCATCTCTTTGCGGGACTCGCGGTCGACCGCCGTCCGGTTGCTCTTCTGATTGCGCAGCAGATTCCAGAAATAGATGCCGATCACGATGGCGAAAAATACTTGAACGAGCATTAAAACCGAGCTTAACGTCATATGCTCCCTTCCTCTCCGTCCGAACCTAGCCTTTTGGACAACGTATTAAAGGCTTATACTGGATAGTATTGCCCGGTTTGCCTTCGGCGTAGTCATCCGAAATCGGAAAGTTGCAGGGCCCTATGCGTTTCCGAACCCCGCGGCCAGAGTCGCCCCCAAAAAAACGATTTGCAAAACCGTCCGTGGAAAAACCGGCATGACCGGCTTGCCCGCGAGCTTGAGCCTGTTGCGGGCTGCGTAGACGTTGGCCGGGAACATCGCCACGAGTAGTTGTTTTCGTTCAGACTTTTTTAAAAACCATCAAATATAAAATGACGACCGGCAGCAGCGTCGCCGCGATGCCGAAAACGGCCCAGCAGCGGGACGCCTTCCGATAGGCCGGGGTAACGGCGCCTTCGCGCAGCGCTTCCGCGCTCGCGCGAATCATCTTTTTTTGCAGCGGAATGAGCGCCACGAGCCAGATGATGCCGGTAAGCGCGAACAGCAGCAGCGAAAACGTCAGCCAATTCAAGCCTGCAAGCGAATAACCTCCCCGTTCGGCCATCAGCGCTCCCGACACGACGAGCAGCGCGAGACCCGGAATCGTGAAGGCGTAATCCGCCAGCATCACGTTCCTTGCCGTCAGATGGATCGCGCGCACATCTCCGCTCGCGTCCGCCCTCACCTTCCAAAAAGCCGCGGTCACGATATTTCCGACGAACAGAATCGCGCCGAGCACATGCAAAAACAAATAAACGTTCATCCTTGTCGTTCTCCTTTCGTCTGGCCGGGCTGCAGCACCGAGCGAATGAACGCCGCGACATCCTCCGGCGCGAGGACTCCTTCTTTCGCCGGGAGTCCGCTGCGCATGCGAAGGCCGTTCGACAGCAGCACGAACGTTTCCGCGGCGCGCCGGGCGTCGATCGAAGCCGGAATGACGCCGTGGCTTTGTCCGGCTTCGATCCACGAGACGGACGTTCGAACGGTTTTATCGTAAAACCGAGCGACCAATTCCCCGACTTCCGGCTCGTCGCTGCGGCCGAGCAAATAACGGAAAATCCGGTTGGCGACGTTGTTCTCCGCGACGGCCGGCAAGCCGCTCGCGATTTCGCCCATCGGTCCTTCGAACGTCGGTCCGCCTTTCTCGATCGCCTCGCGAAACCGACGGTCCGTTTCGGCCATCTGCTGCTCCAGCACCATCGACAGCAGCTCGTCCTTGCTTTTGACGTAGTGGAAAATCGCGCCCTTGGACAGTCCCGAATGCCGCATGATTTCGCTCATCGTCGTCTTGACGCAGCCTTTCTCCTCCACCAGCCGGCTGGTCGTGTCCAGCAGAAGCCGGAGCGTCTGCTCCCGTTTCCATTCCCTTTTCATGCCCGTTCCTCCCCCGGTTCAGCTTGCAAATGAAACCTCGCTCGATTCCCCTCCAATGTTTGCCAAACGCCTTTGACACCGATATAATAACAGACCGATGGTCGGTTTGTAAACAGACAAAAAAACACCCTGCGGAAAATTTCCGCAAGGCGCTGTGCGCTGCAAAAAAATGAGGGGGACGGCTTCAAGCGGACGGCGGCAACGGCGTGTCCGTCGCTTTGCCCAGACCTTGGCCGTACGTTTCGTCGACGAAGCGGCGGATTTCGGCATCCGCGGCGCCCTCGCTCTTCAGCTTGGCGGCCTGGAGCGCGATTTGCTGGCAAACGCCGCAGCGCGTGCCGTGATCGTCCCACAGGACGGTCCCGTCCTCCCGGACGGCTGCGATAAAGCAGTCGAGATTGCTCTTATGGCCCGCGCTCTCGCCGCAGCCGCAATAACACGGCATATATTGCAGCGTATCCCGAAGCTTCGCGGCGGCCGTATAAGAAAGCTTCACCTGCGCGCCCTGCCCGTCCAGAAAAGACGGCATGTCCGCCAGGGAGGCGGTTTCCTCCCGCAAATCGCCGTTCTCCGTCTTCGCGGCATGCTCCGCATGGTCATGTTCGCTCGCCGGGGCCGAGCCCTGCGATTCGCCGCCGCCCCCGCATGCGGCCAGCAGCAGGGCAAAAACCCCCGCCATCAGCAGCGCGTACAGCGGGAGCGCGCGTTTGCCGGCCTTGAATGCATCTTCCGTCGACCGATTCGTCATGGCCGCTCCCTCAATGCTTCCGGCCGGGGATAACGCCGGTTTCGCCGTATACCCGGGCGATTTCGTCGATCTCCCGCTTCAGTTCGCTGACGAGTTCGCTCTCCGGCACTTTGCGGACCATTTCGCCGTAGCGGAACAGCATGCCTTCGCCGCGGGCTCCTGCGATGCCGATATCGGCTTCGCGCGCTTCGCCCGGCCCGTTGACCGCGCAGCCGAGCACCGAAACCTTGATCGGAACTTTCAGCTTGGACAAATACTCCTCGACCTCGTTCGCCACCGAAAACAAATCGATATCGAGGCGGCCGCAGGTCGGGCACGAAACGAGCGTCGGCGCGTCGGTAATGAGGCCGAACGTTTTAAGCAGTTCGCGGGCGACTTTGATCTCTTCCACCGGGTCGGCGCTCAGGCTGATGCGCATCGTGTTGCCGATTCCCGCGTTCAGCAGAACGCCGAGGCCGGCCGAGCTTTTGACCGTGCCGGAAAACAGCGTCCCCGCTTCCGTAATCCCCAGGTGAAGCGGATATTTGATCACTTCCGCCGCTTTCATGTAGGCGGAGATGGCCATCGGAACGTCCGACGCTTTCAAGGAAACGATAATGTCGTGAAAATCGAGTTCTTCCAGAATGCCGATATGAAAAAGGGCGCTCTCCACCATCGCTTCCGCCGTCGGGTAGCCGTACTTTTCGAGGAGGTGATTTTCCAGCGAACCGGCGTTCACGCCGATCCGGATCGGAATGCCCCGCTCTTTGCAGGCTTTGACGACGGCCTCGACCTTCTCGCGGCGTCCGATATTGCCCGGATTGATCCGGACCTTGTCGATGCCGTTCTCGATGGCCGCCAGCGCCAAACGGTAATCGAAATGAATATCCGCGACGAGCGGAATGGAGATTTCCCGTTTGATCGCTTTGATCGCTTCGGCGGCTTCCTTGTTGTTGACGGTTACGCGCACCAATTGACAGCCGGCTTCCTCCAGCCGCTTGATTTCCGCTACGGTCGCCTTGACGTCCGCCGTCTTCGTCGTGCACATGCTTTGCAGAAGAACTTGATTGTTTCCGCCGATCGTCAGGTTCCCCACGCGAACGGGCACCGTCTCGGTTCGTAAGAACATATTCTCCAATCTCCCCGTATACGCCGAATCCACCCTCCGCCCGCGCCGTGGCGTAGGTAAAGGGTGGATACGGCAAACTTAAAGCCGTAAGCGGACTGTGCTCACTTCTGAGACAACCTTACGCGCTTTCTTCTTTTTTCTTGCCTTTCTTGAGCGTCAGCTCGGGAGCGATTTTTTCCTGGACGACCTTTTCGGTAATGACGCAGCTCGTCACGTCGTCGCGGGACGGCACTTCGTACATCACCTCAAGCATAATGCTCTCGATAATGGCGCGAAGTCCCCGAGCTCCCGTGTTGCGCTTGATCGCTTCCTTCGCGATTTCCTCGAGCGCCCCGGTTTCGAATTCGAGCTTGACGTTATCCATTTCCAGCAGCTTTTGATATTGTTTGACCAAAGCGTTTTTCGGTTCGGACAAAATGCGCACGAGCGCGGCTTCGTCCAGCGGCTCCAGCGAAGAAATGACCGGCAGGCGGCCGACGAATTCCGGAATCAGGCCGAATTTCAGCAAATCCTCCGGCTGCACAAGCGACAAATATTCGCCCGGCTTCAGCTCGCGCTGTCCGTCGGATCCGGCGTTGAAGCCGATGACCTTCTTGCCGATGCGGCGCTTGATGATCGATTCCAGACCGTCGAATGCCCCGCCGCAAAGGAACAGGATGTTCGTCGTGTCGATCTGGATGAATTCCTGATGCGGGTGCTTGCGTCCGCCTTGAGGAGGAACGGAAGCGACCGTGCCCTCCAAAATTTTCAGCAGCGCCTGCTGCACGCCTTCGCCGGAAACGTCGCGGGTGATGGACGGGTTTTCCGACTTGCGCGCCACCTTGTCGATTTCGTCGATGTAGATGATGCCGCGCTCGGCCTTTTCCACGTCGTAGTCCGCTGCCTGAATGAGCTTGAGCAAAATATTTTCGACGTCTTCGCCCACGTACCCGGCTTCCGTCAAGGAAGTCGCGTCGGCAATCGCAAACGGAACGTTGAGAATTTTCGCCATCGTCTGGGCGAGCAGCGTCTTGCCGGAACCGGTCGGACCGACAAGCATGATGTTGCTCTTGGACAGCTCGACGTCTTCGATCTTGCTGTGGGAGTTGATCCGCTTGTAGTGATTGTACACGGCAACGGACAACGATTTTTTCGCTTGTTCCTGGCCGATGATATATTGATCCAGAATCGCGCAGATTTCTTTCGGCTTCGGAATGTCCTTCAGATCGAGCTCTTCCTCGTGGCCGAGCTCCTCCTCGACGATTTCCGTGCACAATTCGATGCATTCGTCACATATATAGACGCCGGGACCGGCGACCAATTTGCGTACCTGCTCTTGGGACTTGCCGCAGAACGAACATTTCAGCTGGCCTTTCTCATCGTTGTACTTAAACATGGTTACCCTCCTTTATCCGCTGACGGGAGCGGAAATGACCTTGTCGACCAATCCGTACGCAAGCGCTTCTTCGGCGCTCATAAAGTTGTCCCTGTCCGTATCCTTCTCGATTTTCTCGTACGGTTGACCGGTACGGTCGACGTAGATACGATTCAGTTTCTCCTTTGTCTTGATAATCCAATCCGCGTGGATTTTGATGTCCGACGCCTGGCCTCTTACGCCGCCGAGCGGCTGGTGAATCATGATTTCGCTGTTCGGCAGGGCGAAGCGCTTGCCTTTGGCTCCGGCCGTGAGCAGGAGGGAGCCCATGCTCGCGGCCATGCCGACGCAGATCGTGCTGACATCCGGTTTGATATACTGCATCGTATCATATATACCCATCCCGGCCGTTACCGATCCGCCGGGCGAATTAATGTAAAGACTGATATCCTTCTCCGGATCCTCCGCCGCCAAAAACAGCATTTGGGCGATGATGAGGTTGGCGACATCGTCATCAATCGCGCTGCCCAGAAAAATAATTCTGTCCTTCAGCAGCCGGGAATAGATGTCGTACGAGCGTTCCCCCCGATTGGTTTGTTCGATGACCATTGGCACCAGGTTCATGATATCCAACCTCTTTTCTTTAGTGGACTTCGAGCATCGGTAATATTCTAACACGTTACCATTCGAATGTCATGTTGGCGGGTTTGCCGCGGCCGCAAAGGCCTCGCGCCTTTATTATGTATTATATGCAAGGTGAAAAACAAGGCACGCGTCGAGCACGTGCCTTGTCGGGTATGCGGGTAAACCGTTTCTTAAGCTGTTTTGCTGTTCTCTACGACGAACTTAACCGCTTTGCGCACTTTCAAATCGCTTTGCAGCGTTTCGATGTAGCCGTTGGAGGTAAAGATCGCCCGAAGCTCGTCCGCGGGGCGGTTGTACATCTTCGACAGGTTTTCCAGTTCTTCGTTCAGCTCTTCGTCGGACACTTCGAGATTTTCGGCTTCCGCTACCGCTTCGAGCACCAGGTTGTTGCGAACCCGCTTTTGGGCATCGGCTTTCATCTGGGCTTTGAGCGCCTCTTCGTCCTGTCCGCTGAACTGGTAGTACAGGTCGAGATTCATGCCTTGCATTTTCAGGCGGTTTTCGAAATCCTTCAGCATGTTTTCGACTTCGTTGTCGATCATGACTTCCGGGATATCGATTTCCGCGGCTTCGGAAGCTTTGGAGATGACTTCGTTTTCCTTCTCCGCTTCGGCATCTTTGGCTTTGCGTTCTTTCAGCTTGCTCGCCAAATCGGCTTTGTATTCGTCCAGCGTTTCGAATTCGCTAACGTCCTTGGCGAATTCGTCATCCAGCGCCGGCAGGTTTTTGCGCTTGATTTCGTGCAGCTTCACCTTGAAGACGACCGCTTTGCCGGCCAGATTCTCCGCGTGGTATTCTTCCGGGAACGTGACGTTTACGTCTTTCTCTTCGGCGATGTTCAGGCCGACCACTTGCTCTTCGAAGCCGGGGATGAACGTCCCCGAGCCGAGCTCGAGCGAATGGCGCTCGCCTTTGCCGCCTTCGAACGGCTCGCCGTCCATGAAGCCTTCGAAATCGATAACGGCGATATCGCCTTGCTGGGCGGGACCTTCGTCCACGACGACCAGCTCGGCATGGCGCTGCTGCAGGCGCTCCAGTTCCTGCGCGATTTCTTCGTCCGACACTTCAAAGTCGGGAGCGGAAACTTCGATGCCCTTGTACTCGCCGAGCTTCACTTCCGGCTTGACGGTCACTTTCGCTTTGAACTTGAACGGCTGGCCTTTCGCGAATTGCTCGACGTCGACATCCGGACGATCTACCGGGTAAATGCCGGTTTGTTCGACCGCTTCGCTGTAAGCGCTCGGCAGCAAGATGTCGATCGCATCCTGATACAGGCTTTCGACGCCGAAACGGGCTTCGAAAATCGTGCGCGGCACTTTGCCTTTGCGGAAGCCCGGAACGTTGATTTTGCTGACGACTTTCTTGAACGCCTTGTTAAGGGCCTCGGCTACCTGTTCCGCTTCGACTTCTACCTCAAGGACGCCTACGTTCTTCTCTATTTTTTCCCAGTTTGTTTTCAACATTTCTGCTTTCCCCTCCGAAGGTACTTGCCGCTCCAATGCGACCGATTTACATAAACCATTCTATTATATACAACTATTTGAAGCATATCAAGACCGGCTTGACTTCTACCATTGTCCGCAACCCGCGCGAGCGCCGATCGCGGCGAAGCCGCCCCCGTCTCGACCCCTACGAAACGGGGCCGGGTTCGCCCGCGAACTGCCGCATCCAGCGAAGCGACTGCTCGTATTGAAAGCGGAGCTCGTCCGTAATTCCGTACTGTTCCCGGATATCCTCGTCGTTCTGCCGTCCGTGAAGCTTCTCGATCAAAAACTGGTGCAAAGCCGCCGCCCACAGATCGCACGAAGTATCGTCATCGCTTGCCATACGGGCGTATGCGGACGTTCCGTAGGCAACCTGCACGCATTCCTTCCACATCTCCTCGGCAAAGTAGGAAAGCGTCGGGTCGGAAACTTCCGCGGCCATCCGGACCCGCTCGAGCACCCGCTGAACGGAGGCCGGAAATTCCTCGTAGGACAGCGGCGTCGTTTCGACCTCGACGGTCAGCCATTCGCCGTCCCTTCCGATCCGCACCGGCCCCGTCAAGCCCGATTTGCGCAACAGCTGCAGCGCTTTGAACTGGACGGACGGGTAACGTTCGTCCGATTCCAGAAAACGCAGCAGGCTCGGCTCGACGTCCGGGTGGTCCAAATGCGACAATTGGCCGAGCATCAGCATCTGCTGCTCCGGATCGTCCGTTTCGATCAGCGTTCGCAGCAGCCGCGGAACGTAATCCGCATCCGCTTCCGCCCGCTCGTTCAGTCGGCGGCGCAAGTCGTCCTCGGCCTCCTCGAAACCGTCCAGGCCGTCCGGCAGCCGTCCTTCCCCCGCTTCGGGAAAAGCCGCCTCGAGCCAGCCGAGCAGCGCCTGCCATTCGACGTGGTGCTTCTCCGCTTCTCCGCCGCACTGCAGAAGAAATTCGAGCAGCGCCTTGGCATCGCCGTACCGTTCCGTTTCCAGCATGCGGGTCAATTGGATTTGATAATAATCCAACGTCTTGGGGAATAAGACCAGGTTGTCTTTGTGGGAGTCGGTCACGAAGCGCCCCTTCCTGCCGGCCGCCCGGCGTTCTACCGATTCACCCGCATTATAACACGAACGCCCGCCAAAATGGAAAATCCGCTCATGCCTTGCCGGGTTGGTCGATTTTTGTCCATGAAAAAGAAAAAACCTTGCAAGCAAGGCTTCACAGGTGCAATATTGGAGCGGGTGAAGGGAATCGAACCCTCGCCTCAAGCTTGGGAAGCTGGCGTTCTACCATTGAACTACACCCGCAAATCGGACTGCAAAGAAAATAATAGCACAGCCTGGAGCGAGAACGCAATATCGTTCGTTCCGACGCCATTCTTTTTTTCTACTATTTAAATAGTATTAGTCCTTTTGCATTACGAGCCATACGGACTCATGGCGCGGGCGTTCCGGCGAAAGCGGATTAACAAAAAAGGAAAGGAGCTCTCCCGCCGGCGAACGATCAGCCGGCAGGCCAAGCTCCTTGTCGTTAGGTACGGATTAGAAACGGCTGCCGCCAGCAAGCTGCTGTTCAGCCATTTCCACCAGGCGGCGGGTGATGTTGCCCCCGATGCGACCGGTGTCCTTCGTCAGCATGTTGCCGTAGTATCCGTCTTGCGGAATTTGGATGCCGAGTTGTTGGGCGATTTCGAATTTCATTTGGTCCAGTGCCGCCCGCGCTTGTTGAATCACGAGTTGATTCGAATTGCGGTTGTTATCAGCCATGATTATCACCTCCATGTTGTACAGGTTATTATGCTGCATCTTAATTCCTGCTATGCAAACTTTTTGCGAACTTTTCGATTTTTCGCCGGCCCGGGTTCGCGCGGTTTCAACCGGCCGGCGGCTTCGCGAGGTTGAACTGGCTCGCGAACATGCCGGCGTAGATGCCGTCCTCCTTGCGGACAAGATCGTCATGTGAGCCCTGCTCGACGATCCGGCCGTTGTCGACGACCAGGATCCGGTCCGCGTCGCGAATCGTGCTGAGCCGGTGGGCGATGATAAACGCCGTCCGCCCTTTCATCATTTCCAGCAGCGCGTTCTGAATATGCAGTTCGGTTCGGGTGTCGATGCTGCTGGTCGCTTCGTCCAAAATCAAAATCGAAGGCTCGGCCAGCATCACCCTCGCGATCGCGAGCAGCTGCCGCTCGCCCTGGCTCAAATTGCTGCCGTTTTCGGAGAGCTCCGTATCGTAACCGAGCGGCAGGCGGCGGATGAACCCGTCCGCATTCGCCGCCGCGGCGGCTCTTTTCATTTCGTCGTCCGACGCCTCGGGCTTCCCGTACTTGATATTGTCGCGAATCGTTCCCGAAAACAGGTACGTATCCTGGAGAACGATGCCGAACGTTCGCCGCAAGCTGTCCCGGGTATAGTCGCGAATATCGCGCCCGTCGATTTGAATGCGTCCTTCCGTCGCTTCGTAAAACCTTGTCAGCAATTGAACGATCGTCGTTTTCCCCGCTCCCGTGGGCCCGACCAGGGCGACGCTCGTGCCCGCCGGAACCTCGAACGAAATTTCGCCGAGAATCCGGGCTTCCGGACGGTAACCGAACGAGACGTTTTCAAAAACGACGCGTCCTTCCGCCTCCTCCAATTGTCGGGCGCCTTCCTTGTCTTCCGGCTCCTCCCGCTCGTCCATGACCTCAAGCACCCGCTCCGCTCCGGCAATGCCGGCTTGCAGCGTGTTGTAGACGCTCGCGATTTCGTTCAGCGGACGGACGAATTGCCGGGAATAGCTCAAAAAGCTGGCGATGACCCCGACCGACACGTCGCCCCCGACCGCAAGAGCGCCCCCGACGATCGCGACCGCCGCAAACCCGATATTGTTGATAACGCCGAGCAGCGGCATCAGAAAGCCCGACCAGATTTGCGCCTTGATGCCGGTTTCGGCCAATTTCGCGTTCGCCTGATCGAACCGGCGAACGGCGTCTTCCTCCCGGTTGAACGCCTTGACCGCCAGCATCCCGGAGACGGTCTCCTCGATATGCCCGTTCAAGGCGCCAAGCTGCGCCTGCTGTTCTTTAAACAGGATCTTCGTCCGTTTGGCGATCGTCCCGGCAAGCAAAAAAACGAGCGGCACGGTAACGAGCGTCGCGAGCGTCAGGAGCGGGCTGAGCGCCAGCATCATGACGAGAGACCCGGCGATCGCGAAGACGCCGGACATGAGCTGCGCGGTCGTTTGGGAAACGGTCGTGCTCACGTTGTCGATGTCGTTGGACAGCCGGCTCATCACTTCGCCGTGGCTGCGGGTATCGAAAAAGGCGAGCGGCAGCTTGTGCATTTTGGCAAAGAGAGCGCCCCGCAGCCGTTCCACGACCCGCTGGGAAACGCCGGACATCAGCCAGCCCTGAAGAAAAGAGAATCCGGCATCCGCCACGTAGGAAACGATCAACGCGATCAGCGCCAGATCCAGCAGCCGGAAATCGACGCCTCCCTCTTTCGCGATCGCGTCTACGGCAACGCCGACGAGGTACGGCCCGAGCAGCCCCAGCGCCGAGCCGGACAGCACGAACGCCAGCACGGCCGCCAGCCGTTTCCGCTCGCCGGAGAAATAGCTCCATAGCCGGCCGACCGTCGCTTTGAAGTTTTTCGGTTTTTGCACGGGGCCTCCCCGCAACCCGCCGTGGCCCCTGGGACCGCCAGGGACGGCCGCGTTCGCGGCGGGCGGCTCTCTCCTCCCCGATTCATTCGCCGGAGGCATGGGCGTCCATCTCCTTGTCGATCTGGGAGCGGTAAATTTCCCGATAGATCCGATTTTGCGCAAGCAGTTCGGCGTGCGTGCCGATGCCGGCGATTTCCCCGTTTTCCAAGACGACGATCCGGTCCGCGTCCATGACGGAGGCGATTCGCTGGGCGATGACGAGACAGGCGACGCTCTTCGAATACGCCCGCAAAGCCTCCTTAAGCCGCTCTTCCGTCGCCGCGTCGAGCGCGCTCGTGCAATCGTCCAATATTAAAATATCCGGCTTGCGGACGAGCGCCCTCGCGATCGAGATCCGCTGCTTCTGGCCGCCCGACAGGTTGACGCCGCCTTGGCCGAGACGGGTCCGGTAGCCGTCGGGGGTTCCGACGATGAAATCGTGCGCTTGCGCGATCCGCGCCGCAGCTGCGACTTCTTCCATGGACGCCTTGTCGTTGCCGAACCGGATATTGTCCAGAATCGTCCCCGAAAAAAGGACGGTCCGCTGCGGCACGATCGCCACCTTTTCCCGAATCAGCCTGGGATCGAGCTCCTTGACGTCGACGCCGCCCAGCCTTACTGCCCCTTCCGCCGCATCGTAAAAACGCGGAATCAAATGAACGAGCGTCGTCTTGCCGGCGCCGGTGGAACCGATGATGCCCACGGTTTCGCCGGGCGAGCACGCAAGCGATACGTTTTTCAGAACGGGCTCGCCGTCATTTTCGCCATAATGAAAGCTGACGCCGTCGAATTCGACCTTCCCCATTCCGTCCTTCGGCCGCTTGCCTTCCCGCCATTTCATCGGGTTGGACTCGGCCAGCACTTCGCCAATGCGGGACGCGGAAGCTTTCGCGCGCACGAACATCGTGAACACCATCGAAATCATCATCAGCGAAAACAAAATTTGCGTCATGTAGTTGACGAAAGCGACGATATGCCCGACTTGCATGCCGCCTTCGCCCACGCCGACTCCCCCGAGCCAAATGACCGCGACGATGCCGAAGTTGACCGTCAGCGCGATAAGCGGATTGAATACCGCCATCGTTCGCAGAGCCGTTTCCGATTTCCGGCGATAGTCGGCGTTGACGCCGCCGAATTTCTCCGACTCGTAGCCGAAACGGTTGAACGCCTTCACGACCCGGACGCCGGCCAAATATTCCCGCATCATGCCGTTCAGACGGTCCAGAGCTCCTTGAACCTTCGCGAACAGAGGAAAGCCGACCTTTAAATTCACCGCGATCAAAAGGCCGACGACAGGCACGACGACCGCGAACACCCAGGACAGCGACGGGCTGAGCCGGACGGCCATGATCAGACTGCCGATTCCGAGAATCGGGGCTTTGGCGAAAATCCGCATCATGCCATTGGCGAAATTTTGCACCTGCGTCATATCGTTCGTCAGCCTTGTCACGAGCGAAGCTTTGTCGAAGCGATCGAGATCGGAAAATGAAAGCGTTTGAATTTTGCGAAACAAATCGCCGCGCAGCTCCGCCGAAAACCGCTGGGACACGTGGCTCGCCACGATGTTGCGTCCCGAAGCGAAAACGGCTCCCGCCGCCGTGACGAGAAGCATCCATCCGCCCAGCCGCAGAACGGCGCCCATGTCCCGGTTCGCGACGCCTTCGTCGATTACCCGGGAAATGAGGGCGGGCTGCAGCAGGTCGCACAGCGCCTCGCAAGAGACGAACAGCAGGGCGAGGCTGAACGGCTTGCCGTATTTGCGTATGTATTTTGCCAAAAAAACCATGCGATCGTCTCCTCACACGGAAAATGCGCGCCTAACGATCAGTATACATCCGCGGGCGGAAGCCGGACAATCCGCATCGGCCGCGCTTGGAAGTTTCTTCGTTATTCCGTCGCCCGGAGAGGCATGGCGCGCATCGCCGCTCAAAGCGGCCGCTCCCTGCTCGCGCGATAAGAACCGCATGCCCGTACGAAACGGCGGGCTATGTCCGGATTGGACGCGAAATGCAGATGCGTATATCCCGCGACCAGCTGGGGCAGCCGATAGCCTTCGCGCTTCGTTCCGCGCATCCCCGTCGTTTCGTAGGCGTAGGGGAGCTCCCGCTCCGCCGGCGCCTCGTAGACGGAATAGTGGAACTCGTGACCTCGCGCCCGCTCGTTGGGCGCAAGCAGGAAATTCCCTTGCGAGCCGGCTGCCTCGCGGTAGCCGAGCGCCGCAAGCCGGGGCTGCATTCGAACCCGTCCGGGAACGACGCCGACCATCGGGTATCGTTCGCCTCTCGTATTTTCGATGCTTTCCGTCAGGAACATATAGCCCCCGCATTCCGCCAGCGTCGGAAGGCCGCCTTCGATCCGGGCGCGGATCGATTCCTTCGCCGCATGCCGCTCGGCCAGTTGCGCCGCGAATTCCTCCGGAAAGCCGCCTCCGATGTAAAGTCCGTCGGCCTCTTCCGGCACGCCCTCTCCCGCGAGCGGCGAAAAATAAACGAGCCTGGCTCCGAAGCGCTCCAGCAGCTCGAGATTTTCCGGGTAGTAAAAATGAAAAGCCGAATCCAAAGCGATCGCGAGCGCCGGCGCCGCTGATGCGGCGGCGGCACGGACGTCGGGCGGCGCGACTTGGGCGGACTCCGCGGCCGTCGGTTGAACGGAGGCGGCATAGCCTGCGGGCGGCGCGAACAAATCCGGCGCAACGTCCAGCTCGGGCGCGGTCGCGAGTTCGACGAGGCGATCCAGGTCGGCGTTTGCGGCGATCCGCCCGGACAAACGCTCGATCAACGGCTCCAGCTCGCCGCGCTCGATGGCCGGAACCAGCCCGAGATGCCGCTCCGGCATCTCGATTCCTTCCTCCCGCAGCATGTAGCCCAGCACCGGAATGCCGCACTCCTGCTCGACGGCTTCCTTGACGAGCCTGAAATGATGTTCGCTCCCGACCTTGTTCGCGAACACGCCGACGATCCGGCTTCCTTCCTCGCTCATCAGCTGGAAGCCTTTCACGATCGCCGCCGCGCTGCGCGCGACGCTTTGGCAGCCGACCACGAGCAGCACCGGCGCATTGAGCAGCCGGCTGATATGAGCGGCGCTGCCTTCGTTCGAGCGCGGGTCTTTGCCGTCGTACAGCCCCATGACGCCTTCGATGATCGAAATGTCCGCGCCCGCGCTCCCGCGAACGTAAATTTCCTTCACCGCTTCCGGACCGCACATCCAGCTGTCCAGATTTCGGGATTTCCTGCCCGTCACGTATGTATGATAGGTCGGATCGATATAATCGGGCCCGCATTTAAAGCCTTGAACCGTAAGCCCGATGCGGCGCAGCGCCGCCATTAGCCCGATCGTGACGGTCGTCTTGCCGACGCTGCTGCCGGTTCCGGCCACGACCAATCGTTTTGCCGGCATCCCGCGGCCTCCTTTTTTATACCAATTGTCTCATGGCAATTGTGTCGTTTTTCCAACAGGGCTACATTGTACCATCGGGTTCTTTTGGTTGTCCATTTCCATTATAAGAGGGCCGAAGCTCATTTTGAGCACTTTTTTTGCAAAAGCCCTTGAGAAGATGAACGACAGTATGTTAAAATAATCAAGCTGTCCCAGTAGCTCAGTTGGATAGAGCACTCGCCTTCTAAGCGAGTTGTCGGGGGTTCGAATCCCTCCTGGGACGCCAGTTTTACTTAAATAACGCCGATAAAACGCAAAATCCCGAACCCCTCCGCATCGAGGGTTTCGGGATTTTTTTCGTCAGCGGCCCATTTTATCGGATCGCCGCGTTCACGAAGCTCGTCCCTCGATCGCAGGAACAGCCGCCAAAATCCGATTGACGCTAAGCGTCCGGAACGATTTCTTGCCCCAGTCCAAAACTCGGGCCTTCCCGTTGCGGATCGAATAAATCGTCACCAGCCGTTTCGTGGTCGTTCCCTTGCTGTCTTCGTATATAATTTCGACTCGACGACCGATGTATTTGTCCATTACGCTTGCCTCCATATAGAACGTTTGTTCTTATTATAAGAGAACAAACGTTCCTTTTCAAGAATAAAAAAACGCCCGCGCCCGAGGGAAAGATAGCCGACTATCGCGAAAACGGGAAGTTTCATGTAAAATGTGAGGACATGATTTCTCCGGCAAGGGAAATGGAGGGAGCGTTTTGGACAGCATTCTGAAAGGGCTTTCGGTTGCGACGGTTATTCTTGCCGTCATCGTCGGCGTCGTGCAGGCGGATCACTACGGCTGGGGGATCGGTTTCTTTTGGTGGGCGGGCGGCATGATGGGCGGAATTGTCCTTTTTGCCTTTGGCGTTGCCATCGAGCATTTGCAAAATATTTCTCACAACCTGCATGTGTTGGCCAGCCATCTGGCGCCTTCCAAGCCTCAACCTAGACTGGGCAACTCCAAAGCCGACATTTCCAAACTGAAGGATTTTAAAATTTGACGCGTTCCCGCCCGGCCCAGGCCAGGCGGGGATTTTTCTACAAATAAACGAACACCTTCTCCGCTCCGGGGTGCCACGACACGACGGCCCCGAGCAGCTCCGCGGCCGCCCGAACGCCGACGAAGGCCATTCCGTCCGCGATCCTAAACGCAGCAACCGCCTTTCCGTCGACATAAGGCTTTTTGGCCTCATGGTCCCAATGGACGGCCTTTCCCAGCGCTGCTCCGAGCTCGCGCAGCGGCAAATAGACATGACCGTCGATAACTCGGCCGTAGCCGGCGAGTTTATCGTTAACGACGACTTTGACGCCCTCCTCTTCCGGCTCCTCCCGCTCGTCCGGTCTCGGCTCCCGGGCGTAATAATCGGCCAAGTATTGCGCCGGCTCCACCACTCCCGCTTCCGTAGGCGTATAGCCGTAAGACGGGCCGGACGTTTTCCTGATTTCATAATGAAGATGAGCGCCGGTGCCGACGCCCGTATTGCCCTGATTCCCGATCCGCTGGCCTTGCTTGACCTGCTGTCCCGACGACCGCTGCCGACGAAAGATGAGCGTAGCAATGCAAATACCCGTATTTGTCGCGAATCGCCACCACGATGCCGTAATTTCCGAAACCGCTGCCGGGAACGCCCATCTGCGCATGCAGGACTTCGCCGGGAGTAAAGGCATGGATCGGCCCGTTTGCGGGCGCCACGACCAGATCGACGCCGCGATGGAACCTGGGAACGCCGTAAACCGGGTGCAGCCGCATCCCGAACGGGCTGGTCAGCGTAAAACGAGAATCGAACGGCCATTTTGACATTTCCGGTCCCTCCGCAACGGATAATAGACTGTATCCTATTGTGGCAACCGTACTACGTCATGCCTGCGCCGCGCTAGCTCCTTGTGGATTAATCGCCGCAATCGGCGGAGAACCGTTAAGGACAACGGCGCTCCGGCCGAACGCGTCAATCGCCCGCACGGGCAATACCGCAGGGCGCCATGCCGCAACGCGACCGCTTGGGCATGCGCGGATTTGCGGATGCGGTAGGCATGCGTACTTGCCATGCAAGGCTGCCGACATATATTGACAAGGTGGCGGAAGTCACAAAAACGGTTCCGGTGGTGATATCGATGAGTTATGCTGGTGGAGCTGGGTACGGCGGCGGTGCTGCATTCGCTCTTGTTCTGTTTATCCTCCTTGTCATTATCCTGAAAGCCGGTTGGGGCGGCTACTAAAAATCGGGGCCTCATTCCTCCTTCAATCCGACTTGCTTAGCCGAGCATGGCAGGATGAATGACTTTCCGCTTTCCGCTTGACGGAAGCGGATTTTTTTATGCGGTTTGGCCCGCCCGCATCCTCATCCTTCAATGGAAAACGTCCAGACCTGTGGATTAGCGAATGACGGAACAAGAAAAACGCCTGTTGGCGTCCGGAATGGCAGCTCTCCCGGGGATCATGGACATAGGCGGCACTCAAGAACGTATGGCCGGTCAAGATGAGCAGCCGAAACTCGGGCGGCCCCCATGAAGGCCGAGCCGACTTCCCGAGGGGAGGGGGAGATATCGCAGGAAAAATGCTTCGCACGGCCCGAACGGCGCACCCATGCCCGAAACGCCGAAAAAAAGCCGGAACCGCGTATGCAGCGGCTCCGGCGTCTGCCCGGCTTTTCCTCAGGCTATCTCCCGATTCTTTCGTCTCTCGCCAGGCGATCCCCTTATCCCCGGGCTATTCCCCTTACTCGAACGGATATTTCAAGCCCCACTGCGCGCGAATGCGGTCGAGCGTCCGCATGATCGCCAGCGTCTCGTCGAGCGGCATCGCGGCGCTTTCCGTCCGCCCTTCGCGCAGGCAGGCCATCGCCTCCCGGGCCTCGAACGCGTAGCCGATCGACGTCCGGTCGTCGGCAAACGCGACCGGTTCCTCCCCGTTGACGTGCAAGGTTGCGGAACGGGTGTTCAGAAACAGCGACGGAATATGGATATGGCCTTTCGTTCCGGATATGTACGCTTCGTTCGGCAGCGCCAACTGCACGGCCCCGCCGAGCGACGCGCTTCGGCCGCCCTCGTATTCGAACAGCAAGGCGAACCGTTCGTCCACGCCCGTCTCGCCGATATGAACGGAGCTGGCGATTTTGTCCGGCTGGGCGCCGAAGACGAACGACGCGAACGAAATCGGATAAATGCCCGCGTCGAGCAGCGCTCCCCCGCCAAGCGCGGGATCGAGCAGGCGATGTCCGGGGTTCCAGCCGAAATCGAACCCGAAATCCGCGCGCAGCGCCCGGACCTCGCCGATCCTCCCTTCGTCCAGCCATTCCCTTACTTTGCGGATCGCCGGCAAATACCGCGTCCACATCGCCTCCATCAAAAACACCTTATGCTCCTTCGCACAGGCGATGATTTCTTCGGCTTCCGCCGCGTTCATCGTGAACGGTTTTTCGCAGAGGACGGCCTTGCCGGCGCGAAGGAACGCAAGCGCGTTCTCCTTATGGGCGGGATGGAGCGTTCCGACATAAACGATTTCCACCTCGGGATCGTTCGCAAGCTCCTCGTAGCTCCCATACGCGCGCGCGGCCCCGAATTCGCTGGCGAACTTTTGCGCCCTTTCCGCAGACCTGGAACCGACGGCGACCAGCTTTGCATCGCTCAGCCCGGCCAAGTCCTTGGCGAAGGAAGAAGAAATGCCCCCGGGTCCGGCGATTCCCCATTTAATCGTGCGCTCTGACATCGAACATCATCCTTTACATTAGAATGAGTCATTCTTCGAAAAACCTGACTTTCCCGCTATATTATCTCATAAATTTCCAGACGTTTGAACCCGTATCGGCAGAGCATTCGTTTTTTTCGCGCGTTCGCGATTCGCGGCTTCTCGGGCCGACTCCCCGCCTCCTTTGCGGCTTCTCGGCCGCGTCTTCCCCGCCTCTTGCGGCTTCTCGAGTTGATTCCCGCTTCCTTGGCGGCTTCTCGGCCGCGAACATCCCCGCCCCGGCCAATCACGCGGCGGATGCCCGCTACCTTGCGCCCACCGCCTCCGCTACTTCCTGCGTGATTTGCTCGCCGCCTTCCCGCTCCCACTGCAGGACGAACAAGTCGAACGCTTCCGGCGGAAGCTCCCCCGTGATGAGCTTCAAATAGGTGTCCTTCTCCAGCTTCTGCAGCCGCTCCCATTTTTGTTCCATCGCGGGCGTCGTCCCGTAGAACAAGCCCGGAACGTACGCCTTGTCCGCCTTGCTCACCTCGCCGCCCTGCAGGTAGGCTTGCGTCATGCTCCACGCCTCCATGTTTTTGAGCGGCGCTTCCCGCTCTTGCATGGCGCTGTCGTACAACCGCTTCGTCTCGGGATCGAGATCCTCCGGGTCGACTTCCCCGTTCAGCGCCTTGACCAGCCATTCGTGCCGTTTGACGACCGCATCCGGGTAGTCCAGCAGCAGGTTGAACGGATAGTAATTGCGCAGCTGTACACCGGTTTGCTGCGAAATATCGCGCAGCGGCTTGTCTTCGGGAAGCAGGCTGCGCTCGAGCCGGGTCATCGCATTAAGCAGCTTGACCGCCGCCTCCGGATTCGGAAAGCCTTTGCGCACGACGAGATACCGGTCCGTGGCGGGCGCCGGGTTCGCGACGAAAACGCCCTGCGCATCGACGGGAGCCGCGTACACTTTCCATTCGGCTTTCGTGTCATTGGATACCGACTTGCTTAACGGGTAGTAAGGCGCCCACCACGGGCCGAAAAACAAGCCGGCCCGATTCGTCGCAATGAGCTCCTGCGCATCTTTGCGGAGCGCGAAATCCCGGTCCAGGATGCCTTCCCGGTACCAGTCGGCCAGCTTGGCGAGCGCGGCTCCCGCTTCCGGCTGGACGGAGCCGTAAACGACGTTGCCTTCCTTATCCCGAATCCACTCCTTGGGGAAGGCGCGAAACGAAGCGAACACCCCGTTCAGTCCGTTCACTCCCGTCTTTTCCCCGTACACAAGCTCCTGATCGACCGGAATGCCGACGGTGTCCGCTTCCCCGTTGCCGTCCGGGTCGGACGCGACGAACGCCCGGGCGATCCGCCCGATGTCGCCAAGCGTCCTCGGAGCCGGCAGCCGAAGCCGGTCCAGCCAATCCTGGCGCACCCACACATAGGTCGGCGCGTCCGCTTCGATCGCGATGTTCGGCAGACCGTACAGCCGATCCCCCACCGACGCGTCCTCCAGCGCCTTGCCGCCGGTAGAGTCGTAGAGCGACTTTACGAGGTCGGAGGCGTGCGCTTCGTACGTTTCCGTCAAATCCTCGAGGCTCCCGCTTTCCGTCAGCAGCCGGAACTGCTCCCGGTTCGCCACGAAGGCGTCCGGCAGATCGTTGCTGCGAATCGCGAGATCCAATTTCGTCCAATATTGCACTTCGTCGATCGCTTCCCACGCGTAGCGTACGGTGACCCCTGTTTGCTCCGTCAAATACCGGGTGAGAAAATGGTCCTCGTTCGTATCGCCTTCGGGAAGCTGGGCGTCCGAATACAGATGCGCGATGTTCAGCGTGACGGGCGGACCGGCGGCTTCGGCGCGCGTTGCCGGGTCCCCGCCTTGCGGACCGCTTCCGAGCGAACAGGCGCATAATGCGGCCAGCAGCGCGCAGCCGGCCAGGCCCCGAACAGCCCGTCTTCCGCTCATCGGTCTCGCCCTCCCGCGCCTCGTCCCGCCCGGTATTCGGTCGGGTAGACGCCCGCATGCTCGCGGAACACTCGGCTGAAATGCTTCTCGTCCTCGAAGCCGATGCGGTTCGCGATGACGCTTACCTGCAGATCGGACGACCGCAGCAGCTCGGCCGCCCGTTCGAGCCGCAGCTTCCGCAGCACGTCGCCGAACGGCAGTCCCGCGAATTTTTTGAAGCATTGGCTGAAATAGCTTCGGCTCATGCCGGCATGGCGGGCGGCCTCCTCCTGGTTGAGCGAAGCGCAGGCCCGACTTTTCATGAACAGCAGCGATTTGACGAGGCTGGCGAACACTTCCCGGGAAAAACCGAGCTCGGCCATCCGCTGGCTGACGCCAAGCGCGGCGTCCGCCAGCCAGCTTTTGCCTTCCTTCCAGCTCCGCATGTTCGACAGCGCTTCGAGCCTCGCGCCGCGGTCCGCTTCCCAGCCGAAATACGGCGCCCAATCCGCGACAAGCCGCCGGCCAAACGCCCTGATCCGCTCCGGATCCGGCCTCCATTCCTCGATCCTGCGGATGAGGCGCTTGAACTCCTCTCCGTAAACGAGCCACCTCAGCTCCAGCCATTCGTCGAACGCTTCGTTCAGCGCTTGCTCCGAAGGCTCGGCGACGGGCTGCAAATCCTCCAGCCGGACGGGAACGTTCGCCTCCCTTTCCTGTCCGTAAAACAGGTAGGAAAGCAAATGGCGGCCGATGACGGCTTCCGCCTCCTTGACGGAAGGCCGGCCGGCGGACACGATGCGAACCGCGCGCCATTCCTCGGCGAGATGGGCCGGAAGCTCCCTCAGCCAGTCCCCGGCATCGCGATCCTCCAGCGGCAGCAGCCAAATCCGGTCGAACGCCCGCTCCGGCTTTCGGCCGGGAGCAAGCCACTGAAGCAGCTCTTCCGCCTTCGCCTCCGCCCGGAACGACACGAAAGCCGCAGCCGACCGAAAAACGCCGGCTTGCTCGTCCGAAGCCGCCTGTTCCCTCCGTTCCCAGGAAAACCGTTTGACGATCCGCTGCAGCGTTTCGTTGACGTTGCTTTTGTTCAGCAGCGTCTTGACGATGTAATCGATCGCTCCGAGCCGAAGCGCCTCCTGAACGTAATCGAACTCGTGATGGCAAGTGAGCACGACCGAACGGGTGCGCGGGTGCCGGACGCGAACCTGCTCGATCAGCTCGAAGCCCGACATGCCGGGCATGCTGATGTCGACGAACATCAGATCGATGTCCTGCTTCCCGAGCGCTTCCAACGCTCCGTTGCCGTCCCGGGCTTCCCCCACGATCTGAATGTCGTACGCCTGCCAATCCGCAAGCGAGATGAAGCCTTTACGCACCCGCTTCTCGTCGTCCACGACCAATGCCTTGATCATGCAGCTTCCCTCCGTTCCGAATCGGAATTTCGACCGACAGCACCGTTCCTTCCCCCATCCGGCTCCGGATACGTATGGCGTCTTTCGCTCCGTAAAAGCTGTCCAACAGCCGCTTGACGTATTGAAGGCCGATGCCCATGCCCCGCTTCGGCCTTCCCTCGCCGCCGGCTTCGAGCAGCGCCCCGATCGTCGCCTCGTCCATGCCCGGACCGTTGTCCGTGACGGTCAGCAGCAGCGTTTCCTTCTCCGTTCGGCGGATGGCGATCGCGATAACGCCGTGTTCCTCGTTTTTGCCGTGATAGATCGCGTTTTCCACGAGGGGCTGAAGCAGAAAACGGGGAATTTCGACCGCCTCCGCCTCCGGATCGACGTCCAGCACGAAATCCAGCTCGTCCTCGTACCGGTACCGCTGCAGCTCGATGTAATTGCGCAGCGCATCCATTTCTTCCCTGACCGTCACGATCAGGCTGTGTTTTCCCATATTGTAGTGCAGTACCTGGACGAGCAGCGTCAGGATCCGGTCGATCTCGTCCTGCCCGTTCGACCGGGCCACCCATTGCACCGTGTTCAGCGTGTTATGGAGAAAATGGGGATTGATCTGGCTGAGCACCTTCTCCGTCTCGAGCCGGCTCTTCATCCTTTCGCTTTCTCCGATTTCCGCAATCAGCTCGTTGACGGTGTTTTTCATCGTTTGAAAATTGTTGAGCAAAAAATCGAACTCCTCGACCTGCAGCCGCTGGACGGGCGCTTCCCGGTCTCCGGTCATCCGCACGATCTCGCGGTTGACCTTGCGGATCGAGCCGTATACCTTGCGCCAGATCAGCATGGCCAGCACGATCGCGAATACGATCGATCCCGCGAACAGCAGCACCATCCGGCCGATCCACACGTCGATCTCATGATTGAAAACGCTTTTATCGACGGCGGTCACAAGCTTCCAGCCTTGCTCGCTTTCGTAGCCGAACAGGTAATGGCCGAAATACGTCTTCCGCTCGGATCGCGTTTGCTCGAACGAAAGCGCTTGCGGGTCGAAGGGCGCTTCGCCCTCGTCGACGTACAGCGCCTCCCCGCGCTCGTTCACGAGAAAGTGCGATACTTTCATCCCGTACCATTCGCTATTCAAAATATGGCGGAACGAGTTGTAATTCGACTCCAGGTAAATGTACACCGTATGCCGTTCCGTATTGACTTCGCGCACCGAGGAAAACACCATGTTTTCGCTGTTTTTGTACTGGGTTCGATGCGGGCCGTAAATCGCCGCCCCCTTGTACGGAACGAACAGCGGCAGCCGCTCGATCCCGAACTCCGCGCGGACGCCCAAATTGTTGAACACGATCGGCTCGTCGGCTTCCGGCATGTAATAAACGGTCAGGCCCAAATCCGGATTCGTAAAATTGACGACGTTGAAGCTGTCCTCGATATCCTTCATCAGCTCGGCGCGTTCGGAATTTTTGGACGTTTGCAGGTAGGCGTTCATCAGGTCGTAAATGCGGCCGTCCAGCGCGAACTGCTTGGAAACGAAGTCCAGGTTGTCGAGCACGTTTTCGAGGCCCGTCGCCTCCTGCTCGAGGCTCGCCTGGATGCCGCTTCGGATTTTGTTCGTCAGCACCGAGTGCAGCGAAGAATACGTAAAGAGCGAAAAAAAGACCGGCGGAAACAAGCAGGCGATCAGCAAATAGACGACCAGCGTGCGCCGCAGCGTGCCTTTTTTGAAAGGATGCGGAATACGTAAAACCGCCATGTCGTCCTGCCGCACTCCCTTCGACCGATGGCGCTGTCTTGCATCTGCCTATCATTCTACCAGTACGGACAAAGGTATGAAAGACCTTTGTAAGCGCCTTCCATACCTTTGCGGCCCAGCCTATTGCTTCCGGTATTCGAATACTTTCTTGTTCTGTTCGATGTTCCAGTTCAGCACTTCGTCGTAGCCGAGCCCTTTCGCCTTGTCGATCATTTCCTGCTTCAGCTTTTCGAATTCCTGCTCGTTTTTGGCGAAAATCATTTGCCACGAATATTGCTTGATGACCGTCGCCACCTGGCCTTTCTTCTGCTCCAGCTCCGGGCTCATCACCGCCGGCGCCGTGCCGGTAAAGATCGGCTTCACGACGGCGAGCATATCGTTTTTCTCCAAATATTCCTTCGCCGTCTGCGCTCCCATCGCCGCGCGCCAGCTTTCCTCCATTTTGTCCGGAGCCTTGGCCAGCGTCGAGCTCCACAGCATCCAGTCGTAAGGTTCGCCGGTTTCCGGATTGGTCGCCGTAATTTTAAACGTCGTGTTGTTGATCTGATTGCGCCCGTCCTTCCAGTTGCCGCCGCCGAATTCCTCCGGAATCGGCGTTTCGTTGGAAGGCATCGCCGCGGCGCCCAGCTCCGTTAGCGCCGGCTTCCCGTCCTTGAGCTCCCAGGCCATGCCTTCCGGCCCGTAGTTCGACAGCATATAGCCTTCCGGACTGTACATCCAATCGAGGAACTCCATGACCCGTTCCGGGTGCTCGGCTTTCGCGCCGATCGCCCAGACGCGCGAGCCGCCGTACGGATCGAAGCCGTAGGAATACGTCCGCTCCTCCTTGAACGGCACGAGGTGGAATCCTTTTCCTTCCGCGAGCCGCTCCGGCGTGTTATACGTGTCGTCGAGCCACGGGAACCAGGAGAACAGAATTTGCCCGTCTTTGATTTTGTTGACGACGTCGTCGAATTTTTGCGTCGGAGAGTCCGGATCGACCAGCCCCAATTGATTCGCGTCGAAGTACAGCTTCAACGCGCGCAGATAGTACCCGTCCTCGTCCAGGATGCCCTGCACCTCGTCGGTGTCGGCCGAAATGAGCGAGAAGCCTCCCGGGTTGAAGCCGTCGGTTTCCTCGAAGCCGTGCAGCCCAGCCCACGCCTTGGCGTTCATCATCATGTTGCCGTCCCAGTCCGCCCACATCGAGAACGCGTACGTCGGGCGGCCGGATTCGCTTTTCGGCTCGAGCTCCTGCATCTGCTTCAGCACCGGCAAATAATCTTCCATCGTTGCAATTTCCGGGCGGCCGATTTTGTCGTACAGATCCCACCTCAGGTTCGGATGGTACGTCAGCTCCTTCGCCTCGGAAGGACCGTCCTTGTCTTCGCCGACGTCGAAGCCGATGCCGTACACGCCGGTGCCGCCGCCGAAGTTCGCTTTGTTTTTCTCGATCGCTTTCGGGGCGTATTTCAGCATGTTCTGCCCGTATTTGTCGAGCAGGCCGTCCTTTGTCCAGTCGAGCAGCATGCCCGTTTGGATCGCGTCCAAATATTTCTGGCCGTCGTCGCCGAACACGACCAGGTCGCCCAAATCGCCGGACGCCATCATCGCCGCGAACTTGACGTCTCCGCCCCCTTCGAGGTTGGAGGAAATGATATTCAGGTTCAGGTTGAACTTGTCTTTGACGAGCTTGGCGAACCAGCCCTGCTGCTCGCCCGAGAAGTTCGCCAGCATCGAGAAGACGTCGATCGTATACTCTTCCCTCTCCGGTTCGGCCGACGCCTCTGCCGACCCGGAAGCGGCGGGGGACGACGAAGACGGGGACGAAGGCGACGGCGATGCCCCGTTGTTTCCGTTCGAACAAGCGGCGAGAGCCGCGGCGAGCAGCATGACGATCAGCAAATGCAGCGGTTTACGAATCGATTTCAAAGCGGATTGCCTCCCTTTTTTAGAAACGTTTTTACAAAACGCGGCTTGCGAGAGTCCGTTCCTCACCTCCCTTAAAGCGGAACGCGCCGGCAGGCGGCCGATCAGCCTTTTACCGCTCCGATCATGATGCCTTTGACGAAATACCGCTGAAAAAACGGGTAAACGAGCAAAATCGGGAGCACGACGATCATCGACACCGTCGTCCGGATCGAGTTGGCCGTCTGCATGTTCGACAGATCCATGTTTTGCGCGCCGGAGCTGCGAATGATGGCGGCCAGCGAGTTGCTTTCGTTCAAATATTTGTACAGAACGAACTGCAGCGTGTAATAGGTTTTGTCCGTCATCAGAAACACCGTGTCGATAAACGAGTTCCACTGGGCGACGGCCGCGAAAATCGCGATGGTCGCGGAAATCGGAACGATTAGCGGAAGGATGATCCGGAAAAAGAGCGTCAAATAGCCGGCCCCGTCGATTTCCGCCGATTCCTGCAGCACTTCCGGGATCGACTCCACGAACGTTTTGGCCAAAATGACGTAAAAAGGCGACACGACGGCCGGCAAGACGTACGCCCAGAAATTGTTGGTCATTCCCAGCCTCAGCATGACGACATACCAAGGAATGATGCCCGCGTTGAAATACATCGTGACGACGAGAAAACGGTACCAGAACCGGCGTCCCCACATTTTTTGCTTCGTAAAAATAAACCCGAGAAACGCCGAGCCGAGCACGGTGGCGATCGTTCCGACGACGGTCCGCAGCACGGATATGAGAAACGCCTGGGACAACCCGTCGAGCTGCAGCACCTTGCGGTAGTTTTCGAAGTGGATGCCTTTCGGGTAAAACGTCACGAGCCCCCTGGCGCTCAGATCGTTGTCGCTGATCGTCTGGATGAACAAGTAGTAAAACGGCAAAATGCAGATGAGCGTGAACAGGCCGAATACGGCATAATTGGTCACGTTAAACGCGATTTCGCCGGCCGATCTTCGCTTGAGCATGGTCGAACCTCGCTTCCTGAAATCAGATGATGGATTCTCCGCGAACGATTTTGGACATTCGGTTGGCGATAAAAAGCAGCGCGATGCTGACGAGCGATTTCAGCATGCTGACGGCGGTGGCGAAGGAGAAGTTCGTGCCCAGCATCCCGATGTTGTACACGTACAGGTCGAGCACTTCGATATGGCTCTTGTTCATCGGATTTTGGAAGACGAAATATTGCTCCAGCCCGTTGTTGATAAAATTGGCGATCGACAGCAGCAGCAGCACGAAGTACGTCGGCATAATGCCCGGCACCGTAATGTGCCAGATCATCCGAAACCGCCCCGCTCCGTCCACTTTCGCCGCGTCGTACAGCTCCTGGTCGATCGACGTGATAGCCGCGATGTACATGATGGCGCCCCAGCCGAGCCCTTTCCACGTCGCCCAGGCGATCATCGAAAGCCAGGTATGGTTGTTCGTCGCCAAATAATTGACGCCCTGCTCCTGAAAGCCGAGCCCGATCATGATTTTGTTGATCAGCCCGTTGTCCACGTTGAACATCATGAAAGCGATTGCGTAAACGAGCACCCAACTGATGAAGTTCGGCAGCGTCGTCAGAACCTGAACCGTTTTCTTGTACCATTGCGACTTGATTTCGGACAAAAAGACGGCGAACAGCACCGGCAAAATCGAGGTCGCGATGCCGAGCAGGCTCATGACCATCGTGTTGCGCATGACGCGCATCACTTCCTGCGTCTGCGTCGGATTGGAAAAAATCGAGCGGAACCACTGCAGCCCGACGAACGGGGTATCCGAAAGCGCGAAGCCCGGCCGGTAATTATAGAACGCATAAATCCAGCCGTACAAAGGCAAATAGCTGAAAATAAATACTAAAACAAGAAATGGAAGCGCGAACAAAAATAATCGGTAACGATCCGGGATGAGGCTCGAAGGACTTGATCTTATCCTTTTCGTTTGGCTTTGGGCAACCGGTTCCATAAAACTCCTCCCGTTATGTCCGCAGGAAATAAAAAAGCGGAAAACGTTTTCGAAATGAATGCCGATCGGCCTTTCGGCCGTTCGGGCAATTCCATCGTAACGGATTTTCCGCCCGGGAGGGGATAGATGCGGGTTTCGCCTTCGGCCGTTTCCGTTCGATCTTTGCGAACGAAAATCTAACCCGAGCGGACGAAATTCCAACCTTCCAATATTCGGTCGAGCTCCCGCTCGCATTCCGCGGCCGACGGCCATTCGTGCTCCAGCAAGCCCCGAACGAAAGCCCGAACGTCCGGCTCGAGCGCAAGCTCCTCCTCCCAGCTTCGCTCCTCCCGATTTTCGCCGGGTTCGTATGAAGCGTACATCATGAACAGAAAGAGATGGCCGAGCCCGTACAAATCGCTCGTCGGACACGGAACGCGCATGCGCTGCTTCACCGGTCCCCAGCTGTCCGCAAAACCGGCGGGCTGGCCGTCCTTCGTTTCTTCCGGCCTTTCGTCCCTCGTCTGCTCGCCGATTCGGCACGCCAAACCGAAGTCGATGAGGCGAACGAGATCTCCGCATACGAGAACGTTCGGGATGCGCACGTCCCGGTGAACGTAGCCGGCTTCATGCAAGGATTTGATCGGCCGCAGCAGCTCGCGCACGACGCGCAGCGCTTCCGGCTGAGCGTACGTTTTGCCGCGCTCCATGATCAGCTGTTCGACGGTGTCGCCTTCCGCGAATTCCATGACGAGCGCCGTTTCGTTCCGATGCCCGGCTTCGCCCAGCCATTTCGGAATTTGGGGATGAACGAGCCGCCGCATCGTTTCGCTCTCCCGCTCCAGCATTCTCCGCGCGACTTCCCCCTTGCTCGGCTTGGCCCGCTTCAGCAGGACGGCGGAACCGGTCGCCGTATCCGTGCAGCGGTAAGCTTGCCCGTAGCTCCCCATGCCGACAAATTGCTCGATCCGATACGTCCCCGCCCATTTCAACCCTTGCCGCAGCGGATAATCCATCCAATTGCGTCTCCATTGCCGCCAAGTCGCGCCCTTCATCCGAATCCCTCCTCCCTTCACATACGGCGGTCGAAGGGGCGGGGTTCCCGTTCGGAAGCAAATTAGGCTGCGAATGGCGAAACCTGGCGGATTTCTTTTCGTATTAGTAACAAGCAACGATTAATCTGCGGGAGGTCCGAATATGATCAGACACTTGGTGAAACGGCTCCTCGGTTCGGTAACCGGGAAGCATTACGGGCATAACGGACATTACGGCCACAACGGGCCTTACGGTCATGGGCGTTACAGCAGCAGCGATTACAAGAAAGGCCCCTACTATCCGCCGCAGCGTCCGACCTACGGTCACGGACATTACAAGAGGAAACACAGCAGCTACTTCAGCAGCTAAGCGGATAAGGCTGCGCGCCCGAAATGGCGGAATGCCGATCTTCGAAAAAAAACCGCCGGAACGAGCCTTGAGTTGCGACTCGCAAGCAAGCGAGCGCACGATCGTGGCCGTTTCGGCGGTCTTTTTGCGTTTTTCGGGAAACACCGCGACGGCTCGGAGCGCCCGCGGCGCCGGATTAGTCCCGTTCCGCGACCATCCGGTTCGTGATGGCGCCCAGCTTCTCGATTTCGACCGTGACGACGTCGCCCGGCCGCAAATAAACCTGCTTGTCTTCGGGATATCCCATGACGACGCCCTCGGGCGTGCCGGTCAAGATGATATCGCCCGGAGACAGCGTCATGCATTGCGAAACGTAGCTGACGATTTGCTTGCAGTCGAAAATCATGTCCGACGTATGCGAGTTTTGCCGGAGCTCCCCGTTGACCGTGCAGCGAATGTAAAGGTCGTTCGGATCGCCGACCTCGTCGGCCGTCACCAGGTAAGGCCCGATCGGCGAAAAACCGTCGCACGATTTGCCGGCCAGCCATTGGCTCGTCCGCATCTGCAGGTCGCGTGCCGACAGATCGTTGGACGAGCAGTAGCCGAACACGTAATCGAGCGCTTCGTCTTCGCCGACGTATTTGGCCGTCTTGCCGATGACGATGCCCAGCTCCGCCTCGTAATCCACTTTGGCGCTCGTGCACGGAAGCGGCACGTCGTGCCCGTGGCCGTTCAGCGTATTGTTAAACTTGTTGAACAGGATCGGGTACGCCGGGATCGGCATGTTCGTCTCTTCCGCGTGCCGGCGGTAATTGAGCCCGATGCATATGATTTTGCCCGGATCGGTTACGCAAGGCCCGAAGCTCAAGTCGGCTTCGTCCTTGAGATAGGGCTTCGCGGCTTCGGGCGCAAGACCGGCTACGAACGACTCAAGAGCCGCCGCGCCGCCTTCCAGCGCTTCGCGCATCGAGACCGGCACCTTGGCGCCGGCGGCCGAAGCGGCCGCCGCGACGTCCAGCACGCCGTTTTCGGTGCGAACGCCAAGACGCGGCTTGCCGCTGCCGTTTTCGATATAATTCAAAAGCTTCATGTCGAATAACGAACCTCCTTTAGAAGTCCGGTGATAAAGTCCGCGTAAGCAGGCTTTTATCACGGTTTTGTCGAATTAATATCGTAACACGACTATCGAAAGAGTGATTAGGTATGAAAGCCCGCAAGTCATCGGCTATCCAGCCTCAGATGTTCCAATTCGTGGATATGGATGAACTCGTGCCGAAAAAGCACATCCTGCGCCAACTGAACGAAGCGCTTGATTTTTCCATCGTTCATGATTGGGTGGCGCCTCTATATACGGAACGTACCGGCCGCCCGGCGGCTGACCCGGAGCGGATGGTTCGACTGATGCTGCTTTCGTATTTGTTCAACCATTCCGAACGGGAATTGTATCAACTGTTGCCCATGCATGCGGGCTATTTGTGGTTTTGCGGACTGGATTTCGAATCCGTCGTGCGCCCGGACTCATCGCGGCCGTCCCTGCCGGATCGGACGACCTTGGTGAAGACCCGGAAATTGTGGCGAACGCACGGTGTTTTTGAGAAGCTGATGAAACATGTCGTCGATCAGTGCATCGCCGCGGGACTGGTCCAACCCGATGTGCATGTCGGCGTCGACGGCACCCAGGTACGGGCCAACGCATCCATTCACAGCTTGAAAGAAATCACCCTGGCCCCGGTGGAGTCGATTGAAGACTATTTGGCTCGCATGGCCCGGCAAGATGAAGAGACCGGTGGTGTCGCCCATGATTCCGATGATGACCGACAGCCGCCCGCACCGCCCGCGCAAAAAGAGCGGCTGCTGGAAGACGAAGCGACGCATGAAGATTTTCATGGCAAAACGTTCTCGAACAAGACCCACCGCAGCGTAACGGATCCGGATGCCCGCTTGTACAAAAAGAGCAACGGTCAGGAAGCGCATTTGCGGTATTTGGTGCATGATGTGACGGATATCAAATCCGGCGTCATTCTGTCTACGCAAGCGAGCATCGCGTCCGGAACGGCTGAGCGTGAAACGAGCTTGCGGCAGCTCTTCGCGATCCGTTTTGCCCATCCGCAAATCCGGATTCGGACGCTTTCTGCCGATAAAGCCTACGGTACGACAGATTATCTGCAAGCGTTGTTCGAGCAAGGGATTGTTCCCCTGGTTTCGCTTCGCAACCTGACACTGGAAGATGTACCTGCTTGGAAACGTCAAACGAACGATCCGGAGAAACAACGCAAACGGCTGGCCAAAATCCGGGAAATCCAAATTCGAAACAAAGCCAAACGAATTCAGCTTATGGGTTCTTACCGTCATCTGCAAAAGTTGCGGACGCGGTGCGAGCATGTGTTTGCCGAAAGCAAAGTCGCGCATGGCCTGGGCCGCGCACGGAGCCGTGGATTGGACTGCATGCAAGAGCAGGCGGTGCTCACGGCCATCGTTCAAAATCTGAAAAGACTGTGCCGGTTTAAGAAAAAGCGACCACAAACCGGTGTTTTGGCATGTCCAAAACCGAAATCCGTGATGATGGAGGCAGTGTCGGACCTGCTCATTTCGGCGCTGGTTGGGTTGTTTTCCTCTTTTTTTATGCCGAAGAGACGGTTACAACTGACCTAAATCACCGGACTTTTAGATAACTGGTGCCGTCAGGCATTTTTGCCGAAGACGAGCCCTCCGTCCACGTAAAGCGGCGAGCCGAGCACGAACGACGATTCGTCCGAAGCGAGAAACAGCGCCGCGCGGGCGACGTCTTCGGGCCGGCCGAGGTCGCCGCTCAACTGCCGTTTTTTGATCGAGGCGATCGCCGCTTCCGGGTCCGCCGATTGCTTCAGGTACCCTTCGACGAACGGCGTCAAAATCGTTCCCGGCAGCAGCGCGTTAACCCGGATGCCGAACGGCGCGTAATCCACCTGCATCGCCTTCGTCAACGCCAGCACCGCGCCTTTCGAGGCGGTGTAGGATGCCCGTTCCGCCACGCCGATTTCGGCGATGCTTGACGACATGTTGATAATCGAGCCGGATTTTTGCTCCAGCATTTGCGGAATGACCGCCCGGCAGCTTAAATACACTCCCCGCACGTTGACCTTCATGACCCGGTCCCACGCTTGCGGCTCCACCTCGTGCAGCTTGCCGACCCCGCTGATGCCCGCGTTGTTGAACAGCACGTCGATGCGCCCGTACGCCTCGACCGTCCGGCGGGCCATCTCCTCGGCTCCTTCCGGCTCGGCGATGTCGCCGTGAACGAGCAGCGCTTCGCCTCCGGCCGCCTTGACCGCCTCCACCGTCTCGCGGCCGCCGGCCTCGTTCGCGTCCGCGACGACGACGGTCGCGCCTTCGCCGGCGAATAGCAGCGCCGAGCTTCTGCCGATGCCGGAACCGGCGCCGGTAATGATCGCCACTTTATTTTTCAAACGCATCGCGATGTCCCTTTCCTTTTGAATTGGGCGCGGGCCGGCCTACAGCTCGCTTCCGTTCGCCAAATGCCCGCCGTCGATTCGAAGCGTCGTCCCCGTCACGTAGGACGCTTCGTCCGACGCCAGAAACAAAAACGCGTTCGCCACTTCCTCGACCGTCGCCGCGCGCTTCATCGGCGTATGCGCCGAAAAGGCGGGCAGGTTCGACTGCTCGCGCAGCTTGCGGTCGAGCGGCGTGTCGACGAAGCCCGGCGCGACGGCGTTCACGCGGATGCCGTGCGGCGCAAGCTCCACCGCCATCGATTCGGTCAGCAAGATGACGGCGGCTTTCGACGCGTTGTAATGCGCAAGCTCGGAGCTTGCCGCAAGCCCGTTTTTAGAGCTCATGTTGACGATCGCGCCTCCGGTCCCTTGCCGGATCATCCGCCTGGCCGCAAGCTGGCCAAGCCGAAAAACGGCCCGGACGTTAATGTCGAACACCGCGTTCCAATGCTCCGCCGGGATATCGAGAAACGGCTCGCGAAACGCGATCCCCGCGTTGTTGACGACGATGTCGATGCCGCCGAGCCGCCCAAACGCGCGCTCGGCGGCCTCCTCCAGGTCCGCGTCGGCGCGGAGATCGCAGCGTTCGGCCGAAACCCGGTCCGCCGCGATCGTCCGGCACTCCGCAAGCGCTTCTTGCAGTTCCGCCTCGCTGCGGTCGAGAAGCGCGACGGCCGCGCCCTCCTCCAAAAACCTGCGGGCGATGCCGAGCCCGATACCGCGGGCCGCGCCGGTGACAAGCGCCCGCTTTCCCTGCAGCCTCATGCCTTTCGCCTCCTGTTCAGCAGGATCAGATGCCGCCGATCGAATGTTGATGCCAGCCGTTTTCCTTGCTACAGCACGCCGTACTTGTCGTATACCTCGCGGAGGGTGCGGCCCTCCAGCAGCTCGTTGCGCGTATGGTTTTCCCTTGTCGCCTTGTCCAGCGCGCGCCGGAACACTTCGTCCGCCAGGGCGGACGGAATGACGACGATGCCGTCGCGGTCGCCGAACACGATATCTCCCGGGTGGACGAGCACGCCGCCGCAGAGCACCGGGATATCGTAATCGATGACCAGCCCGCGCCCTTGGGAATCGACCGGCTTCGTGCCCGTGGCGAATACGGGGAAGCCGAGCTCGAGAATTTTTTTCGTGTCGCGGATCAGTCCGTCGACGATCGCTCCCCTCGCCCCCCGCATTTTCGAAGCGGTCGAGAGCAGCTCGCCCCACAGGCCGTTCTGGCGCGACTCGTTCGTGCAGCCGATGACGACTTCATTCGGCTTCACGCTGTCGACCGCCGCGATTTCCTTCTCGTACGGATCGGCCGGCAAGTAGTGCACGTCGACCGACAGAATCGTTTTGGCGCGCCCCGCCACGACCCAGTTCGGATCGAGCGGGTTGATGTTTTCGCGCATGACCTGGTTGCGGTAGCCAAGCTCGTCGAGCGTATCGGAAATGACCGCGGAATAAAGCGTTTCGCTCATGCGGTCGAACAATTGTTTATCGTTCATCGGATTTGCCTCCAGTTGTCGGAATGATTGCCCGCCTTCACAGCGCGACGGGAGCGCCTTGCGCCGCGGACTCGTAAGCCTTCAGCGCGACGATCGTCGAGCGGAGGCCGTCCTCGCCGGTAACGGGAACGGGTTCTCCGTTTCGCAGCGCCTTCGCGAAAGCTTCCAGCATGAGCGCGTTCATGTCGTCGCCCCAGAATTGCCAGTTGCCGCGGGCCGGGGACCGGCTGTAGACGCTGTTTTTCTGATTGAACGCGTCGATCGAAATGACGCCCTTCGTGCCGACGATTTCCATCGTTACGTCGCCCCAGGTCGGGAAGCCCGGGTTGCGGGACCAGCTCGGATCGAGCACCGCGAATACCCCGTTTTCGAATTCGACGTGCACCATGCCCGCGTCGTCGATCGTTCGCTTCCGTTCGGGGTCGAACAGCGTATCCGCGTAAGCGTAAACGCCGGACACCCGGGAGCCGGTAAACCAGTTCATCAGGTCCATCACGTGAACGGTATGGTCCAGCACCGCCCCGCCGCCTGCCAGCGCGGGGTCCGAAAACCATTCCGCGCCGGGGAAAGACCCCCGGTTCGTCGCCTTGAAGGCGAGAATCTCGCCGATGTCGCCCCGGTCGAGCGCTTCCTTCGCGCGCACGACCGGCGTCAGAAACCGGCACGGAAACGCGGTCATCAGCTGGACGCCCGCAGCGCGGCATTCCGAGATCATGCGCTCCATTTCGCCGACGGAGATGCCCAGCGGCTTCTCGCACAGCACATGCTTGCCCGCCCGCGCCGCCGCGATCGCAAGCTCGGCGTGCCGGGCGTTCTCGGAGCAAATGATTACGGCGTCGATCGCCCGATCGGCGAGCAGCTCGCGATAATCCTCGTAATACGGAATGCCGTGACGGGCGGCCAGCTCCCGCACCCGCTCCGACTTGTCGTCGGCGATGGCCGCCACTTCGACGTCCTTCATGACGAGCAGCCCGTCCAAATAATCGAACGCATGGCCGTGCGCAAAGCTGATCATCCCGATCCGCAAGTTGCTCATGCCGGCTTCTCCTCCTTTCGCGGCTTGACCGGGCGCTTCTCTCTGGCCGACTCCAGCGCCGCTTCCGCCCAGCGGACGGCTTCGAGCGCGTCGAACGCGGTTACGAGCGGCCCCTCGCCGGTTTCGATGCAATGCAGAAAATGCGCGAGCTCCCGGTAATAAGGGTCTTCGAGCAGCACGCTTTGCGGCGTCTCCACGAAGCCTGAACCGGCCCCCGGGGGCGCGGACCGGCGAACCCGCAAGCTTTCGGAGCTGTCGCTCTCGCCGCGGACGATCCCGCCGGCGGCCGCGTATTCGAACGACGTATGGAACGCGCCCGGATACCCCCAGAACGCTTCGAGCTGGGCGATCGTCCCGTTCTTGAAACGGAACGTGGCCGAAGCGTAATCGATGTCGTTCGTCTTGCGGTTGAAGGCGAACACCTCGACCGCCTCGCCGAACGTTCCCAATATAAAATCGATGTCGTGAATCATCAGGTCGAGAATGACGCCCCCGCTTTTATCCGCGTCCTTGAACCAGGGCTGCACGAGCCCGGGATGGCTTCCGGCGCGTTTGGCGTGATACACGCCCCCAGCTTCGCCGCCAAGCGGACGGACCTGCCCGGCCAGCTTTTCATAGCTCGGAAAAAAACGCACCACATGGCCGACGAACAGCCGCACGCCGCGGTCGGCGCAGTATCGGACCGCTTCCTCCGCCTCTTCGGACGTCAAGGCCAGCGGCTTTTCGCAAATGACATGAACGCCGCGGTCGGCGACCTCTTTAATGAGCGCGGCGTGCAAATAAGTCGGGACCGCAATGCTCGCCGCGTCGGGCTTCGTCGCTTCGAGCAATTCGGCCGCCGTGCGAAACCAGGGAACCCCCGCCGCCGCGCCGAGCGCGGACGCGGCCGCCTCGTTTACGTCGCAAACCCCGACCAGCTCGGCTCCCGGCATGGAGCGATAGCGGTCGGCATGAATGTTGCCCATGCCGCCGCAGCCGATGACCGCCACTTTCGTCACTTTCGCTATCCCCTCTCGTTTTCGTTTTCCGCTAATCCGTTTCCGTTAAACACCCGTTTCCGAACAAGGCCGATCAGCCGCCGTAACGGACGACGACTCCCATCATGTCCTGCGGCGAACGCTCGTAACGGGGATAAATGCCGGGAAGCTCGTCGAACGCGATGCGGTCGGTCACGAGCGAATTCAGCTCGATCCGGTTTTCCTCCAGCATGCGGAGAAACGCCTGCACGTTGCGGCCTTCGGTCCAGCGGACGTAGCCGACCGGGTAATCGAAGCCGCGCTGCTCGTAATCGGCCTCGTAGCGTCCGGGACCTCCGGCCCGCGAAATATGCACGCTGGCCTCCTTCGCGAACAGCAAATCGCGGTCGAACTCGCAGCCCGTATCGCCGACGATGACGACCCTGCCGCGATCCCTCAGCCAGCCGATGGCGGAATCGATCAGATTGTCCTTCCGGCTGCTTGCGCATACGAGCACGGCATCCGCTCCTTTTCCGTCGGTAAGCTTGCCGATCGTCTCCGTCATTTCGTCCTTATCCTTGCAGACGTGGCGGATTCCGCCGGCCCGCAGCCTGTCTCTCCGCGTCTGCAGCGGCTCCAGCCCGACGACCCGGTAGTTCGACGCATGGGCGACGCGGGCGATCAACTGGCCCAAAATGCCGGCGCCCACGACCGCGACCGATTCCCCGAACTGCAGGCCGGCTTGCCTGAGCGCATGGATCGCGATGGCGCCGAGTCCGCCGAAAGCCGCGTCTTCGGACGACACGCCGTCCGGGATCGGGACCGTCAGGTGCTTGGGCGACAGCATCGTTTCTCGGTGGGCGGAAGTCCCGTAGCACGCTACCCGGTCCCCCGGGCGAACGCCGGTCACGCCTTCGCCGACTTCGATCGCGACGCCGGATGCGCTGTAGCCTAGCGACGATTGCGAATTTTTCCGGATCATCAGAAGTTCCGTGCCGATGCTGACGGATGAAAAATCGTTTTTGACCTTTACGTACTGCGGCTTGATTTCGGGATCGGGCAGATCCGCGATGACCGCCGCGCCGTTTCGGGTTTGCAATGCTCGCATAGGCGCCTCCTGATTTATTTCTGATTTACAACTGATTTACCTTTTGTAGCCAAGCATAGATGATTCCGTAATTTTGATGTATTACTGATGTACTGATTATACACACCCTGCAAAAAAGGCGTCAACCATAAATGACGTATTCTTGAGGTTTTATTGATTTTTCCTATTTTATCGTCGTATCCGGGGGAGTGTAAGCGCTATTACTTATCGTCGAAAACGAACCCTATACCCTTTGACCGAAAGCCGCCGGGCTTCAGTCTGGGCGACGCAGGATTAGGCGAAGCTTGAAAAGGATGTATGCCAAACTTCCACTTTCTGAATCGCGAAGAAAAATGGACTCAACCGGATGTTTAACATACGTGCGGAGGCGATGAGATGAGTCACCATGACTCAAATGGATCGTTAGCGCGCGTGCGGTGGCGATGAGATGAGTCACCATGACTCAAATGAATCGTTAGCGCGCTCTGCGGTGGCGGCGAGATGAGTCACCATGACTCAAATGAATCGTTAGCGCGCTCTGCGGTGGCGGCGAGATGAGTCACCACGACTCAAATGGATCGTTAGCGCTCGTGCGGTGGCGGCGAGATGAGTCACCACGACTCAAATGGATCGTTAGCGCGCGTGCGGTGGCGATGAGATGAGTCACCATGACTCAAATGAATCGTTAGCGCGCATGCGGTGGCGGCGAGATGAGTAACCACGACTCAAATGGATCGTTAGCGCGCGTGCGGTGGCGGCGAGATGAGTAACCATGACTCAAATGGATCCGCTGAGGGTCGAACCGACTATCGGCGTGGACGAGGAATATCGCTGGAGAAATGGTTTACGTCGTCCGAGCGTGCGCCCGCGCCCGCAAGCTTGCTCAGCGCTTTCGAACGGCGATGAATTTGAACATTCTTTTATACGAAGAAAACGTCAGGGTACATCGCCTGTGGCATTCGCTCAGAAGAGCGAACTCCAAAGCAGAAGAACTTTCAATGGATCGAATGCCTGTCATGCCGAGTTGCGGTACTTGGGCACAGAGGAACACGAACGGAGAATAGCCCCGCAAGCGGTCGGCTTGGCGGGCAACCCGGAAGACGTGCGCTTCGTTCGAAGACGCGCGCTCTCCCGAACCGCCGTTCAAGCCCGGCCTGCGGGGCGACGTTATCGTGCCTGATTGCATCTGACCGTATCCGATCGAATCTATCGGTCCGGAACCGATTATCCGCGTTCTCCCGACGGAACTTCCCGGCCTTCCCCGCCGGGAACGCTCGCGGGCGCGAACAGCGTCCTGAGCTTGCCGTGAAGCTCGGGTTCGTCGATCATGCCGGACCAGTATTCCTTCAAGCCTTTCGTCAGTTGCCGCAAGTCGTCGATTCGCAGCCCGATGTCCCGGTGGTAGGCAAACGAAGGAAACATCTCGCGGAACATGGAGTAGCGGGACGGACGTTTCAAGCCTTCGCCGAGCGGCCGTTCCGCCGACTCCTTCCGCGCGGGAATGCTCACCGTCCGGTCGCGGATCAGATTTTGCGCTTCGGCCGACGTCAGAAACTCGACGAACCGCCGGGCCGCTTCCTTCGCGTTGGAATGGCGCACGAGCGACACCCCGATCGACAGCAGCAGCGTCCGCTGCGGGTCGCCCCGCCGCAGGCTCGGGAGCGGACAAATATCGTATTCCAGCGGCAGGTGGGCGAATTCGTTCAAGTTGAAGTACGTGCACAAAATCACGGAAACTTGCCCGTCGGCGAACAGCTGGACCGTTTCGTCGTTGCCGTGCGCCCAATAATTCGGAAACACGTCGCGGCTCGCGATGAGCCCGTTCAGCGTATCGAGCCCTTCGATCACTTTCGAATCGATCGGAACCGCCCCGCCCGGGGCGTTCGTCCGGTTGCCCATGCCTTGCAGCAGAAAGACCGAATACCGGTTTTCCGACGTCGGCAAAAAGTAAATGCCGTGGCGGCCGCGGGTTTCGGCCAGCTTGGCGGCGGCGTTTTGCAAATCGTGCCACGTCCAGTAGCTGTCCGGCTCGTGCAGCCCCGCTTCGCGGAAATGGGCCTTGTTATAGCACAATACGACGGGCGAGAACGAGACCGGCTTGGCATAGGTCGCCCCCTCGAACTGAAACGCCTCCTCCGCGATCGGGTACAGCTCCCGGTCGGGCTCCAGCTCCTCGAGCAGCGGAGCAAGTCCGAGTTCGGTCCATTCCTGGAATTGCGGGCTGTTGAACGTAACGATGTCCAGCAGGCCGTTCGCGATCATTTCTTCGGCGGATTGCACGTAGCTTCCATGGTTAAGCGTAATCCGCCGGACGTGAATGCCCGGGTTTCGGCGGCTGAATTCCGAAATCAACTCGTCGATGCGAAAATCCGTCGGCAGCGAAATCGGACAGCCGAAATTGAGCGTGATCGCCTCTTTCGCCCTGGGCGTTACCATGCTGCCGACCCTGTCGATCTTGACGATCAGCTGCTCTTCGACGAGCTGGTCGAGCCCTTTCCGGATCGATTTGTTGCTCAAGTTGAACTGCTTGGCCAGCGCGCTCTCCGAAGGCAGGTAGGTTCCCTCCTGGCGGATGCCGTTCAAAATTTCCATCCGGAGCACGCTGACGAAATGGTCCAGCCGTTCCTGGAAGGACGGGCGGTCTGATTTATAACTCATGTATACTTCACCTATTTCTCGCATCATAAACATCAGAATTTATTTTTAAGCATTTCCTATCAAATGTCAACTCCTCGACCGCGTTCGGAAGAAGCCCCTTGACGCAGGCCTCTTATGTGATTTAAATTGACACAAACCGAACCTGTTTTTATATCGCTCGAATGAAGGAAGTGGTCGCATGCTTAAAGAAAAAAACGCTCTGTCGAACGACTGGCATCCGGTCATCATGTCGGCCGATCTGGCGGAACGCCCCGTGTCCGCCGTCGTCTTCGGCGAGAAAATCGTCGTGTTCCGGACGAGCGGCGGGGTTCATGCCTTCAAGGATTTATGCATCCATCGCGGCGTCCCGCTGTCGCTGGGCAAGGTGGAAAACGACGAACTCGTCTGCCCTTACCACGGCTGGCGGTACGACGGCTGCGGAGCCTGCGTGCGCATTCCGGCGCTGCCGCCGGAGCAAAAAATTCCCGCCAAGGCGAAAGCGATCGCCTATTCGTGCGTCGAATCCCGGGGCATCGTCTGGGTATGCCTCGGAACGCCAAGCGGCGCCCATCCGCTGGTCGGCACGGAGCCGGAGCCCGGCTTCAAGGATTTGCCGATCGGCCCTTACGACCTTCAAGCGGCCGCGCCCCGTTCGGTGGAAAATTTTCTCGACGTTTCCCATTTGATGTTCGTTCACGAAGGCCTGCTCGGCGACAGCCAATTTCCCGAGATCAACGATTACCATGTGCATGAAATCGACGGCGTTCTCCGCTCGGACGAAATCGTCGTCTACCAGCCCGATCCCGACGGGCGCGGCAAGGGCGTAAACAGCATTTACGTTTACGAGGTGTTCGGGCCGTTCTGCGTCGCGTTTACGAAACGCAGCGACGACTCGGACGAAGTCATGCGGCTGTACATGATCGTCCTGCCGGAAAGCGAGAAGAGCAGCCGGGCGTTCATGCTCCAGCAGCGGAATTACTCGTTCGACGTGGACGACGAGGTGTTCATCCGCTTTCAGGACACGCTGCTCGAGCAGGACCGGGTCATGCTGGAGAACCAGAAGCCGGAGCTGCTTCCGCTGGATTTGCAAGCCGAGCTGCACCTGAAATCCGACCGAATGAGCATCGCCTACCGGAAGAAACTCAAGGATTGGGGCGTCACGTTCGGAACCGAATGAATGCGGCCTCGATTGTTACGGCCGATCTCGCCCCCCGGACCGATCCCGGGAAAATCTTTACCGTTTTTATGTCTTCGCGGGAATCGGAATCAGCTTTGGCTTCATTTATTACGTGGCCAAAGGCATTCATTTCTCATCCGGCTCCAGAGGCAAAAAAACGCAAAAAGAAGCCTCCGGCCAAAAGGCGGCCGAAGGCGAGGTCGCGACCGAACGCGGCGAGTAACGGGTACTTCCATTGCGAGCAGCCGGGGCCTCTCGCGCTCCCGGCTTTTCTCGCAAGGCGTCAAGCTCCGCGGCCGCAAAAGCCGGGCGATCGTCCCCGCTACGCTCACCACCCGATCGCCGCGCCGTCGCACCGGGGATCCGTGCCTCCGACCCGGAAGCCGTTGTCGTCGATTTGAATCGCATGGGCGTGGCCGACGACGCCGTCGTACGCTTCCACGGTCCGGACGAGATGGCCCGCCTCCGCGAGCGCCTGCCGAACCGGTTCGGATATCCGGCTTTCCAGCCGCAGCTCCCGAGTCGGTTCCCCCCACGAACGTCCCCATAACCATCGCGGCTCCGATACGGCCTGCTGCGGGTTCATTCCGTAGTCGATCATCCGGGTGAGCAGCGCCGTCTGCGTTTGCGGCTGACCCTCCCCGCCCTGCGTCCCGTACAGAATATAGGGCTTGCCGTCCCGGCACGCCATCGCCGGCATAAGCGTATGGAACGTCCGCTTGTTCGGCTCGAGCCGGTTGACGTGATTCGGATCGAGAGAGAAGAAGGAGCCCCGGTTTTGCAGCAAAATGCCCGTATCGCCGGCCGTAACCGCAGAGCCGAATTCGAAATACAGACTTTGGATAAAAGACACCGCATTCCCTTCTCCGTCGACGACCGCCGCGTAGGCCGTGTCGCTCCCGATCGGATTGGCGGCGTATTCGAGCGCTCGCGCCCGGTCGATTTGCCGGGCCAGTTCCTCGGCGTACGTTTTCGAGAGCAGCCGCTCGAGCGGAACTTCGGCGAATTCCGGATCGCTCAAATACCGGTCGCGATCCTTGAACGACAATTTCAGCGCCTCGATAAGAAGATGATAATAATCGTAGGAGCCGTGTTCGATGGACGGCAAATCGAAACGCTCCAGCATGTGCAGCGTCATAATGCCGGTAAAGCCCTGCGAATTGGGCGGCAGCTGGTACAGCTCGTGCCCGCGGTACGAGCCCTTCGCCGGCGCGACCCAGTTGCCGGCATGCCGCTCGAAATCCTCGAGCGTCAGCAGTCCGCCCCGATCCTTAAGCGAACCTGCGATGCGCTTCGCCAGATCGCCTTTGTAGAAAGCGTCGCGGCCTTTCGTCGCGAGCTCTTTGAGGCTCTTCGCCAGCTGCGGCTGCTTCCACTTCGCGCCGGCTGCCGGCACGCTCCCGCCCGGCAGGAAAATATCCGCCGTGAACGGCTCGGCGGCCAAAACGGCGAACCGGCTCACCGTATTTTCGTGCTGGTCCGGCGAAACCGGAAAGCCTTCCGCCGCATACTCGACGGCCGGCTCCAGCACCTCGCTCCAGGGCAATCTGCCGTATTCGCGGTGAACCGCATCCCAGCCGTCGACCATGCCGGGCACGGTGACGACGCTGCGGACGCCTCGCTGCGGAATGGCGTCTTCGCCGGCAAACGTATCCCGCGTGACGAGCCGCCCGGACCGTCCGCTTCCGTTGTACGCCCTGACGCCGCCTTCCCCGCTATCGTGCAACAGCCAAAAGGAGTCTCCGCCTAGCCCGGTCATATGCGGGTAAACGACGGCGAGACAGGCGCTGACCGCCACCGCCGCATCGAAGGCGTTGCCTCCTTTTTGCAGGATGCGCGCTCCGGCCGCGGAGGCCAGATGATGGGGGCTGACGACCATCGTTTTCGTTCCGGTTATCGGTTTAGGGATCAAGTTCGTTCGCTCCGTTCGTCGGTTAATAAAAATAACGGTCTTCCGAACCGTTTCGGTTGTCCCATGATGCTTGCTGAAACGATCATTGGGGCCTGACACTTGCTTTTCATCTTACCTTCTTTTTTTCGCAAAGTCATGACCCCCGAAACGTCCTTGTACAGGTTCCTAAAAAACGGGAACCCGTTTGTGGCGCATGCATAAAGGACGTACTCCGTTCGCATGACCCGGTGTGGGATTCCGTAAGATTGTGCGGGGGTGTGCGGGGGGTGCGGGGGTGCGGGGGGTGCGGGGGGTGCGGGGGGTGCGGGGGTGCGGGGGGTGCGGGGGGTGCGGAACGACGCTGATTCGACGATGCTTGGTTGGAATTTATCCAACCCAAATCGGCTTTTTCGCAAACCTTTTTGGCTTGATTGGATTTTGTCCAATCTGGCGAGACCTTTACCGCGTTTTCGCCCCAATTTCAGGCTCCTCGTTGGATAAAATCCACTCTAGATCACGATTTCCCCGTTTTCCGCTCCCTTGATTGGACAAAATCCAACATAGGCCTCTATCCGCTTGAGCGATCCCACTCCGCCTCCCCTTATTTTTCATAAAACTCTTTGGCAAGGCGAAGAACTTGAACGTTCCAATATGCCAAGCAAAACGCTTGGCATATTGGAACGGCAGCGCCTTCGTAGCGGGACGAAGCGCTAGAGGGGGAGACCGGATGAGCAAGTTGCGCGGCGAACGAGCCGATGAAGGCGAAATTTTCGGGTACATTCGAGGGTTGCGCGGATTCAAAACCGGACATGCGCCCGGCATCGCGAACCGATTCAAAAAGCAAGCTCCATCGCGGCAAGCAGGAAAGGCGCGACCCCTTTCGGATCGTCGCAGACGACGGGCTCCCCGACGTAGTAGGCGAAGGAGCCGTCCCGATACGGATGGCCGCCCAGCCCGGCGACCCGGTTGATGCGGCAGAGGCGGAACGTTCCGTCCGCATCGGCGCGCGCCGCATGCCGGAGCAAGCCCGCGAAGCCCCGCTCGGCCGTCCCTTCGAAGACGGAAGGAACGACGCCAAGCCGGATTCCTTTCAAAATGGCGTAGACGAACATGGCGGTCCCGGAAGCTTCGGCGTAATTGCCTTCGCGGCCGCCCGCGTCCGTAATTTGATGCCACATGCCGGTTTCGGCATCCTGGTAAACCGTTACCGCCGACACGAGCCGCTCCAACATCGCGGCAAGCCGGCTCTTCCCGACGTGCCCGGCCGGAAACCGCTCGAGCGAATCCGCGAGCGCCATCATGTACCAGCCGATCGAGCGGCTCCAGAAATGCGGCGAGCAGCCGGTGATGCGGTCGGCCCACGCCTGCTCCCTCGATTCGTCCCAGCCGTGGTAAAGCAGGCCCGTCTTCGGGTCGCGCGCATGACGCTCCATCAGCTCGAACTGGATCGCGATATCGTCGAACTCCTCCGGCCGGCCCGATCCGAACGCGGCCGCGAGCATGCAGCGGAACGGACCTGCCATGTACAGCCCGTCCAGCCACATTTGCCGCGGATAAATCCGCTTGTGCCAGTACCCGCCCTCCGTCGTCCGGGGCTGCTTCTCAAGCTGAAGCGAAAGCAGCCGAATCGCCTTCGCGTACTTCTCCCGGCCGGTCCGCTCGTACAGCGGAAACAGCAGCCGGCCCATGTTGATCTGATCCAGATTGTAATCGGTCCGTTCGTACGTGCGGATCGCGCCGTCTTCCGTCACGTAACGGTCGACCTGCTCCCGGACCAGCCCGAAATGCCGTTCGTCTCCCGTTAGCTGGTATAGCCGGTAGATCGCATGCAGCATCGTGCCGTTCTCGTAATTCCAGGTGTCGGCGTACGGCGGCTTCCGGCCGGCACGATAGATTCGCCCGGCATAGGCATCCGTCCACTCCGCAACCTTCTCGCGCAATTCGGCCCGGTTCACATCGCTTCCCTCCCGTCCGCAGCTTTCCGCCGCGCGTCTTCCGCGAACGCGTGCCGGTGCGGCGCCGGGCGTCTTTTCCCGGCGCCGGTCGGCTCGCCCGCTCTCCGTCACTTATGGATGCTGTCGTAGGATTCCTGGAACTCCCGGATGACCTCGTCGCCGCCCGCTTTGCGCCAGTTCTCGATTTCCTTCTGCCAGCCGGCTTCGTCGATCTCGCCCATGATGTACTTGGTCATGGCGTCGCCGATCATCGTCTCCAGCTCGTTGCCCCGCTCCGAGTACATCGCCGACGTCAGCGTCAGCGCCTCGTTCGGCACCGCGTACTGCAGGTTCTCTTTGGCCATTCTCGTCCCTTTTTCGCCCTGCGGCGTATCTTTGAGCGGCTTCGTGTTATACCCTTCCACGTACAGCAGGTTGTCGCGGTACGGCTTGACCTCCAGCTGGAACGCGTCGAAATCGGTTATTTCCGTCTTTCCGTCGTCCGTGTCGGCGTAGTGCACGTCCTTGATTCCGCGGACGAGCAAATTCGCCGCGTCCTCGTTCATCATATCGTCAAGGAAGGCCAAAATCCGTTTCAGCTCGTCTTCCGTCTTGACCGACGACTTCGGTATCGCCAGGAAGCCGTTATGCCCCGGCTCGCCCGCCAGGCGAATGCCGTCCGGGCCGATAAAGCCCGAGTTGTCGACGACGGCGTCCGGATCCGCTTTCGTCAGCCGCTCATGCTGGCTTTTCAAAGCTCCGGCGACGGAATTGCCGAAGCCTGCCGTTCCCGCATCGAACTTCAGGCCGACCTCGGACCCGTCCAGAACGGCGAAATCCTGATTGATCAGCTTCTCCTCGTACATGCGGCGGAACATGCTCAGCACCTCGAAAAACTCCGGCTGCGTAAAATCCGGCGTCATCTTGCCGTCGACGATCCCCCACTTGTTGACGCTGCCGTTCGCGACCGCAAGCCTTGTGAGCAGCGCGGAAATGCCCGTGTTGTACTGTTTGTCTAGCATCCAACCGTACGTGTCGTCCTTGCCGTTGCCGTCCGGATCGCCGGTGACGAACGCCTTCTGCGCCTCGTACCACTCGTCCGGATTGGTCGGAATGTCGAGCCCGAGCTTGTCCAGCCAATCCTTCCGGTAGTTGAAGGTAGCCCTGCCCATGTCGCGAAACAGCGGCACGCCGTAAATTTTTCCTTCTACCGAGATGTTTTTGTAATGCTGCTCGTCCTGCGCGGACAAATTCGGATACTCCGGCAAGTACGGGCCGATCTCCCAAAAATCCCCCGACCGGATCGCGTTGATGACGAGCGGCACGTAGTTCAGCTTGATGATTTTCGGCATTTCCTTGGACGCCATCATGACGCTGACTTTCTCGTCGTAGGCGGACTGCGGGATCCACTGGATGTCGAGCTCCGTTTCGGTATACTCCTCGAGCAGCTTTTCGACGGCGTTGTCCTTGGCCGGAATTTCCCCGACCTGCGTAAGCGCCATGCTGACCGCCAGCGGGCCGCCGTCTTCCGCCTCTCCGGCCCCCCCGGTTTCGCTTCGGGCGCAGCCCGCGAGCACTCCCGCGGCGAGCACGGCCGCGCTCACGCCCATCCACCAACGTTTTGCTGTCATTTCGCAATCCCCCTATTCGAATTGTAGGCCGGTCAGCCTTTGACCGAACCGAGCATAACGCCTTTGACGAAATGCTTCTGCAAAAAAGGATAAACGAGCATAATCGGCAGCGTCGCGAAGACGACGACCGCCATCCGGATCGTCAGCGGCTGGATGTTCATCTCCTCTAGCCGGGACGAATCGCCGATATTGCTTTGCGCCAAAATGACGATTTCGCGCAGGTATACCTGAATCGTCCACTTCGAGCTGTCGTTCAAGTACAGGACCGCGTTGAAAAACGTGTTCCAGTGATCGACGGAATAAAACAGCGCGAACGTCGCGATCGCCGGCCCGGACAGCGGAAGAGCGATGCGGAAAAACACCTCGACATCGTTGCAGCCGTCGATTTTCGCCGAATCCTCCACCTCGGACGGAATTTGCTGAAAAAAGTTTTTGAGCACGATCAGATTGAACGCGCTGATGGCGCTCGGGATCATAAGCGACCATAACGTATTCGTCAGGCCGAGCCCGCTGACAACGAAATAAGTCGGGATCATGCCGCCGCTGAACAGCATCGTAATGAGCACGCCCAGCAGGACGCCCTGCCGGCCGCGAAGCCTCGTTCTCGACAAGGGATACGCCATCGTCGTCGTAAAAATCAGGTTGATGAGCGTGCCGACGACGGTCACGTAGACGGTGATCAGCAGGCTGTTCGTCAAGGTGCCGGTCGAGAAAATATATTCGTAGGCGGCAAGCGACCATTCCCGGGGAAACAGGATCAGCCCCCCGCGGGCCACTTCCTCGGGACTCGTGAACGAGACGGCCAATACGTAAATAAACGGCAGAATGCAAACGCAAGCGACGGCGGACAAAATCGCATAGTTGACGGCGTCGAACAGGCGCCCCCCCGGCGTCCGGTCCCGCATAACGGCGAATGCCTCCTTTCGGCCGCGACACGCGGCTTAATATACGCCTTCCTGGCCGAACTTTTTGGCGGTCCAGTTGGCGCCCAGGACGAGCGCGAGAGCCACGACGGATTTGAACATCCCGACGGCGGCGCTGTAGCTGTACTGGCCCTGCGTCAGGCCCTTCGTATAGACGAACGTGTCGAACACTTCGCCGACTTCGCGGTTGGTCGCGGTCAGCATCAGGAAAATTTGCTCGAAGCCCGTGTCCAGAAAGTTGCCCAGCCGCAGAATGAGCAGGATGACGATCGTGCTGCGGATGGCCGGCAGCGTCACGTGCCAGATTTGGCGCAGCCGGCTCGCGCCGTCGATCCGGGCCGCTTCGTACAGCTGCATGTCGACTCCGGTCAGCGCCGCCAGAAAAATGATCGTGCCCCAGCCGACTTCCTTCCAGATTTGCTGCGAAACGATGACGGTGCGGAACCACTCCGGACTTAGCAGAAACGGGATTTTTTCGCCGGTAAGCCGGTACAGAAGCTCGTTGACGACCCCGTTTTCCGTCGTAAACAGGATGTAGCAGATGCCGACGACGACGACCCATGAAACGAAGTGCGGAATGTAAACGAGCGTTTGCACGAAGCGCTTGAATTTTTCCCGGCGGACCTCGTTCAGCATGAGCGCAAGCAAAATCGGAGCGGGAAAGAAAAAGACGAGATTGTAAATCGCAAGCAGCAGCGTGTTGCGGAACAGCCGCCAAAATTGCGGCTCTCCGAACAGACGCTCGAAATGCTTCAAGCCGACCCACGGGCTGTTCGTAAACCCGAGCCCGGGCCTGAAATCCTGAAACGCCATGACGAGACCGTACATCGGAACGTACTTGAAAATCAGGAAGTACAGCACTCCCGGCAGCAGCATGATGTAGAGCCATTTGTCCCGGACGACGTCCTTGAACAGCTTCCCCGCGCTCTCCTTCCGGATGGCGGCAGCCGTTCCCGCTTGACCGGCCACGGTCGTTCCCTCCCTTCGTCTTGTCTGTCCCGATTATCGCCCGGAGCCGGATGCCAATAAATCCTCCGCTCTTAACCTCTTGGCGCCGGGGCGTTGTTGTAAGCGAATACAAAGAGGGATGCGCAGCTTTTAACCGCCCGATATGCCGCTTTGAACCTCGAAGCTCCGAATTCCGAACCTTAAAGCTGCTGCCGGCTTTCCCGGTATTTGCCCGGCGTCGTTCCCGTCGTCTTGCTGAACGTGCGAATGAACGCGCTCGTGTTTTTGTACTGCAGCTTTTCCCCGATTTCGGCGATTTTCATTTTCGTGTTTTCCAGCATGTCCTTCGCCTTGTTCATCCGGTATTCCGTCAAATACTCGCTGAACGTGACGCCGACTTCTTTTTTGAACACGCGGCTCAAATAGACCGGATGATAGCTCAAAAGCGCCGCGCACGATTCCAGCGAAATTTCGCTGTCGTAGCCTTCGTGCACGAACTTCAGCATAAGGCTTGCGATGCTCTGGTATTGGGATTCGGCTTGCTGGCTCAGCATTTCCGACACGGGCCCGAACAATCGCTCCCGGAACCACAGCACGACCTCGGCACGGGTGCCGAGCGTGAGCAGCTTTCGCGCGATTTGCTCGCCGTTCAGCCAATTTCCGGCGGCGATGCCTTGTTCCTGAACGAGCTGGACGATTTTTCCGACCAGCTGGAGCAGGAGCAGCACATGCTCTTTGAAAAACACTTCCTTTTCGAAAACGGCGGCCAAATATTCGTCGAACGCCTCGTCGCGTTTTTCCGCGTCTCCGGCTTTCAAATAATGGACGATCCGTTCCTCCATCACCTTCAAGTGCGAATAAACCGCGGTTTCTTCCCTGCTTCGCTTGCCGCTGTCGTCGAACCCGGCGATAATGCCGTTGCCGAGGCTCATCCTTCCTTTCAGCGCGGCCAGGCTTTCGCCGTAAGCTTTGACCGTGTCCGCCAGATCGGCGAACGGACGGCTGATGCCGATGCTGACGGTAAGCTTCAAATAATGCTCGACCTGCTTTTGCACCGATTCCGCGGTCCGGTACGCCCGCTCCTTGCCCTCCTGCGGCGAATCGGAGCGGTCGGCGAGCAGCGTCGACTGCGACTGGTCGAGCAGCACCGGATCGAACCTTTCGGAGGAGGGAATCATTTCCGAAACGATGTTGCTTACGGCGAACAGCAGAAGCTCCCGGTCATGTTCCCCGTAGTGCGTATTTTGCAGCGTATCGATTTGCACCGTCATGACGAAAAGCCGGTTCCACGCCTCCGGAAACGCGAACGTCTTCGACTGGGCAAGGAAATGCTGCGCCTTGATTTGCCCCGTAAACAGCTTCAGGACGAGCAGCTCCTTCAAATGGCCGAATTGACTGTGGACCTGGCGCTGAAGCTCGCTTTTCGTCGTCCACAGGGAACGAATGCTGTCCTCGATGCGGAGCATTTCGTTTTGGCGCCGGGATTCCCCCGGCGCCTCCGGCTCCGCTCCGAGTTGGCGGGTCAGGTCCAGCAGCTTCTGAATCGGCATGTACATTCGCCGGCTTCCGTAAAACGCGAGTCCGAATACGAGCGCGAAAATCAGCAGGCAAACTCCGATCGTCAGCAGCGCGATCGCCTTCGTCTGCTTCGTCATTTCGGACACGGAAGAAACGGAAACGTAAGCCCAATCCCCGCCGGGCGAGGACCGGTACGTGACGATGACGGGATCGCCCCCGAGACGGGCGTCGAACGTTCCTTCGGCCATCTGCCCGTCGCGAATGCGGGACCAAATATCGCGATGGATGGCGCGATAGGTTTCCGCCAGCATCTCCTTTTTCGGCTCCGTAATTGGAAACGTTTGCAATAAATCGTTGCCTTCGCCGTCGATCATATAATGCAGGCCGAGCGTATCGGTGTCGGCAAGCAGGCTTTCGACGTCTTTTTTGAGCAATTGGACAACGAGCAGCCCTCTTGGCGGGGCGTTCGAAATGAGCGGTATTTTTTGCACCATCGCAAGCGTTTCCGAATTCGTTTCCGGCCGGCCGGCCGTTTCGGGGAATTCTCCGGTTTCGAAGCTCGCGCCCGTCTCTCCGATCGATTCGCCCGACGCAAAGAAGAGGCTGTTCGGATGCGCGGCGAACGACTCGATCGCCTTCCGGTCCTCATATTCGTCCAGCGGCTTGAACTGGTTGTAGCCGACCAGCCACTCCCGCTCCAGGTTGACGAAATACGCCTGGTGCACCATGACCGACGTCTGCAAATTGCTCAGTCCCTTTGCCATTTCCCGAACCTTGACGAAGTCGCGGGGCGTCCAGGTTTCGTCCAGCGCCTGTTTGACGAGCGAAGTTTGGGAAAATTGCAGCGCTCCGGTTTGCAGCGTTTTGACCATTTGTTCGACGCGCATTTGCGTCTGCAGCAGCAACTGCATGTTGCTGTCCTTCACCTTGTTTTCGATATCGGACGAAGCTATGTAATAGGAAAACAATCCGATGACGATGACGGGAATCGCTCCGATCATAAAGCTGAACCGCAGCAGCCCGATCAAGTAAGTCCGCATGCTCCGAATCCTCCCCCGGTAGAACGATGCCGGACGTATGCCGAATTTAACCTGTACGCCCGTTTGTTTAGAATCGCATACGAACGCCGTTTCCGTCTATATGCAGGGATTAACCAAATCGGGAAAAACGAAAAGAAGCGAAGCCCTCGCGGCCCGCTTCGTCTTTGTCCCGCCTGCTCTTGTCTTTTACCGGTTATGCGGCGTGGCCGGCGCGTTTTGCGCCGGATGCGGAGCGTCGTTCGTGCCGCGAATCGTTTGCTCGGCGAATTCTTCCCCGCGCTTGGCATATTGATTGCCTTTGTTTTTCTTGTACTTGTCTCCCACGAAGCTTCCTCCTCCCGTTTCATGTCGCGTTTCCAAAATGCCCATCGACTCGATATGCCGCTTCGTTTCCTCCGTGCCGAGACGATGCAGCAAACCGTAAATATTTTGCAGCTGCGAATCGTAGAATTCGTTTCGGCGTTCGTCGCTTACGCTGAGCGCCGACGGAAAATGAAACGCCGCCGCCTCGTCCGCGCTCGACAGCTCGCCGAACAGTTCCTGCAGCTCGTTCACTTCCTCGTCGCTTGCCCGGATCTCGAATTCGAAAGCGGCGGCTTCTTTATCCTCCAGCACCTGACCGGCTCCGACCGCCACGTAATACGTTTTCCGGTTTGCGTCCGCGGGCGGGTCCGCGTTTTCGACAGCTCCGGTTGCACCGCCCGTTTCCTTGCCGATTGTTTCGTCGTTTTGCTCGATTGCCAACGCGACAGCCTCCTTTCACTTCCCTATGGTAACCAACGCGTCGGCTTTCATGCTTGTCCAGAGTCAAAACGGGCCCCCGCGGAATACAGTGTAATCGGGATGTTTGACTAGAGCTTTACCGTCCGTGCCCGGATGGACGAAACGGGGAGGATGAATGTTTATGTGCGGAATTACCGGTTGGATCGATTGGAAGGTCGATTTGACGAAACAAGCGAACATCGTGGAAAAAATGACGGAGACGCTGCAGCTGCGCGGACCCGACGCGTCCGGCACATGGCTATCGCGAAGCTGCGCGTTCGGCCATCGGCGGCTGAGCGTCATGGACCCGCTGAACGGCGCCCAGCCGATGATTCGCCCGACCCGAACGGCGGACGATCACGACTGCGTCATCGTCTATAACGGAGAGCTGTACAATGCGCCGGAGCTGAGAAAGGAACTCGAGCTGCGGGGACATTCCTTTCGCACGACTTGCGATACGGAAGTGCTGCTGCTCTCCTACGTCGAGTGGGGGCCGGCCTGCGTGGACAAATTGAACGGCATTTTCGCGTTCGCGATTTGGCGGACCGACGAGGAAAAGCTGTTTATGGCGAGGGACCGGCTTGGCGTCAAGCCGCTTTTTTATCGGCGGGAAGAAGGCAGGCTGCTGTTCGGATCGGAGCCGAAAGCGATTTTGGCGCATCCGGACGTGCCGGCCGAAGTGGACGGCGAGGGGCTTGCCGAGCTGTTCGCCCTCGGCCCGGCGCGCACGCCGGGAGTCGGCGTCTGGCGCGGCATGTCCGAGCTGAAGCCGGGACATTGCCTGACGTACGACCGCGACGGCATGAAAATAGCCGCGTATTGGCGGCTATCCAGCCGGCCGCATGAGGAAGACGAGCGGGCGACGGCCGAGCGGGTCGGCGAACTGCTCGACGATACGGTGCGGCGGCAGCTCGTCTCCGACGTGCCCGTCTGCACCCTGCTCTCGGGCGGACTCGATTCGAGCGCCCTGACGGCGCTGGCCGTCCGCTATTACGGGGAAACGGAGCAAGGCCAGGTCCATACGTACTCGATCGACTACGTGGATAACGACAAGCATTTTACCGCCCACGACTTCCAGCCGAATTCGGACGCTCCCTGGATCAAGAGAATGAACGAGTTTCTCGGCACGAACCACCATTACGTCCAGTTCGACACGCCCGAACTCGTCGAAGCGCTGGAAGCGGCCGTCCTCGCGAAAGACGTGCCCGGCATGGCGGACATCGACGCGTCGCTGTATTTGTTTTGCCGGGAAATCAAAAAGGACGCCACCGTCGCCATTTCCGGCGAAGCGGCCGACGAGGTGTTCGGCGGCTATCCGTGGTTCCACCGGCAGGAAGCGCTGACCGCCTCGACCTTCCCGTGGTCGCTGTCGGCCGGGCTTCGGGAAAGCGTCCTGTCGCCCGAGCTTAAAGCGCACATACGTCCGCTCGACTACATCGCGGACCGGTACGCCCAGGCGCTGGGCGAAGTGCCGAAGCTGCAGGGAGAAGACGAAGCGGCGGCAAGGATGCGCGTCATGTCGTACTTGAACATCACCCGCTTCATGCCGACGCTGCTCGACCGCAAAGACCGGATGAGCATGGCCGCCGGCCTCGAGGTGCGGGTTCCCTTCTGCGACCATCGGCTCGTCGAATACGTGTTCAACATCCCATGGGAACTCAAAATGGCGGGACAGCGCGAAAAAGGCATTTTGCGCCGGGCGCTGGAAGGCGTGCTGCCGGACGACGTGCTGTACCGGAAAAAAAGCCCCTATCCGAAAACCCACAACCCGGCCTACCTCGAAGCGGTTCGCTCGCTCCTGACGGAGCGGCTGAACGACCCGTCGTCGCCGCTGCTGCCGCTCATCGACGCGGAGCATATCCGCGGCCTGGTCCGGACGGCCGACGCGCGCTCCCATCTGCCGTGGTTCGGCCAGCTGATGTCGGCGCCGCAGCTGTTCGCCTATTTGCTGCAATTCGATTTCTGGCTGCGGAAATACAACGTGTCGATCGTGTAAAAACGCGCGCGAAAAGCCGGAAATGGCCATGGCGGCGGCCGTCCCGGTTTACCCGTTCCGGCCCGAGTCCGGCTGCAGCTGCCCGAGAAGCTTGCGCAGGGCGTGGCCGCGGTGGCTCAGCGCGTTTTTTTCCTCGACGGTCACTTCGGCCATCGTCTTGCCCAGCTCCGGCAGCCAGAAAAGCGGATCGTAGCCGAATCCTCCGGCGCCCGCCGGCCGGTCGACGATAAACCCGCGGACCTCGCCTTCCGCCGCCGCCCGAACCCGGCCGTCCGGATATGCCAGCACGAGCGAGCTGACGAAGCGCGCCGGACTTAGCAGCCTCGCCCCTTCCGGCAATGACGCGCCGGCCTCCGCGGCGATAACGGCGGAATCCGCCGAGCGTTCGCCGACGGCCGCCGCCAGTTCCCGCAGCAGCTTCGCGTTGTTGTCGGCGTCGCCGGCGCCTTCCCCCGCGTAGCGCGCCGAGTAAACGCCCGGCGCGCCTTGGAGCGCGTCGACGCAAAGACCCGAGTCGTCGGCCAGCGCCGGCAGTCCGGTCGCTTTCGCGACGGCTTGGGCCTTGATCAGCGCGTTATCGTAAAAGGTCGCGCCCGTCTCCTCGATCTCCGGAATGTCCTGCTCGAGCTCGTTCAAATCTTTCGTCTCGAGCCCCAGCTGCGCAAAGGCGGCGCGAAACTCCCGCGTCTTGCCCCGGTTGCGGGTCGCGACGATGACCGTTCCGCCGGCGCCGATCATAGGTGCACCGTCCCGATTCTCGCGCCCGCTTCGCCGAGCGAATCGCGCTGCATCGCGATCAGCTGCCGGATGCCTTCTTCGGCCGCTTCGAGCAAATCGTCAAGTTCCTCCCGCGAGAAAGGCGCCTCCTCGCCGGTCCCCTGCACCTCCACGAACGAACCGTTGCCGGTCATGACCACGTTCATGTCCACCTTGGCCTTGGAGTCCTCTTCGTAATTCAGGTCCAGCAGCGTCTGCCCTTGAAGCTGTCCGACGCTGATCGAAGCCAAATAGTCGGAAACCGGATAGGTCGCAAACGAAACCGTCTTGGATAGCTTATGTACGGCGAGAGCGAGCGCGATAAACGCTCCCGTAATCGAGGTCGTCCGGGTTCCGCCGTCCGCCTGCAGCACGTCGCAGTCCAGCGTAATCGTTCGTTCGCCGAGCGCGTCAAGGCGAACGACGGAGCGCAGCGCCCGGCCGATCAATCGCTGGATTTCCATCGTGCGGCCGGTCAATTTCCCCCGGCTCGCTTCCCGCGGGTTCCGCGTTTGCGTCGCGCGGGGCAGCATCGAATATTCGGCCGTCACCCAGCCCTTGCCCTGCCCTTTCATGAAGGGCGGCACTTTCTCGTCTACCGTGGCGGTGCAGAGCACCTTCGTATCGCCCATCTCGATGAGCACCGAGCCCTCGGCAAATTTATTCGGATGTAGCGTTACGGCAAACGGCCGCAGCTCGCGGGGTTGCCTTCCGTCGGATCGCATATCGGTTATTCCTCCTGATTCTCGTCAAATCTCTCCCATTTTACCAAAGTCCCCGGTCAAAAGCACACCGCCGGAAGGCAAACGCGGGAAGCGGCTTCAAACGTATGGCTTTCCGGCCGGCGGGCAATCTAGGGAAACCGCGTTCCGCGGCGAACGCCCGGCCGGAGCGTTTCGAGGGCAAAAGACAGACTGCGCCTCCTCCTTGAATCGGAAAAGGCGCAGCCGTTCGGCGCGGCGGAAAACGGCTTTTCGAAATCCGAAATCCCTTTTCCGCGAGGGCGTTTTTCGTTCGATGCTCTTCCAAGCTTCGGGCGGTACGTTAGCGGGTCAGCGCGTTGATTCGCTCGGGGCGGCCGACCGGTTCCGAATAGGACGTCTTGGCGGAATCGACCAGCGATTCCTCGCCGTTGATGGAAATATGGACTTTCCGCGAGCCCGCGGATTCCGTAATCGTAAGCACGACGGCCTGCATCATGTCCGCAGATACCGTTTGTTCGGGCTCCCACCCCGCATCCTTAAGCGAAACGTCGATCCGGTCGGACGCCGTCGCGAGTTCCTCCACGGTAACGGACGGGGCTACGACGGGCAGCAGATGGTCGCGGTCGCCCGGCCCTTTGATCAGCTCCTCCAAGGCGGCCCGGCCTTTGTCCGCGGTGCGTTCGACCAGGCGAGTAACCGGAATGAAGTAGCCTTCTCCCTCTTCCGATCGGGCGGAGAAGTAAAGCGTGACGGCCATCGATCGGCTGGCCTGAATGCCGGGAGTCCGCTCGAGATTGATCCCGTAGCTCCGGGTGAGGGTCTCGGCCAGCGGAAGGCCGGAAGCCGGAAGCTGGCGGAGCGGCTGACCGCCGCTTTCGATTTTGACCTGACGGATGCCGGGAATTTCCGTCATCGTCCAGACGATAGCTTCGACCGTTTTTCGCTCGCGGTCCGCGGCAAGCTTCGGAAACGGCTGGGCGAAATTCACGGTTGCGGTCCCCGTTTCTTCGTCGGTTTTAATGGATTCGAAAACCGTGCCCTCGGGCAAAATCGGGGCGAATCCTTGCGGCAGCTGCTCGGCTTGACCGGATTTTTCGACGAGCCAGGCGGCCGCTTTTTCTTCCTGGGAGCGCTTGTCCGCGCCGTTTTGCGGAAGGCTTAACGTCATCGGCGCCAAATAACCGTTGCGATCCATCAGATAGACGGTAAGCTCGTCCGCTTGTTGGCCGGCCGCTTCCGCCGCTGCGGGATGCGAGGTTCCGGACCCGGATGGCGCTCCGTTGCCGGAAGCCGCCTGCGCTCCGATTTGGGAATCGGCAGGCGTTTCCGTTTGCGCGCCGGGTTCCCCTTCCGGTTGGGCGACGGCAGGCGTTTCCGGCTCGCCCGTTCCCGTCGGGGCCTGCAGCCCGGCCTCTGCGGCCTGAATCATCTGCCGTTCCAGCTCTGCCGGCGGCGGGTCGATGGGGTTCGAGCTTTGCGAACCCAGATCGCCCAGTCCGCAGGCCGCGAGAGGAATCAGCACGGCTACGGCAAGCAGCTTGGCGTAACGGCTTCTTCGTTTTTTCCGTTTCATCCAAATTCCTCCTAGTCGGGGGATTCGTTAACACCCTTTTCCCCGTTTGTAGTACTATGTATACGAGCCCTGGGAATAAGATATGAAAGGTTTGTCCTGCCGCTTTGCGAAAACGGATCGAGAAGAGGTGCCATCAATGTCCGAATTGAACAACTACCGCCTGAACAGCAAAGAAGTGGCGCAAGCTACCGAGGAATGGTTGATCAAACGCGGTGTGAACAAGGGACAAATCGGCCAGCTGGTCATGCTCCTTCAAAAGGAATACTTCCCCGAATTGACGCTGGACGAATGCATAGCGAACGTGGAAGCGGTTCTGTCCAAACGCGAGGTGCAGAACGCGATTTTGACCGGCATTCAATTGGATATTCTGGCCGAGGAAGGAAAGCTCCTGCCGCCTTTGCAAAACATGATCTGGAACGACGAAGGCCTGTACGGGTGCGACGAAGTGCTCGCCCTCAGCATCGTCAACGTCTACGGGAGCATCGGCTTTACGAATTTCGGCTACGTGGATAAGCTCAAGCCGGGCATTTTGAAAAAGCTGAACGATCGCTCCGACAAGGAAATTCATACGTTTTTGGACGATATCGTAGGAGCGATCGCCGCCGCCGCTTCCAGCCGGATCGCGCACCGCAAGCAGGCGGAACGCGAAGCCGCCGCGGATTTCGGTTCGTCGGACTGAGTTTACGACAAGCAGGCATCGCGGATCCGCGGGGTCTGGCTCCGTCTGCGGCGCATAAAGCAAAAAGCCGTTTCCCGGCATCCGCCTGGGGGACGGTTTTTTTTGCGCGCTATTTCTTTCGCATGCGTGTCGGCGGCTCCGGAAGCTGACGACCGGGCGAACGACTTTTGTATAAACGATTGATAGGTTGAGATGGGTCAAAGCAACTCGTGCAAGTACGGTTGGATGCGTCCGGCGGGGCCAGATGAGCAACTACGACTCAACTGATTCGACGGTGGGCGCGCGGAGGGGGCCAGATGAGTCCGCCACGACTCAAATGGTTCCACAGCGAGCGCGCGGAGGGGGCCAGATGAGTCGCTACGACTCAAATGGTTCCACAGCGAGCGCGCGGAGGGGCCAGATGAGTAACTACGACTCAAATGGTTCCACAGTAGGCGCCGCGGAGAGGCCAGATGAGTCGCTACGACTCAGATGGTTCCACAGTAGGCGCCGCGGAGAGGCCAGATGAGTCGCTACGACTCAACTGGTTCCGCAGCGAGCGCGGAGGGGGCGAGATGAGTCGCTACGACTCAACTGGTTCCACAGTAGGCGCCGCGGAGGGGCCAGATGAGTCGCTACGACTCAACTGGTTCCACAGTAGGCGCCGCGGAGGGGCCAGATGAGTCGCTACGACTCAACTGGTTCCACAGTAGGCGCCGCGGAGAGGCCAGATGAGTCGCTACGACTCAACTGGTTCCACAGCGGGCGCCGCGGAGGGGGCCAGATGAGTCGCCACGACTCAGATGGTTCCACAGCGGGCGCGCGGAGGGGGCCAGATGAGTCGCTACGACTCAGATGGTTCCACAGTGCGAGCGCGGAGGGGCCAAATGAGTCGCTACGACTCAACTGGTTCCGCAGCGGGCGCGCGGAGGGGGAGAAGGCATTGGCCGGCTCCCCTTCGTTCGAGACCATCGGCGCTCGAAGCAGCCGTAGACGGCCGCCGTCATGGGGGAGCCGCTGCCCCCGCCTTGGGTTCACGGACGGATCGCGAAGCGAACCGTTTGCCGGCCGTTCGCGCCCTCCGGCCCCTCGGCCGCCTGTCGGCAAAGCGCTCCCGCCCGCTCCAGCCGAACGAGATGGGCGATTGTTTCCGCGAGGCCGAAGCGCAAATTATGGGCGTTGCCGCGCAGCCGGGCGCCGAAGATCCGTTCGCATACTTCGAACGGGGTGAGCGGCCCGGCTTCGGCAATCAGCCCGCGCATCTCCAAAAGCCTCCGGTCGTGATGGCGCAGCGTGCTCTCGATCCGGCCGGCAAAATCGGAGAACGGATCCCGATGGCCCGGAAACGCCGTCGCGACGTCGTAGCCGCTCAACTTCCGCAAGCTGTCGTAAAACGATAGCAGCGGGTCGGGATCGCCTCCGGGAAGCCAGCCGATGTTCGGCGTGATGTCGGGCAGCACCTGGTCCCCGCACAGCATCCTGCGGCCGCGGGCGTCGTAAAAGGAAACGTGCCCGGGCCCATGCCCTTCCCCGCCGATCGCCAGCCATTCGGTTCCCGCCATCGCGACGGGAAGCCTCTCGCCGGGAACGATCTTCCGCACATCCGCCGGATGCGGTACCACCTGGCGCCGAACGCCGCCCAAATGCTCCCGCATGCCCGGCACAAGCTCGTCCGGCAGGCCGAACGCGAGGAACGCCTCCACCAGCTCGTCCGAGAACGTCTCGGACTTCCCCCACATTCGTTGCGCGGCCCGGAAAGCCGCCTCGGAAATATAAACGGGAGCCCCCGTCCTCTCCTGAAACCACCCGGCCAGCCCGTAATGGTCGGGATGGTGGTGGGTCAGGACGACGGCCGCAATATCGCCGAAGCCGATGCGAAGCTCCGGGAGCAGCCGCTCCCAGCATGCTTCCGCATCCGGCCAGCGCAAACCGGGATCGATCAGCGTCCAGCCTCCGTCCCCCGGAAGCAAATAGGCGTTCACCCATTTCAAGGAGAACGGCAGCGGGACTTTGACCCGAAGCCAGCCGCCGTCATATACAGTCGTCATATCCGCATTCATAACGTAGATCCGAGCATCCCTTCCGACGCAGCCGGACGACGACGCCGTCATTCGTCCGCATCCGCTTTTTTTACCCGTTATTCGCACATGCTCATTCGCTCGCGACGGAGACTTCGGGCGCGCCCCGACCATCAAAAAAACGTTTAAAATCGTACAAACCCGCACGATAAGTATAGCCCTTTTCCGCCGATGTGGCCAATCACCGATAGATAGATGTCCTCATATGATGGAGTATTCTCGCGTGCCCCCGGGAAGGAAGCCTACGAGTCCTACGCCCAGACATTCGACACGGTGGAAGGAGAACCAAGTATGCCCACCCCGAAAATCGACGTTCAGGTCATCAGCTCCGGCATTTTGGCCGAAGACGTTTTGATGCTGGGGGAATCCGTGATGAAGCAAGCCAAAATCCCGGCCCAGCAGCAGCTTTCGCTACAGTTCGGCTCTTTCAGGCAGTCCGTATCCGTCGTGCCCGTACCGCGATATGACGGCTTGCGCATCAGTCATTCGCTCGCGCGGCGAATGGGGCTCCATTCCGGCACGCCCCTCCGGCTGCAATACCGCTCCGGCTCCCGCACGCTTGCGCTCGGTCCGCTGATCGGGGTTTTGGTCAGCAGAGATTATCCGCAGCAGCCCGACAAGCCGTTCGGAAGCATTACGATGTTCTGCCGGGAACTTGTCGACGCATGCCGGAATCAGGGCGCTTATGTGTATTTTTTCACCCCGTCGGCCATCGCTTCGGGCTCCGGCGGCGTGGAGGGCTGGATTTACAGCTCGGGCTGGCACCGGAGAGCGCTCCCCGCTCCCGACGTCGTCAACAACCGGCTGACGACCCGAAAGCTGGAAAACCAGCCCGCCGTGCAGCGATTTTTGCAGGAAATCAAACAGCGGTACGGCGCGCAAGTGTTTAACGAGAAGTTTCTGGACAAATCCGAAGTGTTCGAAGCGTTGAAGAACGACGGCTCGCTCAGGCGCTATCTTCCCGAATCTTACGTGCTGCGCAGTCTGGCGATGCTGAAAAGCATGGGCTCCCGTTACCCGGTCCTGTTTCTGAAGCCGGTAAGAGGAAGCCTGGGCAAAGGAATTATCCGGTTGTCGCGTTACGGAACGGAAGGATGGCAGGCATCGTTCACAATCGCAGGCGGGACGAAAAAAGCGACGTACCCGAGTATGGCCAAGTTTTTTTCGTCGATATCCGCCAAGTTGAAAACGAAGCGTTACTTGATCCAGCAAGGCCTTCAGTTGATCGAAAGCGGAGGCCGCCCGATCGATTTCCGGGCGTTGACGCAAAAAAACTCCAGCGGCAAATGGACGGTTACGTCGATCGTGGGCCGCATTGCGGGCAACCAGCATTACGTATCGAACCTGGCGCGCGGAGGCACGCTTGCCACCGTTCGGGACGCCGTCGCCAAATCCAATTTGCCCGCCGCATACAGAGCAGACGTATCCGCCAGACTGTCCCGGGCGGCGCTGGAAATCGCAAAGGGCATCGACGCTTACATCCCGGAGCACTTCGGGGAGCTGGGCATCGATCTCGCGCTCGACGCGGGGGGGCGAATCTGGCTGCTGGAAGTGAACTCGAAGCCGTCCAAAAACGATAACACACCATTAAACGAGGGGAAAATCCGCCCTTCGGTGCGGATGATGATTCAATATGCCCGTTTTGTGTCCGGATTTTGACAAAGTCTCTTGCGCCAGGGAAAAGATCGGGGAACTCGGCGTTCTCGTCTGCGAGCTGGACCGCCACCCGCCCTTCGCCGAAGCCGATTTCATCCGGAAGCTGGCTCGCGCGGCACCGCGTTACGGGCTGGACGTATACGCCTTTGCCCCCTGGACCTGGAATGCGAAACGGCAATCGATCCAGGCCTGGAAATGGAAGGTCCCCGAGGGCGGCTGGTACAGGGAAGAGCGCCGGGCGCCCTCGCTCGTGTACGACCGGTCGTGGCCGAGCGGGCCCGAGGAGCGCAGGCGGTTTCGCGACGGCATGAACCGGCTGCAGCATGCCGTTCCGCTGCGGCGGCTGAACGGACGTCTGCCCGGAAAAGTCGAAGTTTACGCCGCGCTGTCCCGGGTAGGCAAGCTTGCCGATTGTCTCCCGCCGACGGCTTTGTACGATGGCAAAAAAAAACTGGCGGATTGGCTCGATCGTTGCGGAGGGGCTGTTTTTCTCAAGCCTTCGAACGGTTCGCAAGGCCGCAGGGTCGCCGCGATCGTTCGTTCCGATCCTTATGACGGCACCGTGACGATCTGCGGACGCACCTCGGGCAACGTCCCGTTTCGGTTGGGCGGAATCGGCGAATCCGTCGCTTTGGAGCGCATTCACCGCTGGATCGGGGACCGGGCTTACATCGTTCAACCGTTCCTTTCGCTGACCGGAGCCGGCGGCGAACCGTTCGACGTGAGGCTTCTGGCGCAAAGAAACGGCAAAGGCGGCTGGGCGCTCGCGGGCGCGGCGATCCGGACCGGACGCTCCGGAACCGTAACCTCCAATTTGCACGGAGGCGGGTCCCCGCACCATGCGGAGACATACCTGTCCGCCCGGTTCGGCAAACCGCAATCCGATGCGCTGCTGCTCGAATTGCGCCGGATTGCCGGCGTCGTCATCCGAAGTCTCGAACAATCGTTCGGAAAGTTTGCGGAGCTCGGGCTGGATTTCGGCATCGACCGGTCCGGCCGGGTCTGGTTTTTGGAGGCCAACTCCAAGCCGGGCAGAGCCGCGATGGCTTGCGCGGGCGGCAAGGCGGCCAAGGCCGCCGCAGAGCGTCCGCTCGCTTACGCCCGATATATCCTGCTTCGACCATCTGGGAGGGTATCTCATGAGTTTGACCTTGTGTAACGTCCACTTCACGCAGCAGCCGGAGCGCATCGTCTGGCTTTCCAGCCCTCTCGCGAAGCAGCTCAAGCTGAACGGACGAAAATCGATTAACGTCAAGCTCGGCCGGGACGTCGTCCCCGCAAAGGTCCGCACCGTCAAGCGGAAAGGAAATCACGTGTTTCTGTCGGCGGGATTAAGGCGGTCCGTGCGAATCCCGAAAGCGGGCAGCGTGTATCTGACAAACGGCAGCGAGGAAATTCAGCTTGGCCCGTTAATCGGAATTTTGACCGACAGCTCGGTCCGTTCCGCCGCCTCGCCGTTCGGCGTTCGGACGGGGTTTATCAAGCAGCTGCTCGCGCTCGGGCAAAAGAAAGCGTACTTCTTTGCTTTTACGCCAAAGGATATCAACTGGCAGCAGGAAACGGTATACGGATGGTTTCTCGACGGCGGCGGCGGCTGGATTCGCAAAATCGTCCCGCTTCCGGACGTCGTGTACAATCGGCTGCCGAGCAGAAGAGCCGAAAACGGCTCCGCGATCGGCCAGCTGCGCGAGCGGTTCGTTCGAAAGCGAATCCCTTTTTTCAACTGGAGCTTTTTCAACAAATCCGACGTCTATTCGCTGCTCGACAAAGACCCCGAAGCGCTGCGCCACCTGCCGGAATCCGTCAACAATCCGACGCCCGAACAGATCAGGGAACTGCTGGAAAAGCATCATTTTCTTTATTACAAGCCGACGGGCGGCAGTCTGGGCGCCGGGATTTATCGTCTGACCTACCATCCCAAACGGGGCTATTTCGTGCGCTACCGGAGGGGATCGGGCAACGTGCTGCTGCGCTTTACGACCTTTTCCGGCTTGATCAAGATGCTCCGCGCCCGCCATGGCAGCGGTTTGTCCGGCTACGTGGTGCAGCAGGGCATCCGGTTGATCGAGATCGACAAATGCCCGATCGATTTCCGGTTCCACATGCACAAGGACGGCAACAACGACTGGGTCGTCGCGGGCATCGGCGCGAAAAAAGCCGGGCGCGGAAGCGTCACGACGCACATTAAAAACGGCGGCTCGCTGATGACGCCCGAACAGGCGCTCAGCCGCACCTTCAAAGACCGGGCGAGCGAAGTGCTGCAGGAGGCGAAGGCCGTCGCGATCAAATTGTCGGAAGCGATCGAACGCAACTACAACCATACGCTCGGCGAACTGGGCCTGGACATCGGCATCGACCAGGACGGCGCCGTCTGGATGTTCGAGGCGAACGCCAAGCCGGGCCGCTCGATTTTCAAGCATCCCGCCCTGCGGGAGCAAGGACGCGCCTCGCTCGAATATATATTGGACCACTGCCTTTACCTTAGCAAATTCCGCCGGAAGGAGGAGCCCTCTGCATGAGCGAAGCCTCCGAGCAATTGACGATGAGCGCCAAGCTCGTGCCGGCCCCGGAAGGCAAGCCGGTGCTGGCGATTCTCACGATCGACGACGACGTGCAGCTTTTTCGGGGCAACCGGCACAATTTCGCCGATCTGATCGCGGCAGGCGAATCGCTTGGCTATTTGGCCTACGTCGTCACCGTGTCGAACTTAAAGCTGAGCCGCCCGCGCGTGCTCGGGTACACGTACCGCCGGGATCGGGAAGTCTGGGTGAAAGCTCTTTTTCCGCGGCCCCATGTCGTGTATAACCGAATTCCGCAGCGGGAGGACGAACGGCTGCCGCGGGTGCGCCGGAAGCTGGTCTCCATCGCCCGGCATCCCGAAATCCAGCTGTTCAACCGCCGTTTTTTCAATAAATGGTCGATGTTTCAATGGCTGAACAGATCGAAGACGGCCAGACCCTATATTCCGGAGACGAAGCGGCTGACGGAGCCCCAGGCGCTGACCTCTCTGATGAAGCGGTATTCGCTCGTCTATTTGAAGCCCGTTCGCGGCAAGGCGGGCGTCGGCATCATGACCGTGCGGACGCAGCCGGAAAAGCATCTGCCCTTCCGGCTTCAGATTCAAAGCGAAAAAGGAAGCCGGACCTACCGATGCTCGTCGGTCCAGAAGCTGTGGGAACGAATCCGGACGCAATCCAGCGCGATCGGCGAGCCGTATATCGCGCAGCGCGGCATCGCCCTCGCTTCCTACAACGACCGCCCCTTCGACCTGCGGGCGCTGGTTCAGAAAAACGACAGCGGGCAGTGGGAGGTGACCGGGATCGGCGCCCGGCTGGCGGGGGATACGAGCATCACGACGCACGTGCCCCGCGGCGGAGAAATCGAGGATCCGGAAAAGCTGCTCGTATCGGTCTTCGGTCAAGAAAAAGCGCAGCAAGTGCTGGGAAAGGCGAGAGTCGCGGCGCTGCTGCTCGCCCGCCAGATCGAGCGCGCCTCCAAGCATCGGATGGGCGAAATGTCGATGGATCTGGGGGTGGATAAAACCGGCCATATCTGGTTTTTCGAAGCCAACTCCAAACCGATGAAGTTCGACGAGCCTCATATTCGCAAAAAATCGCTGGAGCGAATTTTTCAGTACAGCCAATTTCTGTATGAGCGCGTTCGGCAAACAAAAGAGGGGATCGCCCGATGAGCGTTGACGGCAAGCGCGCGATTCGGCCGGAGGTGAGCCCGTGGCCAAGCAGCCTGTCCTGGGAATCCTGACGCTGTATTTGAACGATAAAAAAACGCTGGAAGAACGCGCCGTCTACGAAAAAATGATCTCCGCCGGCCAGCAGCTCGGCCTGAATGTGTTCGTCTTTACGCCGGAAGACGTGGAAGAGCGGACGAACCGCATTCATGCGATGATTTACGATCCCGAGTCGCGCTCGTGGCAGCGCAAGTGGGTCCGGTTCCCCCACATGATCTACGACCGGTGCCGGATCCAGCGCTCCAAGCGCTTCGAGAAGCTGCTCAGCTTTCGCCGGAAATACGGCCACCTCACGTTTTTGAACCGGCCGCTGCGCAACAAATGGACCGTCTACCGGACGCTGGCCAAAGTGTCCGCCTTTCAAAAGCATTTGCCCGCGACCCGGCTGTACGAAGCGTCCGACGACGTCCTGCAGCTGCTTCGCAAGTTTTCGCTCGTCTATTTGAAGCCGATCAACGGCACCGGCGGCCGCGGGATTTTGCGAATCGAGCGGGCCGGGGGCAAATTGCTCGTCCAGGGACGCGATCATCGGCGCCGGATTATCGAGCCGAAGCGGATCACGCGCGAGCAATTGGCGACGACGCTGCGGACGTGGAGCGCGACCGGCGACAAATATATCGCCCAGCAGGGGCTTCATATCAAGCTGCCGAACGGGCGGGTTCACGACTACCGCATGCTCGTGCAGAAAAACGGCTCGGGCGAATGGGAGGTGACCGGCTGCGCCGGGCGCATCGGGCCCGCCCGCAGCATTACGTCCAATTTGCACGGGGGCGGCGAAGCTGCGCCGATGAACCGTCTGCTGCGGCAATGGGTCGCCAGCGAAACGGAGGCGGCGCAAATTCGCCGGACGGCGGAAACGCTCGGCATCGAGGTCGCCCGCCATCTGGAAACGTCCTACGGCGCTCTGTGCGAGCTGGCGCTCGACCTCGCCATCGACCGAAACGGGCGCGTCTGGCTGCTCGAGGTCAACCCGAAGCCCGCCCGCGAAGTGTTCATCCGCGCGGGCGAGCGGACCGTCTACCGGCAAGCGATCGTGCGTCCGCTGGAGTACGCTCTCTGGCTTTACGCCCGCAAGCGCGCCGGACGCAGCGGCATGAGCGCGGGACAGACGGGCTCGGGCGACGCGAGCCGCACCGGAAAGTCCATGATGCGGTCGATCGGGGCGGAAGCCGCCGCGGAAGAAACGGTCGAGGCGGCGCCGCAAGCCTCGGCCGCCGGCGCGGCCTCGAAGCCGGCCCTTGCCGGCAAGCGGTAGGCTCCGCGAAACGAAAGGAAATTCCCCTGCGTCAGGGGATGATTTTCAAAGCCTTTCCAGCGAAGAAGACCTCGGCCTCCGCCCGATGGCGAAAGCCGAGGTCCTCTCGTTCGCTTTTTTGCCGGTTCAAGACGATTTCGCGTCCAAAAAAGGATAAAAGTAGTAGGCGGATGGTGCCTTCACACCTCTCCCCCCTATGCTAGAATGAAATTTCAACCTAGATTTTGAGGTGAACTAACAAGCCTTATGAAGTCCGAACAATTGGCGAGCGCGCCCGAAGAAGGCGTCGTTCCCGCGCAACGCAGAGCATCCAAGCCCTCTTTCATTCCTTTTCTCATTTTGTGGGTCGTTTTGATCGGAGGCGGAATCGCCGGATCCGTCTGGTATACCGGTTATCTTAAGCAGCAGGTCGCGCAAGATCTGGAACGGCAAACCGCCGCCCAAATCGCCGCGCTTCAATCCGAATACTTAAACAGGCTCGAACAACTCGAGACGAGCTACGCCGCCGAAATGGACAAGCTTTCCGCCAAAGTCGATACGCTGAACGAGCTGCTGACGTTTACGCAGGACAACGCGAACGACAGAACCGATAACAGCAACCAGCTGTACACGCAAATCAGCGAGCTGAAAAAACAGCTGGATCAACTCAAGAAAAACCTGGACGTGCTGAAATGATGTCCCCCGTAAAAAAGATGAACCGGACGCTCTTGCTCGCGTGCGCTCCGTTCATCGGCATGATGGGGTGGATCGCCGCCTCCGACTTCTCCGTCACGCTGGGGATTTCCGATATGGGCCGCATAAGCGCCGAAACGCCGCCGGCCATCGCCGAGAAAGCGCGGCATGTCGCGGACAAGCTCGACGAAGCCGCCGGCACCGCGGAGACGATCTCGGCCGCCGTCAAAAAAGTGTCCGAACTGTACGCGAAAACGAACGAAAGCATGCAGGCGATGCTGGCGACGGCCAAGGCGCAGGTGAATCGCCCCGCCGCCATTTACGACAAGCGGATTACGAGCCGGCTCGGCACGCCGAAGGATTCGGTGACGTCGGACAAGCTGCGGGCGCAGCTGTTTGCGATCTCGGCGCAAAAGTTCAGCGGATACGCGCTGAAGGTGCAGCTCAAGTCCGCGGACGCGATGAAGCTCGCGCTCGGCAAGGACGAGCTCGGAGGCGCGGAAACGACGCTGGCCGCCGTCAAGCGGCGCGGCGCCGTCGCGGGCATCAACGCGGGCGGCTTTGCCGACGCGGGGGGCAAGCGTTATCCGATCGGCACGACGATCGTGGACGGGGAATACGCGAGCGGCTTTACCGCCAGCTATTCCGATCTGTTCTTCGTCGGCATTAACAAAAATTTGAAGCTCGTCGGCGGCAAGTTTTCCAGCCAGGAGCAGCTCGACAAGCTGCAGCCGATGTACGGGGCGTCGTTCGTGCCGATCCTGCGCAAAAACGGCGTCAACCAGGCGATACCGTCCAAGTGGCAATCCAGTCCGGCGCGCGCTCCGCGAACGGTCATCGCCAATTACAAGGACAACCAGCTCCTCTTCCTCGTCATCGACGGGCGGGACGAGAACGGAAGCTCGGGCGCCACGCTGGAGGAGATTCAAATATTGCTGGAGCGGTACGGCGCGATCGACGGCTACAATTTGGACGGCGGCGGCTCCTCGACGCTTGTCTTCAAAGGCAGGGTCGTCAATCATCCGTCGGACGGGAAACAGCGTCCGCTGGCAACAAACTTTCTGTTGTTTTCCTAAAAAAAGAACCGGTCCTGGCGACCGTTCAGCTTCGCCATCGCCTCCTTCGAAAACCCGATGCCGTCGTCGCGGATTTCGATCTCGACCGAGCGGCCCGCTCGATCGCCGTGTTGACCTGGCCGAGGATGACGTTCAAATCCTGCCGGGTCTGGTTCTCCAGCATTTCGGCGGACTTGCGATAAGCCGTCGTTCCGATGAACAACGAGGGGATGGTGCTGAGAAGAATAAAAAACAGAAACAGCTTCGTCCTGAAGCGCGTGTTTTTCCATCTTGTCATCGCTTCACCTCATGCATAACAGCGCTTTCAGGTTCATTAAAGGTAACATCGCGCCGGAAAAATTGTCAATACGCAAAACAAGGATGCTTTCGTTCCGGCGGTCTGCCGAGCGCAACGCCGCGCCGTGCCGGAACATAAAAAGATCCCCCGGCTTCCCCGCCGGAGGATCGAAATCCAAAGCTGCGATATCAGAACAACGACATGATCAAGGAATAGCCGATGACAAGAACGAACAACAGCGTAAGATGATTCAGCGAATAAACGAACATCAGCTTCGCCCATTTGGCCGAGTCCCATTTCCGGTTGCCGACGATGCTGAGCGCGAGCCATCCGGCGCTGAGCAGGAATGCCGCGAGGCGAGAAACGAGCTGACCGGGACGAACAACAGGCTGGAGAGGACAAGCAAAGCCAGATAGACGTTCGTTTGCAGATAGGTGCGGCGCATCCCTTTGACGACCGGCAGCATCGGCACGTTCGCGGCGCGGAGGCATCGCTCCCGACAGGCTGCCGACCTCCGTATTGTAGATCGTGCGGCGCTTTGTCCACATTGTATACGGAAAGACGTACAGGAACAGTCCCAAAAACCCGAACAGCGCGGCAAGCGGCGAAGCGACGTACAGGGCGAGCATTCCGACGACGGCCATGCCGATCCCGAGCAGCAGCGCGGATCGCGTTTTGATCTGGCCGGTCACGGTCGGGCGTCCCCGGGTCCGCTCCATCATGAAGTCGATGTCCCGGTCGTACACGTTGTTAAAGGCGCCGGCGGCGCCGATGACGAGCGCGGATCCGACGATCGCGAGCACGATTTCCCCGATTTTGTCGAGAAAGCGGACGTCGTTCACATACAGGGCCATGCTTAGGCCCGCCAGCATCGCGATCAGATTGGATTTGATAATTCCCGTTTTAATCGTTTGGAAAAAAATATTTTGCAGCTCCCGAAACGGAAGCACTTGAGACGGCTTCATCGATTCTTTTCCCGCATCGGCGATTTGTAAAAAAAGGCACAATAATGTCATGAAGGTGTGACAGCCCCGTTACGAAAAGAGCCACTTCTTCCCAATATTCCCGCGAATACGGATCTTTATTTGCGATAGGCTCGGCGGCGAGCGCGTCGTCCGGCACCCCGTCCGTGCCTCCGGCAAAATTCCAGGCAAGCGTAATATGGCAGTCGTCCGGATGCGTCCATTTTCGAAACGGTTCTTCGGCTATCTTTAAGGTTATACTGAAGTGTTCCTTCTCATGTTCGACACGATAAGCAACAGTCCGGCTCCCAAAAACGCGCTGACTGTACAAGCAAAATACATAAGTGAAGGACCGCCGATATCCAGCAAATATCCGTTCAGCAAGTTACCTGCAATTCCCGCTAACCCTACGAAGACCATATTGAAAATGCTTTGTCCGGTTGCCTGCAGCCTTTTACCTGCAGTGTTTGCTACATACTCCACGGCTGCGATGTAAAAAAATCCGAACGACAACCCATGCAACACCTGGATGGCGATCATGACATCGGACGACGGAAACACCCATTGGATCCCCCACCGCAGCACATAAGCCGTCGCCGCAATCAACAAAAGCCGCTCTCTTCCCAGTTTCGCGGACAAGCGCGAAGCAATCAGCATGGATGGCACATTCGTCGCGGAAGCGAGCAGGAGTGCGACGCCAGTCATGGCATAAGTGCCGCCGGCCAGTTGAAACGAAAGCGTAAAATAGGAATTAAATGCCGTCAATGTCTGATTGATCATAAAGCATCCGGCCAAAAAGAGAAGAAATCTTCGGTTTATCAGAAGCTCCCGAACGCCGTTTGTAAATGAAGCAGCCGCTACCTTTGACTTCGTTGAGGACGGCAGGAATAGAATCGCGATCAACCCGAGCAAATTGATGAAGGCGAACGGGAGCCATAATGATGTAAGCGAGAACCATGACAGATACAATCCTCCCAAGTACCCGCCCAAAGCGTTTCCAAGACTGCCAAGGCTTCGAATGGACCCGTATGTCGCATTTGATTTTTTCGCCGCTTCCACCGCATATGCATCCGCTATTGGTGCATAAGTCGCGGAAAAGACAATTGACATGATATAGGCGACGCTGATGACCGCAACCCACTGCAAATTGTAAAAGTAGGCTGCGCAGGCCGGGATCAGCATACTGAGTGCCAGCACGAACTTCGTTCGTTCGTAACGGTCAACGATAAAGCCCCACACCGGCTGTGCGAGAATGGATGCGAAGGTTCCCGCAGCCATGATCCAGCCGACCGTGCTGCTGTTCAAGCCATGATGGGCAAGAATCAATGTCAAGTACGGATTGAACACGCCGCCGGCCAGTCCGTTCGTGAAATAGAGTCCCCGAAGCTTGAATAGTGCGCTGAAAGAAAACGCATGAGCGGTTATACGTTCGGCAAACGCCAATCTTTTCATGAATCAAACGTCCGAGATGTTTCTTTTAACAAAACGGACAACACCATCCTTGGCGCTATAGTCGTAGGTTTCGCCGCGGTATCGGATACCCGCCACGCAAGTTTCTCCCCATGGCGGAGCAATCGGAACGATATTACCGTTTAGCGGTGGCATAAGACCTAGTCCGCCATACAAAACGGCAGCGGCTGGCATACCGCTCCAACCCTGCAGATCGGAACCTTTACCATAGACTGGATCGTAATATTCCACTGGCGTCAACCATTGACGTTCCAATCCGTACGTAAACCATCGTGTCAGAGGATATTCCCAATCTTTTCGCGACAGCCGCAACTTGGCCCAAGCGAGGATTCCGCTCCAATACGGCCAGTCGCTTCCGTTATGATAGCGTAAAGGGTAAGCGGACTTTTCGACCAGGTGTTCGACGTTTGAATACTGCGGGAAGACCGTCATGACCCCCCAATCGCCGTAGGGCTGTTCGTCGTTGTTTCGAGTTTCGAGGTTGGCGGTGAGCAAATCCAGGATACGCTGTTGATCTTGTTCCGCACCGATCCCGTAAACCGGAGCAAGCGCCTGCTCAACCGAAATATTATTTTCCTGTTTCCCTTCTCCCCCGATGTTTTCGTAGTTCCGGTAGCCAACAGCATCGTCCCATAACCGTTCGTGCAGCTTTACCGTCAGGCTGGTCGTATTAGCGTCCCAAATTTCCCTTTCAGTCGAAACGTTATCTCCCGAGGCAGTCCATTTTTCCGCATAAACCATGATTTCCGCAAAGCATTGGCGCGCCCTTAAATAAAGCAGTGAATCGTAAGCGACCGCACCTTGACGAACGACATTGTCGCACCAATCCCGACGATTGTCCGGTTTTACCAGCAATTGAAGTTCGCGTTCGATAATCCCGTTTAATTTTTCCATGCACAATCCGGCCCATTCAAGAAGGGTCCGACCGTTCACCGTTTCCGCAAGCAACCCTTTGTCATGCGTCCAGGCCAAGTAGTCGTGCAGCATCATGACGAAGAAAGATGGCGAATCATAGTGGTCCGGCCAAAACTGTTCAAAACGATCCCGAAGCACGTTATAAATAACCGCGCTCGGACACGAACCGTCATTCGAAATTGCATGCGCAAGCGTAACGATCTCGTTCCGAACCCATTCCGGCTTGAACGGCAAGAGCGGCAGCAACGTCCAGTAACCGTCCCGGAAGTAGGTGCGGGAAGGGCTCTGATAATTGACCCCGGCATAAAACGCGGCGAACTTTTTCCCGCTGACCTTGTAGGACGAATGCGATACGTTCAGGCAAGCCGCGACAAGCGAATTCAGAGTCTCTTGACCATTTGCCGAGAAGGATTCTTTCAGCCACGACCGGTAGCTTTCCGCCGCTTCCCAATCCGCGGCCGCCCCCTCTGCGAGCTCGTCGGAGGCCAGAGGTTCCATACCTCCGGTAATCCCCAATGTAAAGACAACCTTTTGTCCGGGCCGGGCAAGGTCGACGAAGTCGAGAACCATCCGTGGACCTTCTTGTTCGATTCTCTCAGCTCTATGACTGGAAGCAAGACGAACCGAATAATCCGCTCCGAATTCCGCCTCCCAGACGGTGCGCAATTCGTTCCAGGCTTCCTTCATCTTGGTTGCATGATAACTTCCATGTTTCTCAACCATTGCGGACATATAGCCTTTCAGGTCCCACTGCATGCCGTGCCGAAGCAAAATCCGGGCCGGTTCCGATCCCTGATTTTCAAATTCAAAGCAAATATAAAGCGCATTCCGTTCATTTCCGCTATACTGCTTCACCCTTACCGACACCCCGTCCAGTTCTTCAGCGGAGAGGTAGTCTATTTCCATCCCGCGGCCAAGCACCTCGATTCGCTTGCGGTGTCTGTAGGGCAGGCGTTTGCCGTTAACCGACCAGGCGGCAAACCAGCTTTTCTCCGTTAAGAGAGACCATTGCCCGGCAACCGAGTATTTCGAAACGCCACCGTTGCCATCGAACTGCGCAAGCAGAGAAATGTTGGAAATATCGTATTCTACAGGATTGTACCATGCGGCTTCTGTGACGATGCTGTGATTAAGGGGATAGGATACGGTGTTCATGCCAACCAGCTCCAGTCGGGTAAATGTGTGAATACATTACTTGGACGAGCCTTGAGAAAGGCCGCTAACGAAATGTCTTTGAAAGAACAGGAAGAGGATAATGATCGGAATAACCGCAATGACTGTGTAAGCTGCCATCGGCCCCAGTTCTCCCATCCGTTGGCCTAGCGCGTTGCGCAATCCTACCGGAATCGTACGAACTTCGTCGGAAGAGGTAAGGGTGAGCGCGATCATGAACTCGTTCCAGGTCCGGACGAAAACGAGGATTGCCGCGGCCGCAAGACCTGGCCGGACTAGAGGAAGCAAAATCGTAAAGAAGATGCGCATGCGGGAGCACCCGTCGATCATCGCGGCCTCTTCAATTTCCATGGACAGACTTTCGAGGAAATCCTTCATGACAAAAATGACCATCGGAATTCCTGTAGCCGTGTACGCCAGAATAACGGCCCACAGCGAATTCAGCAGCCCCAGTGCATGCATAAGGACGTAGAGCGGAATGACGGTCAGAAGCGCCGGAATCATCCGAACAGAAAATATTGCCATAAAAATCGTGTTCCGAAACGGGAATTTTAATCTTCCAAGGGCATAGCCGGCAAGTGAACCCAGCAAAAGCGACAATACGAGCGAAACCCCGGTTACGATCACGCTGTTCATGAAATAGGTGACGATCGGAGAATTTTGGATCGCGCTGATGTAATTTCCCCAAGTCGGACTTTGAGGGAAAAAGGTAGGCGGAAAGCTGCCCCATTCAGCCGCCGGCTTGAGTGACAGCATAGCGATCCAAAGCAGTGGCCCGAGCGAAATTGCCGCCCAGAACAACACGGGCAAATAGGCGACAAATGTCCAGATCCGGTCCTTTTTTTTCATCCCAGGTTATGCCTCCTTCCTTCTCAATACTCGGTAATAGACCAGGCTCAAAATCAGGTTGACGAGGAACATCAATACGGCTATGGCGGAGCCCTTTTCGAATTGACCGAGAGAGAACGCCGTGTTATACATTTGGATGCCAAGCAGATTGGTGGCTTCAAGCGGCCCGCCCGCGGTCAGCGCATAGACAAGGTCGAATTCATTGAACGTGCTCGTGGTGATCCAGATCAGCGTGATCAGCACGGTCGGCTTCAGCAGCGGCAATGTGATGTAACATAGCTGCTGAAACCCGTTCGCCCCGTCGATCATCGCCGCTTCGTATACATCCTCGGGACGGACTGCAAACCGGCAAGGAGCATGACCATGGAGAACGGCATCCCGAACCAGAGATTGGCCACAATGACCATTTCCATCGCACTGTCGACTCCCAACCAAGCAATTGGCTCGGACAAAATCCCGAGTGACATCAGCATGTAATTTAGCAGACCGGTTTTATCGGAAATGAAAAACAACTGAAAAATGACCGCGATAACGACGGGCGACAATACCCACGGGATGATAATGATGCTTCGCAAGAACGCATTGACCCTGAGCTTCTTTTTCAAAATGAGGGCCAGGATCAGCCCGACGCTAAATTGAAGGATGACGGACCAGAACGTAAAGACAACTGTTTTCCACATCGATAACCAGAATGCGGAACTGCGCAGAACTTCGACGTAATTTTGCAGTCCGACGAATCTGCGGTTGAAGACAAGAAACTTGCTTTCGAAAAAACTCATATATAAGGCGTAAAAGGTGGGATAGAAAGCAAATACGCCGATAAACAGAAGTACCGGAAGCAAAAATGCGAGGCCGATCGTCCATTCCTTCTGCCATTTCCGTCTTTTTTGGGGCACCTCGGCCTGCACCGGTCCCCGGTGCGAAATTGAATTATCCATTTCCTTCCTCCCAGAACATGATGCAAACACCTTCGGTCCTGCCGCCTTACTTAAAATAATATTTCACGCTCCATACAGCAGCCTTTGAATAAACGGCGCCGGACCGGCAGTCCGGAACGACGCCTCTACTTATGCTAATATTATTGGGATTCGACTTTACTTTGCGCATAATCAAGCGCTTCTTGAACCGGTTTTTGCTTGCCAAGTACCAATTGAATCGCATCCCGGTAAGCTTGAGACAGTGCTTCGTAAGTTTCCGTTTTCGGACGCGGACGAGCATAAGGCATAATGTCGACAAAGCTCTTGAAAATCGGGTCGGACGTGAAGGCTTCGTCTTTGTAAGCCGACAATCGCATTGGCATGTTGCCCGTTCCGTTTTTGAATATGTTGATTTCATGCTCCGGAGAAGTTACTTTCTCGATCCATTTCCAGGCTTCGTCTTTATTTTGCGAATTGTCGAAGATGACCCATGTTCCATAACCGACCGCTGTTGCCGGCTCATCCGTAACCGCATCGTCCGGAAGCGGAATCGGAGCGGATGCAAGCTTTCCTTTCAGGCTGTCCTGGGCCAGGAAGCTAGCGTCGCTGCGCCATTCCCAAGAGCCTACAATAGCCATGGCTGATTGGCCGCTAACGATGCTGGCGGCAACCTCTTTTTTTGTTTTCATATAGCTGTCGGGAGGGGATACTTTATCTTTCAATACCAGGTCCGACATAAATTGAACGGTCTTGACAATCGGTTCGCTGGTTAGTGTCGGCTTGCCGCTTCCATCCACGAAATCTCCGCCCAAATCCCAAATCCAGGGCAGCGAACGCATCGATGTATGCTCAGAATTGCCCCCGTTCATGGCAAAGCCGTACTCGATTCCTTCCGATTTGCCGACCTCCATCAGCTTTTTCGAGGCTGTCACCAATTCGCTCCACGTCTTCGGAGCTTCAAGCCCCACTTTGTCCAGCAAATCCTTCCGGTAGAGCAGCGTTCTTACGTCGCCGTCGCCGGGAATACCGTAGACTTGACCGTCAAATACGACGGATTCCCATACTTTCTCGGGGAAATCGTCCGATTGTCCCCATTCGTCCGTATAATTGTTCAATGCCGCGAGAATGCCGGTCGATTGAAATTCCGCCAACCATTGTCCGTCGAGAAACGCAGCATCTGGCAGGTTGTTAGCCGAAATGGCGGCAAGCAGTTTGGTCCGAATGCTATCGTTTGTAATTTTCTCGATTTTTAGCTCTACATCCGGGTTTTCTTTATTGTATTCGGCAATGACCGTATCCATCGGTCCGCTGATTTCCGTTTTATACGGATCGGTCCAGTCCCAAATGACGACTTCTTTCTTCTGCCCGCCACTTTCACTTCCTCCAACGTTCGAACCGGACGAACATCCGGCTGTCAACAGACTTACCGCCAATACGGAGCTTGCAATCGAAAACCATGCTTTTGCTTTCATGAATGTACCTCCTGCATCGATTTTTTCATGACATGCTTTCGGCATTTCTCGAGGACGCCCGCCAACGCTCCGAGCGCGCCGGCACGATTTCCAAGCTTAGCCGAAACTACGGCAGCCGGAATGGGCGTAAAATGTTTCATTTTCTCGCAAATCGCTTCCAAGTACACCTCCCCTGCTTCCGCAACACCACCTCCCATCACAACGAGAGCCGGATTCAGCAGCGATACGGCGTTCGCCAAGCCTATAGCCATATACGTGAGCGGCTTGTCCAGTATTTTAAGCGCCTCCGAATCCCCTTGACCGGCGGCATCGAGAACATGGCGCGCATTGATCGCCTCAAGATCAAAACCGGCCATCTCCCGGATCAAGGAAGGCTTGTCGTTACCGGTCAGATGCTCTTGAGCTCGGCGGCCAATTGCCGTTCCCGAAGCGACATTCTCAAATTGGCCGAATTCAAACGGTCGTTCTTGCGCCCGTTCGGCCGAATCGGCCCCGGAATCCGGAGCTTTGATAATAAAATATCCGAGTTCTCCTGCAGCGTGTGTCGCTCCCCGGTAAATATCGCCGTTAAGAAAAACCGCCCCTCCGATACCTGTCCCGACCGTGACCATAAGAAAATCGTCCACCCCTGCCGCCGCTCCAAGCCAATGTTCGCCCAGAGCGGCGACATTTACATCGTTGTCGAGATACAACTCTCCTTGGAAATACTTGCGGATACTCTCCTTAATGTTGGGGGCGTTCCACGGAAAAGCCGGTGCATTTCTTAAAATGCCTTCATCATCGTTAATGACGCCCGGAAACCCGAGCCCGATGCCTTCGATTGCCATTTTAGGCAAACCATTCTCGGCTGCCGCTGCTTCCAACTCTCCTATGATGCGGGCAAAGAAACGATCGGGATCCATACTCGCATCCGTCGGAAACTTCTTTTCTGCAATGATTTTGCCGTCTTCAGCAGCCAAAACCATCATTACTTTTGTTCCGCCGATGTCAACTCCCGCGAACACTGAATTCTGCGTCAATTCCAATCCCTCGTTTAACTTGATATGATGTTTTCCTTGATGTACTCGATCGTGTGGGCAACAGCCGTCTGAACTGCCCCCACAAGCACCGACTCTCTTCCGAGCGAGGCCGACTCAAGCTGAGGCTTGACCGCAAAGTACTCCGCGATATGCTGCTGAAGCAGCCTCAACACATAAGGTTGTTCGCCGATTCTTCCCCCGAGAATGATGAGCTGCGGGGCAAGTACGGTAAACAGGCTGTGAAGCCCGTATGCGACATCTCTTATATAAATGACAAAGATCTTTCGAGCGACAGAATCCCCTTCATTCACGGCAGAAAATAAAACGTCCAGGTTCAACGTAACGCCTCTGAGCGTACTTTCGGTTTTATCCTCCTCCAGTATCCTTTGAGCTAGTTCCAGAAGTCCCTTCTCCGAAATGCAGTCTTCCAGACGCCTCCCTTGTCCTGTCGTCATATCGCCGAATTCACCAGCCACTCCCCCGAGTCCTCTGAGCAGTTGGCCTCGCACCATAACGCCGGCTCCCACTCCCGCGTCGACCGACAGATAGGCAAATACATCCTTGTCGCGGGCGGCGCCTCTTTCATATTCAGCCAAAGCCGCCAAATTTACGTCATTCTCCAGCAGGATATCGCATGGGAACCATTCAGACAGCTTATTTCGGGAAAAAAAAGGGTCGAGCCCTTGCAAATTCGAAACGATCATGGATGCTTCCCCGAGCTCGTTGACCACTGCAGGTATCCCGAATGCGATACATTTGACTTTTTCCCAAGTTATCCCTTTGTGCCCGAGCAAGGCTTCCGTCTCATCCCGCAAGAAGCGAAGCAAGGACTCCGGTTTCAGTACTTGCTGCGGCATGGGGATTTCTTTTCTTGCAACGATTTCTCCACTTAGATCGGCCACCACCAGACGAACGAGCACCGCTCCGATCTCGATACCGCACACATAATAGTAGGAGCTAATAAAATCGACCAAAGTTGGTTTACGGCCGTAACCGGTGCCTCCCGGCCCGATTTCCCGAACAAGCCCCAGATCCAACAAATTCTTCACAGACGATGACACCGTTGGCTTACTTAGCCCAGTCAGACGGCTGATTTCGGCGCGGGATAATCCGCGATTCCGAATGGTCAATTCCAAAACCAATTTTTCGTTGATGCTTCGAATAAGCTGAGGGTTACCAATAGAATCATTCATGAAATGATCCGCCTTTATTAAATTTGTAAACTTTATTAACTAATTAAAAAAACGCTACCCTGGAAACAATTTAAAATACACTTGGTTAGTAAACTTTATTAACAAACAGGATGCATGTATTTTCTCATTGCTTATATAAAACCAAGTTATGTTGTGATTATAATCGAAACACCATGATGCGTCAACAAATTTAACATAAACTTGTTTAACGGAAGATTATATTCCACAACCAAAATCCTGGCTCCCCTATAAGAAAAACCGTCAGGGAAGATCTCCCTGACGGTCCTTTTGGGTTTGGAGGATATCCGAAATGTGGTATTCGTACCCGTGAACGCCTTTGTAATGCTCCGGGTACATCGTTCCCCCACAGGATTCACATCTGAATTGGGGCGGTACCGACGGATCTCCCCCATCCATTCGGTCAAAGTCACGTACCACCTTTAACGGAATGAGTTCCGCTTCCAGACAGCTTAGACAGATGTACTTAACTTGCCCGTTCGTAAGCGGATTGGGCTTTTTCTTTTTGTCTGGCTTTCGTTTCTTCGATACTGGTGAGATGGTCAATCATCCTCTCCAAACAGGCATGCGTCGTCCGGCAACGGGCATACTTCACCTGCAATTTCCCTTCTTGCAGACACACTTCTCCCTTGTATTCATCCCTCCCATGGTCACCAGCATGTGCACATGGGATTGAAGTTCAGTCTCGAGCCAAACGTATGTAATCCGGCGATGATCCCCGGCGTCACTTTCCGCTTCTTCTGAAAATACGCCTGTACCACTCGCACCGCTTCGTCCACGTAGCTCTTCAGCAAATCACGGTGCACCAAAAAAACATCCCACAGCCCCTCGTCAATCGTAAATACGACGTGACGATGATGAACCTGCAGCACGTCATCCAGCAAGAGCCGGCTCCACTCCTCCGTCTCTCCGCAGGAGCAGGTGGTGCAGAATCGCCCCTTACAACGATACGGCACCACTTTCAGGTCATGGCAGCCTTCGCAAACCATTAGCTTAAAGCCGTTCCGAGGGTCTCCGCATTTCCGGAACTTCTCCACTTCTTTTAACACGCAGGCACGGACTCGGGAACCGTTCTTTTCCACGAATCGTTCCCAGTGCCGGTTCTCGTCAAAAAAGATTCGCTTCAGGATGTTCGCTTCCATACCGCTATTTTACCAATTCAACCTTAAAACCGAAACCGATATACTTTCTTTAATGTCAAAAAATCCCCCGGCTTTCCCCGCCGGAGGATCGAAATTCAAGCTCGATATTAGAACAACGACATGATCAACGAATAGCCGATGACAAGAACGAACAGCAGCGTAAGATGATTCAGCGAATAAACGAACATCAGCTTCGCCCATTTGGCCGAGTCCCATTTCCGGTTGCCGACGATGCTGAGCACGAGCCATCCGGCGCTGAGCAGGAATGCCGCGATCGCGAGAAACGAGCTGACCGGGACGAACAACAGGCTGGAGAGGACAAGCAAAGCCAGATAGACGTTCGTTTGCAGATAGGTGCGGCGCATCCCTTTGACGACCGGCAGCATCGGCACGTTCGCCGCTTTGTACTCGTCGTGGCGGCGAATGGCGATCGCGTAAAAGTGGGGCATTTGCCAAAGCAGCATCACGACGAACAGCGCCAGCGCCCCGGGCTGGAGCAGATCGGACGAAATGGCGGTCCAGCCGATCAGGGGAGGCATCGCTCCCGACAGGCTGCCGACCTCCGTATTGTAGATCGTGCGGCGCTTTGTCCACATCGTATACGGAAAGACGTACAGGAACAGTCCCAAAAACCCGAACAGCGCGGCAAGCGGCGAAGCGACGTACAGGGCGAGCATTCCGACGACGGCCATACCGATCCCGAGCAGCAGCGCGGATCGCGTTTTGATCTGGCCGGTCACGGTCGGGCGTCCCCGGGTCCGCTCCATCATGAAGTCGATGTCCCGGTCGTACACGTTGTTAAAGGCGCCGGCGGCGCCGATGACGAGCGCGGATCCGACGATCGCGAGCACGATTTCCCCGATTTTGTCGAGAAAGCGGACGTCGTTCACATACAGGGCCATGCTTAAGCCCGCCAGCATCGCGATCAGATTGGATTTGATAATTCCCGTTTTAATCGTTTGGAAAAAAATATTTTGCAGCTCCCGAAACGGAAGCACTTGAGACGGCTTCATCGATTCTTTTCCCGCATCGGCGATTCTCATCGACGTTGCTACCCCCTTGCATGTAATGGTCACCGTACAAGAGTACCATATTTTCAAGCGCAACATCGACGATTTGTAAAAAAAGGCACAATAATGTCATGAAGGTGTGACAGCCCCGTTACGAAAAGAGCCGCTTCTTCCCAATATTCCCGCGAATACGGATCTTTAGTTGCGTCAGGCTCGGCGGCCGGGCTCGTCCGCCCGCTCTTCAATCGTGCAACGGAAACTCATCGACCTTCTCGTACATCGGCGAAGAACCGAGATGGGTGCGCATGAGCGCGAAGCGGTCGGCCTCCCAGGTCAAGCCGGCGGGCGCGGAGACGAGCGCGTCTTCCGGCATCCCGTCGTCGGCTCCGCGAAAATTCCGCGCAAGCGTAATATGCGAAGCGAAGGGCCGGTCTTCGGGAACGAAGCCGAGCGGGCTTGTCGATCGGATCACTTGCTCGTGAAGCGAAGCCAACGCATGCGTATTTCCCGACAACGCGGCCCACAGGACGCGCGGGGCCCGGCGCGGGCCGAACGTCCCGGCTCCGTCCAGCGTCAACGGGATGGGGTCGGCTTTGATTCCGCGCAAGGCCTCGCGGAGTCGGTCGGCCTTGGCCGCGGACGTTTCTCCGAGAAACTGCAGCGTAATATGGTAGTCGTTCGGATGCGTCCATTTTCGAAACGGAAGCCGCTCCCGCTGCGCTTGCGTCCAGCGGCTCAGTTCTTCGGCAATGCGCGGCGCCAGCGGCAGGGCCACGAACAAACGCATGTTTCGGTCCTCGGAACCGGTTTTTCCGCTCATCGTTTCACGTTCCTTCGTCGGTGGAATAAACCAAACCATTTTCTCTGCTTAGAGTGCCCGGCCGGCCGGCACCTAAACCATTTGCCGGCAGGAAAGGGAAAGAAATCGTCGTTACAGCAACAAGAGGGGCAGCAACGGCCGCCCCTCCTGCCATCCTAATTTTCCGTTTTTCCGTAAACCAGAATGCCGGTTACGGTCTTGTTGTCCTCCAGATCGAGCTGAAGCGTCACGACGAATTGCTCGTTGTCCTTGCGGCCCGAATAATTGAAGAAATCGGCTTCCTCCATCTTGTAAGCTTCCGAATAGCCGGCTTCCTGCGCATAACCGTAATATAAAGCTACGGCTTCCTCGAAGGGCATCTCCGTTTCGATCGATACCGTGGCGGTATCGTCGCCGCTGATGGACGATGTGACGGCTACGTTCGCCGGAATCGGCACATCCGCGGGGAACCCTTCGGGAATCTCCGCTTCGCCGGAGAGCCTGATTTGCTCGCCGTCTTCCTTCGTAATCGTCGTCACGCCTCGCCCCTCCGTATTTGGATTCTCCTCGACTCCCGAACAGGCGCTCAGGAGCGCACATGCAGTCAGGACAACGGCTGACAGGCTCCAAACGCGTTTCTCGATCATGTTCGCCTTTCCTCTCTCCTCTTCCTGATTTCCCCCTGCGGGTGAACAGATTTATTCTAAGGAAAAGAGAGGACGCCCAATAGTTACAAGTTGTCATCGTTCTTGTCATGTTCGTCACTTTTTTTCGCTTTTCGTCCAGCGAACCAAATTGGTAGCGGTTGCGCGAATGCTCGAAAAAAAGGGAAACGCCGGCAGGCCGGAAGCCCCGAAACGGCTCCCGGCCCGTGCCTTGCCCCGAGTTTCCTTCAAAACACCTTTTTCTGCCCCCGGTCCGCCTTGATGATTTCCACCGCTTCCCTGAACCGCAACGAGTGCACGATTTCCCGCTCCCGCAGAAACCTGAGCCCGTCCTGCAAATCGACATCGTCGGTCATGTCGATCAGCCATTGATAGGTCGCCCGCGCCTTCTCCTCGGCCGCGATATCCTCGTAGAGGTCCGCGATCGGGTCGCCCTTCGCCTGAATGTACGCCGCCGTCCACGGCACCCCGCTCGCGTTCTCGTAAAACAGCGCGTTGTCGTGATTGACGAAGTGCGGGCCCAGCCCGGCCGCCTCCAGCATCTCCGGCGTCGCGTCCTTCGTCAGCTTGTAAACCATCGTGGCGATCATTTCGAGATGGGCGAATTCCTCCGTGCCGATGTCGGTCAGCAGCCCGATGACCCGGTCCGGGATCGAATAGCGCTGGTTCAAGTACCGGAGGGCCGCCGAAAGCTCGCCGTCCGCCCCGCCGTACTGCTCGATCAGATAACGGGCCATCCGCGGATCGCATTTGCTCACTTTGACGGGATACTGCAGTTTTTTTTCATAAATCCACATCGGCTTCCCTCCTTATACCTGCCAAGGCCAGGGTGTGTCGTTCCACTGCCACGGGTAGCGCGTAAAGCTGTGGCCGAACTGCATGAGCGGCCCGTACTTCAATTCGAAGGCGTGGGCGATTTGGCTGCGCCGCTGCGCCAACTGATTGAATTGCTGGATCGCCTGCATGTCGGCCGGGTGTGTGTCCAAATAAAGCGACAGCTCCACGAGGGCGAAGTCGACCTTCTGCAGCTCTTCCAGTTCCTTCCGGTACTGTTCGTCTCCGCGCGCGGGTCTTGTTTCCGCTTTTTCTTCCGGCATGATGTACGCTCCTCCTTTTACGCCTTTTTCGTGCGCCTCGAAGGGTAGGGACTGTACAACGCCGGCCACAGCGTCCCTTTGCGAAGCGCTTCGTCGAGCGGGAATTGAGGCAAATTCATCGGCTGAAACGGGATGAACTGATTGGGCGGAACGACATACCATTTCGTTTTAATGGGCGGGCACGGATCGCACGGGCCTACGTAAGGGTGCCAATCTCGCCACTGTCCGTCGTACACGTCGCATCCTCCTTTAGGACCATTAACCTTCTCCCTGAATATATGATCATAGCCCATTCGACTTGCCCGTCCGGCGAAAATAAAGTCCCGTTAGCGAAAAAACAAAAACTGCCGCAACATGCGGCAGTTATCGCTAAAATCCCCTCTATTTCGGCTCCTGCGCCGGATCCGGCGCGATTTTTTCGAGTGCGCCCGTTCTCCGCTTGTAAATGTGAACGCGTTGGACGCGATGGCCTTTCGTCTGCGACACTTCGAACATGTATCCGGAAAACTCGATTTTCCGGCCTTTCGCGATGTTGCCCTCGAGCGTTTTGAACAGCCAGCCGCCGATCGAATCCACCTCGTCGTCCTCGATTTCGATCCCGAACATATCGTTGACGTCTTCGATCAGCATCCGTCCCTCGACGGAAGTGATCTCCCCGCGCACGAGAACGCTCGGCGGCTCGTCGTCGAATTCGTCGTGGATTTCGCCGACGATTTCCTCGAGAATCGTTTCGGCGGTCAGCATCCCCGCCGTACCGCCGTATTCGTCGATGACGACCGCGAGCTGCGACTTGCGCTTCTGCATCAACTTGAGCACTTTGCTGATTTCCATCGACTCCGGCACGCTCAAAATCGGGCGCAAAAACTCCCGCAAATCGTGTTCTTCGTCGGGATCCGCCGTGAACAAATCGGCGATATGCACGAACCCGATGATCTGATCCTTGTCTTCGATGGCGACGGGATACCGGGTATGGCGGGCGGCATAAGCCAGCTTCAAATTTTCGCGGAAGGGCTGGTTGATAAACATGCAATCCATATCGGTCCGCGGAAGCATGATTTCGCGAGCGACGCGGTCGGCGAATTCGAAGACGTTGTCGAACAGCGTCATTTCCTCTTTGTCGATAATGCCGCTTTTTGCGCTTTCGTTCATCAAAATCCGGATTTCTTCTTCGGTATGGGCCGCTTCGTGCTCGCTGGCCGGCCGGACGCCGAACAAGCGCAGCAGGCTGTTGGCCGCGCCGTTCAGCACCCAGATCACGGGCATGAACAGCCTGTAAAACATCAAAAGCGGCCAGGAGAGCCAAAGCGATACGCCCTCCGACTTTTGAATCGCGAGCGACTTCGGCGCCAACTCCCCGAGCACGATATGCGCGAACGTGATGACGATAAACGCGAAAATGCCGGATACGGTATGGATGACCGCTTCGTTCGTCACATGGAGTTGGTAGAGCAGCGGCTCAACGATGAGCTCGGCGATCGCGGGTTCGCCGGTCCAGCCGAGCCCGAGGGAAGCCAGGGTGATGCCAAGCTGGGTCGCGGACAGGTAGGCATCCAGCTTGCGGTTGACTTTCAGAGCGTATCGGGCTTTCAGGTTGCCTTCATTGACCAATTGAGTCAACCGGGATTGCCGCACCTTGACAAGGGAGAATTCCGCGGCGACGAAAAAACCGTTAAGGAACACCAAAAACGCCACGATAACCAGATTCCAGACGATAGACCCCCATAAAAAATCGGTATTCTCCAATGAAATCCCGCTCTCTTCCATGAATTGAAACTTTATGATCGCACCGAATCGGGCCCGATTTACACCCGGGCAGCGCGTTTCGTAAAATCGACTCCCCGGTAATACATATCGCGCACGAGCAAGTTAGGGCCGCAGCAGCCGGCCGCCGGGCAGTGACAGTTGACTTCCCTTTGCAGTCGGTGGGCTTGCCAGCGGTCGAAGACGGCATCGAGTTTCTCGGTCCGCACGTTGCCGAAGGAAGGAATCGAAGCGAAATCGGTGACGTATACGTCGCCGGTAAATAAATTGACGTTGACGCGGTTTCGGCCGTCCGGATCGTTGCGGACGGTTACGTTGGGCTCTTCGCGAAGCCGGCGCAGCAGCGCCCGTTCCTTAGCGTCGTCGCTGCAGGCGTAAAAGGGCAGCGTGCCGAACAGCATCCAGATGCCGGGGTCGCGGACATCAAGCAGTCCCGAGATCGTCTCCATCATTTGTTCCTTCGAGATGACCGGAAGATTGCTTGCGAAAGAGCTCGGGTACATCGGATGCACTTCGTGGCGAAGACAACCCATTTCGACGATCAGCCGATGGATTTCGTTCATCTTGTCGTGCGTTCGGAAGTTGATCATCGATTCCGCGGATACGAACAAGCCGCCCTCCGCAAGCTTGCGCGCGTTCTCCATCATTCGCTCGTACATTCTGGAGGAAGCGTCGGCTCCGACCTTGCGGCCGGAACGCGCAAAGCCGACCCGGTGAAAATCTTCCGCGGCGGTGTAGTTGAACGATATGTGCATCACGTCGAGATAGGGAGCGATTCGCTCGTACCGCTCGTAATCCAGCGTCACGTTGGAATTCAATTGCGATCGGATGCCGCGCGAGCGGGCATATTTGAGCAGCGGCAGCAGGATGTTGTCGACCGTCTCCTTGCGGAAGGTCGGCTCTCCTCCGGTGAGACTGATCGTCTCCAAGTGCTCCGCTTCGTCAAGCCTGCGAAAGATCAGATCGAGCGGCAAATGCGGCAGTTCGGTCATGGTCAGGCTGTCGCCGACCGCGCAATGCTCGCAGCGCATGTTGCATAAGTGGGTGGCCGTAAACTCTACGCTCGTCAGCACATGGCGGCCGTGCCGCTGCAGCGAGCGAATCGGATCCCACGGATCGTACTGGGGCGAAATCGGCAAAAAATGAGAAGGCGGCGCGAACGGAGCCGGCGCTGCCTGGGCTGGAAAGCCATGCATATTCATAAAACTCCTGTCGTAACGATTCATTTCATGTATATTTTAGCGGTCAGTGTTTCGGAAAGCAAACAAAGCCCCCGGAACGGATCGCTTCCAAGGGCCGAAAAACGCCGTCCCTTCCGAATCAATTCACTTCGATAGGGCCCGGATTTACTTTTGTAATCATCACGGACAACTGCTTGGACAGGTCGAGATCGTAAGGCGCCTTGAGCTCTTCTCCCGCCTCGTTCGCCACGACCCGGACGACCGGACGCTGCATGCTGGCCGAGTTAATGTCCACCACGACCGCCGTTTCGCCGGTGCTCAGCTGTACGGTCATGCCGACCGGATAGATCGCCACCTTGTCGCGGAAAACGCACAGCTTCTCCGTATCGTACAACGTGCCGCTTCCCGAAAACAGCGACTCCACCGCCTGATGCGGCAGCATCGCCTGTTTGTAAACCCGGTTCGTCGTCATGGCGTCGAACGAGTCGACAATGCCGATCCATTTCGCGTAATCGTGGATTTCTTCGCCCTTCAATCCGCGAGGATAACCCGTTCCGTTCATCCGTTCGTGATGCTGAAACGCGCAATGGGCCGCAATAAGCGAAATGTTCAGCTCGTCCTTGAGCAAATAAAATCCCCGTTCGGTATGACGCTTCATTTCCTCGTATTCTGCGTCAGACAGCTTTCCCGGTTTCAGCAGCACCTGCATCGAAATTTGCGTCTTGCCGACGTCGTGCAGGAGAGCGCCTACCCCGAGCGTGAACAGCTCGTCCGTGTTATACCCGTGCGCGATGCCGAGCAGCGTCGAATACACGCACACGTTCAAGGAGTGCATGTACAAGTAATGGTCCACCGTATGCAAATTCATCAGCATGATCATCGCGTCTTTGTTGCGCATCAAATCGTCCAGCACCGATTGCATCACATTGCGGACGTTGCGCCCGATATACGGATACATGCCGACGTTTCGCCGGCCGGGTTGATCGATATAATCGCGAAAAACGTTCCGAATCGTCGACAGCGCCTGTTTTTGCGTCTCCTCGTTCAACAGGTCGGGAATTTCGATGCCTTCCGTTTTCGGATCTTGTATGTACAGGTAATTTATTCCATTCTGAGCCAATTTCCGAATCAGAGTTTCCGTCAATTCGACTTCTTCCGCCAACAGCACGATGCCTTCGTCTGAGTAGATTTTCTTGCCCAGCTTCATGCCGGGTCTGCAAAGCGTGATCGGCATCATGCGCATTCTTCAATTCTCCTCCTTCCATTCGTTGCGTTTCCAGTCCAAATCTTTTAACTCATTTTAATGTAAGAGATTTCAGAAAAGACGGCAAGAGCTATGTCGAAAATTGTATAGTTTTGATTAAAAAACCGGGCCTTGCCCATCGGCAAAGTCCGGTTTTCTCCCTGCGGAGGCACGAAAACGACGATTCCCGCCGGCTTGCGTCCGAGGTTTTCGGTTATGAAGCGCCCTGTTCCGTTTTCAGGTGCCAGCGCGGCGCGTTGCAGTCGGCGAGCGCATCCGCGTCGTTAAGCGCGTCGCTCAAAAGGTCCCTAATGAATTCCGGAAGAAAATAACGCACCACGCGGCCTTCCTTCAGCCCTTTGTAGCCGACTCCGAACGTAAACATATCCAGCGTACCCACGGCGTACTCGCGCCCGTCCTCCAACGGAATTCCGCCTACGAGCACCTCGCCCACCCGCTCGTAAGGCGGCCGCGTTTGATCCGCGTACACCTCCATCCCGTCGAAGCAAAGCGTGCCGAGCTGCTTGCCGCGGAAGCCGAAGCCTTGAAACCGAAGATCGATAAATTCCGGCAGCAGGCTTTCCTCGAGCGCCCGGCGCAAAGCGTCGCCTCTCAGCATGATGAGGCACGGATTGATCGGCGAGGGACAGATGCGGTGAATGTCGCCTTTCGTTACCGCACCCGCCGACAGGCCCTCGAGCAATTGCCCGGCGTTGGTCAAGCCGATTTCCGCCCCGGTCGACTTGCGGAGCGCGGCGGCAAGCAGCGTGCCGAGCGGATTCTCGCGGGCAGGATCGGACGGAAGCGGGCGGGCGAGATGGGCGACAACGCCGTTCATGGCCGCATCCGCCTGCTCGCGAAACGACCGAACGATCGCTTCCGCATCGGAATCGGGCGGAAGGTCGGCGGTCGGGATGCAGCGCCCCCGAATGCCGATCTGTCCCGTCGCTGCGTTTTTCTCGATTTGAACGATCCCGATGTGGAACCCGAACTTGCCTGCCGCGCATACCGTCGTTCGGCCGATCGTGAGCGGCGTTTCCAGCAAATGGTGCGTGTGGGAGCCCAGGATGAGATCGATTCCGTCGACGGCCGCGGCGAGTCGTTCGTCCATCCATAAACCGAGATGGGAGATGACGACGACGACATCCGCCCGCTTTCGCAGTTCGGGCACGAGGCGGGCGGCCGTTTCGATCGGATCGTCCGCCTCCCAGCCCAATAGCCGGTAATAATCGTTAAAAGCGGCCGTAAGGCCGAGCAGGCCGATTTTCAGGCCGTCCTTCTCCGCGAGCATGAACGGGATCATCCAGGAGGGCTCGCTCCCGGTTTCGGCCCATTTCAAATTCGCGCACACGACCGGAAACGGAGCCGAGTCGAACATGCCGTCCAACTGCTCCCGGGTCCACGTAATGCCCTCGTTGTTGCCGAGCGTCACCGCGTCGTAGCCCAGCCGCTCGAGCAGCGCCCGATTGACGGCCCCGTTCGTGCCTTCCGTCTCCGGGCGAACGCGGTCCAAATAGTCGCCGCAATCGATCAGCAGGAGCCGATCCGGCTCGATTCGGCCGCGAATTTCTTTTATATAGGAAGCGATCCTCGCAGCCTCTTCCAGGTGGCTGTGAAGATCGTTCGTGTGAATCAGCGTAACCTTCGCATCCCGTTCGATCGTTCTCCCTCCCAGCCCAAGCCCGTCAGCCGCCAATTTGCGACATCCGTCTTTCCGTAGGCACGTGCGACTGCGCCTCACCCGCAAGCAGCGCAGCCATTTCGTGATTTTCCGGCTTGATCTGCATCGCCCGCCTGAACAAAGCCTCCATCGCCTCGCTCGAGCCGAGCGCTTCCCGCACGTTCAGTTCGTCCATCCAGTATAGGCAAGGCTTAATATGCCCGTCCGCCGTCAGTCTCAGCCGATTGCAGCTTTTGCAAAAATGATCGCTGATCGGATGAATCAGACCGAAAGAGCCCGCTCCTCCTTCGATCCGCCAATTTTCCGACGGGCCGCTTCCGACGGGAGCCGGCTCGGCCTGAAGCTTGAACCCGAGTCGTTCCGCTTCCTCCAGAACGCGGGTGAGCGGCAAGTAGGAATTTCGCCAGTTCGCATCGTCATGGCCGATCGGCATATATTCGATAAACCGCACGTGAAGCGGCTGTTCGTAGCTTAACCGCAAAAAAGACCCGATCTCGTCCTCGTTGATGCCTTTAAGCAGGACGCAGTTCAGCTTGATCGGGGCGAGTCCCGCTTTTCCCGCGGCCTCGATGCCTTCGACGACTCGTTTCAATTCTCCCCGGCGGGCGATGAATCGAAACCGCGAAGCGTCCATCGTATCCAAGCTGATATTGACGCGGCTGAGGCCGGCTTCCTTCAGCTTTTGCGCTTGCGGCGCGAGCAGCATGCCGTTGGTCGTCAACGCAATCTCCTCGATGCCGGGAATCGCCGACAGCTCGCCGATCAACTCGTGAAGGTTGGGCCGAACGAGCGGCTCGCCTCCCGTGATCCGAAGCTTGGATATCCCCATTCGGGCCGCCGTCGATACGATTTCGGCAATCTGAGGGTAAGTCAGCAGCCGGTCCTGGTTCATAAACTGCATGCCTTCCTCCGGCATGCAGTACAGGCATCGCAAATTGCACCGGTCCGTGACGGATATCCGCAAATACGTATGTTTTCTTCCAAACCGGTCGATCAAATCAGACATCCGTCCATCCCTCCAGACTTCCATCCTGCAATAGTTCTCGCCATTATTCCTAGCATAACATTTTCCGGGGCGTTATGGTATGCTTGAGCAAAGGATGATCTATCGCCGAACGGAAGGATGACTGACATGGAACAATCAATTCGCTGGCGCGTTTCCTTGTTCGCCGGCCTTGCCGAACGATTCGATGCAAGAATGCTGATTCTGGAATCCGAAACTTCCGAAATGACGGTCAGGGATCTGAAACGAACGATCAGCGAGAAATATCCCGATCACGCCGATCTCGTCGCGATTTCGTTTATGGCACGCAACCAGGAGTTTGCCGCGGACGACGCGAGGATAACGTCGGAAGACGAATTGGCTCTGCTTCCTCCCGTGTCGGGAGGAGAGGATGCCGGTTCTCGGGATGAGTCGGACGTCGCCCGAACGTCGGAGCGATATGCGATCCTGCAGGACAAGCTGGAACCCGACGCGGTTTTGTCCCTCGTCGCCCATCCCGATCACGGCGCTTCTGTCGTGTTTGTCGGCACGACCCGGGAATGGACCGCCGGCCAGCGAACGGTGCTGCTCGAATACGAGGCTTACGTGCCGATGGCCGTCCGGGAAATGCGGCGGATCGGCGACGAAATCGGCGAGCGCTGGCCGGGAACGCTTTGCGCGATTCACCATCGCATCGGTCCGGTCGGCATCGGCGAAGCAAGCGTCGTCATCGCCGTCTCTTCCCCGCACCGCGCGCATGGCTATGAAGCGAGCCGATTTGCGATCGAGAGGCTTAAGCAGACGGTCCCCATCTGGAAAAAAGAAGTGTACGAGGACGGCACGGAGTGGAAAGGGCACCAAACGGGACCGTGGAATCCGCTGGCCCGGCCGGAGCCGGCCGAGCCGCCCGCGAACGGATTTTAGGATTGACGGTTGCGGACCTTCGTGTTAAGTTGGCGTAATACCCGCTTTTGCGGGTCCTATCATGAGGAGTGAAAGGCTTTGACGCTTCCGATTTTTGACCGTTTTATCGAGGGCGCCGTATCGACATTAAAGGAAGACGGACCGGATCGAAAATCCCCTCGTCCTTTGGGAGCGGGACGAGGCAGCCTCGCAGGCGCTCCGTCTAACCGAGCCCTCCCCGCCGCAGCTCGATCCTCAGTGGATCGAGGACCGGTTCTGGGTTTGGGTCCATTACGGCGCCGCCAAGCTGGGACGCGGGGAGTTGTACGAGCTGATCGATCATCTCGCCTACATGCGCGGAGCCGTCCTCGGGCCTTTGATGGCGCGGGCCGCGGGGCAGATGCCGAGAGGCGTGCGCAAACTCGAAACGCTGGCGGCCGCGTACGCCCGCGAGCTCGCCGAAACCGTTCCGCGCCATCATACCGCCAGCTGCTATAAAGCGCTTCAGGCGACCATCGGGCTGTATCGGACGCTGCGAAGCCAAATTCAAGGCCTTGAACTACGAACCGAAGCGGAGGAAGTATCCGTTCGGTATTTGGACGAGGTTTTTGCCGAAGTCTCGGAACGAACCTGAAGTCGAAATCCGAAGCTGCCGCTTTCAAAGATTTACCTGACCCGCGCCGTTGTTCGGAGTGCTACAATCGATATATTATCGCGATATACGGATGGTGTACAGGTATGTTTATTCCCCCGATGCCGCTTGAACCGTGCGAACGGCCTTTCGACGACGACCGTTACTTGTTCGAGCCGAAAATCGACGGCCGGCGGCTTATCTTATCGATGGAAAACCGGATGGTCAAGCTCTATACGCGCAACCGGTTCGATGTGACTCGCCAATACCCCGAGCTCCATTTCGTCCCGATCGACGACGGCACGGATACGGTATTGGACGGAGAAGTCGCCTCGATCAATCCGGACACGGGCATGGTCGAGCTGGAAGAAATCGTGAAACGACTCCGAATGAAAAAACCGATGAGCATTCGCGAAGCTTCCGTAGGAAGGCCGGTCCGTTACTTCGTGTTCGATATTTTGCGCTACAAGGGCGAAGACGTGCGCGCATGGCCGCTTACGGAGCGCAAAGCGCTGCTATCGGAGGTGCTCGGGGAGAACCGGTTCTTTGGCCGCATCCCGACCGTCGACGGAGCCGGGACGGCTTTGTTCGAGGCGATTCGAAGCATCGATCTGGAAGGCATCGTGGCGAAGCGAAAAGAAAGCCTCTATGACAGCGAGAACGGCCGGAATTGGCTTAAAATTATCAATTACAAATATGCCACGGTATCCATCGTCGGCTACCGCAAAAACCAGTTCGGCTGGCTGGCGCAGGAGAACGGCCGGGACGCGGGCGTCATCGAGCTCGGCATCCAGCCTCCGTTTCGCCAAGCGTTTTACGGGGTGTCCAAAGCGATTCGCACGGGAGAGGACCGGGACTACGTTTACGTTCGGCCCGTCCTGCAAGCCGTCGTCCGGTTTCGGCACCGAAACGCGGCCGGAAAGCCGGTCTCGCCGGAGTTCGTGCGGTTTGCCGGATAACCGGCGCGGCGCCGGCGCTCTGACGGAGATCACGGCCCTTTACGCAAAAAAAACGATCCGCGGCACAAATCCGCGGATCGTTTTTTTGCGTTTGTTCAGGCTTACCCGATGCTGCCTTCCATTTCGAACTTGATCAGGCGGTTCATTTCGACCGCGTACTCCATCGGCAGCTCCTTTGTGAACGGCTCAATGAAGCCCATGACGATCATCTGCGTCGCTTCCGCTTCCGAAAGGCCGCGGCTCATCAGGTAGAAGAGCTGGTCCTCGGATACCTTGGAAACGGTCGCTTCGTGCTCCAGCGTCACGTTGTCGTTCAGGATTTCGTTGTACGGAATCGTGTCGCTCGTCGACTGGTTGTCGAGGATGAGCGTGTCGCATTTGATGTTCGACTTCGCGCCTTCCGCGTTGCGTCCGAACGACGCCAAACCGCGGTAGGTGACTTTGCCGCCGTGCTTGGAAATCGACTTGGAGACGATCGTCGACGTCGTTTCCGGCGCCAGGTGGATCATCTTCGCGCCCGCATCCTGGTGCTGGCCTTTGCCTGCTACGGCGATGGAGAGCACCATGCCTTTGGCGCCGCGGCCTTTCAGAATGACGGCCGGGTATTTCATCGTCAGCTTGGAGCCGATGTTGCCGTCGACCCATTCCATCGTCGCGTTCTCTTCGGCGACGGCGCGCTTCGTGACGAGGTTGTAAATGTTCGGCGCCCAGTTTTGGATCGTCGTGTAACGGACGCGCGCGTCCTTCTTCGCGATGATCTCGACGACGGCGCTGTGCAGCGAGTTCGTGCTGTAGATCGGCGCCGTGCAGCCTTCGACGTAGTGAACGAAGCTGCCTTCGTCGGCGATGATCAGCGTGCGTTCGAACTGGCCCATGTTTTCGGAGTTGATCCGGAAGTACGCCTGCAGCGGAATTTCGCATTTGACGCCTTTCGGGACGTAAATGAAGCTGCCGCCCGACCATACCGCGCTGTTCAGCGCGGCGAACTTATTGTCGGCGGCCGGAACGACGGTGCCGAAATATTCCTTGAAAATTTCCGGATGCTCGCGCAGCGCGGTATCCGTATCCGTGAAAATAACGCCCTGCTTTTCGAGATCTTCCTGCATCGAGTGGTAGACGACCTCGGACTCGTACTGAGCGGACACGCCGGCGAGGAATTTCTGTTCGGCTTCCGGGATGCCCAGCTTGTCGAACGTCGCCTTGATTTCTTCCGGCACTTCCTCCCAGGTTTTCCCTTGCTTTTCGGAAGGTCTTACGTAGTATTGAATATCGTTGAAATCGAGATCGTCCAAATCGCCGCCCCAGCGCGGAAGCGCCATCTTGTTGAACTGCTCCAGCGACTTGAGGCGGAAGTTCAGCATCCATTCCGGTTCGCCCTTGATTTCCGAAATCGTGCGGACGACTTCGGGGGTCAGCCCTTTGCCGGATTCGAACACCGCTTTATGCTCGTCGCGGAACCCGTACTTGTAATCTTCCAACTCGGGCATTTGTTTCGCCATGACGATCAACCTCCTTGTTAAAAATGGTTATTGAAAACGAGCATGCCTTATTCTTCTATACCCTCGTGCCGGCCCTGTCCGTGCTCGACGCCTTTGCGCAAAGCGTTCCAGGCCAGCGTCGCGCATTTGATGCGGGCCGGGAATTTGTTCACTCCGGACAGCGCCTCGATCTCCTCGTCGTCCCCGAAATCGACTTCTTCGCCTTTCATCAGGGACGAGAACTTCTCGGCCAGCTCCAGCGCCTCGGCCGTCGTCCGCCCTTTGACCGCTTCAGTCATCATCGAAGCCGACGACATGCTGATCGAGCAGCCTTCTCCGGTAAAACGGGCGTTGCGCACGATCCCGTCCTCGATTTGCATTTGCAAGCTGATGCGGTCCCCGCAAGTCGGATTGTTAAGGTTCACCGTGACGGACTCGTCGTCCATCGTTCCGCGGTTGCGGGGATTTTTATAATGATCCATGATGACGCGGCGATACAGGTCGTCAAGGTTCATAGCCGAAAAACTCCTTTGTTTTGACCAGAGCGTCGGCCAGACGGTCGACATCCTGTTCGGTATTGTACAGGTAAAAGCTCGCCCTTGCCGTCGCGCTGACTTCGAGCCAGCGCATCAGCGGCTGGCAGCAATGGTGTCCGGCCCGGATGGCGATGCCTTCCGTATCCAATACGGTCGCAACGTCATGGGGATGAATGTCGCCAAGATTAAACGTAACGAGTCCCGCGCGTTCCTCGCGAGGCCCGTAGATCGAAATGCCGTCGATGGCGGAAAGCCGCTCGATCGCATAGCGGGTCAACTGCTTTTCGTGCTTGTCGATGGCGTCCAGCCCGACCGACTCGAGAAAATCGATCGCCGCCCCGAGTCCGACCGCCCCGGCGATGATCGGAGTCCCGCCTTCGAATTTCCACGGAAGCTCCTTCCACGTCGATTCGTAAAGGTCGACGAAATCGATCATTTCCCCGCCGTATTCCACCGGCTCCATCCGCTCCAGCAGTTGCGCCTTTCCGTAAAGCGCGCCGATTCCGGTCGGGGCGCACATTTTATGGCCGGAAAACGCATAAAAATCAACATCGAGCGCCCGAACGTCAACCTTCAGATGAGGCGCGCTTTGGGCGCCGTCGACGACGATCACGGCTCCGTTCCGGTGGGCGATCTCGGCGATTTTGGCGATCGGATTGACCGTACCCAGCACGTTCGAAACGTACGTGACGGAAACGATCTTCGTGCGCGCGGTTATCGTGCTTTCCACGTCCGCGAGCGAAATCGTGCCGTCCGGCTGGAGCGGAATATATTTGAGCGTCGCGCCCGTCGCCTTGGCCGCCTGCTGCCACGGAATGAGGTTGCTGTGATGCTCCATCGGGGTGATGACGATTTCGTCGCCTTCCTTGAGCGTCTGCCGGGCGTAGCCGGAGGCGACAAGGTTGAGGCCCGCCGTCGTTCCGCGATTGAAAATGATTTCGCGCGCGGAAGCGGCGTTCAGAAATCGGGCGACCTTTTCCCGCGCTCCTTCGTAAGCGTCCGTCGCCCGGGAACCGAGCGTATGGACGCCCCGGTGAACGTTGGCGTTATCCCATTCGTAATAACGTTTCACCGCTTCGATGACGCTGCGGGGCTTTTGCGAGGTGGCCGCATTGTCGAGATACACGAGCGGATGATCGTTCACGTTTTGGTGCAAGATCGGGAATTCGGCTTTAAGCGCGTTAACGTCCATTTAGCCCAGCTTCCTTTCCAGAATCCGGTGGAGGTCTTCACGCAGCCCTTCGAGCGGGATTTCCGAAACGACCGGATCGAGGAACCCATGGATGATCAGCCGTTCCGCCTCCTGCTTGGAGATGCCGCGGGACATCAGGTAGTACACCTGCTCCGGATTGACCTGGCCTACGCTTGCCGCGTGGCCGGCTTTGACGTCGTCTTCGTCGATCAGCAAAATCGGATTCGCGTCTCCGCGCGCCTTCGGGCTGAGCATGAGCACTTTTTCCGTTTGCTGCCCGTTCGCTTTCGTGGCGGCTTTCTCGATTTTCGTAATGCCGTTGATAATCGCCGTCGCTTCGTCTTTCATGACCGCGCGGGTAATCATGTCGCTTTCGGAGGAGCGGCCGAAGTGAACCGCCTGCGTCGTGACGCTCATCCGCTGATTTCCCGTGCCCACGGTAATGATCTTGGCGTCCGAAGAAGAGCCGTTCCCTTGCAGGATCGACTTCGTATCCGTCAGCGTGTTGCCGCTGTGCAAATCGCCTACGATCCATTCGATGCGGGCGTCGTTATCCACGACCGCGCGCCGGTAAGACACGTCGATCGCCGCCTGTTCCATATGATGCACAGCCGCGTAACGGACATTCGCGCCCCCCTTGGCGAACACTTCGACCGCTCCGTTATGAAGCAGCGTGCCCGAAGCCTCGCCGAGCGAACTGAACAGCTGTTCCACGAACGAGACCCGGCTGTTCGCGTCGGCCACGATCAAAATATGCGGAGCGAGCGTCGCTTCCGCGTCGTCCGCGTAAACAAGCGCCTGGATCGGACTGTCGATCTCCACGTTCCGGGGAACGTACAGAAACACCCCGCCGTTCCACAGCGCGCCGTGCTGCGCCGCCAATTTGTGTTCGTCGCGCTTGTACGCGGTCATCAGATGCTTGCCGACGATCTCTTCGTGCGTCTTCGCGGCTTCTTCCAGGCTGGAAAGCACGACGCCCTTCGCCTTGAGCTCTTCGGACAGACGCGTATACACGACGGAAGAATTATGCTGAACGATCAACGCTTCCGGCATTTGCTCCGGAAGCAGATCCGCGATTGCTTTCGGCAGTTGCGAGAAGTCGGCCACGGGATTGCCCGGCCGATAGGCGCCGTGCGAATCCAGGCTCCACCGCTGGATCGGCGTTTTCTCCGGTTTCGGAAGCTCAAGCTCCGTCGCCCATTGCCCCGCTTCTTCCCTCCAGGCGACGAGCCATGCCGGCTCGTTCTTGCTGCGGGCGAGAGCGGCTGCCGCCTCGCGGCCGAAAGAGGTGGTCGGTGTACTCATGATTGCTAGCCTCCCTTATCCTCTTACGCTTGGCCAACCGTCTCGTCGACGATTCCCAGCTCTTCTTTGACCCAGTCGTAGCCTTCGGCTTCCAGACGCTCGGCCAATTCCGGCCCGCCCGACTTCACGATGCGGCCTTGCATCATGACGTGCACGAAATCCGGCTTGATGTAGTTAAGCAAACGCTGATAGTGCGTGATGATCAGGAAGCTGCGCTCCGCCGTACGCATCGCGTTGACGCCCGCGGCAACGATTTTCAGCGCGTCGATGTCAAGACCCGAGTCGATTTCGTCCAGAATAACGAGCTTGGGCTCAAGCATCATCATTTGCAAAATTTCATTCCGCTTCTTCTCGCCGCCGGAAAAACCTTCGTTCAAATAACGGTGCATGAACTCGGGATTCATTTCCAGCTCTTTCATTTTGCCTTCCATCAGACGGATGAACTTGATCAGCGAAATCTCGCTGCCTTCCTCGCGGCGGGCGTTGATCGCGCTGCGCAGGAAGTCGGAATTCGTCACGCCGGTAATTTCGCTCGGATATTGCATCGCGAGGAACAGGCCGGCGCGGGCGCGCTCGTCCACCGCCATTTCCAGAACGTCTTCGCCTTCGAGAAACACTTCGCCTTCGGTCACTTCGTATTTGGGGTGTCCCATAATAGAGGAAGCGAGCGTGCTTTTGCCGGTGCCGTTCGGTCCCATGATGGCGTGAACTTCCCCGCCTTGAATGCTCAGGTCGAGACCTTTCAAAATTTCTTTGCCTTCAATGGTCGATTTCAGACCACGGATTTCGAACAAGCTGGACATTGTGCGATTCCCTCCAGAATTCAGATGCGACAAGCTGCGGTTGACCGCTTCGCTTCCAGCCATGCCACCTGCTGCCGATCCTTATTTATAATTATTTTAATTTGATTCTCAATGATTCTCAACCACCATTTTATGAAAAGGCGATGAAAAAAGCAAACCGGGCCTGCCCGCTTTTTGCGGAATAAACCCGGAATGCGGCAAGATCCGTCGCTCAGCCCCGAACAGCGCGCGACAGAAGCTCCGCTTGGTTCGCGAATTGCCGATCGTCCAAAACCGGCTTGCGCGTCCGTTGCGCGATCTCTTCCTCCAGGCGCAGCCACGACTTGCAGCCGCCGTAGCTGTCGCTTTCGGGGATTTCGATCGGTTCGTCGAACTTGAAAACTCGCAGCAGCAGCACGTGCAGCGGCTTCGTTTTTTTCCACTTCAGCCGTTCCTCCGCATAGTCTGCCGTCCATATGTGCAGCTCATTCAGCCGTTCCAGCGTCTTTGCGTCCGTCACTTCGTAATCCTCCGCCGCCTCGGCGTAGGAGGTCAACCGAACCCTTCCGGGGTTCGCGGCCGCTTCCGCGCGCGTCGCTTCGACCGCATCCCGGAATTCCGGCTTTACCAGTTCGGGGCGCTGATGTTCATAGGAAGGAAAAAGATAAAATTCCGGGCTTTCCAGCCGGAACTCCTTCGTCTCCTCGGCAATTCCTCCCTTGCGCAGCACGATCGCCTGCCGGCCTTCCTCCAGCGCGCGCACGGCGACGGCCCATTCCCTGAGCGCAATCGGTCGTTCCATGGAGTCGTTCCTTTCTGTGCTGTTTTTCGTGCAGCTTCCATTATAACACATTTGACGGTACGAAGCCGCTGATCTTGGCACCGATGTTGTCAGACGGAACCAGGAATAGCGAATTCAAGCTCTAATTCGTTCAGGAATTCGCGAGTTTTCGCAGGCTGCGTAATGAAGACAAGCTCGGCATCTTTCGGGACCGGAGCGAATTCCTTTTCATACCGGCGCTTGAAAGGATCGAGGGTTTTCTCCGCTTTCATCGGATTTCGGGGTACGTCCGCTCCATCGGCCGTTTCAAGCGACAACATGTTCGCTTGCTCTTGCGGACTCGAGCCGATAACATCGTAGCGTACGACCGTTTTGTCCGCTTCTAAAATAACCTCGGTGATCCGCAATTCTCCTGACTCTCCTTGGGGCAAGACGAGCGGAGCGTCCTCGGAGGGCATTTCGTTCATCCGTATGCGGTATTCCGCTTTGGGCGCATTTTGATAAAAATAGGGACGAAAAAAAAGCTTGGTCGTATTTTCAGGTGCGGGACCGAACTGAATTTTCCAGCTTCCCCGCGATACGGCGCTCCCGGCTTCGGTCGTCATCCCGGATTGGGAAGAGATCAGCTCCAGCGCGATTCCATCCCCGTCCATCAGTTCGAAGCCGATCGGCAAATTAACTCCGGAAGGCTGGCTGTAATCGAACTCGATTTCCGTCGTCATTGGAGTCAGCTTCACTTCTCGGACTGAAATTGAGATTTGGCGGTTGGAAGAAGCCGCTATTGGCTCGATTATTTTCGAGTTTTCCTTAAGCGAGGAGATCGGGAACGAGAACGACCAATCGCCCGTTCTATCTCCTATTTTCGAAACTTTAAGGCCGACGACGAACGAATCCGGCAACCGCTCCGGCGGTGTTACATCAATAAATCCTACAAGCTTTCCCGATTCGTCTTCCACCGCGCTCCCTTTTCCAGCGTAACGCTCGCTTTCTCCTTTTATGTTCCAAGCGTAATCCATTGTGATGCCGTATTCTCCCGGTGCCGGTTCTACCTTGCGTCCATCTGCCGTTTTCATGGCAAATGCCGCCGAAAATCGGATGCCATCATACACGGCCTTTTCTAGCGTGAGACGGATTCCGTTCGACGTATCCGTCAGTCCAACGGCTGTTGTCAGTCCGGCAGTATCCGTTTGTCGAAGCCCCCAATCATGGGCTTGGGCAAAAATCGATCCGACCAAAGGCAATTGGCGTAACGCGGCCTCTGCCTGAGGAGATAATGCAGCGGCGGCCAACGCCGATCCGACCGCAATCGCCACCGCGGACGACATTGCCACAATGCGTGAGGCCAATCCGCGTCGTTCTTTCATTCTCCGTTCGGGAAGCGATCGGAGCGTCTCGTCGATTTTCCGTTCGATTGTCTCCGGCACTCCGGATACGGCTGCTTTATTTCGGACAGCCCGCAGCGCTCTTTCCACATCGCTAAAGTTCATCGTTTATTTCCTCCCATCCCTATTTCTCAAGAGCCGAACCTCCCGGCACTTCTCCTGCCGGCGCGTTTTCTTCCGGTCCCCGGAGCCATTTTGCCAGTAGCCTCCGCGCCCGGTGCAGCCGCGATTTTAACGTTCCTTCCGGCACGTCCATTACTTTCGCGATTTCTCCCAATGGCAAATCCATAAAGTAGTGCAACCTGACGACCGTCTGCAGGGACTCGTCCAGTTGGCGAACGGCCACGTATAAATCGATCTCCGGCTCCCGAACGTTCCCGTACTCCTTTCCCGCTAACGCTTCCGTCCACGGAACCGTAATTTTTATCCTTCTCCGCATCCGATGGCATTCCCGCAGCAAAATCCGAAACATCCATGTCCGGAAATAAGCCGGTTCTTTCAGTTTCGGCAGCCCTCGATAAGCGCTCAGAATCGCCTCCTGGATCGCATCCGCACAGTCGGCGTCGTTTTCCATGAATGAGCGGGCCATTCGGTACAAATCAGTCTGCATCTCTTTTACCAATTTTGAAAAGGCCTCGTTGTCGCCTCTTCGCGCGCGTTTGACGTCTTCCAAATGTTCATATTCCGGCAAGCATGCCTCCTCCTTTCGCGCAACGGCAAATATTCTTTAACGTTCCTATTTATTAGAGGCATGGCGTGCCGAATCGGTTCGATTGCCGACCTTAAACGCACCAAAACGATATATGCCCCCGTGCTTAAGCATCGTTTGCGCTTTCCGGCTTTTATCCGCCCCCGAATTGCATTATACTGACTAGTGACGCGAATGGACCCTACGACGGGACAAGCAGCCAACTTCTCGATGAGGTGAAAATATGAGCAATTATCATCCGTTAACCGAAGCCGAGGCGATCGAGATCGCGAAGACGATCAAGGAGGCGTTTCCGACCGGCGAGGAGCTGGTCTGCCGGGAGATCGGCGACGGCAATTTGAATCTGGTCTTTCATATTACCCAGCCCGCGACCGGGCGCAGCCTGATCGTCAAGCAGGCGCTGCCGTACGCCAAGGTCGTCGGCGAATCGTGGCCCCTCTCGCTGGACCGCGCCCGCATCGAAGGCGAAGCGCTGATTTTGCAAGGCAAGCTGGCCCCCGGACTCGTTCCCAAAGTATACAAAAACGACAACGAGCTGGCGCTCACCGTCATGGAGGACTTGAGCGACCATGTCATCATGCGCCGCGGCCTGATCGAGGGCGGCCGCTACCCGCGCTTTGCGGAGCATATTTCCGAATTTATGGCCCGCACGCTGTTTTTCACTTCCGACCTGGGCTTCAACCAACAGGAGAAAAAGCGCGCGGTCGGCTCGTTCATTAACCCGGACTTGTGCAAAATTACCGAGGATCTGATTTTCGACGATCCTTATTACGATTCGCCCAACAACAGCATCGAGCCCCATCTGCGCGACGCCGCGGAAGCGATCTGGCAGGACAAGGCGCTTCATCTGGAAGTGGCCGTCCTCCGCGAGAAGTTTCTGACCCAGGCGCAGGCGCTGCTTCACGGCGACCTGCACACCGGCAGCATCTTCGTCACGCCGGAGTCGACGAAGGTGATCGATCCCGAGTTCGCTTATTACGGCCCGATCGGCTTCGACGTCGGCGCCGTCATCGCGAACTTGCTGCTGAACTTCGCCGGCCAGGAACATTGGAGCCAGGACGAGGCCGCCCGCAAAGACAGCCGCGAATATTTGCTCGGCACGATCCGCGACGTGTGGACGCTGTTCGAAGCCAAGTTCCGCGCGCTGTGGAACGAGCACGGCATCGACCGCATTTCCCGCACGCAAGGCTACCAGGACGAATATATGCTGCGCCTGCTCCGGGACAGCATCGGCTTCGCCGGCGCCAAAGCGGTGCGCCGCATTTACGGCTTGTCCCACGTCATCGACATCGACAATATTCCGGATGCGGGCGTTCGCAACCGCGCCCAGCGGATCGCGCTGGCGATCGGCACGGAACTGATCAAGACGAACCGCAAAGCGGAGTCGATCGAACACGTCGTCGCGATCGGTCGGCGCGCCGTAAACGCCTGAGCGGCTTGAGCGGCCCGAACTCCCCCGGGCCGGCTGTAAGATCCCGCCTTGCGAAGGGCCGCGTCCGGTCCGCAGCGGCGTCTTGCCGCAAACCCGAAAGGAGAAACCGACATGAGCACCGACAACCTGTCCGCAGCCTCCAAAGTGCTGCAATCCGTCCGTTGGGCGGAAGGAGCGCTGGAACTGCTCGATCAACGGCTGCTGCCGGAAGAAACCGTCTATTTGAAATTGAAAACGCCCGAGGACGTTTGGGAAGCGATCCGCGAGCTGAAAGTCCGCGGCGCCCCGGCGATCGGCATTTCCGCCGCCTACGGCATCGTGCTCGGCGCGGCCCCCGTCTCCGGAAGCGCCAAGGATGTGGCGGCCGAGGTTCGGCGTCACGCCGACTATCTCGCCACGTCGCGGCCGACGGCCGTCAACCTGTTCTGGGCGCTCGACCGGATGAAGGCGAGAGCCGAGGAATTGGCCGAGGCCGGACTGACGGCCGAAGAGGCCGTCGCCGCGCTGCTCGACGAAGCGAAGCAAATCCAGGCCGAGGACGAGGAAACGAACCGGCGGATCGGGGAGCACGCCCTTACGCTGTTCAAGGACGGCATGGGCGTGCTGACGCACTGCAATGCCGGCGGGCTTGCGACCGCCAAATACGGCACGGCGCTGGCGCCCTTCTATTTGGCGCTTGAGCAAGGCATCGCGCTGAAAGTATTCGCCGACGAGACGCGGCCCGTGCTGCAGGGCGCGCGCCTGACGGCGTTCGAGCTGCAGCAGGCCGGCGTCGACGTGACGCTCATCTGCGACAACATGGCCGGACACGTCATGTCCAAAGGCTGGGTGCAGGCCGTCATCGTCGGAACCGACCGCGTCGCGGCCAACGGCGACGTCGCGAACAAGATCGGCACCTACAGCGTGGCCGTGCTCGCGAAGGCGCACAACATTCCGTTTTATGTGGCGTGCCCGATGTCGACGATCGACCTGTCGACGCCGACCGGCGCCGATATTCCGATCGAGGAGCGCCGCGCCGACGAAATCACGCACGGCTTCGGCAAACGCACCGCCCCGGAAGGCGTCAAAGTGTACAATCCCGCCTTCGACGTGACGCCTAACGAGCTCGTCACCGCCATCATTACCGAGAAGGGCATCGTCAGGGCCCCGTACGACACCGGCTTGCGCCGGCTGTTCGAGTCCTGAATCCGACGTCCGACATGCAAAAAGGCTGACCCGCGGCAGAGCGTTTCCGCCGATCGGGTCAGCCGATTTTGCTTTTATCCGGAATTCCCACGAACCGGTCATCGCTCCCTTGAACTTACGCGCCGTGCGGCTCGACGCTGCCCTTCGCGAGACGGGAGACCGCGTCGCGGCCGATCATCCCCGGCACGATCCCTCTGTTGCGGGCTTCGTGCGTAACCGACTCCAACGGAGCGTCAAGCAGCTGCTCGAGCGTTCGAACGCCTACCGCCCTTCCAGCCACGATGCCGCGATCGGCAAGCCGTTCGTTGAGCAGGCCGACATCGAGCGCGCCGCACATAATATATCCTTCTCCCGCCGTCACCGCGATAAGCGTCGTTTTCGGCAGCAGCACCTCGACCCCCAACGCCGTGTGCCCCTCGATTTCGATCGGGACGAGACGAATCATTCGATTTCACCTCCGGGTTTGTCAAACTTGGATAAAAATGGGCCGTTAGGACGAATTCCCACACGATATCGTATGATCCTTTTGCCCTATGAAGCTCCCGTTAAATACCTACTTGGGTCTATTTTAGGCAGCATGAACGTGGTATAGTTAAGAGCGGACATTATCATCGGGGTGTAAGATGGAGGCTAGCAAAAAGATGGCAAAAGGGAAATCGGACGCGGACGGATCTTTCCTTTTCAAGGTGGACATCCTCGTGCACGCTTCGTCCGGAAGCGCGGCGCTGGAGCAGCTGCTTCGCGGCTTGAACGGAGGGCAATTTTCGGATTTCCGGATTGAATCCGGGGTTCAACTCGGCATGAAGATCGAGGAGGAATTGGCCAAAACGGTCGATAAAACGCCAATCGCGATCGAACCGGCCGAAAAAGGCGCAAAGACCGCAAAAACCGACAAAACCGAAAAGACGCCGCTCTCGACCGAATCGCTCGACTCGCGGATACGCTTGTACATTCAGACGAACAAGCTGATCAGGGTCCGGGTCAATAAGGGCAAAGGGGTCAAGCTGGACATGCCTTGCCGCATCGTCAACTTCGATCCCGAGCAGCAATTGATTACGTTATACCACGTCGATGAAAAACGAGTGTATTCGATCTTCCTTAACGAGATCGACGATTTTATCGAATAAAGCGCGAACGCCGCAGCCTGTCGAAGAGGCTGCGGCGTTTTTTCGCGGGATGGCATGCCGGCATCAATGCTTGATGGGCAGCACGCTTTGGTTCCAAAGCAATTCCTCGACGCTTTCTTTCGGAAGCGGAGGGCTTCCGAAGTAGCCTTGCATTTCGTCGCAGCGGTGGGTTCGGAGGAATTTGACCTGCTCCTCGGTTTCCACGCCTTCCGCGATGACTTGCAGCTGCAGGTTGTGCGCCATCGCGATGATTGCCGAAACGATGGCCGCGTCGCTCGGATCCTGCTGGATGTCCCGCACGAACGAGCGGTCGATCTTCAGGCTGCCGATCGGGAAATTGCGCAAATAATGAAAGGAGCTGTAGCCCGTTCCGAAATCGTCGATGCTGATGCCGACGCCGAGATCGGCAAGCTCCCGCAAAAACGAGGAGGCGCGTTCGACGTCCATCGTAATGCTTTCGGTGATTTCCAGTTCGAGGTAGCTCGGATCCAGTTCGGTTTTTTTCAAAATGCCGGCAATATTCCGGATGAGATTGCGCTGCATAAATTGGCGAAACGACAAATTGACGGACACCGGAATGGGCGTCATGCCGGCATCCTGCCAGCTTTTATTCTGGCGGCACGCCTCCTGCAGCACCCATTCGCCCAGCGGCACGATGAGCCCGCTCTCTTCCGCCGCCGGAATGAACTCGCCCGGAGGGACGAGACCGCGCTCGGGATGCTTCCAGCGCACCAGCGCCTCAAGCCCGACGATCCGGCCCGTTGCCAAGTCGTACTGCGGCTGATAATAAAGGAGAAACTCCCCGTTTTGCAGTGCTTTCTTGATTTCGTGCTGCAGCGTCAGCTTATGCAACGCGGTATGGGCGATCTCCGACGAGAAAACCAGATAATCGTTCCGGCCGTTCTCCTTCACGCGATGAAGCGCGGTATCCGCCTTTTTGAGGAGGGCGACCGCGTCGTCGATCGTTTCGTTCATCATGGAAATGCCGATGCTTATCGAAATATGGAGCGGCACGCCCGCAAGCTCGAACGGGCTCTCGAACAATCGCATCAGCTCGTCCATCCGGCCGGACAGATCGTCCGCGTCCCTGAGCGACGTGAGCAAGCCGGCGAACTCGTCGCCTTCCATCCGCGCCAAATTGCCGGCCTCCCCGAAGAAGCCCGACAGCCGTTCCGCGATCATCATGAGAAGCATGTCCCCGAAGTCTCTTCCGTACGAAGCGTTCACCAGCTTGAATTGATCGACATCCAGGTAGCAGACCGCCAGGCGGTCGTTCTTCTTATACGCTTCGGTCAGCTTTTCCTCGAGTCTCGCGGTGAAAAAACGCCGGTTCGGAAGGCCCGTCATATCGTCGTTGTACGCCATAAACCGGACCTTTTCCAGGGATCGCTTCCGCTCGCTGATATCCTGGAAAAAAACGAGAATGCCGACCGTCTTGCTCCGTCTCGTGAGCGGAGCGGTATCGATGCTTAAATCGACCGGGTGTCCGTCTTTGGTCATGACCCGGATTTCTTGCGTGCATTTCTCCCCCGCGAGCGTCCTCTCGAACACTTTCATCGTAATTTCGTACGACTGGCTGTCCAGCAGCTCGGAAAAGGATCGGCCGGATAACTCCGCCGTCGTGTAGCCGAACATCTTCTCCGGATCCCGATTGATATCCATGAAACGGCCGAGACGATCGATGACGGCAATGGCTAACGGACTGTTGTGATAAAGCGAGTGAAGCAACTCGTTTTGGAAAGCCGGATTGTCTGACCATCCGTCCACGTGGCGCCATCCTTCCTCCCGTGAGGGAAACATGACAACTTATGTATGCTTCCATTATAAAACAAAATGGCGCTTTACAGAACAAGCTTTTCCAACTAAATTCTCGACCCGCCCGGGCGTTCGACGCTATTTCTTCCGGGCGGCCATAAGAAGGCAAATCCAGCCGGCCAGCAGCGCGACTCCGCCGATCGGGGTGACGGCTCCCAGCACGCGAATACCGCTGAACACGAGAACGTACAAGCTCCCGGAAAAAATAACGACCCCCGCAAGCATCAGGCGCGCGGACCAGCGAACGAGCCCAGGCGACGACAGCCGCTCGGACAACAGCGCCGCGATCAAGATTCCAAGCCCATGGTACATTTGATAACGCACGCCGGTTTCAAAAATATCCAAATCTTCGGCCGACAGCCGCTCTTCGAGCACATGCGCGCCGAAAGCGCCGAGGGCGACCGCCAGCAGCGCGATTGCCGCTCCGATCATCGTATAGTTCCGCAGCAATGAATAAACCTCCCCGTCGAAAACTGCCGGTTCCGCTCGAAACCGGGTACCCTCATCATACCTCGGAGAGGCCGCCTCTGCCAAATGGAACCAAGCCTCGCTTGCGCCGCAAGGCGGGTTCAAGACTTCGGCTCCGGGCACAAGCCGGGGTTGGCGAGCGACAGCTCCAGCGCATAATCGGGACTTAGCCCGGCCAGATGCTCGTAGTAACGGTCGAGAGCGTGATTGGCCGCTAAGGAGCCGGCCTGGAAAGACAGGATAAAGGCGCTGCGCACATGATTGTAATAGTAGGTTTTATCGCTTGCCGGCATGCGAAGCACGAACGGCGGCAGCTGGGCGACCGGGTCGAACGGATTGGCGATGCGGAAGCTGGTTTTCACCTTGCCGTTGAACGCCTTCACGAAAGCGGGGTCGCCGACCCGGGGCGCTCCGTACGTGTAGACGGTTGGCGGCCGGCCTTCGCTCCGCGAAGCCAGATCGAGCGCGCATAACGTGGCCAGCGCTCCTCCGAGACTGTGGCCGGTCGCATAGATCGGTTTGTCCGGGGGCAGCCGCTTCAAGGCGGCGACGATTTGCGCTCTCGCCGAGCGGTAAATTTGCGTGAAGCCTTGATGGGTTTGTCCGGCGTTTTTCGCATAAGGGCAGGGAACCTGGTAGGCCAGCGCGTCCGATACCCAATCGGAAGTCGAAATCGTGCCGCGAAACGCGATCAGGATTTCGCGGTCCGATTCCAGAATAAACCCGAACCTTTCCCTGCTTCGGTCGAAGGACTTCGCCTCGATGATTTCGACCTGCCGGAACCCTTGCGGAACGGCGAAGCTCCCGTCCTTGTTTTTGTAAAGCTCATAGGTTTGACTGCAAACGGCCGCCAAAAACACGGCCCGATCCGGATCGAATCCGCCTTTGCGCATCCCGCACTCCCCCTTATTGCAGTTTATGGATGGGGAGGGCGACAGGTGCCTAACCGCGCCGGCGGCTACGCCGAATTGTCGCACAATTGGACCAAGCTTCGGTCAATTCGCACACATTCTTTCCGCGCATTCGAATATATTGAATAACACACAAAAAAAGCCCAAGGCGGAAAAGGTGGTGTTACGCATGGCTGAACCGGCTTTTATCCTGTCCCGCGAAGACTGGTCATTGCACCGAAAAGGATACCAGGATCAGTCGCGGCACCAGCAGAAAGTTCGGGATGCGATCAAGCAAAATTTGCCCGACTTGCTGTCCGAGGAGAACATCGTACTGTCCGACGGCAAACAAATTATTAAAATTCCGATACGCAGTCTGGACGAATACCGGTTCGTTTATAATCACAACAAGCGCAAGCACGTAGGCCAAGGAAACGGGGACAGCCAGGTGGGGGACGTACTCGGCACCGATCCGGCCAGCGCTCCCGGCAAAAACGAAGGCGCCGGCGACCAGCCCGGAGAAGACGTCGTCGAGGCGGAAATCTCGATCGCGGAGCTCGAAAATCTGCTGTTCGAGGAGCTGGAGCTTCCTTATTTGAAGCAGAAAGAAAAAGAGCAGATCGAGGTGCAGGAGGTTCGTTTTACCGACGTCAGGCGGAAGGGCATCATGTCCAACATCGACAAAAAGCGAACGATTCTGGAAAATCTGCGCCGCAATTCGCGCGAAGGCCGCAAGGAAATTCACGGCATCTCGCCGGACGACCTGCGCTTCAAAACGTGGGAGGAGATCGTCAAGCCGCAAAACAACGCCGTCATCCTCGCCATGATGGACACGTCCGGATCGATGGGATCCTTCGAAAAATATTGCGCGCGCTCGTTCTTTTTCTGGATGACGAGGTTTCTGAGGCGCCAATACGAAAAAGTAGAGCTCGTTTTCATCGCGCACCATACGGAAGCGAAGGAAGTGACCGAGGAGGAATTTTTCACCCGCGGCGAAAGCGGCGGCACGATCTGCTCCTCCGCCTATATCAAGGCGCTCGAGATCATCGACAGCCGTTATCCCCCGTCGCGCTACAACATTTATCCGTTTCATTTTTCCGACGGCGACAATCTGACGAGCGACAACGAGCGCTGCGTGCGGCTGATCAAGGAAATGCTGAACCGCGCCAACATTTTCGGCTACGGCGAAGTGAACCAGTACAACCGCTCCAGCACGCTGATGTCGGCCTACAAGCACATGGACCATCAGCAGTTTCTGTATTACGTCATCAAGGAAAAAGGCGAAATCTACAACGCGTTGAAGACGTTTTTCAAAAAGCGCGAAGCGGCCGTGTAAAGCGGCAGGGCCGCCCTTCCGGCAGCGCTGGCCGGCGGGGCGGCTTTTTTGTCCTCGCCGGTCAGCGGCGGCCCCCCTTCCGCCAGACCGAATCCTTGAAACCGGATTCTCGGGCGATGGCCTTCGCTTGGCCGCCCTTTGGCCTGCATGTCCGGACAAGCCTGCCCAGCCGTCTCGGGGGAGGGCCCATCGAAAAGCGGCTCTCTCGCGCATCGCCCGGGCGGATGTAATTTAAGTTGATTTTTCGTATTGAGAGCGCTTAAATTTAGATTTGAGGGGGGTGCGACCATGACGCGAGATCCGGCGCTTTTCTTTCAGCGGGACGAATTCACCGACCGCTTTCTGGCCGAATATCCCGTTCGTTGCGAGCTGAGAAACGGCCCGATCGGGCGGAGCCGGCTCCATTTTCACGACGGGTTCGAGTTTTATTTGCTGCTGGAGGGCTCGGGTTCGTACACGGCGGGCGACCGCCTGTACCCTTTGCATGCCGGGACGCTCACCGTCATTCGACCGCAGGTCATTCATCATCCGCACTCCGCGCCGGGGCAGCCCGTGAAACGGTACGTGCTGTCCGTCGGCGAATCTTATATGAAGCTTCTGAACCAGGCATGTCCGGCGGCCGAAGGCGGCATCGACGCTCTGCTCACGGCCCCGGGGATGGAGGCGGGCCATTATTTTCTTTCGCTGCCCCGTTTGGACCGGGCTTGTTCGCTGCTGGAGGAGCTTGCGTCCTGTCTTCGGGACAGGCAGCCGAAGCGCGAACTGGCCGCGCTCCGATGCCTGTCCGAATTTTTGCTGCTCGCGATCGATTTAAAGGACGACGCCGGCGCACTCGAAACCGGCAAGACGGAAGACGAACGGTTGATCGGGGACGTTCTGTCGTACCTCGTCGCGCATTACGACGAACCGTTGCGCATCGACGACTTGCTGGAACGTTTCCCCGTGTCGCGCTCCCGTCTTTTCGCCCTTTTCAAGCAAAAGACGGGACACACCGTCAAGCAATTTTTGGCCGAGTACCGGCTGAACAAAGCCAAAGCCTACCTCGCCGGCACCTCCCTGCCCGTCATGGAAGTCGCCAGCCGCACGGGCTTCGGGGATTTGTCGCATTTTTTCCACCTTTTCAAAAAAGAAATCGGGCTTACGCCCTTGCAATACCGCTCGAAGGCGTCGGGCCGGCGCGGCACATAGGAGGCTCCGGCCCGCCGGCAACCGGGTATTCCCCCTCCTCCGAGCGGCAAAGACCCGGATCGACGGATGAGACGGATCCCCCGCAAGCGAAATCGGCCAGGCATTATGCCATCTGCCGACGGCCTGACGTTCGTTCAGACGGAAATCCCTCTGCGCATGGCCTCCGACAGGAGCATCAGCGCAAGACCTTGTCCGTACAGCGTCGGATAGGTCGGAATCTCGTTGTAGGCTTCGATGCTGGGCATAACCGGAGTGCCTCCCGATACGCCGCGCACGATGCCGCTTTCGTCGATTTGGGCCATTACGGCTTTTAACGTTCGCTCTGCCGACGTCCGATAACGGTCATTCGCTTCGATTAAACCCGCATCCATCGCTTTCCACAAGCCGTAGCCGATCCCCGCGCTGCCGGATGTTTCCCGGTAAAAATCGGGACGATCCATCACCGTGCTCCACAAGCCGTCTTCCCGTTGAAAGCGGACCAGCCCTTCCATCAGCCTGCCGTACCGTGTCTTGAGCTCCGCCGAGACGGCAACGAGCGGTTCGATTTCCTTCAGAATAAGCGGCACGCCCGCCGCTACCCAGGCGTTGGCCCTCGTCCATCGCGCGGCCGACATATGGTCGGCGGTGCCGCAATTCCACCCGTGGAACAGAACGCCGCTGTCCTCGTCCTCAAGCAGTCTGAGGTGCAACAAGACTTGCCGTTGCGCCTCCTCGGCGAAGTCCGGACGCCTCGCAAGCGAAGCCGTTCGAGCCAGAAACAATACGGCCATAAAGACGGTATCCGCCCACACCTGTTCGGGAAACGCCGCATTTTCCGTTACGGTATGCTCGAACGCGCCTTCCCTCGTGCGCGGCGCCGCCGCTACGAGCCATTCCGCCACTCTGACCGCTTCGTCGCGATACCACTCCGCACCGTATTCCCGATACAACGCCGGAAAAACGGCATAGGGAGCCACCGCGTTCACAACCGGGGCCCGGCTGGCCTTTTCCTTGTTTTTTTCCACCCAGTCTCGCAAATAAGCCATTGCTTCCGGCTGGCGATCCGATTCGGAATGCTCCAGCATGGCGATGACCCCGACGCCCGGAACCCAATCCCATTGATGAATATCCATTCCCCACTCGCCGGCATGATCCCGGATCATTTGCTGGCGTACCCTAAGAGCTTGCTCCCGCAGCGACACCCTTGCTCACTCCCTTGAACGATTTACGAACATCGTAACATCTTACCCGAACGAAACGCTTGGGCTTCCGTCCCGAAAAAGTGGGGAAAAGTCCAAATTGCCGCGTTCGGCCACATGTAGCGCACCGGGGGCGCTTCTTGCGCGCAATCCGCCTGCGCCAGGCTGCATGTAGCGCACCGGGGGCGCTTCTTGCGCGCAATCCGCCTGCGCCAGGCTGCATGTAGCGCACCGGGTGCGCTTCTTGCGCGCAATCCGCCCGCGCCAGGCTTCATGTAGCGCACCGGGGGCGCTTCTTGCGCGCAATCCGCCCGCGCCAGGCTACATGTAGCGCATCGGGGGCGCTTCTTGCGCGCAATCCGCCCGCGCCTGGCTACATGTAGCGCACCGGGTGCGCTTCTTGCGCGCAATCCGCCCGCGTCAGGCTGCATGTAGCGCACCGGGTGCGCTTCTTGCGCGCAATCCGCCTGCGCCAGGCTTCATGTAGCGCACCAGGTGCGCTTCTTGCGCGCAATCCGCCCGCGCCAGGCTTCATGTAGCGCACCAGGTGCGCTTCTTGCGCGCAATCCGCCCGCGCCAGGCTACATGTAGCGCATCGGGGGCGCTTCTTGCGCGCAATCCGCCCGCGCCAGGCTACATGTAGCGCATCGGGGGCGCTTCTTGCACGCAATCCGCCCGCGCCAGGCTTCATGTAGCGCACCAGGTGCGCTTCTTGCGCGCAATCCGCCTGCGCCAGGCTACATGTAGCGCACCAGGTGCGCTTCTTGCGCGCAATCCGCCTGCGCCAGGCTTCATGTAGCGCATCGGGTGCGCTTCTTGCGCGCAATCCGCCCGCGCCTGGCTACATGTAGCGCACCGGGTGCGCTTCTTGCGCGCAATCCGCCCGCGCCAGGCTGCATGTAGCGCACTGGGTGCGCTTCTTGCGCGCAATCCGCCCGCGCCAGGCTGCATGTAGCGCACCGGGTGCGCTTCTTGCGCGCAATCCGCCCGCGCCAGGCTTCATGTAGCGCACTGGGTGCGCTTCTTGCGCGCAATCCGCCCGCGCCAGGCTTCATGTAGCGCACCGGGTGCGCTTCTTGCGCGGTAAGCGTCAAACTCTCCCCACCTTCGTTCCTTGCAATAACCGTGAGATAATCCTCCTCATAGTCCAATTGGGGGAGGATTTTTTATGGCCAGAGAAGACGTACAGAAGAAATGGGAAGAACGAATTGCCGCTTTCCGTTCCAGTGGAGAAAAAGCAGCAAGATGGTGCAAAGCCAATCAGGTGGATCGTCGCGGGCTCTATACATGGATGAAGAGGCTAAGCGGTTCATCCCCTGCTGCTGTCAAGTCAGCCACCTTCGTCAAAGCTCATATTACTCCCGAGCCGGAAGCCACACCTTCGGCTTGCCTTCGCATCCGAATCGGCGCAGCCGTCATCGAGGTTGACGCCGGGTTCAATCCCGCTTTGCTCCGCGACGTGGTGCAGGCTTTGGAGGTCATATGCTGAGCGAATTAACCAGCCGTCAGGTATTTCTGGCTTGTGGCAGCACGGATTTACGTAAATCCATCGACGGATTGGCTGCTCTTGTCCAAGAGGGGCTCGGACTGAATCCATTCTCTCCATGCTTGTTCGTCTTTTGCAACCGCGAGCGGAACAAGTTAAAGATCTTGTATTGGGAGCACAACGGTTTCTGGCTGTTCTACCGCCGGCTCGAGCGCGGCACGTTCCAGTGGCCCAGGGATCACAGCGATCCGGTCACGGTCACGACCCGCGAGCTCCGCTGGCTGCTGGACGGACTTTCGCTCAGCCAGCGGCAGGCTCACCCGAAAGTGACCGCCGCTACGGTCATTTAGCAATCTATTCCTTACTTAATTCGACATATGTTATGGCAGGCGTTGCCCCCATCCGTGCCGAAGTATACCATATGGAAAATCGAGCGGAATCGCCTCAGATCGAAGAGCTTCGGCAACAAAATGCGAAGCTGGAACAACAAAATATCGAGCTATCGGCCAAGCTCAAGTGGTACGAGGAACAGTTCCGTCTGGCGCAGCAAAAGCGCTTCGGCACTTCCAGCGAGAAGACGAATCCGGACCAGATGGAGCTGAATCTGTTCAACGAAGCCGAAGTGCTGGCCACACCAGCCGGACAAGAGCCACCTACAGAGAAGATCACGTACGAGCGCCGCAAACAGACGGGCAAGCGTGAAGACGACTTCTCCGACCTGCCGGTAGAGACCGTCGTGTACAAACTCGAGGAAGGCGAACGGTCCTGTGCTTGCTGCGGCGGCTCGCTGCATGAGATGACGACTGAGATGCGCAGCGAGATCGCGCTGGTGCCCCCGCAGGTCAAGGTCATGCGGCATATTCGTCAAGTCTATGCTTGCCGCCACTGCGAGCGTCATGAGATCCAGACACCCATCGTCACGGCGCCCATGCCGAGGCCCGTCTATCCCGGAAGCTTGGCTTCGCCGTCCAGCATGGCCTACGTCATGACGCAGAAATATGTGGATGGCTTGCCCCTGTACCGGCAAGAGCAGCAGTTCGCGCGTCTTGGCTATACGTTGTCTCGCCAGACGATGGCGAACTGGATGATGTATGGTGCGGAGCAATGGCTGTCTCCGCTGTTTGCTGCCATGAAGGCGTATCTGCTGCGGCAAGAAGTGCTGCATGCCGACGAGACGACGCTTCAGGTGCTGCGCGAAGAAGGCAAGTCCGCGGAAGCGACGTCCTACCTGTGGCTATATCGGACCGGACGTGATGTGCCGCCGGCAATACTCTACGAATACCAACGGACGCGGGGCGGCGAACATCCGCGTAACTTCCTGTCCGGATTCAAAGGCTATTTGCATGTGGATGGGTACCTTGGGTACCACAAGGTGGCAGACGTGAAGCTCGTCGGTTGTTGGGCACATGCCCGGCGCAAGTACGACGAGGCGCTGAAGGCAGGGCCGCCGGAGATGAGGAAGCTGGGAACCGTTGCGGGACAGGGCCTGGCTTACTGTAACCAGCTGTATGCAATTGAACGGGACCTTGCCGAAGTCTCCGCTGAAGAGCGACAGGCGAAGAGGCAGGAGCAAAGCCTGCCGGTGCTTAACGCCTATCATGGATGGCTGAAGGAGCAACGGTCCAAAACCTTGCCGAAGAGCCTGTCCGGTCAAGCGATCGCCTACAGCTTGAATCAGTGGGATAAGCTTACTGCGTTCCTGTCAGATGGGCGGCTGGAGCTCGACAACAATCGGAGCGAGCGGTCGATCAAACCGTTCGTGATCGGGCGCAAAAACTGGCTGTTCGCCAACACGCCTCGCGGCGCGAAGGCTAGCGCGGTAATCTACAGCGTGATCGAATCGGCCAAGGAGAATGGTCTGCACCCGTTCAACTACTTAAAGTACCTCTTCGAGCAGTTGCCGCAAATCTCTGGACCGCTCGATGCCGACGCGCTCGAACCCTTCATGCCATGGTCGCACGAGCTACCGGCTGAGTGCCGATTAAGTAAAAAGTAACTACAGATTAGTCGAACTGAGCTCCCGCCGCTAGGTGGGGCTATTTGACGCTTACGCGCAATCCGCCCGCGCCAGGCTGCATATAGCGCACCAGGTGCGCTTCTTGCGCGCAATCCGCCCGCGCCAGGCTTCATGTAGCGCACCGGGTGCGCTTCTTGCGCGCAATCCGCCCGCGCCAGGCTTCATATAGCGCACCGGGTGCGCTTCTTGCGCGCAATCCGCCTGCGCCAGGCTGCATGTAGCGCACCGGCGCTTCTTGCGCGCAATCCGCCTGCGCCAGGCTACATGTAGCGCACCGGGGGCGCTTCTTGCGCGCAATCCGCCTGCGCCAGGCTTCATGTAGCGCACCGGGGGCGCTTCTTGCGCGCAATCCGCCCGCGCCAAAGCGCCCCGAGAAGCCTCTTCTCGGGGCATTCCAACGAACCGATCCGATCGAAAGGCTCGAACCGTCCCTTATGTCGGCTACCGCAGCACGATGGACGTGCGGCTGTGTCCTTCTTTCGTCTTTTTGACCTCCAAAATGGCCGGAAACGCCATCTTCAGCTCCTGAACATGCGAAATGACGCCGATCATCCGGCCGGACCGCTGCAGATCGACGAGCGCGGCGATCGCCTTGTGCAGCGATTCCTCGTCGAGCGAGCCGAAGCCCTCGTCGATAAACATCATTTCGATCGAAACGCCGCCCTGATGGGCCTGGATGACGTCGGCCATTCCGAGCGCCAGCGCAAGCGAGGCGTTGAACTTTTCGCCGCCGGACAGCGATTTGACGTCGCGGTTTTGCCCGGTGTACGCGTCGTAAACGTCAAGCCCCAACCCGCTTTGCTTGCCGCGCGCTTCCAGCCGGTCGCTGCGCTGCAGAACGAACTGGCCGTCGGACAAATGGTGCAGCCTGAGATTGGCCGCCACGAGAATCTGCTCCAAATATTCGATCAAAATGTACCGCTCGAACGAAAGCTTGAGCGAATTGTCGCCCTTCAGCATCTGGTACAAATCCAGAATCCGCTCCAGCTCGGATTCCGTCGCGGCGTAACGCCCGTTCGCCGCTTCGATCGCGCCACGCAGCCTCGCCGCCGTTTCCGCGTGCCGCTGCGCGGACTGCTGCTCCGCCAGCACGAGCTCCAGCTCCCGCTGCATCGCACCGAGCACTTCCTGCAGCGCTTCCGCATCCGCGCGCTCCCTGCCCTCAAGCTCCCGCTCCAGCTCTCCCAACTGGGCCGATACCGCCGCCAGCTCCGCCCGGAACGCCTCGGTCGACGCCCGCAGCGACTCGCGATCCTCCCGGCTCATCTTCGCCCTCGCATACTGCTCCGGCGTCGCAAACCCTTCGCGCTGCCGCTCCTCGGCAAACCGCTCCGCCGCCTGGCGGCCTGCGGCCGTCGCCTCCTCGAGCCGCTTCCCAAGCTGCGCGGCGTTCGCCTTCTCCTCGGCCGCCCGGAGCTGCGCCGCGGTCAACCCATCCTGCGCCGCCTTCCACTCCGCCTCGAGCTCGCGCACGCTCTCCCGCTGCTGCCGCAGCCGCGCCTCGAACCGCTCCGGCGAGCGCAGCTCCTCCGGAATCCGCTCCAGCTCGAGCTCCAGCACGGACTGCTTGGCGGTCCGCTCCACCGTAAGCGCCTGCGCGCGCGCCGCCGCGGCGTCCTTCTCCGCTTGGGCGGCCGCCAAGCGGTCGTCCAGCTTCGCCGCGCTCTCGCGCAGCGCCGACAGCTTCGCGCCTTGCTCCTGCAGGCGCTCGATTTCCGCTTTGAGCGCAAGCCCCTCCCGCTCAGTGTCGGCCAACTGGCGGGCGAACCCCGACGGAACGATGCCGAACTCCTCGATGGACGGCATCCGCTCTCCCCAGCCGTCGCGGGCCGCCGCCGCTTGCGCCTTGGCCGTGCCAAGCTCCTGCTCTACGGCGCGAAGCGTTTCCTTCGCCTGCCGAAGCTCTTCGCGGGTCGGCATCGAGGCTGGCGCCGCCGCCTTCGCCGGATGCTCCGGGCTGCCGCATACCGGGCAAGGCTCCCCGTCGTGCAGGTGCGCCGCCAGCAGTCCGGCCTGCCCTTCCAGCCACAGCGTCTCCAGCCGCTTGACCCGCTCGCCGCACTCCGCGGCGGCCCGCTCCCGGTCCGCTTCCGCCTTGCGCGCGGCCTCGATCCGCTCGGCCAGATCCGCAAGCTCCTTCAGCAGCTTGAACTTCTGGCGGGTGCGGTCCCGCTCTTCCAGCTTCCCCGGCAGCGCGTCCAGCCCCGCCTCGAGCGACCGGATCTCGCCCGCGAGCGCCGCCTTCTCCTGCCGCATGTCCGCCAATTGGCGGTCGACCGTTTCGACGGCGGCTTTCACGCGGTTTTCCTCCGCGGCCAGCCGCGCGACCTCCCGGCGGCGGCCCTCCAGCGTCCGGACGGCCGGCTCCAGCGTTTCCAGCCGCTGCAGCGCTTGCTGCGCCTCGGCTCGAACCGTCTCCCGGGCCTGCTCCCGCGCGTGCCGCTCCGAGGCGGCAACGAGCGCCTGCTCCACGCGGGCCAGCTCGGCCGTTTGCCGCTCCAGCGCCGCCTGCCTCGCGGCGATTTCGCGTTCCGCCCGCTCCGCCTGCTCCTCGTACGCGGCGATCCGCCCGGCTTTTTCCGCCTCCGCCAGCTTTCGTTCCCTCTCCTCCATGACCGGCTTGTCGAGGTTCAACTGCGCGAATCGCGCGCGCCTGGCTTCAAGCTCCGCCAGCTTCTCGTTCAGCGCCATCGCCTCGCGCACCCGCTTCTCCTGCTCCGCCCGCTCCGCTTGCAGCTTATCTTTCCGCAGCCGGATGCTTTCCGCCAGCTCCGCATAATGCAGCCGCTCGGCTTCCAGCCCTTCCGTCACCTGGATCGGGCTGTACGCCTCTTGCCGCAAGGCGGCGCCCAGCGCCCCTTCCTCGCGGACCGGGAGCACGTCCCGCACCTGGGCCATCGCGTATTCGAGCCGCTCCTTGGCCGAGCGCAGCTCCTCCTTCAAATCCCGCTGCTTCCGGTAAAACCGCTCCTCGACTTTCTGATAGAGTCCCGTCCGGAAAATCCGCCGCATAATGTCTTCCTTGTTGTCCGTATCCGAAGTCAGCAGCTTGCGGAACTCGCCCTGCGGCAGCATGACGATCTGGCTGAACTGGTCTTTCGTCAAGCCGATGAGCGATTCCAGCCGGGCGTTCACCTCGGATAGCGTAAAGCGGTCCAGCAGCGGGACTTCCGTCCCCGAAGTCGTCTCGAACAGCTCCGCGCGGCCGGGGGTTTCGCTCTTGTTGCCCGCCTTGCGAAACGGCATCTGGCGGAACACGCGGTACGTGCGGCTGCCGATGCCGAACGCGAAATCGACGGACGTGAACGTATTGTCGTCGGCAAAATGGCTGCGCAAAAGCCGGATTTCCGAACGGTCCTCCCCGCTCGCGCACCCGTACAGCGCAAAGCAGACCGCATCGAAAATCGTCGTTTTCCCGGCGCCGGTATTGCCCGAAATGACGAACAGGCGGCGGTCCTCCAGCAGGCTGAAATCGATCGTTTCCGCATCGCGGTACGGACCGAAGGCCGTCAACGTAAGCCGGATCGGCTTCATGCGGATTCCCCCTCTTCCTCGCGGGCGACCTCGAGCAGCGTTTCGGCGAACAGCCGTTTTTTGTCCTCTGCGAGCGGCATCCCTTTCACTTCCCGGTAAAAAGCCGCGAACAGCTCGACCGGATCGGACTTGCTCCGCGCGGGTCCGGCGCCGGCGGCGCTTCCTTCGTCGGCGGAATCGGCGGCCGCCGGCGCCGGCCGCCGGCGCTCGACATGCAGCGCGTTCGGGTAGACGGTTCTTACTTTTTCCATCGGGTACAGGACCGGATTTTCGTTCAGCAGCGTTGCGAATATGTAATCGTCCGAAGGCTCGTGCCGCATCAAGTCCTCGATCGCGGCGCTTACGCTGCGCATGTTGCGGAGCGGCGCGAGCTTTCTTTTTTCCACGGTTACGGCCCCTTGCCCATCCAGCTCGACGATATAAAAGCCTTTGTTGTGCCGTTCCTCGGAGATCGAATATTTGAGCGGCGACCCGGCGTAGCGAATCGTTTCGTTGGCGACGTAGTGCGCTTCGTGCAGGTGGCCGAGGGCCGTATAATGGAAGCTTTTAAAATGCTCCGACCGGACGTACTCCGTCCCCCCGATCGCCAGCGGCCGTTCCGACTCGCTCGTATTCGGCCTCGCCTCCCCGCCGGGCGTGACGAACGCGTGTCCGACGAGCACGTGCCGCGCCTTCGGGTCCATTTTCGCCTCGATCCCGGCCACCACCGCTCGCATCGCGTCGTCGCAGGAGCGCACGCTTTCGTCGCCCCACCGCTGCCGCACGACGGACGGATCGGCAAACGGCACGAGATGAAAATGCACCTCTCCGTCCGCGTCGCGCAGGACGACCGGCTTCTGCTCCGGCCTCAGCTGCCCGGCCAAATGCAGCCCCCTCTCCTCCATAATCCGGGTGCCGAAGTTCAGCCGGTCCGGGCTGTCGTGATTGCCCGCGATCGCGAGCACCGGCGTTTCAAGCTCCAACACCAGCGTCCGCAGCAGCTCGTCCAGCAGCTCGACCGCCTCCGTCGGCGGGACCGCCCGGTCGTACAGGTCGCCCGCAATGACGACCGCGTCCGGCCGCTCGCTTCGCACCGTCTCGACCATCTGCCGCAGCGCGTGCCGCTGGTCCTCCGTCATATAAACGCCCTGCACCAGCTTGCCTAAATGCCAGTCGGCCGTGTGGATGAATTTCATATTGGAATGCGCACCCTCTTTCCCGTTCTATTCTCTTCTTTTAAAAGTTTATAGAAACGGCGGGGTTTGTTCAATGGAAAAGAAAGCGATCGGAACGATTGCCCGACGCGATGCCTAGAGCGAAGCCGAGTCCCCTTTCCGCCCGGAGTCGCTCCATTCCCGGGCATGTCGGACGTTTCGATCCTCCGGAAGCCCTCCGTTGCCAGCAAGGTGTCGAAAGCTTCCCTTATTCTTTTCGGATCGGCTTTATGGAATTGGATTTTTAGGACATGTACCGTCTCCGAGGCGTTTTTGCCGGATTCCGTTTCGAATGCCATGCTCCGGATGTTCAAGCCCCGGCCTTCCAAAATGTCCGTAATTTTCGCGATCAACCCCGGGACGCCGACGACCTTGATTTTGATCTGGTCGTTCGTCCGTTTGCCGAGCATTCGGTTCTCCACTTTATCGAGCAAATACAAACTGACGATAACGAGAACGGTCGTCAGAACCGCGCCGTAATAAAAGCCCGCTCCGGCGCATAGCCCAATGGCCGCCACGACCCACAGCGAAGCCGCCGTCGTCAGGCCGGATATGCTCAAGCCCGTTCGGATGATCGCCCCGGCGCCGAGAAAGCCGACTCCCGACACGACCTGTGCCGCCAGCCGGGCCGGGTCCATGCGAACGTTGTACGCATTCGCGAATTCGCCAAACCCGTAAATCGACAAAAGCATGATCGCGGCCGAGCCCACGCAGACCAAAATGTGGGTGCGAAAACCGGCGGCGTGATTTTTCCATTCCCGTTCAATGCCGACGAGCCCGCCAAGCACGAGTGCCGCGAACAATCGAAGCGTCAGGTCGAGATAGGAAAGTTCCCAAATATCCGTTTCGATCAGTCGCAAATCCGCTTCCCCCTTATCGGTTTGTCGTTGAACCCTTCGATACGAAAACATATACCCGGTCAACTTCCGCTTCAATCGGAAACGCCGTATCACGCTCCGGGATTTGCGCCCCTTCGCCGTCGCCGGACCGAAGCTTGCCGTGTGTCGGATCCGGGTTTACAATCGAATCAATTAGCCATTGCGAAGGAGCCGCAAATGAAAATTCCCGTCACCGTCCGGCAAATGGCCGTGCTGGAATGCTTTTCTTCGGAAAGCCGCGTCCGCATCATCGAGCTTTTGAACAGGAAGCCGATGAACGTCAAGGAATTGGCGGAAGCGCTCGGCGTCTCGTCCGCGATCGTTACGAAGCACGTCCAGAAATTGGAGGAAGCCGGCATCATCCGCACCGAAAGCCTGTCCGGCGCAAGAGGCCGGCAGAAGGTGTGCCATCTCCGGCTCGATTCGATTACCCTGCTGCTGAAAACGCCGGAAGAAGGCAGCTCGGACCGCTACGCCGCGTCGATCCCGGTCGGCCATTATACCGCGTACGAAGCCAAGCCGACGTGCGGCCTGGCTTCGAGGACGAAAATCATCGGCATGCTGGACGACCCCCGCTATTTTTCCGATCCCGAGCATGTCGAGGCCGCGCATCTGTGGCTGGGCAGCGGATTCGTCGAATACCGCATTCCGAACTACTTGCTGTCCGGCCAGCGGGCTTTGGGCGTCACCGTCACGCTGGAGCTGTGTTCCGAAGCGCCGGGCTATAACGTAAATTGGCCTTCGGACATCTACTTTTACTTGAACGACATTCCGCTTGGCTTCTGGACGTGCCCGGGCGATTTCGGCGGCGCGCCGGGCGCGCATACGCCCGCCTGGTGGAAGTACGGCACGACGCACGGCCTGTTGAAGTCGATCCGGCTGCAGCACGACGGCTGCTTCATCGACGGCGTCCGCATGTCGCCGGTCACTCTCGGCGAGGTGCCGATCGTCTACGGCGAAGAGCTTCGCTTCCGCATCGCCGCGCCGGAATCGGCAAGGCATGCCGGCGGCCTGAGCCTGTTCGGCAAGGGCTTCGGCAATTACGACCGGGATATCGAAGTAACGGTCGAATACGAGTGATCGTCCGGGACGCAATGAGGCTCAGTCGGCCCCCGCGTCCCGCGCTCTCTTTTCTCCTTCGGGCAATCGAGGCGGATACCAGCCTTCCGGGGCCGTTAATTTTGTTTTTGGCCTGACTTTGAGAAAGGATTGGACGATTAACGGCCCTCTAAGCCCGTTTTCCAAACCAAAATTACCTATTCCAACAACATCGCATGATCCGCCATCCCCCATTCCCCGTCCCCATCCCGCCCAAAAGCTTCATGCCCCCTCCACCATACGCCCTTCGCTGCTATTCCTCCCTTTGTTATTCCGCTCTCTGCTATTCCGCCCTCCGCCATTCGCCATTCCCTCTGCCAACCTCCGCCATTCACGAATACGCTTGACTCGTCTCAGCATTCCCGGAAGCGGACCCGGATCATATGCCCGGGAGATTGGTTCCTGAGTGAAAGGGATACCGGAAACAGGCTCATTTCAACAGAACAAGATCGCATCATTTGGTTAATCATTATGTTAACTTTAAATTTATAATGTTTCGAGACAAAAGCTTGACATGACCTTATTTATAGGTTTATAAAAAGAAGTGAAATTGTTAATTCATTCCCTATTTAATTAATTTTTAAATTAACTAAAATGGAGGTTTTCCCATGTCCGCCGACATCGGCACGCCGCGCCCTGAGCACCCGAGACCGCAATTCGTAAGGGAACGATGGCTTAATTTGAATGGGGAATGGCAGTTCGAATTCGACTTTTCCCGAAGCGGCAAGGAGCGGGGGCTGCAAGCTTCCGACGCAACGCTTAAGCAAAAAATCGTCGTCCCTTTCTGCCCCGAAAGCAAACTTTCCGGCATCGGCCATACCGATTTCATTCCCGCGGTGTGGTATAAGCGCAGCTTTACGCTGCCGGGCGGCTGGGAAGGCGGAGAGGTTCTGCTGCATTTCGGAGCGGTGGACTACGAAGCCGAAGTGTGGATCAACGACGTGCCGGTCGGCAAGCATCGCGGCGGCTACGGCTCCTTTTCCTTCCCGATCGGCCGCGCGCTCGTTCCGGGCGAAAACGTGGTGACCGTCTATGCGGAGGACGACGTCCGTTCGGGCTTGCAGCCTCGGGGAAAACAAAGCGGGACATACCATTCGCGGGGCTGCGACTATACCCGGACGACGGGCATTTGGCAAACCGTTTGGCTTGAACATGTGCCGGAAACGCACCTCGTTTCGTTCCGTCTCGTTCCCGATCCCGCAAACGCCCGGCTCCACGTAACGGCAAAAGTGGCCGGACTCTCGGGCGATGTCGCGCTCCGCTGTTCCGCCGAACTCGACGGCAAACCGGCCGGCTCGGAGACCGCGCGGGTCGGCTCCTCTTCCGCGAGCCTGTCGATTCCGCTGACGGAAACGCGCTTGTGGCAGCCGGGAGCCCCCGCTCTCTACGATCTGAAGCTGGAGCTGCTGAAGGACGGCCAGACGGTCGACCGGGCCGACTCGTATTTCGGGCTGCGCTCCGTCCGGCTTGACGGGATGAAATTCCGCATCAACGGAAAATCCGTTTTCCAACGGCTTGTGCTCGACCAAGGCTTCTACCCCGACGGCATTTATACCGCGCCGAACGACGAGGCGTTGAAACGCGATATCGAGCTGTCGATGGAGCTCGGTTTTAACGGAGCCCGCCTGCATGAAAAAATATTCGAACCCCGATTCCTGTATTGGGCCGACAAGCTCGGCTATCTCGTGTGGGGAGAGCATGCGAATTGGGGGTTGGATATTTCGACCGGCGAAGGCTTGATCCGGTTTCTTCCCGAATGGCTGGAAAACGTCGAACGCGATTTCAACCATCCGAGCCTGATCGGCTGGTGCCCGTTTAACGAAACCTGGGATTCGTCCCGCGGCACCCGGCAAAACGACGAGGTGCTCCGCATCGTCTACGAAGCGACGAAAGCCGTCGACCCGACGCGACCGGTCACCGACACGAGCGGGAACTATCACGTTGCGACGGATATTTTCGACGTGCACGATTACGATCAAAACCCGGAGTCGTTCCGCGCCCGGCATCAGCCCTTGGCCGAAGGCGGAGAGCCGTGGGTTTCCTTTCCCGAAAGGCAATCGTACGGAGGGCAGCCCTATTTCGTCAGCGAGTACGGCGGCATTTGGTGGAATCCGGGGCAAACCGACAGCAACGGCTGGGGCTACGGGGACCGGCCGCAAAGCGAAGCGGAGTTTCTCGCCCGGTACGAGGGCCTCACGAATGCGTTGCTGGACAACCCGAACATCTTCGGGTTCTGCTATACGCAGCTGTACGATATCGAGCAGGAAGTGAACGGGCTGTACACCTATGACCGGAAGCCGAAGTTTAATCCGGCGCTAATCCGCGCCGTCAACGTCCGCAAGGCGGCCATCGAGGATTAGGCAAAAAGAGGCTGTCCCATAAGTAACCTCTGGAACACCTTTAGCAGCAAAATAGGATGGCACTCGGAATAAACGAAGGAGCTAAGCGGCCTGTTGTCGCTTAGCTCCTTCGTTTTTTGCGTCCACCGCTGCTTTCTTGAGCAGATTGTGGGCAAGCGAAAGCCACCCGACCTCCAGACTTACTTTGGGTAAGCCTCGAAGCAGGAACCGTTTAAAGCCTCGGTTGTTCTTCATATCGCCAAACACAGGTTCCGGCTCGATCATGCGCCTTACGGCCAGGGCATACCCTTCTTCACTGCGGAGCTTTTCCCTGGCCTGGTTCTTTAGCCGCCAATACTTCATGCTCACTTTGATCTCGCGATCACCTTGGGCTTTTGTACACTGCGGCTTTAGCGGACAGTCCTCACAGCCGGCACTTCGGTAATGTCGATATTCGATTTCATACCCACTTTCCGTTTTCTCCTGGCTCACTCGGCGGAAATGGAGCGTTTGTCCGGCCGCACATGTCCATGTATCTTGTTCGCTGTTATAGGTCCAGTTGTCGATCTTGCTGATGTCCTTTTGCCATGCCTTGCTCTTTTCACGGTGATACGTGCTGTACTTCACAATGGCTTCGACTTCATTTTGCTCCAAGTAGTCGTAATTTTCTTCACCGCCATAGCCCGCATCGGCGATAACGGTGTTTGGCAGCTTGCCGAGCTGCGATTTTATCTTCTCCAGATGCGGGATGAGACAGCGCGTATCGGTCGGCCGCTGGTGCAGACTGTAACCGACAATGAATTGATTTTCAGTGCCGATCTGAACATTGTAGCCTGGCTTCAGTTGGCCGTTTCGCATGTGGTCTTCTTTCATCCGCATAAACGTGGCGTCAGGGTCTGTTTTGCTGTAGCTGTTTCTCGTGCCTAAAATCGCTTCCTGCGCCTCATACTTTTGAAGGCGAGGAAGCAAGTCCTTGCGGAGCGTGCGCACTGCCTTCTTCAGCGGCTTGTCCTTTGGTTTCTCCTGCAGACGCTCCTCCAATTGTTTGACGGCTTGCTCCAGCTTTTCACCGGTGATGGAAGAGGACTCGCCCAGCTCGGGAAGATCCTTGCCGTCGTGCGTTCCTTCTTCTTGCTTCTCAGCTTCCTCTATAGTGGCAAATAAGGTCTGCACTTTCTCTTGGAGCTTGGCTTTATGCTTCACGACCGCTTTTCCCCAAACAAAGGTGTACCGGTTGGCATTCGCTTCGATCTTCGTGCCGTCCACAAAGTAATGCTCGAGCTGCACGTAGTTCTCCTCAGCCAGAAACTGAAGAACGGCGGTAAACACCGTCTCCAGAACCGTTTTCATCCGCTCCGAACGAAACCGGTTGATGGTGCGAAAGTCCGGCCGTTGTCTGCCTGCGATCCACATGAACATGATGTTTTCGCGGACAGCTTTGGCGATTTGACGCGAGGAGTAAATGCGCTGCGTGTAGGCGTATATGATGACTTTGGTGAGCATTTTAGGATGGTAGCTGTCTCGTCCGCCTCCAGGGTAAGCCGCGTCGAAGATGGCGTCGTCGAGACGATTGACGGCGGCGTTGACCACGCGAACGAGGTGATTGGCGGGAATGTCCTCTTCTAAATCCATTGGTAAACAGAGTTGATCCATGGTATATTGAATGTACAAAGAAACCGTCTCCTTTGGTTTATGGTTGGGTGGTACCTCCATTTTACCAGAGAGTGGTTTCTTTTTGTTTGACGATTATAAAAAAGAGGGTCGCCCCTCAGTCATTTAGGATGACTTTTGGGACACCCTCTTCCTTCAGGCATATTTCGAGACAGCCGGTATCCGCAGCGCGGTACCGGCCGTTCTCTTTTTTATTGCTTCGACTTCAGCAGCTTGGCCAGCATATGAGCCGCTTCCGCGCGCGTAGCCGTGTCCTGCGGCGCGAAATACGCGCCCGGCCGTCCCGCGATCGGCTTGCCGGAAATGATGCCGGCCCGGCTCATCGCTTGGGCCGCTTCCGAGGCAAACGCGGCGATCGCATCCGCGTCCGCGAAATCGGCCGCTGCCCCGTTGTCCGGAAGCGTCCAATTCATGTAACCCGCAAACCGGACAAGCATGGCCGCAAGCTGCTCGCGCGTCACGCCCGCCTTCGGATCGAAGCGCCCGTCGCCGAAGCCGCTCGCGATGCCGTTTTGCGAAGCCCAGGCAACCGCGCCCGCGAAATAGTCGCCGGCCTTCACGTCCGTAAACGAAGCTCCCGCCGTTTGCTCCGTATCCGCTCCCGCCAAACGCGCGAGCAGCAGGGCGACGTCCGCGCGGGTCAGCCCGCCGGCCGGATCGAACCGGCCGTTCCCGATGCCGCCGATGATGTCGCGAGCGGCCAAGTACGTCACGGAATCTTTCGCGAAGCTTGCGCCGATGTCGGAGAACTCAAGCCTGTTGTAGCCGACCGCATAACGGGAAAGGTGCTCCGTTTGGAATACGAGGCGTCCGGAAGATGCGTCGTACATGCCGTCGCGCACGATCGAAACCGCGCCGTCTTCCGAAAGGTAAAGCGCGACGATCGCGTTCGGATCTTCGCCTGCACCCGGGGAATACGGCAAGCCTACGCCGATCGTGCCGCCGCCCAGGTTCGACAGCGTCCGGCCTCCGACGGTCAGCGTCAAGTCGACGACGGAGCGGTTGCCGATCAGCGTTTCCGCGATTTGCCGTCCTGCCGGCGTCAGTTCGCCGAACGACGAGCCGGACGCGACCGTCCCGATCGTCACGACAAGGTCGTCGTCGCCCGCTTCCGCAGCTGCGGCCGCAAACGCGTCCCGGTCCAGCGAAATCGTGCCGAGGTCCGTTTCGAAGACGACCGTGCCGGCGGAGCTGCCCGTTATCGCCGTCAGCGCCGCGGCGGGCACGGTCAGCTCGACTTGCCGAGCCGTTTCCCCGGCCCGCACCCGAATGACAAGCTCCCCGCCCTCGGCGGATTCCAGCGCTTTAATCGCCGCCTCGACCGTCTCTTCCGAAAGAGCTGCCGTCGCCTTGCCTGCCGCATCGGTCTCGACGTTCACGACCGCCACGACTTTGCCGTCTTCAACGGACGGCGTCTCCGTTCCCGGTTGTTCCGTACCGTTGCCCGTTCCCGTGCCCGGAACCGGAACCGGGGCCGGATTGACGGCGTCGGCCGGCGCTACCGTCACCGTCGCCTCCGCCAAGCCGTAGCCGTCGCCGCTGAACGCGGAGATGACGGCGGTTCCGGCAGCGACCGGCGCGACGTTTCCGTTCGCATCGACCGTAGCCACGCCCGGATCGGACGAGCTCCAGGTTACGGCCGCCGCGTCGCCGCCTTCGACCGTCGCCTTAAGCGTTCCCGCCGCTCCGCCGACTTTAAGCGACAAAGCGCTTTGATCCAGCGTCACCTTGGCTGCTTCCACCTGATACACCGCCACCGTGCCGCCGACTTCGTTGGCGACGAGCAGCAGCGGCCGCCCCGTCGGGCTGTCCGCCGCCGGGATGAACTCCAGTCCCTCGGGGCCCGAGTCGGTCAAATTGTCTTCCATCGCGAACTCGCGGGTGTTGAAATAATTGACGAACACCGGTGCCGCCGGATCGGTGACATCGTAGGTCATGACGCCGCCGATTCGCTCCAGGCCGACGAAGGCGAGCGCCCGCTTGCCGACTTTTCCGACCGTGACGTATTCCGGCTCCGGCCCTTTTTTCTCGCTTCGGCTGTCCAATGACGTATTGCTGTTGCTGGCGTTAAAATAATCCGGCAGCCGCTCGGCCGTAATTTTTTCGAAATCGTTGCCGCTGTCGTACACCTGCTCCATCGTCTCCGCGTCCCATATCGAGAAGGAACGGCCGCCGAACAAATAAATGCCGTCCGTGCCTTCGTCGGTTTTCGCTTCGACATCGTCATAATCCGACTTGCCGGCCAGGAACAATGCCGCCGCCGACTCCGGATCGAGCGCGGCCTTCAAATCGCCGACGTCGCTGGCGTTTTCCTTGCCCGGCCATTCCGTCGCGTCGCCTTCGTTCGCCGTGAAGAGATACGTTTTCCCGCCGGTCGTGTATTCGGAAATGCCATCCGGCATGTAGACGCCGTAGAACGGAACGTTTTCCAGCTTGATTTCCCCGTCCTTGACCAGGTCTAGCGCATTGCGGGGATCGTTCAGATCCTTGTAGCCCAGCCCTTTGACATACAGCACTTTGGCGCTCGCGATATCGATCGCGGCGATCGCGTTGTTTTCCTGCAGGCTGACGAACGCCGTTTTTTGATCCTCGGAAAGCTCGATGTACTCGGGCTCGAGATCGAATACCGCGTCTTCCTTGCTGCCTTTGCCCATAATGAAGTTCGTTTCCGGATCGGCGGCTCCGCGAATGTGGACGAGATCGTCGATGACCGACGGATCGTCGAATTTGACGCGAACCGTTTCCTTCGCGACCGTGTCGACGATCGTCACGCTGCCTTCCGGATCGCCCGCCTCCGTGCGGGGCTCCCCTTCGTCCGCCGTCAAAATGTACCTGCCGTCGTCGCTGAACTTCACCATATCCGGCTGAACGCCCGTCTCGTACGATTCGAGCGGCTTGCCGTCGTAGTCGAGCACGAGCACCTTGCCGTTTTTCATGGCGTCCGCTTCCTGTACCGCCACGGCGACCCGTTTCGTCGCGGTATTGATATCGACGCTCGTCAAATCCCCGTAAACGAACCCGTCGACTTCCGCCAGCTTTTCGACCAGCACGCTCGTTTCCTTCTCCGGGTTCGCGCCGCCGTTCAGCTTCACGATATCGAGGGTCGCCGGGTCGGCGGAGCCGTTCACCAAATAAAACTTGCCGTTATCGCGATTGTATTTGACGATTTCGGCCAAGCCGCCGTCCTCGCTCGTCACGCCGACGGAATAGCCGCCCAGCTTCGTCATGCCGAGAAGATCGGGCATCGCCAGCGCGGGCGCTTCCTTCACCGCAAGCGTAAACTCGCGAGCAAGTTGCAGCCGCGGCTCCGAGCTGTCGTAAACGGAGACGGAGACCGACGCCGTGCCGGCTTCAAGCGGCGTGCCGGCAATCGTTCCGGAGGCGGCGTCGATGTCCAGTCCGCCGGGCAGGCCGCTCGCTTCGAACGTATACGGAGCCGCGCCGCCGTAAACGGAGAGGGCCGCCGAATACGGCCGGCCGACCGTCGCGTCCGCGAGCGTTTCCGTCGCAAGCCCGAGCGCCGGAGCCTCGGCTCCCCAAGCGCCGTCCGCGCCGCTGCGCGGGCGGTTTTCCGCAAAGGTCGCGTCCCCTTCCTCCTCGTAGCCGATTTGCTCGAAATCCGCCTTGTTGTTGTCCGTGTCGGCAAACGACTCGCGGCGCACCGACTTCTTCTTGGACGTCCCTTCCGCCTTGCCGGTCGGATAGTCCGTTTCGTAGCCGTCGATCGTCAGGCCGTTGTCGTTGCCGGCCGTTCCGATCATGTCGACGTAGCCTTCCGGCTTATCGGCGAACGGATTGACGACGCCGTCCAGCGACGAAGCCCCGCCGCTCATCAGCACGACCTTCATCCCTTTATTGTAAAAAAACGCATCGGACCACGTCTTATCGCCCTTGCCGCGAATATCGCTGACGAACGAATCGTCGGATTGGCCGTCGACGACAAGATAAGACGAACGGGCGCCGATCGTTCCGGTCAGGTCGAGCTTGATCCAGGTGCCGGACGCCATCGTCGGGTCCGCATAATGAAGCGTCCAACCGTTCAGGTCCACGTCATCGTCCGTAGGGTTATAGAGCTCGATGAAGCCGTTGGAGAAGAAACGATCGCTCGCCCCTTCCGCTCCGCCCCCGTACGCCTGATGGATGACGACGTGCGGCACCGCGACGTCGTAGCTGCCGTCCGCCGCATACGGAACGCCGGAAATCGCCCCGGCGGCACCGCCTTCGGCAGCGGAAGCCGGAAGCGCCGCCATGGCCCCGCCCAGCAGCATTTCCGCGGCGAGGAAGAAAGAGAGTACTTTTTTGCTTGTCCGATTCAAGAGTCCAACACTCCTATGCTGAAATGATGTTTTGTCCAGTATAGACGCGTTGTGTGCGCAAACTTGCAACCTTTCGTTAAGGGAATGTAAATTCGAACGAGAAATATAATGTCGGAATTTTTTAATAATTGCTTACATTCTCATTGACAGTAAAAAACCGGCGCCTTTATAATCGGAGTGTAAAATACATCAACTGATTTATATTTACATTTAATTACTATATTTTTAAATCAGTTGGGAATCAATGAGAGAAAGGAGGTACACGATGCCGACGATCGGAGCCACGGGCATCATTTTGCTTGTCGCCATCGCCTTGCTGCTGTTCGGTCCGAAAAAATTGCCGGAGCTGGGCCGGGCCGTCGGGACGACGATCCGCGAATTCCGCAGCGGCAGCAAAGCGCTGCTTGCGGAAACGGACAAGCCCTCAGACCGGGACGAGAGCAAAAGCGGCAATTCCTGAACTCGAGACGGAACAAACTCAACCAAGGAGGGACTTTCATGAATCAGGAATACATCAGCAAACCGGAAAACCCGCAATCGAATTCGCCTGAGTCTCGGGCGCCATCGACAACGGAGAACCTGGCTCCCGAGGCGATCAGCCGCCGCAAAATGCTGCGCGTGCTTGGCCTGGGCGGAGCCATGCTGGCCGGAAGCGCCCTTCTGTCCAACTTCTCGTTCGCCGCTACCGAGGGTCAGGCCGAAGGCAAAGGCAGCGCCTCGCCGGACACGATGCTCCGGGTTTCGAGCGTCGACGAGCTGCTTGCCCTGCCGAACGGCCGGCTCAAGGACGGGACGCTGGCGTTCGTCGGCGGCTACCGGACGGCGGGCGACGGCGGAGCGAAGCTGATGCGCTGGCGGCGGGCAGCGCGAAGGCCGACAACGGCGGAACGGTTCACCGGCCTCCGGGAGCGGACGGATGCTGGGAAATCGTCCACGACGGGGTCGGGGATTTTCGCTGGTTCGGGATATTCGGGCCGTCTCCGAACGCGGACGACGCGCTCGACGCGCTCGTCAACGATCCCTCCATTCATCGGGTAGAAGCGCATACCGATCTCAACTTCGTTCGCCGGCATACGTTCCGCCGCAGCGGCATCGAGCTGGATTTCGGCGGCCATCTGGTCACGACGGACGGAATCGAGCTCAATTCCCGCGACAACCCGTTCGGGGCGGTGCTGTTCTTCCAGGGCACGGCCGCGGGTCCGTCGCAGACCGTGACGCTCGGCTCCGACATTCCGGAAGGGAGCGACATTCTCGCGGTGAGCGACGCCTCGGCGTTTCAGGTCGAGGACTGGTGGATCGCCAAAGTGAACAACAATCCGGGCGGCGGCGCGCAGCGGGAGCTCGATTACCTGCTCAAGGTAACCGAGATCGTTTCGGCGAACCGCGTTCGCGTCAACTACAAGCTCGGCTGGACGCTTGCTGCCGGACGGACGATTACATATACGAAAATGAATCCGGTCTTCCGGTGCAACGTGCGGAACATGCGGTTTGCGGGCGTCCCCGTGCCGCCGACGACGTCCACGAGCGTGCGGCCCTTCGAGACGTGGGACCAGATCGGCTCCAATCCCGTCGCCTACGAATTCGCGGTCGAGTGCGACGTATCCGGCATCCGCGCGACAAAAGTATTTTGGCCGGTCATCCAGCGCCGCTACAATTCCCATTACATAACCGAACGGTGCGAGCTGATCAACCCCGAAGAACGGGATTGGGGCGGTACGGGCTACCTGACGCAGCAAATCAACGTGCTTTACGCCCACGTCCGGGACTGCAACACGAGCAACGCCAGGCACTTGAACGATTTTACGTGCGCCGCCTACAGCATGGTCGAAAACTGCCACGGCGACGGGGACGACTACGGCCCGTTCGTCACGCACGGCCAATACGAGCACGATCTCGTCTACATCGGCAATTCGGGCCTGATGTCGTTCGCGAACAGCGGCACGACCTGGGGCGACAGCGCCAAGCGGATCACCGTGAAGAAGCACATCGCCTCCCGGATTGTCGCGCACAAGATGCTGACGGATTTGACGCTGGAGGACTGCCACGCCGTCTACAAGGACGGACTCTCGAACTCCGGATCGATCTGGGCGAACGCCGACGGCCTGCAAATGCGGGGCTGCACGGCGGAGAGGATGCTGACGTTGTCCCGAAGCTCGTCCCGCTCCAAACGCCGAAACGTCATCGACGGCTGCTCGTTCGGCATGCTGAGCGGCTACGAGATCGCGCGGCCGGTGCGGAGCGCGGCGGTCGGCAATTTGCCCGTCAACGATGATGTGATGTTTACGGGTTGCGTGTTCAACAATGTCGAAGACGTCAACATCGGCAGCATCAATCGCCTGACGCTTATCAACACCTGGTTCAAGGGGGCGTCCCCGGCGACGGGCAAGGTTCGGGTAGGCAGCAAGGAAATCGTCATGCTCGGCGGCGGGTTTCAGGATTGCGGCTTCGTTCTGACCGGCGCTTGGGACAAGGCGGAAACCGGTGTCTACGCCCAGAGCGTCACGGTCGGCGGGGGGGCGTCGTTCGGCGGAACGAACGGGGAACTGGCCTTCTTCAAAACGGTCGAGCCGGACAACGCCGTTTCGTTCAGCTTCGCCGACTGCAACAGCGAGGCCGCAAGCGGTCAGACGGCCCACTTTCATATCGAAGGAACGGGCCATCGCCTGCGCGCCGTCGGCGCCCGCTTCAAAGGCGGAAAATACGTTGCGGCAAACGGCGGCTTCGGAGGCACGAGCTACTTCTACATGGCGTCCTGCGTCGAGGAGAGCGTGGACAGAGCCTCCTTGCCGGACGAAACGAACGAAACGGTGAAGCACTCCTCGAGCAATCTGATTTTTTAGAAATACGCTGACGGCATCCTTGGAAAAACAAGAACTCCCGGGGATCTGCCGGATCGGCAGCCTGCGCGCGGCGGTGAAATGGGCAGCCACGGCTCAATTGGATCGTTTCCATGCATGCAGAGGCGGCAAGATGAGTCATTTTTACTCAACCGCGTACGGCTGGATGCGTTTGGCGGGTCAAGTTGAGTCGCCACGACGCAACCGGATCGTTTCCATGCATGCAGAAGCGGCAAGATGAGTCATTTTTACTCAACTGCGTACGGCTGGATGCGTTTGGCGGGTCAAGTTGAGTCGCCACGACTCAATTGGACCCGCGGGAGGCCGAGCCGACTTCCGGAGTAGACTGGGGAGATGCCTCTGAATACATGTACCGCTACCAGAGCGGTGCGTCTGAGCCCGGCAAGCTTGCCAGGCGCTTTCGCAGGATGCACGTTACTTTCCTTCTTACGAAAAAGAAGCGGCGGCGGACAACGGACGTTCATGTCCGGATCCGCCGCCGTTTTTGGGTTTAAAAACCGGCGCCCCAGGCGTACTTGCCTGGCATGCCCGGGAAAAGCAGATGCCGCCCGCCGTCCTCAGAGGTTCGCGATTTTCAGGCAAACGGGCTTGGCGATCTCGATCTGCGAGCCGACCGGCACGGGGATTCCCTGCTCGTTCAGCCGGAAGGCGACGATCGAGCCCGAATCCTGATTGGCGGCGAAAAGCCAGTCGTTTCCGACGACGGCGAAATTTCGCGGCATCCGGCCCCCGCACGGTACCTGTCCCTGCGCTTCGAGCGTTCCGTCCGCGGCGACGCGAAAGACGGCAATGCTGTCGTGTCCGCGATTGGATGCGTAAACCCGCGTGCCGGAGGCGTTCAAATGGATGTCCGCGCACGTGTTGTCCCCCGCAAAATCGGCCGGCAGCGTCGTCGTCGTTTGCAGCAGCGAAAGAGAGCCGTCGTCCGCCCGGTAACGCCATACCGACACCGCCGAGCTCAGCTCCTCGACCGAATATACGAGCGGAAGCTCCGGATGGAACGCCGCATGGCGCGGCCCCGCCCCCGGAGCGACCTCCGCTGCGCCGCGCAGCGTCAGCTTGCCCGTTTGCGCATCGAGGCGATAAACGTACAGTTTATCCGTTCCCAGGTCGGAAACGAGCCAATCGTCCGTTCCCGGAACGGCGAAAATCGAGTGCGGGTGCGGCGCCTCCTGACGATCCGCCCGAACGCCGCTTCCCTCGTGAGCGTGAAAATCGCTCATCTCGCCGATCTCTCCGTCCGCGCCGATCGGAAAGGCGAAGACGCTGCCGCCCGAATAATTGACGCCAAGGAGCCAGCGCCCGTCCGATCCACCCCGATATGGCACGGGTCGGCTCCTTTCGTCGGTTGGCGGTTGATTTCCGTCATCGTTCGTTTTCGCCAATCGTACCGATAAGCCGCGACCGCTCCTTCCGCCGTCTCGCTGGCGGCAAAGAGCACGTTCAGCTTCGGATGCAGCGCCAAAAACGAAGGATTCGCCAGGCCTCCGGCACCTCCCGCCTTCGTCCAGCTTTCCGTTACCGCATCCCATTCGAACATTCCGATTCCTTCCGCCTCGGCAGTCGCGTATGTCCCCGCAAAAACGGCAATCCGGCCGCTGCTTTTTTCCGCCAAATCGATCTCCTCCCGCCTTGATCCCGCCAACGGGCGATCGGCAACCCTTTAGCCGCCCGTTCGCTATGAATACAAGTCTAGCGCCCGGAATCTTCCAGTTCAAGAGAAAAAAAGCCGAGATAGCGTGAACAGGAAGATTTCATTAACGTTTTCATAGATTCGCGCGGGCCCGGTCGGGTAAAAAAAGACAGAAGGAACGAACCTTTCCCGTTCCGCTTCGGGAACCGGTCATGGACGGCTTAGCCGTCATTCCTCCATTATCGGAGGGGCCGTTCTCGTTTTTCTGTCAGCTTGTTCGGAAAGGCGCTTCGCAACGCAAACGAAGGGTTCATCGCAAGCTACATCGATAAAAAGGAGGCGTTTCACATGGCAGAACGTCAAAACAGCGGCAACGGACTGATGAAGGGCGCCGTTATCGGCGACGATCGGCGCGGCGGCGGCCTTGCTTTTGGCTCCGAAGGCGGGTCGCGAGCTTCGCGGGATATCCGGGACACGTATATCCGGTCGAAGGACAAAACCAGGCAGCTCGCAAGCGAAGCCGGCGCGAAAACGCAGGAGGTCGCGCATCAGGTCGTCCGGCACGCGTCGGACCTCGCCGGCAAAACGCGCGCCCGCCCTCCAATCCGCCAAGGATGATGCGCAAACCGCGATGGCGGAAGAGCAAAAACCGAACTGACGCCAAAAGCCGCTTCCCGCCCCGGCGGGTGGGGCTTTTGGCGTTCCCGCCCTCCGCCGTCTGCGCGCCATGCAGCCCAACCATGCACCTGCTAGCCCGCCAAACCCGCCGCCCACTTGCCATGTAGTCCGTCATGTCCCCTTCTCGGCCGCCAAACCCGCCGCCGACTCGACATGTAGTCCATCCAATCCCCTTCCAGCCCACCAAACCAGCCGCCAACTCGCCATGTAGTCCGTCCTGTCCCCTTCTCGGCCGCCAAACCCGCCGCCGACTCGACATGTAGTCCATCCAATCCCCTTCTAGCCCACCAAACCAGCCGCCAACTCGCCATGTAGTCCGTCCTGTCCCCTTCTTTTCCCCCACACCGCGCTAACCCGATCATTTAACTCCCCGAAACCTGCTGAGCGAAGGGGATATCGCGAAGAGGCGGTCTTTGCCCGGACGACAAGCCCCGCGCCTTCAACGTCCCCGCTCGCGTCCCGCTTCCCGCCGCAAACAAATGCCCTCTCGCGGCGGTGCCTTGCGAATGCAAAGGCTTTCTGCCGCGAGAGGGCGACGGTTTGCGAGTCTGCTGCGATGAATAGAAGCCGCATCACGAAGACGTTGCCGCGCCGTACAGCTCCGCGTCGCGTTCAAGCAGCGCGCGAAGATCGTTCGTCGCCGGGCGCAGGTTCAGCAGCCCCTTGACCGGAATGGACGGCATATCGTCCTTCTGGAATTCCTCGCCCGAAAGGCGATACCCGTATTCGCGCATCAGCTTGTACATCCGGCAAAAAAGATCGGCCGCGCCGACCGCATCCTCCTCGGAATCGAACTCGGCCAGACGATTGCCGAATCCGAGCGGATTCGAACGGGATTGGATGCCGAGGTGGTACGATTCTTGCTGTTGACGGACGAGAATGTCGCAGCCGAAGCAATCGAGCTGGTAGATGACAGTCATCGCGTCCACCGCCTTTTAAGAGAATGTGTTGCGTATTCTCTATTACCCTGTCGGCGGAAAATCGAAACAAGCCCCTTGCCGGGATTCGGCGGCTCCCGTCCATCCTCGCCCGCCCTCGTCCGTCCTCACCGTCCGGCGCTTCTCCGCCGGCGGAAAGCCACTTCTTCAGCTGATCGATCGCGCGCCGCTGAATGCGGGACACGCTCATTTGGGAGACGCCCAATTGCTCGGCCACGAATCGCTGGGAGTAGCCCTGCTCGTATAATAGCAGAAGCACCTTCCGCTCTTCGGGCTTCAGCCGGTCCATCGCCTTGTCCAGCACCAGCTTGCGGTCGACTTCCGCGTAGTCGTCGGACGGCACGCCGATCATCTCGCCCAGCGTCGCGCCGTTTTCGTCGTCGGATACCGGCGTATCCAGCGAAACGTAATGGTACAGCTCCCGTCCGGCCAGCACTTCAACGTCTCCTCCAGGCTCATGTCCATGCGCTCGGCAATTTCCGGAACGCTCGGCGAGCGCTCCAGCTCCATCGTCAGCTCGTCGATCGCGCGCTGCAGATTGAGCCCTTTTTCCTTGATTCTGCGCGGCACCTGGACATACCACGACTTGTCCCGCAAATAATTTTTCATCTGGCCGACCATGCTCTTCATCGCGTAAGGCTCGAAGGGCATGCCAAAGCCCGGATCGAACTGCTTGAGCAGCCGGAACAGCGACATCCGCCCACCTGAATGAGATCCTCCTGAAGATCCGGTCGGTTGCGGGATATTTTATGG